>NZ_SAIS01000008.1 GCF_004360155.1 Paraglaciecola marina | reverse complement strand
GTGGGGGCTGGAGGTTAGACACCTCCGGCTACCCGATTAGAAGTACTAATTTTCACCAGCCCTCCAAGTGAGAACCAACTTCCTCACCCCTTTCAGTTTCTGATTTAGCAAGATAGCCAAATCGATTATTTTCATCCCTTAAACTTAGCCTATGAAACAAAATGCATAGACCCAAATAAGCTAGCCAAAAGAAAATTAAGAAACCAACAAACAGTAGCGTTTTTTCAGTTAAATCTAAACCACCTCTAAAGAAGATGATCGGAATACCAATTAGTGCAACAAGCCAAGAAATATGTAGAAATGACTTTTTCGCCGCAACCTTAAATATGCTCATATTGTAATAAGACATCTCAGTTCCCTCTGGTACTTCTAACAATTTATTAGACGGCATTATGTCGTGTTTAAACACCCCATAATGTCGTTTATTATTCGGGCTATTTTATTAAAAAGCCCATACATGCTTATTTTATAACTGTTTTTTCCATATCAAGCAAAAGCTATATGTGGAAATACCCCAAAAAGTCCACAATTTGCTGTTATTGGACAAATTACAAAACACTGTCTATTAATACAGTTAAATTTATCACAATGACAACCTTATGAATAATTCTCCTTTTTACAACATATCATCGAAGTTATGCGTAAAGCGCTATGAGAAAGCCAATGATGGCGGAAGGTAGAATAACGCAGGGCGCAGTTATCGAGATAACTGTGAGCGAGGTAAATAAGTGACATAGCCATAAGTGAACAATAAGCCCAGCGCATAACAAAACTCAAAAAACAAAAAACCCGCTATTCAGCGGGCTTTTATATTTCTTAATCGTTAAGAGTTACGCAGATTACCAACCAGTAATTTCACGTAAACCTTTACCGATATCAGCAAGAGAACGTACAGTTTTAACACCTGCAGCTTCTAGTGCTTTGAACTTCTCATCAGCAGTACCTTTACCGCCAGCGATAATTGCGCCAGCATGGCCCATACGCTTACCTTCAGGTGCAGTAACACCGGCAATGTAAGACACAACAGGTTTAGTTACATTAGCTTTGATATATTCAGCTGCTTCTTCTTCAGCAGAGCCACCAATTTCACCAATCATAACGATTGCTTCTGTAGCCGGATCCTCTTGGAACAATTTCAAGATGTCGATGAAGTTAGAACCAGGGATAGGGTCACCACCTATACCTACACAAGTAGATTGGCCGAAACCTTCGTCTGTAGTTTGCTTAACAGCTTCGTACGTCAACGTACCAGAACGTGAAACGATACCGACTTTACCTGGCTTATGAATGTGGCCAGGCATGATACCGATTTTACATTCGCCAGGAGTAATAACACCTGGGCAGTTAGGACCGATCATGCGAACGCCTTTAACGTTCAAGTATTCTTTAACGAATAACATGTCGATAGTTGGGATACCTTCAGTGATACAGATGATCAATTCGATACCAGCGTCTGCTGCTTCAACAATTGAATCTTTACAGAAAGGTGCAGGTACATAGATTACAGATGCAGTAGCACCAGTCGTCTCAACCGCTTCACGTACTGTATTGAATACAGGCAAATCTAGGTGTGTTGTTCCGCCTTTACCAGGAGTTACACCACCAACCATTTTTGTACCATAAGCAATAGCTTGCTCAGAATGGAAAGTACCTTGACCACCAGTAAAACCTTGACAGATAACTTTGGTGTCTTTATTAATTAATACAGACATTATTTGCCCTCCGCGGCTTTAACAACTTGCTGTGCTGCGTCAGTTAGACTGCTAGCAGCTATGATGTCTAGGTCAGACTTAGCTAATACTTCACGACCTAATTCAGCGTTTGTTCCTTCAAGACGAACAACAACAGGAACTTTAACACCTACTTCTTTAACTGCACCGATAATACCTTCGGCGATCATGTCACAACGTACAATCCCACCAAAAATGTTAACTAATACTGCACTAACATTACTGTCAGAAAGAATGATTTTGAATGCTTCAGCAACACGCTCTTTAGTCGCACCGCCCCCAACATCAAGGAAGTTAGCAGGTTTGCCACCATGTAGGTTAACAATATCCATAGTACCCATAGCAAGACCGGCACCGTTAACCATACAACCAACGTTTCCGTCTAGAGCTACATAGTTAAGTTCCCATTTTGCAGCTTCCGCTTCACGGGCGTCATCTTGAGATGGATCGTGCATAGCTTTCACTTTAGGTTGACGGTAAGCAGCGTTACCATCGATAGCTACTTTAGCATCTAGACAGTGAATATCACCGTCATCTTTGATTACTAGAGGGTTGATTTCGATTAATGCGATATCTAGGTCAACGAACATTTTAGCTAGGCCTAAGAAAATCTTAGTGAATTGCTTAATTTGTACGCCTTTAAGGCCTAGTTGGAAAGCCATGTCACGAGCTTGATAAGGCTGAGCACCAACGATTGGATCAATTTCAGCTTTTAGAATTTTTTCTGGAGTCTCTTCAGCAACGGTTTCAATTTCAACACCGCCTTCAGTAGAAGCCATGAATACGATACGACGTGAAGTACGATCAACAACAGCACCTAAATAAAGTTCGTCAGCAATATCAGTACAAGATTCAACTAATATTTTGCTTACCGGTTGGCCATTTTCGTCAGTTTGAAAAGTGACTAGGTTTTTACCTAACCAGTTTTCAGCGAAGGCTTTAATCTCTTCTTTAGACTTAACTAGTTTAACACCGCCAGCTTTACCTCGGCCACCTGCGTGTACTTGGCATTTAACCACCCACTCACTTCCGCCAATTTTATCTGCCGCTGCTGCAGCTTCTTCTGGAGAATCTGTAGCGATCCCTTCAGACACTGGCAAGCCATATTCTTTGAATAATTGCTTGCCTTGATATTCATGCAAATTCATGGTTTTTTACCCGTTTTATTTAAGAAAAAAGCGGCTTGTTAGCTGCTTTATTTTTTTAATGCTATTACCAATATAATTAGCAATAGCGAGATGCAGGCAAGAACATGCCTTCCCTGCCTCGTTCAATTACACGTCTAACAATAAACGCGTTGGATCTTCTAACATTTCTTTAATAGTAACCAAGAAGCCAACCGATTCTTTACCATCGATGATTCTGTGATCATAAGAAAGTGCTAAATACATCATTGGCAAGATTTCTACTTTGCCATTTACCGCCATAGGTCTATCTTGGATTTTATGCATACCCAAAATAGCACTTTGTGGAAGATTTAGGATCGGTGTCGACATCAGTGAACCAAAAACACCACCATTTGTAATAGTAAAGTTACCGCCCTGCATGTCTGCAAGACTTAATTTACCATCACGTCCTTTAAGGGCTAGCTCTCGAATACCCCCTTCGATACCGGCCATGCCTAGGGCATCAGTATCTTTAAGTACTGGTGTCACTAAACCACGAGGAGTAGATACAGCAATAGAGATATCAAAATAATTGTGATAACAAATATCGTCGCCATCGATTGAAGCGTTAACTTCTGGGAAGCGCTTCAATGCTTCAGTTACAGCTTTAACATAAAAAGACATAAACCCTAAGCGAATACCGTGGCGCTTTTCAAACTGCTCTTGATACTGTTTACGTAAGTCCATGATTGGCTTCATGTTAACTTCGTTAAAAGTCGTTAGCATTGCTGTACTGTTTTTAGCTTCTAATAAACGCGTAGCAATTGTTTTACGTAAACGAGTCATTGGCACACGTTTGTCTGTTCTATTACCTAGCGCAACAGCAGGAGCTGCAGTTTCTGGGGCAGCTGGTTTAGCAGCAGGTGCTTGTAATGATTTCTCAACATCTTCTTTAGTGATGCGTCCGCCTTTACCTGTACCTTTAATGCTTGATGCATCGATACCTTTTTCAGTTAGCAAACGACGTACAGATGGACTAAGCGCATCATTGTCTTCTGATGTAGCTTCTGGAGCTTCGGCTACTGGCGCTGCAGCAGCACCAGCAACAAATTTGGCAATCACTTGCTCACCAGTTACGGTTTCACCTTCAGGGGATAAAATCTCACTTAGCGAGCCATCTGCCGGAGCAACAACTTCTAACACTACTTTATCTGTTTCTATATCAACTAGATTTTGATCTCGAGAAATCGCTTCACCTGGCTGAACATGCCATGTTGCTACTGTTGCATCTGCCACTGATTCTGGCAGAACAGGTACCTTAATATCCACTGACTCACCTTTATTACCGGATGGTTGACTTGATTCTGCACTTGCAACAGGCGCTGAAGCACTAGCAGTTGCTGAACCCTCTTCGAAATTTGCTATTGTTTGCTCGCCTAAAACGGTATCACCTTCAGTTTGGAAAATTTCTGAAATGACTCCGTCTGCTGGTGCGACTACTTCTAACACTACTTTATCTGTTTCAATATCAACTAAGTTTTGATCTCGGCTGACTTTATCACCTACCTTTACGTGCCAGGTCGCGATTGATGCATCTGCCACTGATTCAGGTAATACCGGTACTTTTATTTCAATTGTCATACTGGTTCCTTATTTAATTGTTAATGCATCATCAACCAAGTCTTTTTGCTGTTGGTTGTGAACTGAAATATATCCTACTGCAGGAGAAGCTGAGGCTTTTCTGCCAGCATAGGTCAATGTCGCACCTTTTGGCAGTGCTGCCCAAAAGTGATGTTGACTACAATACCAAGCACCTTGGTTTTGTGGCTCTTCTTGACACCAAACCCAATCTTTTGCTGTTTTGTATTTACTTACAATTTGCCCTATTTCCTCATGAGGGAAAGGGTAAAGCTGTTCGATACGTATGATAGCAATATCGTCTTGTTCGTTCTTACGACGTTGTTCTAATAAGTCGTAATACACTTTACCTGAACACATCACAACACGTTTGACTTTGCTTGGGCTAATATCATCTACTTCATCAATTACATTGTGGAAAACACCTTGTGCTAATTCATCAACTGAAGAAGTTGCTAATGGGTGACGTAACAATGATTTTGGTGACATAACAATCAAAGGGCGGCGCATAGGTCGTAAAGATTGACGACGCAACATGTTAAACACTTGAGCTGGCGTGGATGGCACACAAACTTGCCAGTTATGATCCGCACACATTTGTAAGAAACGTTCTAATCTGGCTGAGCTATGTTCTGGACCTTGCCCTTCATAACCGTGAGGTAATAACATCGTAAGACCACATAAACGCCCCCACTTGGCTTCACCAGAACTTAAGAACTGATCGATAACGACTTGAGCTCCGTTGGCAAAGTCACCAAACTGCGCTTCCCAAATAGTTAATGTACCGGGCTCTGCCGTAGCGTAACCAAACTCAAAAGCAAGCACTGCTGCTTCTGACAATACAGAATCATAGATTTCCATAGTACCTTGCTCGGGGTGCAAGTTTTGTAGTGGCATATAGTCACTGCCATCAGTTTGATTATGCAAAACTGCATGGCGATGGAAGAACGTACCTCGGCCAGAATCTTGACCTGTCATTCTAATATTTGCACCACCATCCACAATTGATGCATAGGCTAAGTTTTCAGCCATGCCCCAATCGTAAGCTTTGTCGCCGGCAACCATTGCCTTTCTGTCTTGATACAACTTAGCAACACGTGATTGTAATTTATGACCTTCAGGGAAGGTACATAGTTTATTGCCTAGCTCTATGATTTTTTCAGCACTGATTGCACCGTCAAACTTCACATCCCAATCGTGTCCAAGATATGGAGTCCAATCTACAGAGTGCTCTGTCATTGGACGCCACTCTTCTACAACACAAGCTCCATGATCTAAAGCAGCTCGGTACTCATTAATAAGCTTTTCAACTTCGTGAGCTTGTATACTGCCTTCAGCAATAAGCTGTTCTGCATAAATTTGACGAGGTACAGGGTGTTTTTTAATTTTCTGATACATCAAAGGCTGCGTCGCATTTGGCTCATCAGCTTCATTGTGACCATGTCGTCTGTAACAAACTAAATCAATAACTACGTCACGCTTGAACTGATTACGGTAATCAAGGGCTAGCTTAGTAACAAATAAAACCGCCTCTGGATCATCAGAGTTCACGTGGAAAATTGGCGCTTGGACCATTTTCGCAATATCAGTACAGTATTGTGTAGAGCGAGTATCTTCAGTCTTAGATGTGGTAAAGCCAACTTGATTATTAATGACAATACGTACTGTACCACCCACTTGAAAACCACGGGTTTGTGACATGTTGAAGGTTTCTTGAACTACACCCTGACCAGCAATAGCTGAATCACCATGAATGGTAATAGGTAAAACAACAGAACCATCAGTACAACCACGTCTATCCAATCTTGCTCTCACGGAACCGATAACAACTGGATTAACAATCTCTAGATGCGAAGGATTAAAAGAAAGCGCTAAATGTAAATTGCCACCTGGGGTAGCAAAATCAGAAGAATAACCAGCATGGTATTTTACGTCACCGGCTCCAAGACTATCGTCGTGTTTACCAGCGAACTCATCAAACAATACCGAAGGGTTTTTACCAAGTACATTCACTAGAGTATTAATACGGCCCCTATGTGCCATACCAATGACCACTTCTTTTGTGCCTTTGGTGCCAGCATGACTAATTAGCCCTTTAAGCATTGGAACCAACGCATCGCCACCTTCTAGGGAAAACCGTTTAGCTCCAGGGAATTTAGCGCCTAGGTATTTCTCCATACCATCAGCGGCCACTAGCCCCTTAAGAATGCTAACTTTTTCGTCTCTAGATATTTCAGGCTTGGCTTGAACAGACTCAATACGATCTTGTAACCAACGTTTTTGGTCAGTATCGGTAATATGCATATATTCAGTACCGATAGAGCCACAATATGTACGATTTAACGACTTAAATAATTCACCAAGGGGTAAGGTTTCTTTACCTATAGCGTAAGAGCCTACATTGAAATTAGTATCAAAGTCACTTTCGGAAAGGTTATGGTGGGATAATTCTAAATCACGAACTCTAGGTTGTTTCCATAGTTCGAGTGGATCAAGATTAGCATGTTGATGACCTCTGAAGCGATAAGCATTAATTAACTGCAATACTTTTACTTGTTTTTCATCACCACTACCAGATGCTTGTGTTGCAACTGCTCCGACCCCTGCTCTTGCTGACGGGCCTAATGCGGCTAATGCTCGAAATTGATCTCGTACTTGGCTGTGTTTGGTTTCAACAGCCACACCTTCAACTTCAGGTAATTTATCGAATACACTTCGCCATTCTTCAGAAACGCTTTGCGCATCTTCAAGATAGGCTTCGTACATATCTTCTACATAAGTAGCGTTGCCGCCAGACATGTGAGATGAATCCCACCATGCTTTCATCACGCTTTGCTGCATTGTCTTCCCTTGGTTTAATCAGACTTGCAAATTAAGTTGTGCAAGTGCACGCTTAACATTAATCGATGGGTTAACACCCGTTTTATAGAGTTAATAAGACCAATGCTAGTTGCATTGGCCAAAAGCCCCTATACTGCTCTTTTTAATAACATAGACTTGATATGACCAATTGCTTTGGTCGGATTCAAACCTTTAGGACATACACTGACACAGTTCATAATGCCGTGACATCTAAATACACTAAATGCGTCATCAAGGTCATTTAAGCGTTCTTCAGTCGCAGTATCTCTGCTGTCAGCTAAGAATCGGTATGCATGTAACAAACCTGCAGGTCCGATAAATTTATCTGGGTTCCACCAAAAAGATGGGCATGATGTAGAACAACAAGCACACAATATACACTCATAAAGCCCATCTAACTTTTCTCTCTCTTCTGGAGCTTGTAAAAACTCTCGAGCAGGAGGTTGGTTACCATCATTTATTAAGAATGGTTTAATTTTTTCATACTGAGTGTAAAACTGTGTCATATCCACAACTAAATCGCGAACAACAGGTAACCCTGGTAAAGGTCTCACTACAATTTTAGAGCTTTTAAGGGCTGATAAAGGTGTAATACATGCCAAACCATTTTTACCATTCATATTCACGCCATCAGAGCCACAAACTCCTTCACGACATGAACGACGAAATGACAGAGTTGCGTCCTGTTCTTTTAGTGCGATCAAAGCATCTAAAACCATCATATCTTGGCCTTCTTGGACCTCTAACTGATAGTCTTGCATGCGTGGCGCATTATCTACATCAGGATTGTAACGGTAAATAGAAAAATTCATTTGCATTGTCGTTACTCCTAGTACGTTCTTGCTTTAGGTGGGAAAGCTTCGCGTAATTTAGGTGACATATTCACCTCACGCTTAAGCATGGCATCGTTTTCTGGTAAGAACACTGAGTGGCATAACCAATTTTCATCATCGCGCTCTGGGAAATCGAAACGGCTATGTGCACCACGACTTTCAGTTCTAAAGTTAGCAGCAACTGCTGTACTGTATGCAGTCTCCATTAAGTTATCTAACTCTAGGCATTCTATACGTTGTGTATTGAAGTCATTACTCTTATCATCTAAACGAGCATGTTGAAGTCTATCGCGTATTTCACCAAGCTCCTTCAAGCCCGTTGCCATAGCATCACCTTCACGGAATACAGAGAAATTAAGCTGCATACACTGTTGTAGATCTTTCTTAATTTGAACTGGGTCTTCGCCCTTACCAACTTCTGAATTTTCCCAACGATTGAATCGAGTGAGCGCAGCATCAACATCATCGCTAGATGCTTCACGAGCTTCAATGCCGTCAATTGCAGAGCCAAGGTGTAAACCAGTAGCACGACCAAATACAACTAAATCTAATAGTGAGTTACCGCCTAAACGGTTTGCACCATGTACTGATACACAAGCAATTTCACCACAAGCAAATAACCCTTTGATTGGGCTTTCTTTGCCATTTGCATCGATACTCAGTGCTTGGCCATCAACGTTCGTTGGAATCCCCCCCATCATATAATGACAAGTAGGAATAACTGGAATAGGCTCTTTAACTGGATCAACGTGTGCAAAGGTACGAGACAACTCAAGTATGCCGGGTAGACGAGACTCAAGAACTTCTTTACCTAGATGATCAAGTTTTAACTTACAATGAGGACCAAGGGGACCATCAAAACCACGACCTTCACGAATTTCTGTCATCATTGAACGAGCAACAACGTCACGGCCAGCTAAGTCTTTAGCATTTGGAGCATAACGCTCCATGAAACGTTCGCCATCTTTATTTAATAAGTAACCACCTTCACCACGACAACCTTCAGTTACTAACGTACCTGCACCGGCTATACCTGTTGGGTGGAACTGCCACATTTCCATATCTTGCATGGGAACACCAGCGCGCAAGGCCATACCTACGCCATCACCAGTATTTATATGAGCATTAGTGGTAGAGGCATATATACGTCCTGCACCGCCAGTTGCTAAAACAACCGCTTTAGATTTAAAGTAAACCACTTCACCAGATTCAATATCAATAGCTGTACAACCAACAACGTCACCGTCTTGGTTTTTAACTAAATCAAGGGCATACCATTCACTAAATACTTTAGTTTTGTTTTTAACATTCTGTTGATACAACAAATGTAATAATGCGTGTCCAGTTCTATCAGCCGCAGCCGCAGTACGAGCACCTTGTTCACCACCAAATGCTTTTGATTGTCCACCGAAAGGGCGTTGATAAATTTTTCCATTTTCAAAACGCGAAAAAGGTAACCCCATGTTCTCCATTTCGATAATCGCTTCTGGGCCAGTTTTACACATGTATTCGATAGCGTCTTGGTCACCTATGTAATCAGAACCTTTTACAGTATCGTACATGTGCCATTCCCAGTTATCATCATGGGCGTTACCTAGGGCAACTGTAATACCACCTTGAGCTGAAACTGTATGTGAACGTGTTGGAAATACTTTTGATAACAATGCACAAGATTTTCCAGACTCTGATATTTGTAATGCCGCGCGCATTCCAGCACCACCGGCTCCAATAACAACTGCATCGTACTCATGAACAGGAATACTCATTTACACACCCCACAAAACAAATAAACCTACAGCTACATATACGAATGCAATTAGGTTAAGAATAAATTGGATAAACGCTCGTAAGCCTGGCGCTTTAACGTAATCAGTCAATACCTGCCACATACCTATACGTACGTGAAGCATAATTGACACTAACGCTGCAAAGGTGAATACCTTCATAGCTAGATTTGAAAATAAGTCTTTCCAAATTTCAAATGTTACTTCTGGCGTACATACAAAAAATCCGCCCATAAATATTGCAAACGCAACCATGATAATAGCAGTAGCTCGTATAGTTACGAAATCCTGCACGCCATTGCGTTTTAAACTTGCTTGACCAGTTACCATAATACAACTCCTATTACGACAGTAAGAATAATCCAAGCGGCAATGATAATTTTTGCACTTAAATCACCTGATTGAAGCTCTTCCCAATGTCCCAAATCCATAATCATATGCCTAACACCACCTAACACATGAAACAAAAGGGCAGAAATAGTTCCAATTGAAACGAATAATCCTAAGGGTCCACTCATCTGTTCTTGAACAAATGAAAACCCATCAGAAGATGATACAGATACGGCCCAAGCCCAGATCACAAACATCAGCGCAAAAAATAGTGCGACACCTGTAATACGATGGAGAATGGAAGTAATAGCTGCAGGAGGAAAACTAATAGTATTGAGTTGTAAATTAACTGGTCTTTGTTTTTTCACGTTTATCGCTCTTTTTACCCGGAGGTTGTTTAAACATTTTGCAATTGACATTTAGCATGCCGATTAACAGCTAAAAATGCCCACTACACATGTTAACTTTATGTAAATCAACCGTTAACAATAAGTGTGCAATTTGATTTTCAGCACGGAAAGCGAAGGAAGTATATCCAGCGACGACGGGAAATACAATTATTGTTCATTATTAAAGGGTTAACTATTTTAACAATACACATCTTTGAATTGCCTTATCTCTAGGTATGCATTAAATTAAGATAATAAAATAATCGTTATACATTTCTCTCATTTAGAATTCACAATAGTTATAATCAAGTGTTAACAGGTTCTAATATGGATGTTAACCAAGCTAAGCGAAAATCTTATTTGCTTTTAACATGCAAAAGAAGTGAATATTTGCTGTACGAAAACGCATAAAAATTGACATCAGGCCGTATTGTCAGTACAAATAGCGGCGATTTCACCCCCTACATTTAGCGTCAAAAGCTAATTTGGAACATAAAAACGATTCTGAGGAGAACATTGTATGGCAGATAACAAAGCCATTTTGAAAGTAGGTGATACAGAAGTAGAACTACCGATTTTATCTGGTACTGAAGGAAACGATGTCATTGATATCCGTACTTTGGGGGCCACCGGTTATTTCACTCACGATCCAGGCTTTATGGCCACGAGTTCTTGTGAATCATCAATTACCTTCATTGACGGTGCAAAAGGAATTTTGTTACACAGAGGCTACTCGATTGAAGATTTAGCTAGAGAAGCTGATTATATTGAAGTTTGTTATATGCTCCTTCATGACAAAACCCCTACCACTGAAGAATACAACGATTTCAAAAACACGATTACACGCCATACCCTAGTTCATGACCAAGTTAATAACTTATTCCGTGGGTTTAGACGCGATGCTCATCCTATGGCTATGTTGTGTGGAACAGTTGGCGCCATGTCATCTTTCTACCATGACGATTTAGATATCAGCGATCCTGAACAAAGACTGCGCAGTGGCCATCGTTTAATTGCGAAAATGCCTACGTTGGTAGCCATGTGTTACAAGTACAACATAGGTCAGCCCTTTGTTTATCCTAGAAATGATTTGAGCTACGCCGAAAACTTCCTAAACATGATGTTCTCTGTACCTGCTGAAGATTATAAAATTTCACCAGCTGTTGCTAAGGCAGTAGATAGAATCTTTATTTTACATGCAGATCACGAACAAAATGCTTCGACTTCTACCGTGCGTTTAGCTGGTTCATCAGGTGCTAACCCTTATGCATGTATTGCTGCTGGTGTTGCATCTTTATGGGGACCTGCTCACGGTGGGGCTAACGAAGCATGTTTAACTATGCTTGAAGAAATTGGCTCTGTTGATCGTATTCCTGAGTTTATTGCCCGTGCAAAAGACAAGGCTGACCCTTTCAGATTAATGGGCTTTGGTCATAGGGTTTATAAAAACTTTGATCCTAGAGCTACAGTAATGCGCGAAAGTTGCCACGAAGTATTACAAGAGCTAAATATCGATGATCCACTACTTAACGTAGCTATGGAACTAGAAAAAATTGCTCTTAGCGACCTCTACTTTGCTGAAAAGAAACTTTTCCCGAATGTTGATTTCTACTCAGGTATCATTTTGAAAGCTATTGGAATTCCTACTAACATGTTCACCTGCATTTTTGCACTTGCACGTACTGTTGGTTGGGTATCACATTGGCATGAAATGTTAAGCCAACCAGGTCAGAAAATCGGTCGTCCTCGCCAGTTATATACAGGTGAAGCAAAACGCCCATATAGTAAAATTGAAAAATAGATATAATTACTCATTAAAAAGCGACCTTAAGGTCGCTTTTTTTATGACTAAAAATAATAGTCGCCTATTTAATATTTTTGTAGACATAAAAAAAGACGCTTTTGCGTCTTTTTAAAAAATCTTTGTCAATTAACGACGTAGACCTAAACGTTTAATCAAATCTTGATAACGCTCTACATTTTTACCTTTAAGGTAATCAAGAAGTTTACGACGTTGACTAACCATACGTAAAAGTCCACGACGTGAGTGGTGATCTTTTTTATGGTCTGCAAAGTGGCCTTGAAGTTTGTTGATGTTATTAGTTAACAAAGCAACTTGAACTTCAGGTGAACCAGTGTCGCCTTCTTTAACGCCATATTCAGCAATGATTGCCGCAGTTTCTTGTGTACTTAGTGACATAATTTTCTCCAAAATATAAGAGTTTAAAGATACAGCTCGCCGATCACTAATTCAGCAAGCCAAAAAGAGCGCGTATTATAGCTATGCATCTAACAATAACAAGCGCTAATTATTAATTAATAAACGACTGAGCGTTTAGGGCCGACTTTTCCATCTTCATCAATAAAACCGACCCCTAAAAATAGCCCGCTTTGCTGGCTATACACTCTAACTAGAGTACTTTCAGCAAACTCTGACATGCCTATAAAATTCACTGGGTTACCATTTCTGAAAAAGCCTTCGCCGATTTCTTCTACTGCTACTTTAGATAATTCTTTTACAGCTGAGTCCATCGGTAGTAATAAATTATCTAACTCAACAAATGTTTCATTATCTAATAAATCAGCAGTTTCGTTATCTATTTTATCTCTGATCTCTTGTAGCGCTTCAATCGTCATCATTCTTTCTATCGGATAATCAGTTACTTGAGTACGATGTAATTTGCTAACAAAAGCACCGCAACCTAATACCTGCCCAATATCATCCACTAAAGACCGAATATAAGTACCTTTACTGCAATGTACTGTCATATCTACTTCATCAGCTTCAAAGCGTTCGATGATTAAACTAAAAATAGTTATATCTCTTGCTTCTCTGTCTATTTCGATACCTTGGCGAGCGTAAAAGTACAATGGTTTACCTTGATGCTTTAAAGCTGAAAACATAGAAGGAACTTGCTTGATTGGCCCCTTAAATTGTTTACATGCTGCATTTAACTGCTGCTCAGAAACGTCTACTGGTTTAGTTTCAACCACTTCCCCATCAGCGTCAGATGTGGTGGTTCTAACACCTAATTTTGCTGTCACTTTATAGGTTTTATCAGCATCTAATAGAAACTGAGAAAACTTTGTCGCTTCGCCTAAACATATAGGAAGCATACCTGTAGCAAGTGGGTCTAGAGCACCAGTATGCCCTGCTTTAGCGGCGTTAAACATGCGTTTTACTTGTTGTAACGCGTGATTAGATGATAACCCTAAGCCTTTATCTAAGAGGATGATGCCGTTAATTAAACGACCTTTTCGTTTTCTGGCCATCTATTAGCTATTCTCGTTACTATCTTCTTCGTTATCATCAAGTGAGCGACCAGCAATCTTTGCTCGTTCTGCATCTTTGTTTAAGGTATCACTCACTAAATTAGCAATACGTATACCTTCTGTTAAAGAGCCGTCTCTGACAAATTTAACTGCTGGGACGGCACGCATACGCATACGACTAGCTAATAGTTTACGAATGAAGCCTTTATTGTCTTCAAGGATCGCTAGGTACTCTTTAATTTGCTCTTCATCATTTTCAAAAAAAGTGACGAAGATTTTAGCGTGAGCTAAATCTCGCGAAACTTCAACACCTGATACTGTCACCATACCTAAGCGAGGGTCGCGGTTTTTGAATTCATTCTGTAATATGCTGGCGATTTCTTTATGAATTTGTTGCCCGACACGGTCGGTACGTGAAAACTCTCTTGCCATCTTGATTTCTCCTGACACATAACTTATGCATCTGTATACAAACAAAACGGAGGCCGAGGCCTCCGTAAATTAACTTAACTCGGAATAGGTAAAACCTATTAGCATGTTAAATATTAAAGCTCTCGTTTAACTTCAACGATTTCAAACACTTCGATTTGGTCACCCGCTTTAACATCGTTGTAGTTCTTAACGCCAATACCACATTCAACGCCATTACGGACTTCTTGAACATCATCTTTGAAACGTCTCAGTGACTCAAGTTCACCTTCATAAATAACAACGTTTTCACGTAACACACGGATTGGGTTACTACGTTTAACAATACCTTCAGTCACCATACAACCAGCTATAGCACCAATCTTCGGTGACTTAAATACATCACGTACTTCAGCCAATCCAATGATTTCTTGTCTGAATTCTGGAGCTAACATACCACTCATGGCTTGTTTAACTTCATCAATCAATTGATAAATAATGCTGTAGTAACGTAAGTCAATTTCTTCAGTTTCAACAATCTTACGGGCTGAAGCATCAGCACGTACGTTAAAACCAACTACGATTGCGCTTGAAGCTGCAGCTAATGTTGCGTCGGTTTCTGTAATTCCGCCTACACCACTACCAACAATGTTGACTTTAACTTCATCAGTTGACAATTTAGTTAAAGAATCAGAGATGGCCTGAATAGAGCCTTGAACATCAGCTTTAAGCACGACGTTCAACTCGCTCACGTCACCAGCTTCCATGTTTGCGAACATGTTTTCTAGCTTAGCTTTTTGTTGCTTGGCTAGTTTAACTTCACGCTGTTTAGTGTGGCGCTTAGTGGCTACTTCACGAGCTTTACGCTCATCTTGTACAACTAATGCATTTTCACCTGCCATGGGTACACCAGATAAACCAAGGATTTCAACTGGAGTTGAAGGACCTGCTAATTTCACATCCTTGCCATTTTCATCCCGCATAGCTCGAATACGCCCGTATTCTTCACCACACAACATAATATCACCGGCTTTAAGCTCACCTTCTTGAATAAGTACTGAGGCAACTGGACCACGTCCTTTATCAAGACGAGATTCAATAACAATACCCTTAGCAGGACCAGTAGGTACGGCTTGTAAATCAAGTACTTCAGCTTGTAAGTTGATAGCTTCTAATAACTCGTCTACACCTTGACCAGTTTTAGCAGAAACGTTAACGAACTGGTGTTCACCGCCCCACTCTTCTGAAATTACTTCGATCTGTGATAATTCAGTTTTAACTCTATCTAGGTCAGCCGCTTCTTTATCAATTTTGTTAACCGCTACAATTAACGGTACGCCAGCAGCTTTTGAATGCTGAACCGCTTCTTTAGTTTGCGGCATCACACCATCATCTGCTGCAACAACTAGAATAACAATATCAGTGGCAGTTGCTCCACGAGCACGCATAGCTGTAAAGGCGGCGTGACCTGGAGTATCTAAAAATGCAATTCGGCCATTGTCAGTTTCAACACTGTATGCACCGATATGCTGAGTAATACCACCGGCTTCACCGTCTGCTACTTTAGCGCGACGAATATAATCTAATAATGAAGTTTTGCCGTGATCAACGTGGCCCATGATAGTTACAACAGGTGCGCGGCTAGCTTTTTCACCACCAGTCACATCAGCGATTAACTCATCTTCTAATGCATTGTCATTAACTAATTCATATTTATGACCCATTTCTTCAACCACTAATACAGCAGTTTCTTGGTCAAGCACGTGGTTAATGGTAACCATTTCACCCATTTTCATAAGTGTTTTGATAACTTCAGTGGCTTTAATCGCCAACTTGCTACCCAACTCACCAACCGTAATAGTTTCGCCAATACGTACCATTTTCTCAACTGGTGATGCTGGCTTATTAAATGCGTGTTTAAGTTCAGAACCGGCATTTTTCTTAGACTTCTTACGTCTACGTCCGCCACGCTCTGATTGCATATCTTCTACGTCTTCAGCTTCTTGAGCATAACGGTTCGAATGTACATGAACTTCTTCTTTTTCTTGCTTCTTACGACGCTCTTCTTCTTCTTTCCAACGTCTAGAATTCTCTTCTGCTAGTTTTTTAGCTTCTTCAGCCGCATTTTTAGCATCTTCTTCAAGCTTACGCTGGGTTTCTTCTTCTTGAGCTTTACGAAGCTTTTCAGCCTCAGCACGAATACGATCTTGCTCAGCTTGCTCTTCAGGACTCAATACAGATTCTTCAGCTTGACGAGCTTCAGCGACTTCTTTAGCTTTTTCAGCACGAGCTGCTCGTTCAGCATCTGCTTTAGCTTTTGCTTCTGCAGCTTTAGTTGCTTTCTCTTCAGCTGCCTTTTTAGCCGCTTCAGCTGCTTTTTGCTCGGCTTCGAGCTTAAGTTGCTGTTCTTCAGCTAAACGTTTAGCTTCTTCCTCAGCCATTTTAGCTTCTTCAACTTCTGAGCGTTTCACGTAAGTACGCTTTTTACGCACTTCAACAGTTACAGCTTTCGACTTCCCCATGTTTAGTGTACTGGTTGTCTTTCGTTGCAACGTCATACGTTTAGGGGCTTCTGAACCGTTTCCACCGTGCTGCTTACTTAAAAAGTCTAACAAAACACGTTTTTCGTCCTCTGTTACACTGTCACCGGCTGCTTTAACAATACCTGCACTTTTAAATTGTTGAACCAAACGGTCAATTGAAGTGCCTATATCAGTGGCGAGTTTTTCTATGGATACTTCAGCCATAATTGGTATTCCTCCTGGTGACCTATTCTTCGTTGAACCAAACGATATTACGAGCGGCCATGATCAACTCACCGGCTTTATCTTCGCTTAGTTCTTCTATATCTGAAATTTCATCTGTACCCTGCTCTGCAAGTCCTTCAAGATCAGTGATCCCGCGACTGGCCAACATATAGGCAAGATGTTTGTCCATCCCTTCAAGATTCAACAGTTCCTCTTTAGGTTCTGCTGCTTCCAAGGTTTCTTCGTTTGCCAAAGCTCGAGTGGTTAAGGTTGCACGGGCTCTACTACGTAGCTCCTCTACCATCTCTTCTTCTAGACCTTCTATTTCTAACAATTCATGGATTGGAACGTAAGCAATTTCTTCTAATGTAGTAAAGCCTTCATCTACTAATACAGAAGCAAAGTCCTCATCAATATCCAAACCGTTAGTAAATACGCCTAGTACTTTAGCGTTTTCTTCTTCGTGTTTTGAGCTTAACTCTTCAGTTGTCATAACATTCAATTCCCAACCAGTAAGCTGGCTTGCTAATCGAACATTTTGGCCACTACGCCCTATAGCTTGCGCTAAATTATCAGGCTCAACTGCGACATCCATAGACTGTTTATCTTCATCCACAACAATTGAAGATACTTCAGCTGGAGCCATAGCATTAATAACGAACTGAGCTGGATTATCATCCCAAAGCACTATATCTACGCGCTCACCACTTAACTCACCAGATACAGCTTGAACTCGAGAGCCACGCATACCAACACAAGCACCTACTGGGTCAAGACGCTTATCGTTAGTTTTTACTGCAATTTTTGCTCTAGAGCCTGGATCACGTGCCGCAGCTTTTATATCTAAGGTTTCTTCAGCGATCTCAGGCACTTCAATGCGGAATAATTCAACCAACATATCAGGATGAGTACGGCTAATAAACAATTGAGCACCCCGTGCTTCAGGGCGAATCACGTAAAGTAAACCACGCACTCTGTCACCCGGACGAAATGTTTCACGAGGTAACATGTCATCGCGGTAAATTACGCCTTCAGCATTATTACCTAAATCAACAATAACGTTATCTCTGTTTACCTTTTTAACTGTACCAGTAACTAACTCACCAACACGGTCTTGATATTCAGCTATTACTTGGTCACGTTCAGCTTCACGTACTTTCTGCACGATAACTTGTTTAGCAGTTTGTGTTGTGATTCGGTCAAATGCGATAGATTCAATCTGATCTTCAACAAAGTCGCCTAATTGAATATCTGGTTCATCTAACTGCGCAGCAGATAGAGACATTTCAGCCATTGGGTTTTCTTGCTCATGATCATCTGCAACTACTAACCATTGACGAAACGTATCAAAATTACCAGTTTCGCGGTCAATACTTACACGAACTTCGATTTCGCCTTCATTTTTCTTTTTAGTGGCACTGGCAATAGCGAATTCTAATGCCTCAAAGATTTTTTCTCTTGGAACCTGTTTTTCGTTTGAAACGGCTTCAGCCACTAACAAAATTTCTTTATTCATTGTTGCCTCACTGATTACTCTCTTACGAAAGCCCTTGTCAGGTCACCATCTTAATCAAAAGAGGGGACGAGATTACCTTTCTCTATATTTGCAATAGCCAAAACATGAGTTTGGTTATCAACTTCTAACGTTAGGTTACCTGCTTCGCACCCTAACACCTTACCTTTATAGTTACGTCTATCGCCCATTGGGATCTTTAATTTTACTGAAACCACTTCACCTAGACAGGCTTGGTAATGAGCTTCTTTAAATAAAGGCCTATCCATTCCTGGTGACGACACTTCTAAGTTGTATTCCGTACTAATTGGATCTTCCACATCTAACACTGCGCTTGCTTGATGGCTTACCTCTGCACAATGCTCCACACCGATGCCATCAGGATGATCAATATATATTCTTAATGTTGAATGTTTACCTGCTCGGATAAACTCAACACCCACCATTTCAAAACCTAAAGCTTCGACTGGCGACGTTAACATCTCAGTTAACTTTTGTTCGAGTTGCGACAAAATATTGCTCCAGAAACAAAAAAAGGGCCGAATGCCCAGAAAATATGAATTACCCGTAGACTCTTACATTTAAATTAAAGAGTATAAATTACGAACACAAAAAACCCCGTACAAGCGGGGGAATTTGTTTCTGGACCCTAGTCCACTATTAAACTAAAATATGGCATTAAACCAAATTCTAAAAGTGGTTGCGGGCTACGAGAGCAACTTAAATAAAGATAATTAATCAAAAAACATCTCGAACAATTCCCACAAATAAAGCGTTACTATCATCAATCGATGAGGGAGTTCACTTCTCAAGTGCGACGTATTGTACAGACCAGCTAAGATACTTGCAATAGTGCGCCCTACTGAATACCAAAAAACCTATGATTTTAACGAATAAAATAGTATCTAGATGTGCATTTTTAAAATACAAAAATAAAATCTGAAAATATTATTAAAGGAAACCACTAAGACTTTAAATTTTGAATGTAAATACGAGCTACATTATTTGAACCAAAAAAAACCACAGCTAACTGTATCTTTAGCTGTGGTTTTAATCGTATGGTTGCGGGAGCAGGATTTGAACCTACGACCTTCGGGTTATGAGCCCGACGAGCTACCAGACTGCTCCATCCCGCGCTTGAAATCTTTTAGTTCGCAAATATTACTTATTTGCAACCAACTAATTTGTTTCTTTAAAACCTTAATTTTAATGATACAAAATATGGTTGCGGGAGCAGGATTTGAACCTACGACCTTCGGGTTATGAGCCCGACGAGCTACCAGACTGCTCCATCCCGCGCTTGAAATCTTCTTCAATTGAAAGCTGTTTAACAACTGCCTCGTCTTGAGTGGGGCGTATTATACATAGCAAAGATTGGGGTGCAAGCAGTTAATACCTATAAAGATTAAAAAGCTGTGTAACCGCTCAATCTACATACAGGATGTTGAAATAATCATCAGATAGATTAATTTTGCAACTCGGTAGCACATTAAATTTTACTAGAATTTTTTATTTAATATAGAAATCCATTTTCTCTGCTAGTTTAAAATCAAGCTCACTGAGACCACCAAGTTCATGAGTGGTAAGTGAAACAACCACCTTGTTGTAGGAGTTTAACCAATCGGGATGATGATTTAACTTTTCTGCACAAATTGCTATTTGTGACATCCACCCAAATGCATCAATAAAGTTTTTAAAAGTAAAAGATTTTGTTAGTTTATGATTTTCAACCAACCACTTGTGCCCGTCACATAGCTCTGAGTTAAGTTGGGTTAATGCTTTCTGAATTTGCAGCTCTGTATATTGCTTCATAGTAATTATCACCTCACTCATAGTTATACACCTATTTGAACGATGAACTCTAAGCAATTAAATTGTTTGGTTTATCTTAGCGAGTAAAAATAAAGACAAAAAAATTCCCGAACTAATCGGGAATTAGTAACTCATTGTATGTATTAAAATTCAATTGCCAACCTAGCATAAACCTGTCGACCTCTTGGATCATGTACTTTTGAGTCGAAGCCACTATTGGTAAATAATTGTGGAGGATTCTCATTGGTAAGGTTAACCCCACCAAGTGTAAATACATATTCAGTTTCTGTATCAAGTAAGGCAGACACATTAATATTAAATTGTGCGTCATATGTCACATGACTATCTACTTCTTTAAAGCCCACCGCACAGCTGCTTGTATAGGCATTACCGTCAGCACAGTTTTGGTCGTCATCATATGAACTAATATAGCGTATATAAATATTGGCACTGTAAGCCTCCATTTGCCAACCTAACCCAAAGTTTGCACGTAACTCAGGAGACGACACACCAATATTTGAAAAGTTACGGCGCCCAACACCATCTATTTTTCCTGCTTGGGGATCATCTAAGTCATACTTAGTGACGTATGTGGCGGTAATATTTGGGGTGAACGTACCAGCACTATCGGTATCAATTTTATAACTAGTTACGAAATCAACCCCGGCCGTATTTAAAGAACTTGCGTTAACATAGGTGTTGTTGACACCTATAAGAGGACCGGTTTCAGGATCTCCAGCTCGGTTTAATCGAGTCGTATCTGAAGGGTCCAAATTTAATATAGCTTGTGCATTTTCTTGAATTATCAGATTCTCAAAATCAAAATTCCAATAATCCATCTCGATAGACCAATCATCTAAGGGTTCAAATGAGAAACCAAGGTTGTAAGCATCCGACTCTTCAGGAGTTAAATCTTCATTACCCGAGGTTCTTACCGCTGCAAAAGCACTTCCACCTCCTATTAAAGGATCAGATAATTGCTGCAAACTTGTTGCACCGCCGTCACGCATAAATATTGATGGTGCTCTAAATGATGATGATAATGATGCTCTCAGTGAAAAATCATCCGTCGCTCGATAGTTAAACGCCAATTTGTGATCGAGGGTATCACCAATAGTGCCGCCGTAATCCTCGTAACGCAACGCTAGTTGCACGTCAAGACTATCAAGAACAGGTAATGCAAGCTCTGCAAAGGCCGCTATTACGTCTAAGTCACCTTTTAAATCAGGATTGCCAATAACAAATGTAAAGGAATCTTCATTAGATAAGGCATCATAGTCCTGGCTCAGTTGCTCCTTTCTATACTGAGCACCAAATGCCAGACCAGCTGTGCCGCCATCCATTTCGAAAACACTAATAGAAGCAAAGCCTTCTAGCACTTCTAAATCTGCATTTGAATCGATAACTTGTTCACCGGAAAATGAGTTAATAACATTTTCGGAATTAGGCGATGTTGTATACGATGTAGCAAATGGGTTGAAATATTCACACAGCCCTTCACCTGGAGTGCCCGAAATAGGATCACAACCACGGCCCCCTAAACCATTTAATGCAAGGGTAAATTTATCTTTGATAACATCTTCAACCCTAAACATGAAATCATTACTGGCGTTGGTGTAACTTAGTTCCCAAAAACCGTCTTCAAGCTCACCTGTTAACATTGTATTAAAGCGGAATGTATCTGACTCTGTATTCGCTGGGTCAGCGTCAATACCATTTCCCTCTGCACGGCCAAAAAATACAACATCTGCGCCAAACACATTATCAGGATGACTAGCTGGTACAACAGGACCAGTTAGAATTGGGAAGCTAGGTGCTCCGCCACGTTCAGCTCGATTACGTGCCAAGCTTATCTCTGTAGTCCAAACCATATCGTTGTCAAATTCATAAGTACCGTTAAAATAAACATTTAAACGAGACTCTTTTGGTACGTAAGAATACCCAGGTCCAAAATCAAATTGACATAAGCCAATGCCAGGAATACCAGCTCCAAGATCGTTAATAGTCCCCCCAAACTCTTCACAACCTGTGGGATCAATAACAGGTACACCTGCGGGGACGCCAGGAACCCCAAAAAATGAACCGGGGTTACCCAAGTTACTAGTGTCATCTTGTGGACGAGACAAACGTCTATCGCTTATAAATAAGGGAGAGCGATTCGTATAACTTAAGGCGCCCATTACGCTGCTCTTGTCACCAACTGCGCCCCAAAGCCCTTGAATATTATATTCACTGTTATCACCATAAGCTCCATCCTGATAATCCAGAGTCACTTTAGCACCTTCATAATTACGTTTAGTAATAAAGTTAACGACACCGGCTACAGCATCTGAGCCATACAGGGCAGAGGCACCATCTTTAATAACTTCCATACGATCAATTGCAATCATAGGCACTAAAGAGCTTGTATCAACAAAATTCAAGCCCTCGTTTGTTGGCTGTGAATTTACTACCTGTCGTTTGCTATTTAACAACACTAGCGTTGAAGCAACACCTAGCCCCCGTAAATTAATATTAGATGTACCAGCTGTCGCATTTTGCGTGAATGCATCAGGATTATTTTCAGCCCCTGTGTTTATAGTGAGCGATTGCGTTATGTCAGCTATACTTTTTGCACCAATAGAATCGATATTGGTGCTATTAATTACTGCTAAAGGGGATGGTGACTCGAAATTTTCGCTACGTCTCACAAAGCTACCTGTCACCATAATTAATTCTATTTCTTGATCTTGTTCAACGTCCTGTTCTTGCGAAAAAGCAACATTGTTTGCTGTAAAAAGTTGAGTAGAAATTGCTGCAGCCAATATCGTTAATTGTGTTTTTAGTCTCATACTGTGTTCCCAGTGGGTGATTATTAGATATTAAATACACTTACAAAGACCTCAGACTAAAAACCTATAACGTCAAAAGTCACTGAACAATTTAACTCCAATAATGTTGTTATCAATAAGTGTCTGAAGAACGAACATTTCAGAACTCAAAAATATAGTAGGCGGCTTAAGACCAAGTGTAAATAAATTGTTATTTATATGTAAACATAACAAGATCGGATGGTCTGACCAGATAGACTAAAGTAGGCAGAAAGAATACTAAACGTAGCCAAATCAAGTATTAAAATAGAAAATAACTACGTCTGATAAAGGTTAGGCAAGGCTAAAATGCACCCTCTAGTAAAGTAAGAAATACGCCCTTTAAAGCTGGCTTGTCTCTATTTTCAATTTCCGCAGTAGTTTCAAAATGAAATAAGCGACCTGAAGCTTTTCGTTCCACTTTTATTAGAGTTGAATGAAAACGGATTTTATCGTTAACGCGAACAGGCTCAATGAAACGGATTTTATCAACTCCGTAATTGAGTAATGTTGGAAATTTAGGGTCGGCTTGAATACAACCATAAAGGCATTGTGGTATTAGGGTAACAGAGAAATATCCATGGGCTATGGTACAGCCAAAAGGGCTACTTTTAGCGCAGCGATCTTCATCAAGATGTATCCATTGATGATCACCCGTCGCTTCAGCAAATAAATTGATATCTGATTGCTTTATTTTAACCCATTCACTAACAGGCAACTGTTCCCCTTCCATTAATTCCAATAATTTTTTATTCATACAAATCTCCAACAAAGAATTTAGTCAAACTACTCTAGCAAGAATTAAAATATCAATATAATGAATATTTAACATACCTTAACATTGATTTAACTAATAAATAACGTATCATCTGATGAATTCGTCACATGAGTACTTTTCTATGAATTTACACCGTATTGATTTGAATCTATTTGCTGTTTTTGACGCTATCTACACTGCAGGTAGCCTAACCAAAGCAGCAGATGTCTTATGCATAACGCAACCAGCTGTAAGTAATTCTCTGGCTCGCTTACGAGAAATGTTGAACGATCCGTTATTTGTAAGAACAGGACATAGTATGACGCCAACCCCTGTGGCGCAGAATATTATAGGCCCGGCGAGAGAAGCCTTAGGACTGCTTAGAAAAAGTGTTCAAGAGAGCCATATTTTCGACCCTTTGAAGGCTGAAAAGACCTATAGCTTTGCGACCAGAGATTTGTTAGAGGCAACAATAATGCCTAGGTTGCTAGCGTTATTGCAAAAGAGTGCCCCTAAAATATCTGTAACTAATTATGAAGTAAGTCGTAAAAACATTGTGTCGGCAATGGCTAGTGGTAACCTAGATTTTTATGCTGATGCTTCATCTTTTAGTGATCAATACCTTTGTAAACAAAAACTAGCACAAGATCGCTTCGTGGTTATTGCCCGTAAAAATCATCCAGATCTTACTAATGGTATGAGCCTAGAGGCCTTTTTAAGACTGGGTCATATAAATGTATCCCAAAGGAAAACAGGACCAGGACCAATAGAGGTTGCGCTAGACAAGTTAGGAGAAAAACGAACAGTAGTAATGCGTGGACAACACTTTTTAACCGTCCCTTCAGCCGTATTTAAAACTGATCTGATTGCCTGCCTTCCTTATCACCTTGCCAAACATTATGACTTATCCCTATACGAGATGCCCTTTGAGCTGCCATTACTAGAATACTTTTTATATTGGCACGTTAGCTCAGACTTGGATGATGCACACATTTGGATGCGAGAGCAGATTGCACAAATGGTTAAGGCATACCACCCAACTTAGGGTTTCAAAATAGCTGGACACAAGCTCAAGCTAGCGAATAATCGCTGCTGATTTCACTTGTATCCATACTTTTTTACCACTTGATAATGCTAGCTGTGATAAAGACTTGTTGGTTATTCTAGCTAGTAAAATAGTATCACCAGTTTTAACTTTTAGAAGTGTGGTTGCCCACGTTTCTTCGGGGACAGTTTCAATTACTTCTGCGGGCAGTTGATTTAAAATGCTGGTATCACGCTGGGCCTCTAGGGTCACGCTTATATCACTTGCCAGTATTCTTAATCGGCATTGTGAATTAGACAATTCATCACGCCGCTTAGGTAACCATAGTTGCCCTCCGTTAAACGCCACTTTCATTAATTGCCATTGCTCATCGACTTCCAAAATATTGCAATCCAAAACAATTCCTATGTCATCACGACTTTGAACCGGAAAATTAATATTTGAAAACAACTCTGAGACATTTCCTTGATTAACTAACTTACCAGCTTCTAAGATTATAACTCGGTCTGCTAAACGCATAATTTCATCCACAGAATGAGTGACATAGAATACAGGAATTCCAAAACTAGCTCTTAATTTTTCTAAATAAGGCAAAATCTCTAGTTTACGTTTTACATCTAAAGAGGCTAAGGGTTCATCCATCAAAAGTAATTTAGGTTGTAATAGCAGTGCCCTGGCTATTGCCACCCTTTGTTTTTCGCCTCCAGAAAGCTGGTTTGTGCCCTGTCCTAATAAATCATTAATGCCCATTACATCTATAACTTGTGAATAGAATGTATTATTTAACTTATTACTAGCGCGTTTTATGGCATAAGATAAATTGCCCATAACCGTTAAGTGCTCAAACAAACTAGGCTCTTGAAATACGTAACCTATGGACCGTCTATGGGTAGCTTTAAAGATTGCCCTATCTTGCCAAACCTCACCGTTAAAAGATAAAAAAGCTGGATTGGATTTCTGTAGACCAGCGATACAGCGTAACAAGGTTGTTTTACCAGACCCAGACTCACCAAAAATAGCAGTTACCCCCTCAGAAGGGACTGAAAATTCAACATCTAGGGCAAAAGAACCATTAATTTTATTAGTAAGCATTAATTGAAAACGAGCATTGATAATTTGCTGCTCAATGTCGGAAGGCTCATCTACCATAATGTAACCCTTCCCCAGAACGTTTACGTTGAAAGCCATATAAACCAAGTAATACAATAAACGAAAAGCCAAGCATAATAGCTGCAAGAAAATGGGCGTTGCCATATTGTAATGCTTCCACGTGATCATAAATTTGGATGGACACGACTCTCGTTTCTTTCGGAATACTGCCTCCAATCATTAACACTATTCCAAACTCACCCACCGTATGTGCAAACCCAAGAATTGTCGCAGTTACAAAGCCTGGTTTTGCCAATGGTAAAACCACACTAAAAAATCGATCAACTGGCCCAGCTCCCAAAGTTGCAGCTACTTCTATAGGTCTATCGCCAATACTTTGAATTGCATTCTGAATTGGCTGAACAACAAAAGGTAAAGAATAAATCATTGAAGCTATCACCAGCCCAGAAAAAGTAAAAGGTAATGTTCCTAATCCCAAAGCTTTAGTGAATTCGCCAATAGATCCATTAGGCCCCATGAGCACCAACAAATAAAACCCCAAGACTGTTGGCGGCAAAACCAATGGCAATGCGACTAGCGCCCCTATAGGCACTTTCAACCAAGAATCAGTTTTAGCTAACCACCAAGCGATAGGTGTAGCTAATATTAATAATAACAAGGTGACAGTTGTAGCTAATCGTAAAGTTAGCCAAATGGCGTCTAAATCATCAGGAGATAAGCTCAAACTGAGTTGTTCTCAGCAATTAAATAACCATAGCTTGTCAAAATATTCTTACCTTTATTTGAATGTATAAAATTAATTAATGCTAACGCTGCTGGATTATTTTTAGCCTTATTTAATATAATGGCTTGCTGTTGTATGGGTAGATGCCAACTATCCGGAATCAACCAGAATGAGCCAGCATATTTTTGCTCTAGCATAACTTGAGACAAAGCAACAAACCCTAAATCAGCATTTCCAGAGTCTACAAATTGATAAGCTTGGGCTATATTTTCTCCCAAAACCCATTTAGATTTTGATTCTTCAAGTCGCTTTAAATGGTCTAGTACTTCTAGAGAAGCAATTCCATATGGAGCAAATTTGGGATTCGCTATAGAAACTTTGTTAAAAGCGCCAGTGATAAGCGTCTGCTCTAGCGCCAAAGCACTCTTTTTAGCACTACTTAACAAGGCCAGTCGACCAATGGCATAAGTAAAGCGGCTTTTAGACACACCTAAACCGGCTTCACTGACTGCTATTGGCTTTGCAACATCAGCCGAAAAAAACATATCAAATGGAGCTCCATGCAATATCTGACCATAAAACTTACCGGATGAACCAAAAGATAATACATACCTATGGTTGGATTCTTTTTCTAATTCAGTAACTAAGGCCAGCATACATTGTCGAAAATTAGCAGCAACGGCTAAATGAGCGCTTTCAGCTAAGGTGGTAAAAGAAACAAATATCCCCAGAATACTTGCAAATAAAATGCTATATAACTTCATTAAATTAAGCTAACTCCAACTATCAAGGGGGCCACTTTTTTATCCCAACTAGCCTACAAAATTTTATATTTCGATTAATAGCTATACTTACAAAAACACTGTAAACATAAAACTGAATGTTAACGCTTAGCCAACAGGGAAATTTGCAGCTCAACTCTTTTAATTTCTCTAAGGACAGACAAACGATTTAACTCCATGAAAAACCATAAACGACCAATCGCAAACCCCACCCCACTTAATAATGTACCCGCCAACCAATTAAGCTTTAAGCCTATATCTAATTCGTTTACTAGATGATAACCACAGTAAATAGCTAGTCCAGCAAAAATAAACTGTAATAAGACAATGACAACAAAGGTTAACCGAAAAGTCCCTTTAAAGCTTTTAGTAATTAACTGTAATCCATTTGCTTGCTCCTCTGAAAAGTCTTCAAAATTGTCATCACTTTTAAGAGCTTCTAAAATTTTCTGATTTAAATCACTCATTTCAATCTCCTGTTAAATTATGTCTTATCAAATTACGAGCATGGTATAAGCGAGACTTGACTGTACCTAAAGGTATATCTAAAACTTGCTGTATTTCCACAACACTTAACCCTTCTAAATAATATAAATGTACTAGCTGATATATTTCATTCGGTAGATTTCTCACCATGCCATCAAAACACAAACCATCTTCATTTTTTGAATTAAGTCGATATTCATTTTCGGATTCAACAAACTTTTGATAACTATTAACTATGTTTTTCTGTCGTTGATTCTGACGAATAATATCTGCACATTTATAATGAAGAATTTGATAAATCCATTTAGGAAAGGCTGCGCTGTCTTTCAGCTTGCTTAATTTAGAGGTCATTATTTCTAACGCATTTTGAACCGCGTCCTCTGACTTTTGCTGCTCTCCTATTTGACGAAATGCATATCGCAACAATTTGGGGTACCAAATTTTTAGCAGTTTTTGCATAGCAACCACATCACCCATCTGACAATTAATGACCAGCCACTCTGTAAGAATTTGTTCGCTACTTCGTTTCATATATTAAAGGTCGTTGAAGGTTTATATTTGGTTCACGGTAAACAAAAATAATTAGGCAAGTATAAAAATGAGCACAAGTCGTAGTTTTGTATAATCACTAGTAAGTAGTTGCAAAATTCAGATAAAAGAAAGTAATACCTTATAGGAGGGTTAAAACTTAGTTGGTTAAAATCTCCTAAAACAGGTGCTAATTAATATTATGACTAACATCAAACATTTTCATTATTTTCAAATTTAGAATTGAATTAAAGAGTGCAAAATTCTCTAGCTATTACTAGATTGATTAAAGAACTAGCCACTACTACCCTGGTTTAATAGATTTTTATAAGCTTGTGTCCCCCACAATGGAACAGTTGACAAACTATGCTTAAAACTCCCAGATGTTTCTTTTGTTGAATACGATACATACATCAAAGTTTGACTCTGTTCATCATAAATACGTCTAATTTTCATGGTTTTAAAAAAGATACTTTTTGATTTTTTAAACACCACATCCCCTGATTTTGATTTATCTATGGCATTAATCATAGCTAAGGTAATTGCGCCGGTTTGCCGGCACGCGATGGAACTATCTGATGGGTCGGACAAACTAAGGTCAGCCTCGATACTGGCTACATGGCAAGTCACCCCTGTAACAATGGGGTCTACTAAAGTATTAAGCTTAATATCTTTAGTTGTAAACGCTCCCAATGAAATATCTCCCACTTCATTTTTATCACACCCTACTAGCATTAGAACAACCATCAAAGAAAAACCGTATTTATTCATAAACTCATCCTAAAAAATTACATAATTCGAAAGATTTATACTTTATTTAAAAAAATTCACAAAAATTTGAACTTTTCATCCTAAAATAGCGACTTACTATTGGCAGCGTAGTGAACTGCCAACTCCCTGGGCCGTTTAGCATGTTCTTCATGCTAGCGGCTTTTTACTTTCAGTAAGCATATTACCTAACAAACACATACTATCTCGACATACTTTGCTTCATACACTTATATTTTTACCTATTCGCTAATTTTAGACTAACCTACTCCGACGCAAACTATCCCACAATTGACCAGTAAACACTGTTCCATATTGCAATTCTAAGATTCGCGAATACCATTTTGTTATTAAATGCTGTATATTCCGCGCTCATTTTTGCCAGGTTGAGGAATAATATGAAATTTTCAAATTTAGGTTTAGCCAATGAAATCCAAGAGGCGCTCGACGTCTGTGGTTATACTGAGATGACGCCTGTGCAAGAACAAGCCATTGTACCAGCACGCAGAGGCAAAGACTTACTAGTTAATGCTCAAACTGGTACAGGTAAAACTGCCGCATTTTCACTGCCTATCATCCAGCAGATACTAGACAAACCTAAAGCTAGGCTCCCCAATAATCCAAGAGCACTCATTTTAACGCCAACTAGAGAGTTAGCCGAACAACTCGCTAATGCGATTAGTAATTACACCCAGTTTTGTGACATCACGGTTACCGCCTTATATGGAGGTGTCAAAATGGGAGGCCAGAGTGCAAAATTAAAACAAGGTGTTGATATCCTGATTTCTACACCAGGGCGTTTGTTAGAACATATATCTTTAAGTAACGTTACCCTAGCCCATGCAGAATTCGTTGTGTTAGACGAAGCGGACAGAATGCTAGATATGGGGTTTATTGCCGACGTACAAAATTTATTGATTCAAACACCTAAAAATCGTCAAACTTTGTTATTTTCAGCTACTAGCTCTCCTGCGATAAACGAGCTGTCCCATAAGGTATTACGTAATCACTCAGAAATACGAGTCACCAAAATAAATACCACAGCCGATACTGTTTCTCATGTAATGTACCCGGTTGAAGAGGCAAGAAAAGTCGAGTTATTTAAAGCCTTACTGAAAGAAAAAAACTGGTTTCAAGTTTTAGTCTTTACCAGTACCAAAGAGCAAGCTGACCGCTTAATGGCAGCTTTAAAGTTAAGTAAAATTGATGCTGCAGTGTGTCATTCTGATAAAAGCCAAGGGGCAAGAAGACGTGCGATTGCAGATTTTAAATCAGCTAAACTACAAGTATTGATTGCCACAGAAGTAGCTGCAAGAGGCTTAGATATTCAAGGTTTGGACTATGTAGTAAATTTCAACCTGCCCTACCTACCAGAAGATTATGTTCATAGAATAGGCAGAACTGGACGCGCCGGCAACCTAGGTTATGCAATATCTTTTGTAAGCCGTGAAGAAGAAAATACAGTTGCACGGATTGAAAAGGTAATAGGTAGTAAAATTAAACGCATTGTAAAGCCAGGGTTTGAGGTTAGTAACCGCCTAAGCTTGCTAAAAAGCGTATCTAAAAACACTAGAGGCTATCGAAGTAACAAAGCCACATCTACAGAGATAAGCCGCAGCAAATCTGCAGACCATAAAGCTAAAAAGTCTAAATCTAAATATAGCTCTTCACGAAAACCTAAAAAGTAGCGCTAATACGAAAAGTCTTGGTAACCGAGACTTTTCGTTACTCTCCGGCTAAAAAATGTTTTATCGCATCTTTATAATTGCGACTAACTTTTATTTTCTCATACTCGCCCAACTGTAAAAAAAACTCTCCTTTCGTGTGGGGAATAACTTTTTTAATAAAGTTTAAATTAACAATAGTTGACCTATGTACGCGCTTAAATAAGGTTTCGTCTAACTCAGTTAATAATTCTTTTAAGGTGCTACGTTTTATATGCGTCTGCCCCTTAGCATGAAGGCAAACATAATCACCTGCGGCATCAACCCACTCTACTTCAGATTGTTTCAATATAGTGATTTCATCGCGATCTTTAATAACAACTTTAGGTTCAACCTTTTGCTCAATAATAGTGGCTGGCGTGACTGTCGACATTAAGGCTTCGTTTTGATAATTATGGTGAATAGCGTCTATCGCCCCTAAAATACTCGGTTTACTACTGTTCGATTGAGTACTTGTTACACGTTGCTTAGCCCGTTCGATAGCTCTTGTAATTCTTTCATCGTCGATTGGCTTTAAAATATAATCCACTGCATGTACATCAAACGCATCTAATGCATATTGCTCATAAGCCGTAGTAAATACTATAAGTGGAGCAACGTCACTTTGTAAATTTTTAACCACATCAAACCCATTAAGGCCAGGCATTTGAATGTCTAAAAAAACCAAATCTGGAGCCAAGTCCATGATGGCTGCGATAGCTTCTCGCCCATTACCGCATTGACCTACAATTTCAATTTCTGGAATTTTACTTATTTTTGCTTGAAGTAATTTTAAAGCCAATGGCTCATCATCAACTATCAGCGTCTTTAATTTAATCATATATGCAGCTCATCACGGGCACTCAAAATACCTTCACTTTTAACAAAACTAATATTCGTTGATACGTATTCCCAAGGAATATTAATAGTGGTCTTCAAACCACCAGAGGCAAGAATATCAATATCGATGGAAAAATCTTCTTGATACAAGGCTTTCAGCCTTTCATTGGTATTACGTATGCCCACCCCCCTACCTTTTGAGCTTTCCATTTTACTCTTACCAATTTTACTGCCACTACCGGTGTCACTCAATTCTAAAATTAAACGCCCTTCCCTGACACATGCCTCTAGGCAGATCATGCCTCCTAATTCATTTAGTGAAATAGCATGTTTCATAGAGTTTTCAATAATGGGTTGCAATAATAAACTTGGTACCAGCGCAATTTGCGCATCATCTTCAATTTTAAAATCTAACCCTAACCGTTCACCAAAACGAGTCCTCTCGATCTCCAAATACAAATTAATAGCTGCAATTTCATTTTTTAGCGTTATTTTTGTGTCTGGGTTATTGTCTAAGGAATGGCGTAAAAATCGACTCAGTTGAACTGTCATCTTTTGCGCCTTTTCAGGCTCCCCAACTTCAACAAGAGAGTTAATTGCATTTAAGGTATTACATAAAAAATGAGGATTAAGCTGGTAACGCAACATTTTTATTTGTGCGTCTCTGGCAATAGACTGTGCGCGTATTCTTTTTAATTGTTCTTCTCTTGTTTCAGCTTCAGCCTTTAGCATAATGCTATGCTCGGTTTGCAACAAATCATTGTAACGAATGCCATGGAACAATCCGGCCCAACATAGAAATATAAACATACTTGCGAAATGCCAGCCCCCGAACTCCCCCCATTCAGTTTGTTGACCAGTTAACAAGATAAACGCTTCTATTCTAAAAAAGGTCCAAATAAAAGATACAGCTATCACCATACTTAACCCTAAAATAGTGCGACAACTAAACTTGGCATGCCAGATACGTATAAAGCCAAAGTATAAAACTATGGTTAACATTACGCCAAAGACAGCTTGCAAAAACATATGCAATAAATGACTCCAATTATATGGACCATACCAAAGGGTTAAAGATAAAAAACTAATACCACTTACAAAAACCCAAAAGCCAACATGAAGTAGCCAAAATTTATATATAACCAAACTTTTATTCTTTTGGTTTGCCTTATATGGTTCCATAGTTACCATAAAGCCTTACCACTACAGATAATTGCAAACTGCTGCAAACAAAATTTATTGCACACTAAAAACACACCTTGGCTTACTGAGTAACACTAAAAACACGTTACTAATTTCAAACAAATAAAGTAGCAAAAATTCACTTACCACTAACATTTATAACAAAAAACAGTTTACACTCGCGAAACTTACGTAGCCAGTATAATGGTCCACCTTGTCTATAATGCAGACCGCTTAAACGCAATTGACAACTATTTGTTAACAAATAGTCTAGCGTTGCCAACATTCTTATCCTAACAAGCCCTTAACAAATTAAAATATTGAATTTTTCGGGGAAATATTAATGAATAAAAAACAGCCAATTTCCATTGCTTACGTATTTTATGTATCTCTGATTGTCGCCTTGGGCGGCTTCTTAATGGGATTTGACGCCTCTGTAATCTCTGGAGTTGTAAAATTTATTGAACCTGAGTTTAACTTATCAAAAATTGAATTAGGTTGGGCCGTTGCTTCATTATCTTTAACCGCCACTTTCGCAATGATGACCGCTGGACCTTTAAGCGACAAATTCGGTAGAAAAGTCATATTAAAATGTGCAGCTGCCTTATTTTTTCTATCGGCCATAGCTTCAGCCTTTGCTCCAAATTTTCTCACGCTAGTCATTGCTCGCATGTTAGGAGGATTGGGCGTTGGAGCGGCATTAATTATTGCCCCAATGTATATTGCAGAAATAGGCCCTGCTAAATACCGTGGGCGAATGGTTTCCTTGAACCAACTTAATATCGTTTTAGGCATTTCCGTTGCTTTCTTTACAAACTTTCTAATATTGAAAGCTACAGATTGGGATAACCAATTCATTGAGACATTACAGTTAGACTCATCAAATTGGCGCTGGATGTTAGGTATAGAAGCCATACCTGCCCTACTTTATTTCATTTGTTTGTCTTTTGTTCCAGAAAGCCCTCGTTGGCTAATAATGAAAGGCAAATATGATAAAGCTTTAGTGACTCTAAAAAAAGCTCAAGGAGAACAAGAGGCTAACGAACAATTAGCGCAAATTACTTTGAGCTTATCAACTGATAAGAACCCAAATAAAGGGTCCATTTTAGACCTGTTAAAACCTTCAATGCGATTAGTGATGGTTGTAGGTATTTCTATCGCAATACTACAGCAGATTACCGGTATCAATGCCGTATTTTTCTACGCTCCGATGATATTTGAACAAACCGGAATTGGGACAGACGCTTCATTTATACAAGCAATACTAGTAGGCATAACTAATGTGGTATTTACCTTAATTGCCATAGCACTCATTGATAAAATTGGCCGTAAATTACTATTAGTAATAGGTGTATCAGGTATAGTTGTGTGTATGTTTACTTTGGCATATCAGTTTAATGCTGCCACTTATACATTAACCACACAGTCTTTGGCACCACTAGCATCAAGCATAGATATAACCAGCCTACAAACTATTATAGGGACAACATTTACAAGCGATTTAACCTTTAAAGCGGCGTTATTAGAGCTATTAGGTTCAACCCAAGCTGCGTCTTATGAATCAAGTTTAGTGGCAGCCGCAATACAAATGAATGGAGCTGTTATATTATTAAGCATTTTAGGGTTTGTAGCCTGCTTTGCAGTCTCACTTGGGCCTGTGATGTGGGTATTGTTTTCAGAATTATTCCCTAACCGAATTCGCGGTATCGCTATTTCTTTTGTGGGATTAATTAACTCAGGGGTAAGCTTTTTAGTACAGCTACTATTTCCTTGGGAATTAGCTAACCTAGGGGCTGCATTCACTTTCGCTTTTTATGGAGGATTTGCGTTAATTGGCCTTGCAATTATTCTTAAATTTTTGCCTGAGACAAAAGGTAAATCATTAGAAGAATTAGAAACTATTTTAATTAAAGACTAAATATTTAGCGGATATAACTGGGTGCGTAGCTGTTTTAAGGCTTAAATCACGTAATTAATATGCTCTCACTCAGTTGTCTTATTGACCTTATGTTCATCACGGTCATCCTCTTATCGATCCAAACCACTGAGCTCTTCTGTGGAAACATAACCCAACCCACCTACATAAAACCTTAATACTTATCAAAATTAACAATATTAAAGCCTGTTACTAAGCCTTGTCCCCACTAAAAGTTAAATGAACAACAGTGTTTTAGAAGAATCCACTACTTTTTTTCATCTAAATTAGTCACGAACTGCGACACTGCTTCAACCACTTTTTGAGCACCAATACGAATATCTTCGATAACGTTATTAGTATGGCTCAAACGCTCAGCCACATCATTGGCTGTAGTTTTACTGTCATTAATGGTAGATACAGCTTTATTTGTCAGCTCCTGGTTCTTTGAAACCACATCTACAATCTCTTTTGTTGATCGACTTGTTCGTGACGCTAACTCTCTTACCTCATCTGCTACCACAGCAAACCCTCTTCCTTGCTCACCTGCTCTTGCTGCTTCTATCGCTGCGTTTAATGCTAGTAAATTAGTTTGATCCGCGATACTACTGATGGCTTGTATAATCGTACTGATAGTTTTTGATTGAACTTCTAGCGCATCGATATTTTCTGATGCAAATGTCATTTGCCCATCTAATTGCTGCATAACCTGTGCTGTTTGCTGCATTAATTCAGCACCTTGCTTCGCATTTTCATCCGTCGTTTGAGAAATATCAAAAGCAATCATAGCCGCATTATTTGTGCGTTCCTCTAGTAACACTTGATCAGTAATCACAGTTGCAAATTTTACAATTTTATAAAGTTTTCCATAGTTATCAAATATAGGGTTATAGGATGCTTCTAACCACACTATATTGTTATGTTTATCAACTCGTTTAAAACGGGATGCTATGAATTGTCCTTCATTCAATTTTCTCCAAAAATCAGCATATTCTGGTGAACTGGTTTCTTCATCAGTGCAAAACATTCTGTGATGCTTATTTTGAATTTCTTCAAATTTATAACCCATGCCCTGTAAAAATAGTTCATTAGCATGTTCAACTAATCCATCCGGATTGAACTCGATAACCGCCATAGATCTAAGCAAGGCTGACATCATATTGTCTTGATGAACCGACTTGTCTATGGTTCTAGTTAAATTATTTGCAAAGACATCAAATGACTTACATTTTCCGTTAATATCAACAATTGGCTGCAAAATAACTCGCAACCAAATAACATTATCGCCATTTTGCAACTCCACGGCACCTGACCAATGTAACTTTTTTTCAATCGCATTTTTTAACTGATTAAAGTGTGGGGTTGTACGTGACTTTGTGTGAACTAAATCCGTAAATTTACCATTGATTACATATTGTTTTGGCAATTCAGTTTCTGATAAAAACAGTGGATTAACATTCTGAATAACTCCCTGTTCCGATAGCTCTATATGCAGCATTTCTTGACTTAAACTATCTAAAACCTGTCTTTTGAGGTGCAGACGTTCTTTTAGCTTTGAAATTTCCACTTGCGACTTTTTATTGTTAAACATCTTCTATCCAATTTCCTGTTATCGATTAAAGTATCCCTGATTACTATGTCTATTGGGCTTGGCCCACAAAAACGTTGAAGCTCAAACTAAACGTGTCTAGGTTAAACATGAATTATCTTCTGTTTAAATAAACAATAAGCACCACTAAAATCACGGTAATTAATTTACCCTCCACCTTCGTTCATCGGCAGAACAACAAGATTTGTTTAATTTTAATTTAATTTTCTAAAGTGCCCCCAACTAACCTTTCTAGAAGCTAACTACAATTTGAGAATACTCAGCTAATTCAAAAAAATGAAAACTTTATTATTTATACATATGAACAATGGCAACTCAAGGGTACTTATTACCATTAAAAAATAGGCAATAGCTTATAAAAAGCAATCGTAATTGCTATTTAAATCAGAATAAGGATTAAAAGTCGCTCGGTTTAAAACCAAAAAGACAATAAATGATGTGTTCATTTTTAGCTTGAATCAAAAATTGGTGCTAGGGTTTGTCAACACGATTTCTAGTGTGCTGACAAAAATTAATAGATGCTAGGAGGAAGTTAATTTACATTACATAACTGTGTTAAGTTAACAGTAATGTGTACTTGATTAATTATTCCATTATGTGAAAACACAGCATGACTAAACTCAGAATCTAAACTTAATTTTTCATCTCTAATGATGCGACCATCACTTAAAGTAAGGGTTAGTTGTGGATTTTCTGCCGATAGTTCATAAATGATTGGCACTTGGCACCAAGTAAACGCCAGACTATTTTCGGGTAACAATGTCTGTTGCCAATTTCCATTTACATCAAGATAGCGGAAATTTTGGGACTCCTGAAGGAACTCTTTCTGCCTTAACATTCTTGGATCAAAATTTACTTTACCTGCTACAACTTTAACACCTAACTCCCCAAAACGAGTCAATATCTCCTCTTTAACCTGCCCTGTCATTCCCGGTTGCTGCGCCCCCGCATGCTTAGGAGTATGTGAATAAGGGTCACAAGGAAATGCACCGTATTCAGTAGGCGTTTTATTAAATCCTATTCCCTCTCTCACTCGATAATAAAGTTCAGCCAAGGTTTTTTGGGCTTCGGCATCAACACCTTTCGTAACGCTCAAGTCGTAATTTTCTTTAATCGCTAAAAGTAGCTTAGATACCATATGCCAATAGATGCAACCTAAGCCTTCGAAGCCAAACATCCCCCCAGAGCGTCCAGTGAAAGCACTATGATTAAATACTTCCTCATAAATACTTTCAATTATACTCACCTCTTGGCCATCTAATTTGTCATAGGCTTGCTTAACTTTATCCAATTGAATTAAAAGGTCACTGCTATTTTTAAGGCTCGGATTAAAACGATAACAGCCATTAGCATCTTTCAAAACAATATGTTCATCTTTCAAATTCAGCATCTCGCCGAGTACAGTCGAGCCCGTAATTAAGGATTCTGATATTACGTTTTTCTGTAAAAACGGGGTTTGAATACGATCGGGATACAACATGAATGTTTTCTGGTCTGGGCGATAAATATCGCTCTCAAACAATTGATTAATGACATCTATGACTTGTTCGGTCGACATTGCTCCTGAGCTCAGTGCCGCAACCTGCCCTTCTAGCATTGGATAAAGATTTCTTACTTTGGCAGTACCTGTTGATAACTCCAGCAAATTGTAAGAATGATATAGTCCATCATTACTTTGACTGGTTTTGATACTGTGTTCAATAACCACTAAAGAACAACTCAAAAATGCTTTCACCTTTTCTATGTTGCATTCTATTTTATGGCTAAACCTTTGATTTTGGTAAACGGCATGGCGATAACGAGATGAAGCTTTACCCAACCCTTCTAAAACTTTAAAGCGTAAACTGCTTGATATCGTAACACCATTCAATTTTGGAGATAGACTTGACAGTATTTTAAGAGATTCATGTAACCATAAGACGACTTCATAGGAGACGTTGACACCCCTTTGCTCTTTTTCAATTAAGTCTTGAAAAAAGCATACATAACGACGTAGATAGTTCAACGTCACCACAGACAGCCCTTGGCCTACAATGGCGTTGTTAGCATCATTCCACTCAGGTCTTTGAGTGTTTAACCAAATGCCACCATCAACCACTAAATTTCCAAGTTTACACAACAAAGGCACGAGTAGTTTTTCAAGTAAATTAACTTGATACACCTCGCCATTTTCATCCAGAATCAATTTACCATCTGAGCCTATTTCTTGGACTCTCTTATCAATTACTTGCGCCGCGTACTCATCAAAGACAACCGTATTTTTAGCATCATTTAAAATAGTTTCAAATGCTTTTATACGGTAAGGGACATTGGCGTAACTGAATACGTCTTGGCGTAATCTTTGATTTAAACGTTCTGGGTGATACTTATGGGACAACTCAAGCATTTTCTGAAGATAGATAATTTGATGGTCCCCCCAATAACCAATAAAGCTCCACGGATCGTCAGGCTCTTCAATTTCCCAATCGATTCCCTGCTTAGTGATTCTATATGGGTTATAACCATCAACGGTTGAAGCGTTTACAAACTTAGAAATTACATTTTCGATAAATTCAGGGTAGCTAAAAGTTAAAGCTTCCCAGTTTTGAAAAACATCTCGCCAATTACCTTGATAGGACAATAAAGGATGCCCGTCATCGCCTTTAAGTTTGATTTCAAACTGATTCCAAGGCCGGCTTGGGTCTCCGTGCCTTCGCCCAAAGCTAATAGGCAAATATTCATTTGCTAAGCGTTGTAATTGTGGGTCACCTTGCTTCGTAATAGCGCGATTAAACTGACTAAGCTCAATAGTGTTAGGTAGTCGTTGCAAATCTACAACATGCTTTTCATAAAGCCCTTGATTGAAGAGCTTTAAAGTTGTAATAAAATCCTCTGTCGATATTGAGTGTTTATTCTCAAATACACCACCTCGTAAATTATTGAATAGAGTATTGGCGTAATGATGAACACTCACATTTTCTTCATTTGAAAGTTGTAGTCCATCTGTTGCCGCAACTATTTTCAATAACTGATTAGACCCAGCTGATATTGACTTAGCTATCGAATGAGATAAATCACCTTTGTCCCTCAAGTCAGCCATAAGGTTGATAATTTGGCTTTGGCTCTGCTCAACATTGGCTACTAACTGCCAGGTTTGCCTACACTTTGGTTGTAGAGTTAACTCAGAATTTACAAAATATGCGCCACGAACACCTCTTTTATGATGCTCTGTTGACAACGGCTTACCTTTAGCAAAGTTTTCTAACTGATCGCTACTCAACAAAATTTTTGGAGATTTAAAGCCAATTGAAAACACTGTATTGGCTTTCAAAGATTCACTAGGCGCAGCTCTATCTGTAATACCCGAGTAGACAGTAAACATAGCCAAACCAGAGTTAAGATCTAATTCAGTCCACTTATAAGCGTCCACCAAATTACTTGAAACAGTTTGGGTTAAACGTGGAGTACCTGCAGGTAAAATATTTTGTAAACCATCAAGCAAATCAATAGATACAGGCTCATCACTTAAATTAACAATTTCACAATCTCGGCTAAATCCATATTCCTCCGTTGTTTTCCAGGTATAACGAAATGCTAATTGTAGATCTTGATTAATTTCTTCAAAACAAAGTTTGTCACCTAGGGTGTTTTTATATAGATTTTGGACGGTTTTATATTGCCGATTAAAATCTTTGTTGAACGGCTGCCACTGACAAAACTCTGAAGACTTAACTATGTTAAACATTGTCTTAGGGCCAGTATGTAATGCACTATCATGAATGCGATCCACTGGTACATAAGGAAACAACGCAGTCTCAGGAGATACACGCCCAGCAGTTAAGCCGCCTGTCGATGATACAAACAACCAATGATCGCTATCTGACACTAAACTGATAAAAAATGGATTCATTTCATCAACATGGTGAATAGCGTAATAACGCTCTCCTGCCATATTGATGAACTCACCGCTTGTCATTGGGTCTTGTTGCGCAAACACTGCCATCGCCATGCTCTCTTCATATAAATTAGGGGTAACTTGGGTATCTCCCTCAAATTGAAAATATAAAATTAACTAAGGAAGGAATGAGCTTAAATTCTAATTTCAGCAATGTAATCTATACTTGCATGATATAAAAAGCGTGAAGGCTAAATAATCAAATAAATTACGCAATAAAAACAAGCCAAGAAGGACCGATATCACGACCAAAAAGATTTAAATTTTTTAAAATAACTACAGTATAAATTTGAAGTCAACTACCCAAAAATGTTGTTGGAAACTAGACTTGAACGTCTACTTTTCTAGCCTCGTTTTACTGAGTTATATTTCTCTTAAAAAGCATAGGTCCTCATTATTAAACATTAACAATTTCAAGTTTAATATTAACATTTAAGAAAACGTTTTCATAAAAATGGTCCGACTGACCCTATCTCGGGTTCATTTTAACTTATTTATATTGTGTAAATATCAAAGTAAAATATGGTTATAATGTTAATAAAAAGTATCAAGATTAAATTTATTTATGAACCTATCAGTGTAAAGAAAACCGAGTCTAAAATCTGTAATGCTTCAAAGTGACACTTCGAAACCAATATTATGCAACTTAAAAACAGTAAAATTATTAGGGCGTACTTATCATGCCACTGTCAATAATCGAAAATTTACGTTAAATAACATGCCATATTTCTTCACTCTTCGTTCGAGATATTAGATGAAATTATCCAATCAACCTTTACTCGCAAATAAAGTAGTACAACAGAAAGTGGATAATTTGCTTAGTAAAATGACCCTAGAGCAAAAAATAGGTCAAATGACGCAAGCCGAACGTATGTCATGTACACCCGAGCAAGCTAAGCAATACCATATAGGCTCAATATTAAGTAGTGCAGGCTCTAGACCTGATAACAACCACCCAGAGGGTTGGGTTGCAATGAATGAGGCCTACTGGCAAGCATCAAGTCAGGCTGATGAGAATCATTTAGGGATCCCTACTTTATATGGTTTAGACGCGGTACATGGTAATAACAATGTGACTGGCGCAACCGTTTTTCCCCACAATATTGGATTAGGCGCGGCCAATGATATTAAGCTATTGCAAAAAATCGCGATAACCACAGCCAAAGAAGTGCTAGCAACCGGTGTTGATTGGAGTTTTGCGCCGAACCTAGCCATTGCCCACGATACTCACTGGGGTCGTACCTATGAAAGCTATGCATCTAAACCTAAACCCGTAGGCAAATTTGCAGCCGAAATAGTTAAAGGTTTACAGGGAGACTTATCAGAAGATCATATCATGGCATGTGCTAAACACTGGGTGGGTGATGGTGGAGCCACTTACGGGATTGATCATGGCGATACAATATTATCTTGGGAAGAATTGCACAAGACTCATATCCCTCCTTTCGTAAAAGCGATTGATACGGGAGTCTTGAGTATTATGGTGTCTTTCAGCAGCTGGAATGGAGATAAGTGCCATGGGCACAAGTTTTTATTAACAGACATATTAAAAGAAAAGTTAGGATTTGAAGGAATTGTTATCTCGGATATGCAAGGCATTGATTATCTAGCAGATGATTTTTACCTAGCAGTAGCAATGGGGGTAAATGCAGGGATCGATATGTTCATGGTTCCTCGAAATTGGTCTATGTTTATCGACAACCTCCTCAGCCATGTGCAACTTGGAACTGTACCCATAGCGCGAATAAATGAAGCAGTTAGGCGTATTTTAACAGTTAAAACTGCTTTTGGGTTATTTGATAAACCAAGCCCTGCAAACAGGAAGTGGTCTAACCATGCTTCATTTGGTTCCTTTGAACATAGAGAAGTTGCTCGTGAGGCTGTGCAAAAGTCTCTGGTGCTACTAAAACATGAAAAGAATATTTTGCCATTAGATAAACAAGCTAAGTTTTTAGTGGCAGGTAAAAATGCTAATAACTTAGGCCATCAATGCGGTGGGTTTACTATAAATTGGCAAGGAGTCTCAGGTAACGAAAGTATCCAAGGTGGAACGTCAATATGGAACGGGATTACTTCATTGGCTGAACATGCTAGCCTCAGTCAAAACCAAGGTAAAGATGCAGATCCTAAACAGCACGAGTTTGCAATAGTAGTCATTGGTGAAACCCCCTACTCTGAAGGCTTAGGAGATATTCGTAAAGATGACAAAAAGGTCATTGAATCCGGCACTAATATCAATGGTCAGGTAAAAGTGCTTGAAGCCTATGGCCATTCCCTAGAGTTAAGCGAATTTCATCCCGAAGATATACTAACTATCAAAAATATCACTGATAGAGGCGTACCAGTCATAACAGTACTTGTATCAGGGCGACCGCTTATTGTAGAAAAGGAGATGGCCCTGTCATCTGCTTTTGTCGCCGCTTGGTTACCCGGCTCAGAAGGGCAAGGAGTAGCTGACGTTTTATTTGGAGATAAAAACTTTAAAGGCAAATTGGCTTTCGATTGGCCTAAAACAGGCAATGAACCGTCTCTTTTTAAGTGTGGTTACGGATTAAAATACAAATAAAAATATCCTAATTACGAGTTCAAATGAGAGTAAATCACCCTCAATGTATTATTAAGAGACCTTTGTACTGTTGGCCAAGATATAGCAATGTTATCCACCAAACCTTGCCGACAATCTGCTTCAAGTCTATTCACAACATCAGTTAACGCATCAGAATTGACCTTATTGGCAACTACACTGAGCTTACGAGCTCCTCTTAGTATCTTCGTAACATCATCCTCTTCTACAGCATTATCTGTATCTTCGATTCCCTGTTGTAATTCATCCATTAACTCTTTTAAAGCCACCGGTAATGCCTTGTCACTTTGATATTTTTGCAAGTAAGGTAATAAATCAAACCATACATTTGGGTTACTTGGCATTTCAATGTTTGCGATAGCAGTATGCTTTTCATTCTCAATGTTTGGTTGTTGTTCAGCTGCTTGTTGTAACTCTTCCTTGTGAGCCGTTAACAATGCATCTTCCTGCTCAGCTAATTTAGCCTGATTGGTCTGTAACTGTTGCTGGGCTTCTTGTAATGCTTGTTCCTTATCATCTAGCTGAGCTTTACTACTACTTAACTCCCTTTCAAGTTTCTGTAATTGTCCTGTTAAGGCTTCATGATCATTATGCTGAGCATTTAAGCTCTGTTTACTTTGTGAATATTCTTTTTGTACCGCTTCTAACTCTTTAGTCAGCTGAGCTTGTTTCTCTTCAAGGGATTGAATATTTTGCTCACTCCCTTGCAACGATTGTTGCTGTTGATTTAATTGCTCTTGGAGCTTTTTCTCTTGTTGCTCTTGCAGTGCCAAACGGGTCTGTAAAAAATCTGCTTGTTGTTTAGCCGTATTAAGTTCAAGTTGTAAACTTTGCTCCGCACTTTGTGTCTCATTTACTTGTGACTCAGCGTCTTGCAATTGCTCTAAGTTAGTATGTAATTTTTGCTTCAATTGATTGTTTTGCTTTTCAGCGTCAACCAAGGCTTGTTGTAATTGTTTCTTTTGCTGCTCAATCTCTGCATGATGCTTACGCCATTGTTCATCACTACCTTGGATCATTTCCCGTTGTTTAACAGCGCGACTCTCTACATCAGTTAGTTCAACCGTTAATTGCTCTAACTTCTGTTGCTGTTGAATACGAGCGAGCTTTTCTGCATCTGCTTGACGCTTAATATCGTCTAAATTAACTTGGGTGCTCTGCAGTTGCTGACGTTTAGCTTCTACTTCGTCTTTCAACGCTTGTTGTTGTAATTGCCAATCTTGATCACTTTGGGCAATAGCCTGCTGTTGCTGGCGGCTGCGCTTTTCTACCTCTGACAACTCAGCTTGTAGCTTTTCAAATAGCGCTTGTTGTTGCTCTTTCTGAGCCTTTTCAGCCTCTGTTTGTTGTTTGGTTAGTTGTAATTGCTTTTCCGTTTGTTGTAACTGTTGCTGCTTAGCTTTCAGCTCTCTTTGAATATTTTCTTGCTGCAACTGCCATTCTGCATCACTTTTAGCCATTTGTTGCTGCTGACCGGCATTGCGAGACTCCATCTCAACTAATTCGGCCTGTAACTTATCAAATAAGGCTTGTTGCTCTCTCTTCTCTTCTTTGGTTTGTTTTTTAGCTTTTTTCAAATTCTGCTCTGTTTCTAGCAGTAATTGTTGTTTTGCTAACAACTCTTGACGCATATTTTGTTGTTGCTGTTGCCACTTTTGATCTCTTAAAGCACTTTCCTGTTGTTGTTTTAGCTTTTGCTGCTCCATCTCTGCCAGCTCTACTTTTAAGGTTTCAAACACAGTTTGCTGTTGTTTTCTTTGTGCTTTTTCAGCTTCACTTTGTTGCTTCGCTTGATGTAAGTATTGCTCAGTTTCTTGCAGCTGAGCTTGCTTAGCTTCTAACTCTTGCTGAACCTTATGTTGTTTACTGACCCATTGCTGCTCAATCTTGGCCATCTCTTCTTGTTGCGACTGACTACGACTTTCCATTTCACTTAGCTCATGTTTCAACTGATCAAAGCGTTTTTGTTGCTGTTCTCTTGCCTGCTTTTCTTTGGCTGCAGCGCGCTTAGTGTCATCTAACTTTTCTTGGGTTTGCTGTAACTGTTGTTGTTTTAGCGCTAACTCTTGAGTTAATTGGCTTTGTTGTTTTTCCATGTCTCCTTTTTGCTGGTTGGACATTTCTTCAAACTTTTGCATTTCGTTTTGTAAATGCTCAACATGGCGGACTTTATTACTTAATTCAGACTGCGCCATTTTATAGGTTTGCTCTATACTTCGTCTTTGTTTTTGAGCCTCTTCACTGGCTTTTCGCTGGTTCATCAATTGTTTACGTAGTTTATCACTGGCATCTCCAGAGCGATTTAACTCTGATTGTAATGACGTAATCTGACTACCAACTTCGGTAATTTGCTTGTCTTTTGCACCAATAGATTGTTGTAACTCTTCTATTTCAGACGCAAAATCTTTCATTCTTGCTTGTTGGATTAATTGCTGTTGTTGTAGTTCTTCACTATTTCTTTCACTTACCAGTAGCTCTTCTTGTGCCGTTTTAAACTTACGCTCGCTATTTTGCAACGCATCTGAAATTTGATTCCTTTGCTCTTGTAAGCCATTTACTTGCTCAGTGGACTCTTTTAATTGATTAGTCAATTCAGAATTGGCAATTTGAACGCGGTTTAATTCTTCACGGCTGAAGCTATAATCTTTTTGCAATTCCTGTAAGTGATTGGTGATACTCTCATGAGCCTGCTGTAAATCGCTGTATTCACTTTGTTTTTCTGATAAGTGCTCTTGAGCAACTTGTAGCTTACTTTCTGTATCCACCAAGCTACGAGTTTTAGTCTCTAGTTGTTTTTGACTTGACTCAAACAGTTTTTGTTTTTCTGCCGCTTGCTGTGCTGCAGCTTGATGCTGGCTTATCGCTTCTATTCTGGCTTGATCTGCTTGCTGAATTTCACGAAAATCTGCCCATATACACAAGATAGAATCGAAATCTTTCCCCTTGTACATAGGTACATAAGTAACGTGGCAAGGTAAAAGTGCTTGATTAACTTGATGCTGCCAAGGCATAGACTTAGCTTGACCATCTAGTTTAACTTTGGTGATGTGACGCTCTAACTCTTGACTCGCTTCTTGATCAATATTTAAATCATCAGCAAAAGGTGAACTACCTATTAAATCATGTTCATCTTGCACATCGAAAAAGTCACAAGCTGCAGGGTTAAGCTTGGTAAAACCTCGCTCCCCTAAAATTGCCATTGGCATACTGCTATGTTGCAGTAAACCATCAAACTTATCTTGATGGAACTGCTCGCCGGTTCTGTCAGAAATCCAACACAAGTATTCTTGGCGCTCTTTATTTAAGAGATCTACATGCAACTCACTAGGATGCAGCTCACCTTTATTTCCCTTAAGCTTTGCCTGAAATGCCCTTAAACGGCCGGTTTTCTGAATTTGTTTCGCTGCATTACCAGCGTTACTTGGATCGTTAAACAATTGATAGAAAGTGTCTTTTTTAAGCTCTCTTTCACTTAAACCCAAGCGATCAGTCATGGCAATGTTTGCTTGAATAATTCTATCCTCAGCATTAATTGTTGCTACAGCAGCTGGCGCTAAATCTAATATAGTTGTAAAGTGCTTCCGCTCTTGAACTAGTTGCTCTTTAGCCAGCTTTAACTCGCTAAGGTCTTGTAACATACAAACCACACCAGCCCGATTATTTTGATCATCAGAATAAAATTTCAGCTTCAATTTCAAAGTATGCACGGCACCGTTTTCTAGGGTCAACTCAAACTCTTTTTCGTGGCCCACATTAAGACTACCAAAGCCCGATCCTGTATCACTATGCAATTTAACTATGTGTTCAGGCAACCCCAAAATATTATCCACCCCCTTGTTGGTTATTGACTTTAATTTCAGACCAAATAACTTTTCGAAAGGAGGATTACAGTCAATAAACTTACTTTCTTCATCTAAAACATAAACTGGATTAGGATTATTTTGGATTAACGTTTTAATTTTTTGTTGACTGGCTTGTACCTGACTTTTAGATTTTTCAATTTCAGATAGGTCATAAGCGATAAAATCAAAACGACAGCTATTACCCTCTTTATCTTTTTGACGACATAAACCAACTAATCTTACAGGTAGAACCTTAGCTGGTTTGTTATCCATTGGCTCGCTGCCTTGGCTTGGTACTGACGATGTATCAAGAATTGATATGCCTAGATTAATCTCTAGAGATTCTTGATTTTTAGCTTTATCTAAAATCTGTTCCCAATTAAACAAGTCTTTTTTATCAATCATTGCAGTGAAATCTTTCAACTCACCTTCAAAACCACATTCCCGTTCTAGTTGGTTTGCAAGTATTGAATTGACCGAGAAAATCTTTGCTTCTAAATCAAGACTCAACTGCCCTAGCCCATTTTTATTAAGCGCATTTTCAAAATAACCAAGTTGATCTTTTTGAATATCTAACTGTGTTTGGTAGTTGCTGATATCCGTAAGGGAAATAACATTAGCAATACCGTTAATGTCATCTAAATGTTGTACAAAGCCTACTTGTAGGTGACGTTTGCTGTTTCCAATATACGTTTGGTAATGGCTATATTTAGGTGAAGACAGCCCTTGCGTTATTGTGGGCTGCTCTTCAGCTTCGAAAAATCCAAATATAGATTTATTAATTAGTTTTTGTTGGTTACTACCTAGTAAGAAAGCCGCTACTGTATTAGCAAAAATAATTTCACCAGAATTATTAATATGTAACATACCTATTTTAAAGTCTGTCAGTAGCGCTTGTTTAGCAGCCATTTCTGCATTATGGCGAGCTAAAACCTTACGCAAGCGAGAGAACCTAAATTTGGAGATAAGTAGAATTAATATTAGGAGCCCTAATATAGAAGCCCCAATAATTAACCCCAAATTTATATTCTCTACACTTTGTTCTAGAATTTTTTGTCCCACTGCAAGGCTTGTGTTACTCACTAACAGTAGACTTAAACAAATATTTTTAATCAACTTAGTTGGCCTAGTTTTAGGCGGGATAGCGCCAATATGAATAAGAATTTCAAGTAGAATATAGCAATATGTTTGATGAAAACATGTAAGGGAATACATCTAGGTATTAACTAAAATACCTAATTAAAGTCGTGTTTTGTGGAGTGTATTTCTTTAACCGCGGAATGAGTAAATTTCTAAGTACAAAATTTTCATAAAAACTTGCGTTAAAACATAAAACTAGTATTAGTTTCTATTATTACCTTTGTTCATAAGAAGAATCCGAACTAATAGTCAGCTAGCCACTAAGTTTGCTAAAACATACTTTAAAGATAACTAAGCAGTGATAAAAGCCTAAGGGGACAGTAATAATTTTTCCTTAAGCGATTTAGATGCAAAGGAAGCTTTTAAACCATTAATTTGAACTTGTTTTAACTGAGCATCTGTCAAGCCAACAATATTTTTAGCGACATGGTATTCATTTGCTATCTCGATACCAGACACCCCAGGATCATCTGTATTTAAGGTGGTGATGAGTCCATAGTCTAAAAACGTCCTTATCGGATGGTTAGCCGTATCAATACATGCACCAGTTTGATAGTTGGACGTTAAACAACACTCTAGTGCAATACTATTTTTAAGCATATAGTCCATCAACTTGTTATCTTGAGAGGCTGCAACACCGTGCCCTATCCTTGTGGCCCCTAAGTAATTAATTGCCTGCCATATACTATTAGGCCCATCAGCCTCTCCTGCATGTACAGTTATTTGCCAAGCTGCATCTCGTGCTGAACTAAAGTGCTCTGCAAAGTCCTTAGCGGGAAACCCTTTTTCATCTCCAGCTAAATCCAAAGCACACAAATGCTGCTTATATTGCAGTAAGGCTTTGAGCTCTAATTTACACAGTTCGACGCCATAACTTCGACTTAAAATACCTATTAGTTGCATTGGTATATTAAGGTTTTTACTTGCATCATTAGCCCCAGCAATTACTGCTTCAACAACCGCTTCAATAGAAAGATTATGATGTCTAGCCATAAAACTGGGGGAAAAACGAAGTTCAACGTAATGTAAACCAGCCGATTTAGCATCTTCTACATTTTCATAAGCTATACGGTAGCAAGCTTGCTCTGATGCTAATACCGAAACACCTAACTCCATTTTATTTAAAAACGCTAACAAGTCAGTGACATTACTGTGGTTGAAAGCGTTAATCGAAAACTCTTGGTAGGACGAGTACGGAAGTTCAATAGAAAACTCTTGCGCTAATTGCCAAATGGTAGACAGTCGAATATTGCCGTCTAAATGACGGTGTAAATCCGTTAGCGGTAAAGACCTATTAATCACTTTTGCTCAATATTTAGGATTATTCGATGTCTAGTTCTTTTAATAACAGAACCGCTTGAGTTCGCGTTTTTACGCCTAACTTTTTAAATATCGCACTAATATGCGCTTTTACTGTGGCTTCTGTAATCTCCAAATCAGCTGCAATTTGTTTATTTAGTAAACCGTCTTGTAGTAGTTTTACAACCTTAAATTGTTTAGGTGTTAAGCCGGCAACCAAATTAGCAACATTTATGGTAGACAAATTTTCTGAACTAAACTCCTCATATCCTTCAGGTAACCAAATATTCCCTTTCATGATTTGTTTTAATGCTTCAGCTATAGTTTCGGTAGGAGTAGTTTTGGAAATAAACCCTTTAGCACCTAAGCTCATTACCTTACTTATAACTTGGGATGAATCACTTGCCGAAACAACGGCTACGGGTAAACCTGGAAAATCTTCTAATACTCTAATCAACCCCAAAAAACTGTCACACCCTGGCATATTTAGATCTAACAAAACTAAATCAAAGTTTTTATTCTTCTTTAGAGTTGTAATAGTAGATTCTAAGGAGTCAGCTTGTTTAATTTCAAGATCAGCGAATAATGGTGATAAAGCACCAACCAATGCTTCTCGATATAGCGGGTGATCATCTGCAATTAAAAATGTTGTCATTCATTTAACCTTGTTTTTGTAATTCCTGCGAAATTCATTGTTTGCAAATACAGCTATTTAATATTCCGATAAGAATACTAAGAATAAAGACTTGTGGATATACCCAAACATATATCCAGATCAAATTTACCTCTATTTTGTTAATAATCTAACCACCTAATATCGTCTGTAAAACAATAACCATGAATTAAATCGTAAATATTGCTCTAATGAAATCTTATTCTCTCCCTCAAAAATTTTGAAACAATGGAAATTGATTGAAATTAAGCACACAGGTAGAATTATGGAAATTTCAATTAATTGCTACTTTCTATTATGCAAATAGGCAAAGACGCCATTTATTCTCAACCACAACAAGTAGCCGCATTTCGCTTTGACCAATCTGTGGCAGAAGTCTTTCCAGACATGATCCAGCGCTCTGTTCCAGGCTACAATACAATTGTTGATACCATAGGACAAATTAGCGCCCAATATGCACAAGCTGATTCCTCAATATATGACTTAGGTTGTTCATTAGGCGCTGCTAGTTTATCAGCAAGTAAATATATACAAGGAGAAAACTGTAAAATTATTGCAGTTGATAACTCAGAAGCAATGGCTAAACGCTGTGAGTTGCACGTAAAAGCTTTTAAATCCAAGACCCCAATAACGATAGTTTGTGATGATATTCAAAACATTGAAGTGAACAATGCCAGCGTTGTAATAATGAACTTTACTCTTCAGTTTATCGTACCTGAACAACGCGACGACATTATTAAAAATATTTTCCAAGGCTTAAAACCCGGGGGAATATTAATACTTTCTGAAAAACTTAGTCACACTAGCCAAAGCGGTAATGAATTACTGATAGAGCTACACCATGAATTTAAGCGCAGGAATGGTTATAGCGAGCTAGAAATAAGCCAAAAAAGGACAGCCCTTGAAGATGTAATGCGCATTGAGTCTTTTGAGCAACATAAGACTCGTTTGAAAAACGCAGGGTTTAACGACGTTATTCGCTGGTTTACCTGCTTTAATTTTTCATCCATGGTAGCTGTAAAAGCCTAGGTTATGGGCAACTAATTACTTTAATAAGTAATCCCCTAAGCATTACAGTCGCGTTATTTTTATTTAAATTTCATTAGTTTTAATTTTACTAAAGGCTCATTGTATTGAGCTAATTGCCATATTTAGGAGGCCTCTTGGCTGTTACTTGGTTCAACGATTTTTATAGGCAGTTAGCCGATTCCCCCCTTAGCCATTGGTTAGAAGTATTACCAGCACAAATTGCAACATGGCAAAAGGAACAACTACATGGAGATTTTAGTAAGTGGGTGAAACTCCTTAACAAGCTTCCTAAAACTGAAGCTTCGACAATTAATATTAAAGACGCAGTACAATTTGGTGTAGCCTCTGACGTGGACGAATATACCCAAAAACAATTTAGCGGCTTACTCAAGCAATTTATGCCATGGCGTAAAGGCCCATTTAATATACACGGTGTACACCTTGATACCGAATGGCGCTCTGATTGGAAGTGGGATCGCGTGCAACCACATATTCAAAGCCTAAAAGATAAATACGTATTAGATGTAGGCTGTGGCAGTGGTTACCACATGTGGCGCATGTTAGGAGAAAACGCAAAAATGGTGGTAGGTGCCGACCCATCACAACTGTTTTTAATGCAATTTCAAGCACTTAAACATTTTAACCCTGACCCGCGAATTCACTTAATGCCAGTCGGAGTAGAACAACTCCCAGAGCTAAACGCTTTTGATACTGTGTTTTCAATGGGCGTTCTATATCATAGGCGTAGCCCTATCGATTTTTTGTATCAGTTAAAAAACCAACTTAAAAAAGGCGGTGAGCTTGTACTCGAAACCTTAGTAGTAGAAGGTGATGCTCAAACCGTATTTATGCCAGGAGATCGTTATGCACAAATGCGTAATGTATGGTATTTACCTAGTACTGCAGCGTTAACATTGTGGTTGCAAAGAGTAGGATTTACGAACATTAGGGTAGTAGATGTAGCCGCAACGACCATTGAAGAACAAAGGGCGACTGAGTGGATGGACACTCAGTCTCTAGTGGATTTTCTAGACCCTGATGATCATAGTAAAACTATTGAAGGTTACCCTGCACCAGTAAGGGCTGTGCTAATTGCAGACAAATAAATTATTTAAGAGCCACTCTAATCAATAAAATCGTGAATATCCTTCAATAAACGATTAAGTGAAGGTTTATTCACGTACATCATATGGCCAGCTGGGTAATATGTCATGGTGATGTTTTCCCGTTTAAAGCCATGGCGAGCCACTGTGTATTCTGCATCAAAAAACGGCGTGACTAAATCATAGTAGCCACTGGCCACTAACAATTTTAAATCTTTATTTTTGCGCATTTCCTTACTAAGGATCCTAGCGACTTTCACATATTCAGGCTCGTCATAGGCATTTGGCTCTATAGCAGCCCAATCCCAGTTTTTACCTACCTTTGATGAGCTAAGGTAATAAGGGGTTTCAACATTTATATTTAAAACTTCTTGCATATAGTGGTTGATTGCCACGGCGTAAGCACTACCAATGCTTTCACTAGCCGCATCACTAGATGGGCGGCCTGCAACAAGATCCACTTCTTCAGATGTATACCGCCCATCGAGTATCCCAACCGTTTTACCTTGATCACGGAGTAATTCTTTAGTAAATCGAGCTGATAAAACCCTTAAATCAGATTGCAAAATATAGCTTTGATCTAACCCAATAAAAGTCGACATTTTAGCGGCAATTGTTTTCTTTTCAATGTCACTTAATAAATTACCTTTAAACAAAGCAGGCAAATATTCATCTACAGCAAAAGCTCGGCTCTTATCTAAAAATGATTCTAAAGACTCCCCAACTCCAGCTTTTTTATGAAAGTGTGCGACTGCAGTTAAAGTAGGAAAATAAGTCACAAAAGCGACTAAGTTATCATCAACGGGTGTACTCCCTGTGTAATCCATTGCCTGAGATATCATCACAATACCGTTTAATGCTATATCTAAACCATTTGACCGTAACGCTTTAGCAACACCCACAGCTCTTGGGCTCCCGTAACTTTCACCAATAAGGTATTTAGCAGAATTCCAGCGCTTATTTTGAGTGACCCAAATACGTATAAATTCTGCGATAGAGTCTGTGTCCGCTTTTAGGCTCCAAAAATCCTCTGGCTTACCCTCCCCCACTAAACGGCTATAACCTGTTCCGATAGGATCAATAAATACTAGGTCAGCTTTATCTAAAATTGTCAGGTCATTATTGCTTAAGCTAAAAGGGGCTGCACCGTCATCAGCTGATGCATCGCTTACCAAATCAACTTTTTTAGGACCTAGTAAGCCCATATGCAACCAAGTAGACGCAGAGCCTGGACCGCCATTAAACACAAAAGCAACTGGACGATTTTCACTCTTGTCATTGGTTCTAAAGTAGCTAGTTGCAAAAAGATGCCCAACTACTTCACCTTTATCATTTGCTAGTGCTGTTTCTGCTGCCACAACATCGTAATTAACTTTTACCCCGTTAAACTTTCCTTTATGGGACGTTTTAAATCCAACTAGTTCTGGGATCTCTATAGTTACTTTTGCTTCTTTATTGACCGTTTCATTTGCTGTAACCATTAAGCTTGCGATTAATCCAAAAGTTAGAACACTTATCTTCAATATTTTACTATGACACATAACTTTACCTTTTTAAGAACCGACTAATTTGAATTGCGGACTATATAAATAGTCGTTTTGCTCGCTTTGGCATGCGAGTCACTAACTCATAACCGATTGTGTCTGCCCAAGATGCCACTTCATTTGCCCCTAGGTTCTTTCCCCATAATTCAACTTTATCGCCAATATTTACATTTTGTAAATCTGTGACATCAATTGAAATCATATCCATAGATACACGTCCGGCTAAAGGTACCCTTTGCTCGTTCACAAGTACTGGGGTTCCTAACTTAGCGGTCCTAGGATAACCATCTCCGTACCCAACAGCTACAGTTGCAACAAAAGATGGTCGCTTGGCAACCCATGTATCACCATATCCAACAGACTCACCTGTAGAAACCTCACGAATTGCAATAATTTCGGACTCAAAAGACATAGCGGCTTGTAACTGGCCAGCTTGGGGCTGGTATTCTGAAAATGGGCTCAATCCGTATAACATAATGCCGGGGCGGTTCCAGTTTTTATGGCTGTTAGGCCAAGCTAAAATACCCGCGGAATTAGCCGTACTTATCTGAATGCCAATTTCTTTAATTGTGCTAACACAATTTTCAAATACATCTAGCTGCTTAATCACTCCATCAGAGGCAAGGTTATCAGCACTAGAAAAATGACTCATTAAAAGTACGGCCTTAACATTTTTACTGGCCTTAAGTGTCAGAGAAGCTTGTGCAGCTTCACCAGGTTGTACCCCTAATCTATGCATACCCGTATCAACTTTTAGCCAAACCGAAACTGGCTGGCTAATATCAGCATTAAGCAACTCATCTATTTGTTGTTGATTATGCACCACAAGCTGGCAATTTTGAGTGACAGCTAACGGGATTTCATCCTGACTAAAACAGCCCTCCAACAATAATATTGATTGTTCAATACCTGCCTTTCGAAGTACCAAAGCTTCTTCAAGGCAAGACACAGCAAAAAGCTCTGCCGAGGAAGCAAGTTTTTTCGCTACTTCTACGGCACCATGACCATAAGCATCAGCTTTCACAACTGCTATAGCGTTTGAATTAGGTGCAAGTATTTGAGCATATTTATAATTAGCTTCAACAGCAGCTAAATCTATAAATATTTTTGCGGGTCTTGACATAAATTGAGTGCTTATTATTTAAAAATACGAAATTAGTAAAAAAACTTATTCGCCGAGAATAGCCTTTGAGCAAACTCCCAAACAGCCCCTACCTCACCATCTCCAATAGCTTGACCATCTAATTCAACCACTGGTGCTATTTCTTTACTTGAGCTAGTTAACCATACTTCATCAGCTTGCTTGACCTGCTCCATTGTTATCACACATTCTTGGGCTTCTATCTCACTGTGATTACGTAAAATATCTAACAACATATTTCGAGTAACCCCGGCCAATATTTGGTTATCTAATGGTGGTGTGAACACTTTGCCATCTTTAACAATAAATACATTACATGCAGCGGCTTCGGTTAACTGCCCCTCGGCATTATGCAACAGTATTTCATTTACACCTGCATCAATTCCTTGTTGAAAATGCATCACATTGCCTAGCAGTGACGTAGATTTAATTTGGCAGCGTTTCCAACGAAGATCTTTGGTGCTAGTGACTTTGAATTTTTTAACAAACTTTCTATCAGCCACTGTTGCGGCGGCAATCTCAAAGGCGAAAGCAAAAACTGTAGGTGGTAAGTGATCAGGGTAGGCATGAAAACGCTTTGTGTCTGCGCCCCTACTCACATGTAAATAAACCCCTAAATTTCCAGCTCCGTTTTCACTAATAAGCGTATCAAATAACTCTCGCCACTCATCTAACGTTTTAGATAATTTAATTCCAATGGTATCTAAGCCCTTTTGCATACGTTCCATATGTAAAGCAAACCCAACTAGTTTTCCATCATAAGAAGGCACAACTTCATATATCCCATCGCCAAACAGAAAGCCTCTATCTAAAGGAGAGATTTTAGCTTGATCCATTGGCATAAATTCACCATTTAGGTAAACCGTATTCGTATTCATATCCATTGTATTTAACTAACTTAGGTTGCAGGTGCCTAATTATGCCATGAATCAATTCATGAAAAGAAGTGGAACTGAACTGTGTTTATTTTTTAGTAACGTGTTGGCTTAATAATAAATCAGGTACAATGCGTTCATTATTTAGCAGTCCACAATCGAACCTATTATGTTACAAGTCGGAAAATTCCATACATTAACCGTGTCTAAAGAAGTCCCCTTTGGCTTTTACTTAGATGGCAGTGACGGAACCCAAATACTATTACCAAGCAAATCAGCCCCATTAGACTGTAAGATAAATGATCAGGTTAACGTTTTTATCTACCACGACAGCGACGATCGTATTATTGCCACCACTAAACGCCCTAAGGTATTTGTGGATCACTGTGCCTTTTTAAAAGTTGTGAGTATTACCAAAGTTGGCACCTTTGTCGATTGGGGTTTAGAAAAAGATTTGCTGGTGCCATTTAGTGAGCAAGATTACCCTATGGCCGAAGGTGTTTCATATGTGGTGTATGTTTTTTGTGATGAAGAAACAGGCAGACTTGCTGCCTCAACTAAATTGAGTGACTTTTTATACGAGGAGTCCAATACCGAATCTGGCTTGTATCAAGCTAAACAAAAAGTAGATTTATTGATTTGTGGTCAAACAGAAATGGGTTACAAGGCAGTGATCAATGGCTCTCATCTAGGCCTTATCTTTAGGGATGAAGTATTCCACCCAATTAAGGTTGGTCACTCCATGGAAGGCTACATCAAGCGTGTACGTGAAGATGGTAAAATTGATTTATGTTTTCAGTTTCATGACCCGAGTGCCCGCAACGAGCTAGAAGAACAGATAATAGAAGATCTTATAGCACACGGTGGCCTTTCAACGCTTACCGATAAAAGCCCTGCAGGAGAGATTTCAAAACGCTTTAACGTTAGTAAAAATACCTATAAAAAGGCACTGGGATCACTGTACAAACAAAAACGCATCTTGTTAGATAAACAAAAAGTAACCTTAGTAGAAAAGTAGACATCATTATGAAAGCAACCGTGACCTGGCAGGACAATCTAACATTTATTGGCGAAACAGAAACTGGTCATAGCCTAGAAATGGACGCAAGCGGTAAAAGTGTATCTCCTATGGAATCAGTACTTTTAGCCGTTGGCTCATGTTCATCAATTGATGTAGTTGACATACTTAACAAGTCTCGTAAACACATCAACAGTTGTGTATGCGAGTTAGACACAAAACGTGCTGAAAACGCACCTCGAGTGTTTACTGCAATACATGCCCATTATATCGTATCTGGTGACGACTTATCAGAGAAGATCGTTGCAAGGGCTGTGCAATTGTCTGCCGAAAAGTACTGCTCTGTAATGTTGATGTTAACTGGAAACGTCGAAATCACTACAAGTTACACCTTAGTTTAAGTAATGCGCCAGCCACTGGCGCATTACTTCCCCCCTAAAAAGAAACAATAAAGCACAAACTTAATGTAGCCCCAAAGACTCACCTTTCTTATAGCTTTGTAGGGAGTTTGCATTTCCTAAATACAAAATCGGAACCTGCTGTGCTTTATAAGCATTTAAATAATAACGAGTTGGCCAAGCATGGGGCGGTACTAGAGAATATTCTGGTGTTTGAAGCAGTGTAACATCAAAAGTAAACCCGTGGGGTAAAGGGGTATTACTACCGGGTACAGTATCACGGGTGTCTATATAGTTATCGGTAAAATCAGCACAACTCCCAAAGTATTCAATTCCATAATCCCAGTAAAAGCCCGAATACACAGATACTGGGTCTAAATAGCTAGTTTGTACCAATATATTTGAATTAATTGATTTAAGCCCTTCACATATTCCTAATACAACAAACGAGCCACAACTATGGCCTACCGCGTGAATTGCTTTTAGGCTGGCTACCTTAGCCAAGCGCTCACCTATTTCTAAACCAATTTTTTTACCCGCAACTGAGCATAAAAACACATTATCTGAATAATGTTGCCAATCAATACTTTGATGTTGTTGGGTAACCAACTGTAATTGAGGGTAGGTTTTATCGGCCATAGCTTGCTGTAATTCATCGCTCCAACTACTAGGGGAGTCATTCACACCATGTGCCGACAAGGTTATATACTGTGTGCCTTCAGTTATCTCAAATTCAGTCACAGAAGAAAAATCACGGGGCCAATATGCATATATCGATATCCCTATTGTCACTAGAAGAAAGGGAATAGCTGGAATGATAACCAGCCACCAAAGCACCAAGGAAGCTAATTTATGTTTTGTTAATTTAAGCATCAAGTGTATTTGTGTACTCTTAATAGTCATTGTGTGAATTGGCAATAGAACTTGTAATTACAATAAAATAGAGCTAAAAACTTTTTATACTCTCTACCTTATTCATATTGTTATTAAGAATTCTACCATGCTTAAATCGATTCACCATGCTGCAATTATTTGTTCTAACTATGAGACATCAAAACACTTTTATACCTCAATTTTAGAATTAAAGATTATTGCCGAACATTACAGAGAGACACGAAATTCATATAAATTAGATTTACAATTACCCGATGGTGGGCAAATAGAACTTTTCTCTTTCAATAACGCCCCTGCAAGGCCTAGCTACCCAGAGGCGCAGGGCTTACGTCATTTAGCCTTTGTTGTTGACTCGGTAGAAGCAGTAGTTGAATATTTACTGAGTAAATCCATAAAGGTAGAACCCATCAGGGTTGATGAATATACCCAGAAAAAATTTACATTTTTTAGCGATCCTGACGGTTTACCTCTGGAGCTATATGAAAACTAATTTATAGCTAGTCTTCCCTGATTAGCTATACATACCGATTTCTCGGCAACAAAGTTCACCCATACACATGAATTTTAGCTATTAGCCAAACTTGCTAGCATGGCGTGCCCTTTTACCATGCGTTTTACTTCGCTTTCATCTACCCCTAAATTCCAATCACCTTTACCAACCGAACCGCCAATTAATATACCTGCTTTACGAGGGAAGCTATATAGTAACCCATGATTTGGGTGCATCATGGCATAGCCGTAATCGATATTCGATTGAGGTAATAAAAAGCTCAACTGTCCACGGGCGGGTATAATTGACTCGTCATTAAATACTTTACCAGCTCCTAACCCCATGCAATTCACAATTGAAGATTGAGGTAGATTGGCAATGTCTTCTGGGCTTTCAAAACTCTGTTCAACCATTTTACCACCGGCACTTCTAAAGTCATTTACTAGCGCCCTAAGGTAAATATCTGGATCAATCATTAGGGTATAATAAGCATCGTAATAAGGCATACCAAACATAGCATTTTGATTAGATTGATTGCGTACTAAACCAGGGTAAAGTGCATCGCCACCTATGTATGGATTGCTTGAATCCATAGGTTTATTACTGAGGCCATGTTGACGTATCCAAGTTACGCCATAGCGGGTATCATTGGCGTAGGTAATAAAACGCTTAAAGGCTATTTGGGCAGCCAAATGCAACATGTGCATTGTTTGTGGCGAGACTTGGTCCTTTTCAAATAAAGTAACTGGATGCCACATTGCGCCAGCTATATTTGATGTTGTATAAGGTGGAAAATCTTTGGCGTATATGGTGACATTAAGGCCAGAACGCTGTAATTCTAGTGCTGTAGACAGGCCAATCACGCCTGAACCTAAAATCCCAACTTCACCACTGCCCTGTTGCCTTATTAGGCCTGCAGCTATTTCTGCCACCCCCCAAGACAAAGATACACCACCACCGCCATGCCCATAGTTATGAACTAGATATTTATTTCCAATTGAGCTGGCTTCAAGTCTTGGGCCGGGCTTACGAAAAGGCCTTAACCCAACAATCGAACGAGTTACTCTGTCTAAACTTGATTGAATGGGTGCAATAGGCGAACCAATGGGCTGCACCTGGCTATACTTACTGAATACCTTTGCTTGACTTGGAGTAGTTGTACAACCACTTAACACTCCTGAAGATAACGCCGCAACAGCTGCACTGCTACCAAATATAAAGTCTCGTCTGTGCATAATAGCTCCTAGTTTCTTTGTTATTATTCTTTAGGCTTAAATTTAGAATATAGGCTTAATATGTACCTTGCAATACCCGCTAATTTTTTTAAGAGAAGTAAATAAATATAACTGTGAGGGTAGATAAAAATGCAGATTAAATTGTTAGGAATAGATGGGGTAAACGTAAAGTTTACTTAGTTGAGTGACGCTGGATATGCCTTGGATAAGGCATATCCATCAGTAATATTAGTTCTTAAAACTGAGCGAAGGCTTGCTCAAAATCTGCCACAAGATCATCAACATCCTCTATACCAATAGACATTCTTATCATATTGTCACTCACATTCATTTCATGCCTTTGCTCTGCAGTACACTCGAAATAAATAGTTGATGCTACAGGGAGTGCCAAAGTACGAGTATCACCTAAGTGAGTAGCACAAATTACTAAGTTCAATGCATTTAAAAAGGCAATAGGGTCAATGCCATCGGTTAAATCGAAACTAAGAATGCCACCATAGCCTTTAAAGTGCTCTCGAGCTAAAAAGTGTTGCGGGTGATCGGCCAAACCAGGGTAATAAACCGCAGCTACATGTTCGTGCCCATGTAAATATGACGCCAAACGCATGGCGTTCTCACAGATTTTATTAGTGCGTAGCGCAAGGGTTTCTAGCCCTACAGAAATGGCATGGGCAGAAGTAGGCGACAACGTTGCCCCCATATCACGTAAACCACGCTTTTTAATTTGGGTTAAACCCCATTGTGCTATATCAGTACCGCGGTATATTGGCAGTATATTTTCAAAGCTTTCCCAATCAAATACACCAGTATCCACCACAACGCCACCTAACACATTGCCGTGTCCAGCTATGTATTTTGTTAATGAGCCAATGGTAAGTGATGCCAATACAGATTTAGCATTAAACATATTTGCTGGTGTCATAGTGTTATCAACTAAAAACAAAATATTTTCAGCTTGGCATAATTGCCCTATTGCCCTTAAATCCGCGACTTGGGTGACAGGATTAGCAATAGTTTCTAAATACACAGCTTTAGTATTAATTTTTAAGGCTGACTTCACATTTATGACATCAGTTACATCAACATAGCTAATTTCGATGCCTAAAGACTCCATTGTTTCAATAAGACTTCGAGTATTACCAAATAAAAAGTGGCTCACTATTATATGATCACCCGCTTTAAATAGACTCAACATAGTAGCAGTTATTGCCGCCATACCTGTCGCAAAGGTTATTGCCCCTACCCCATCTTCTATATGATTAAGTATATTCTGCAAGGCAACGTTAGAGGCTGTGGATGAGCGACCATAGACATGACCCGCTTTTTTACCTTGAAATACATCAACTATGTCTTGTGCCTCTTTAAACTCAAATAATACTGAATTAGTGGTGGCTTGATGTACTGCTCCATTTTCTGGGGAGTTAACCATGCGATCGGCATGTACTAGGCGAGTGGTAAAACCTTTATTTTTCAATCTTTATTCTCCGTGGCTGGCACGATATCTGTGAGTATATTTTATTTGATGTATTCCACATGGATTAACTATGTGGAAAATAACTTTATTAATTATGGGTATTGTTACTTATATATTGCAAAGCACCAAATTTGATCTGCTTTTTCTTATAATAAAATTATTAGTGAAACAAAAAAATGCTCAAGAATTCCAACACCCTTTAAAGTAAAAAGCTTAGGCTTGGTCCCTAATTGCTTTATAAATGAATAATAAATTAGCAGATTTAGAAATATTCTATACAAAGAATGAAAGGTTTTACACTATCAACCATTTCAATATAGGCGTGTGCAATTTACACTAGGGGGATAATTGCTCATGTAAGTCGTTATTTCATCTGTAAACAATCTTGTTAACTTGAAAAATTAATGCCTGCATGTCCCCCATTTCAATTTCACTGGAAGTCATATATTGAAAATTTTTATATTTTTGTTGTGTTTGCTTAGCTCAGTTGTCCATAGCCAACAAACTGCCCAAAGTCTATTTGGGCAACATCGAACCGCCTTATATCAAATAAAAATTATCGAACTTGAATCAGGCAATAAATCATCTATTGGCTCAGGATTTCAAATTGATCTCGAAGGTAACATTGTCACTAATTATCATGTTGTTTCTGAGTATGTTTACAACCCTGATAAATTTCGCATTGAATATATGGCAAATGATGGTAGTGAAGGTCAATTACAGTTAGTTGATGTAGATGTTGTAAATGACTTAGCTTTAGTCAGAAAGTTACAATTAGCTGATGAGTCAGCATTTCCTATTGCGTCATCCCTCCCAGAGCAAGGTAGCGATATTTATTCTTTAGGTAACCCCCATGACCTAGGTATGATAGTGGTTCCAGGTACCTTTAATGGGTTAAAGAAGAATAGCTTTTACCAAAGGATTCATTTTACTGGATCAATTAATCCAGGAATGAGTGGAGGCCCAGTTGTAAATGACTTAGGTGAAGTAATGGGGGTTAACGTAGCAACAGCTGGAAACCAAATAGGCTTTTTAATTCCCTTATCAAAAGTAATGGGGTTATTGGAAAGTCAGCATGCAGAACCACTTAGTAACAAACAACTGAAGCCTCGCCTGCAACAGCAGATAAAAGCCAATCAGCAAGTACTTTTTGATAGATTAAAAATGCGAGACTGGCCCACCAGTATTTTAGGAGAGGCATTAGTACCCGCTAATATTACCGAATTCATTTCCTGCTGGGGTGGCTCAAATACTAGTGACAGAGAAGCATTATATTTATCAGTAGAAAGTCGTTGCCAACTTGATGAGCAAGTTTATGTTCACAGCGGATTACGTACCGGAGGTTTAGAACTTGAATTTGAGTGGTTAGATGGAAAATCACTTGGAAAACATCGCTTTTATAATTTTTTCACTCAAAGTATTACCGGTGCAGGTCCGAGTAACAATGCCTCTAAAGATGATGTAACTAACTTTGAATGTGAAGAAGATAAAGTAACAAATCGCCATGGTGTTACTAACAAAACGGTATTTTGCGTAAGAGCTTACAAGGAATTTGATGAATTGTATGATGTGCTATTTGTTGGGGCCAGCATCGATCATCAAAGTAAAGGTTTATTAAGCCACTACACTCTAGCCGGCGTGACCAAAGACTCTGCTTTGGCATTCTCTCAAAAATTTATGGATGCAATATCATGGCAATAGTTTTAGAACTTTTATCTAGAAAAAATATCCCACTCAAACATTTTAAATTTGAACAAGATTATGTGAATGTAGGGCGTGATTTTAATAATGATTTACGTCTTGATGATCCTTACGTCTGCCCTAGCCATATGTTAGTTGCCATGGACCCTGAATCAGGTCTACTTATGGTGAACGACTGCAAATCTGCAAACGGCATAAAGGTGAATAATAAGTTTGTTACTCAGGCGAAATTGAACCCCCAAGATATTATTAAAGTCGGCCGAACTCGGTTAAGAATTATCGATACAAAAGCACCATTGGCAGAAGCTATTCCCCTAAGTGAATTAGAAGAAAACTTAAGTTGGCTAAATAGAGCACCACTAGCAGTGGCTTTATCCTTGATGTGTTTAGGACTAATGCTAGCATTACAATTTTTCAGTAGTGTAAATGAGTTTAATTTACTTAAAGCATTGCCCACGGAGCTTGGCCAATTAGCTGCATATTGCTTATGGCCACTTTGTTTTGCGGTGCTTGCCAAAGTCGTGAAAAAAGAAAGTCATTTAACCAATCAAGTTAACTTAACCTTATTAATGTTTTTATTCGTCAATCTACTCTTGTTAAGTAAAAATGTTGTCATATTCAATATTCACCCCGGAGCTTGGTTTGCATGGTTTGAACTCTTGTTATTAGCAGGTCTGATAGTTGGGTTTATTTGGTTAACCTTGTTTATTGGTTTTCATCAAACTAATAGGCGCAGAAATATTATATCATTTTTAATGACCGCCACTATTGTCGCACCGATTTATGTATTGGGATTTTTAAACAGCGGAGACTTTAATCCACGTCCAGTATACGACCCCATATTATTACCTCCTACTTATAATGTTACCGGTAGTATAGATACCCAAGAGTTTTTAGAAAGAACAGAAAAACTGTTTTTAAGCGTTGATAAATTAAAGACAAAATAGTTGTAAGGTTTGCTTAAGCAATGTGTATTTTATTTGTAGCTGTTAACCAGCATGAGGATTACCCTTTAGTTATTGCAGCTAACCGTGATGAATTTTTTGCGCGAGAAACTGCAGGGTCTCATTATTGGAAACCAAACCAAAACATACTTGCTGGACAAGATCTGGTAGCAGGTGGTACTTGGATGGGAATTAACAAACAAGGATATCTAGCCTCGCTGACTAATATTCGTGATCCAAACAAAGTTAATCCAAAGGCTATTTCCCGAGGGGAGCTAGTAAGTCACTATCTACAACACCCAACGGAAAGTTATTGGCAGCAACTCACTAGCAGTAAAGACAACTACAATGGCTATAACCTGCTATTTGGAAAGTGGGATAAGCTCGCAGTCTATAATAACCACTCCAACGAATTGCAAACATTAACTGATGGTTATTATGGTTTATCTAATGCAGATTTAAACAGCCCCTGGCCTAAAATTAATAAAGGAGTGGCTGCACTAGAAGAGTACTGTAAAAACGGCCACGATATACACTCAAACATTCTATTTGAGTTACTTTTAGATACTTATAAAGCGCCCGATGCAGAGCTTCCTAAAACAGGAGTTCCAATTGAGTGGGAAAGGCATGTATCGTCAATATTTATTCAAGGTAACGATTACGGCACTCGTTCTTCTACAGTTGTAAAGATAGATAAAAAACATAACGTTTTTTGGCACGAAAAGACCTACGATAGCGAAGCAAACTGTACTTCAAGTCAAAATTTCAATTTCAGTATAAATTAGTATAAATTCAACTCGTTTTTTATAAGCGCGGTGTCATAATACGCGCTTATTCAGCCCTTTTTTAAAGATCATTTAAGGAACATCATGTTTGACGTATTGCCGCAACTTCCAGCCGACCCTATTCTAGGTTTATCAACGGCGTTTAAAGCTGATAAAAATCCACATAAAATTGACTTAGGTGTAGGCGTTTATAAAGACGAACAAGGTCATACACCCATTCTTACCTCAGTAGCTAAGGCTCAAACTATTTTATTGGCTCAAGAAGACTCAAAGACCTATATTACGCCTCAGGGCGTGCAAGGTTATATCGACGGTATGTTAGAACTAATGTTGGGAAAAGGTAATCCAGTATTATTAGCAGACCGTATAGCTGCAGTTCAAGCACCTGGCGGTTGTGGAGCCCTGCGTATTTTAGCAGAGCTCATAAAACGTTGTGACGAAAATACAACTGTATGGGTGAGTGATCCAACCTGGGCGAACCATATTCCTTTGATTGGTAATGCAGGACTGAAGCTAGAAACTTACCCATATTTTGATAAAACAAACGCATCTATTAATTTTGACGCTATGGCTGAATGCCTAGGCAAAGTAAAAAAAGGTGACATAGTATTATTACACGGCTGCTGCCATAACCCTACTGGCGCTGATCTAAGTAAAGAACAATGGCAAGTGGTTTTAGAGTTAGCTCAAAAAACTGGCTTTATTCCATTTGTAGATACTGCCTATCAAGGTTTTGGCGATGGATTAGAAGAAGATGCTTACGGGATGCGTTTGTTAGTAAATAACCTACCAGAAGTCCTAATTGCTGCCTCTTGCTCTAAAAACTTTGGTTTATACCGTGAAAGAGTGGGTATAGCGGTTATGGTGACTGCAAACACTAAAACTCGACAGGCGATACAAACTCAAATTCAAGCGATTGCTCGTGGTATCTATTCTATGCCTCCTTCATATGGTGGAGCCTTAGTTGATATCATCTTAAATGATGAAACGTTGAAAACTGAATGGATGACTGAAGTTGAAGGCATGCGTAGCCGTATGCAAGACTTACGCGCTCTATTAGTGGCAAAGATGAACGAGTATGGTGCAACAAAAGACTTTGAATTTGTTAAGAAACAAAAGGGAATGTTCTCTTTCTTATGTATTACTCCGGAGCAAGTTCAAGCTGTAAGGGATCAACATAGTGTATATTTCGTTGGCTCAAGTAGAGTGAATATTGCTGGGATCAGTAAAAACAACGTCGATGCCTTAGCAAAAGCATTAGTGTCCGTTTTATAAAGTATTTTGCAATAAAAAACCGGTTATGGAATTACCTTAACCGGTTTTTTTATATCCAAAACATTTTTTAATCAGTAGGTTTTGAACTCTCAACCCTACTTTTAAGCTTTTGACCCGGCCTAAAGGTAACAACCCTCCTAGCTTTAATAGGAATATCTTCCCCTGTTTTCGGGTTTCTTCCTGGCCTTTCACTTTTTTCTCTTAAGTCAAAGTTACCAAAGCCCGACAATTTTACTTGCTCGCCAGACTCTAAGGCTTCACGCACTTCTTCAAAAAATGTCTCAACAAGATCTTTCGCATCGCGCTTATTAATCCCTAGTTTTTCAAATAAATGTTCCGCCATTTCGGCTTTGGTTAACGCCATACCGTCAATCCCTCAAAGATGCTTCAAACTTTTCTGACAGAACAGCTAAAATATCATCAACTGCTGCCTGAATATCGTTTTCTTCTAGTGTTTTACTTTTGTCTTGCAAAGTAAGTGAAATCGCTAAACTTTTCTTTCCTTCTGCAATTCCGCTGCCTGTGTATACATCGAACAAGTTTAGGCCAACCAATTGATTTGCGCTAGATTTTTCTATACAACTCAATATATCGCCTACTACTTTATCATTGTCTACAACAATTGCAATGTCACGTCTATTTGCAGGAAATTTTGAAATTTCTTCTGCAACAGGTAACTTTTTAAGGCCTAAAGCTGTTATTTCTAGTTCAAATACAAATGTTCGTCCATGCAACCCTAATAATTTTTCAAATTGCGGGTGAACTGCACCTAAGTAACCAACTAACTTATCTTCCACAAAAATCGCAGCACTTTGTCCTGGGTGTAATGCGCTATGTTCACACAACTCAAATCTGCAACCGTTAACACCAGCAGCGTCAAGCAGGTTTTCAACATCTGCTTTAACATCGTAAAAATCTACGGATTTAGTGGGATAATCCCAGTTTTCATCGGTCACTGCACCTGCAGCTACACCACTGATGACAAACTCTTGTCTTACTCCCGTTTTTTCAGTTGTATCGGGTATAAAACGTAAGCCTGACTCGAATAACCTGACTCTTGGCTGTTGACGTTTTTGGTTATAAGACACAGCTTGTAATAAGCCTGTCCATAAACTTACTCGCATAGTCGACATTTCAGATGAAATAGGATGAGGCAACGCCAAACCTTCTACATCAGGATATAAAGCAGATTGGACTTTAGGATCAATAAACGAATACGTAATTGCTTCTTGATAATCACTTTCTACTAAACAGTTTTTTAATTCATCTAATTGTACTTTTTGCTCTTGATGCTTAGACATCTTCAAACTAGCAACTGGTGCAATATGGGGGATACTATTGTAACCATACACACGTGCTACTTCTTCAATTAGGTCTTCTTCAATACTGATATCAAAACGATAAGGCGGAACACTTACCTGCCAAACTTGGCAGTCGAATGAAACCCCAAACCCTAGACGCTCAATAATATCTGTTACTTTATCACTAGCAATTTCGATACCAAGTACTTTGGTTAAACGGCTATGTCTAAGTGTAACCGAACGATTCTGTGGCACATGAGATTCGGCAACAGCTTCAACAATTGGTCCGGCTTCACCACCTACAATACTAAGCAGTAACGAGCTAGCTCTTTCCATTGCTACTTTTTGCAATTGCGGGTCAACCCCTCTTTCATAACGGTGTGATGCGTCAGTATGTAATCCGTATTGACGAGCTTTACCCATAATTAAATCGGGATCAAAAAATGCACTCTCTAAAAAGATATCTTTAGTTTCGGCTGTAACCCCTGACTCTTGGCCACCGAAAATACCGGCCATAGCTAACGCTTTTTCACTATCAGCAATAACAAGAGTGTTGCTTTGTAACGACACATCATTGCCATCTAACAATGTCAGTTTTTCAGCATCATGAGCTAAACGTACAATTACGTCGCCCACCACTTTATCATTATCAAAAGCGTGCATCGGATGACCTAACTCTAACAATACAAAATTTGTCACATCAACCACAGGATCAATACTTCTAATCCCTGAGCGACGCAACTTTTCTACCATCCATAACGGAGAAGACGCGTGAAGGTTTATATTCTTAATTACACGGCCTAAATATCTTGGGCAAGCTTCTGGCGCCTCTAGAGAAATAGTTCGAACATCTTGAATTTGTACCTCGACGTCTTTAACTTCTGGCTCAATCACTGCGACTTGGTTTAATACGCCAACTTCACGGGCTAAACCTTTAATACCTAAACAGTCAGCTCGATTTGGCGTTAAGTCAACTTCAATTGATACATCGTTTAGCTGTAAATACTCTCTAATGTCTTGAGCGACTTCAGCATCTTCAGGCAATTCTAAAATACCATCATGGTCATCAGATATGCCAAGCTCAGAAAAACTACACAACATTCCAAACGAAGGTTGGCCTCGTAACTTTGCTTTCTTAATCTTGAAGTTACCGGGTAAAACTGCACCTACTTTAGCCACTGCAACCTTAATACCTTTACGGCAATTAGATGCACCGCACACTATATCGAGTAGCTCATCTTCACCTACGTTGACTTTAGTCACCTGAAGCTTATCCGCATCTGGGTGCTGGCCACATTCGACCACTTCACCCACAACTACACCTGAAAACTCACCGGCTACGGATTCAACACCATCAACTTCAAGGCCAGCCATACTTAGCTGCTCTGATAACTCTTCAGTAGAAATTGCAGGATTAACCCACTCTCTTAACCACTTTTCACTAAATTTCATATTCTTGGCTCGACCTAATTAAACTGCTTGAGGAAACGAAGATCGTTTTCAAAAAAGGCGCGTAAATCATTCACTTCGTAACGCAACATAGTTAAACGCTCGACCCCCATACCAAAAGCAAAACCAGTATAAATTTCTGGATCGATGTTGACCGCTTTCAATACATTGGGATGTACCATGCCGCACCCTAGTACCTCCAACCATTTACCATTTTTACCCATTACATCTACCTCTGCCGAAGGCTCTGTAAATGGAAAGTAGGAAGGACGAAATCTTACTTGTAAATCTCGCTCGAAAAAGTTGTTTAAGAAATCATGTAAAATTCCTTTTAACTCAGCAAAACTTACATTTTTATCAACCATCAAACCTTCTACCTGATGAAACATAGGCGTATGGGTTTGATCATAATCATTTCGATAAACTCGACCGGGAGAAATGATTCGTAATGGCGGCTGCTCGTGTTCCATAGTACGTATTTGTACGCCAGAGGTTTGAGTGCGTAACATAACATCTGGATTAAAATAAAAAGTATCGTGATCCGCTCGTGCAGGATGATTAGCAGGGATATTTAAAGCATCAAAGTTATGGAATCCATCTTCAACCTCAGGGCCCGTTTTAACACTAAAACCTAATTCGCTAAAAAAGCTCTCTATACGATTAATAGTTCGTGTTACAGGATGCAAACCACCTCGAGTTTGGCCTCTACCTGGTAAAGTCACATCTATCGTTTCAGCAGCGAGTTTTTGATTCAATTCTTGGGTACGTAAACTGTCTCCCCTAGCTTGAATAAGCTTTTGAATTTTCTGCTTAGCCATATTAATTTTCTGGCCAGCGGCCGGGCGTTCTTCATTCGACAGTTTACCTAAACCTTTAAGTAGCTCTGTCATCCGACCTTTCTTACCCATAAACTCCACACGCACCCCATCAAGAGTATTTACATCTTGTGCAAGATTTATTTGTGTTTCGGCCTCTTTGATTATGGCATCAAGATCCATAGTTTCCTCGAATTACATTTTATATATTAAGTCAGTTCATAAAAATACAGCACTTGAACAGACATTTTAAGAACCGGTAATTCTACACGAAAGCTATGTAGTCAGGCTATACGAAATATTCGGAAACTACGGATTTTTAAAGCTTTTCTTTTAATAAATTAAATATTTAAAGTTAACTTATGAATGCTATCGTTTGCAGACTTTATGCATACGAAAACATACAAGTCCAATTACTTACATTAGATAATTATTGTTAATCAGTAAGAATGACAAATAGAAGGGTATTACTAAGAACACTGAGTTATCCAATATTAAATAAAGTCGGCGTTTTCTTTCAATAGTGTCAATTGCCTGCTTCTAAATTTTAAGGGCGCAAACAAAAACGGCGAACCATCCTGGTTCGCCGTTTTTGTGAAAGAACTTAAACTTAATTGTTTAAAGAATTAAGCTAATGCACCTTTAGCAGCATCTACTAATGCGCTAAATGCATTTTTATCATGTACCGCAATATCAGCTAAAATCTTACGATCGATTTCAACAGAGGCTTTTTTCAAACCATTGATGAAACGGCTGTAAGACAAACCATTTTGACGAGACGCCGCGTTTATACGTGCAATCCATAATTGACGGAATTGACGTTTACGTTGACGACGGTCACGGTATGCATATTGACCAGCTTTTGTTACTGCTTGTACAGCAACGCGATAAACTCGACTACGAGCTCCATAATAACCTTTGGCTTGCTTTAGTACCTTTTTGTGACGGGCACGTGCAACAACACCACGTTTTACTCTTGCCATTTTCTAGTCTCCTGTCTTAAACGTAAGGTAACATGCGTTGAATCAACGCAGTGTCAGCCACATGGGCTAGTTTTTTGCCACGTAAGTGACGTTTACGCTTAGAACTCTTCTTGGTCAAAATATGACGCAAGTGAGACTGTTTGCTTTTAAAGCGACCAGAAGCGGTTTTTCTAAAACGCTTGGCTGCTCCACTGTTGGATTTCATTTTAGGCATTGCTAAAACTCCGCATTGTTAATGACTTTTTGTTTTGCAGAAACGCAAAGTCTAAGTTTCATGTTTAGCAGCAAGGTGAGATCGGGTGCAGAATCCGAACTACTTGTAAACCTTAACTACTTCTTAATTGGGGCAAGCACCATGATCATCTGACGACCCTCAACCCTATGTGGGAAAGACTCGCAGTTAGCAATATCTTCTAAATCCGCTCTTACACGCTTTAGCTGTTCTATGCCAATTTCTTGGTGCGCCATTTCTCGACCGCGAAAACGTATCGTTACTTTGGCCTTGTCACCCGCTTCTAGAAAGCGACGCAGGTTGCGCAGTTTTACCTGGTAATCGCCTTCATCAGTGCCAGGGCGAAATTTAATCTCCTTGACCTGAATTTGCTTTTGCTTCTTCTTTTGCTCTTTAAGTGTCTTGCTTTTTTCAAACAAGAACTTACCGTAATCCATTACTTTACATACTGGCGGCTCAGCATTAGGGCTAATTTCAACCAAATCTAAATTTGCTTGTTCAGCGGTATTCATGGCTTCTGTTATAGACACAACGCCTAATGGTTCACCATCTTTACCTACCAAACGAACTTCATTTACAGTAATTTCTTCATTGATTCGAGCCTTGTTCGAATCTTTAGCCTTCATGTTAGCGCCTTTAATATGTTATTCCTCCAAAAGATTAATCAAATAGCTTTGCTGTTGACTTCTAACATGGCCATATCTATAAACTCATCTATAGACATTTTCCCGAGGTCATCACCTTTACGCGAACGTACTGCGATTTCCCCACTTTCCATCTCTTTATCGCCAACAACAAGCAAATATGGGACACGCCTAAGCGTGTGCTCGCGGATTTTAAAGCCTATCTTCTCATTTCTCAAGTCCGACTTAGCCCTAAATCCACTTTCTTTTAACTTTTTCACTACTTTATTCGAATAATCAGCCTGTTTATCAGTAATATTCATCACAACGGCTTGTGTTGGAGCCAACCATAATGGAAACAGCCCAGAATATTCTTCAATCAAAATTCCGATAAATCGTTCTAATGATCCCAAAATAGCTCTGTGGATCATTACTGGAACTTTACGTTCACCATCTTCAGCGACATAGGTAGAACCTAAACGCCCAGGCATAGAAAAATCAAGTTGTACTGTACCGCATTGCCAAGCTCTATCTAGACAGTCGTGTAGTGTGAATTCAATCTTCGGACCATAGAAAGCACCTTCACCTGGCAGATATTGGAAATCAATACCTTTTGAGGATAGCGCTTCTGCTAATTCTTTTTCTGCCTTGTCCCACATTTCTTCACTACCCACTCGCTTTTCAGGTCGAGTTGACAGTTTTACAGAAATATCTTCGAAACCAAATATTTTGTAAATTTCATATACAGAATCAATACAACCGCCGACTTCTTGCAAAATTTGCTCTTCTGTACAGAAAATATGAGCATCATCTTGAGTAAAGCCACGTACACGCATCAAACCGTGTAATGCACCAGAAGGTTCATTACGATGACAACAGCCAAACTCAGCCATACGCAGTGGTAAATCACGGTAAGACTTCAAACCTTGATTAAAGATTTGTACATGACCCGGGCAGTTCATCGGCTTAACAGCATATTCTCGTTTTTCTGACGTAGTAGTGAACATGTTTTCAGCATACTTATCCCAGTGGCCAGATTTCTCCCAAAGAGATCTGTCCATCATAAGAGGGGCTTTCACTTCTTGGTAATCATATTCATGTAATTTGCTACGTACGAATTTTTCTAATTCTGTATAAATACTCCAACCATCATTATGCCAAAAGACCATTCCAGGCGCTTCTTCTTGCCAGTGAAATAAATCTAAGGCCTTACCTATTTTACGGTGGTCTCGCTTTTCAGCTTCTTCTAAACGATTTAAGTAGGCTTTTAATTGCTTTTTATCAGCCCAAGCAGTCCCGTATATACGTTGCAACATTTTATTGTCACTATCACCACGCCAATAAGCACCTGCCACTTTCATTATTTTAAAGTGTTGGCAAAAACGCATGTTAGGTACATGGGGACCACGGCACATATCGATATATTCTTCATGATGATACAGACCTGGCTTGTCATCTTTATCAATATTTTCATCAAGAATTTGAATTTTGTAGGTTTCTCCACGAGCTTCAAATGCATCACGGGCTTCTTGCCAGCTCACCACTTTTTTAACTACCGGATAACTAGTCTTAGCTAATTGCAGCATGCGCTTTTCTATTTTTAACAAGTCGTCATCATTTAACGAATGTTCCATATCGATATCGTAGTAAAAGCCATTATCAATAGTTGGACCAATAGCCATTTTTACATCTGGATAAAGCTGTTTAATTGCATGACCAATTAAATGCGCACAAGAGTGACGGATAATCTCAAGACCATCTTCATCTTTTGCTGTGATAATTTGTAACTTTGCGTCTTGTTCGATTAGGTCACAAGCATCAACACGGACACCATCAACTTTACCGGCTATAGTAGCTTTAGCTAAACCAGGGCCTATATCGTTAGCAACATCAAGTACAGAAACTGCGTGATCAAATTGGCGTTGACTGCCATCGGGAAGAGTAATTACGGGCATATAGAATCCTTAATGCAGTGGTGACACCTACCAAGCGCCACATGCGAATATATTGAATCAGCTTTAAACTATTAAACCGATTGATAAAAATAAAAAACACCCAAAAAAGGGTGCTTATAACAAATACGCTCTGCTACTATCAAAGCGGCACATATTATAACGAGATAAGGTTTATCGATGCAATGCTCAACATCAAAAACAGTGACATACCTAATACTCTTAATATGCGCAATTTTTTGTAGTCAAACATATGCAGAGACTTGGGACCTTAAAAAACAAAAACATAATGTTAGCGTTTATAGTCAAAAAACTGCTTCTGGATACAACCAAGTCCTTGCAACAACACAAGTACATGCACATCCTTTGGCATTAATAGCATTATTTGATGATATCGAAGCTTGCCCGGAGTGGATCCACAACTGTATTAAAGTCGAAATATTAGAAAAAGTATCGGCTACCGAAAGTCTAGTGAATACGTTTTTTGGTGCCCCATGGCCGGTTAAAGATCGTGACATGGTGACCTATTCTACCATTTCTTATATAGAAGACTCGGTAATAATAGAACTTACGGATAAAAGCTCCCTAATCCCGGCCCATCCAAAATTTGTTAGGATGAAAAACATGCAGGGTACTTGGAAAGCGACCCCTATCTCAAAGGGTGTGACTGAAATAAGCTACCAAGGCGGCGGGGATCCAGGAGGTAAGTTACCAGCGTTTTTAGCTAATAGAGAGTTGGTTGATTCTCTGTATAACACTTTACTTAATCTCCAAAACATAATGCCTTTAGACAAGTATCAGCCAAAGAATATTCAACCTTAGTGATCCCTCTCTAGTCTTTACCTTTATTCAAATATATCCTTCTATTTTCTCCTTGAGTAAGTAACATTTAATGAAAGACAAAGTTACCTTTATTACAGGCAGTGCCAAACGAATAGGCGCACATACAGCAAAATACCTGCATTCATTGGGCTCAAAAATCGTAATTCATTTTGATAAATCAAAGTCAGAAGCAGAAGCCCTTAGTCAGCAACTGAATAAAATTAGGCCTAATTCAACAGCGCTTGTACAAGGAAGCTTATCGGATATAAATGCAGTAGAGGCGATTGGTCAACAAGCCATTGATGCCTTTGGTCGATTAGATGTACTGATTAATAACGCATCATCTTTTTACCCTACACCAATAGGCAGTATTTCTGCAGATGACTGGCACAGCTTAGTGGGCAGTAACATGCAGGGACCATTATTTTTGTCTCAATATTGCGCAAATACATTAGCACTAAATAGTGGAGTGATTATCAATATGGTGGACATTCATGCTGCTAAACCCTTAAAAAACCACACCTTGTATTGCATGGCAAAATCGGCGCTTGTTACTATGACCCAATCATTGGCCATCGAATTAGCCCCAAAAATAAGAGTAAACGGGATCGCCCCCGGCGCAATATTGTGGCCAGAAACCCAATTAAAAGAAGAAGATAAGCACCAAATTTTAGAACAAATACCTGCACAGCGATTAGGACAAATGCAAGATATCGCCCATGCGATTGGCTTTTTAGTTGAAGCGACTTATGTTACTGGTCAAATTATTGCTGTTGATGGAGGACGCAGTTTATCTTCAAATACAAAAGGTTAGTCAATTTGATAAAAGCAATAATACTTGCTGGATTAGGATTCACCTTATTGTCTTGCACGCCAAGCAATACAATAGAAGATCACCTGTATGATTACTCAACACGTATGGCAAATATACTCGAAGTAGAACAAGCTCAACTAGCTCAGGTAAGCCTTCCGCCCTACCCAAAAATAAACACATTGAAGCAAAGTATCCCTTCCACCACCATAAAACTCACTGACTTTTATGGCCTCAAGCATTGTGAACTATATTCTTTAGTAGCGGAGCGAAATACTGTTCTGGGGCGCATACAACTCCCATCTACACGTTATATTTACGAAACAAAGCTATTAAAGGCATTACAAACCTGTTTGTCTGAAACCACAAATCCTCAATTACAATCCAAACTATCGCAATGGCTATCACTAAAAGAGCAACAACTTCCAAAAGTATGGGCCAACCTGGTTCAAACAAGTACCGAAATAAAACATGGATTATCAACAAACACAGGCTTTATTCATGGGACACCTAATGATGGTTTAAATGAAACCAAAGCCGCTTTACATTATTTAATGGAGCTTTCAGCCCCCACAGTAAGCGAACAATCACAAATAGAACACTATCTTAAACAGTTATTAGATACCCCTTTGCCAGCTCAAATTTGGCATACCCAATTATTACTAAGCAATCATCTTGAACAACTAACCCATTGGTTAACAATAAATGAGTCGAAATTAGGGTGTGATACTCCCCCTAAAAAACAAAAACTTGAATACCTAACCAATGTATTCAGACTATTTTTTATAGAAAAAATACAGCCTATCGCTGGGCAATTAAATCATTATCACTATCAGCTCACACCAATAATTAAAGAGCTAGTAAACCACCCTCACCTCTCTCCAAGCTTTAAACAATATATTCACACCCAACACACTTTAGGGTTTGTGGAATATTCAAACGCAATGACACAACATTTAACGTTTTGGCAAGAGCTATTCAAAAACTGCAATATAGCGCCACAGCAAATTTAGCCATTGATTTAAGTCCAATTATTTTAAAGTTGATCTTAAAAATACGATTTATAGCTAGCGGCGCCAGGGCTAATAGTAAAGAATTGTATGAATGCTGCTCGATTAAACCTATAGAGATAAAAAAGGCTTGCAGAGTAATTAAGGCATAGTTATCATACGCGCCGCTTCAAAGCACAGTCTTAAAGCGTCTATATCAATACAACCGTAGCTCAGCTGGTTAGAGCACCACCTTGACATGGTGGGGGTCGGTGGTTCGAGTCCACTCGGTTGTACCAATCTGAATAAACTCTCATTAACTTAAACAGCCTTTTTTCTTAGTAAATTGACATACATCAATAAACTACCATGCTTGCTTTCCCAAGATGCCTATCTGCAACTATGGTTATCTCTTCTGTCATCAAAAGAAGTTGCATAAAATGAAATTAATACGATTTATTATTATTTTTACGATATTTCTAGGTATTAGTGCTTGTGAGTTTGGTCCTGAATCTCCCAAGGGATTTAGTTTACCTAAAGGTGATATAGTTGCTGGAGAAAAAGTATTTATGAAATATAAATGCTTAGCGTGTCATTCATTAGAAGGGTATCAAGACAAAACTTTGGTTAAGGAGTTTGACACTCCAGTACTTCTAGGTGGAACCTCATCTATCGTTAAGACCTATGCTCAACTTGTCACGTCAGTTATCAACCCTTCACATAAACTGGTACCAAGGAACAACAATTTAGATGAAAAGGTAGTTAATCCCGATGGTACTTCCAAGATGAGAGTTTTTAACGATGTTATGACAGTACAAGAGCTCATTGATCTAATTGCTTTTTTGCAACCTAAATATAAAGTTGAGCCAATCAATTATACTCATTATGGTCAATATAGAGTCCTATAACATCAAATTTATTATTTTTGCTACATTTGAATTTAACCGATTTATTCTCTAGCAATCACTATTAATGTTGGTCTGGCTCGATATGTACCATAACATCTTGGATATCGAAGTTTTCTGCTAAAACTTGTTCAATAGAGTCAGCAATTTTGTGGGATTCTATTGTACTTAAACTTGCAGAAACTGTAACTGACACGTCGGCTATCTGTCCCTTCCCTGAATCACGAGAACGAACATTTAGGACTGTATTAACCGCGGGGATTTTTTCAATGGCTGCCATTAATTCTCCACGACCAAACTGACTTTGGTCTACAAGTATTGGTATGGCACGTTTGAAAAGAGAAAACGCCAAGTAAAAGATAATACTAGCGACAATCATGGCAAACACACTATCAACCCAAAAATAGCCTAACGCTGCGAGTTGCCAACCAACAATCACAGCAATACTGGTCATGACATCAGACAATGTATGACTTGCATCTGCTTTCAACAAATCTGAATTGAGACGTCTCGCCCAATAACCTTCCCATAGCGTCAACCCAATATTAAGCACTACAGTAGTCATCAGTATAATTAAACCTAACTTACTTTGGGTGACTGGCTCACCAAAGCGCTTAACTGCACTGACCAAAACCTCAAAGGCCACAACGACAAGTAAAGAGGCTAAAACGAATATAGCTAATTGCTCAAATTTTTGATGACCATAGGGGTGATCATCATCAGCTGGAGTCTGAGCAATCTTAACTGCTAGCCAAGCAAAAATATTGTTCGCCAAATCTGCTAAAGAGTGGATAGCATCTGCGACAATAACCGCTGATCCAGTACTTAGACCTACTGCGAACTTGCTTATGGAAATAATGGCATTAACACACCCTTCAACTAATAGTACTTTTCTAACATTCATAATACGTCACCTATACACGAACTGTGAAACACCCCAAATACATTTTCTTGTTGATTTAAGTCAATGAGACAATATGAACTAGATGTATGATACGGCTCAACCGTTTAGTTTAACTACAACATACAAGAGAGAAAAATGAAAATTGCTTTTTATAATACCAAGCAGTATGACCAAGAATATTTTGACAAAGCCAATCAAAAATCTGGACATGAAATACATTATCTATCTTGTCACTTAAATAAAGAGACTGCGTCTTTAGTTCAAGATGCAAAAGTGGTGTGCGCTTTTATCAATGATACTTTAGACGCAGATGTACTTACTACTTTAAAAGATAAAGGCGTTGAGTTAATCGCACTGCGTTCGGCCGGCTTTAACCATGTAGATTTACCTAGCGCGAAAAGACTTAATTTACCCGTGGTTCGAGTTCCTGCTTATTCTCCTTATTCTATTGCCGAACACGCTGTAGGTTTGTTACTTTGTTTAAACCGAGGTATACACCGGGCCTTTAACCGAACTCGCGAAGGAGATTTTTCAATTAGCAACTTGATGGGATTTGACCTTCACAATAAAACCATAGGCGTAATTGGTACCGGAAAAATAGGTCAAGCATTTGTAAAAATCATGAATGGTTTTGGATGTGAAATACTAGCATATGACCCCTTTCCAAGCGATGACTGCACAAAATTAGGGGCACGTTATGTGTCACTCGAAGAAATATATACTCAGGCCAACGTAGTGTCATTACACTGTCCTTTAACGCCTGAAACACATCATTTAATAAATGAAGCGGCTCTTGAAAAAATGCAAGATGGTGTATCTATCATTAATACTAGCCGCGGCAAATTAGTTGATAGTAAAGCCATGATCCACGCTCTTAAAAAAGGCAAGGTGGGCTTAATAGGTTTAGATGTATACGAAGAAGAAGAAACCCTGTTTTTTGAAGACTTATCCGCTCGAGGCATTCAAGATGATGTACTAGCAAGATTAACAAGCTTCCCTAATGTTATTATAACCAGCCATCAAGGGTTCTTTACCCATGAAGCTATGCTAAATATCGCAGAAACCACCATAGCCAATATCAATCAGTTCGAACTTGATGGAAGTATACAGAATAACGTGACCTAAACAGATTTATGCTTAGGTCTAAGTAATACTTTTCGCTATGAGTTATTAATGGGATGCTGAAACTTGGCTTGTAAAACCTTTACTCATTAATGGAATAAAGTGTTTAGACATGGCTTTTTCATCATTTAAGCAATCTTGCAACCTTGAGAAATCAACGATACTAATGTTGCGTTTGTTTACTTCTATGATGTGATCTTTTTGCAATTGTGTTAACTGACGACTTACAGTTTCAACAGCCATACCTAGATAATTGGCAATATCCACACGGCTCATACTCAAATCGAAATTATGACTGGATAACCCACGACTCTCAAACTTATTAGATAAATTAAGTATAAATGACGCAAACTTTTGACTGGCATTCATGCAATGGGCATTAAGTAAAAACTTATCGTCATCGTTAAGGGCTTGGCTCATACCTTGTAATAAATTGTACCTAATACTCTGAGAGTTAGCCATGGCGGCGTCTAACTCACTAAAAGCAATACGGCAAACACTGCTAGTTTCTAAAAATTTCAAAGTTTGACTATGGGCACCTTTTTCAAACCCATCTAGTCCTAGTAAGTCACCTGGAAAATAAAATCCAGTGATTTGTTCTTGGCCAGTCCCAGACAACAATGATGATTTAACTGAACCAGACCGTAAAATATAAATAGCGTCGAATCTCTCACCATCTCTAAACAATGCATCTGATTTATGAAATATCTTATGAGATCTCACTTTTACGTTAACCTTACTATCACATGCTTTTTCTATACACATAGCTGACATAGAACATTTTTGGCACAATGATGATTGTTGAGCAACATATTGAGACATTTTACACTCCTCGGATTAATGTTATAAATTGACTGCCCTTGATTAAGATCAGCCTTTAGATAAATACTAGCGGTAAGCTTTGAGCTGATATATTCGTTATTCTGCGTAAATTATTTCGGTTAATACCTAGTTTTCCCTATTTAGGAGCGTTTTATTTGAAAAATATCGATCCAACTAGCCTTCACAAACCCAATCCACTTGATACCAATGCACAGTTTCTAGCCTTACTCGATGCAGCTGTTGATGCAATGATAGTAATAGATCATCTGGGTTCTATTGAGGTTTTTAACCATGCAGCAGAAAGAATGTTTGGATATCAAGCAACAGAAGTCATTGGTGAAAACGTTCGAGTTTTAATGCCACAACCCTATCAAGATGCTCACGACGGCTATTTAGAGCATTTCAATCATACCCGCCAAGCTCGCATAATTGGTATTGGCCGTGAAGTAAAAGCTCAAAAACGTAGTGGTGAAATTTTCCCTATTGAGCTGTCGGTTGGCGAAGTCAAGAAATCTAGCCATCCACAATTTGTTGGTATCATTCGAGATATTAGTGATCGTATGAAGGTACAAGCAGATTTAAATGAAAGTCGAGAAAGGTTAGCCCAATTTACTAGGTTAAGTACTATGGGCGAAATGGCTGCAGGCATTGCCCATGAGATCAACCAACCCCTTACAGCAATCACTAGTTACTCACAAGCCTGCCGAAACTTTATTGAGCAATATCAACCAAAATCTGATGACCCATCATTAGTTAAGGTTAAAGCTACCTTAGACAAAATTAGTGCTCAAACCCACCGCGCTAGCGAAGTAATAAGCCGTCTTAGAAATTTTGTAAAAAAAGGACAGGTTATTCGAACCACTGTTAACTTAAGCTCCTTAATAAAAAACACCCTAAATTTAGCTGAGATAGACACCCGCATACTAGAGCATGGCATTAAATTAAAGCTTTCAAATGACCCACGTCCTATGGTTAATATTGACGATATTCAAATACAACAAGTATTATTTAATTTAATAAACAACGCCATAGATTCTCTTCAAGGGCGCCCTTCTGCGGCTATTCAGATCAGTACTCATTGGGCGGGCGAAAAAAATATAGAAGTATCAGTAAAAGACTTTGGCGTCGGGATAAGCAAAGAACAAGAATCGTCCTTATTTTTACCCTTTTTCACCACTAAAGCATCTGGAATGGGAGTTGGTTTATCTATTAGTCAAACTATCATTGAAGCCCATGGGGGCAAACTTACCTATCTTAAAGGTGAGCCATTTGGCAGTATATTTACCTTTACTTTGCCTGCTACTGGTGCCAAAACCTTACCTCACATTGAAAAATAGTAATAAAAAATATGACTACTACCCCACAAGGCCTGACAGATTCACTAGTTCATTTAATTGACGATGACGAAGCCGTTCTTGACTCCATCAGTTTATTGTTAGATTCAATGTCAATTGCCAACAAAACTTACCCTAATGCCATTGCTTTTCTGGAAGCCTATGATGAGAATGACTTTGCCATTTTAGCTGGGTGTATAGTATTGGACATAAGGATGCCCGGGATGAGTGGCATGGAATGTCAGCAAAAACTAAAAACACTGGACTGTCATTTGCCGATAATTTTTTTATCTGGCCATGGTGATGTGCCATTAGCAGTTGAAGCTATGAAACAAGGTGCAGTGGAATTTATTCAAAAACCATTTAGAGAACAAGCACTGTTAGATTGTATTCAACATGTATTAGCCAATAATCAAGCTAGCCAAACTGAGGTGTTGCAACAAGTACAAATACAAAAACGTGCAGACACTTTAACTAAAAGAGAAAAACAAATAATGGAAAAAGTGATCGCCGGTCACGCCAACAAATTTATCGCCAACGAATTAAATTTAAGCCAACGTACCATAGAAATCCACCGGGCTAATGTAATGGAAAAAATGCAAGCCAAATCCTTAGCAGAGCTTGTAGTTATGGGCTTATCTTGCCATTAGCGTAGTTGTAACCTTTATATTTTAACAGCTAAAACGTCACATTTAGCACCATGTAAAACAGCATTTGCCGTTGAGCCTAATAGTAATTTCAAACCACTTTTACCATGGGTGCCTACGACAATTAAATCAGCCTCTAACCTTTCCGCAAGAGCATGGATCTCATCCGCAGGATCACCAATGGGGGCAAATACTTGGTCATCAGGAATATCGTGTTTCTGAGCTAAAGTCACTAGCGCTTCATTAGCATTTTTTTGGTTATCACTGATAAAGTCGGTTCCTAAGGAATACCCATAAGATTCGAAATATAGTTGCGGTAACGTAGCATAAATCAAGGTTAAATCTTCGGGGCTATTAGCGAGCTTTTTAGCACGTTCCAATACTTTTTGATGTTCTGAAAAAATATCAATTGCCACAATAACTTTTTTATAATGGTCCATATCCCCATACCTTTAAGTTGATTTTATCCAGTTAAAACTACTGATCTGTAAAATGAACCATTACATCTAGTAGTTTAATCATTTGTATGTCGGTTATTTAAGAGTATTGAGAAAAATGTGTATTGATCCACATCAAAATAACGGCAGTCACTAAAAATTAATGACTAATCAATAGCTAATTTCTCAGTCATAGAATAATTAACCTTTAGAGAAACTCGAACGGTTTTACATGTTCAATTATTGTTTGCGATTCATACAGCTTTGCAAATGTTTGCCCTAGGCGGTCACTTTGATTGATTACCGTCTCCCAATAAGGGATCCGCTGTTCAACTGGCATAGTTTCAAAGTCTTTTCTATCGGGTATCTTGGCGTATGGTAACTGGCTTATAAACTCTTCAGATGGCACTAACATTACCACATCATCGTAACTTGTATTATGGGGCAAACGTTTTTTCAAAGACTTATCAAACCAGCCTGGTATGGGACGTCTATTAAAGTGTGGATAAAGTACCAAGCCCTTTTCAGGCCCAAAATTAAGATCAAAGTGATAATCTATAATCCCCCCATCACGATACATCCCTTTTGGGGCATTTTGAATATTTTGCACACCCTCGATAATCAGGGGTATTGATCCTGAAGCCATCAAAGCTTTAGGTAAATTACCAGCAGATAATGGCACCCAATAAGATGGCATCCCATAGGGATCAGAAATAGTTAACTGACTCCCCGGCGCAGAAAAAACATAACGCTGATAAAATTTATTTAACCAGCGACGTGTTATAGCATTGGCGCCAGCACTAGCAATGAGCCCAGTTAACTGCAAAGATTTAGATTCAAATTGGGTTAACCCTTTACATTTAGCCACTATAAAATGCGCTTTCACTATAGGGTTGTTTACTATTTCTTGCACGCCAGTATTACCTAAAACGTAATCAAGCAGAGCGGTACCTTTATCAGTAATCTCTTTGGCTGTGGGTTTATCTGAGTAAGTTGTCGTGGAATAACGTTGTGCTAAGCGATTTATAGCTGAAACAGGATCTTGCTGTGCAAAACAAGCAAATCTAAACGCTCCTGCAGAAGATCCAATTATATCTATAGGTTTAGTCCGGCCCTTAAAGAATTCTGAAAAAATATAACGGTCTAATCCTGCTAATACAAACCATTTAGGCCCACCAGATGCGCCAAGCATATAGTCAAATAAATCTGTGTGAAAGCCTTCACGTTTAATCCTACTCAAGGCATGTTTGCCTGCATAAATATTTAATAAACTCATTTATCAACAACTTCTATTCTAATAATGTGCATAACTATATTTGTAATAAAACTAATCCTGCTCATCATAAATGACACATACCGCACCAGCGGGATCTTCAATAACAACATAATTGCTAGAATCACTGAGTTTTTTCACTTCAGTTAAGACTTTACCGCCTTGTATAGAAACCTGTTTTAGTGATTCATCTAAATGCGCTACTTTTACATACATTAACCATTGAGCTGGTAACCCTGTATTAGGGCCTTTAGCGTGACAAATACCCGCTACACCGGAGTCATCGCTTGGTGTTTGCATGACATAATCATCGTATTCCCCCATGCTTACGGGTAATGATCCCCACCCCACTACAGATCGATAAAAGGCAGCTACATTTGTTGCATTATCAACCGTTAGATCCCGCCATGTGATACTGCCGACTTCCGCTTTATTTATAGTATATCTCCAGTTTATAGAAACAAACGCTGTAAAATACAGCATTCGTTTTATTATCGGGTATTTTACAACCAGTAGTAATTTTCCTATATATATCAGCTTATTAAACACTATATAAACAGTACTCAACAGACTTATCCACAGATTACGTGGATAAAGCCAACTTGACATAACAACTAGCGACTGGTTTCCTACTGTTATAAATAAATTTACCCATTAAATTTTTATGCCTAAACAAACACTAGCGATCTTGCCAGAGATCTTCGTCATCCATAGTTTGCCAGATGATGCCACAATACCTGCCGAGGTGTTTAAAGCACCTGTATATTTTATTGGTAAAACTAACGAAGAATTATCATTAGTCGTACCTGAAACGATTAAAATTGATAGCGATGATAAAGATAGTGGCTGGATAGCTCTTGAAGTACTAGGGCCACTGAACTTGAGCATGGTTGGGATCATGTCACAAATTGGCGGCGTATTAGCGGCCGCGAAAGTGAGTATTTTCGTGCTGTCAACTTTTGAGACAGACTTCTTTTTAGTAAAGCAAAACGACCTAGAAACAGCATCTGCTGCTTTAATTGAAAGTGGATATAAAGTTCAAAAATAATGGGACTATATAACCGTTTAATCACCCCAGACAATATACCCAAGCATTCTAAAACCTTTGACATATTGAGCCCGTTAAATGGCAAGGTTGTCACCTTGGATAGCGTCCCAGAACCTATTTATACGCAGCGCCTGTTTGGAGAGGGCGTGGCAATTGCGCCATCTGGCTATCAAGTTTTTGCTCCATTTACAGGAAAAATGCTTTATTTTCCTGAGTTGGCCTGCCAAATGCGTTTTAAGGCAATAAATGGACTACAACTTCAAATTCAACTAGGAATGGACTCACACCTTATGATGGCTGAAGGCTTCAAGCGATTGGTAAAAGAAGGTGAAACATTTGAACAAGGTCAAGTTATTGCTGAGTTTGCCATCCACAAAATGAAAAACACCTTAGCGAGTACCTTGTGTCCCATTACCATATTAAATAGTGAAAAGGTAAAAGGCGTGCAAGCCTTCTATTATTCAGTAAGGGCTAAAGAAGACAAAATAATGAGTGTTTATATCTAAAAATATTTATTAGTATAACTACAATTAAAATGGTCATCACAACCTCTTTACCTACCTGCCATTTTCTCGCTATAGTCCATCTTCAAACGATTTTATCAATTAGGAAACCATGACCACTCTATTTGGCATAAAGAATTGCGACACCATTAAAAAGGCCAGAAATTGGCTTACTGCACAAAATATTGAGTTTACTTTTCACGATTATAGAAAAGATGGTTTAGAGGCTGAATGGCTAAATAAAGCCGAACAAGCCCTTGGCTGGGAACAAATGCTAAATAAGCGTGGCACCACATTTCGGCAATTAAGCGATGAACAAAAACAAAACATTAACAAAGATAATGCGATGAAACTTATGCTTGAACATCCGGCCATGATAAAACGGCCCATATTGTTTCATAAGGATTCTTATTTTATTGGCTTTAAACCCGATCAATACTCAGAGGTATTTGCATGAGCCATAATGTAATAGATTTAACGAAGAACCTAATTAACCGTCAGTCGGTTACTCCCAAAGATGCTGGATGTCAGGACTTAATGGCTAGCATTTTAAAACCACTAGGTTTTGTGGTTGAAGATTTAACTTTTGCTGACACTAAGAATATTTGGGCCAGAAAAGGCACCGAATCACCGGTTTTTTGTTTTGCCGGACATACAGATGTGGTGCCATCTGGCCCCGCTGAAAGTTGGCAAACCCCCCCTTTTAAAGCTACTGAAGTCGATGGCTACCTGCATGGTCGTGGAGCTGCAGATATGAAAGGTAGTTTGGCTGCAATGTTAGTAGCTACTGAAAACTTCGTTAAGAATAATCCCGATCACAAAGGTTCAGTTGCCTTTCTAATTACCAGTGATGAAGAAGGTCCTTTCATCAATGGTACAACTAAGGTGATAGATACCTTAGAAGCCCGCAACGAGAAAATTACTTGGTGCTTAGTAGGAGAGCCTTCTAGCACTGATGAAGTGGGTGATATAGTTAAAAATGGTCGCCGAGGCTCTTTGACAGGGGATCTAGTAGTAAAGGGTATTCAAGGCCATGTAGCCTATCCACACTTAGCTAAAAACCCTATACATGACTCATCATTAGCCTTTGCAGAATTGGCCAATACACAATGGGATAATGGCAATGAATCATTCCCGCCAACAAGCTTTCAAATATCAAATATTCATGCAGGAACAGGTGCAGGTAATGTAATACCTGGATCGTTAGACGCGTGCTTTAATTTTAGGTTTTCAACAGAAGTAACTGATCAAGAGTTAATAGATAGAGTCACTCACATACTAGATTCTCACAAACTAGATTACAAAATTGACTGGACATATAATGGCCAACCCTTTTTAACAGACTCTGGAGATTTGGTTGAGGCGACTCAACAAGCAATAAAACACTGTACTGGTCGTGAAACAGTTCTATCCACGGCCGGCGGAACTTCTGATGGACGCTTTATAGCACCAACTGGAGCACAAGTAATAGAGTTAGGCCCGGTCAATGCCACTATTCATAAGATAGATGAATGTGTGAAAATGTCTGATTTAGAAACACTAGCAGAAATCTATGAAGACATATTGCAACGCTTGTTAGGGGCATAGCGTGATAACCCAAGCGCAAATTTTAGGCAAAGACGAAAGCCAGCTAGTCAAATTAGCCGATGGTTTTCTAATTTTGCCTAAAGTCGCAGAGGCCTTCAACGCGCTGCAGCAGGCTGCAAAAGTTGATTCCATAGACATCCAAATAGCCAGTAGTTATCGCAGTTTTGATAGACAAAAACGTATTTGGGATAATAAATGGTCTGGTAAGACTCAGCTACTAGATGCAAATGAAAATCCAATTGACGCTAGTACGTTAACAGATTGGCAAAAAATTCAGGCCATTTTAACTTGGTCTGCTCTGCCTGGGGCCAGTCGTCATCATTGGGGCACAGATTTAGATGTTTACGACAAAACAAAAATTGATGAGTCTGGTAGCCCTTTACATCTAGTTTGTAGTGAATATGATGAAAACGGCCCCTGTTTTGAGCTCAGTCAATGGTTAGCAAAATACGCTGCTGACTTTGGATTTATTCGTCCCTACTCTGTTTATAAAGGTGGAATTGCCCGTGAACCTTGGCATTTAAGTTACAAAGATTTATCAGAGCCTATTATTAAACAGTTAAGTCCAGAAATGTTGCTTGCCACATTGAAGCAATCACAGGTATTAGGACTAGCAGCTCTAGTGAAAAACATGCCAGAAATATACTCTCGCTTCGTATTAAATCAGGGGAAACCATGAATATTTGGATCGTTGTTGCCGTCATCACCTTAGTACTAGGATTAATCATAGGCAACATTTTGCTACTGAAGCAAAGCGCTAATCAAGAGCTATCAAAACCCACCAAAGACAACAACGAATCTTACGATAGGTTTGAAGACAAAGATGACTAAATAAGTTTATAACAATACTGCACATTATTTGTCTGAGTATCGAACTGCTGTTCCGCTAATACTTACCATCAACATAGTACCGCCCTTACCTACCACTTCATAATCAATATCCACGGCTATAACGGCATTAGCACCTATTGCTCTAGCTTCGCTTTCTAGCTCTTGAAAGCCGATCTTTCGTGCCCGAGTTAATTCGTCTTCATAAGCACCAGAGCGTCCACCCACAATATCTCTTATTGATGCAAAAATGTCCTTGAATAGGTTTGCCCCCATTACGGCTTCGCCTACTACTATTCCTAAATACTGTTCTATGTTTTTACCTTCAAGGCTATGGGTTGTTGTTACTATCATAGTTAAGCTCCTTTATTTATGGCTGCTTGTATTATTGTTATACGTTTGTTCAGTGCACTTTCAACATAAGGCTTGGCTGGAAACTGCCCCCAAATTGGTTTAGGCCAACTTACATCATCTTTAAAACGAGCAATATGATGTAAATGGAGTTGAGGCACCATATTACCCAGTGCAGCTAAATTCAACTTATCAGGTGTAAACAATTGTGTAAGAACTTCACTAACAAGCGCAGATTCACGCCATAAGGTATGCTGTTGTTGTTCTGATAACTCAATCACTTCGCTTATATTCGCCACCTTAGGCACCAAAATTAACCATGGGTAATTCATGTCATTAATTAAACGTACAGAACACAAAGGCAAGTCAGTTACCCAGATACTATCCCTATCTAATTGAGGATCTAGTACAAATTCAGCCATAATATGCCCTTAAATTGTTGTAGGTATAACAGTTAATATTGCCCGCTGACCAATTTCTACCCCTGCATTTGGGAACACTATAGCTTCACCATCATGTTCAGCTTTATAGATTGCACCTGTTTCAGTGGCCAATACCTCACCTTTAGCAAAGTCACTGAAATTGGGCATATCATCAGCGAAATTAAGAACAAAATCTGCATGGTGTTTGTTAATAACTTGGTTCACTTCATAAATTAAGAAGTCAGCCGGATCATAGTCTTTAAGTTCTAGCTCATTACCACACACCATTTTAGTCAAGGTGTCGATAACTTCATAAAAATCAGCCATGTTGTTTTGACCAAAGGGCTGCACTTTACCTAATTCCACTGTAAAGGCGTGAGCTGCAAACTCATTGGCTGAGTAATAGCTAAAAGTAGTGGTTGGATTACCAGACAATAAAATAGTATTTACACCGCACGCCAACAAAATTTGCAACTGCCTTTTATCCCAAGGTTTGCCGTTTTGAAATGGATAAACCGCGAACTTTTGATTTTTAGAGGGACGAATAGCCGTATGTAAATCATAATGGTAACGGCTAGATTGCTGCTTATTATCCCGGCCATAATAAAATTGCTTAACCGCTTCTTCTAACTGACTCGCACGGCGCCTTTCATCATTAACCAATTGAGCTTCAGTAACATTCTTATGCTCCCCACTAAACAATCGATTCATATTTTCAGTGACAAAGCGCTGTGCTATATCCATGGCAGGTAGATTTCCAAAGATAACTAAAACTCTTTGTTTTACGACTATGTTACCTACTAAAATATCTCTAGTTAAATCATCACAAATCTCAATAGGCGCAGTTTCATTGCCATGTATTCCACATGACAGCACTATGTCCTTGTTTGTCACATCTAAAGGCTCAAAGTATATAATACCCTCAGCAATAACTTGCACATTAGTATGCTGAGATAACATAAAATGGATAGGTTTAGAAAAAAGTGTAGGCTGCTCCCTACAAAGGTGTAAAAAATCACCTTTTTCTACTAATCGTTGAATGATGGTTGCGGTAGATGTTCTTGTTTGGTCTTGGGTCATTATGGAGAAAAGTCTTGGTTTTAACGATAAAACCCCATAATACGCTATGCACAATCGTAACTCGATATTTTATAGGAGTTATCAGATACACTTTACTATATTTATAGTAGGTATTTTATCAGTTAGAACTTAATGTTTGTTCTCGCACATAGGATGTACCAACAGTTATATCTTTACTGGCTAATTCTTCAAAATGACTTAAAGAAACAGCTTTAGAAAAAAGGAAGCCCTGCCCCGTAGAAACTCCCAACTCCCTTAAAATATGTAGGTGTTGAATATTTTCAATACCTTCTGCAACTAACTCACAATTTGCTGCTTTAGCAATAATTTGACTGGCTTCAACTATTGCTTTATTTACGGGGTTCTTATCTATTCCCATAACAAATGATTTATCAATTTTAATACAATCGATGTCGATATCTCGCAAATAACCTAAGTTTGAATACCCCTTTCCAAAATCATCAATAGCAATACTAACACCTAGTTGTCTAATGTCTGAAAGTTGCCTTTTCACTAATACTGAATTCGATAAGGCAACATCTTCAGTTAACTCAAGCTCTAAAAGAGACAAGTTAAAACTATAATGTTTTGCTAATGCAGTTAAGGTTGAAACAAAATTTAAATCATATAATTGGGTTGGAGACATATTTACCGAAAGCTTAATAGATAACCCTACTTTTGATAAATATACAGAAGCTTTAATAGACTCTTCTAAGGTCCAATAACCGAGTTCATTCATCATATTATAAGACTCAGCCGCTTCAATTAATGCACCAGGGAACAACAAACCGTCTAATGGATGGTTCCAGCGCAACAAACACTCAGCACCAACAATAACTAATGACTTGAGTTCTATTTTTGGTTGAAAGTAAACTTCAAGCTCTTGATTATTTAAAGCCCGCTTTAAATCCGCTTTTAATGTTAAAGAGCGACCACCTTCTTCATTTTTTAATTCGTGGGTATATTGAAAGTTATCAAACTTATTACTTTTCGCTTGTTTTAAGGCAATTTCAGCCAAAGAGAAAAAAGCACTAACATTAGTGTTATGTTTGGGGTTTGCTGTTGCGCCGACATTAAAATCAACAATAAAAGCATGTTCCTCACACTGTATTGGCGTTTTAAAATGCTCAATTAAATGAGTATAAAACTGATATAAATCCCGTCTATGGTGGATACCAGAGAGCACCATGCCAAATATATCACCACTTATCCGTCCGAATATAACAGTGTCACCAAATAGAAATAGGATCCGGTTAGCGATTTCGAGCAATATCTGATCGCCAAACTCATACCCAAAGTTGCTACTAACATCTGAGAAACGAACAACATCAATCAATAACAAAGATTGACCGGAATCAAATAACAAGGTCTCTTCAATATCGTCCAATAATGCATATCGATTTGGGATTGAATTAAGAGACTCATATGTTTTCTGCATTAAATACTATTACTCAATTAGAACGATTTAAATTTAAACACTAATATGCTTTGTGGTGCGCCAATGTATTGATATTGACAATTCCACTAAGGACCTAAGCTTACTCAACAGTACAAGGGGTTAACTTCCAAATTTTATCCACATAGTCGTTAACGGACCTATCCGAAGTGAACTTTCCCATACGTGCAGTATTTAGTATTGCCATTTTTGCCCATGTTTCTTTATCGCCATATACAGCGTCAACTTTAATTTGTACTTTTGAATAAGATTCAAAGTCAGCGAGGACTTTATATGGATCACCACCTTCTAGTAAGCTGTATTTTAGCGCCGATAACGCCCCTGGTTTATCTGGAGTAAAATAATCAGTATCTAACCAATCTAATACAGTTTTTAATTCAATGTTATTTTCATAATATTGATTGGGACTATACCCTTTAGCATCTAAATCTTTTACTTGGTCAACGGTTAAACCAAAAATGAAAATATTGTCTGGGCCTACTTCTTCAGCTATTTCAATATTCGCTCCATCTAAGGTGCCAACAGTTAATGCCCCATTTAATGACAACTTCATGTTACCCGTTCCAGACGCTTCTTTTCCGGCGGTTGAAATTTGTTCTGACACATCCGCAGCAGGGATTATCTTCTCAGCTAAACTAACTCGGTAATTAGGCAAAAAAACGACTTTGATTTTGTTGTTTATTCGACCATCGTTATTAACTTTTTCAGCAATTTGATTAATTGCATATATAATGTCTTTAGCGAGCTTGTACCCTGGAGCGGCTTTAGCGCCAAAAATGAAGACTCTGGGATGCATTTCATATTTAGGGTTTTCTAATAATCTATGATATAAGGCCATAATATGTAGCAAGTTTAAATGCTGGCGTTTATATTCGTGTAAACGTTTAATTTGTACGTCGAATATTGCGCTAGGATCAACTTCAATACCGGTTAAATTAAAAATCTCCTTTGAAAGAATCACTTTATTTTCAAACTTAATTTTCATAAATTGTTTTTGAAATCTTTGATTTTCTGCAAACTTTGTTAAGTCACTAAGCTTCTCTAAATGTAATGGCCAATCATCTCCAATACTTTTATCTATTAGCGCTGACAGTTTTGGATTACAAGCTTTCAGCCATCTTCGAGGTGTAATCCCATTAGTGACATTAGTTAGCTTAGTTGGCCATAATTCATTAAATTCAGGGAAGAGGTTTTTCTTAACTAAAGCCGAGTGAATTTCAGCCACACCATTTACAGCAAAAGAACCTATCACTGATAAATTCCCCATGCGTATCATTTTATCGTGACCTTCTTCAATCACAGATAATTTTCGTTTTTTAGCATCATCGCCAGGCCATAAAGATTCTACTTCTATCATGAAACGGTGATTAATCTCATAAATAATCTCTAGGTGACGAGGCAGGATTTTTTCAATCATTCTGGCAGGCCATTTTTCGAGGGCTTCAGGTAGTAGTGTATGGTTAGTATAAGCAAAGGTTTTAGTGCAAATACCCCAAGCAGTATCCCAGTCTAACTGAGCACGATCTACCAAAATGCGCATTAATTCTGGGATCGCTATGGCTGGATGAGTGTCATTTAATTGAATAACAACCTGGCTCGAAAAACGTTTCCAATCGTCTCCATTAGCTCTTTTATAGCGACGAATTATATCTTTTAGGGAGCAAGCAGTGAAAAAGTACTGTTGGATTAAGCGGAGCTGCTTACCAGCTTCAGTTTCATCATTAGGATATAAAACCTTAGATATGGTCTCAGCTTGCACCGTTTCTTTCTGGGCATCTACATAGCCACCCGCATTAAATACATCCCAATTAAAATAATTAGATGCTTGACTTTGCCATAACCTAAGTACATTTACAGTCTTGCCGCCATAGCCAACAATTGGTATATCCCAAGGTAAACCTTTGACTATAAAACTTGGATGCCATTCTTTTTCAATTTTGCCATCGACACCATATTTAGTTTCAACATAGCCCCCTAATGAAATTTCTTGGATAGATTCAGGCCGACAAATCTCCCAGGGATTACCATAATCACGCCAACTATCTGGTCGCTCTATTTGTTTACCCTTGATTATTTCTTGGCGAAACAATCCATTTTCGTAATGCAATCCATAACCGATAGCAGGAAGATCCAAAGTGGCTAAGGAATCTATAAAACATGCAGCTAAACGCCCTAACCCACCATTACCTAGCGCCATATCAGATTCTTCTTCCATGATATCAGTAATGTTAACTCCTAACTCTCGCAATGCCATATCGGTACGTTCAAATAACCCAAGGTTATGAAGGTTGTTTGACATTAAGCGACCCATTAAGAACTCGGCAGAAAAGTAATGAACTGCACGGGTATCATTGAAATAATGGCTTTTTTGGGTTTTACGAAGTTGTTCTAAGACTTGTTCTTGAACAGCAGCACAGGTTGCCTTCCACCACGCATGATTATTAGCTTTGTTTTCGTCTGTTCCAAGTGAACAATGTAGGTGACGTACAATGGCATCTTTAATAGTCTTCTTACTAAGGTGCTTGGTTTTGATTGTTTTTTGGGGCTTGGCTAACATTTGCTACCTCATTAAAAAATAAGCAGTTTTATCTAGTTAGATTTCTCATCTTGTTTAAATTGAGGCAAGACAAGTACAGGATAAAATTCAGTGACCTAGTTTTAACAGGAATTCTGAGGAATATATATTAAAAAAATGTTAAAAACACAAAACCGCGCCTAATGAATAATCACCAAGCGCGGCCTAATACGTTTCTTTAACTGTTTTTCAGGTCACACGCTAGCAGATTTAAATACACTTTCAACTAAACTCTGAGCTTCTTTAACTAACAAAGATAAGTGCTCTTCACCATTAAAGCTTTCAGCATAAATTTTATAGATTTCTTCTGTACCAGAGGGGCGAGCAGCAAACCAGCCGTTTTCAGTACTGACCTTAACTCCTCCAATTGCTGCATTATTACCAGGCGCATGGGTTTGAATATTGGTTATCGCTTCTCCAGCCAACTCTTTTGATTGAATGACACTTTTATCCATTTTACTCAATACTTGTTTTTGAGCATGGGTCGCAGCGACATCAATACGTGTATAGACAGGTGCCGAGAATTGCTCTGTAAGGGCTTGATAATGCTCTCCAGGATCTTTACCTGTAACTGCAATAATTTCAGCCGCCAATAAACAAAGAATGATTCCGTCCTTATCTGTAGCCCATGGCTTACCATTACGGCGTAAAAAAATACCACCAGCGCTTTCTTCACCTGCAAAGCCAATTTCACTAGCTAACAACCCCTGTACGAACCATTTAAAACCTACAGGCATTTCAGCAATTTCTTTACCTAAACCTTTAACTACGCGGTCAATCATACTGCTTGATACTAATGTTTTACCAACTTTAATATTTTCAGGCCACTGAGTTCGGTGTTGATACAAGTATTGGATTGCTACAGCTAAATAGTGATTAGGATTCATCAGACCGCTTTTACGAGTTACGATGCCATGACGGTCAAAATCTGGATCATTGCCAAAAGCCACATCAAACTTATCTTTTAAATCGATTAAGCCTGCCATTGCATAAGGCGATGAGCAATCCATTCTAATTTTGCCGTCTTTATCTCGGCGCATAAATCCAAACTGTTGATCCACATTACGATTAACAACTTCAATATTTAAACCGTACTTTTCGGCTATTCTATCCCAGTACCCAAGCCCAGCACCTCCTAAGGGGTCGGTCCCTAAGACTAAACCAGCATTTTTAATGGCTTCCATATCAATGACTTCGCCTAGCTGAGCAATGTAATTCTCTGCAAAATCGATTTCTTTTACAAAGTCAGACACATACGCATCACTAAGACTAATACGCTTAACATCCATCAAATCATTGCCAATGATTTCATTTGCTCGTTGTTGGATAATATTGGTGACATCGCTATCTGCTGGCCCACCGTGTGGTGGATTATATTTAAACCCTCCATCTTCAGGAGGATTATGTGAAGGTGTTATCACCACACCATCGCCTATTAACTCAGAGTCACTAGCATTAAATTCTAATATGGCATGTGAAATAACAGGTGTCGGCGTATACCCTCGACTTTCTTGAACTACTAAAGACACACCATTAGCAGCAAATACCTCAACTGCTGTAGAAAACGCAGCTTCAGACAAGGCATGTGTATCCATACCCATAAATAATGGCCCAGTAATCCCTTGTTCTAAACGAAACTCCGCCAAAGCCTGACAAATGGCGGCAATATGAGCATCGTTAAAGGTGCACAATAACGAACTACCACGGTGTCCAGACGTTCCAAAAGAAACCGCTTGCGTGCTATCGCCTTTAGTGGGTCTATCGGTGTAATAAGCGCTTGTTAATTTTGCGACGTTAACTAACTGTTGCTTTGATGCGGGTTTTCCAGCTTCAGGGTGCAGAGCCATAATGATCCTTATATATTGTTATATGTGTTCAGGTGCAAAAACTGCTATTAAACGTTCGATTTGTGGTCCATCAAATCCCATAGTGTGTGCTACTTCCTTTAGCATATTGATCTTTTTCACGGTATTGTTATTAGTAATGACCCAATAGTCTGAACCTGGAACATTTTTAGGGTTAGTACTGCTGCCCGTTTCCAATAAGGTTTCTTTACTTGTAGCAAAATAAGTTCTATTTCGCCCGCTCATACCTAATACTTTACTAAACAATCCTTGATGATGTTTATGAATAATAGATAAAACTAATAACCATCGCTCAACCATCTTTGGTATTGCTTCAAGTTGTTGTCCTTGTAACTCCTCAAATACTGCCATTGCTTGACATTGCCCTTGTGTAGGTTCTGCACTTGGAACATCTAGTGGCGCCACTTTATCTGCTTCTGTAATCTTTATTGATGAAGGTTTGCTATCACTTGGCATAACAAGACGCCTTAAAATATCCGAAGCACTTTCACCTATATCTTGGGTTTGAGAAGCGATGAAATGGTATAAATCATCATCTATTTGAATACTTTTCATTAATTTCTTTTTAATTAATACAACATAAGGCGTAATTATACGGATTGGTGCGATCAATTCACCGATTAATTTCGGAGCTGTTTATCTTTCATGAATATTTTCACAGCGAGCTGTGCAGTATTTATACAACGAAGCGCGAGTGATGTGTAGCTGTTCTACATGAATAAGTGTTGAGACAGTAGAGATATCACACAAACCCAGCCCGAAAGATAAACAGCCCCTAATCTCATACCCAAGTATCAGTATAATAATCTGAAAACTCATTTACTTAGGCTAGAATAATTTCACTTAGTTAACCAAGTATTATCCCCATGAACGAAAACCCATTATCAAATGCCACTAACACTATTAGCCAAGTTCTTATTGGTAAACCAAAACAGGTGAAGCTTGCATTAACTTGCTTGATTGCAGATGGCCATTTGTTAATTGAAGACCTGCCTGGAATGGGGAAAACCACCCTATCCCATACCCTCGCGATGGTATTAGGTTTGCAATATTCTCGCATTCAATTTACTTCAGATTTATTACCGGCAGATATGTTGGGTATTAATATTTTTGACAACAAAGAACAAGAATTTCGTTTTCATCCTGGACCTGTTTTTAGCCAACTAGTATTAGCTGATGAAATTAATCGTGCTAGTCCTAAAACACAAAGTGCTTTACTTGAAGCCATGGAAGAAGGGCAAGTTAGCTTAGATGGTAAAACCCACCTTTTACCTAAACCATTCTTTGTAATAGGAACACAAAATCCGCAACATCAATCAGGCACCTACCCATTACCAGAATCACAGTTAGACCGATTTTTAATGCGTATTCAACTAGGCTACCCAAATAAAGAAGCGGAGAAAAGCATGTTGACCGCACAGATTGGTGACAACAAAACAATTATAAAACCTGTAATGCCTCTTAATCACTTTATTCAAGCTCAAGAGTCCGCAACCAAGATTCATGCCTCTGATGAGCTACTGAATTACATTTTAGCCCTTGTCACCCATAGCCGTGAAAGCAATCAATTTGCAAACCCTTTATCCCCCAGAGCAACAAAAGCACTATTAAGTGCCGCTAAAGCCTGGGCCTATTTAAATAATAGGGATTATTTAATTCCTGAAGACGTACAAGCCGTATTACCTTCCGTTGCAGAACATAGGCTTCGCAGTGCTTCTAGTGATTTCAGTACCCAAGGTAGCTTGAGTCAGATTCTATTAGAAGCTATTGACCCCATCGCCCTTTAGTTGCGATTGAACTATGTCGATAATCCAAAAGCAACTTAATAAATGGTTAGACAAGCGTATTCCAACGGCTAATCAATATCAGCTAAATCATAAAAGTATATTTATTTTTCCATCTAAATTTGGCGCATTATTTATAGGACTTTGTGGATTATTATTTTTGCTTGGCACCAATTATCAAAATAACTTGATGTTGTTACTTTGCTATTTTTTAGTATCCATATTTTTGGTTAGCCTTTTGGCAAGTTATATAAATTTTGCGAAAATCCACCTCCAAATGGGGAAAACCTCAGAAGTGTTTGTAGGAGATAATTTACACTTTCCAATGTGGTTAAATGCAGACCAAAAGACTCTCCAGCCTAATGGCTTGATTAACTTCAAATTCAAATCAGAAAAAATAAAAATTAATATTGATAAGAGTTTATCCAGCAATGGCAATCAAATAGACGGAAATAACTTTACGAACCCAGTAACGTTAAACCTACTTTGCCCCAAAAGGGGCAAAGTAAATCTATCCCGAGTTTCCGTTGAATGTTTTTATCCACTGGGCTTGTATCGTTGTTGGACCCACCTATCCTTCCCAAATAATATAATCGTTTTTCCTAAACCTATACCTTGCGATATAACATTAGCTGAAAAAAGTCTGAATGAATCTGGAGAATCAGGCAAAACTTGCCAACAATCATTGGGGCAAGATGACTTTTCACATTTAAAAAGTTATCAATTAGGTGAACCTTTAAACCATGTAGCGTGGAAACAATTAGCGAAAGGCAGGGGCATGGTGAGTAAACAATTTGCTTCTGAAGATAGTCAAATTGGTTGGCTTAGTTTAAAGCATACCGCCGCTTCAGTGGGTTTATCACAGGCTGAAATGTTAGAATCTAAACTGGGTAAGCTATGTTACCAAGTAGCTGAATTAAGCAGGAAAAACCGGGTATTTGGGTTGGACTTGGGGAAGACTAAAATCGCTCCGAGTTCAGGGATGGAGCACCGCCAAAGTTGTTTAACTGCATTAGCTACTTATGGTGATGATTAATACGTGATTAAAGCCCTCCGCCCCACTGAACAGCTTACTACAAAGCATTCAGTAAAAAGCATCACCTTACTTATTCTAGCTATTGAATTGGTGTTAGTTAGCTTGAGCCTATATGAATCAGTATTTACTTGGGTAATGTTAATCATTGGCTGCAGTGGTGTTATCAGAGTCATAATTTACTCTCAATATTACAAACACCTTCCCACCATACGCACATTGAATTTATTAGCAGTACTGAGCATCTTAGGGCTTATCTATTCTAGCTTTAACGAAAGTTTATTATTGATAATGGTTAACTTACTGGTGTTAGCTTGTGCCTTAAAGCTGATGCAGGCTAGAAGTCAAAGAGACGTTTATCAATTAGTTAGTAGTTTATTTTTTGTAATTGGCTGTGGATTCATCTTTAACCAGTCAATTGGGTTTTATATTTTCTATACTCTCATGAGCCTAATTCTATTAATTAGTCTAGCTTGTTTCCAAGCTCCAAGCCTGCCAATACAAAGACAATGTAAAACAGTACTAAAACTCAGTTTACAAGCCTTACCTATTAGTATTTTATTGTTTTTAGTTCTACCGCACCTGCCTCCGTTATGGCAAGTTCCCACATCAAAGAGTTTTGAAACTGGTCTAGCAGATAATATTACGCCAGGTGATATAGCTCAGTTGTCACAATCGAGTGACCTAGCATTTAGAGCTACCTTTCAAGGGCCAGTACCAAATCCTAAAGATAGATACTGGCGCGCCATTGTCATGGAAGATTTTGATGGTAAAACTTGGCGCACCGCACCATTACGTAAAAAGATACAAGAACAACTAAAGCGCCAGAACAAAGAATTTTCACCTGCTGTGACAGGGTCATATACTGAATACGATATAATGGTAGAGCCCACCCATCAAAACTGGCTATTCGCATTAGATATCGCTACTCCTAATAATTCTAAAAGTGCTAATGAAATTTGGCAAAGTTCAAACTATCAGTTGATTAGCAACCAAACATTACTCAGTAAATATGAGTATTCAGTGCGTTCTTATCCACAAGCTTTGGCTCATCAAAGATTTACCCAGATTGATCAACGCCTCAATCTAGACGTTCCAGAGTCAGGCAATAAGAAAACCCAAAGTTGGGTGGCCTTCCAAAGAAAGTTAAAACCATCTGATGATGAATTCATTCAAGCAGTATTAAGGTACTTTACCCAGCAACCTTTCGTTTATACGCTACGCCCTAAATTAATGTTGAGCGATCCTATTGATACCTTCTTATTTGAAAATCAAGCTGGATTTTGCAGCCATTATGCTAGTGCGTTTGCATATATGTTACGTTTGGGAAATGTTCCAGCTCGAGTAGTAACCGGTTACCAAGGAGGAGAGCTAGTTAAAGAAAACAACCAAGCACCCTATTTAAGTATTTATCAGTACGATGCCCATGCTTGGGTTGAAGCATGGACAGAACAACGTGGCTGGCAACGATTCGATCCCACAGCTTTAGTTGCCCCAGATCGAATTGAATTTGGTTTACAACAGGCCATGCAAGACGAAGGAAGCTTTTTGGCTGACTCTCCATTTTCTTTGGCCCGCATGTCAAATGTAGCCTGGCTCAATAATTTTAGGTTGTTTCTGGCAGACTTAGATTACGACTGGAGCCGTTTTGTCTTAGGCTTTGACGACACAAAACAAAAGGATCTATTTAAGCTTATTTTAGGAAAAGTAACTCCAGACAGGTTATCTCTTCTAGGGTTAGGTATTATTAGCTTAGTTGCCTTATTACTTTGTTTGTTTTTCTTACCCCATTGGTTAAAAAATAGAATGGACACAACACAAAGACTGTATTTTAAAGCACTAGATGTATTCGAAAGTGCCGGCACTATACGCCCAAATTGGCAGGCTCCTTTAAGTTTTAGTGAAGACATACAACAACAATACCCTGCAACCATTAGTAATCCTTTTACTCAGATCACTCAACTTTATCTGCGTATACAATATCAAGATACCAATAAACACAAACATTCTGTTTTAAATACCAAACGCACCCATAAACTAATGCGTAATCACTTACAAAAACTCAAAAAAGAAATAATAAAAAATAATAAAAGCCCCCTTTAGTTTAATCGCTAGCCAATTAATTTTATGGCATAATTTGCGCCGAATTTTACTGGCTGCCTAGTTAATAGACAGTACCCAATCCATAAACATTATTTATAGAGAATCGACCGTGCTTACCACTGCTAATATCACAATACAATTTGGCGCAAAGCCTTTATTCGAAAACGTATCTGCCAAATTTGGTAATGGTAATAAATACGGCCTGATTGGCGCAAATGGCTGTGGTAAGTCAACTTTTATGAAAATAATAGGGGGTGATTTAGAAGCAACAGCTGGAAATGTATCAGTCGACCCTGGAGAGCGAATTGGTAAACTTAAACAAGATCAGTTTGCCTATGAAGAATATAGCGTTATCGATACAGTTGTAATGGGACACAATGAATTATGGGCAGTAAAGTCAGAACGAGACGCTATATACGCTAACCCTGAAATGACTGAAGAAGATGGTATTCGCGTAGCAGATTTAGAATCTGAGTTTGCAGAAATGGACGGCTACACCGCAGAATCAAGAGCTGGTGAGTTATTAATTGGTGTGGGCATACCAGTTGAGCAACACTTTGGTCCCATGAGTGAAATTGCCCCAGGTTGGAAATTAAGAGTACTACTTGCTCAAGTTTTGTTTTCTGACCCCGATATTATGCTGCTAGATGAGCCTACGAATAACTTGGATATAAACACAATACGTTGGCTAGAAACCGTATTAAACGAACGCAACTGTACTATGATCATCATTTCCCATGATAGGCACTTCTTAAACTCTGTATGTACTCATATGGCAGATATTGACTACGGTGAAATACGCTTGTTCCCAGGAAACTATGACGAGTATATGACGGCATCGACTCAAGCTCGCGAGCGTTTATTATCAGACAACGCCAAGAAAAAAGCCCAAATATCAGAACTTAAAGCCTTCGTTAGTCGCTTCTCTGCCAATGCATCTAAATCGAAACAAGCCACCTCACGGGCTAGACAAATTGATAAAATTCAATTAGACGAAGTTAAACCTTCAAGTCGTCAAAGCCCATTTATTCGATTTGAAGAATCTAAAAAATTACACCGCTTAGCATTAGAGGTTGAAGGCTTGGCAAAGCGTTATGAAGAAGAATTATACAAAGACCTAGACCTTATGATTGAAGTTGGAGAACGGGTGGCTGTCATCGGTCCAAACGGTGTAGGTAAAACGACATTACTAAAGTGTTTAGTGGGTGACACTGAACTCACCGCGGGAACAATAAAGTGGTCTGACAATGCAAATATTGGATACTATGCCCAAGATCATGCTGAAGAGTTTGAAGAAGACAAAACTCTTATGGATTGGATGTACCAATGGGCCCAAGAAGGTGATGACGAACAAGTGATGCGTGGCACATTAGGCCGCTTGTTATTTTCGCAAAACGATATCCATAAGTCCGTAAAAGTTATTTCCGGAGGTGAACAAGGCCGTATGTTATTTGGTAAATTAATGCTTCAAAAACCTAATATTTTGGTAATGGATGAGCCTACTAACCACTTAGATATGGAATCTATTGAGTCACTTAACTTAGCACTAGAAAACTATAAAGGTACTTTGGTATTTGTAAGCCACGATAGAGAGTTTGTATCCTCTCTAGCGACTCGCATTATAGATATTCAACCTGACGGTATAGTAGACTTTAAAGGCGATTATGAAAGTTACTTGGCCAGTCAAGGTATGTAATACTAATACATCAGCAACTGCGCCCATCTTTTAAATTAGATATTAAAAAAGCATCCAAACAAGGGATGCTTTTTTAATAAAGTTCATTTAACTCTTATTGCTCTCGACAGACTTAAGTAGCCAATTTCGCATCATTGCTAAAAACCCTATACCTAAAAATAACATGCCTAGAGGCTCTGGTATTTTAGTAAGTAACTGTGAAGTAAATACTGGATGAACTGCATTATTATTCCAAAAATTATCGAAAGGATCCCAGAAAGGTTTTGCAGAATCTAAGTATTGCGTCCTTTTATGATCAGCAGCTTCCAAGCTCCTGTTAGACCTGTTTGATTGCTTTAACTGGTGATAGCTCAAAAAATCAGAAAACAAGTTTGTTTTATCGTCTGCCTCTACAATTACATTAACCGTCTCTTTGTTACTATTTTTTGCACTAAAAGAAAATGCAAAATCATAAATTTCGTCACCTTCAAACTCAAAAGCTTTATAGGGTGATTGTCTATTGCCATAATTATCTAGAGCTGTGTTTTGTCTGCCAACATTAACAACACTTGGTTTGAATGAATGCCAGGCATCTAAGTTTGAGCCGCTCGAAAAGGTCATAACTCTCGAATCAAACCAAGCCCATGAGGTGCTGGCTATTCCTGAATCATCAACACTTTCATTAGAAATTAAATTTGTAGAAGCTAAAACACTAGTAGAAAAATTTATGATTAAAAGCACACTAAATAGCTTGGGCACATACATTGTTAAAGCCGCCATAATATAAATAGTTAACAGCTTCAGTATGAGTTGAAAGGCCTTTAAGAAATAGTGCTTACAGGTATAGCGCTTAATACAAGTGTATTAAGGGTGCCTTAAGTACTAGGTTTATTGTTAGAAAAGAATCAATGATGTGAGCAGGGAGTACATAATAAAAAAGCCACTTAACTATGTGTTAGGTGGCTTAGTTTATTTATGGTTAGTGGATTTGCAGTAACCAGTCTACGAATAATCTAGCTTCCGAGGTATTCGAAAATGTATTCGTTTGTTGCCCAGATACGTCGGCAAACACCACTTTTTGTTTATTCACAGATATGTTGTGCACTGGGCACTCCACACGGATCTGCGTTCCGTTATATGTATATGACATAATAAAACTCACTATAAAATGCTAAGCGCATATTTTAAAATAAGCCCATTACAGTTTTGACGATAACTAAAATTTTACATTTTACTGCGCACTAGTAAAAACTTTACTGAGTGCCTAATATTGAATATTTCGTCGAACAATAATTCAGCTTGTTATTGTGATTATTTAGCTTTTAGCTTAAACACCACGTTTTTAATGTTGGCTGACTGGATCAAAGAAAGACATAACATCGAAGGTTTGCATAGAGAGAGGTTTAGCAAACCTGAACATAACTTAACCCGTTTACAAACAATAAGCAATAACTTATTTGACCTTTTAGTCAACTATTAATCAATATTTAAAGTTGTAAACTGTTAATATATTAAAAAACCGACACGAATAGAGATTTAGTTTGCAACGTATTGCGATTTTTGTTGATGTCCAAAATATTTACTACACCACGCGTCAGGCCTACGGTAGACAATTTAACTATCGCCGCTTTTGGCAACATATAGCTCATCAGGGAGATATCACCCTAGCAAATGCTTACGCTATAGATAAAGGCGACCAACAGCAGCAGAAGTTTCAAAGTGCCCTCAAGCATATTGGTTTTGAAGTAAAACTAAAACCTTATATCCAAAGAAGTGATGGTTCTGCGAAAGGTGACTGGGATGTAGGTATTACTATCGACTTATTAGAGGCGGCTGAAAGTGTAGACACTATAATTCTTTTGTCTGGCGATGGAGACTTTGATTTACTGCTAAAAAAAGTAAATGAAAAATACGGCTGTAAAACCGAAGTCTATGGCGTGGCCGAACTGACAGCCAACTCTTTAGTAAACGCTTGCCAAATATTTCATAAAATAGACGATAGCCTTTTACAGTAAGACAAAAGTTCAGCTTACATCAGTTACTCTTTTGAAAATATTGTTTTGGCTCTGCTAGAGGTTATTTGCAAATTAACTGATTGTCCTACTTTTAAATTTATATCATGGAGAGTTCTGACTTTAACTAAATTGTTGCTTTGTGGCTCCCCTGCTATTTGGATTTGATATAAACGGCTACTGCCTTCATAGCGCATTGAAAATATGGTGCCGTGCCCTTTTCTTTCACCCTCAAGAAGCTCGTTAACTTGCATAGCTAGGTCTTCAGGCCGTAACAACAAATAAACTGATTCCATTGATCTTAACTGTTCGTTGCCCTGTTCGATGGTTTGCTCAACGCCTAAGGCAGAAACAACACAAGTATTTTCTGTCAGCATTTGTGCGCTAATAAAGTTAGTTTCACCGAGAAATCGAGCAACAAACTTGTTCACTGGCTGATTATAACAAACCTCAGGTTTATCAAGTTGTTCTAACTTTCCAGCGTGTAAAACACCAATACGATCGCCAACCGATAAAGCCTCTTCTTGATCATGGGTAACCCAAATCGCTGGTATACCTGCATCTTTTAATGCACTGCGAATCTCCCAACGCAAATCATCCTTTAATGCGGCATCTAAGTTTGACAATGGCTCATCTAATAAAATAAAAGCTGGCTGATGAGCTAACGTTCGTGCTAATGCAACACGTTGTTTTTGCCCACCGGATAAGTTATTCGGCTTAACGTGGCGAAACGTTTGTAAACCTAACGCCTCTATCCACCGCTCTGACTGGCCATTATCTTTTAATCTAAACGCAATGTTTTGCTCTACCGTTAAATGCGGGAATAATGCAAAGTCTTGAAAAACCATACCCACATTACGTTGTTCAGGAACGATATGTTTCTTAGGATTCGTGGTCCAATCTTGATGCACTATTTCACCTTCGGCAATGGGAGTTAACCCTGCCAAGGCTTTTAATATAGTTGATTTACCACAGCCTGTAGGCCCAACTAACATGAGTATTTCATCGTTGGCTAGTGTTAGGTTTAGGTTATCAATCACTGGTATATCGCCATAATGAATTGATAAATTTTTAATTTGAATCATTAGCGCGAAGCTCCTTCATTTGACACAATATTGCCCCACCGCTCTGTACTAAACATAATAGCCAACCCTAAAGCAGAAAAGAAAAATAACAATAAACCAGGAATAGCCGCCCTACCAAAATAGCCAGCTTCGTAAACACGCCAAAGATAGGTTGATAATGTTTCAAATTCAATGGGCCCCAACAATAAAGTAGCCGGTAATTCGCGCATCACTTCTAGAAAGACTAATGCCGCGCCAGCAACTACACCACGCATAGTTAAGGGTAAGGTAATGCGCTGATAAACTTCTTTTGGGCTAGCACCTAAAACACGGGCAGCATTGGCTAAAGAGCCTTCTAAATTTTCAGTTGAACTGCGTATTGTGCCAACGGCTAACGGTAAAAACCTCAGTACATAAGCTAAGATTAGTAAGGCCAAAGTTTGATATAAAAACGGAAGTTGTAATCCTGCATATACTAAAGCGGTGCCCATAACGATGCCAGGAATACCAAAGCCTATAAATGTAATTCTTTCTAGAATACGCCCAACACGGCCTTTAGTGGCTGCATAAGCTAAGGGTAAAGCAAAAATAACGGTAACTAGCGCCGCTAATAAAGATACATACAAGGAATTGATTGCATATTGCACATCAAAATACTCTAATCCATCACGCCATAACCATAAAGAAAAGACTCCTAATGGTAATAATATCGCCATGATAACCACTGGCAGTGTTCCTAATATCAACAGCTTAGTTTGCCAATGGTTAAACCAAAGGGTTAAGTGTTGCCCTGGCCTCTCTTGATTCACTTTAACCTTTGACTCCATATATAAAATTAACGCAACAACCACAAGCAACTGTAAAGACAACATAGCAGCTTGGCTTAAGCCAAAGGCGTTGTATTCAACATAAATTTCACTGGTAAATGTGGTTAAACCCATTATGGCAGGCGTACCAAAATCAGATAATGCATACATTGAAGCCAATAACGCGCCACCTGCAATGGCATTACGAATACGTGGTAATACAACAAACCAAATACTGGGTAATAAAGACATACCTAATGTTCTTGCGGCATATACTTGGCTAGCATCTAAACTATTTAACGCTGACCTGGTGCTTAATAAAACAAACGGATAGGTGTATAACACCATTGTCAAACTTGAGCCAAACAAACCTTTAACTTCAGGTGTGGTTACTCCTAGTAGGCTTGCAATTTCGCCACCGCCCCCAAAAGCAGCATAAAAGGTGAAAGCCCCTAAATAACTCGGTAACGCCAATGGCGAAGCGAATAAAATCAACCAAAACCTTTGCCAAGGTAGATGTACGTAGGTGAGTATTAATGCCAGCGGGACACCTATAGCGACAGAGCCTAAGGCTGTGAAAAACATCAATAATAAGGTGTTGCTAAGAATATCGAGATTACGTGCATCAAACATTTGTGCACTGTCTGATGCTAATGTAATTAAAATAATAACTGGGACAAAAGCCAAAAACGCGATAACTAATGAAAAACTATAGGATAAAGGCCAACGAGTTATACGGTGGATCATAACACCCCAGCGTTACGCATTAACACTAAGGTAGCTCTTATATCTGCCAGTTTTGTTAAGTCTATTTCAGGTGGCGATATGTCGGTCAAACTTGGGATACCCGTTGGAGGAGGTAATTGTCCTGCTAACGGGATTTCATATGCTTCACCAGACAAATAGGTTTGCACTTCTTTAGACAGTAAATAACGAATAAAGTCCGAAGCCGTTTTATTTTCACTCAGCGCCAGCACACCTGACACATTGACTAAACACCCTGCATCATTTTTACTGAAAGCTAATGCTAAATTAGCATCGGGTTTACCTGACTTAAGCCGAAGAGTGTAGTAATGATTAGCTAAGCCAAGATCAACCTCGCCGCGCTCTACCGCCATAACAACACCTAACTCACCGGCATATTTTTTAGCTTTTTTATTCATGGCTTTTAACCATTGGGTCGTTGCTTTATCACCTTCAAGCATGCGCATCGCGGTAATAAAAGATTGAAATGACGCATAAGCAGGCGCCCAAGCTATAGACAAATCAGAATCAGGCAAAGCCATGATGTCATCAGGGATTTTATCTACCGACACTCGGGTGGGATTGTAAGGCAAAGTACGAATACGACCAGAAATAGGCGCCCAATTACTAAAGCGAAAGTTACTTTGTAATTGGCTGGTTAAATCACTCGGTAGTTCTTTTGCCAACCCTTCGCCAACTATTTGACCAATAGTACCTGAGTCAACAGCCCAAAATAAATCAGCTTGACGAACACCTGCTTTAGCTTCAGCCATAATGCTATTTGCTAAAGCAGCTGTAGGTCCACGACGTATCCGCAACTTTAATTTAGGATTACGTTTTTTAATAGCATTGAGAACATCTTCATATAAACCACCCTCACCTCGGCCTAGATATAGCGTTAACTCCCCTGTTAATTCAGGTAAATCATCCACTGAAACGGCATGACTCGATGCAGCAAAACTCGTTGCTGATAAAAAAGGGAGCGCGCTTACTACACCTAAGCAAGTAAGTGTTTTAATTAATGTTCTACGTTGCATAAATTAGAATACATCCTTTTTAGTTTTTGCTTTATTTTCTAATAACAATTTTGCTTTCGTTAACTTTTTACTCATAGCCGTCACAATTTCACGCACTTCATCAACTGATTTATTGTTTTTAATGGCTAACGGTAATGTTACGTTAAAATCCTTTTCTAAATCTTCGACTAAATTAGCATCTAAAACGATTAATTCACCTTCAACACCTTCAAACAAATTTAGATAGGTGTCATGAACCATAGTGGTGGCCGTATCTGTTAATTGTTCTGCGTATTTTGCAACAACTGAGTGGATGTTTTTATCGATTACAACCAATGCTTCAAGTGAATTCTTTGGAGCTTCATCAGTTGTTTTAACTTTAGCTAACAAACCCTGATCTTGAAATTTAGCCGCCATTTTAACAGCACCTAAGGCTTGCCAAAAAGCTCTTTCTAACTTTACTTGTTCAGCCTTTACATCAGCTATTGGAGAGTTTTTATCGATACTACCTTTTACACCGTATAAGCCCTGCCAAATTGATGCATAAATGAGTACATAATTGCTTTCAATTGCCCCATGAAAATCGACTGCTTCCCAATGTTCCATCAAGGCATCTGGATGAGCCGCCTTAGCACCACTTTTTTGATAGGTACTGACAATGCCATCAACTTTAGTTGATAACCAATTAACTTCTTCTTCATATTTTTTGATATTGTCTGAAAGGTGGTTTACATGCTCACCAATATCACCATTTGCCAAAACAGAAAAAGTAGCGAAACTCGTTATGATTAAAAAACTTTGTGCTGTCTTAGTTATATATTTTGAAAGATTTTTCATTAGCATTATTCCTTAAGTTATTCTTAAGGCGCATTATATATAAATGAGAATCATTCTCAACATTTTAACTATGCCAATTGCATTATATAAATGTCGCCGCTAACCAAGCCATGCAATATGCCAATAGGCCGTATCCAACAAATAGGCCCCAGGCGACTTTACCGCTGCCTGTTTCACCTTTTAATGTGGCAACAGTAGCAACACACTGCAGTGCCACAACATAAAATAACATTAAGCCAATACCCGCACCTAAAGTTAAGCCATCAGCTTGTATGTTAGCAGCTAGGCCTGCGATATTTTCATCAGCACCTTGTATACCAAATAATGTACCTAAGGCGCCCACAAAGACTTCACGGGCTAAAAAAGACACTAAAATTGCTACGCCATAGCGCCAATCTAGACCCAATGGTTCAAAGATAGGCTCAATCCAATGGCCAATCATAGCTAAATATGAAGACTGTAGTTCACCACTTTCAGGGAAGTAACCCAGCACCCAGATGAACACTGACACCCAAAATATTACCGGGCCAGCTCTTTTAATAAATTGCTTTCCACTGGTTAATACTCTGTGCATTAACGGTTTCCAGTGCGGTAACCTGTAGGTGGGCAATTCTAAAATAAACGGCATATCCGCTTTATCTTTATCTGACTCAGTCATTTTATTAAGTAAAACGCTCACCAATAAAGCGGTGACAATACCAATGAAATACAGAATAAAGAAGGTGATACCTTGCAGGTTTAATAAGCCCCCTAAGTATTGTGTATCTGGGATCAATACAGCAATTAATAACGCATAAACGGGTAACCGTGCAGAACACGACATTAAAGGAATGGTCATCATAGTAATCAACCTTTTGCGGGGTGACTCTATGGTTCTTGCTGCCATAATGGCGGGTATCGCACAAGCATGTCCAGAGAGGTATGGAATAAAACTACGGCCCGATAAACCAAAATAACTTAAAGGCTTATGGCAAATTAGTGCAGCTCTTGCCAAATAACCAGAGTCTTCTAATAAACCTATAATAAACGTCAGTACCATAATTTGCGGCACAAATACTAGAAACGACCCCACCCCGCCAAACAAGGCATCGGTAATAAAATCATTTACTATACCATCAGGTAAACTATTGCTTACGAAAGCAGCCATATCTCCCAAGGCCATTTCAACGCCATCCATTAGAGGACTGGCCCAGGTAAAGATACTTTGAAATAACAAAAACATGATGATGAAAAACATCACGCCACCCAACACGTTATTCAGTAAAAAGCCATCAATCCTATTTTGCTTTTTTAAAACAATATCGGCTTTCAAACCATAACGCTTAGACAAGCTGCGGCTAATCTGTAAAACAGATGATTCATCGTCAGCTTTAATGGTTGGAAGAAAGTCCTCTGGATGCTCGGCAGCATCTTGTATTGCCAGTTTAAACTCGTGCAAACCAATTAAGCTCTTAGCTGATAGCGCATAAACAGCACAGCCTAAATCCCGTGATAACTTTTCTGTGTCAATTTCGTGTCCAAACCTTTGCACCTCATCAATCATGTTAAGGGAAAATACCACCCCTTTATTATGCTTGTGGGCTAAATCACGCACTTGTAAGCCAAATACTAGGCTTCGTTCTAAGCGGGTAGCATCAAGGTTACAAACCACCAAAGAGGTTGCGTCACTGAGCATAGCTTCATGAAGCTTTTCAATGGCGAGCTCTTCGTCTCTCGATAAACTTTTTAAAGAATAGGTACCAGGAAAATCAACCAGGCGGTAGTCACCAAACTGACCACTTTTTAACTCTACAGTTACTCCTGGAAAGTTAGCCACTTTCTGACGTAATCCAGTTAATTGATTAAAGAGGAGACTTTTACCTGAGTTGGGTTTTCCAACCAAGATGATATTTTTCATTAAATGCCTTCACAAAAGATAGTGTGATACTGAGACAATCCTAACGGGTTTATAAAATAGAAATGGAATTTAGTACTAAGCAAAGTCACAAAGATTAAAAGAATTAATTCATGCTTACGTTTATGCGATCTGCTATATCTTGCTCTAAAGAATAAACGCAGTCACCTAGTTGTAAAACAATTGGCCCTTTAAAAGGACTGCGGCGTAAACATTGAATAGATTGACCTGACGCAAAGCCCATTTCTGTTAAGCGCTGCATAACGGCAGGAACTAAAGTCGGATCAAGACCATCGATTAACGCTGTTTGTTTGGTTTTAATTTCCCAAAGTGTCACTGGATTACTCTACTTTTACCACAATTAAACATGATTACTATTTGTAACCTTGCGTCAATGGGGGTGCAATTAGTTGCCCCCCAACGGTAATTGATTTTTAGTTAGACCTTAAGTGGTCTGCCACTAAGAAAGCCATCTCTAAAACTTGGTCAGCATTTAAGCGGGGATCGCATTGGGTTTTGTAAGCCTCTGCTAAATCTTCATCGCCGATTTTATATGCTCCGCCGGTACATTCGGTTACATGTTGCCCGGTCATTTCTAAATGAATACCACCAGCATGAGTTCCCTCTGCTTCATGAGCAGCAAAGAACTGCTGAATTTCTTTAAGAATGGCATCAAAGTTTCTAGTTTTATAACCACTAGACGCTTTAAAGGTATTACCGTGCATAGGGTCAGAGCTCCACACTACTTTACGGCCCTCTTGCTTTACTCTACGTAACAACTTGGGCAGGTTGGCTTCAAGGTTATCAGCTCCCATTCTAGTAATGAGGGTTAAACGCCCTGCTTCGTTATTAGGATTTAAGGCATCAATCAATTGAATCAATTCATCTTCTTGCATACTTGGGCCGACTTTTACTCCTATAGGGTTATGAATACCCTTGAAAAACTCCAAGTGAGCATGATCTAATTGTCTTGTGCGCTCGCCAATCCACAGCATATGGGCTGAACAGTTGTACCAATTACCCGTTAGGGTATCCACTCTAGTTAGGGCTTGCTCATAATTTAGTAACAAAGCTTCATGAGATGTGAATAAACTCGTTTCGTGTAAGGTAGGCGTATTCGTTGAATTAATTCCCATAACATCCATAAACTCTAAAGAATCTTGAATACGTTTTGCCAAGTCTTGGTAACGACTCTTCAATGGGTTGTTTTCAACAAACGCCATATTCCATCGGTTAACTTCGTGTAAATCAGCCAAACCACCTTGAGCAAAAGCACGTAATAAATTTAGCGTGGACGCCCCACGATGATAGGCTTCTATCATACGGCTAGGATCTGGTTCACGGGCTTCTTTAGTGAATTCAAAGCTATTAATAATATCACCACGGTAACTAGGTAAAGATACGCCGTTAATGGTTTCAAAATCACCCGAACGAGGTTTTGCGTATTGCCCTGCCATACGTGCTACTTTGGTTACCGGACAACTACCTGCATAAGTAAGGACAATGGCCATTTGTAAAATAACTTTAAAAGTATCACGAATTTTAGGCGCATTAAATTCATCAAATGACTCAGCACAATCACCACCTTGCAGTAAAAAGCCTTTGCCTTCTGCTACATTTCCTAGTTGCTTAAACAGCTCTCTAGTTTCAGCCGCAAATACCAATGGTGGATAACTACTTAACTTACCTTCGACATCTTTTAGATGCGCTTTATCTTGGTAAGTAGGTTGTTGTAAAATAGGCTTCGAACGCCAGCTATCTGGTTTCCATTGACTCACGATTGTTCCTTATTAAATATCTGCAAAAGTTAAAATATGATGTTAGGTAAATGCTTTATAAAATTTTCATGGCGCAACATAAAGGCTCTGAGATCAAAGATCAATCAATTACTCATTAGTATTGTAACAATCAAGCTGATTATCCTGTAATTGACGAATTAACCCTTTGGATCCCTCTTCGATTAAATCTAAGACATATTCAAATCCTTTTTTACCTCCATAATAGGGATCGGGTACTTCCTTTTCTTGTAGATCAGCAAAGCTGAGAAAAAGACCGACTTTATCTTCATGTCCTTTGGGGCATATTTCCAATAAGTTAGAAATATTTTTGTTATCCATTCCCAATATATAATCAAACTTATCAAAGTCCTCAGGCGTAACTTTGCGACATTTTAACCCTTTAAAGCTATAGCCTCTTTCAAGGCCAACGGCTTGAGAGCGTTTATCAGGCTCTGCTCCTGTATGATATCCAGCAGTTCCTGCAGAATCTATCACTAGATCTAGGTTTTGATTTTGGGCCATTTTTGTAAATACTGCCTCAGCACTTGGAGAACGACAAATATTCCCTAGACACACAAAAAGTACTGATGTTTTGTTACTTGACATAAAGCCCCTGCTAACAGTTTGAAAGTTGGAATAATTTCTAGGCAAAGTATTTTAACTCTCTATAATTATGCGTCCACTGCTAATGAGAAAAATTTAAATGAAAGTTTTAATGTTAAGTAGCTCTCGAAAGGGTAGTGAAGAATATCTCGCACACGCGTTCTCTATGATCACATCTCATATTAGAAATATAAAAGACGTTCTGTTTATTCCTTACGCGGGTGTAACGCTAAGCTGGGACGACTACACCCAAAAAGTTCAGGACGCACTCCCGCACCTAAGAATTTCTGGCATTCATGAGTATCCTAATACAAAAGAAGCGATTAATAATGCTAAAGCCATTTTGGTGGGAGGAGGCAATACTTTTAATCTTTTATCGCAACTTTATAAGCAAGATATATTAGCTGATATACAACAAAGTGTTAAACAAGGTACACCTTATATTGGCTGGAGTGCTGGCTCTAATATTTGTGGCAACAGTATACGCACGACTAACGATATGCCTATTATTCAGCCGCCAAGTTTTGACGCGTTGAATTTTGTCCCATTTCAGTTAAACCCACATTACACAGACTACCAACCATCAGGTCACAATGGTGAAACACGAGCACAACGAATTGAAGAGTTTTGTACTCTCAACCCTAAAATGCCTGTCATCGGCATTCGTGAAGGCAGTGCATTGCTGTTAAAAGACAAGCAACTAACACTAGAAGGCGAGCTAGAAGGTGTGGTGTTTGAAGTCAACCAGATAAGCGAAGGTGGGGTAACAACAATAAACCAAAAGGTGCTAAAGCCCAGTCAAGACATCAGTCAGTATCTACAGATAAAACGTTAAAATCGGGTACGTGGTCGTACCCTTTTGTCACCACTTAGATTTATAGACCTAGTAAGGCTAAATCAATATATTCAAGAGCGTCATCTGGTTTATCAAGGATAGGAATCGCTCCTAAAAACGGCGCATCAATCAAAGTTTTTAAGCTTTCAATGTTTTCGTTTAACATTGCCATATCGAGGTCAATTTGGTTTGCTACCCAGCCGACTATTTTTAGGCCATCTTGCTGAATAGACTCTGCTGTCAATACTGCATGGTTAAGACAACCTAATCGCATTCCAACCACCAAAATAACAGCTAAATTACTCTCAATGACAAACTCTGATAAGTATCTTGGCTTGCCATCATAATGTGAGCTAACAGGTAAGCGCCAGCCCCCTGCCCCCTCCACAATAATTACATCAGGTTGTTTTGCTAACAAATGTAAAAAACCTTCACGAACACGATCGAGTGAGATGAGAACCTGAGCATCATCTGCTGCCAAGTGTGGCGCAATAGGAGGCACAAGAGCTATCGGGTTAACCTCATCATAGCTCAAGGTTAGACTTGCTTGAGACAAAAGCGCCATTGCATCTTCATTGCGTAATCCACTATCTGTTAGTTCACATCCTGCAGCTATAGGCTTATAAGCAGCGGTTTTGTATTGTTTGCTAGCTAACGCTTTTAGCAAAGCTGAACCAATAAATGTTTTCCCTACTTCGGTATCGGTACCTGTTATAAAAAAAGCACGACTATTAGATGATAAATTCCCCATACATACTCCTTAGGGCTTAATACATTGCAAAAAGCATACTTCATAAGTCAGCGGAAGCTGCGAACTTTTAGAATATTTATGCTTATAAGTAACCTCTAAATTTTTGATGGTGTCACGGCTAAGAGGTTTATTGATTTTATGTCTACCTTTACCGGGGGCAACTAGTTCACTATTTACTGATAAGACAACATTAGCACCAATTGATTTAATTGAGCCAAAGAGCTCTCGCACATTTTGGTGCCATGTCACATACTGTTTATTGTTAACACTAACCAATAACCCCTGCTCCGCAGCAGCCTGACGCCAATTATCTGCCGTTTTAAAATCATTAGTATGACGCTGCTCATCAATTTCAAGCCAACTATCGTTTAATTCATAAAAAGAGCCTGCACACATAATGGCTAATACTGCAGTAGCCTGGGGCTTCATCACTCGACTTATTTCAGACAAGACTTTTGTTTCATCCTTACACCACTGTAAAGCCATAGATGAAAACACTAAATCAATTGATTCACTAGCTAAAGGCAAATGCTCTGCGTCACCTTGCAACCACTGAATAAACTGACTTTTAGCCAAGTCGTCATCAGATGCATTATTTTTTTGAGCATACTCAAGCATCCCAAAAGCTAAATCCATAGCGAACAACCTATTACACTTTTTGGCTAATTGTTGACTAATGCGACCAGTACCACACCCTATATCTAGACCTAAACCATTAACATTGGGCAGCAAATTTAAACCATCAAAAGCAATATCTAATTGAACATCTGCAGCAGTGTTGTAGGTATGGGCCGCACGGCTAAACTGCTTGGCTATTCGAATTTTATAGTTAACTGGTAAACTAATCATCTGATTCAAGACAGTAATGTCAATTGTAAAGCGTCAACCAATGCATAAATATCCCTTTCATCATGACCTGCACTTAAGGTTAAACGTAGCCTGTCAGTATGCCTTGGCACTGTAGGGTACCGAATCGCAGTCACCCAAATTCCCAAGTTTTTTAATCGCCCACTCGCTGCTACCGCTTTTTCTGGACATCCGATAAATACTGGTTGAATAGCGGTATCTGAGGGCATTAATGTTATACCCGCTTTATCTGCCAAGGCTTTAAACAACTCAATTCTTTCTTTTAATACTTGGCGACGTTCATGACCAAGCTTAGCGTTTAAGCTCGTTAGACTTGCATAGGCTTGTGCTGCCGGCATTGAAGTGCTGTATATATAATGTCGAGAATAATTAATAAGGTAGTTAATTAAGTCCTCACTTCCCGCAATAAAAGCACCCGCGGTGCCAATAGCTTTACCAAAAGTTCCCATCAAAATAGGCACTTGTTGTTGAGACAAATTAAATACTTCGACTACCCCTAGACCATTATCACCTAATGTACCAAAACCATGGGCATCATCCACCATAAGCCAAGTGGACTCAGTATTAATTATTGGAACAATATTAGTCAGTGGAGCTTGATCGCCATCCATACTAAATACCCCCTCAGTAGCGACTAAGGTATTTTTTGTATTGCTTTTACTAAGTAATTCCTGAAGGTGAGATGCATCGTTATGCTTAAAACGGCTAAATTTAGCACTTACCCCTTGAGCTCCTTCAACAAAAGAAGCATGCATAAGCTTGTCAGCAATAATTATACCTGGATTTTTTTGATGAATGTGGCCAAATAATCCCTGACAAATAGCTTGATTAGCAGAAAATCCAGAATTGAATAACAGCACTTTCTCTCGATTTAACCGTTCTGCAAGATATGCTTCAAGGGCTTGGTGAGCATTGGTATAACCAGTCACTAAAGGTGAAGCCCCGCTCCCAGCGCCAAACTCCGCTAGACCATCGGCCCAGGCTTGCATTACAACGGTAGAGCGTCGCATGGCCAAATAGTCATTACTTGAAAAGTTTATATAATGCTTACCTTCGACTTGAATCATGGGCCCATTAGCAGATTCAACCACTTGTCTACGACGCAACAAGCCATCTTGGCTTCGGGTTTTCAATGCTTCAGATATAAATTTAAATGCCATTAGATGTTAACTGTTTCAGCTTGCTTTAACGTTGCGTCATAGAATAAGTTATCAGCCACATTTTTACCTGACCTATCGTCTATTTCCTCTAACAATGCGGCCTCATGAGCCTCATCTGAGTACTCCCGAGTTTGTTTTGAATTAATACCGAGCTTATTAAATAGCATGACATCTTCATGGGTATCAGGATTTGAGGTAGTCAATAATTTACATCCATAAAAAATGGAATTTGCCCCAGCCATGAAGCACATAGCCTGCATCTGTTCATTCATGGCTTCACGACCAGCAGATAGACGTACATAAGATTTTGGCATCATTATTCTGGCAACGGCTATGGTTCGTATAAATTCAAAGTAATCAAGGTCTTCGACATTTTCCATTGGCGTGCCTTTTACCTTAACCAACATATTAATAGGTACACTTTCTGGATGTTGTTCTAAGTTCGCTAATTGGGTCAACAAGCCCGAACGGTCATCAGATGTCTCACCCATGCCAACGATTCCGCCAGAGCACACATTCATACCTGCTTCCCTTACGTTATCGAGTGTGTCTAATCTATCTTGATAAGTTCGCGTAGTGATAATATCCCCATAAAACTCTGGAGAAGTATCTAAATTATGATTGTAATAATCCAGTCCAGCTTGCTTTAATGCAACGGCTTGCTCTGTGGTCAACATGCCTAATGTCATACATGTTTCTAGTCCTAGTTTTTTAACTTCTTTGACCATATCAGTGACGTAAGGCATATCTCTATCTTTTGGATTACGCCAAGCAGCTCCCATACAAAAACGTGTTGAACCCGCAGCTTTGGCTTCTCTTGCTCGTTGAATGACCTTGTCTATTTCAAGTAAACGTTCTTTCTCTAAGCCAGTATCATAACGGGCACTCTGGGGGCAATATTTACAATCTTCTGGGCAGGCACCTGTTTTTATAGATAACAAGGTACTAACTTGTACTTGGTTTGGGTCAAAATGCTTTCTGTGAACTATTTGAGCCTTAAACATTAAGTCGTTAAAAGGCATATCAAACAAACCATTCACCTCTTTAATTGTCCAATCATGACGAGGAGCTGCAATAGCATCAGAAGGTAATAGAGATGATGTACTTAAACTGGGTGACGTAGACATAATTGAACCTATAGAATATTCTAACTTTACACTGCTAAATGTGGCGCTTAGTCTATGTGTCGCAGCTCCATTGTCAACCAAATTTAAACCCGAAACTTTACAAGCGAATAAAAATTGAACAAATCAGATTTATCTTTTGACCAAGAACATATTTGGCATCCCTACACCTCCGCTATCAAACCGCTTCCTTGTTATCCTGTAATAAAAGCTGATGGTGTTTTTATACATTTATCGAGTGGCGAAAAATTAGTTGATGGTGTTTCTTCATGGTGGACAGCCATACATGGCTACAACCACCCTTTACTTAATGCAGCATTAAAAACGCAAGTAGATGATTTTTCGCATGTAATGTTTGGGGGGCTAACCCACCAGCCAGCCGTTGATTTGTGCCGTACCTTAATCGATATCACCCCAATGGGATTAGATAGAGTATTTTTAGCAGACTCAGGCTCAGTATCTGTAGAAGTGGCAATGAAAATGGCATTGCAGTTTTGGGCCTGTCAAGGCAACAGCCATAAACATAAATTTATTACCCCTCGCAACGGGTATCATGGCGATACCTTTGCCGCTATGTCGGTTTGCGACCCCATCAACGGTATGCACAACTTATTTTCTGACTCCTTATCGCAACAAATTTTTGCCCCGGCGCCGCAGACTCGATTTGATAAACCTTGGAATGAAGACGATGTAAAGCCACTGGAGCAACTCATATCTAGCCATCACAATGAGTTAGCGGCGCTTATTATTGAGCCCATAGTGCAAAATGCGGGTGGAATGCGTATCTATCACCCCGAGTATTTAAAGCGCTGTAGGCAGTTATGTGATGATTATAATATCCTTTTAATTTGTGACGAAATAGCCACAGGATTTGGACGAACAGGCAAGTTATTCGCCTGTGAGCATGCCGATATTAGCCCTGATATTATGTGTTTAGGCAAAGCACTTACTGGTGGATACATGACGCTAGCCGCCACATTATGCTCAGAAGATGTGGCTCAAGGAGTTTGTCAAGACGAGCCTGGAGTATTTATGCACGGCCCAACTTTTATGGGTAACGCTTTAGCATGTGCAGTAGCAAATGCAAGTTTATCCATAATTCAAAAAGGGGATTGGCAGCAGCAGGTCGCTAATATTGAGCAACAATTAAAAGAGGAGCTAACACGCTGTGTAACACTAGAAACCGTAGCTGATGTAAGAATTTTGGGAGCTATCGGTATAGTTGAAACCAAAACTATAGTTGATGTGGCAAAGCTTCAAAAAGAATTTGTAAAACAAGGAGTCTGGATACGCCCCTTTGGTAAACTAGTTTACATCATGCCACCCTATATAATTAAACAAGCGCAGTTACGCCAGCTAACAACAAGTATCTATGAGGTACTCAATGCAAGCTGACTGTTAGAGTAATTAAAGTTAAGAGCTAAAGCTTTATATGAACTGCCATTAAGCTCTGATCTCCTACAACCTCAGCGGTGTGCCCATGAATATTTGGATTAAAGTCTTCGTTTGATTGCAAGCAATCTTTTGCAATAAAAAGATCACCAGCGCTGAAAAGGCGCTGCTCACCTGACCGTAATCCTAAACTTAATGTACCAGAACGAATAATTATCATGGTGGCATCCCCAGCCATATGCCAATCACTAAAATAACCCAGTTCACTGAACCGATGCCGAAAATTTTGGGCAGTCATTCGAGGAGAAATAATCAACCCATTGTAATCTTCAATTGAAATGGCCTCTTCTTTAAATTTCGAAGGTCCTGTGTGCCCAGATAGTTCGTCAATAGGTGAAAATAAAGTAGTGATAATGAGCTCTTTTGTAGAGTCGAATTGTTCTGTCATTGACGCTATACCCTTATGTCTATTTATGCAATTTTGGTTAAAAATGTTAACTGTAACAAACTCAAACTTTTTTATGTCTAAAAAGCGCTTCTCTATGATGTTGCCGCTTTAAATAGGCTGTAGCCTTGGTCAATAATTAATGCCACTGCTTCTTTTTTAAATTCAGCTGTATAGCTTCGGTTTGCTCTTCTTGTCATTTTACACCCCAATAATTGGAATATTTTCCATTATTAATGGTGTCCAGCAGAACACTAATCAGGATACCTAAATATTTAGACACGACTTTAAGCAGTCTTAAAATTGTGTCCACCGCTAAATATTGAAATATTATTCGTTAATTTTGCATATCAATTCATACCAAAGTAACATCGCGCCATTTAAAAAATAAGCTAAATTTAAAAGACTATGCCTGTAAACCTACCTTCTATTGATGATCAAATATTACCCCCTGTCCCAGGAATACGTTTAGGCTGGGCTGAAGCCAATATCAAGCAAAAAAACCGTAAAGATTTATTAGTCATCGAATTAGATAACGGTAGCCGCGTATCTGGGGTGTTTACTCAAAATAGGTTTTGTGCAGCCCCCGTTCATATTTGTAAAAAACACTTAAGTGAATCAAAGCAAATTAAAGCATTAGTTATTAATACAGGTAACGCAAACGCAGGAACTGGAGAAAAAGGGCTAGAAGATGCACTGACAACCTGTTCGCACCTTGCCGCGGAGTTAAATACTCCAATTAACTCTATTTTACCCTTCTCTACCGGCGTTATCTTAGAACATTTACCAATGGAAAAATTGTTAGCAGGCTTAGCGCCCGCAGTGAAACGTTTAGATGCAAACTCATGGAAGTCAGCGGCTTGGGCTATTATGACCACTGATATCGCCCCAAAAGCCTATGCCACCTCAGTGACTGTAGAGAGAAAAGACATTCAGATAACTGGGATTTCAAAAGGGGCAGGAATGGTCCACCCTAATATGGCGACCATGTTAGGCTTTATTGCAACTGACGCGGCTATTTCACAGCCGATATTAGATACGATAACGAAGCAGATTGCAGACTTGTCTTTTAACTGTATCTCTGTGGACGGGGATACATCAACAAATGATTCCTTCATTATTATATCGACTGGCAAAGCCAACAATGTAGAAATAACCTCAGATGAAGATCCTAGGTACCAGCTTGTTTTTAACGCTCTGCTGGAAACTGCCCAATATTTAGCAAAAGCCATAGTACGTGATGGTGAAGGGGCGACTAAATTCATTACTGTAAATATAAAAGGCGCTACAAGTCATGCAGAAGCTAAAGCCATTGGCTATGCCATAGCCAAAAGCCCTTTAGTCAAAACGGCCATGTTTGCCTCAGATCCAAATTTAGGCAGAGTGCTAGCTGCAATTGGATATGCCTCCAGAGATTGTAGGTCTTTAGAAGACCTTAATGTTGATAATATTCAGCTGTATTTTGGCGATGTTTTAGTTGCTGAAAATGGTGGACGTGCGGTTTCCTATACCGAAGAAGCGGGCCAAGCAATAATGGACAACTCTGAAATAGACATTTCTGTAATCCTTAACCGAGGTAATGACAAAGCCACAATTTGGAGTTGTGACTTTAGCTATGACTATGTACGTATTAATGCAGAATATAGAACTTAAGGCCCAGATAAAAGCTACCAAGCTGAGCCCCTCTCATCAATGCAATACGACAGGCACCTGCTCAGAAAGTTGTTGTAATTGAGCTTGTAACAATTGAGTTGCGGGATCTTTAGGGCATTGCCTGATAAAAAATTGATAGTCTGCAATAGCCACTTGGGTGCAATCTAACTGGTGTAATAAAAAGCCGCGATCTCGCCTTTCATAAGGGTCGTTAGGACAAAGTTGCACCAAGGTTTCAACCACACCTAAAGCTTCCGCATATTTTTTCTCTGAGATATACGCACTTTTTAAATTATGCAGTAACCTCACTAAGGTTTCTTCACAGCATGCTTCGTTTAGCGCTTCCTCAGGCATTTCTTCATCTTCGAATTCATTTAAAATCGAAAAGTACAATGCCTGTAAATTATCTCTACTCAGCTGTTTTCCGTTTAAAGGGTCAACAAATACGGTAGTCCCATCATCAAAATTACATTTAACTAAAAAATACCCCGGAAAATTCACACCATGTATATCAAACCCTAAAGATTTTCCTAGAGATTGAAATACAATCGCCAAGCTAACAGGCATACCCGTTCGGTACTCTAAGACTTTATTGATTAAACTATATTGACTAGAGAAATAATTCTCTTCACTTCCGCTAAACGCTAACTCAACGAAAAAAAACGCTATAAAACGACTAAAACTAACTGCATTTATATCTGGAGAACCAATATATAACTCTGCGTCAGATTTCCACTGTGATAATTGTTGTTGATAGTGCTTTAAACACCCCACGCCATTTTGAAATGTAGTAGCAACCTGTAATCCGGCAAGTAAACAATCTTGATCTATAATAGCTTGCTGTAATTCCTTCACAGGATCCCCCTAATAAAAACCTCTCTCTTATCTATCGGTTTTATTAGGGTTACCTTTACTAAAAATATTACAAAAACACCAAATAATAGAAACAAACACTCTTGGGTTACTTAAATAACAACTTTTAGAATATTAACGGCTGTTTTGTGACTGCCACAAATCCTGCATAAGCTATCCAGCTTAATGCACCTATGAACCCAACACCCCGCATTAAAGGAGTCTGTTCTGCCTTTAACGCCAAAACAACCATAAATGCGTACATGAAAAACGCCACAAATTTTTCCGTTACCCATCCATTAACGACTGGATACTGTTGAATAAAAATGCATAACACAATCGCGGCCACTAACAACACTGTGTATACAATGTGAGGTAGAATTTTCAACCATTTCAGCTGTAATTTATCTGATTTAATTACAGTTAAAGTAAAGCGAATTAAAAACAGTAAAACACTCATTACTACTGCAGACATATGAGTAATTTTGAAAATTTCGTACATAAGAAGGCCTTTATATAAAAATAAAAATACACTCTGACGTAACCTCATCAGAGTCGCAGATTAAAACAAGATGCGAAGATTATTAGAAATCAGGGTATAAAGTAATAACTTCTTCAATTTTATTAATATTTTCCTCAAGTATTCTGACTAAAGTAGGATCGAACTGCTTACCTTTCTGCTCTATAACTAAGCGTAAAGACTCCTCTGCAGACAAAGCATCTTGATAACTGTTTTTATGCCTCATAACATCATAAGCGTCTGCCAAAGAGGTTATACGGCAATAGATATGAATGCTTTCACCAGACTTACCTCTAGGATACCCATTTCCATCCCAGTACTCGTGATGGTCTCTAGCAATCAAAGCTGCGGCTTTAATTAATGGTCTAGTTGAATCCTTAAGAAGATCATACCCAAAATCAGCATGTTGACGGATCACTTCTATTTCTTCCGGTGTTAACTTTTCACTTTTTGCTAAAATATTCTCTGGTATTTTTATTTTTCCAATATCATGTAAAGGTACTGCTAACCCTAATGTCTCAGACTCTTCTTTTGATAGACCAATTTCACGGGCTAAGATTTGGCTTATTTTAACAATTCTTAAAATATGGCGCCCATGCTCACTACATTGTTCAAGTGCTTGCCCCAACCGTTCAATTACTTCTTGTTGTGTTTCTTGGAGCTCTTTGTTAAATAAAATATTATCAAAGGCAATTTGCACATTACGAGAAAATAACTCTATTAATTTTTTATCATTTTGACTTAATTTTGAAGGTAAACCAGACAAATAAAGAAGAGAACCTCTCTTTGACTTACTATCGCAATAAGCCACCATATATTCGTCTTCATAAATTAAGCTTTTATTTGCATAGGCCAACATGCAAGAGCTCAATTGCGGACCACTAATCACTTGTTCTAGCCTCAAGCCTTCTTTATTTTTGTACTCACCTTTTCCTGTAAATACAAATAGCTCAGTGGAGTGATATTGGTTAATAGGTTTTGGCCCCATCACCGCTGAAGTAAGATAAGCGACATCTTTGGTCCCACCTAATAAAGAAGATAACTGCTGTACGATACCTTCGATAAAACTTTCAAAAGATTGCAAGGTAAAAATATCGGCAGACGCCGCGATAACTTTCTCTAGACCTTTTCTATTTTCTTCGATTACGTTGATGTCGTGGTATGAACGAAGTGCTGCGATAACGACGGAGAATAATTTTTGTGCGGTTAATTCAGTTTTTGATTTATAGTCATTAATATCATAATTAACTATAACATCGCGCTCAGGTGCTTGTCCGGGTTGACCTGTGCGTAGAATAATACGGGTAAAATGGTTATCAATTTCATTTCTTATAAAGTTTGCAACGATTAACCCTGCATCGTCTGTTTCCATAACAACATCGAGTAAAACCACTGATATATCGTCATGTTCCATAAAAGCTTTTTTAGCTTCAGCTCCACTAAATACACTAATAAACTCTATTCTTTTATCTTGAAAAACAAAATCACCAAGGGCAAGTTTGGTTACCGCATGGATCTCAGGTTCGTCATCTACGATTAACACTTTCCATGTTCCATGAAACTGCACTTCTACTTCGTCGTCTTCCGCGAAAAATATTTCGTCTGACATTATATTTACTCTTAAAAACAGATGCTTAAATACAATAGTAAACTAAAGGCAAACAAACAATGCTTGATCAACAAATTGTTACATTTAACCAAATAGTTTAAGAGTTGAGCCCATTTAATTGTCCCATGGAAACTCTAGGTTGGCCGTTTAAATCACACTCTGTGCGAACATTTGAAAATCCATTCAAGGTAAACAAATTAGCTACAATTCCACCCTGTTCATTTCCATGTTCTAACAACAACCAGCCTTTATGATTGAGATAATTCACACTATTAACAATAATAAAACGAATATCATCTAAGCCATTATTACCTGAGGTTAAAGCAGAGGATGGCTCAAAACGAACATCTCCCTGGGTTAGATGATGATCATTAATTTCTATATACGGAGGGTTACTAACAATCAGATCAAATTTTTGTTTTTCTATTGATGAAAACCAATCGCTTTGGATAAATTCAACATCGGGTAGTTGATTTTTTGTGGCATTCAGTGTTGCTAGTTTCACAGCTTCAGAATTTTTATCTATACCAATAACTGACCATTGCTTGTTTTCACTAGCCAATGCCAATGCTATAGCTCCAGTACCCGTTCCTAAATCGAGAACGCGTATCGAATCGTCAAAGGATAAGTCTAACGCGAGTTCAACTAAAAGCTCTGTTTCAGGGCGAGGAATGAGAGTGGCTTCAGATACGGTTAAACGTAAAGACCAAAAATCCCGAAAGCCTACGATATAGGCGACTGGATAGCCTAAAATGCGCTTCTCAAGCATATGATGAAAAGTATTGATTTGCTCTATTGTTAATTGTTTTTCAGGCCAGGTATGTAGATAAATTTGTTCGCATTCAAGACATCCACAAAGCAAAACTTTGCTATCAATTGCTGCAGAATCGTACATGCCATCGTCGCTAATTTGGTGTTCGGTTAACTTACGACGGGCCCATTTAAGGGCCTGCTCAATAGTTGAATTAGGCTCTAACAATCTAACAAGCCCAACAATTATTCATCAGAAAGTGACGCTAATAAGTCAGCTTGATGCTCTTGTCTGATAGGCTCTAAAATTGCTCCAAGTTCACCTGCAATTACATCGTCTAAACGATAAAGCGTCAGATTTATTCTATGATCAGTAACTCGCCCTTGTGGGAAGTTATAAGTACGAATACGTTCAGAACGGTCACCACTTGCCACTAAGTTTCGACGAGTAGAAGTTTCTTCTGCCATACGCTTTTCATCTTCTAACTGATTTAAACGAGACTGTAATATGGCCATAGCCTGGGCTCTATTTTTATGTTGCGAGCGCTGGTCCTGACATTCAACTACAATCCCCGTAGGATTGTGGGTAATACGAATAGCAGAGTCCGTTTTGTTAACATGTTGACCACCTGCACCAGACGCTCTGAAGGTATCTATTTTTAAGTCAGCTTTGTTAATTTCTATTGCCTCTGACTCGGGTACAACTGGCATTACCACCACAGTACAGGCTGAGGTATGAATTCTACCTTGGGACTCTGTTTCTGGTACCCGTTGCACTCGGTGTCCACCAGACTCAAACTTCATAATTCCGTATGCGCCATCACCTAAAATATTAGCAATGACTTCTTTGTATCCACCATGTTCACCTTCATTGGCGGTCACTAGTTCGACCTTCCAGCCTTGTTTTTCAGCATAACGGCTGTACATACGGAACAAGTCACCGGCAAAGATAGCGGCTTCATCCCCACCTGCCCCAGCACGAACTTCTACAAAACAATTACTATCATCATTAGGGTCTTTTGGCAGCAACAAAATTTGCAATGCTTGGGTGTAATCTTCTATATCTTGCTTTGCAGCTTTGTATTCTTCTTGGGCCATTTCGCGCATTTCTGCGTCGTCTTCTTGCATCATCTCCTGAGCAGACTCAAAATCTTGCTGAGCCTGTTGATAATCACGAAAACACTTCACTACATCTTCAAGTTGTGAATATTCTTTTGTTAAACCGCGATATCTATCTTGATCTGCAATTACCTCAGCCTCGCCAAGTAAAGCCTGAACTTCTTCAAAACGCTCTATTAGTGACTCTAATTTTCGTTGTACCGATTCTTTCATTATTTTCCTGTAAGCGGGACATGTCTGCCGCTAATTAGTCCTGTTTATTCAACGCCAAAACGTCTTTTAATAGGGAAAGTTGGTCTAAATCCTGTTCGCTTGCCGCTTTCTGAAGTGCTTTAGTAGGGGCATGGATAAGACTATTCGTTAATTTGTTAGCTAACTCTAGGACAACATCTTCAGAGTTTTTTCCATCTGCTAACTGATTTAAAGCCTTTTCAACTAGAGTCTTTTTCTGTAACTCACTCTGTTGTCTAAAGCTTTTCAATACATCAATTGACGCTTGACTTTGTTGCCAGCGCATAAATTGCTGTGCCTGTTCCTCTACCATTTGATGGGCGAGTTCGGCAGCATCTTGCCTATTAGCTAGATTTTGTTCCACTATTTGTTGTAAGTCATCAACTGTATATAAATACGCATCGTCTAAGGATGCAACTTCCGACTCTACATCTCTTGGTACCGCTAAATCCACCAAAAACATAGGTTTATGCCTACGCTCCTTTAGTGCTCTTTGCACCAAGCCTTTGCCTAAAATTGGCAACTGACTCGCGGTAGAACTAAACACAATATCTGCATCTTTCAAATGTTGAGGGATTTGCGCTAAAGTTAAAACTGAAGCACCTAGTGGTTCTGCTACTGCTTGAGCTCTTGCTAACGTGCGGTTGGCCACGGTCAATGACTTAACGTTTTGTTCGCTTAAATGTTTGGCGACTAATTCAATGGTCTCCCCTGCTCCAATTAGTAGTACCCGACTATGCTCTAAGGAAGAAAAAATATGCTTTGCTAATTGTACAGATGCATAGGCAACTGAAATTGCATTGGCGCCAATATCTGTTTCACTCCGCACTCTTTTCGCAACAGAAAAAGTATGTTGAAAAAGTCGGTCAAAACTACCTTTTATGACACCAATATTTTTAGAATGGGTAACAGCCTGCTTAATTTGCCCCAAAATTTGCGGCTCACCTAACATCAAAGAATCTAGGCCACACGCCACACGCATGATGTGTACTGCAGCGTCTTGTTCTGTATAAAAATAACTATTATTGTCTACATCTAGTTGATTCACAGCATGAAATTTGGCTAACCAAGTTGAAATAAAAGACTTATTGGGCTGATCAAGTTGAGCATATATTTCGGTGCGGTTGCACGTAGACACTATAACGGACTCAGCTGCGCCTGTTTGCACTCCCAATGAAGCTAACGCCTGCACAATAGCATCAGGAGAAAACGCGATTTTCTCCCGCAATTCGATAGGTGCGGTTTTGTGATTAATACCAAAAGCAATAAGGGTCATGAAGTGGTCAGGTAAACTACAGCATAAATTCAGTTAATTTAGGGCGGCATTGTACGCAAAAGGTAAATATATTGAAAGGTGTGTGCTTTGTATGTTCCCATTAGTTATCGTATACATTATCGAAACCCAAAATAAATTGTGCAAATTTTATTAAATTCATATCATTATATTTACAAATATAGCCTTACTATTGTGTTTATCTTTGTTCTTTCGAGTTGCGCCACACAGCAAATTCCCGAAGTGAAATTGCAGATAGATGTTCACCAATTGAAATTAGCTGAACAAAAAAATTGGCTGCTCAAAGGTAAAATTGGATTCAAAAGTGATACAAAGAAACAAAGTGCAAACTTACGTTGGCAGCAAAGCTTTTCCGAATATCAATTAAATTTAACCACCATTATTGGTACATCCATTTTAAAAATGTTTGGAAGCGATCAGTTCTCCACCTTAATCACCGACGATGACACCTATACAGATACCAACGCCAGTATACTAATATCACGAGTTACCGGATGGGAGCTTCCAGTAGAGAGTTTACAATTCTGGGTAAAAGGTCAACATGGTGCGTACGATCAAATTACTCTTAGTGAGCAAGGTTGGGTGACACAACTAATCCCAGATTGTAATCACTGTGAAAATTGGATAATCGATTATGACGATTATCAAATAGTAGAAGATATTTGGTTGCCCCATAAAATCACCTTAAATAATCAATCAAATAACAGCCAACTGCTCATTAAGGTTAATACATGGTCACTAAAATAAAACCAAAAGATTTAACGTGGTGGTCGAGCCCAGCTAAATTAAATTTGTTTTTACATATTAATAGCCAGTATGAAAATGGTTATCACCAATTACAAAGCTTATTTCAATTACTCGATTATGGGGATGAATTAGCATTTGAAGTTAATGAAACAGGACTCATAACGTTAGCCGACCCTATTTCAGGCGTACCTGATGCAGATAATTTAATCATCAAGGCGGCAAAGTTATTACAACAAGAAATCAACAGCTCCAGCCCCCAAAAATTGGGATGTACTATTCATTTAAAGAAAAACCTCCCCATGGGTGGCGGTATTGGTGGCGGCTCATCAAATGCAGCTACAACACTAGTTGTATTGAACAAGCTTTGGAATTGCCAATTAAATGAGCAAGCCCTTGCTAAATTAGGATTATCTTTAGGGGCCGACGTACCTATTTTTGTCTATGGCAAAACAGCATTTGCCGAAGGTGTGGGTGAAAAGCTAATCCCTACTACCCTAGCAGAGGCTTGTTACCTAGTTGTTTTTCCAAATTGCCATGTGTCTACAGCAGAGATATTTACCCATCCAGATTTACCTAGAAACACTGCAAAAATAGATTTTTCGGAATATCAATTTGCTAACACTAGAAATGATTGTCAAAAATTAGTTTGTGAAAGGCATGTGGATGTTGCAAAGACATTACACTGGTTGTTAGAATACGCGCCGTCGAGGATGACCGGTACTGGCGCTTGTATATTTGCAATTTTTGAACACAGAAAGGAAGCATTAAAAGTTCAAGCTTTATTGCCAAATGAAATGACAAGCTTCATTGCAAACGGGGTAAATTTATCCCCTTTACATAACCAAATCCAATCACACGTTTAATTGGGGTATAGCCAAGTGGTAAGGCAGCGGGTTTTGATCCCGCCATTCGTAGGTTCAAGTCCTGCTACCCCAGCCATTTTATCAATAATAGGTAGCATAACTATCTATTACTACGCACCGAGGGTTTTATCGTGCCGGATATGAAGATTTTCTCTGGAAATGCAGTACCTGAATTAGCTCAAAAAGTAGCTGATAGGCTTTACACTAAGCTTGGTCATGCAAGTGTTGGACGTTTTAGCGATGGAGAAATAAGCGTAGAAGTACACGAAAACGTTCGTGGTTCTGATGTATTTATAGTGCAATCTACATGTGCCCCTACCAATGACAATCTAATGGAATTGATTGTCATGATTGACGCCTTTCGTCGTGCATCGGCAGGCAGAATTACCGCAGTTATTCCATACTTTGGTTATGCACGTCAGGACAGACGAGTTCGTTCAGCTCGGGTACCCATTACAGCAAAAGTAGTTGCAGACTTCTTATCCAACGTAGGTGTTGACCGTGTGTTAACCATAGACTTACATGCTGAGCAAATTCAAGGCTTCTTTGACGTTCCAGTAGATAATGCCTTTGGTACACCTATTTTATTAGACGATATGCGTCAACGTGACTTCCACAACCCAGTTGTTGTATCACCTGATATTGGTGGTGTAGTCCGAGCTCGCGCACTAGCTAAGCTAATGAATGATACAGACCTAGCCATTATTGATAAACGCCGCCCTAAGGCAAACGTTGCTCAAGTCATGCATATTATTGGTGATGTACAAGATAGAGACTGTATAATTGTTGATGATATGATTGATACTGGTGGAACATTAGCAAAAGCTGCTGAAGCATTAAAAGCTCATGGTGCCAAAAACGTTTATGCTTATGCAACACACGCTATTTTCTCTGGTAATGCGGCTCAAAACTTAAGAGATTCTGTTATCGATGAAATTATTATCACTGATAGCATTCCTTTATGCCCAGAAATAAAAGCCATACCTAAGGTTAAACAACTCACTCTTTCAAATATGCTTGCTGAAGCTATCCGCCGCGTAAGTAATGAAGAGTCTATCTCTGCAATGTTTGAATATTAAACAGACTATAAGCCCTATAAAAGTAGAAAACCGCTGGCTATCAGCGGTTTTTTTCATTTTACAACTAAAACATTACCCATCATCAACACTCATTAGCCATAGAGCTCGCTACATATTCAACAAAACAGTCAAGACAATGATGACAATAGAGAACCACTACTTCTTTAAAACCTTTTAAAATTTACCTAGCCGGCTTGTTTATGGCTGCGCTGGACCTGAATTTTAGTTGTTATGGATAGAATTAATCATATGTTCTACTTGTCCATCAAGTAAGCCAATGTTAACATGCGCCGCCCTATTTTATGGGGTAGTGCTATTCCTTTGGTGGAATATGCCTATTTACGTAGATTTTGGTCGCAAAAATCTACACACATTTACTTATTTTTTGGAGTTACCTCAATGTCTGATGGAATTTTTACTCTAGACGCAGAAATCCGTACTGATTTAGGGAAAGGTGCGAGCCGCCGCCTACGTCACGCCGGTAAAGTACCTGCTGTCTTATATGGCGCTGATAAAGAAGCGAAATCTTTAACCCTTACTCATAACAAAGTGTTTCAAGCTCAAGAATTTGAAGCATTTTACTCTCATGTTTTAACCTTGAATATTGAAGGTGAAAGCGTTGAAGTATTAGTTAAAGACATGCAGCGTCATGCATTTAAACCAATTGTTATGCACCTTGATTTTTTACGTGTAGATGCAAACAAAGAACTTCACACTAATGTACCTCTTCACTTCATAAATGAAGACACAGCTGAAGCTGTTAAAGTTCAGGGTGGTCATGCTGAAACTCACATGGCTGACGTTGAGATTAGTTGTTTACCTGGTAACCTACCAGAGTACATCGAAGTTGATTTACAAAACGTTGAGTTAGGTCAAACGCTACATTTAACTGACCTAGTACTACCTGAAGGCGTTTCTTTGCTTGAACTAAACAAAGGTGAATCTCACGATTTGGCTGTTGTTACTGTTAAAATAGCAAAAGGCCCTAAAGCTGAAGAAGATGATTCAGCTGAAGAAGCAACAGAGGAATAAGTTGCTTGACTGATATTCAGTTAATTGTGGGCCTGGGTAATCCAGGCCCCGAATATCAGTACACCCGCCACAATGCTGGAGCATGGTTTGTTGAATCTCTGGCGAAAAATTATAACTGTTCTTTAAAGCTTGAAAACAAGTTTTATGGTTACACTGGTCGCATCTCGATTAGTGGACAAGATATCCGCCTACTTATCCCAACGACATATATGAATAAAAGCGGTCAAGCTGTAGCAGCTATGGCAAAATTTTATCGAGTCCCTTTGTCAGGTTTACTCGTTGCTTTTGACGAATTAGATATGCCTCCTGGCGTAGCTAAATTTAAGATAGGTGGTAGCTCTAGTCAGAATGGGATCCGTGATATCGTCAGTAAAATGTCAAATCAAAGAGACTTTTTACGACTACGTATTGGTATCGGTCACCCCGGTGACAAAAATCGCGTGACAGGCCATGTACTTGGCAAAGCACCACAACACGAACAACAACAAATTGAAGATGCCATTGACGAGGCTACACGTTGTCTAGAGATATTAATCAAAGATGACTTAAAAAAAGCTATGAATCGTCTGCATTCTTTTAAAGCTGAATAGCGTTACTATTAATCAATATATACAAAACAAATTTTAATTAGTTGGCAATCAACCCAACTAAATCAAAACACTTTACGAGGAAATCAAAATGGGTTTTAAATGCGGCATAGTCGGTTTACCTAACGTTGGCAAGTCAACACTTTTTAACGCCTTAACTAAAGCAGGCATAGAAGCCGCTAACTTCCCATTTTGTACTATTGAACCAAATACAGGGGTAGTACCTGTTCCTGACTTAAGGTTAGACAAGCTAGCGGCTATCGTTAACCCTAAGCGTACTATTCCAACAACTATGGAATTTGTAGACATTGCAGGCCTAGTTGAAGGAGCTTCTAAAGGTGAAGGCCTAGGTAATAAGTTTTTAGCCAATATTCGTGAAACTGATGCTATTGGCCATGTGGTACGTTGTTTTGACAACGAAAATATCGTTCACGTTGCAGGTAAAGTCAGCCCACAGGATGATATTGAAATCATCAATACCGAATTAGCACTATCTGACTTAGACACCACAGAGAAAGCCCTACACAGAGTTGCTAAGCGCGCCAAAGGTGGTGATGCAGATGCAAAAGCTGAGCTCAAAGTACTAGAAAAAATCAAACCTCATTTAGACGAGGGGGAGTTATTACGTTCTTTAGATTTAGATAAAGATGAACTAAAGCTCATTAGCTATATGAACTACCTCACCCTAAAACCTACTATGTATATTGCCAATGTTAATGACGATGGTTTTGAAAATAACCCTTATCTAGATAAAGTTCGCGAAATTGCTTCAGATGAAAGTGCTGTGGTAGTGGCTGTATGTGCAGAAATAGAAGCTGAAATTGGTGAGCTCGACGAAGAAGAAAAGGCTGAGTTTATGGCTGACATGGGCTTAGAAGAGCCTGGCTTAAACCGAGTCATTCGTAGTGGTTATGAACTTCTAGCACTAAACACCTACTTTACTGCAGGTGTGCAAGAAGTCAGAGCTTGGACATACAAAGAAGGCTCTACTGCCCCTCAAACTGCAGGTGTTATTCATACTGATTTCGAAAAAGGCTTTATACGTGCTGAAATAATTAGTTATGATCACTTTGTAGAGTTCAATGGTGAACAAGGAGCGAAAGACGCTGGAAAATGGCGTTTAGAAGGTAAAGATTACATAGTTAAAGATGGTGATGTTATCCACTTTAGGTTTAACGTTTAAGTATTATTTAGCCAAAACCCAATATGGGTTTTGGCTAAAATTTAATTATATAAATATCGACTAAGTCTCTTTAAGCGCTTTATTCAATACTATAATAAACCTTTCAAAATCCTCTATATGGGGTAAATGCCCTAGCCCATCCATTTCATATAGTGTCCCATTTGGAATAGTTTCTATAACCGTTTTACCTAGCTTGTCGTAGCGACCTAGTTGATATTTGATACCTTGTTTCTTCCAGTTTCGGCCCGGGCCAGTTCTGTCTCTTGTCCCAAGAATTAAGCTTACATGCATAGAAAAATCGCTAAACTCAGTTACCACTGGTTGAGTGAAAATCATGTCATAGGTTTTAGCATTCACCCAAGCTACATCTTTATAATCAGCATTATTAATTTGCCCTACAATGAAATCAGTTAATGCTGCATATTGCTCATTCCACTGACCATCATAATAAAATTTTTGCTGATAACTTTTTACGCCTTGCGCTGTCTTTTTTAACTCATTTTGATAGAAAAAGTTAGTATCTTTATACTCTACGTAACTAAGGTAATTCTCTAATCCTATTGGGTTGAGCAAAATCAGCTCTTGCACAGTCTCTGGATACATTAAAGCAAAACGACTTGCTAACATGCCGCCCATGGAATGCCCTAAAATTATGGATTTTTTAATATTTAGACTGTCCAGTAAGCTTTTTGTGTGGCTAGCCAAGCCAGCAAAAGAATACTGATAATTTTTCGGTTTAGAGGACTTACCAAAACCAATTTGGTCTGGCATTAACACCCCATAACCTAGCTGACTCAAATAATGAGCAGTGTTAGCCCAATAATCTGCAATAAAATTTTTCCCATGCAGCAGTGTAACAACAGGTTTATCTCCTTTAGCAGGTAAATAACTATATGACATTGACAAGGTGAGCCCTTGTGACTCTATCTCTATAGTTTTTACTGATAAAGTGTATTCATAATTGCTAAGCAAAGTGTCGTAGCTTTGAGGCGTGTCCAAATTCTCAGCTGCAGCAGAAAAATTAAACATAGCTAAACTTAGCCAAGTTACTATCGCATATACTTTAAGCATTACATTTTCCTAAATCTTCAAGAAATTCTAAAGTATTATGTATGATTACATTAACATTAGTGAGTAATTTGCTTCGAAAGTCGATTTAAATAAGATTAACTTCAATTTTTCTTAATGATTTTGAACAACAAATACCCGTTAAACCAATAAGTTGTTTAGTATCTAGCCAAACAGACATTTTATTGTAATAAAACGGTTGACGAAAAAAAGTTAGATCAGCATAATACGCGCCACTTCGGAGACGGAGTGATTAAGTGGCTACATAGCTCAGCTGGTTAGAGCACATCACTCATAATGATGGGGTCGCAGGTTCGAGTCCCGCTGTAGCCACCACTTTTATCTTATATAAGATAGAAGTATGCGGGAGTGGTGGAATTGGTAGACACGCTGGATTTAGGTTCCAGTGCTTCACGGCGTGAGAGTTCGAGTCTCTCCTTCCGCACCATTTTGTAGAGTATTCTTGGGGTATAGCCAAGTGGTAAGGCAGCGGGTTTTGATCCCGCCATTCGTAGGTTCAAGTCCTGCTACCCCAGCCATTTTTAAAAGTAGATGGTTAATTTTATTATTCGTTTACTCTCTTGGGGTATAGCCAAGTGGTAAGGCAGCGGGTTTTGATCCCGCCATTCGTAGGTTCAAGTCCTGCTACCCCAGCCATATAAAAGAGAAAGCCCACTTCAAACAAGTGGGCTTTTTTGATCTCGGCATCGACACGCCAGTTCAAGCCCACCCTAAGCATTTGCCGCTGTCGTTTTGTTGCCACTTATTCAGCCTTACCCCTAGACATAAATTCCATTAAACGGCAGACTTCTCATATAACTATAATAACGTGTGAGTATTACCTTGATTAACGAAATCGTCGCTTTTATTAATAACATCCTCTGGGGTAACGGGCAGATCCTAATTTATATGTTGTTAGCGGCTGGTATCTGGTTCTCAGTAAAATTAGGCTTCATTCAAATTCGTCACTTTGGCCATATGTTTTCAGTAATGAAAGGCAGTAATAAAAGTGATAAAGCCGGTATCAGCTCCTTCCAAGCATTATGTACTAGTTTATCGGCTCGTGTAGGCACAGGTAATTTGGCAGGTGTAGCCGTTGCGATATCATTAGGCGGCTCTGGGGCTATTTTTTGGATGTGGGTTATTGCTATTTTAGGGATGGCAACAGGATTTGCTGAAAGTGTTTTAGGTCAATTATACAAAGTAAAAGATGCCAATGGTGAATTTCGTGGCGGCCCTGCCTATTACATACAACAAGGCTTAAATAAGCGCTGGCTAGCTATCATATTTTCTTTGTTTTTATTCTTGGGATACGGTTTCATCTTTAGCGCTGTTCAAGCCAACACAATTACCGATGCACTAAATCATGCTTATGCCATACCTACCCTATATTCAGGCCTAGTTATCATTATTCTAGCCGGTTTAATTGTTATTGGCGGGCTAAGAGCGATAGCCAAATTTGCAGAGTGGGTAGTGCCTTTTATGGCTATCACTTATGTATTAGTAACTTTAGCCATCACCGTTATTAACATTGATTTAGTTCCAGCTATGTTATGGGATATATTATCGTCAGCATTTGGATTGCAAGAAGCTGGCGCAGGGGCTATAGGAGCCGCATTTAAACATGGAGTGCAACGAGGCCTTTACTCAAACGAAGCAGGTTCAGGTAGTGTGCCTCACGCAGCAGCAAGCGCTAGCCCTAATCCAGACCACCCGGTATCTCAAGGCTATGTACAAATGTTAGGTGTATTTATCGACACTATGATTTTATGCACCTGCTCAGCTATCGTTATTTTGCTAGCAGGCGGTGCTTCAGGTGAAGGCATGGAAGGTATTCGTCTAACCCAAAATGCCATGAGTACTCATTTGGGAGCCGGTGGGGGTGATTTTGTTGCAGCTGCAATTAGTTTATTTGCATTTACATCTGTGGTCGCTAATTACGCTTATGGAGAGAGTAATTTGCATATGTTTAAACTGGACAACAAAATAGGCCGTACAGCCTATACGGCCGGCTACTTACTAATGATTCTTTGGGGCTCAATGGCAGCTTTACCTGAGGTATGGGCAGCAGCAGATATGGCGTTAGGTCTAATGACCGTTATTAACATTACCGCCATAGTCTGGATGACACCTACCATAGTATCTATCAGTAAAGACTACTTTAAAAAGCGAGAGTCAGGGGAAGAAATTACCTATAAATCCGGAGATTGCGAAATCCAAGGTAAGTCTGAAAAAGGTATTTGGGACTAAAACAAGACTAAGTGTCGCTCTAGTCAAAGCTAGGGCGACTATCTTCGAGTAATTTATCTAACACTTTCTGAGCTTGATTTGGATCAGTTAAATCCCCAGCCTCTAACATTTCACATTCATCACTGATCATTTGTTTAACAGTAACCGGATAAAAACGGCAATCTTCAGGCCTGTCATAGTATATATCGCAGGTGTACATAACTTTCTGGGGTTGCTCGGGGTTTTTAGTTTTACGAAGAAATGGACACAAGTTAAGTTGTTTACCCATTTGCGGTGAAAACCAAATCAACCCATTTTTTACATACTCAGCGATATCAGGTTGAAATAAATTCCACATCTCTAGATCTTCATCTGATGCAGACAAATCACCATCACTATATTTAATGCAGCATTTACCACAGGAGTTACACTCTTGCACAGGCCACTCCTTTGTATGTCACATTTAGCTAATTTCTGTTATTACTTTCTACGATTTTGCTTTTTCATTCGCGCAGATTGAGCAGCTCTATCACTCTCTCGTTTCTCTTTACGATCTTTCTTGTCAGGCGTTAGCGAGCCCGTTTTAAAACGCTCTTTACGCTTTTCTTTGTCAGCGGCCTTTTTAGCCTCCACCTCAGCCATTTGCTGTACTTCTGCGGTGATCATTTTGGGTGTTTCAAGGCTAATTCGACCAATTTGTCCTGAACGTAATTCATTAATTAGCACTTCACAAATTTTATGAAAATTAACCCGAGCACCTTTTCGTAAAGCTCCTCGACTTGCAGCTGCAAGCTCAAGAAACTCAATTTCAGTATCGGGTATCTCATCTAACTTATAGCGGTCTTTAAGTAATTCTGGGTAGGCTTTTATCAAGTAATCTGCTGCGAAAAACCCCACATCATCATATTCCATTGCAGTATCTTTAATGGCGCCAGTAGAGGCTAAACGATACCCACTGTTAGGGTTTTCTAGCTTGGGCCATAAGATCCCAGGAGTATCAAATAAGGTGATTCCGTTTCCAAGATTAATTCTTTGCTGATTTTTTGTAACTGCAGCCTCATTACCTGTTTTAGCAATAACTCTATCTGCCAAGATATTAATCAGAGTAGATTTACCCACATTTGGAATGCCCACTATCATAGTGTTAATCGTTTTTACGCTGGCATCTTTTTCTGGCAACATTTTTCGGCATAGCTCGATAATTTGCTTCATCTTTGCCGGCTCATCGGTAGTAGACGCGAAGGTTTTCACTGCCCTTTCTTTTTCTAAATGAACTTGCCAATCTGCGGTTACACTAGGGTCAGCCAAATCTGTTTTACTTAACACTTTTATGCAAGGCTTATCACCTCGAAGCTCCGCAATCATAGGATTTTCACTAGAGTAAGGTATACGAGCATCCAGTACTTCAATCAATACATCAACTTGAGGCAATACCTCTTTTATTTCTTTCTGGGCTTTGTGCATGTGCCCTGGATACCAATGAACTGCCATTAAATGTGCCTTTTTAAATATTTACTTTCTAATTCGCGTAGTACATCACTAGTTGAACAATTCCTAAAATTACCAATAAAGGTAAAACCCAGCGCCCCCACTGCCCCATTTGTTCTGAGCTCATTCTGAATCCTGAACGCTCAATTAGGGGAATGACAACCAACAAGGCAATAAACAAACAACCTAAAATAATGAGTATAGTCATACTGAACCTATTACTTGATACACTTTATTAACTATGAAAATGATATGGACTTAACGTAAACCCATTGCATATTTCATGGCTTGCTTTTTCAATGGGCCAGATGCATTCGCTAGCTTTAATCCAAGGTTTCGCAACACTTTTAGCGGTGTGCTGTTATTGCTGAAAGTAGCGTATAACACATCCATGGCGCTCATCATAACGAGGTTATCGTTACGACGATTTTTTTCGTACTCTTTAAGCCAACTTTCAGGGCGTAAAAGCCATGTATCTGATGTAGCTTCTGTTTGCTGTTTTTCAATAATATTTAAAAGAACTGACACATCTTTAAAACCTAAATTCACGCCTTGTCCAGCCAAAGGATTAATCGTATGTGCCGCATCTCCAACTAGTACGGTATTCCCTTTAAAATATTGATTTGCATGCATACGGGTTAGGCCAAAGCTTGCAACATCTAAAACTTCAAAATCGACTAAGTCATTGGGAAAATGTTGTTGTATTTGTTGTTTCAACTTGGTTTTAGATAAGCCTTTTAATAACCTAGTTTGCTCGATACTTTGATACCAAACTAGTGAGCCATATCCATCAAACAAGGGTAGATAAGCCATGGGGCCGTCTGGTGTGAACTGTTGCCAAGTAATATCTTGTTGTGGTTCATTGGTTTTTATCTTGATACCCAAGGCTTGCTGCTTGTATTGCCAACCCTGAACACCAATATTTGCCGCTTCTCGGACCTTTGATTGGGCGCCATCAGCCCCAACTAAAAATTTGGCTTGAATAGTTTTACCACTAGAAAGTGTTATTTGCCCTAACTTTACTGAAATAGCATCATCAGTGAATAAATGAATATTTTCATAAGTAGAAAGTTCCTGTTGTAACCCTAATTGCACAATACGGTTTTCGATAATATGTCCAAGATATGGCTGACCTAAATCGGCACTATCAAAATCAGTTCGGCATGAACGGTTATCCCATACAGCTAACCTAGAATAAGGACATAGACGCATGGCTTGTATATTATCCCAAGCACCTAAGTCACTCATCAATTTACCAGAAGTCAAGCTGATTGCAGAAACCCGCATATCCGGCTGTTGGGAAACGTCAAACGGCTTTGGCTTTTTAGGTTCAACCACTGCCACTTCAAGGCCTAATTTACCTAAGCCAATAGCGAGGGCAGAACCCACCATACCACCACCAATCACACAAATATCAAACAAATGTCTTTTCCTTTCTAATTCACCAAAGAATTTTAACAAACTTCGAGGCTAGATAATATTGAAATACCAAAGGGTTCAAGGTCTAACAACTAGAAGGCAATAGATACTTAAAATAAAATTTAATTTAGAGATTTATTGATATAGGTTTTGTTTTCATGAAATCACTCTTGTGGATGAGCAAATAGCCCTCTACTCTACATACAAAATATTATTTTTAAAGGTGCATTTATATGAAAAAGATTGCAGTTTTAACGTCTGGTGGTGATGCTCCAGGTATGAATGCATGTATACGCTCAATCCTATTAACGGCTGAGCATTACAACTTACAAGTATTAGGATATAAGCATGGTTACAACGGCTTAGTTGAACAAGACTACAGACTACTTAATGCGGAACATGTTGTGAATATTATACAAAGAGGCGGAACCATATTAAAAAGTGGTCGCTGCTTAGATTTTCACACTGAAGCAACCGTTAGAATTGCAGCTAGCAATCTTGATGAACTACAAATAGATGCCTTGTTAGTCATAGGAGGTAATGGATCTTTCAAAGGTGCTCACCATTTATCAAAGTTTTGGAAAGGCCAAGTGATTGGCTTACCCGGTACCATAGATAATGATATTGGAGGTACAGACGCCACTATAGGGTATTACACAGCCATAGAAACTGCATTGGAGTCTATAGACAAAGTACGTGATACCGCAGATGCTTTTGAAAGAATATTTCTAATAGAAGTGATGGGCAAACATGCTGGGTTTATTGCATTAAACGCAGCGATAGCCTCAGCCGCAGATAGGGTTTTACTGCCTGAGCTGTGTGAAAACATCCAAGATGAAATCGACAAAACCATTGAGCACTTAAAACACGTTTATAGTAAACGGGGAGTCTCAAGCTATATAATTGTTGCATCTGAAAACTTAATCGCAGGCGGTGCGGTAACGTTAGCAAAAATGATTGCAGATCAAACCCAAATAGAATGTCGCCCTGTGATTTTAGGACATGTACAAAGAGGTGGATCCCCTGTAAGCCAAGATAGAGTGTTAGCCACTAAGCTTGGTGCTTATGGGGTTGAACAAGCAATCAATGGAGAAAATGATATCATGATTGGGGAGCAAAACAGCCAAGCTGTTAAACATAAACTAGCGGTTAGCTGGCAAGACAAGAAACCAGTTGACGAGTATTTACTTAAAATTCAACAACAGCTTTTTAAGTAACTAAAGCTTAATCATCTCTTTAACCGTATCTCGATGACTGCGACTTACTTTTAACTCATCTCCTGTACTCAGGATAAGGTGATATTCGCCACTAATATGGCTCACTAACTTCTCTACATAGCGGATATTTACAATGGCCGAACGATGTACCCTAACAAACTTTTTAGGATCTAACTCGTTTTGCAACTCTTTCATAGTACGGCGCATAATATGGGTTTTTTCCCCAGTATGAACACACATATAATCACCTGCGGCGTCTATCCATTGAATATCAGATATTGCCACACGTGTTATTTCTGATCCGTCTTTAATGGCCAAAACATCAGGGTATGAGGTAGTCACGATACTTTCCCCATTTGCCAACCTTTTTAAGATTACTTCACAATCATCCCCTGTAAAATCAGCAACTAATTTTACCAATTTTTGGCTATTTCCACCTTGACGCTGCTGTTCGAGAGATACCAAGACTTTATCAATTGTTTCTTTAAGGCGCCTTTCATCTACTGGCTTTAAGACATAGTCTAATGCATGTACCTCGAATGCTTTAATCGCATAAGAATCAAAGGCAGTAACAAACACTATTAACGGAAGGGGTTGCTGTAATTCTTGTAATTTATGGATAACTTGAAAACCGTTTAAACCGGGCATTTGAATATCTAAAAAGACTAAATCCGGTTGCATCTCTGGGATCGCAATAACGGCCTCGAGCCCATTTTTACATTCACCAATTACATTTATATTTTCAAAATCAGTAAGCCGCATTGATAACCCCTTTCGAGCTAATGGCTCATCGTCGATTATCATAGTGTTAATTTTCATCTAGCGAGCCATCCGATTTTTCACTCAATTCATAGGGAATTCTTATATTAACCTTAACACCTGAAGGGTAGTTATGTGAAATAGCAAACGCATAATTATCCAAGTAGAGTGCTTGAAGCCGCTCTTGAATATTTTGTAAGCCCACTCCCCCGCCTTCACTAGGTGGCAAATTTCCATCAGTAATTTCAGCACCAGGACCATTGTCACTCACGTTTAGCATGAGATCTCGCCCAAAACTCTTAGCAGAAATACAAATTTGTCCCCCTTCTGAGACTTTTGAGATAGCGTATTTAATCGAGTTTTCAATTAATGGTTGCAAAATTAAACTAGGGACCAACGCATCTTTGGTTTTATCATCAATATCCCAGACTACACTTAGCCTATCTTCAAACCGCACTTTTTCTATTTCTAAGTATAACTCTAATACTTTTACCTCTTGGATAAGTGGTACTTTACGTATCGGATCTTTATCTAGCGAATATCTTAGAAAGTCGCTCAACCGGCTTACCATTGCATCTGCTGTTTTATTCTCTTTCATCAAGATAAGAGTAGAAATGGCATTCAAGGTATTAAACAAAAAATGCGGGTTGAGTTGATATCTTAGCATTCTAATTTGAGCTTGATGTGCCATAGTAGAAGCTCTTAGAACATTTTGCTTTTCTTTCAAAAGCATCTGATAGTTCTTAATACCAAAATAGCCCCCAGTCCAACAAGTCACCATAATTAACGAATTGATGGTATTGGTGAAATACATGTACCACTCTTCAGGTCGATAACCTTTTTTGTATATCTCCCAGTAATTAAGATTTTTTACTAATGCCCAAACCAGCGCTGTTAGGTACAAGCATATTCCCACCATTGCAATCATTTTCAGAGGACTGAGGGTTAAAGCCTTGCGGTAAATATATCTCAGAGGGATGGTTAACAACCAACCCGCATAGGCATTTAGCATAATAATTAACAGCCAAATACTGCGCATATCATGAAGAAATGAACCAATATAATAGATGATTGCAAAACCTACCCAACCCGCAGTGTGCAATGTCCAAAAAAGTCGTTCACGACTATCTACTAGCTTTTCCCAGTTAGGCACAATTTTTTCCGAGTAGTGAAATCACATGCAGTATACAAAAAGAAAGACCAAGTGTTTAAAACTTGGTCTTAGTATCAGGGGGTTTTATCGCAAGGTAAGTTGATCTAAGTTCTGAATAAGAGATATCAAAATAATCAAATTTCTACCTCAACTTCAATTTCAAATCAATATTTGCTGTTATCTGAACGTTAAAATTCAACTAAGAGCAAATATTTTGAAACGAAGTCGTTTATTTTCCCCTACTGAGGTCATTTAATAATTGATATTCAAACGTTTTAACCAGTGTACCCACCACCAAGCAGGGCCTACCAATAAAAATTGTAAATCCTTCATAAAACTAGGCTTCTTACCCTCTATATGATGCCCTATAAATTGTAAAATCCACATTAAAATAAAAAGCGCCACACTGAACTGCCACACTACTAAACCAAATCCCTCTAATATTTGAATACCCCAAATTGACAAGATTGAAAGTAAGGTCATGGCTGCACCGATTGGGCCAGATAATTTAAAGTAATAATACAAAGTTGGAACTAGCACAACATGTGCCCAGGTCACATTAAAATAATCTAAAAACGCTGGAGTAGGAGCCGACCAAAGTAATGCTATAGTGACAAAATATATTGCTGGTACGGCAATGGTATGAATACCAATATTGGTTTTATTAGTATGGCTTTCACCATATTCATTTAACAAAGCTTCTATCTGGCGCATTTCATTCTCAACTATTGCAAATTAACAATAACTTAACAAGTTAATCTTTAACCATCAATTAAAATTACGCTGCAGGCTATGTTGTTTTTACATCTAGATTTTTACTAACCTGTGGTTAACATCAAATTTTTTAGTAATTGATCAACAATAGCTTCATCTGTCTCAAACTTAACACCACAATAAAAGTTAACTTCATCATATTTAAAATTCATAATTATACCCACTAGCAGAACTTTATTATCAGCGTCATTAGTAAACTCAAGGTTGATAACTTCTTTTAACCTCAATTTATTTGACAGGTGCTTCTTATCAACTTGAATACGACAACCATGAACTGAGATATCAATCACCATGGCCTCACAGATATCCTCACCTATCTTCGAATCTGTCAATTTAGTTGCAATACGAGTTTGAGCTCGACCTTCGGAACGTAAATCATGACTTTGAATAGCTAAAGGAAAACTAGTAAAAATTAAGTGGCTAGGCTTAGTTAAAACTAAGACAACATTCACCTTAAATGCAATAATTACCCCAGTTTCATCCTCGAGTATATAACGCATTACTAGCGACTTATCTTTAAATATCGCATCTCCTAAGCCCCCCCACTTAGACTCATCGGGATATTTGATGATTAATGAACGAGTACCATCTATACCTACAAATTCAGTTCTAACTCGTTTTGTGGTGCTTGCTGTTGTAACTTGTAAATCAATTTGTTGACCGGGGCGCATTGAACGGATCTTTTTTAGGTCTTCATTAGTTATTCCAACTTTTTCCGTTAATATAGCCATTTAACGCTAACTCCTTAAAACCTTTTGTTATCATCTAATCACAAGCATACACCTGCCAGATGTAATAAATAAAGTATATAAAAGCAATAACTTACTAGAGAAACATCATGCAAACGACAGAACCACTAATCCATTACCAGGTAAAATTAACTTCAACTACTGGGCATTTACTCAATGTAAGCTTAACTATTGAGCAACCTCACTTACAAGGCCAAGTTTTATCACTCCCCGCATGGATACCCGGTAGTTACATGGTGCGTGATTTTGCCAAAAACATAATATGGATTAATGCCAAAGATAAAAAGCTACATGAGTTAAAAGTCAAAAAACTTGATAAACAAAGCTGGCAAGTAGCGCCTTGTGAAGGGCCATTACATATTGAATATCAAATTTACGCGTTTGATTTATCTGTTCGAGGAGCATACATCAATGACGAAATGGTATTTTTTAACGGTACAAACGTATTTTTAGCTGTTGAAGGGCAAACGCAAACAGCAGCCAAAGTAATGTTAGAAAAACCTACAGACAGCCAGTTATCTCATTGGACAGTCGCCACAACCTTAAATACAGCCACAAGCAATATCCACAGTTTTGGTGAGTATTGGGCCAATAACTATGACGAGCTTATTGACCATCCAGTTTTGTTTGGTGAGTTTGATACGATCCCCTTTACTGCCCAAGATGTTGAATTTGAGCTGGTGCTTGCTGGTGGACATCAGGCCGATACCCAAAGGATAGCCTCTGATCTAGCAGAAATTTGCAACTATCACTTAAGCTTTTTTAATGGTCCCTCTCCTATTCGTCGATATTTATTTATTACCCTATTAACAGATAATGCCTTCGGTGGATTGGAGCATATTAGCTCTACTGCGCTCATGTACGGTCGAAAAGACCTGCCTAACTTGATGGACTCTGACAAGATGACCGATGGTTATCAGGTGTTTTTAAGTTTGTGTAGCCATGAATTTTTTCATACCTGGCACGTAAAGCGTACAAAACCAGAAGAGCTATTTAACGTTAAGCTAAACTCTGAAAAATATACCGAACAACTATGGATCTATGAAGGTTTTACCAGTTACTACGATGACTTGAGTTTGTTAAAAACTGGACATATTAGCCAGCAGGCATATCTAAAAGTTGTAGCTCAAAATCTAACACGATTATTACGCAATAAAGGGCGATTCAAACAAAGTATTACAGACTCAAGTTTTGATGCTTGGACTAAGTTTTATAAACAAGATGAAGGCTCAATTAATCATATTGTAAGCTATTACAATAAAGGCGCTGTCTTGGCCTTATGCTTAGATTTAATGATCAGAAAAGAAAGCAAAAATCAGTATAGCTTAGATGACGTAATGCAAAGATTATGGACTCAATATGGGCAGCTTAACATTCCAACCAAGATAAATTGCGTCCAACAAATAATTGAAAACGACTTGGACTTGGATCTATCTAAGTTTTTAGATATGGCCCTTTATTCAACAAAAGAGCTGCCAACATTCGAGTTATTAGCTGAATTCGGAATTGAAGTCTCACTTTTTGCCCGAAATGGACTTCAAGACAAAGGAGGCGATTTAGGCAGTTCTCCATTTTTAATCGAATTTGGAGCCATGGTAAAGCCTCGTGACATAGGTATTGAACTCACCCAGGTCACTGAGCAAACCTCAGCCTACGATGCTGGGCTTCAGGTAGGTGATATTCTCATTGCCATAGATAATTGGCAAGTATCGACTGATAACCTGAAAACACAGTTAAATCATCTAACTGCTGGCCAAAAAGCGGTATTATGTATTTTGCGAGACAAAAAACTCAAACAACTAGCATTTATAGCTAAACCTGCAGCAAAGGATACAGTAGCGTTAAGTATTAAAGATGAGTCTTTGGTAACCGCTTGGCTAGGTAACTCTTAAGCTAGCCAAGTCGGTCAACAGAAACTTAGGTTGCTAGCGATACATACAAAGGCTTAGCAAAACTCCAAGAAAATATTAGCGGTTAATCGTCCAGTTTTCGGGTTCGGATCAATATCGGTATCTTTATTAATTAAAATTGAGTGCAGTAGGTACCCCGGATAGAGAACCAATCTATTCGTCTTGTATTCGACTTTATCGTAACACTCAAAATGATCGTTTGATTTTACAAAATATTCTTGGGGGGGTTCGCCATTTTCTTTCACAAACTGTTTAGCTGATTGATAATAAGTTTGCTCTCTATCTGGGGTGATTTTTTCAAAACCAGTAGGCTTATGACGGAAGAAAGCAGTGGCACCGAATGGACCATCGTTTAAATAATGCAGTGCCGCAAAATAATAAGGCCGAAAAGTGTCAAAATGGGGCATGCGTTGCAGCAAACTTAAGTCTTGAGGCTGGGTCGATATTAATGAATACACATACAGCATTGGCTTCATTCTATGAGTTGGAGGGACTGTATAGGTTTGTCTAATTAGACTTTGTAATGGCGTTAACACATCAACCACATACTCTTTGGGAAGCTTTACCCGAACTCCGGGGTACATAGATTGCCCCCGTTTAACCTGTGCGAACTCTTCTGATTCAATCGCTTTAGACTTAATATTATCTAAATCTAAGGCGAAATCATCAATCACTATAATAGGGGTTTGCTCTAGCCCTATATTTCGAATTACAGGCCTAGAGTTTGGGTTAACATGAATAATAGACTGAGGTTTAGACAATGGCTTTTACCACGAATTTAAACAACATTTGATTTGCAATGATGATTAATAAAATCATTATGCATGGGTAGTGCATTCACTCGAGCTCTCACTGATTTTCTAATGCTTTCTAAAAAGTTTTCCAGCTCATTATCATCCATCATATCTACAATAGAGTGATACTGTTCTGGTTGTAAGCCCTGCCCCAACATTACCTGTAACCAAGAGCTTTCACCAAATAACTCATCAAGCTCTTTAAAGACCTTTCCGGTTTGTTTAAACAGATCAATACGATGCTGCAAGGAGTCTGGAATAGGCATAGTACGACAATAATTCCAGAATGCTGAGTCACGCCTCTCCGTTACATGGTAATGCAGGATTATAAAATCACGGATCCCTTCAGTTTCAAACTCAGTGAGTTTATTGAAGTGATCAATATCTGGCTGACGGATCCCTTCTTTTGGGAAATTCTGAAGTAACCTGATAATCCCCCTTTGTATTAAGTGAATACTGGTGGATTCTAAAGGCTCAATAAAACCGCTGGATAAACCGATTGCGACACAGTTTTTATTCCAGTGCTTACGGCGAGTTCCGGTTCTAAACTTAATGACTCTAGGGTCAGTCAGTAATTTACCTTCAACATTATCAAGTAGTAGTTGCTTACCTTCATCATCAGACATATAACGGCTACAAAATACATGGCCGTTCCCGGTACGACTTTGTAAAGGAATACGCCATTGCCAACCAGCGGTTCTGGCGATAGAACGGGTATAAGGAATAGCAGCCTGTACATTTTCGGTTTGCACTGCCACTGCTCGGTCGCAAGGTAACCAGTGAGACCAATCTTCAAAGCCAGTATGTAATGCCTCTTCAATTAGCAACCCATTAAAGCCACTGCAATCAATGAATAAGTCACCTTCAACAACAGAGTTATCAGCCATATCCAAAGATGTAATAAAGCCACTTTCAGGATCAACATTCACTTTTTCAATTTTACCTTCACGGCGCTTCACGCCGTTATCCTCAGCTATTTTTCTTAAAAACTTAGCATATAGGCTAGCATCAAAATGATAAGCATGGTTAAACTCTTGGTTGGCTAAGATGGCAAATTTATTTTCGCGAGCGGCTAAATGCTCAGCACAATAATCCCCAATATCATGGCTACTAAAACCTTTTTCTAGGCCCTTTAACCAAAAATGTTGAAAGCCACCTGCCCAGCAGTCTTTCCCCAAAAAACCAAAGGAATGCATGTAGTTTTGGTCAACTTGGCGCCAGTTCTCAAATGAAATACCTAGTTTGAATGTTGCATTAGTTGCAGCCATCAATTCGGCGGGCTTGATACCTAACAATCGATGAAATATGTGTAAAGTGGGTATGGTTGCTTCACCCACACCAACCGTGCCAATTTCGTCAGATTCTATTAAAGTAATATCAATGGTTTTGCCTATCAATTTCCCCATTGCTGCGGCGGTCATCCAACCAGCGGTTCCTCCACCTGCAATGACGACACGTTTTACTTTTGATAGTTGCTTATTCATTTTTAAATCCTGACTCTGCTAGCTTTTAAGCTTATTAATTACATTTCTTTTTATATTCATTACTGCACTTTCAGTAATTGGCGTGTGTAACATTCCTTGTGCGTCTTCAGGAATATGTACATGATTATGCTTGTCATGTTCAAAAACATAATAATTAAATTGATTTTTCCACGCTTCACGTTGTTCTTTAGGCAAATCTCTAACGCTCATTATTGCGAGCTGTAATGCATCCATAGGTCGCCCACCTATTAAAGGTTCAGGGCGCCACCAATGGGTCATTAACACATTTAAAGATTGAAATGCTTCAACATGATGCCACCACATTCCTGGTAAAAATAAGGCATCACCAGGGTCTAAATCAGCAACAATTGACGCCTTAAGTGCTGTTTTAAATTTTGGATACTTTTCAAAATCTGGGTCGGCAAAGTCAACCATACTGATCTCTTGGCCACCAGGAGACAGCTCTAATGGTCCTACATATAAGTTTTCTAATTGCTCGGGAGGGAATAATGTAAAACGCCTCTGACCAAATAAACAACATGCAAGGTTAGCCGGAAAATCATAATGGGCAGCAATTCGAGACTGGTTACCTATCCAAATATTGGTTACTGCGTTTTCTGCAGTTAAATCAACAAAGTGTTGTTCCCTAAAACCTGGTAATAATTTCTCAACATTAGTAGAACCGATATAAACTGCAGGTGGGTTTTGATCTTTACTGTGCTGTAATATTCGCTCGAATACTTTATTCAACTGCACATTACCGGCTTTAAAATTAAAGCCAGTCACTTCTTCATTATAGAAAATTCGCCCTTTGCATTTAGGGTCTCCCAACCCTGCAGACACATGCATTCCACGGTAAAATTCCATTAGGTAATCCATGGCTGATTTATCATGTTCGTCAGCAAGTTGTGGCAATGGCCAATCTTTACCGAAACCTTTCAACAAAATAGGGGTATCAGAATTTAATAACTCTTTAGATAAAGTATCCGGAGTAACCCCTTCAATAACTTCAATACTAGTCATCTATGAAAATTCCAACATTGGCTTCGGTACGATCCGCTCATAAATAAAACTTACAAGCCATTACGCTTATTTTTTAAATCAATCAAATTACGTAAGTTAGATTGAGAAGCCAGCATCATATAGGCAGACTCTAAAAATCCTGCTTGATGTAATTCAGCAAGGGCATCTTTGTCTAGGGTACGTAAGTTATCTTCCTGAATGGTATAGAAGCCAATCATGTTATGTTGTGAGCCATCATTGAGTTCGATATCTAAGGTAAAAGATTCAATTAAGTCGTACTTTAACAAGCTCTGTACGAAGGCTTGATTGGTTTCCATACCGTGATGGATAGTTTCTAGCATATCAGCCATTTCAGTTAAAAACGGACTACTGGCACCAAATTCAACAAACAATTCTTGCCCATTACTATCACTGATTCTCGGGCTGTCCAAGTCAATATGAATCACTCTATGTTCGGTGGTTTTACCCTCTTCTAATTTATCTTGCTTACCGATAAAAAAAGGTTGGCGCTTAATCATTAGCGGCACATAACCGGCATTCCATTTATCGCCTTCAAGGAATAGATTTTCACTTTCTTGAAAACCCGTCATAGCAACCGGATAAAAACCACCGGTATTTGGATCCTTTTGGAAAAATATAGGATAGTGAGCTTGGATGCTCCTGAACTCCAAAGGAAAAGTGGCGGTATACCAGACGTTATCGCCATACTGCTCACCAAAAGAAGTAACAACACGTACGTCTTTATGATCGATACTGTTTAAAAGTACTGTATTAGTCATAGGGCTCTTTTATCTCCAACTGACTGACTAGTTATATTTATATACGGGATAAACCATATTGATTAATTTTATTAAGCAACTCTCTATTACTAGGTAATGCTTGATTAAGCCTAGATAGATGCTGTTGATTTTCTTTAAATAAACGCTGACTTTCTTGAACATTATGTGGCTTAATGTCACTTTCACTAAGCTGAGTTTCATACCCCATACCGTACAAGACATACTGAAAACTAGCAAAAGGAAACAACTCTTCTGCTTGTTGGTTATCGTATTTACTAGGAGTTTGATACTTCCATAGCTCCAGTAACTCTTTCAAAGAATCAGGAGTAGAATCCGCACTGCTCATAGCTTTCCAATACTCAGAGTCATCTCTTTTGCTTAACACGTAATGGAGTTTTAAAAAATCCACAATGCGCTGCCAACGATAGTTAAAGGTATCATTAAACCTATTAGAGACTATAGCCATGTGCTCTCTATTCTGCGGTAACTGTTCGGAAACCAAGCGAGCAGATAGTTCAATTAATACCAAAGCTGAGGCTTCAAGTGGCTCAATAAATCCAGCGGAAATACCAATAGCCACTGCATTTTTATGCCAAAATTCTTTTCTGTGTCCAGGGGTAAATGAAATTTTTCTAGGCGTTACCTTATCTAAAACATTGGCAGGGACACCTGTATTTTGGAGATATTCGAAAAGGGTTTGCTGTGCTTCGGTGTCATCACAGTGGGTACTCGAATACACATAACCAGCTCCCCTCCTTGTAGGTAAACCGATATCCCATGTCCAGCCCGATTTTTGTGCTGTAGAAATGGTACATGAAGCAATTGGACTTGAATCACTTTCATAGGGAACTTGTATGGCCACTGCCGAATCGTTCATTAATATGCGCTTTTTAGACTCAAAAGGAACCTGATAATGCTGCCCTAGCAATAGTGAAGAGAAACCAGTGCAATCAATAAACAAGTCACCATAAATAGCTTGCTGAGACTCTAAATCTAAGGAATGAATGTAACCTTCATTATCATTATTGACCTTAATGACTTTCCCTTGAATATGCTCCACACCTAAATTTTCAGTACAATGTTGTTTTAAAAACTCAGCAAACTTACTTGCATCTAGGTGATAACCATAATTTAGATTAAAGGCGTATTCAGGGGTAGAGATTTGCTTAGGGGCTAGATATTTTTCAGACAATATCCCTTGGGTACACACTGCATCAGCAAAGCTAACCTTATCTTTAACAGCCAACCAATATGGGGCGATATTGAACTCAGGTAAACCAACAGGTGGTGTGAAAGGATGATAATAAGCATCATTTTCGCCAGTTTGCCAGTTAACAAACTTAGAGCCCTGCTTGAAGCTAACGTCACACTGTTTGATAAAGTCAGTTTCAGAAATGCCCATGTCTTTTAACGTAGCGCGCATTGAAGGCCAAGTACCTTCACCTACTCCCACGGTAGCAATATCTGCAGACTCAATCACACTCACTTGAACAGATGGTGACAACTTACAATTGTGCTTTGCAGCTAATATACCAGCAGTAATCCAACCCGCTGAACCACCACCAACTATCACAATTTTTGAAATCTGTTTATGCATCAGCTTTCTCACTTACAACATCCAGTTAATATACCAAATTATTAGGATACTAATGCCTTTTATAAACAAAAAAGGAGCCACTAACGTGACCCCTTTCTTAGTCAAATTAGACTCTAGAAACGATATCTAGCGCCTACGTTGTAACGGGCTCCAGTTTGAGTCAAGTTCAATACTTGCTCAGTGGCTCGTCCACTAATGCGAGTATATTCATCGGTGATGTTTAATGCTTCAACAAACACTGATAAACCTTCAACTGATGGAATTTCATAACTTGCGTTGAGATCCCATTGTGAATATTCTTCAGTATATTGTGGTGCATTCTGGCCTGTGTCTTGACCACGAGCGTTCAAGAACTCATCTCGCCAGTTATAGGCTATACGTACTGATAATCCATCCTTCTCATAAACACCAATTAGGTTAGCCGTATCACTTAGGCCCAAAATTGCAGCCTGATCTTCAAGAATATAGTTATCATACTCTAAGTCAGAGTTCACATAAGTGTAGTTTGCCATTACACCAAATCCAGACTCACCGAAAAAGTGCTGAACAGCCAACTCTAGTCCATCAACAGTTCTGCTCTCATTGGAGTTAGTTGGCGTACCAACTGTAAATATCAAAGTATTATCGGTAGCGGGATCGCCAGTAATAATTTGATTAATTACATCAACATATGGGTCATCTGCATAATTAGCAAATATATATTCTCTAATTTCTGCACCAGTAGCACCAGAATCTAATGCCGCTCTAGCAGCATCAGATTTTTCACCGTCAGCAGGGTTAGCTAAGTTAAATACGTCTGAATCTACATTAACACTTGAGATAAAGTTAACTACATCTTTAGTAAAATAACCAACAGACACATAACTTACATCGTCGTAATACCACTCAAAAGACAAATCAAAGTTAGTCGATTCTAGAGGTAATAAAGAAGGGTTACCGGCACTACCGCTACCGCCAGCCTGATTTGCTAAACTAGCCACTGATGTTCCACCTAATAAATTAGAGTAATCAGAACGACTAATGGTTTCACTATAAGCTGCACGAACAACAATGTCATCAGTCACTTCAAGAGAAACATTTAAACTAGGCAGTAAATAATCGTAATCACCTTTTTGATTTAAAAAAGCCTGACCATCGTTATTTAGCACAATTTCAGTATCAGCAACCCAAGCAGCACTATCGTAAGCAACAACCGCTGAGGTAGATACCACTTCAGTTTTCTCGTAACGTAAACCACCGTCAAGTCTAAGGTACATGTCACCAATGTCGGTTTCCCAGTTAACTTTCACGTATGCAGAAGTACTTTTCTCGTTAGTAGTTCGGTCCTCTTCTTGGTCAAATTGTGTAGATGGGCAGAAAGAGTTACCACAATCACCAATAATTGAGGAAGTATTATCATAAAGCTCTGCAGCTCTTGCTCTAATTGCTTCAAAGTCCCAGAAAAAGATGGTGTCTAATATAGAGAAATCGGTAAGGGTTGGATCATTTAACTGATTAGCAACACTGAAGTCACCACCACTAACATCGAACTTGTCATGAATAGTGTCCTTAACAAACCACTCTTCTTCAAAATCACCCTCTTCACCCACACCACCCCAATCATTACGTTGTACGTTAACATTTTGAACGCGGTTGCTAACTTCATTTACGGCCACACCAAAATCAATGCTAGTGCTGTCATTCAAATTATATTCGAAATCTAATTGGGTCTGTTCTATTTCTTGAGTATTCACACCATTACCAAACACACTTCCGGTAACACGCATATCAGACCATTCAATATCATTTCCACCACCTACAGATAAAATAGGTAAGTCACCTGTAAAGTCAGTGGCTGCACTGGTACGAACAAAACCAGCCATCGATAAGTTTGAGCTTGTTCCCCAAGGACCGTCAGCGCCCCAATCAGAATCAGAATTATGGTAATCTAAAGTAACTTTAAGGTCGTCTGTAGCTTCCCACTCAATGTTTAAACCTATTGAGTTAGTAGTAGATTTACCACTTGACTTACCCGCAGCCATTGACAAATCGGCGGGGTCACTAAAGGTTTCTGAATATAAAAGAGGTGAGGCGATAGGACCGTCGGTCCACACGTTTTCAGAAGGGCCAAAGTTGTACCAAGCAGATACATCTTGATGCTGAGTTGCTGTTGCATTTTCAAAGAACGTATAATCTAAAGTCGCGGTAAGCGTATCAACAGGGCGATATTGCAATACTAATTGTGCGTTTTTACGGGTTCTTTGTTGTTCTTCAAAACGATAAATAGTGGTTTGTGGAACAGAATATATATCATCAGCACCAGGACGGTTAATCTGAGAATCATCATTAGGCACGCCACCCCAGTCAGCTACACCGTCAGACCAATCGTTATCAATTTCACCATCAAAGCTTCTCCATCCAGTACCTACTTGGGCTTGTTGGTTACCGCTCTCACGCTTTTGGATGCTACCAGTTATCGACACACCAAATTTTCCATCGTCAAATTTGGTTGAGTAGATACCCGCAATTTCAGGGGTAACACTACCTTTATCAGTAGAGGTATCGTTAACTAATTTGCCTGACAACACTGCAACTGTACCCGCGTTATTCAAGGGCCTATTCGTTAAAATATTAACTGTGGCCCCGATACCACCTGTAGCTACTGCAGCATTACCTGTTTTTTGTACTTCAACGCCAGAAACACCTTCAGATGCAATATTAGCAAAATCAAATGAGCGACTACCAGTAGAACTAGGCATTTGACGACCATTGAATAACACTAAATTTTGTTGGGGGCCCCAACCACGAACTGTGATTTCACTACCTTCACCATTGCTTCTATCGATAGCAACACCCGTAATACGTTGCATAGACTCAGCTAGGTTAGTGTCAGGAAATTTACCCATATCTTCAGCAGATATTACATCTACTATACCGTCGCTACTGCGCTTTACATCCATGGAGCGAATTAAGCTACCACGAACACCCTTGACGTTAATAACTTCTACGTCATCTGCGCTCGCTTCTTGCGCCAAAGCAACAGGAGCAATCGAGCTCACGCCCAAAGCGATAGATAAACTAGCCGCTAAGCGTGTTTTAGTAAATGAAGTACCATGTTTCTGCATTGTCTTTCCTCTCATTGATTCGTTCTAACTTTCAATGATTTGTTAATGTGTGTGTTTGTTCCATTGTGTAACTACCAAGCGATTTCAATACTCACTTTAAGCAAGTTAATGTTCTAGCCTCTATGAAAACGCTTTCATTAAATTAAAGAACACTTGGCTGCAGGTCAATAAAAATTTACATTTATTTTACACCTTGCGTAATTGTCAATGATTTAACTCAACAAATTTTACATTTAAAAAATAAGATCATCAATAACAAGTGTTGATTGACCATCCACTCAAATACATAAAACGTCAAAAAATAAAAACTTTAATCTTTAAAAACAATAAGTTGCGACGATTAAATTAAAATAATAAATATAAAAAACCAAACAAAAATATTAACAATATCGCTACAAAAGTTGTAATTTATAGAAACTAGCTTCGACACGAACGTTACAATCAGTCAACATTAACTCGGCAAAACGGACCGTTAAATCGTTAAAATGAACTTATAAAAGTTACTTAAAAATAACATATTTTTACAATATGTACTTTTTTTTCACAAGAAGTTATTGAAAACGTTTTCATTAATATTTAGACTAATCACCGTAGATATTCGCCATTAACTTACTTTTATTAAACCTTGGTATATTCTGCTAAAAATTGAATTCTACCTATGCAATTGCATATACACATGATGAAGTTTCGGAGTTTTAAGAATGACAAAATTGCCACTGTATGAAAAAGTAGGTTATGCCATGGGCGACGCGGCAGCCAATTTAGTTTGGCGCGGGGCTCTAGCATACCTAGCGGTATTTTATACTGACACCTTCGGATTGGCAGCTTCTGCAGCAGCCATTCTATTTTTAGTCGTTAGGTTATCTGACGGTGTTACAGACATCATAATGGGTATGATTGCCGACCGTACAAATACTGCATGGGGTAAATTTAGACCTTGGATATTCTGGTCAACCCCATTTCTATGTTTATTTATGGTGCTTTGTTTTACCTCCCCAGATTTATCAGCAAACGGCAAACTCATTTATGCCTATGTAACCTACATAGGACTGACGCTCGCATATACAGTTAACAACGTTCCCTATTCAGCATTAATGGGAGTAATGACTGAAGATGATAACGAGCGCACCAGCTTAAGCGGCTTTCGTTTTGCCGGAGCATTTTTAGGTGGCTTATTCGTAATGGGCTTTTTACCAACCTTAGTCAGTAAATTTGGCGCCGGCGATGATGCTCTAGGCTATCAGTACACTATGTATTTCTTTGCTGGGTTGTTAATGGCTTTAATGGTTATCTCAGTTGCCACCACTAAAGAACGAGTCAAGCCGGTACTAAAAGAGCAAAAAAGCCTAGCTAGTGAATTAAAGGACCTTAGCAAGCAGTTGCCTTTTATCCTATTGCCACTTGGGTTTATGACGGCATTTTTCCACTTTCGCAATTGGATAACCGGTATTTTATTTGTCTTAGTCATCAGCTTAATGACTTGGTTTGTAAAGCGTTTACTCAAAAAAAATCAAGAGAGTAATGCAGCGGCTAAATCTGGTGTACAACAAGATATGCTTGACCTCATCACAAACAAACCATGGTTAATTTTATTAGGCATCGGCTTTTTAACCATGATGTTCAACGGTATTAAATATGGAGTCATCGCCTATTACTTTAAGTATTACGTGGGTGACGAAATTATGGCCGGGCAATATTTTATTGCGTTACTTGTTGTCTCTATTTTAGGCGCCTTGTGTACTAGCGTTATTGCCGAAAAAATTGGTCGTAAAACCCTCCTCATCATAGCATTGGCAATGAGTAGCTTATTAACCTGCGGATTTTTCTGGCTGCCAGGTACGAGCGTGGTTCAAATATTCGTACTGGGTTGCGGTGCTGAATTTTTCGCTGCCATGATGCCTACCCTTTTCTTTTCTATGTTAGGTGACTCAGCCGACTACAACGAATGGCGCAATGGTCGACGAGCAACTGGCTTAATATACTCAGCTGGGACCTTTGTACAAAAAACAGGTAGCGGATTTGCCGGAGCATTAATGCTAGTAGTATTGGCAAGCTACGGATACGACGGTATGGACCCAACAACTATAGATGGTTCATTGCCTGCTATGGCTTTGCTTATGAGTTTTATACCTGCAGGTTTCGGTTTCGCCGCTGCGGTATTAATGCTCTTTTATCCGATAACAGAGCAAAAACAACGTCAAATGACGGAAGAACTAATAGCGCGTCGAAAAACAGCGACACCTATCATCGAATAACTATGACTCAATACTAGTGACAATTGAGTACCTTAAATTTTAAACCATTAAATAAGAAGGGATTGAAAAACATGCAAAACCCAGCCACTGAAACAAACGAAAAATTCGGTTATTTCGATGATGAAAACTATGAATATGTAATTACAACACCATATACGCCTACCCCATGGATTAACTATCTTGGGAACGATGGATTCTATGGATTGATATCAAATACCGCCGGTGGCTATTGTTTTTATCGCGATCCTAAATTTCGTCGTTTAACTCGCTATCGCTACAATAATGTGCCTGTAGATAACGGCGGTCGTTATTTTTACTTAAAGTGTGACGAGCAATATTGGTCTGCGACTGGCCTTCCTGTTGATACTCAGTTAGATGAATACTCTTGTAGACACGGTATGGGATATAGCCGTTTCAATGCTAGTAAAATTGGTATTGCTTCAGAAATTACTAGCTTTATTCCTTTAGACACGAAAGCTGAAGTTCATAGTTTAAAATTAACAAATAACACCTCAGAAACGAAAACAGTCGATGTATTTTCATTCATCGAATGGTGTTTATGGAATGCTGAAGATGATGGCGCTAACTTCCAAAGAAACCTTTCAACAGGTGAAGTAGAAGTAGCAGGTAGTACTATTTTTCACAAAACAGAATACCGCGAGAGACGCAACCATTACTCTTTTTATTCAGTGAATCGTGAAGTAGCTGGATTTGAAACTGACCGTGAAACTTTTCTTGGTCCATATAGAGGTTTTGATCGTCCTGTGGCAGTTGAGTCTGGGGTAACTAAGAACTCCTTAGCTCGTGGCTGGTCTCCTATCGCATCTCACCATCTTAAAGTAGAGCTTGCACCAGGTGAAAGCCAATCATTAGTCTTTGTACTAGGTTATTGTGAAGTCGAGCCAGAAAATAAATGGTCGGGCCTTAATGTTATTAACAAAGCACCAGCAGAAGCACTTAGTGGCAGATTTGATACTGATGAAAAAGTGGCCGCTGAGCTTAAAAAGCTTAATGATTATTGGTTTAACTTATTAAGTAAATTTACAGTTGAATCACCAGATGACAAATTTAACCGAGCCGTTAATATCTGGAATCAGTATCAAAATATGGTGACTTTCAACTTATCTCGTAGTGCCTCATTCTACGAATCAGGCATCGGGCGAGGTATGGGGTTCAGAGACTCAAACCAAGATACCATAGGGTTTGCCCACATGGTGCCCGAGAAAGTTAAAGAACGTATTCTAGACTTATCTGCTACCCAAAAGACAGATGGTTCTGCTTATCACCAATATCAACCTTTAACTAAAAAAGGTAATGCCAATATAGGTGGTAATTTTAACGATGACCCTATGTGGATGGTGCTTTCTACAGCAAACTATATTAAAGAAACAGGTGATTTTAGTATTTTAGATGAAGTGGTACCGTTTGATAGCGATTTAGATAACACAGCCACGCACTTTGAACACCTCAATCGCGCGTTTAATCACGTAGTAAATAACTTAGGCCCACACGGTTTGCCTTTGATCGGTAGAGCTGATTGGAATGACTGTTTAAACCTAAACTGTTTCTCTGAAGATCCAAATGAGTCATACCAAACCACCCAACGTGGCGCATCAGATATTGCTGAATCAGTGATGATTGCTGGGCAGTTCGTGTTATACGGTCAAGAGTTTGTCGATTTATGTAAAAAAATAGGTAAAGACGAGCTTGCAGCCAACTGCTTACAACACGTTGAGTTAATGCGTGAAACCGTAAAACAGCATGCATGGGACGGGGCTTGGTTTATTCGTGCCTATAATGCAAAAGGTGAAAAAATAGGAAGCAATGAGAATACCGAAGGTAAGATTTTCATTGAATCTCAAGGGTTCTGCGCCATGGCAGGAATTGGCTTAGACGATGGTAAAGCATTACAAGCCATGAATTCTGTTGAAGAGCACCTATCAACCGATTTCGGCATCATGCTCAACCAACCCGCTTATACTAACTATGATAAATATATAGGTGAAATCACCTCTTATCCTCCTGGCTATAAAGAAAATGCGGGGATTTTCTGTCATAACAACCCATGGATAACCATTTCTGAAGCTATGCTTGGACGTGCTGAGAAGGCCTATGAATATTACAGTAAAATCACACCTGCATTTTTACAAGATGTTCAAGATCTTCATAAAACAGAACCCTATGTATACAGCCAAATGATAGCTGGTGCAGATGCAGAACATCCTGGTGAAGCTAAAAATTCTTGGTTAACCGGTACTGCAGCGTGGAACTATTATGCTGCGACCCAATACATCTTAGGTATTAAGCCAACATATGAAGGGTTAAGTATTGACCCATGTATTTTACCCGCTTGGGATAATGTTAAGATTAATCGAGAGTTCCGTGGCGCTCGTTACGAGATTACATTACGTAATCCTCAGGGAATAAGTAAGGGTGCTATATCTTTGACAGTTGATGGACAGGAAATAGTAGGTAATGTGATTGATCCAATCGCTTACTCTGGAAGCCATAAGATTGTCGCAACCTTAAGTAAATAACCCCTAAGGTCTATGATGAAAAAACTTATTACTACTTCAGCATTATTCATTTTATTTTTTAATGTAAGTGTTTTTGCAGCAAGTAATAGCTCTAGTAATACTAAAGATTGGTGGAACGTGCCCTACCCGGGCACGTTTGACGGCAGTCAATTAGTTAATGAACAAGCGTTTATTCGAGTAAAAGGAAACAAACTCGTTGATGAGAAAGGGCAAACCTTTGTTTTTCGTGGTGTAAATATCGCAGATCCAGATAAACTACGTACTCAAAAACAATGGTCTTTATCTTTATTCAAAGAGCTGAAAGATTGGGGAGCGAATGTTGTAAGGCTACCCATTCACCCTATTTCTTGGAAAAAAAATGGTAAAGAAGAGTACTTCAAAATCATTGATGAAGCTGTAATTTGGGCAAACTCTTTAGATATGTACCTCATTATAGATTGGCACTCTATCGGTTATTTACCAGATGAACTGTTTCAACACCCTATGTACGACACCACAAAGAAAGAAACCTTTACCTTCTGGAAAGATGTGTCTTTTCGTTACTCAGGTGTATCGACTATTGCGGTATATGAACTATTCAACGAACCTACGGATCAAGGCGGCAGAGCAGGAAAAGCAAACTGGCATGATTGGAAAGCCTTAAATGAGCAACTCATTGACGTTATTTACGCTCACGACAAGAATGTGATCCCACTAGTAGCAGGCTTTAACTGGGCATATGATTTACGTCCTGTTAAACAATCCCCCATTGCCCGTCAAGGAATAGCTTATGCTGTGCATCCCTACCCCCAAAAGGCTAAACCTAAGGTTAAATCAAAACAAAACTTTTTTGACCTCTGGGAATCAGTGTGGGGTTTTGCAGCGAAAGACTATCCAATTATTGCAACAGAATTGGGTTGGGTAAGTGCAGATGGTTTAGGTGCACATATTCCAGTAATCAATGATGGAAGCTATGGGCCTCAAATTATGGAGTTTATCGAAGCAAGAGACATTTCTTGGGTTGTATGGGCATTTGATCCACAGTGGTCACCGACCATGATAAAAGATTGGAATTACACACCTACTGAACAAGGTGCGTTTTTCAAGAAACAACTTCAACAGCAAAATTAACTGTTTAGCCCATGGGAAATGGGGGCTAGGGTAACTTGTAGGGGGTTACTCTAGTTTTTTCTTTAAACTTTAAAAGTAAATTGCGAAACCTAAGTTGGAGCCGGCCCAGTACTACCTCTAACTTTTAACTCAAAGGGTAGAAAACGTCTACCTGGCTCTACATACTCGCCTTTCAGTTGCTTAAGCAGTAATTCAATACACAAACCACCAATTTCCTCTAAGGGCTGATGTACCGTAGTAAGTGCCGGTGAAACCAATTGCGCATAATTAATATCATCAAACCCCATCACTGAGATATCTTCAGGTACTGAGAAGCCTTGTTTTTGCACAAATTTCATTACACCAATTGCCATATCATCACTAAAGCAAAAAATAGCGGTTGGTCTTTGACGCAGTAACAGCAACTGCCCGGCACATTTCATACCAGACTCCACATCGTACTCGCCCTGAATACAAAGCCCACTATCTAAAGGAATATTAGCGTCCTCAAGCGCAGACCTATAACCTTCAAGCCGCTCATTAGAGCTCGCAATATCATCAGGCCCTGTAACCGCTGCAATATATTTATGCCCTAGATCTATTAAATGCTTAACAGCTCTTTTAGCTGCCGCTACATTATCAACAGCAACTTGTACTACTTCATCAGAGTCTATTTTTTCGTTACCGTTAACCATAGGCGGTAATTGCTGAGCTAGGTTTAAAGTAGGATCCGTTTTAAAAGGAATGCTAGAACAAAACAGTAATACGCCATCAGCCTGACCGTGGGTGACTAAATCTGCATAGTGTTGTTCGCGCTCGTGTAAACCTTGCGTATCGCCAAGTAAAACAGAATAACCTGCAGTATGGGCTTTTTGCTCAATGGCACGGATGATCCCCGCATTCACAGGGTTAGTGATGTCTGGAATAATAGCCACAATATTACCGCTTTTACGTGTCCGTAAACTGGCCCCAATTCGGTTAGGCCTATACCCAGACTCATCGATCACTTTTTGCACTTTTTCTAAAGTTTTTTTAGAGACCATTTCTGGTGCACTAAACACCCTTGAAACAGTCGCTGGCGACACATTGGCCAAGGCTGCTATATCTTTTATACCCAGAGCTGCCACAGTTTTTCCTTCTGTATTCAACGTTATGTTAACATTAACATGTAAAACGTTTTCATTTAACTAATTACATACAAACATAACTATTAAACCTACATTTTTTTTAACTAAAAGATAGTTAAAACAGTATCTTGCTAATCAATCCTCAAGATCTGAGCGATCTAAAAGTTTACCATCTAAATTTTTGTTTGTTTGTACGCCTAGCTGTCGAAATTGCTCCACTTGCCGAACAATATTTCCCTTTCCTGTAGACAGTTTATTCATAGCACTATCGAAGTTCTTCTGGCTGGCATCAATAGCTTTACCCACTTTATCCATATCACTTACAAAACCATGAAACTTGTCATATAACTTAGCCGCATTATTCGCAATTTTTTGTGCATTCTGGTTTTGATATTCATATTGCCAAATGTTATTGATGGTTCGCAGAGCCACCAGCAAGTTTGTTGGGCTTACTAGCATAATATTGTGATCGAACGCTAACTTCAGTATGTCTGGGGCTTGGTCTGCGGCAAGTATAAATGCAGACTCAATTGGGATGAACATCAAAACATAGTCTAGACTACGAATGCCCGTTAGGTCTTGATAGTCCTTTTTACCTAACTCTTTAATATGACTTCTCATAGAGGTAATGTGGTCTCGTAAATGGGTCGCTCTGACAACGTCGTCTTCTTGCTCATTGAAGTAACGCTCATAGGCAGCCAATGACACTTTAGAGTCAACAACCACGTCCTTGTTACCAGGCAAATGCACCACTACATCTGGTTGATAGCTTTTACCAGCTTCATTTTTTAACGGAACCTGGGTGTCAAACTCGTGACCTTCCCTTAAACCTGACTCTTTAAGAACACGCTCCAATATCACTTCCCCCCAATTTCCTTGGGCTTTGTTGTCCCCTTTCAGGGCTTTAGTCAATGCTGCTGCGTCTTGGGTGATTTGTTGGTTGAGTTCTTTCAGGCCTAATATTTCAGTTTTCAGAGAAGCTCTTTCTTGACCTTCTTTTACATATTGATCAGAAACTTGTTTCTTAAAACCTTCAATCTGCTCTTTGAGTGGCAACAAAATAGTATCTAACCCTGCTTTACTGGACTCTGCAAAGGTATCTTGTTTCTGTTGAAAAATTTTATTCGCTGTATTTTCAAACTGAGTTTGTAGCCTCTTTTCAGCAGCTTCTAAGAGTTGCAATTTTTCAATACTGGCTAATTGCTCTTGTTCAAACCTTGCAGCTTGAGCTTCAAGTTTTGCTCGTAGCTCAGTGGCATACTCATTTGCCTGTTTATATTGTTGTTGCCACTGATTTTTTTCTACTTCTAGCTCTGGAATACGTTGAATTCTTTGGTTTAGCTGCCCCAATCGATTTTGTGTTTGTAGCTGCTGCTCTAATACGGACTTTTGCTCCGCACTCATTTCTTTAATCAAAATATCTTGCTTGGCAAGTTGGTCACGTAACTGTTTTTCTTGCTCTTGATATACAGTTGTCATTTGCGACGTTGCATTTTTTAGCGCTTTACGAGCTCTAATTGCAATTAATCCAGCCCCCAAAATTAAACCAAAAATAAACAGACCTGCAAATATAGATAACGTAACAAGATCGTTAAACTGACTCATAAAAATTAAAATACCTCACAACTTAAAAACAAAAACGGCGGTAAAAACCGCCGTTAAAGAGTACATTTTAATGGTAAGTAAACGTTACTTACTTTTCCATTTCTGCAATTTTAACTTTCCAAATTGCCGGCCCTGTTTCATGGGCATTAGCACCACTGCTATCAACAGCAACGGTCACGGGCATATCAACTACATCAAATTCATAGATAGCTTCCATACCTAAGTCTTCAAAAGCTACAACACGAGCATTTTTTATCGCTTTTGACACTAAATAAGCGGCGCCACCCACAGCCATCAAATACACAGACTTGTGCTTGGCAATACTTTGCACAGTTGCAGGACCACGCTCTGCTTTACCAATCATGCCACTGATACCGGTTTTTTCTAGCATCATGTCAGTAAACTTGTCCATACGTGTTGCCGTAGTAGGGCCAGCAGGTCCCACTGCTTCATCGCCTACCGCATCAACTGGCCCCACGTAATAGATAAATTTATTATCAAAATCCACACCTTCTGGTAAGCCTTCGCCATTAGCCAACATGGTTTGAATACGCTTATGGGCCGCATCACGGCCAGTCAACATCTTACCGGTTAGTAAGACAGTCTCACCCACTTTCCATTCTTGAATGTCGTCTTTGCTCACTGTATCTAAGTTAACACGGCGTGTCCCCTCAGCTACTTCCCAAGTAACCTCTGGCCAATCTTCAAGTTTAGGGGGCGTAAAATCAGCAGGACCAGAACCATCTAAGTGAAAATGAGCGTGGCGTGTTGCAGCGCAGTTAGGGATCATGGCTACGGGCTTAGAGGCGGCATGAGTAGGCAGTGATTTTATCTTAATATCAACAACTGTTGTTAAACCACCTAAGCCTTGGGCACCAATCCCTAAGTCATTTACTTTTTTGAAGATATCTAAACGTAGCTTCTCTTCAGTAGTTTCAGCGCCTCTATCCATTAACTCTTGAATATCTACCGGATCCATTAAGCTTTCTTTAGCAAGTACAGCGGCTTTTTCAGCTGTACCGCCTATACCTATACCTAACATTCCAGGTGGACACCACCCTGCCCCCATAGTTGGCAAAGTTTTCACTACCCAATCTGCAATATCATCACTAGGGTTTAACATAACCATTTTAGATTTGTTTTCTGAACCACCGCCTTTAGCAGCGATCATGACTTCTATATGATCGCCAGCAACCGTATCAATATGAACCACAGCGGGTGTATTATCTTTAGTATTTTTACGGGTGCCTGCAGGGTCTGCAACAATCGATGCCCTAAGAGGATTGTCAGGGTTAAGGTAGGCACGACGGGTTCCTTCATCAACCATTTGTTGCACAGTTAAATCTGTTTTATCCCACTTTACCCCCATACCAATTTTAACGAAACATGTAACAATACCGGTGTCTTGACATAAAGGGCGCTTGCCTTCAGCAGACATTCTAGAGTTTATGAGAATTTGTGCCATGGCATCTTTTGCAGCCTGACTTTGCTCTTTGTTATAGGCTTTTTCAACTGCTTGGATGTAGTCGAGTGGATGATAATAGGAAATAAACTGCAAAGACTCTTCAATACTATCAATAAAATCTTGCTGACGAATAACGCTCATGGATGCCTCTTAGATATTCTTAGGTTACATTTTCTTTAGTTATGATAACCTGCTAAGCGTAATTGCTCCATGATAAATCTGCAGCATTTCATTAAACATTTATCTGAGTCCCTAGAAAATTTCACAATGATAATTAAAAACCCTTTAGTCAGTATTGTCCCAATTGAGCTTGCCGCCTCAACCTGTATCACCTCAGTATTTCAACATTACGCTAGTGATAGTTGGGCTATGTTACTTGATTCATCTAATAGCCAACATAAGAATGGCCGTTTCGATATTATGGTTGCTAAACCTATTGCAACTATTATAACCACAGCCAACAATTCAGAAATTAAGCACATCGACAACACTATAGAAAAAAGCGATGCTAATCCCTTGAGTTTGTTGCAAAAACTCATTAATCAGTACTTATCAGGGGTACAATTAGCGCAAACAGGGCCATCTGACATTCCTTTTATTGCTGGGGCATTAGGATACTTTGGGTATGATTTAGGACGCCATTTTGAGTATTTACCTAATAAACATTTTGCGGAATATACTAGTCCTGATATGGCGGTAGGTCTATATACATGGAGTATCATAAAAGATAATCAAGATGAGTGTTTTTACCTTTGTAGCTTAGAAGGCTACCCTCACCCTACTCCATCAGATATTAGACTCTTAGTTGCACAAAAATACAAAGCGGCAAAATTTGCTTTAACCACGGCTTGGCAAGCTAATATGTCAAAAGCAAAGTATGAACAAAAAATAGAGAAAATTAAGTCGTATTTAAATGCCGGAGATTGCTATCAAACTAACCTCGCTCAGCGTTTTACAGCCAACTACACTGGTGATGAATGGCGAGCCTATTTAAAATTAAGAAACGCTAATCAAGCTCCTTTTTCAGCTTTTATACGCTTACCGACATCTAGTATTTTAAGTATTTCTCCAGAACGTTTTCTATTAGTTAGGAATAACAAGGTTGAGACAAAACCTATAAAAGGTACTAGGCCAAGACAAAAAGACCCTTTAGCAGATAAACAGCAAATTGAATCCTTACTGACTTCGCAAAAAGATCAAGCCGAGAATCTGATGATTGTTGACTTAATGCGTAATGATTTAAGCAAACACTGCGAGGCCGGTACCGTCGAAGTACCAAAGCTATTCGAAATAGAAACCTTTGCTGCAGTTCATCATTTAGTTAGTACGGTAACTGCCCAGCTAAAATCCGATAAAACCTCTATTGATTTATTACAAGGCGCATTCCCTGGCGGGTCTATTACTGGTGCTCCTAAAATCAGGGCTATGGAAATAATTGATGAGCTAGAACCTAACAATCGGAATATATACTGTGGCAGTATCGGTTATATTGGTATTAAAGGTGATATGGATACGAGTATATGTATCCGCACTTTACTGTGTGAGCAGGGTAATAAACAGAATAAGATTTACTGTTGGGCAGGTGGCGGTATAGTGATCGATTCCGAAGCTGAAGCTGAATATCAAGAAAGCCTAGATAAAGTATCAAAAATACTTCCTATACTCGATACTGAGGTGTCCACTAATATCCAAGGCTAAAATGAATAAATCCGAGTTCTTACGTCAATTTCATCACATAAAGCTAGTCAATAAGGAACCTGACTTCTCCTTAAAAAACGCAGGTAAACCAGCAGCAGTTCTGATACCTATTGTACAATACCAAAATGAGCTTAAGGTCGTATTCACAGTAAGGGCAAAACATCTAAAACATCACGGTGGACAAATTAGTTTTCCTGGAGGGAAACAAGAACAAACAGATAAGACTTTAATTCAAACTGCACTTCGTGAAACCTATGAAGAAATTGGTATCCCACCCGAAAAAGTTGATATCGTCGGTAATTTACCTATATACCGGACCATTAGTGGGTATGAAGTGAGCCCTTATATTGGCTTTTTACCTGGTCCGCTAAATTTAGTATTAGATAAAAATGAGGTCGAAGAAACATTTGAAGTTCCCCTAACATTTTTACTTGATCACCAGAATCACTTAATACATTGGGTCAAGCGACGTAACGACCAAACTCCTATCTACTTTATTCCTTGGCAACAACATAATATATGGGGGGCAACCGCTGCATTTGTTAGAAATTTATCCCATCATTTTTATGGCAATAAATAAAACAATTGATTTAAGGTAGGCTAAAAGGAAATGAACCTAAATAATCTATTTTTGTGTTTGATTATTTAGGTTTATCAGATAATCGAGACTTATTTAACGGGAAGAGTTAATCCTTTAAACATTTTTTCGACTTCATCATTGTTTTTCAACATCATTGCTTTCTCTACAACAGACTTGGTCAAGTGTGGCGCAAAACGTTCAATAAACTCATACATATAACTACGCAAAAATGAGCCTTTACGGAAACCAATCTTAGTAGTGCTGTACTCAAACAAATGACTTGCATCAATTTTAACTAAATCAGAATCCAATTTGTCATCAATAGCCATTGAAGCAATCACGCCAACACCAACCCCTAAACGCACATAAGTTTTGATAACATCAGCATCTGTGGCAGTAAATACAATTTTAGGCTCGATTCCAGCAGAACTAAATGCCTGATCTAAAGATGAACGGCCTGTAAAACCAAAGACATAGGTCACTAAGTTATATTCCGCTAAATCTTCAATTGTAATACTGGTTTTCTTCGATAGAGGGTGATCTCTATTAACAATAATACTGCGATTCCAATGGTAACAAGGCAACATAACCAAATCATTGTACAAGTGTAGCGCCTCTGTTGCGATGGCAAAATCCGCCTCGCCTTTTGCAGCTAAATCACTAATTTGCGAAGGCGTGCCTTGGTGCATATGTAAAGACACTTTAGAATATTTATTCATAAAGCCTTTAATCACATCTGGTAAAGCATAGCGAGCTTGGGTATGAGTCGTAGCAATATTTAATTTGCCTTGATCTGGCAGAGTGTGCTCACGAGACACGGCTTTAATACTTTCAACCTTAGCCAAAATTTCTCTAGAAATATTAATTACGTCTTGCCCTGCTTCAGTGACATGAGTGAGATGTTTTCCACTACGGCCAAAGATTTGCACACCCAACTCATCTTCCAACATACGCACTTGCTTGCTGATCCCTGGCTGCGACGTATACAAACTTTCTGCAGTGGCAGACACGTTTAAGTTATTGTTAAGCACCTCAACAATATATCTGAGTTGTTGTAATTTCATTTTTTGACCTTGCTAGTTAACTGACACACCCTATATATTCAAATGTTATATAACTTTAACAAAATGAATTCCATAAAATTTTAAAAAAAAGTTCTAGTTATATGCAAAATTGGCTAGCTCACTTGCTATAAATCAATGCTAAAAGGTCTCTAAAAATTTGATAAGATGCTAAAAACTATAAATAAAATTTATAAATGTGGCTATCCTGAGTGTAAGGTTAAGTGATGGGAGGGGCAGATGCCAAATGACAATGACGCTATTGATTTTTCAACCGTTCTTGGTGCAGCAGTTCATGATATGAAGAATTCACTATGCCTGTTAAATAAAAGTATCGAGGATATTAGCCGCTCAATTGCAAACCCCGATGTTATTACTAGTGAGCACCTAGCATCTGCTCATTATGAAGCAGCTAGACTAAACACTGGATTAGTTCAGTTGTTATCTCTGTACAGAGCAAGACTGGATAATTTACCTGTAAATATCGATGAGCATTGCATTGAAGATATGGTCGAGGAAATTGTCACATCAAACAAAAGTTATCTTAATCACAAAAATATGAGTTTAGAAGTTAATAAATCTGCCGATTTATTATGGTATCTAGATTCAGATTTGATTTATATCTTATTAAATGATGTATTAATTAATGCCTTACGTTATGGCAAACAAAAAATATTACTAAGTGTTTATGAAGAATCAGAAAATCTTATTTTTAAAATAGAAGACGATGGTCCAGGTTATCCACAAAATATGTTAGAGGCTACACTAATTAATGTGCAAGAATATGATATTAGCCAAGGACGTACAGGATTGGGTTTATTTTTCGCTAGACTTATAGCTCAAGCTCATACTAGAGGGAACAAGTCGGGATCCATATCACTTAGAAATGGTGGTGCTCTAGGTGGCAGTGTCTTTGTTTTAGCATTACCTTAATTGTTTCATTTGAATTAGTTGTTACTTTAGTTTTGGAATAAAAAATACTTTTATGATGTTCACAATAATTATAGTGTTAATCGTTTCATTGGTGCTTATAGGCGTCATTGTTAACGCTATGCAACAGCATAAAAATAAAATGGAAACGGAACGTCGGGCTGAAGCATCAAAACAGAAAGCAATCATTGAGAACACAGAAGCAGCATTGAAGGCTGCCGAAGGTATCCCTTTTACGCAAAGATTTTTGTTTATAATGAAGCGCAGGGTTTTTATGGCAACCAAAGCATTGCAAAGCGTAAGCGATGGAACCACTAATTATAACCAACAAATAAAAGGTCTTGAGGAAGAACTGAAAGCCATTGATATAACACAACCCGCTCCCCCAGAAGACCAATTTAAGCTTCCCCAAGCCGATAAACATGTGATTCAATTTATTAAAGGGATAAAAACCCTAAGAGCGCTGTTACGGGCAGAGTTTAAAAAAGGCAGACTCGAAAGTCGTGTATTTTTGGCAGAAGATAAACTCCTTGAACGGCTCCAACTTAGAGCAAATGTTGACACATTAATACGCCGTGGCGAGATAGCCTTAAAAAATAACCAATTAGGCTCTGCTCGACAATGTTTAGAAAAAGCCATTGGTGCCCTATCCTCTCAACCTAATCAAGATGAATATATCACCGCTCGAAAAAGTAAACTTCAAGAAAAGTTGTCAGATATTGAAAATAACCTTAAAAGAGCTAACAGCAAAGACGTCGCCGAGAAACAAGAGTCTGAACGTAATGAATTAGATGAACTCTTTGCAGAAAAGAAAAAGTGGTAACCCATCAAGGCTTGTTAACTAAATTTAAGTCGATTACTCGGCCGGAAAATTAGCATGCACGTTATCTGCTACCCACCTCCAAAATGCTTGAGCAACTGAAGACAAAGTACCTTTTCTAAGTCTGATGATGCCAACTTGTTTATTTAAATGATTTTCTGTAATGGGTACACAAGTCAATCCTTTACTTAGCATTTGCTCTCGACATAAAACAGGTACTACAGAGACACCTAAATCATAATTCACAAATTGCCCCAAAGTCGCCAACTGGCTAGCTTCTGCGACGATGTTTAATGTTGCAATTTGAGTTTCCATGTAAGCATCAATCCAGCGCCGAATAGCAGAGCCCTTATTCATAGCAACATAAGGATACGATGCTAACTGTGGCCAAGATACACTTGAATGTTGAGCCAATGGATGAGATTTAGGTAATACAGCCATGAAACAATCTTCGAATAACGGGTGAAACTCCAAACCTTCCATTTTTTCAGACTCAAATGAAAATCCAATTTCTGCACGCCCCTCCTGAACATTCTGTATTACACGCTCCATTACAACATCATTAACGGCAAGCTTAATATTTGGATATAACCCAGTAAATTTTTGCAGAATACTTGGTAATAAACCCGCAGCAAAAGAGGGCATTGCAGCAATAGACAAGTTACCTTGCCCGAGTGAAAATAAATTATGAAGATCAGAAAATGCCTGTTGCCAATCATAAATTAGCCTTTTAGCCACAGGGATAAACAATTTGCCCTCAGGCGTTAACTCGACCTTACGAGTGGTCCTAGAAAACAATTCCCCACCAACCTGAAGCTCCATTTTTTTTATGGCTGATGATAAAGCAGGTTGTGATAAACAAATTTTTTCAGCTGCTTCTGCAAAAGTATGAGAATTAGCAATACACACAAATATATTTAATTGTTTAAAAGAAACATTACTGATCATAGGCAAACCAATTAATAAATTTTATCTATTAATACACACATTAATTCAATTTTACTATTGAATATTATCTCCTAAACTGAAGTCACTGAGTTTAGAGAGGAAATAAATATGGCAGGTTTTAATAAAGTTGTAGAAAGTTATGATGCCGCAATGGCTGGTTTGACTGACAATATGACAATTATTGCTGGCGGATTTGGCTTATGTGGTATCCCAGAAGGGTTAATTTCGCAAATTCGTAAAATGGCAACAACAAACCTAACAGTAGTATCCAACAACTGCGGTGTGGATGGGTTTGGATTAGGTGTGTTATTACAGCAAAAACAAATTAGAAAGATGATTTCTTCTTACGTTGGCGAAAACGCATTATTTGAACAGCAACTGCTTAGCGGAGAGTTAGAAGTAGAGCTGACGCCACAAGGAACACTAGCAGAAAAAATGAGAGCAGGGGGTGCAGGTATTCCTGCATTTTATACTGCAACAGGTTATGGCACCCCAGTAGGCGAAGGAAAAGAAACCCGAAAATTTGGTGACCGTAGTTACATAATGGAAGAATCAGTCACTGGCGACTTTTCAATAGTTAAGGCATGGAAGGCAGACAAGTACGGCAATTGTATCTATCGACATACGGCACAAAACTTTAATCCTATGGCTGCTACAGCTGGAAAAATAACAGTAGTTGAAGTTGAAGAACTTGTGGAAACAGGTTCATTAAACCCTAGCGAAATCCATACCCCTGGCATTTATGTAGACCGGGTAATAGTTGGCACTTTTGAGAAAAGGATTGAGCGTAAAATACTCACTCCTACAACTAATAACCAATAGGAGATAGTTATGTCATTAAGTAGAGAGCAAATTGCCATGAGAGTGGCACAAGAATTCAGTGATGGTGATTATGTAAATTTAGGCATTGGCATTCCTACACTGGCAGCAAACTATGTAGATAAAGATATTGAAGTAATGTTGCAGTCAGAAAATGGTTTACTAGGTATGGGGCCCTACCCAACTGAAGAGCAAGTCGATGCAGACATGATCAACGCTGGTAAAGAAACGGTTACAGCTAGCAAAGGTGCATCTATTTTTAGTTCAGCTGAGAGCTTTGCCATGATAAGAGGTGGCCATGTAGATTTAACTGTACTTGGTGCATTCGAAGTAGATGTGTCTGGAAGTATCGCCTCTTGGATGATCCCAGGTAAACTAATTAAGGGTATGGGTGGCGCAATGGATCTAGTTGCAGGAGCTCGCAATATAATCGTCACCATGACCCATGCAGATAAACACGGAAACTCAAAACTATTGGACTCATGTACCCTACCTTTAACTGGCGTAAACTGTATAAATCGAATAATCACCGACTTAGCTGTTATAGAAGTTAAAGATGGAGCTTTTCACTTAAAAGAGAAAGCACCTGACGTAACTGTAGAAGAAATAAAATCAAAAACAGCCGGAAAATTGATTATCACTGAAAACACACCAGATATGTCCTTTTAGGCCTGTAACTAAAAGCTAGAAAGTCTTTAAGTGCCTATGTAAGTTAATCCTTTGATGGTATAAACGGCTGCAACTTGTATAATTGTGACAATTTCCGTTTTAAGAGCATATGCATTGCAATTTAGTGACTTAGGTATTCATCACATTCTATTAAAAGCCCTTGAAGTTAAAGGGCTAAACACTCCTACACAAATACAACAAAAGTCCATACCTTATGGCATGTTAGGTAAAGACCTAATTGCGTCTTCTAAAACAGGATCAGGTAAAACTCTAGCTTTTTTACTGCCTGCCGTACATAGAGTTTTAACAAAGCACCCTTTAAGTAAACGTGACCCTAGGGTGTTAATTTTGGCCCCTACCCGAGAACTTGCTAAACAAGTATTTTTACAGCTTAAATGGTTAATCGCTAAGCAACCTCTTAAAGCTGCGCTGGTTTTAGGTGGCGAAAACTTTAACGACCAAGTAAAAGCATTGAAACATAATCCACAATTTGTAGTAGGTACAGCAGGTCGAATCGCTGACCACCTATCTGGAAAGTCACTATTTTTAAACGGCTTAGAATTGTTAATCCTTGATGAAGCAGACCGCATGTTAGATTTAGGTTTTGCGTCTCAACTCAAACAAATAAATCAAATGGCTGACCACAGAAAGCGACAATCTATGATGTTTTCAGCCACCTTAGATACTGCTGCGATGCATGAATTAACTCACTTATTACTTAAAGCGCCGCAACGGATAAGTGTTGGGTCTTCGAGTGAAGAGCATAAAGATATACAGCAAGCATTTTATTTAGCTGACAATGTGACTCACAAAGAAGCCTTACTAGTAAAAATCATCAATCAACAAGAACATAGACAAATTATTATATTTACTGCTACCCGAGCAGATACGGAACGGTTATCCACTCTACTAAAAGAAATGCAATTCCATTCTATTGCTCTAAGTGGTGATTTAACTCAAGGGCAGAGAAACAACATAATGAGTGAGTTTGGTCGAGGTCAACAGCATATTCTAGTAACAACAGATATTGCATCTCGAGGCCTAGATTTACTCAATGTTTCGTTAGTAGTTAATTTTGATCTACCTAAATTGGCAGACGAATATGTTCACAGAGTCGGTAGAACAGGAAGAGCAGGCAATAAAGGTAAAGCAGTTTCATTTGTAGGACCAAAAGATTGGTATAGCTTTTTGGCGATTAAGGGCTTTCTGAATCAAAATATTAAGCTAGATGTAGTTGAAGGTTTAGAAGCTAAATTTAAAGGATTAAAACCTGCTAAAAAAGCAGCACCTAAAAATAAAAAAGAAACTGACCGAAATAAAGATAAGCAAAGCAAACCACAACAAACAGCTAGCCGAGTAAATACAATGCAAGGTAAAGAGGTAGGTGACATGCCAATGAAACGTAAACCAAGACAAGCACCATCAGAGCCATCTGAAGAGAATTAAAAGCCCCAATTTTTAAACCGAGTATAGTTTTATGTGACTCTAAAGTAATTAAGAAACACTTTAGAGTCACATATCAGTCATCACATAGAGTTTATTACAGAAAGAATGTATAACTTTCTTTAGGCAGCGACAGAAAAATGAATTTTTTAGAAAATTCAAACCAAGTAGCAGATTACTTGCGCCAAGCAGTTTCTAATATGGTTAAGTTTAATACAGCCCCCTCCTTGATTTATACATTATGGTAAAGCGACTACTCCAAAGCCTTTCCTCAATGAAACAAAGATTTAAATAAAACCATACTGCGTAACGGTACTTACCCCACCTTCATTAAGCCAGTCTCTACTTCTAGTAGCATATTGAAAGGTAGACCAAGACAATAAAGAGCAATTAGCCTCTTTTTAAAAAGCACTATCTAAGGTTGTGTGCATTAAATGCCGCTAAAAACTCTGGCAGAAACCAAGTAAGAGTTTCTGCAGGCGGCTAAGCTTTCATTTCATGATTAATTCCAGCTTTTAAAAAAATCATGGCTATCTAAGGTAGGTTTTTGCATAGGTTGAAGTACTGATGTACCAAGATATAAAAAGCCTACAATTTCATCTTTATCAGTTAACGCTAAAGCCTTTTTTACAATTGGGTCTTGGGCATAACTGCCTGTGCGCCAAACCCCTTCGAAACCTTGCGATATTGCAGCTAAGTGCATAGCGTGAACTCCGCAAGAAGCTGAAGCCACTTGCTCTACCCAAGGCACTTTTGCATGTTCTGTATATTTAGCAATGGCAATAATAACCATAGGCGCTCGCAAAGGTAACTGAGTCGCCCGTGCAATATCAGCTTCTGATTTGTTTGATTGTATCGCAGCTTGTTTATATAGCTCACCAAGTCGAACTAACCCTTCTCCTTCACAAACAATAAACTGCCAAGGAGTTAACGCCGCATGATCCGGAGCTCTTAAGGCAGCTTGTTTTATATTTTCTAATACAACACCAGCAGGAGCAGGAGCCTGCAACCTAGGTTGCGAACGTCTGTTTAATAATAAATCTAGGGCTTTCATTACAATCCATCATTTTAATGAGCTAAACAAGTATTCTATTATCTCATTAATTCTAGGGATACTATTTCAATGAATTATTTACTTTATCTCTTTATAACCGCTAATTTTTATGGCGCGGTTATTGCTGAGTGACAATATACTGTGTAAGGCAAAACATGTGAACCGAATGAAATATTACTATTTAATAGCTACTATTGGCTTACTCCTATTAGGATGCAGTTCAATCAGCAACAATGAAACTCAAGAAAGTAATCAAGAGCTTACAAAAGAATACCAATCGAATACATTACATGGCCATGTCGAAAAGCTTGTCAGACAACTACTCAGCACATCTCAACCATTTGACACATCGGGCAATATAGCAGTGGGCACTATTTTACCTACAGAGCACAATAACGGCCAACAATTGCCTGCTCACGCTAGCCTTGGCTTACAAATTCAAGAAAGCGTTATGACCTTCATAACACAGGCGGGGTTAAGTGTGGTGGAATTCAAAGCTATGCCGTCTATTAAAATCCAAAAACAAGCTGACGAAATGTTGAGCAGAGATATTAAAGAGCTAGCTGAAAGTATTTCGGCAGACTACTTTTTAACAGGAACCTACACCCTTCAAGAAAGCAGTACTTTAGTTAATATTAGGCTAATTAAAGTACCAGAAAACATGATTTTAGCTGCAGCCACAGATTATGTGCCAAATGATGCCATGTGGAGTGCAACCAAAGTTACAATAAAAAATAATCAAATTTATCGCAATGGTTATTAGGAAGCATTTTATGAAATACCCTCTATTAATATTATTAATAAGCTTTACTAGTGGTTGTTCTATCTTCAATTTTGGTGATGATAATGACAACAATGATTACTCAGCTGAATTGGGACAAGACGATCCAAGCACTGTGCCATTGCAATCCAGTTTACAATTTCAGAAACACTTTGAAAATAAACTCACGAACAAAGAAGTCGTGAGTTCTAAAGAGCCTAAGTCAAAGGTAGATAAGCCACAAGTAGCATACCTTGACCCATCTACTCACAACGTTAACCACTATGTAAAAACTCTAACTAATGAATTAATGTCGAATCTTAAAGATGTTAATTCCAATACACCAGTCGCAGTTGTTAGCTTTGTTATGTTGGATAGTGACTATAATCAATCAAGTTTACTTGGCAATCAGATTGCGGAGAGCCTTATACACGAAGTACATAAACATGGCATACCCGTCATTGACTTTAAAACTACAGGCTATATTCGCGTTACCGAGCAAGGAGACTTTGCGTTTAGTAAAGACTATGAAGATTTTGGGACAAAGTTACCCGCCAACTTTGTAGTAGGCGGTACCCTATTGAAACATACTGACGGATACTTAGTTAACGCTAGGATAATTGATTTTAGCTCTAAATCTGTTATGGCTACCGCTCAAAACTTTATTCCGAATAATGTGGCCAATGCCCTACTAGCCAACTCATATAAGCCTGATAGAAAACCTGAAATGCCACAGACACCAAAAGGCAATATGATACCTTTAACGAGTAACTAGCCTGTTTCTATTAACTGGCCACTTCTGCTGCAAGTGGCCCGCTATGAAAACGAAACAATTGATCACTTGATTGAACCAAGGCTTTTTCCTTTTCTGCGAAATAGGACACTCTTTCTGTTATATTTTCCTTTGAAATTCTCTGGGCTAAAGAAAGATAATCTTCAAAATGCCTAGCTTCAGATCGTAATAATGACACGTAAAATTTATTTAACTCTTCATCTAAATAGGGGGCTAACTTAGCAAACCTTTCGCACGAGCGAGCCTCAATGTATGCACCACAAATTAAGGTATCTGTTAGCTTTACAGGGTCATGGGTACGGACATACTTCATTAGGCCACGAGCATAACGCGCCGCTGTAAGGTTTTCATATTCGACTCCCCTACTTTGCATAATTTCTAAAACTTGTTGAAAATGGTGCAACTCTTCTTTTATTAGCAAAACCATTTTACTAATTAGCTCATCACCATGCTCAAAGTTAGATCTACTAATTAATTTTTTTGATAAATTAACATGCTGACTAAAATCACCCGTACCGATTTTACGATAAACAAAATCTTCGAAAGGTTTAAGCCAAGCTAATAATGCCTCACCACTTTCTTTATCCACTGCATATCGTCTTAACAATAACATAGCTGTTTGCGCAGCCTTCAACTCGCAATTGGCATGATCAACTAACAGAACTGACAAATTCTCTGGCCTAATAGCTTCATCAATCCAAGCTTGAGGTGTTTCACATTGTAAAAAAGCATTGATTGGCGCTAATAACTCAAGGGTACTCAATTAAATTCTCACTTAAAAATAAGCAGTCTGGAAGATTAATATTGCTGCTAAAAATAGTTACACTAGGTTCTGATGGCCCAATTATGCGTATATATGAAGAGCAAACAAGCGCTAATTAAGGGGGTTTAATAATTAATGTTACCACTCAATACTAGCTTTACTCCAAGTAGGTACTCTCTTATTTTACTTTTAATTACCGCTTCTTAAGCCCGATTAAATAAATTTCTATCTTTATAAGAACTTACAATTGCAATTAATTAGACGATCGGTCTATAATTAATTTTATGGAAAATAAATTAAACCAACAACCAAAACCTCGCCGAGGTCGTCCACCTAAATCCTCCCGTGACGGTAGTGATACTCGAGCCATGTTAATTCGCAGCGGTGTTGCAGTGTTAACTGAAAGTGGCTTTGCGACTGCAGGCATTGACGGAATACTCAAAAATGTAGGCGTACCCAAAGGTTCATTTTATCATTACTTTAAAAGTAAAGAGGATTTCGGCCATGCAGTAGTCGACAGCTACGCCAAGTATTTTGCCGCCAAGCTTGATAAATATTTATTGGATGACACTGTTCCTCCCCTGCAACGGATTATGAATTTCAGTAATGATGCTAAACAAGGCATAGTAAAATTTGAATTCAAGCGGGGTTGTTTAGTGGGGAATTTGGGACAAGAAATCGCTATTTTACCAGAAAGTTACCGGCTAAAACTGCAAGATATTTTCATTGTTTGGCAAATAAAAATAGAAAATTGCCTACTCGCAGCCAAGCAGAATTCTGAAATAAAAGCCGATGTTAATTGCATTCAACTCGCTGAGTACTTTTGGATAGGCTGGGAAGGTGCGGTAATGCGAGCAAGACTTTTAGAATCAGTGCAGCCACTGGATTTATATATCGATACGTTTGTCAGCAGTATTATTGCTAATTAAAAATAATGTTACATGAGGATTTAGTTGACTACAGCTTATTTGTAATTCAGCTTTATTGAGCCTGTGGGTAATCATATTTATTTAGGAGTCGCTGCTTAATTTTAAACATTAATAGACGATCAGTCTAAATTGGAGTTAATTATGTTCAAAGGCATTTTAATTGAAAAAAATAACGAACAATATACAGCATCAGTTCGCCCAATAGATGATTCACAACTACCTGAAGGAGATGTCACTATCGATGTTAGTTACAGTACCCTTAATTATAAAGATGGCTTAGCTATCACTGGAAAAGCGCCTATAGTGAAAAACTTCCCTATGGTCCCGGGAATAGACTTAGTAGGTACTGTCACTAAAAGTGACAATAGTAGATTTGTAGCAGGTGATAAGGTTTTACTAAACGGCTTTGGTGTAGGTGAAACCCATTGGGGAGGCCTTGCAGAAAAAGCCCGTCTACACAGTGATTGGTTACTGAAATTACCTACAGGATTATCAGCAAAACAAGCTATGACAATTGGGACAGCTGGCTATACCGCAATGCTATCAGTAATTGCACTAGAGCGTCATGGCATAACACCTGAGAAAGGTGACGTATTAGTAACAGGTGCTAATGGAGGTGTTGGCAGTTTTGCTGTTACTTTATTGTCTAAACTCGGATACCGAGTTATTGCATCAACCGGCAGGCCTGAAGAGGGTGAGTATTTAAAGGCATTGGGTGCAGCAGAGATTATTAATCGAAATACCCTATCTGACGCTGGACGGCCTATGGGCAAAGAGCGTTGGATTGCCGCGGTAGATTCAGTTGGCAGTCATACACTCGCTAATATTTGTGCAGGCTTAAAATACGGTGGCATAGTCACGGCTTGTGGTTTAGCGCAAGGAATGGACTTTCCAGCAAGTGTTGCCCCCTTTATTTTACGTGGAGTCACCCTAGTAGGCATAGATAGTGTGTATCGCCCTATTGCAGACAGAGAAGAAGCTTGGGCTAGGTTAGCCAATCTATTGACTGATGAGGACTTAGGCTCCATTGGCACTGAGATAGGCTTAGATAAGGTAGTAACAACGGCAGAAGACTTGATAGCAGGTAAAATTAGAGGCCGTATTATGGTCAATTTACAACATTAATTTATTGTAAATTGAACCTCTAAAGTAATAAATAGGTATTGATAATAAGGCTTATCTTTATTTAATAAAACACCGCTAGCGTTGCCATAGTTGAAAATCATTTACAACGCTAGCTACCTCACTTAACGATTGCTCAAAGACTTAACAAATTGATGCGCGCAATTCCATTAGAAAACAAAAATGTCCTAGTTTAATAACGATTCTTTATAACTTCTTGCATTAGCGTTAATTTACTGATTACATTGGTAAAATAATATCTCACTTCACTTCATTTCATATATAAAGGTCACACAAAGATGGCAGACAGCCCTAACAAACAAGGCTCATTAACGATTGTAGGCACGGGAATTACTCTCTCAGGGCAAATGACTCTCATCACAGAAAGTGTCCTTAAAAATGCTGATATCGTATTGTCTGTAGTTACTCAGTCTGCGTTTATCAATTTAAAAAATATTAATAGCAACACCATCTCGTTACGAGACCTCTATGACGTTAATACTTCACGTTTAGTCACTTACCAGAAAATGAAACAGCGTATCGTCGATGAAGTAGAATCAGGTAAAAGAGTGGTCGCAGCTTTCTATGGCCACCCTGGGGTATTTGTTGACCCTTCCCATGATGCTATTAATGAACTCCGTAATAAAGGGTTTAGCGTAAGAATGTTACCGGGAATATCAGCCGAAGACTGCCTTGTAGCCGACTTAGGACTAGACCCAGCTCGTTTTGGTTGTCAGTCTTACGAAGCGACTCAATTTTTATTCCGTCGTTATTCAATTGACCCACATATGTTACAAATAATCTGGCAGATTGGCTGTATCGCAGAGTTTAATCATCCTGAAAATAAAACCGAACACCCGGGTTTAGCTGTATTAATGGATGAGTTACTTAAGTATTACCCGGCTGATCACAAAGTGATTGTTTACGAGGCCGCGACTATTCCCTTGGTAGCGCCGCGAATTGATGAAATACCTTTAAATGAACTCGGCCATATTGTGCCTAATACCATCAGTACCCTAGTGGTTCCGGGCTTGGGTTTACCAGAATATGATACTGAAACTATGGCAAAATTTGGCCTAACACCAGATACCTTTAAACAAGAATTATCCGCAGACAACGGCTAATAAAAAGCAACCCCAATAACAATCGTTAATATATTAATCACTGGATAATATTATGAATGACCCTTTAATCGCATCCTTGATAGCAATCGATAAAAATGATGTGTTAAGACAAAAATATGGCAGATCTAAAAAGTGTGGCACAAGATTTTGGCTTAACAGCTAATGAAAAAGAACAAAACCTATCGCAATCGTTAATACATTAAATCAATGGAGAATAAAATGACAGATCCTTTAATCGCATTTTTAATAGAATTAGATAAAGATGAAGCTTTAAAACAGAAATATTTAGCCGACCCGCAAGCTGTGGCTGAAAGTTGTGGTTTGACACCAGAAGACGTTGCAATATGTGTAAAAAATGACACAAAAGCAATGGCTCAAAGGGCAGAAGCTGAAGGAGCAGACTCCATACAAATATCTCACGCTAATTAGTATTAACTTTAACCACCACAGCTTATGAATAAATTTAGATACCTAGTAGTCTTATGTCTACTAGGGTCGGTATTAAACTGTCTACCAGCCTTTGCAAATGATGCTGAAGTTAAAGCCTTGTTAGATAAAGCCGAAATTAATTTATTAGTAAATATCAGCTTGGCAGAAAGTTTATTATCTGAAGTAACAATATTAATAAAAAAAGCAGGAAATAATAACCAAGAATCTCGTCTGCTAAACCTACAAGCCCACGTAGACCTCCTCAACCATAATTTAAACGACGCCTACGCTAAAGCAAAAAAAGCCGAAAAATTAGCCCTTAACACTGATAACCAATTACAGCTCGCTGAAGCCTTTCGGAAACAAGGTATTATTAATTTTTTGTTAGATTTTGATGCTGATGCTTTGGCGTTATTAACAAAGAGCTTGACATTACACGAACAGCTTAATAGCAAATATGTACTTCATAACCTACAAGCCATTGGGAATGTGTATGCAAAAAATGATGATTGGGCTGACAGTTTAATTGATATAGGCCAAACTCTAGTACAAAAAGCACTCGTCCAGAAAAATCTATATTATGAAGAGCAAGGTTATAGCTTTGTTATTTCAGGCTTAATCAAACAAGGGAGCTACAAAGAAGCCAGTGTACGTGCGACTAAAATACTGCAAATACTAAACACCCCAGAAGAAGAACGTGTCGATATATATTCTTATGCAGCTCTTGCTGAATCAAAATTAAAAAACTACAAAGTTGCTTTATCTTATATAAATAAGCAACTTGAATTAACGAAGAGCAATGTTACTACACTTGGTAAGCTACACTTTCGCCTCTTAAAAGCGGAAATTTTATTAAAGGATAATCAAAAAACTATAGCCTTACCTCTTTTTCAACAAGCACTGATTCAGGCAAATAAGTACAATTTCAGTAACTATCAAGGACGAGCACTTAAAGGGCTAGCCAACTATTATGAAATGATATCAGAACCAAGCATGGCTCTTAAATATTTCAAACAGTATGAAGCCCTCAAAGAAAAAAGTTTTAATGCTATACAAGCTGAACAACTGGCCTTCAGCCGTGCGAGTTTAGAGCTTGCGCAGAAAGATAAACAAATCTCTGATTTGGAGCTATCTCAACAATTACACCAGCAACAACATATCTATCAGCTAATTTTTATTGGACTCAGCAGCGCTATTATCATTTTGCTCCTATTTATGTATTGGCGTTCTAGCAAGCAAAAACGTGTGCTACGAGAGTACTCGTCTAACCTCAAACAAGCTTCGGAAGCCAAATCAGAATTTTTAGCTCGAATGAGCCATGAAATTCGCACTCCTATTAATGCTATTATTGGCTTAACAAAGTTAAACCGAAAACCATCCTTAAGTCAGCATCAAAAAGATACCAATTTGCAACAAATAGAAGAGTCTTCTAATACTTTACTAGTAGTAATTAACGATATTTTAGACTTTTCAAAAATTGAAGCTGGTCATTTGCATATTGAGAGTGTCGAATTTGAATTAGACAAAGTGGTCAATCAAGCCATGCGCTTACTCACTCTTAAAGCACAAAAAAAAGACCTTGAACTAATTGAATACATTGCCAGAGATGTGCCCCTCTTATTAAAAGGTGACGCCTTGCGTATTCAACAAGTACTCAACAACTTACTTAGTAACGCAGTCAAATTTACTCATCATGGCGTGGTGTCTGTGTCAGTAAACAAAAAGTATTCAGAGTCTAAAGTTTTACTTGAATTTGCAGTAAAAGATACGGGCATTGGTATCAAGTCATCTCACCTTGACACACTATTTGACCCTTTTACACAAGCAGATGAGTCTACCACTCGGCGCTTTGGCGGAACTGGGTTAGGTCTAACCATAAGTAAACAATTAGTAGAATTAATGGGGGGAGAGATTTGGGCAGAAAGCCTATTAGGTCAAGGCTCAACATTTTATTTTACAATAAAAGTAACAGAAGCAATTCATGGAGAACAAACCAAAAGCCTATCTGAAGAACACTTATCCATGATGAAGGTGTTATTAGTGGATGATGTTGAGCTTTCTAGACAGGCGGCTTCCAATGCTTTATTCAGATTAGATATAACTCCCGATGTTGCGGAAAATGGAACCCAAGCAATAAACAAAATCCGTTCAGCCGTTGAAGAAAACTCTCCATATCAATTAATAATTTTGGATTGGAAAATGCCAGACATTGATGGTATCGAAGTAGCATCAATTATTAAACAATCATTTTCCCCCAAACCGCAGATAATAATGCTCTCCGCTTACGATATGGATACCCTACAAGAATTAGGTAAACCTCTCGGCCTTGACGCTTATTTACAAAAGCCAATTAACAGCAGTAATTTGTTGAATGCGATTCTTAGATTAACCAATAAAATCCAGAAAATACCCTCTACCAAAAAGATAGGGGCCCCAAAAATTCCTAACCTTTGTGATATAAATATTTTATTGGTTGAAGATAATGAATTAAACCGTAAGGTTGCTAAAGGCTTTTTAGCTGACACTAATGCTGATATTGCAGTGGCTGAAAATGGCCAAATTGCTTTACAAATGCTCAAAGAGGCACCTTTGCGATATGGATTGATCTTAATGGATATTCAAATGCCCGTAATGGATGGGTTGACGGTAACTTACAAAATACGCAATGAATTACACCTAAAAACACCTATTATCGCCATGACAGCCCATGCAATGGCTGGTGATATTAATAAAAGCTTAGATGCGGGCATGAATGCTCACATTACTAAGCCGATCGATCCAGACTACTTATATAAAGTATTAATTAACGTATTATCAGCTAAAAGTGAAGTCACTAACTTTACGCCACTTAAAGTTAGCGCTTCACACTTCAAAGCTCTGTCTCTAACGCACGTTGACTTCGCCGTAGCCAAACAACAACTGAGATTAGATGATCACTCCTATTGGGAACTAGTCAATGATTTTATTAAATTAGAAAGCAGTCTACATCAGCTTACTGAAGCTATTAAAGATAGTGATATAGATAAAATAAATAAAATCATACACTTATATAGCCCGTCTCTTGCCTACATTGGTGCTAATCAGCTCGCAAATCTAGCTAATCAAGTCCTAGATATATTACGAGAGAAAGAAGTAAAATTAACAGCTAGCACAATGGAATTAGTTATCGAATTTCACAAAGCAGCCCTCGAAGTTACCAAAACATTAAAACTCAAAACCTCATAAATATAGGACTTAACTTTGGCAAAAGTAGATATAAAAAAAGCATGGGTTAGAGAAACCAAATTTGGAGACTGGTTTCTGAATACTGATACTTGGTTGATTCATGTTTTACAAAGGGCTCTCAATGATTTGCAAACACTTATTCCAGCAGATAAACCTAAAGAATTTGACACTATTTTAGATATCGGTTCAGGGTTTGGGCATTCCCTTGTTGAGTTAGATGCTCGTTTCTCTCCAGATACTATTATTAGTTTAGACGTGGACCCGGATTTAATAAACAAAGCGGATGTTAATGCTAAAAAGTGCAAATCTAATATTCAATTTTTAATTAACAATGCGGCACAAATTGACCTGGATGAGCATTCGGTGGATATGGTGTTTTGTCATCAAACTTTCCATCATATAGTTGATCAAGAGTCTGCCATTAAAGAAATCTACAGAGTGCTCAAACCTGGTGGCTGCTTAATGTTTGCTGAGTCCTGCCGCAGGTATATCCATTCAATGGTCATTAGAGTGTTATTTCGACATCCTATGCATGTACAAAAAACAGACTTAGAGTATTTAAGCTTGCTTGAAAAGACTGGCTTCAATATTCAGGAACAACAAATATCTAGACCCTTTTTATGGTGGTCACGGGCAGATTTAGGGCTTTGGGAAACATTAACAGGTAAAACTGAAGACCCAAGATCTCGTGAAGAAACTCTCATAAATGCAGTCTTGTATAAATACTAGCTGTAAGAATTTTCTGCTAGTTACCTAAAAATCTATACTCTCAATTACCCCACGTTCAAAAAACATACAAACAAATCAATAAAAAAGGTTGACGGTTAAACTTTACTCAAACACAATAAATGTTAATTAAATGTATATTTTTTGTTTAATTGTTTTGTCTCCGATAACATCAAAGAGGTAATTGTATGATTTTAAACCACCTATGGGGTATTTATGCTCACCCTAATGAAGAATGGCATTCAATTGATGATCGCCACGAGAGTTATTTTTACAGCTTAAGTCACATAGCGATCATTTCACTAATACCCGCCTTAATGAGTTATTACTCATCTGCCCATTTAGGTTGGAGCATTGGTGTCGGAGACGTTATTAAACTAACTCAAAAAAGCGCTGCATTTATGAGTATAGGTATGTATTTTGGTTTAATGATAGGTGTTATTGCATTGGCAATTCTAATTCATGAATTAGCTAAAACTTTTGATGCGAATCCATCCTATACTCAATCTTTAGAACTTGCTGCTTACACTGCAACTCCACTATTTATGGTTGGCTTCGCTGCATTTTATCCGGTACTTTGGTTTGTCATGGTCATTGGATTGGTAGGGTTAGCTTATTCTGTTTATTTACTCTATACAGGTACACCCATATTAATGCACATTCCTGAGGGCAAAGGGTTTATATACGCCAGTTCAGTGGTGACCTGTGGTTTAGTCTTATTAGCTATTTTAATGGCCGCTTCTGTTATTTTATGGAGTTTAGGTATGGGCCCCGTTTATTCGGGCTAATTCATATATAGCGATATCTCCTAATAAATCCTTAAACTAAAAAGCCACTTCAAATGAAGTGGCCTTCTAAAATGGCAGATAACAGCAACTTAACAGCCGTTAATCTTGACTCATATTGTACATTTCTAAGTTACTCAATTCAGTTTGAATACCTTTATTTTTAGCCCCTTCATTTCGCATATCATCAATACGCTGTAAGTAATGGTGATCAACATCTCCAGTAATGTAGTTACCGTCAAATACAGATGTCTCAAAACGTTTAATATTTGGGTTTAACTCACGAACCGCCTCAACCAAATCACTAATATCTTGAAAGATCAAACCATCAGCTCTAATCAGTTCACTAATCTGATGTATTTCACGGCCATATGAAATTAATTCATTAACGGAGGGCATGTCAATACCGTAAACATTTGGAAAACGAATTTCAGGTGCGGCTGACGCGAAGTATACTTTCTTAGCCCCAGACTCTCTTGCCATTTCTATTATTTGCTCTGAGGTGGTTCCACGAACAATAGAATCATCTACCAAAAGCACACTTTTACCTTTGAATTCGGACGGTATAGCGTTCAACTTACGGCGTACAGATTTACGACGCATAGTTTGTCCGGGCATGATAAACGTTCGGCCAATATAACGGTTCTTAACAAACCCCTGTCGATAAGGTTTATCCAATTCAATGGCTATTTGTAATGCAACATCTGTAGAGGTTTCTGGGATAGGGATGACAACATCTATTTCTTTATCGGCCCACTCTTTAGCAATTTTTTGGCCTAACTTACGCCCCATATTAACCCGAGAAGCATACACAGATATTCCATCAATAAAAGAGTCTGGTCGTGCAAAGTAAACAAACTCAAAGATACAAGGAGCATTAACTGGGTTGTCTGCACATTGCTGTGTATGCAATTCACCCGCCTCTGTAACATAAATAGCTTCACCAGGTTCTACGTCGCGAATAAAGGTAAACCCGACAGCATCTAGAGCTACGCTTTCAGACGCCACCATATATTCATCACCAAATTCGGTTTTACGTTTCCCTAGTGCTAATGGCCGTATCCCAAATGGGTCTCTAAATGCTAACATGCCATTGCCAATTATGGCCGCAACAACGGCATATGCGCCTCTAATTTTTTTATGCACCGCTGAAACTGCGGTAAAAACTTCTTCAGGCGTTAAATGTAACCCAGCACAATTTTGTAACTCGTGGGCAATAATATTTAATAAAAGCTCGGAGTCAGATGTTGTATTAATATGTCGTCTTGCAACTTGAGCCACTTCATCTTTAAGTTCATGTGCATTGGTTAAATTACCATTATGAGCGAAGGCAATCCCAAAAGGTGAATTAACATAAAATGGTTGAGCTTCAGCAGAACTAGAGCTACCAGCGGTTGGGTAACGAGCATGGCCGATACCAAATTGTCCAGTGAGCCTTTTCATATGACGCGTATGAAAAACATCCCTCACAAGGCCGTTATCTTTACGTAAGTGAAATACGCCATTATCAACAGTTACAATGCCTGCAGCGTCTTGCCCTCTATGCTGTAGAACAGTTAATCCATCGTATAAGGCCTGATTAACAGGGCTTTTACCCACGATCCCGACAATACCACACATGCGATTTACCTTTTTATATGGGCTTTATAAAACTAGAGTTGTTTTGTAAGTACTCAAAAAACCACTCAATAATTAAACTAAACTCTGGAATAAGAATTGATGCCCCCCACCAATCAGAATCAGAATCAGATAAGGGTGTAAATGTATCTAAAAAGAATAGCAAGGCGCTAACAATTAACACGCCTCTTAAGCCGCCAAAAACCAAGCCAAGTGCTCTATCCGTCCCGCCCAGCCCTGTGAACTGCACAAGCTGTGAAATAAGATAATTAACTAACCCCCCCACAATCAAGGTTGCAACGAAAAGGATGGCGATTGCAATACCGTTGCGGATCATATCATCCTCGAACCGAGTTAAATATGTTGCAAGGTCAGCATAAAATTGACTAGCAATAAAAAAAGCACTAAACCAGATTGCGAGGGAAATCGCTTCCTTAACAAAGCCCCTGATCAAGCTAATAACAGCGGAGAGTATAATCACACCAATAATGGTGTAGTCTATCCAATTCATAAGATTCTTTAAAATTGCTCTGTAGGCATGAAATATAGACCATTTAGTCAATAAATTAGTTTATAAATCAAAGAATTAAAATCGCGCGCATTCTATCAAAAGGATAAATGAAAATCCTACTAATTTTACTGTTAGATTACTGAACAGTAAACGGAGTCACTCTGCCTTGTAATTTGGTCACTTCTTTTAAATGTGACAATGACTCTTCTAATTTACTTTTTTGTAAATCTGGGCCGACAAAAACCTTAGTCAAAACCCCTGAACTAGTAGTAACAGGGCGGCTAAATGCGCGATATCCCGCTTTTTCTAGTACATTGAGTAAATCATTAACATTTTTCTTATGGCGAAAACTACCTAGTTGTACCACCCAACCTGCACTTACCTTGGAGGTTTTCGAGCTTTCTTCAACAATCGTATCCTTTTCTAATCGCCCTAACTCGATAGCTTTATCCTTAGCTGGAGTGGTGTTAGGTTCAGATTCAAGTTCACTTTTATTATTTTTCTGTTTTACTGCTTTTAAATCTTGAGATTTATTAATCCCTAGGTTGGTTGTTTTCACCGGCACATTTTCGTTTTGAGGATCATCTAACGCTTGCTCTGACACGACCTCAACTTTTCGAGTTGCAATGCCTTTAATTCTGTCAACATCTATATCACTTGGAACTTCTACTTTGTGAGCTGCTGGTGTAGGGGGGAGTTCTACAAACGAACTTTGTGTCGTTTGCTTTTTACCGTCTAACAAATCCGGTAGAAATATTACTGCTATTGCCACGACAATGATCGTGCCTACCAGCCGGTTTTGTAATGCCGAAGTCAATTGGTTACGCCTCTTCAATAAGGGAAAGCCCCTTTAAATTCAATATTTCAGCCACAGTGAAAAACGAACCGAACACAACAACCAAATCTTCTTGTTGTGCATAGTCTAGAGCACTTTTATAAGCTTCAATAACGGAATCAAAGTTTACCACTTTTTTATTCGATGTTAAGTGAGATGCAATGACATTTGCTGATGCCCCTCTTGGAACGTTTAAATCTGCACAATACCAACTTGTAACAGTATCTTCCATTGGCCTTAAGCTAGCCTTAATATCCTTATCAGCCAACATAGCAATAACTGCGATAACACGGTTATAACCAGTCCCTAATTCCTCAATTTCCTTAGCCAACAAAGCTGTAGCTTGAGGGTTGTGAGCGACATCAAGTAATACAGTAGGCGCAGATTGTATAATGTGTTTTCTACCCATCACCTTTGTTTTTAAAATTATTTTTGAAAGTTGCTCGTCGTTAAATGTTTGACCTAATAATGCTAATGCTTTTAAACCTGTTGAAACATTCTGTGCCGGTATCATAGGTTTAGAAATACCTTGATGCTGCTTTACATTGTCTTCCCAATGAAACCCTTTATTATCAACGAAATATTCAAAATCTATTGATTGCCAATAAGCTTTAACTTGAAATCTTTTCACTTCGTCAAGTAAGGTCTTTGGTGGCTCAGGCTCACCTATTACTACATCTATGTTATAACGAAAAATGCCCGCTTTCTCGATGGCAATTTCTTCTCTAGTTTCACCTAACCAATCTTGGTGATCTAAACCAATACTCGTAATAACGGCTAAATCAGGATCGATAATGTTTACAGCATCTAACCTCCCCCCTAACCCAACTTCTAACAAAATATAGTCGGCATCTGATTGTGACATTAAGTACAAAGCTGCAAGGGTACCAAACTCAAAATAGGTTAGAGCAATATCCTTACGGGCTATCTCTACTTGCATAAAGCTAAGGCAATGACTCGCTTCTGGTAACATTTTATTCTGAATTCGAACACGTTCACGATAGTCAATTAGATGTGGAGAGCTAAATACTGCAACCGAATGTTTTTTTGATAATAATGCTTGTTCAATAAAGGCACAGGTTGTGCCTTTACCATTTGTTCCTGCAACGGTAATTACTGTTTTATCACTAAAACTAAGGTTCAGGTTTTTAAAGACTTGGGAAACACGATCTAACCCTAGCTCTATATTACTAGGGTGAATCGACTCTAAATATTTTAGCCAAGTCTCCAAATTCCAGGTGTGTTGTTCTAAACGTGTCGGAGTAGAGATATCGGACATTAATGATGCTGATGATGGAGTTTAGATAATATATTAAATATTTTATCACGCATCTCACGACGATCAACAATGATGTCGATGGCACCTTTTTCTAACAAAAACTCACTTCTTTGAAAACCTTCTGGTAAAGTTTCTCTAACCGTTTGTTCAATTACTCGAGGGCCAGCGAAACCGATCAATGCTTTTGGTTCTGCCACATTGACATCACCTAACATGGCTAAACTAGCTGAAACTCCTCCCATAGTAGGGTCTGTCAACACTGAAATGTAAGGTAAACCTTTTTCGCTCATTTTAGCCAAGGCAGCACTTGTTTTTGCCATTTGCATTAAAGACAGTAATGCTTCTTGCATTCGCGCCCCACCACTTGTAGAAAAACAAATAAGCGGCATGTTATGTTCTAAACAAGCTTCTACAGCTTTAACAAACCTAGCACCTACCACAGACGCCATAGAGCCTCCCATGAAGGCAAACTCAAATACGGCCACTGCTACTGGCATACCTTGCAGCTTACCTTGCATTACAACTAATGCATCTTTTTCATTAGTCTTTTTCTGAGCTGCGCTGATACGATCCTTATATTTTTTTGAGTCTTTAAACTTGAGAATATCTTGTGGTTCAAATTCAGCCCCTAACTCCAGACGCTCACCTTGATCAAGAAAACTATTGATGCGAGCACGTGCTGTAATTCTCATGTGGTGATCACATTTTGGGCATACGCCAAGCTGCTTTTCTAGCTCAGTTTTATATAAAACGGCATCACATTCTCCACACTTAGTCCAGATACCTTCTGGAACATTACTTTTGGTAGAGGACTTAGTCCGCGGTAGTATTTTTTCTATCCAACTCATTTCAAAACCCTACTTTACAATCTGTCCGAAAAACAAATTGAAACTATTTAGATAATATACAACGCATTTTTTGTTTCTATTCGAGAGCGTCATGGTTGATCATTAGATCAAAAGAGCCACTATTAAATCACATCCTACAATTATCACGAAACTTAAACTGGTCTTAGAAGTTTAGTCAGCCATAAAAAGTGGCCCTAATGGGTGATTTGGCAAAGTAAACTCTTCTGGATAGGTAACATGAACTAAATATAAACCGTGGGGTTTTGCTGTAGCAGCAGCCTTAGTTCGATCTCTACCCTCTAATATTGTTTTCATCCAAGTAACTGGCTGTTCTTTCTGACCAATAACCAATAAAGAACCTGTAATGTTGCGTACCATATGGTGCAAAAATGCATTAGCTTGGACATCAATTACAATATAGTCTCCAAAACGCTTAACACTGATATACGTTAAGCTCCTGACCGGCGTATTTGCTTGACAATTGACGGCTCTAAATGCACTAAAATCATGCTTACCCACTAAAAATTGCGCTGCATCATGCATTAATTGAGAATCAAGATCAGCATGAATATGCGTCACCCCCTTAGCCAAGATACTATTACGCATACGATTATTATAAATTATGTAACGATAACGCCTAGCAGTGGCAGAAAACCTTGCATGAAAACTCTCATCCATGGTTTGAACCCATTTTGCTGCGATTGAATCAGGTAAATAACGATTAATCCCTATTGTCCACGCTTTATCAGGGCGTTGACAAAGAGTATCAAAATGAACAACCTGGCAAGTCGCATGCACACCTGCATCTGTGCGCCCAGCACACACAATATTAATTGGCTCGTCAGCTATCTTAGATAAAGCTTCCTCAACATGCTGTTGCACACTGGTTACGCTCTGTTGTCGCTGCCACCCATGGTAGGGAGCCCCGTTATATTCAATACCCAAAGCAATTCGCATTAATGCCTGCTACCTCAACAAAATTGCGCGTATTGTAAGGAAGTTAGCTTCAAAATACAGTGATTTTTACTAATCAGAAAACAATTAAACAAATGCTTTAATTCCCTATGGTATTAGGCTCTCTTAAAGTCAGCTGATTGCAAGTCATGCTTTTTCATTAACTTGTGCATATCGGTACGATTTCTGCCTGCAATTTCTGCAGAGCGAGTCACGTTACCATCAGTCATTTTTAATAATTTAAGTAAGTATTGATGTTCAAACGCATCTCGAGCTTCAGTTAATGTTGGCCATTTTTTATCTGTTGCCGATAAAGCTTGCTCCACTAAATGAGATGCAATCACAGGCGTATGCGTTAAAGCAACGCATTGCTCAACAACATTCACTAGCTGCCTAACATTTCCGGGCCACTGTGATGTAGTCAATATTTGTAATGCATCATCTGAAAAGCGACTTACCTTAACTTGGTGCCTAGCCGCACTACTTTTTAACAAATGTCTTGCTAACAATGGAATATCTTCTGAACGCTCTCTCAATGTAGGTAGTGTGAGATTTACAACATTTAAACGGTAATATAAATCTTCTCTAAAGTTCCCATCTGCCATCTCTTTATTTAAATTTTTATGAGTAGCAGAAATCACTCTAACATCAATAGGAATTTGTTTATTTCCCCCCACAGGACGTATCATTTGTTCTTGAAGTGCTCTTAATAATTTTACCTGTAATGGTATTGGCATATCGCCGATTTCATCTAAAAATAACGTTCCACCATCAGCTTCTCTAAAGAGACCTTTATGTTCATTGATAGCACCAGTAAAGGCTCCTTTAGCATGGCCAAATAACTCTGATTCAAGGAGGTTTTCAGGTAAGGCTCCACAATTAATTGCTACAAAAGCTTTGTCTGCTCTTTTACTCGCCTTATGAATAGCGCCAGCTAATAACTCCTTTCCTGTTCCACTGGCACCACTTATTAGTACACTGACATCTCTTTGGGCAACACGAAAGGATTGATCTAAAAGTTGCTCCATCTGCATGGAGCGAGTAATAATACTCTCACACCATGGTTCCTTTTGAAGGGTAGACTTCTGACTCACTGCCTTTGTCATTAAAGTACGCAACTCATCATGATCTATTGGTTTTGCAAGAAAACCAAATACCCCTCTTTGCGTGGCTTCAACGGCATCTTGAATGGTGCCATGAGCTGTCATTAAAATGACCGGGATATCTTTCCTTAGCGCCATCATCTCTTCAAATAAGCTTAGCCCATCTAGGCCCGGCATTCGTAAATCACTGAGTACTACATCAAAGTTTTGTGCGCTTATCAATTTTAATGCTTCCTTCCCCCCAGATGCACTTTGTACGTTATATCCTTCCCCTTGTAGCCTGATTGTCATTAATCTTAATAAATTTTCATCATCATCCACTAACAGTACACTTGGATCTAATTCATTGGATTGACTCATTGTTTGTCCTCTTGCCCATTTTTTAACATCGACGCCTCAATATTTAACAATTGCTCAATTTGATTTTGTTGCTCTTCCAATTTCAGCTTTTGTTGTTCTAATCGTAAACGCCATTCTTCAATACTCTCTACTTTTTGAGTATTGATCTTACTTAATGTCACCAGGGCAGACTCCAATTCCAATAAACTCTGACTCGGTGTATACAAAGCCACTTTTAAAAATTCTCTCATACCATCATTTAATTTTGGGAAAACAACATCAGCCCACATCTGCGCTCTCAAACGGTTTTGATAAGGAGTACTTTTCCCCTGACTAAGTAATACTTTTCTCAAGATATCAGCATCCGTTTCGCCTAATGCGTCTATTTTAGCTCTGCGCTCCGGCCAGTCGATGCTTTCAATATCCGCCCAATACCCTAGCCAATAATGAATATCACAATCAATATTGGTATGTTTTACTTCCCATATACAATAGGTCTGCGTATTTTTTGGTTGACTAACTGTTTGATTAGTTAGTAAAAGTTCACAACTACTTATTAAAAACAGCAATGAAACAAATAGAAAATTTAACTTCATACACTCACTTCTTTATTATTTGGTATTTGCACTCTAATACACACATCCGCGTAATCAACATCAACCATTAATGCTTTACCGAACATCATTTTGGCACAGTCAGATACAATAGATAACCCTAAGCCAGAGCCCGTAACACGATCATTGCGTACCCCTTCACCACGACTAAATGGTTGAAACAGCAAACTTCTTTGTTCTGGTTCAATTGGCGTCCCTCTGTTAGAGAAGTCCAATATTTGCATATCTCCATCACTATAAATACGAATATCAATTGGTCTACCTTTACTTCCATGGGCAATAGCATTAGACAATAAGTTATCAACTATCCTCCGGTACAACTTTTCATCGGCAAATAAAACTGAAATATCTAGTTGCATATTAATTTCATTACCATGCTGCTGAATCGCCAACCTATTATCTGTAATAAAATCATTAAAAAAAGTCTGTGTATCAAACTCACAAAATACTGGCTTAGATTGTTGCAATAAAATATTGTAATCGAGTAATTGCACGATCAATAGATTCAGTCTGTCTGTACTGCTGTTTAGTAACTGTAAAACTTCTTTTTGCTGTTCGTTTAAAGCCCCCACCACTTCTTCTGTTAATAATGAGCACCCTTCTTTTATACTAGCTAAAGGGGTTTTTAATTCGTGGGATGCGTGGCGCAATAAAGCATGACGAAGACTTTCCAACTGCGATAACCTTGACGCTAAACCATGGAGTTTATGCTCCAGTGAAATAAGCTCTTTGGGGCCAGATTTAGAAACATTGGGTAAGTTTTCATCTTGACTTGCAATCGCGCTAATCACTTCCTCTAGCTTAATCACTGGTTTTAAAATAGTGTTTATACCAATCACAATTAATATAAATGATATGCTCACTAAAAATGCAGTGAGCCAAAATTGAGTTTGCCTTACAGAACTCACATACAACTGCTGTTCATGAATACGTTCATCTAATTGCGCATCTATTTGAACCACTAAGTCTGACTGCCGATTTCTAAACTCTGCAAATTGTGCATCCAACAAAAGCTGATCTTCGTCGGCTGAAAAATTAACAATCCAACCTAATCTTTCATCTAAAGCCACACAATTTTGTTGTTCGATTACTTGCTGGCAAATGTAATCCTTATAATCTACGAAACGAGTTACAGACTTATCAATTAAGTCCTTCAACGCTTTCTTTTCTAGTATATTGTACTGTCGAACCAATCTTTCTATATCGATAGACAAATTTTCCATTTTGCTTACTCGACGAACTAAATTGACAGAATACTCTGCTTCATCGTTAGCAATTTCACCTATTTCACCAAAGGTGAGTTGACTGTAGCCAACCAACATGGCTAAGGGCACTAACACCACTACAAAACTTACAAATGTAAGTTGTCGTAACGAGCTAAGTTGCATAACCATATCCTTAAATTAATTTTTAATTAGCCATTTATGTAAAAAGGCCGAGTTCTTCGGCCTTTTTACATAAGTTATTCGTTTAGTTATTTTTTCAGTCAGACTCTACCGTGCTTGCTTTCTGCACGATAGTAATTTTGGCTTTCTTAAGTTCAGTTTTACTAATTTTACCATCATTATTGCAATCAATTGTTCCAAAAGCTGCAAGGATTTTGGGTTCAACCACTGACTCTCTGAGTGTTATATGACCATCTTTATCCAGATCAAGTTTTTCAATTAATACATTTGTTGCTAGAACTGGCCTAGAAAAAACTAATATTAAACACCAAGCCAAGAAAAAAATTTCAGTTACACGATTAGCATTTCTCATTCCTTTTACCTATGTAATTCACTTTAAAATAAGGCATCCGTGCCAAAATTAAATTAACCTTGGTTAATTAAAAAGAACTAATGCTATCGTTTGCAAACGCCAATGCAGTCAATATTTATATAAATACACTAATTCTCTTCACCATACTCTCAATCCATAAATGTACCCGAGGAACCAATTCAAGTTGAGTATGATTATCTCAAAACACAATTCATAGATCATGCCAAAGATATATTACTTTTAATATTCAACAACTTAAAAATAAAAAAAATAAAATATTCAACTTTCAAGTCAAAAATGTTTCATTCTGAAGACACTTAAAATTTGTAATTTTGGACTGATAACTTAATTCAATTAAATCGTTTTAATACCTAAAGCCTAGAGAACTATCAATTTAGGCAAGACTCGAAGACTAATAACTTAAAACATCCATTTCATTGATACTGAATATCCAAAAAAATATTCAAATTTAAAGACTATAAAGCTGTTGTATATTGCAGACATCACAAAGAATCACGGAATATTACAATGATTTAGAAGCTAGTTTACTTTGTATAAACTCTCTATGTGGGATATACAACAAATCTGCAATTTTTCGGATAGTGTATTCTTCATCGGGACTCAATTCGTGGTCTGCGTAGGCTATTGACCACAAAGAGTCTAATACGTTTCGTTTTTCATCTGGCCCATAAAAATCATTCAATACCCGCGTAAACTGTTGGTAGTCAATCGCATCTTCCGCCTCTATCTTAGTCAATTCACATAAAGCAGTTAAATCTGATTCGGACAAGGAAAAGTGCTTGTTCAATTGCGTTTGGTAGTTGTTAACCTCACTTTGTTCAAATTTATGGTCAGCGCGCATTACTTCATATAACAAAACGGCTGTTGCTAGCTCTATACTTGGTTTGTTTGATTGTTCGTTAAGCTCTAACTGCTGTGTAAACCACTTATTTATTGCTGATAACATGTTGGCCTCAAGTAGGTTGGTTTTATATGTTTACTATCATAGAAATTTGCCCTTCTCGGACCCAATTTCGACTGCTCTATACTCGCTTCAAATGTCAGTTGTAAATACAATTAAATGCTCAATATCTAAGCGAATACCAAACATTTCGTCGACCCTATGGTCATGATGGCTAAGAGCTAGACATAACACTATTTGTTTACTTTCAACTTGCAGCTCTAACTCATACAAAATATGCGAGCCCTGAAAAGACCTCGAAACCACTTTAGCCAAAGTATTACTGCTATCATCGTGTATAACATCGTCAGGACGCACCAGAAACTCTAATCTGCTCCCCACCTTAAAAGAATACTCAGAGCTAAGCTCAAACTCTCCCAAATCACTCTCTATCATATTATGGGGTTGCGCTTGGGCCTTTAAAAAGACGCCATCACCGATAAAGCTAGCCACAAACTTATTCACCGGTTTGTGATACAAACTATATGCATTAGACCATTGAAATATCTGCCCTGCCGACATCACGCCAATAAGATCAGCCATAGCGAAGGCTTCATGCTGATCGTGGGTAACCATAAGTGCAGTAGTATTTTCATGCTTTAATATGCTACGTATATCTTTTGCAAGATCATCTCGTAATTCGGCATCTAAACTTGAAAAAGGTTCATCCAACAATAATAAATCTGGTTTAGGAGCCATCGCTCTTGCTAATGCAACTCTTTGTTGTTGGCCACCAGATAATTCATGAGGACGACGATTTTCATAGCCAAATAACCCCACTAACTTTAATAGTTCCAACATTCGTTGTTGTTTGAGTGCTTTTTGTTGTTGATGCAAACCAAAAGTAATATTTTCAGCAACTGTAAGGTGAGGAAACAATGCATAATCTTGAAACACAACACCAACTTTACGAGCTTCTGCTGGCACCATAACATGAGTATCACTTACCACTGTATCTCGTAAAGCTAGGCTGCCAGATGAGAGCCTTTCAAATCCAGCTATAGCTCTTAATATAGAGGTTTTACCGCAACCTGAAGGGCCTAATAAGCAACCAATTTGTCCTGCTAACAGATTTATACTAACGTTATCCACAACCACTTCATTTTTATATGCAACACTAGCATGATGGAGGTTTAACATTGCGTTCTCAGAAGATAGTTTAATCATGGACGGGTTTATCAATAATTTTTGTTAACAAAATGACCGGCAAAACACCCACTAAAACAATCGCTAAAGCTGGCAAAGCTGCATCAGCCAAGCGTTCATCCGATGCAAGCTCAAACGCTTTTATAGATAAGGTATTAAAGTTAAATGGTCTTAAAATTAAGGTTGCCGGTAACTCTTTAAGTACATCAACAAAAACTAACAATAATGCACTTAACACACTAGTTTTGAGCAAGGGGATATGTATAGTTTTAAGAATGAGTATTGGCTTATAACCTAAAGAGCGAGCTGCATCATCCATACTAGGCTTTATTCTAGCCAAACCGGTTTCAATATTATGTAAGGCTACGGCCAAAAACCGGCTACTGTAAACCAAGATTAAAGAAAACAGGGACCCTGAAAGTACCAAACCAACACTTATGTTAAACAAGCTTTCTGTCACTTCATTTAATCGTAAATCTAACCAACTTAATGAAATTAATGCGCCTATTGCGATCACTGTACCTGGCACGGCATATCCTAAACTTACCATTCCAACTAATACCTGAATAAACTTAAATTGATTTAGTCTTTTTCCATAACCAAATAATAGTGCTATCGATACTGCTACCATTGAAGCTATAGAGGCTAAAATAAAGCTATTCCAGGCTAATTTTAAAAAGCTTTGGTTAAACTGCTCATGGAAAGTATCTATTGCCCAGTTCATTAGCTGAACAAAGGGTAATAAAAACCCTAATATCACGGGGATAAAACATAAGACAAAGACGACTAAACCCGCACCATTATTAAGCTTAACCCTTTGCTTCGTTTTGGCCACTTGACTTTGGAAATAATATTTAACCTTACGTCGAGAAAAGTATTCTACAAACAAAAGTAAAATCACAAAGCCAGTTAACATTGCCGCTAATTGGGCCGCAGCCATACCATTATTTAAGCCAAACCAGGTTCGAAATATCCCAGTTGTAAAAGTGCTAACCCCAAAATATTGAACCGTACCATAATCAGCAAATGCTTCCATCATTGCTAGGGCAGTCCCCATAAGTATTGCCGGTCTAGCCAAAGGCAAAACGACTTTAAACCAATAAGTATATGAAGATACCCCTAAGCTTTTTGCTGTATCTTCTAAACTCCTAGGTTGTTCATTGAATGCCGTTCTAGCTAGCAAATAGACATATGGATACAAAACTAAAGCTAACATTAAAATAGCGCCAGTTAAGGAGCGTATTTCTGGGAAATAGTAATCGCCATACTCCCAATTAAACTGACTTCGTAACCAAGATTGGGTGGGCCCAGCAAAATCAAGCATTCCTGTATATGTATAAGCAATAATGTAAGCTGGCATGGACATTGGCAGTAGCACTAGCCATTGTAGATGTTTACGTCCAACAAAATCATAGCGAGAAATACACCATGCTAATGGCGTCCCAATCAGAATAACCAAAGCCCCAACGCCAAATGCAAGGCAAAGTGAATTAAATACATAATCACTCAGAACGGTATTAAAAAGATGTTGCCAGACATCGAATTGAGGGTAAATAAAACTGGCAAATACCAAACCAGTTGGCATTGCTAGAATTAAACTACTAAATCCAATCCCCCAAATCCAAGGACTACTCCACTGAAATTGACTCACAAAATAACAAAAGTTGGTATGGCTTCGCAAAAATGAATAATGCTTATTTCCACCCAGCACGGTCCATAATTTTCACGGCTTCAGTATTCAACTCACCTAATTGAGTCATAGGTACTTGTTCCATTTTAAAATCACCAAAATTTTTCAATACGTCACTCCATGTTACATTTGGTAAAATTGGATACTCATGGTTAGTCATAGCGTACCACTGCTGAGACTGAGCACTTAGCAAAAAGTCAACTAACTTTAAAGCAGCCTTGGCGTTAGGGGCATATTTCGCTAACGCTACACCAGAAATATTAATATGTGCACCTCGGTCACTCTGATTTGGCCACACAACTTCGACTTTTTGAGCCTGCACCTTTGTGGCTTCATCATTGGAAGTCAACATTCCAGCTAAGTAATAAGTATTAGCAATAGCTAGGTCACATTGACCAGCAGCTACAGCTTTAATTTGATCCCTGTCACCACCTTGAGGCGGTCGAGCAAAATTTTTAACAAATTGATCGACCCAAGCTTGGGTTTGCTCTTCACCCAACTGACTAATTAGTGATGCAACCATAGACTGGTTATAGATATTGTTAGAACTACGAATACATATGCGCCCTTTCCATTCAGGCTTAATAAGATCTTCAATACTTTTAATTGCACTGGCATCGAGCCTTTCAGTAGAAACCATAATAGGTCTAGCTCGTAAAGATAAGCCTACCCAATGGCCCTGTGAGTCACGAAAATTATTTGGCACAGAGGCAATAGCATCTGTTGAATTGATGGTCTGAGTTAGCCCTTGTTGCTTAGCTCTATATAAGCGACCTACATCCGTGGTCAATAATAAATCAGCAGGGCTGTATTTACCTTCTTTAGCCAGCCTAGTGATGAGATTGTCTGCTTTACCTGTTACTAAATTAACTGAGATACCTGTTTCTTCAGTAAACTTATCTAATAAGGGTTTAATCAAGGCTTCTTTGCGTGCAGAGTATAGATTAACTTGCTCAGCTAAAACGAGTGGTGACATGATAGACGAAACAACAAAAATACTGGCTATAATTTTTTTCAAGAGATACCTTTAAATTCACTAAAACTATTTATTATCAATAACTTTAATCTAGTTGAGAATCATTCTCAATAAAGATTTGACTATTCTTCAAACATCAAATAATGACTCTCGCTCATACCGAGAGACTCATAGGTTTTTTGAGCAACTTTATTTTCTTTCTCAACATACAATCTAAAACCACACACCTGTTGTTCTTTGGCAAGTTTCTTTACTTGATTATATAGAGCAGAATATAAACCCTGCCGTCTTGCTTCAGGTATCACATAAACACTTTGTATCCACCAAAAAGTGCTATTACGCCAGTCGCTCCACTCAGTAGTTACCATAAGACTTGCGACGACTTTTCCGGCTTGTTCAGCGACAAGATAAAACCCCTTGCTGTTATCCTCCAAAAGTGCCGCTACACCTTTTTTAAGTGTGGCTTCATCCAGTTTCTTCTGCTCTGTTTCAAAGGCCATCATTTGATTAAATTCAACCAAAGTCGATAAGTCTGTGACCTTCGATACTCTCAATTCAAAATTTGACAATTATTATTCTCCATTAGAGTGCAAACATTACATCTACGGTATTACCGTGATTACTATATTTTACCGACTCACATAACTCTTTTACTAACGAAATACCGCGCCCGTATGCATTTTCAACTGAAGTTACCTCTGTTGTTTTTGCATGATCAAAACCTTTCCCTGAATCCACTATTTGCAAACCCAGCTTTTTGTGCTCAGGAAAGTACTCTATGGTGATTTCAATAAATGCATTTTCAAGAGATGCAAGCTTTTGCTCACGTAAACTATAGTATTCTAAAAATCCATCTTCACTTTGTTTAAGGCTAGAGTCTAAATTCAATAGCCCATGTTCCAAAGCATTGTTATACAACTCGCTTAAAATCGTAAACAACTCAGAGTGGATACCAAACAGACCTAATTCATTTGTAACAATATTAACCAATTCAATAATTGGGTCGGAAATTTTCATGTATTCGGGGGGAATTTTACTAGTAATCTTTATTGGTAGCTTAGACTCGTCAGCGACTCTAGTAACTGGTTCTAGCATTTGACTAGTATAAATGACCATAGTGACATCATCTTTTCGCTCTTCCCCAGCCAAAAAGCAATCAGCTTTAGTTAACAGCTCTTTGATATCTATACCTGGTTTCTCGACTAACCAAGTTTCAAAACCAGACTCCCCTAACATCTCACCTGAAGGTGTTTGCAACTCAACAATCCCATCACTAAAGCCAATTAATCTTTGTCCATAGCTAATTTCACTACGCTCAACTTCTGATTCAAATTCGTGCACTTCTAAAATACCTAACGCCATGTGCCTTGACTCATAGCGGTTTACAATATCACCGTTAGTATCTTGTAATAGTAAGGCTGGCATTCCCCCATTCCATACGTCGATATGCTTACCAGTACAGCTGACTTCGACGATTAATGCAGCAAAAAACATTTCATCCGGTAGCAATGACAATAAGATTTTATTAATTGTTTCAGCCATTTCCATCAATGACAAACCTTTCCTAGACATTGCTTGGAAAGCTTGAGAAACAGGTATTGCGCCGATAGCAGATGCTAATCCATGACCAGTAAAGTCACCTATTAAAAAATAAAACCCTCCTGTAGGACTAGCGCAAGCTAAAAATAAATCGCCATTAAAGTCAGTTGCAGGTTCAAGGCAATGATCAATATAGTCAGTATAAAACTCATCTGTAGCCAAAGCATTACTGAATATATGTTCTACTATTTGGTGTTCTCGTTCGATGGCATTCTGGTAAAATGTTAACTGTTTATTTTGCTCGTAGGCTTTTCTACTTAATTGACGTGTTCTGGCATGAGCACGAATTTTTGCTGACAAAACTACTTTATCAAAAGGTTTAGCAACAAAGTCGTCTCCACCTACTTCTAGACATTTAACTAATGCAGATTCATTGTCTAATCCAGTAATGAAAATAATAGGAAGATAAATATCACCGGCTTCATGTTTTAATATTTTAGCTACCTCATAGCCGTCCATACCGGGCATGATAACGTCTAATAAAATAAGATCAGGTTGAAACTGCTCTGCGAGCTTAATAGCAGTTATGCCGTCTGCAGCCTCAAGTGTATCCGTATAGCCTTGCTGCTCAAGCATATGCATCAACAGAAACCTATTTAAGGAGTCATCATCTACAACTAAAATACGCATATTAGATTAACAAATATTGAATTTTTTACTGAACCGAGCAATTCTCAATATTTTAAGGACTTGCGGCCGACAGTTTGTAATTTTGTAACTTGAGACCTGTTTATCTAGGACTTTTTGCATATTTAATAACATCCCTAGCGCTGAACTGTCCATATATTCAGTAACTTGTAAATCAACGACTATGGCGTTTACAGTATCAGTATCGTTTGAATAGGCAGACCTAAACTCCTGTACTAGGCTAAAATCAAACCTTTCGCTCATCATTATAGTTAACTGCTTTTTATCCTCTGAGAACTCACGTTCTAAACTCATATAAAACTCCGTTACTTTTAAAGGCTAAACCCTACAAGGTCATTAAATAATAGTTTTCCAGCTTTTCCTACAATCAATAACATTTTTTTTATAAAATAACTAAAAAACAACATGAGATATTAATTGCATGAGTAATAATAACCTAGTTTATAGTACAGAAACCGGACGAATTTCCACGCAACCCACAAATAAAACGCCACTAAAAACTGACGGGGTAGTACGTATACGCAGAGAAACAAAAGGTAGAAAAGGAAAAGGGGTAACTACAATTAGTGGATTACCACTATCCACAGAAGAAATTAAAGCCCTGTGTACTAAATTGAAAAAAATGTGTGGCACTGGAGGAGCGGTAAAAGAAGGGGTTATTGAAATTCAAGGAGATAATAGGGATAAAATAAAGACAAGCCTTGAACAACTAGGTCATAATGTAAAGCTAGCAGGCGGTTAACCTATAATTAATTGGAGTATCAATGTATAACATATCTTTATCAGAGGTCAGTATAATTCTAGTAGAGCCTTCAGATACACAACGAAAAATAATCACCAAGCAATTGGCAGCGGCAGATATTCTGCAAGTAGAAGCTGTTAGTTGTGTTAAGGAAGCAATGGAAGCAGTCTCTAAACACGGTGCAGACTTAGTAGTTAGTGCAATGTACTTCGAAGATGGCTCAGGCTTAGATATTATTAAACAAATCAAAAGTGATGAATCATTAGCATCTATTCCTTTTATGTTGATATCCAGTGAAAATAGAGTTGAAAAGCTCGAAGAGTTTAAACAATCAGGTGTCGCTGCTATTCTTCCGAAGCCATTTACTCCAGAAAATTTATCAAAAGCATTAAACGCATCCCTCGATTTAATCAACTCAGAAGAATTGGATTTAGAGCTGTTTGATATTCACGAGGTACGAGTCCTTCTAGTAGATGATAGTAAACTGGCCAGAAATCACATTTGTCGAGTGCTAAATAGCCTAGGGTTACAAAAAATTGAACAGGCTGAAAACGGAGCTCAAGCTCTAACCTTACTAAAGGACAATACTTTTGACTTAGTGGTAACCGATTATAATATGCCAGAAATGGATGGCCGAGAACTGTCAGAATTTATTCGTTTCAATCCAGATACAGCACATATCCCTATTATCATGGTTACTAGTGAATCTACATCGAGCTTACATATGGCCAATATCCATCAAACAGGTGTAAACGCGTTATGTGATAAACCTTTTGAGGTAAATGAGGTTCGCTCAATGTTGGCTTCTTTATTAAATAATTAATGCTAAGTGTTAACTACATTTTGATGATTTGAGCGTTATTCTCAAATCATCAAAAAACACAAAATTAACCTTAAGTAAAAGATTGACTTATATTAGATAAATTTTGTAAATTTATGGGAAATATCTCTATCTCCACTCCATAAAACAACGTTATTTGTCATCTACATCGAAGAGTCTAGTAGCAAGATGATTAGCCTGAACCGGGGTTATTTTTCGAAATAAACAAGTGAGCACTATGCCATCATCAGAATTAGAAGAACTTAGAATCAAAATCACTGAACTTGACACCCAATTGTTAACTTTTTTGGCAACGCGTCAAAAATATACTAACCAAGTTGCAGAAACAAAAATTAAAAACCATATCCCGGTACGAGATCAAAAACGGGAAGAACAGCTTTTGATTAGACTAATAAAAGAAGGCAAAAAAAATGGACTGGATGCTCACTATGTGACCCAGCTTTTCCATGTAATCATTGAAGATTCAGTTTTAAATCAGCAAGCCTTATTAGCCGCAAGAGCCAACCCAGGAAGTACACTTCCTTTAAACAGAGTTGCATTCTTGGGCGATAAAGGTTCATACAGTTATTTAGCAACACAAAAATATTTTTCTAGACGACCAGGTGAGCTATTAGAGATTGGTTGCCACAGTTTTTCTGAGATCATTTCCAAAGTAGAAACTAACGAAGCTGATTATGCTGTACTTCCAATAGAAAACACTTCATCAGGCAGTATCAATGAAGTATACGACCAATTACAACATACCAATTTATCTATTATTGGTGAGCTCACACACCCTATAAACCATGCGTTATTGGTGTCTACCGATACTGATATAAGTAACATAAAAACCCTTTATGCGCACCCACAGGTTTTCGCGCAATGTAGCCACTTTTTGGCAGAACTGGGCAATGTTGAAGTAAAACCTTGTGACAGCACTTCTGCAGCTATGTTAAGAGTGGCGGAACTTAAGTCAGAAAATGCGGCCGCTATGGGGAGTGAAACCGGGGGAAGATTATATGGGTTACATGCAATTCAGTCCAACCTTGCCAACCAAAAAGAAAACCACAGTAGATTTTTTGTAGTCGCTAGAAAAAGTGTCAATGTACCATTACAAGTACCAGCGAAAACAACCTTAGTTATGTCTACCGTACAAAAGCCAGGCTCATTAGTAGAAGCGCTTATGGTACTGCGAGATAACAATATCAATATGACTAAGCTGGAATCAAGACCAATTACAGGCAATCCTTGGGAAGAGATGTTTTATCTAGATGTTGAAGGTAATATACAGGATGGCCCAATGCAAAGTGTATTGGAAACCTTGCAGTCAATGACGCGTTATTTCAAAGTATTAGGGTGTTACCCTAGCGAAGAAGTAAGCCCTACAAAGGTTGCAGCAGTTACAGCATTAGCTGAGTAATTACTACTTGTAGCTACCGCTTTGTAAATCAAACTGTTGTCCCGTCCTAGAATAAGTTGACGGTTTTTAAGCCAGCATTTTTTGCTGGCTTTCTATTACATGCACATTGCTAGGTGTGTTCATATCTAAACTCAAGTGCGGCCTCATCTCGTTGTAGATGCTTATCGATTCTCTTACCAATACTTTTAGCTCATCAAGTGTATTACATTGATAAAGTAAGAACTCTTGTTTAAGTATCCCGTTTATTCTTTCGGCTAGTGCATTTTGATAGCAATCATATCCATCTGTCATCGACGGCTTAATGTTATTTGCCTCAAGGACTGATTGATATAATGCAGAGCAGTATTGCAATCCTCGGTCAGAATGGTGAATTGCATCATGGTCATACTGCCTATTTTTAATCGCCATATTGAGGGCTTTAACGACATCAGAAGCCTTCATTTCATTACTCAAGTGATAACCTATGATTTTGCGTGAGAAGGCATCTGTGACCAATGATAGATAATGGACTCCTTCATTTGATTACACATAGGTTATATCACTAACGAAGACCTCTTCAGGTCTCTTAGGTGTTTTATCTTTGAGTAAATAGAGCGTCTAGCGTATTTATTATTTGATGTTTCTATAAAGAAGTCCTCTTTATGTCAACGTATTTCAGGACGGGACAGTGTTAACAAAAAAGCCTGACGATTAATCATCAGGCTTTTCTATAACAATTATAAAGTTTAAACTTTAAATCTAGCGACCAACTCTCTAGTTTGCTCAGCAATTTTGGCTAGGCTTTGCGCGGCTTCACTTGTCTGTTCAGAACCTGATTCAACATCTTTAGCCAGTTCACTGATGCTTTCAACACTTTGAACGACTGATGCAGAAGCATGAGACTGCTCTTCAGTCGCAGTGGCAACCGTATCAGTTAGTTGCAATACCTGTTTAAGGTTTTCTGATAACTCATCTAATGCGATTGTTACCAAATCAACTAAGTGGATACCTCCACTCGCAGCTTCGGTTGCTCGCTCCATTGAATTTACTGATTTATTAGCAGACTGATTCATTACTTCGACCAAATTAGATATTTCAATGGTACTTTCTCGAGAGCGTGTAGCCAACGCCCTTACTTCATCAGCGACCACTGAAAATCCGCGCCCTGCCTCTCCTGCCCGAGCGGCTTCAATAGCAGCGTTTAGAGCTAACAAGTTAGTTTGGTCTGCAATACTTGTAATCACATTTAATACTGTTGTTATCTGATTTACTTCATCTTTTAGGTTGAAAATAACGGAACTTGAGTCGTCAATTAGTTGTACCAATAACTTAATATTGTCGGCAGCTAAATCAGCTCTTTCCATATTTTCATGTAAACTAGATTGCGCATCAATACTTTGTTGACTTGTCTTGAGGGTTGACTTGCTTACATCTGATACAGCCTCACTGAGCTGCTTCATGGCGGTTGAAACCATATGAGTTTGGTCTCGCTGGTGTTGTGTTTTATCTGAACTTTCAGAAGTTATAACAGTTAGCTCTTGAGATGCAGAAGAAAGACTATCAGCATCAATTTTAATCTGCGCAATAATATCTCTAATTTGTCGAACAAAGGTGTTAAAACCATCTGAAATTCTATCCACTTCAGGAATGCCCGAAGCCTTAAGCTGAATAGTTAAATCTCCTTCACCCGCTGATAACTCTTCACAAGTATTCCCCAGCTCTTCTAACGGTTTAATTAACCTAGATGCAAACCAAAGTATAACCAATATTGATAAGCCTAAAATTACTACACTTTCGATTAAAGTAGATGTAATTAAATGACTCTTAACGATTGGAATCGACTTTAACGCTTCTTCCACTTCCATTTCGGCCAAAAGTGCAAAGTTAAATTCTCCAATTTTTATTGGTGAATAATATGAAAATACTTCAACATCATGATAATCAATCATCCTATCGAACCCCCGCTCACCAGCAAAGGCCCTTTGAGATGCTTCAGATTCTGCTGGCTGTAAACCTACTGTCGTGCCTTTTGCTTCCATTTCTTTAGCAACGCTAGGAGATGTCTTCTTCAGCTTTTCTATGTAGTACTTTTGGTTTTCAATAAAGGACCTACTTTCACTTAATAAATAGCCTTCTTTATTCAGTAGATATGTCTCCCCCGTTTTACCAAACCCATTTTTTTCCCAACTTTCATGGTGAGTCAAGACACCATTAATTTTCTCAAGAGGCATTTGAAAAATTAACACTGCGATAGGTTTACCATCAGAGAATATTGGTGTTGAAGCAAAACCAGCAATGGCATCATAAGATGGCCTGTACTTTTTAAGATCACTATAAAAAACCTGACCGGGCTCTGTCGCTTTTACAGCTTTATCAAATACATATCCAATCCCAGAATTTGCATATGGTCCATTTTTAATACTCGTTCCATAATCAAGTTCTTTAAAAACACTGTATACAATATTACCGTTATTGATATCAGCTATAAAAATATCGTAGTAGCCAAATTCTTGTAAAAAGTTATGCAGATCAGGATGATATTTACTATGTACTTGACTATAAGCAGAGCTATTACCTAGGTTGGTTAACCCATCCTTTTCTCCTAAAGGAAAGGATGATGCAGCTATAAAATCATATTGTAATGCTAAAGCGTTTTTATTCAGTTCACTTAGCGCATCAGCAGCATTAATAATTGGATTTAAATTACTGGTATTATATTGCTTAGTAAAATCAGATAAATAATAATTTGATAACTGCTCAAACTGAACACTATTAACTTCCCCCCTATCTGAAGCATATTGATTGTAAGCTGGGATAAACGCTTCTGCGGCTTCAACTAAAGAAAGGTTAAAAGCCTTGGTTTTAATTTGTGAAGTAATAAAATCGAAATATTCATCAAGCGCCTCAACTGTTTGCACATTTTGTGAGGTCAACCGGTTCTTAGCAGAATCAGTTAATGCTATGTTAGCTTCTCGCACCGCTACATTGACCGAAATAACGCCCATCAACACGATAGAGCATAATACTAATGAGATTGTGGCTAGTAATAATCGTAACTTTAGAGACATCAGGTCTCCCCCTTTGAAGGTGATGTGCGCTAACACTATTAAAAACAACTTTTATACTGAAAGATAGTTATGAAAATAAGTTTTAAAGTTTAGCAGTTTTCAATTAATGTACGACCATCGTCAGCTTTTAATAAAAACTGTTTGCTATCAATAAGGCTTTGTTTTGCATAGTCACCAAACCAAGAACTAACTTTAGTAAATTGTTGAATGAACTTTTCTTTATCACTGTTTTCTACTAAAGCTAAAGCATGATTAAATTTCACGCTAAATTCTGTCAGCATGGCCACACTATCTTTATTATCAAAAATTATATCGGCATATAATGCAGGAGCTTGAGCAAATAATCTCCCAACCATGGCTAACTCTAGTCTATATATTGGTGAGCTCAAAGAAATTAATTTTTGCAAATCTGGATTTTCTCCGGCTAAGTGAGAACCAAATACAAAACTACAGAAGTGTCGCATCACTTGTATAAAAACCATAGCATCATCATGTTCCTTAGCGTCACACTGTTGTAATACCCCCCCCCAATTTCTAACTTGTTGCAATAACCACTCATACTGCTTTGACTCTCTTCCGTGACACACTACTACGACTTGTTTAACCAAACTTGGCACATCAGGTCCAAACATTGGATGCAGCCCAACCACAGGGCCTTGATGCGCATTTAGCATGGCGTTTAAGGGTTTCTGCTTTGTACTAGTAATATCAGCCAAAATACAATTTTCAGGCAGGTTTGTTAAACGAGCTATAACACTTTCAGTTAATTTAATGGGAACAGCCACGAGCACTAAGCCAGCATTTTCTAAAATAGTATCAGACCTGTCCCAGTCACTATGTTCTAAGACTGCGACCTTATAACCACTGCGTTCAAATAAATCTACAAATATCCGACCTAGTGCACCAGCCCCACCCACAATAACCACTTTTCTGATGCTTGGGTTGGTACATAAAAACTCTACACTTTGTGTATGGTAGGACTCCCGGATGATGCGACGCATTAAATCTTCAATTAAGACAGGAGAAACCCCCTGTCTTTTAGCTTCACTTTTACGGTTAGTAATGATTTGGGCTTCTGCTTCAGCTACATAAATTGGGGAACCAGCTTTACTTTTATACTCGCCAATCTTTGTAGTAATTTCAGCTCGTTTCGCCAAAAGCTCAACGAGCTGTTTATCTATTACTTCTATACTTTCATTTAATTCATCTATCTGATTTGGTAACTCTGGCATACATGTCCTACTGCTAAGTGTTGTCCACTTTATTTAAACGCATGGGTAGTACTGTAATCAATTTATCTCGCATATGGTTAATTAATTCTTCTGTTGTTGGCCAATTTATACATCCATCTGTAATAGATACACCATAATCGAGCTCTTCAGGGGTTCTACCATTGCTACTTTGGTTACCATGATTTAAATGACTCTCAAGCATTATTCCTAAAATAGACCGGTTACCCTCTAGAATTTGATTAACTACGTTCTGAGCGACTAATGGTTGACGCTTAAAGTCTTTACTAGAGTTTGCATGGCTGCAGTCAACTACAAGAGCAGCATCTAAATTAGCATCCGCAAGCTCTTGCTCACAATCAGCTACACATACTGAATCGTAATTAGGTTGCTTGCCACCTCGCAAAATAACATGTCCATCAGGATTACCTTGAGTAGTTATAACACTAACTTGGCCGTCCCCATTTATTCCCATAAAGCTATGACCTGATGCGGCTGATTGCAAAGCGTTAATCGCAATCCCTAAACTGCCATCAGTTCCGTTTTTAAAACCTACGGGCATTGATAAGCCACTCGCCATCTCTCTATGGGTTTGTGACTCAGAAGTACGAGCACCAATAGCCGACCAACTGAATAACTCTGCTAGGTATTGGGGGCTAATTGGGTCCAAAGCCTCCGTTGCTACTGGTAGCTCTAACTCAGCTAGCCAAATAAGGAGCTCTCTAGCCTTACGAAGCCCCGCATCTATATCAAAAGTCCCATTGATATGCGGGTCATTAATTAATCCTTTCCAACCTACAGTCGTTCTTGGTTTTTCAAAATACACTCTCATAACTATATACAAGGTATCTTTACAGCTTTCGTGAAGCTCTTTTAGCTTTAACGCATATTCTTTGGCTGCTTCGATATCATGAATTGAGCAAGGTCCACAGATAACCAAAAAGCGATGATCTTCACGATGCAAAATATCACTAATTACTTTTCTAGAAGATTGAATCACTTCTAAAGCAGACTGACTTACGGGAAGCTCATTTTTTAATGCTTGAGGTGTAACTAAAACCTCCTCAGAAGATACGTTTATGTTGTTTATGCTATCTCTTAACATGACTAGGCTCTTTTTAAATATAAATAACGGTAATACTGAGTAACGAAATTTACCAACTCAATACAAATTAATCAGTAGCAAAAACACTGTACACTTATATTTACACAAGAATAAAATTTATTTCACTATGAATTATTGACTTTTTAACAGCTATTGAAATCAACAACAAGCTTTAATTGTTAACATCCTTAAAAGTGTCTGTTTTTCAGGCGTTTCTAGCGACTTTATAGTTTTTTAATCAACTTTGCAGGGACACCGGCAACTAGAGAGTTTGCTGTTATATTCTTATTTACAACCGCCCCAGCGGCAATGACAGCGTTATCACCTATTTGCACTCCATCTAAAATCTTTGCCCCCATGCCTATCCAGACATTATTTCCAATACTGATAGGGCGTGCAATTTCAATTCCGTGCTTTCGCTTCTCAGGGTCTAGAGGATGGGTGGCTGTAGATATTAATACCCCTGGACCTATCATTACATCTTCACCAATTGTTACGGTAGCGGCATCTAAAATCACTAAACCATGATTAGCATAAAAATTTCTTCCCGTTGAAATGTTATAACCGTAATCACAAAAAAAGGTGGGTTCTATCCAAGCTCCTTCACAAACGCCAAACAATTGTTTAATTAGCTTACGGCTACCTTTTCGGTCATCTATATCATGGTGATTAAATTGGTGACATATACGCTTCGCAAACGCCCTCTCCTTCTGTAAATCTTTATTACTTGGAAAATATTCATCACCCAATAACATTTTTTGCTTTTCGGTTAACTCAGCCATTATGTACTTCCTTTAGCTTGCTCAAAAACGCCACGCGATGAAGCGACTGATTTTTTGACCTTGTGACATATTTATCACCTTACTATCTGTAATATATGCTTTTTTTAAATTTAACTTAATTTTATTTAGATGTTCTTTTTTCGATACTAAGCATGTAAACCACTCTATTTGAGTTTTAAAGTCAGTACTCTGTTTAATCATACTTTGAATAAACTTTAACTCTCCGCCATCACACCACAACTCATTTGATTGCCCAGCAAAGTTCAACTGTCGAGTCATTGTGTTTTGTGAAAGGGATGAGCCTCGTTTATTACTGTGCTTGTTTAGATTGTAGTTTTTGCGTGCAGACCCTTTCGCTGCTTCTGCTGCGCTTTTATGAAAAGGAGGGTTACACATACAAAACGCATAATGCTCTCCGGGTTGAACAACACCAGAAAAGATATTTGATGCGTTAGATTGTTTACGCACCTCTATATAACTTGTTAAAGAAGAGTTTGAATCAATTATTGCCCTTGCACTTTTAATAGATAACGCATCAATGTCCGCAGCAACCCATTGCCAGTCGTACTCCGAAACGCCTATCATAGGATAAATCAAGTTTGCTCCTGTCCCTATATCCAGTCCTCGAACGGCCTTACCGGTCGGAACTTCATTACCATGACCTTCTGCAAGTAAATCTGCAATATGATGAATATAGTCTGCTCTACCTGGTATGGGAGGACATAAATAGCCTGTTGGTATATCCCAGTTTGGTATTTGATAGTAATGAGCCAATAAAGCGGCATTTAAAGCCTTTACTGCGTCAGGATCTGAAAACTGAATGGTCTGTACACCATCAGTTTTGTTCTTTATAAACTTTTTCAGTCTTGGGTAGGACTCAACAAGTTGTGCCATAGGGTAACCATTTTTATGTAAGTTTCGATTATGGGGCAAAATGAGACCTTTAAGATTAGTAACCTTATTAAAAAGCAAAAACCCGCCAAAAGGCGGGTTTTCTTATAAGTTAACGGTAACGCAAAAATTAAATTAACCTAGCTTCTCTTTAATACGTGCAGAACGACCAGAGCGTTCACGCAAGTAGTAAAGTTTAGCGCGACGAACAGCACCACGACGTTTCACTTCAATAGAACTGATTGCCGGGCTGTGTGTTTGGAATATACGCTCAACACCTTCGCCGTTAGAAATCTTACGAACTGTAAAAGCAGAGTGTAGGCCACGGTTACGTTTAGCGATTACAACGCCTTCGTAGGCCTGAAGACGTTCTTTTTCGCCTTCTTTAACGCGTACTTGCACAACTACTGTGTCACCAGCACCGAATGCTGGAACGTCAGTTTTTAGCTGCGCTTCTTCAATTTTCTTGATGATATCTTGATTTACTTTAGTCATCATATCCTCTCATCCTAGATTAACTGTCATCATGCCGCGGCAAAGTTTGTAGATATAAATCTAACAATTTTTGCTGCTCCTCAGTCAGAGCTAGATCGTTTAATAATTCAGGGCGTCGTTGCCAGGTTCTACCTAACGACTGTTGTAAACGCCACTGCCTGATTTTTTCGTGATCACCACTCAATAACACCTTAGGAACCAGCTCACCGTTCAAGTTTTCTGGCCGGGTATAGTGCGGACAATCCAATAAGCCTTGACAAAAAGAGTCTTGCTCAGCAGATTGTTCATGGCCCAATACACCGGGTACAAACCTTGATACTGCATCCATTAAGATCATCGCAGGTAATTCGCCGCCACTTAACACGTAATCACCAATTGACCATTCCTCGTCAACTTGCGTTTGTATTACCCGTTCATCGATACCTTCATATCGACCAGCAACTAGAATCATACTTTCATTTTCAGAAAGCTGCTTCACACCAGCTTGATCTAGCTTTTTCCCTTGGGGAGAAAGGTAAATCACTTTTGTTTTTCTTCCTGCAGCTTGTTTAGCTGCCAGAATAGCGTCTGTCAATGGCTGCACCATCATCAGCATACCGGGTCCGCCACCATATGGTCGGTCGTCAACAGTGCGATGTTTGTCGTGGGTAAAGTCTCTTGGATTAAAACACTCTACTTGCAACAGTCCGTTTTTCACGGCTCGCCCTACTACTCCCTGCTGGGTAAACGTTTGAAACATTTCTGGAAACAAACTTATTACACCAAACCAACGACTCGGCTCCCTATTAGGTTCTTGCATTAAAATGCAGGATCCCAATCAACTGTGACCGTTTTCGCCTGCCGGTCCACTTTTTTGATCACTTGCTCTATCAAATAAGGGATCATGCGTTCTTTTTGACCAAAAGCATCATTCAAATTAGCTTTGACTAACATAACGTCATTAGCGCCAGTTTCGAATAACTCTTTAATAACACCTAAGTTATAACCTTTATCGGTAATAACTTGCATGCCGACTAATTCACGCCAATAAACGTCGTTATCATCTAATTGAGGTAGCATTGCTGCTTTAATAGAAATCTCAAGATTTTTGATACTCTCGGCATCATCTCGGGTATCTACCCCAACCAGTTTGGCAACTAAACCTTTATTGTGGGTTCGCCACTGGTCTACGACATACTCTTTGCTTTCTTGCACCTGACCCAATAGCCAAGGAGTGTAAGCAAACACGCCGTCTAAATCATGGGTATAAGAGGTGATTTTAACCCAACCTTTAACACCATACGGTGCACCGATTTTGCCAATCACTAATGTGTCTACTGACGTATCAGACGCATGACTCATTTCTTAAACCCTTTTCTGCAACTGCAATTAAGCCGCTGCTTTTTGTGCATCTTTTACCAAGCGTGCAACACGGTCTGATAAGCCTGCGCCTACCCCAACCCAATGATCAACACGATCAAGGTCTAAGCGTAAACGCTCTTCTCTGCCCTGTGCTGTTGGATTGAAAAAACCAATGTTTTCAATAAAACGACCATCGCGTGAACGACGGCTGTCTGCAACCACTACTTGATAAAATGGACGCTTTTTAGCGCCACCACGCTGTAAACGAATAGTAACCATATATGCCTCAAACTCGTTGTAGCGTTAACGTTAACTTATTTTACCTCTATAACTGGCTGTTCCAAGCCAGATAAAAGGCCGCCGTATTGTACGGATTTAGAACTATTATGCAAGAGTAAATATAGGTACCTAACTGATTAAATTAATTTACAAAGAATTACGGCTTGGGGAATACAAAGTATTTCACACATTAGGTATAGAAGCTGAAGCCGCGATATAAAAAAACAGTAGGTTACGAGTGAATAATATTCAATAATTAGCATTTAAAGTAAGAAAGAAAAATCATTAGCTACCTTGACTACATCAACACAAAATATTGATAGTTTAGTAATACAAAAAATCGAGCAATGTTACTTAACGGCTACTGACTATTTTAACTGCTCCTTTGAACGCCCCACTATTCGCTTTAACCAGAGGGGGAAAATAGCAGGTAGTGCTAGATTACAAACTAATGAGTTGCGTTTTAACCCTGTATTGTTGAAGGACAATCAGGATACGTTTATAAATGAGGTGATCCCTCATGAAGTCTCTCATCTACTAACCTATTCTCTATTTGGTCGAGTTAAACCTCATGGTAAAGAATGGCAATCTATTATGATTGATGTATTCAAGTTACAGCCTAATACACGCCATCAAATGGATGTTACTAAAGTCACAGGGAAAACATTCTTATATCATTGTCAGTGCGGCCCAGTGGAATTAAGCATTAGACGCCACAACAAAGTGGTAAAAGGTAAACAAAATTATATTTGTAGGCGTTGTAAAAATACTCTCCGAAAGTCTTAGTTTAATTAGAAGCCTTTAAAACCAACGTTTAACGAAGGTTTTATCTAATTCATCAAAGGCTGTTTTTAATAATCGAGCTAATTCTTTATATTGGGGTTTTGCTCTTGGGCTTTGTAAAGCGCAACCATGTAACTGCATTTTATGATGGATATCTAAATACCAAGAATTAAGTGATGGTGGCAAAGGTTGATTAGCACGATGCCCTAACCAAAACAGTCCTTGCATCGGTAGAGACATAAAAAATGCACCTAATGCTAAAGCTTGCGGTAACATTTCATACCCTTGCACATTAATTAGGGTAGCAACAGTTAACACTGCTAATGCAGGCATAACCTTAATTGATAATTTAGTTGCAGAAATAACACGACATTCAGGAAACATTGTATACAACTGTTTTTGCATAGGCCAAGTTTGCAAATACTGTTGACCATCTTTAAGCATAGAACTAATTGTGTGAGCCAAAGTAACGCTCCTTATATAGTTGGTAATGCAGTTTAACTAGTTAATTAACGATCTGCTAACACATTCAAGTTATATAGAATGGCATAATGATTATTAGTCCTAGAATATAAGAAAAACAATTAAATATAGTAATTACTTTTTAAAGCAACATTGAAAGTAATAGACATGCCCTCATGTCTACCCACATAGAAACTTAGTGATTATCAATTAGAAATATTCGACAATTTTGTGGAGAGTAAAATGTCTGAAGCACGACACGTTAAATTATTAATTTTAGGATCAGGTCCAGCGGGGTATGCTGCCGCAGTTTATGCAGCAAGAGCAAATTTAAACCCTGTGCTATTAACAGGCATTCAGCAAGGTGGACAATTGACTACCACTACAGAAGTTGAAAACTGGCCTGGAGATCCTGAGGGCCTTACAGGCCCAGATTTAATGGTACGTATGCAAAAGCATGCCGAAAAATTTGATACCGAAATTATTTTTGATCATATCAATAATGCCGACTTATCAAAACGTCCATTTACACTAACTGGTGATCAAGGTACTTATACTTGTGATTCATTAATTATTTGTACTGGCGCTTCTGCGAAATATTTAGGTATGGAGTCTGAAACCGCATTTATGGGTAAAGGGGTATCTGCCTGTGCAACATGCGATGGGTTCTTTTATCGTAACCAAAAAGTAGCAGTAGTAGGTGGCGGAAACACAGCAGTCGAAGAAGCTCTTTACTTGTCTAACATTGCATCTGAAGTGCATGTAATTCACAGACGAGACTCTTTCCGTAGTGAAAAAATTCTTGAAGACCGTTTATTGGAAAAAGCCAAAAATGGTAACGTAGTATTGCATTTAAATAGACAGCTAGATGAAGTATTGGGCGACGAAATGGGTGTGACAGGTGTACGTATCAAGGATACACAGTCAGATGCAACCGAAGAAGTTGACGTAATGGGATTATTTATAGCCATTGGTCACCAACCTAACACCGCTATTTTTGAAGGTGAACTTGAAATGAAAGACGGTTATATAAAAGTCCAAAGCGGCACCGAAGGCAACGCAACGCAAACCAGTGTCGAAGGTGTTTTTGCTGCAGGTGATGTAAGTGATCATATTTATCGTCAAGCAATCACCTCAGCAGGAACTGGATGTATGGCTGCTTTAGATGCTGAAAAATTCTTAGACGCGATAGAATAATATCTTCTTAAGCGCTATCTTAAAGGCCTCTTACGAGGCCTTTTTTTGTTGGGAGAAAATACTTTAGAAAATGTTAACGCTAACTAAATTAAACTCAAAATTACAGTTTCCAAATACTGATTTTGCGCTGGAAGACCCCAATGGTTTATTAGCTTTTGGTGGTGACTTATCCCCCAAGAGATTGCTACTTGCATATTCACAGGGAATTTTTCCTTGGTTTAGTCAAGACGAACCAATCATGTGGTGGTCTCCTAACCCAAGAGGTGTATTGCCACTCGACAAATTTAACTGTAGCAAAAGCTTAGCTAAATTTGCTCGTAATTGCAGCTATGCCGTTTCAGTCAATAAAAATTTTAATGAAGTAATAGACGCCTGCGCTACAACTCCCAGAAATGACTCAGGTACATGGATAACACAGCAAATGGTAAATGCCTATAAACTTCTTCACACGGAGGGGCACGCCCACTCAATTGAGGTATGGGATCAACAGCAAAATCTAGTTGGTGGTCTATACGGAGTCTTAGTTGGTAAGGTTTTTTGTGGTGAATCTATGTTTCATCGTGCAACGAATGCATCTAAATTAGCTTTTATGAACTTAGTCAAGTTGCTACAAGCAAACCAGTGCAACTTTATAGATTGCCAAATGCAAAATCCACATTTAGAAAGCCTTGGATGTATTGAAGTCCCACGAAGTGAATTTTTGAAGCTACTAGAAAAAGATAGCAAAAAGAGGATGCATGAAAGTGAATGGATCCCTAGGTTCTTAGGGACTGAGTCATGAATATGAAATTTGGTATTACTCAACCAAACCAATGTAGTTATTTGCCTGATGAAAAAGAGCAGATATTGGTTTTAGTCTCAGATAACTCCCCAACTCGTCATCAATATGATTATTTAATTAGTATGGGCTTTAGGCGCAGCGGTGGACAAGTTTATCGCCCACACTGTCAAACTTGTAAAGCATGTGAGCCTATCCGCTTACCTGTCGCCTTATTTGAACCTTCCAAAAGTCAAAAACGGATAGCTAAACGCAATCAAGACCTGCGAATAGAGATAAGTGAGCTGGATAAGCCAGAATATTATGATTTGTTTGCATCATACATAAACCAACGTCATGCAGACGGCAGTATGTATCCACCGAGTGAAGAACAGTATCAAGGTTTTGTACCTAGCCCTTGGGGAGACACTTTATTCATAGAATTTCATGACCAACAGGAGTTAATTGCGGTAGCCATTACCGACAATCTATTTAGATCATTATCAGCCATGTATACCTATTTTAAACCAGGCGAAGAAAAGCGTTCATTAGGCATCTTTGCAATTTTGAAGCAAATAGAGATAGCCAAGTCCATGAATAAAGAGTTTTTGTATCTGGGTTACCAGATAGATAACTGTCAAAAAATGCGCTATAAACAGAATTTTCTACCCAATGAACGTTTTTTTGAAGATAAATGGCATCTATTTGCAAAAAGTTCAGTGTAAAGCTTTACACTGACCTGCTTATTGGGCAAAATCTGCGCGGCATTTTTTGACACTTATTTTATTGATTAGAGGTAGCATAGTTAGATGGCGAAAGAAGATTGTATTGAAATGGAAGGCACTGTGTTGGATACCCTTCCAAATACTATGTTTCGAGTTGAACTAGAGAATGGTCACGTGGTGACTGCGCATATATCTGGCAAGATGCGTAAAAACTATATTCGAATTTTGACTGGTGACAAAGTTACAGTCGAAATGACCCCATATGACCTAAGCAAAGGTCGTATCATCTATCGTGCCAGATAAAAGGATATAATAGCTTTTTCATAAACCCAAGAAGCTATATGAAGAGACACAAAAAAACCGATATCTTACGATATCGGTTTTTTTATACCTTAACCCTGTTATTCCAATTAAGAATTAAGGGCTTCAGGTTTTTCTTTACTGTCAGAAAAGAACTCAAAGCTTAGCTCGCCTTTTTTGAGACCAATTTTAACACTGCCACCTTGACTCAGTTGACCAAACAATAGCTCATTTGCTAATTCTTTTTTCACTTCTTGCTGGATTACACGTCCCATTGGGCGAGCGCCCATATTTTTGTCATACCCTTTATCGGCTAACCACTCGCGAGCCTGCGTAGTCACCTCTAAGGAAACCCCCTTATTATCCAACTGTACTTGTAATTCAACAATGAATTTATCAACCACCTGCAGGATCACGTCTTTATCAAGATGATTAAACCATACTGTCGCATCCAACCTGTTTCTGAACTCAGGTGTAAATAACTTTTTAATTTCAGACATAGCGTCATGACTATGGTCTTGCTGCTTAAATCCAATAGAGTTACGAATAGTCTCTTGAACACCTGCATTCGTGGTCATTATTAAAACTACATTTCTAAAATCAACCTTACGACCATTATTGTCGGTCAAGGTACCGTGGTCCATAACCTGCAATAATATGTTATAGATATCACTATGGGCCTTTTCAATTTCATCAAGTAACACCACAGAGTAGGGTTGTTTGATAACTGCGTCCGTTAACAGGCCACCTTGATCAAAGCCAACATACCCGGGTGGGGCCCCGATAAGACGACTAATTGCATGGCGTTCCATATATTCAGACATGTCAAAGCGAACCAACTCAACTCCCATAATTTTAGCTAACTGAGCAGACACCTCTGTTTTTCCGACACCTGTTGGTCCAGCAAACAAAAAGTTGCCTATGGGCTTAGTCTCATTTCCTAAACCTGAACGTGATAAACGTATTGCATCGGTCAAGGTTACTATTGCTTCATCTTGACCAAATACCACTAGTTTAAGGTCACGATCTAAATTCTGGAGCACTTCTTTATCTGAAGCTGAAACTGATTTTTCTGGGATACGCGCAATTTTTGAAATAATCTGTTCAATGTCAGTTACTCCAATTGTTTTCTTCCGTTTTGATGCTGGTAATAAGCGTTGGCTTGCCCCTGCCTCATCAATTACATCAATGGCCTTATCAGGCAAATGACGTTCGTTAATGTATTTAGCAGACAGCTCAGCAGCAGCACGGATGGCTTTATGAGTGAAACGCACACTATGGTGTTCTTCATAACGAGACTTCAACCCCATAAGTATTTTAGTAGTATCACCGACCGTCGGCTCAACCACATCTACTTTTTGGAATCGACGAGCTAATGCACGGTCTTTTTCAAAAATACCTTGATACTCTTGATAGGTCGTAGATCCAATACAACGAAGTTCGCCACTACTCAATTTTGGTTTAAGCAAGTTAGACGCATCCATAACGCCGCCAGACGCAGCCCCTGCCCCTATAATGGTGTGAATTTCATCAATAAATAGGATGGCATCAGGTTTTTCTGATAACTCTTTCAAAATACCTTTGAGGCGCTTTTCGAAATCGCCTCGGTATTTAGTGCCTGCTAATAATGCTCCCATATCTAAAGAGTGAACCGTTGCATCTGCGATTACCTCTGGCACATCATTATTAACGATTCGATAGGCTAAACCTTCAGCGATAGCAGTTTTACCAACGCCAGCTTCTCCCACTAAAAGTGGATTATTCTTTCGACGACGACATAACACTTGAATACTGCGTTCAAGCTCTTTATCTCGACCTATTAAAGGATCGATCTTGCCTTCTTTAGCACTGATATTAAGATTTGTAGAATATTTATCTAGAACAGATACTGACTCTTCCTGCTCAGGTTCATGTTCTGTTTCACCAGCTGAAGCTGATTCGTCATCCACTTTAGATACACCATGAGATATAAAATTAACTACGTCTAATCGAGTCACATCGGACTTTTTCAGAATATATACAGCTTGTGATTCTTGTTCACTGAAAATAGCCACTAGTACATTGGCACCTGTCACCTCTTCTTTACCAGAGGACTGTACATGGAAAACCGCTCTTTGAAGAACTCGTTGAAAACCTAAAGTGGGTTGAGTTTCACGTTCATTTCCTTGCTCATCTAACAACAAAGGAGTGGTATCTTTGACAAAATCGGTAAGCTCTTGCTTTATCGCTTCAATATCAGCGCCACATGCCTTTAAGGCCTCTTTAGCGGCACTATTATCTAATAGGGCAAGCAATAAATGTTCTACTGTCATAAACTCATGACGATGCTCTCTAGCAAAAATAAACGCATCGTTTAGCGTCTGCTCTAAATCTTTATTTAACATAAGAATGCCCTCTGACTGCTAGCGTATAAGATAGATTTGTTAACGTCACTATCATGCTTGTTCCATAGTACACATTAATGGATGTTGATTTTCTTTAGCGTACCTACTGACCTGCATTACTTTCGTTTCAGCTATCTCTGCTGTATATATGCCACAAACTGCTCTGCCTTGGTAGTGCACCGTTAACATTATTTGTTGTGCCTTTTCTCCCTCTAGGTTAAAAAAGCGCATCAACACATCAACGACAAAGTCCATTGGTGTGTAGTCATCATTATTAAGAATCACTTTGTACATGGGTGGTGGAGCCGCTTTCTTTCTTTGCTCTTCCCTGCTTTTTTGGCGTTCTATATCTATAGTATTATCTTTACTCATAACTTAATTATTTGGTCCAAAAATTACAGATAAAATCTCAATGTTTAGCAACTACCTTGGTTTTAGCCTATTTTCATTATCTAAAATTAAAAATTCGACTTGACAAAAACAGCTTAAAAAACCTACATTTTAATTGGGCGGTTATATTGAGTAGTTAACACGTCTCCCCCCTTCATAGTAAGTGTGGGGTCAAAGTGGTATTAGTTCAAGGGATTTAAGGAAGCAGAAGCATGGCAGTCGGCAAAGTAAAATGGTTCAACAATGCAAAAGGGTTTGGCTTTATTGTACCTGATGATGGCGGAGAAGATATTTTCGCTCATTACTCGACGATACAGATGGAAGGTTACCGCTCGTTAAAAGCAGGACAAGAAGTCAAGTACGAGGTGCAACAGGGGCCTAAAGGCTTACATGCTGAAAACATAGATTTCAGTGGGGAGCCAGAACGATAGATGATCACCGAGCTTTAACAGCTCAACGAATCACTCGTAATAAAAAAGCAGACTAACGTCTGCTTTTTTATACCAGCAAAACACACTCTATAAAGTATAAAGCGTATTACTATTCATATTAAGAAAGTGCAGCGTTTAGTGTTTCACTCGGGCACATAGCTTTGGTTACCAAAGCTTCATCCGGCAAGTAATACCCACCAATATCTGCAGCTTTGCCTTGAGTTGCATCGATCTCAGCTAAAATTTTATCTTCATTAGCAGATAAAGTCTCGAATAAAGGTTTAAATTTAGCATTCAACTCTTGATCTTCAGTTTGATTCGCTAACGCTTCAGCCCAGAACATAGCAAGATAGAAATGACTACCTCTATTATCTAATTGACCCGCTTTACGCAGCGGAGATTTACCTTCAGTTAATAACTTTTCTGTGGCGATATCTAAGGTGCTCGCTAAAATTTTAGCTTTAGCGTTATCATTTTTAAGCGCTAAATCTTCAAGAGATACGGCCAAAGCCAAAAACTCACCTAATGAATCCCAACGTAAATGCCCCTCTTCAACAAATTGTTGAACATGCTTAGGCGCTGAACCACCTGCACCAGTTTCAAACAATCCGCCACCAGCCATTAATGGCACGATAGAAAGCATTTTTGCACTTGTACCCAATTCTAAAATAGGGAACAAATCAGTCAGGTAATCACGTAAAACGTTACCTGTTACAGAAATGGTATCCAACCCGCGAATCGCTCGCTCCATAGTAAAACGTATTGCACGGACAGGAGCCATAATTGAAATATCAAGGCCGTCAGTATCATGTTCTTTAAGATATTTGTTAACCTTAAGGATTAGTTGAGCATCATGGGCACGTTCATCATCTAACCAAAATACTGTTGGCATACCAGATTGACGAGCACGATTTACAGCCAATTTCACCCAGTCACGGATAGGTGCATCTTTGGCTTGACACATTCTCCAAATATCACCTTCTTCAACAGGGTGTTCAATTAAAACAGTACCATCTTGGTCGATAACCTGTACTTTACCATCAGCGACCATTTCAAAAGTTTTATCATGAGAGCCGTATTCTTCTGCTTTTTGAGCCATCAAACCAACGTTGGGTACTGTGCCCATAGTAGTCGGGTCAAATGCCCCATGAGTTTTACAGAAATTAATGGTTTCTTGATAAATAGTTGCATAAGTACTTTCAGGAATAACGGCCTTAGTATCATGTAACTTTCCATCAGGTCCCCACATTTGACCAGAGCTTCTGATCATTGCTGGCATAGAAGCATCTACAATTACATCGCTTGGTACATGCAGATTAGAAATACCTTTATCAGAATTTACCATTGCAATAGGAGGACGATCAGCATAACAAGCATTGATATCTTTTTCGATTTCAGTACGTTGAGACTCAGGAAGTGTTGAAATTTTGTCATAAACACTACCCAAACCATTATTTGGGTTAACACCTAATTCATCAAACAATGCTTGGTGCTTATTAAATAGATCTTTGTAGAATACTTTTACACAATGACCAAAAACAATTGGGTGAGACACTTTCATCATGGTAGCTTTCACATGCAATGAAAACAAAACACCAGTGTTTTTAGCATCTTCAATTTCTTTTTCAAAAAACGCACATAAAGCTTTTTTGCTCATGCACATTCCATCAATTACTTCACCAGCCAATAATTCAACTTTAGGCTTTAATACTGTGACATTACCAGCAGTATCCGTGAATTCTATTTTGACATGCCCTGCTTTTTCCACAGTGACTGATTTTTCACCAGAGTAAAAATCGCCTTCATGCATATGTGCAACATGAGTTTGTGAGGCTTGACTCCACTCTCCCATTGAATGGGGATTAGCTTTTGCATAATTTTTTACTGCTACAGGTGCACGGCGATCAGAGTTACCTTCACGTAATACTGGGTTTACTGCACTACCCAATACTTTGCTATAACGAGCTTTTATATCTTTTTCTTCATCAGTTTGCGGGTCTTCAGGAAACTCTGGTAAAGCAAAACCTTTACCTTGTAATTCTTTAATAGCAGCTTTCAACTGTGGAATTGAAGCACTTACGTTAGGCAACTTAATAATGTTAGTTGCAGCATCTTGAGTCAATGCACCTAATTCAGCTAAAGCATCAGATACTTGTTGTTCTGCCGGCAAAACATCACTAAAAGATGACAAAATACGCGCTGCTAATGAAATATCACTTAATTCAACCTCAATACCTGCACTTGATGTGAAGCTACGAATGATAGGAAGTAATGAATAAGTAGCTAGAGCCGGCGCTTCGTCTGTTTTAGTGTATATAATTTTTGACTTAGAAATCGTCATTATGAGCCTCATGGTTATGGTAACGCACTGACAATCCATATTCGAAGAGTATTAACAAAACTCTTTAATCCACTACAGTGTGGCACTATGAACTGGTGTTATTTACCGAAGTTTTAAAATTATCTAACGTAAATTAGACAGCAAAATATATATGGGTAAATTAAATAAATACAAGTTTTGCTTGCATATTATATTCTGTAAATCACACTTCCATCTACCTATCAGTGCATTTTTTATAATACTTTTATTTTATAGCTTACTATGACTAACCCGTTTTACTCTCACAACCACAATAAAAATAAAGCTAATCTACCTGAATCTAACGCACCTAAAAAAGTTGTATTATTTAATAAGCCTTTCAATGTGTTAACACAATTTACCGACCAAGATGGCAGGCAAACTCTAAAAGACTTTATTCCGATCCCTGATATCTATGCTGCTGGCAGATTAGATAAAGACAGCGAAGGATTACTGGTATTAACGAATGACGGTAAACTACAAAACAGGCTTGCTTCACCAAAACACAAAACTAGTAAGACCTACTGGGTACAGGTTGAAGGTCAACCTGAACAATCAGAAATAGAAAAATTAAGAAATGGCGTCGAATTGAAGGATGGAATGACACGGCCGGCAAAAGTAGAGCAAATAGAGGAACCTTCCCTTTGGCCTCGTAATCCGCCAGTAAGATTTCGACAAAACAAGCCCACCAGTTGGTTATCTATCACCATTTCGGAGGGCAAAAATCGCCAGGTAAGACGTATGACAGCTCATATTGGTTACCCAACCCTTAGGTTAATACGCTATCGTATTGGCAATTGGACTATAGATGGAATTGCTAATGGTGAATATATAGAGCTTTAGAAGTATCACACTGCATAACTTACGCTCTCCCCTAAGATATGCAATGTGAAAATGTACAATTAAATGGCCTTAATCTTAATTAAAAGCCTTATAAATAAAGTACAAGATCTAAATCTTCAATAATATATAGAGTATTACTGTCAATGTCAGTTTGGCCCGCATCTAAATATTTTTGCTCTAGTACTCTGCTAGTAGACCATGTAGCAAAATCATCATCATTTATTACGCCAATGGTAGACTCATTAATAAACCACATACCTTCAAGCTTGTCATGGGGGTATTGAACTTCAGCGACTAAATCTACAAGAAAAGTCTTAGTTACAGGCGTAATATTAGTTAACCCATCCCAACTTTCGTTAAGTACTACTTCCTCAATAGTTAGTCCATTCTTCGTTAATCCAAGTACTTCATCTTGCACCCAAGCACCAGAGTCAGTTATTGTTTCAAGATCCGTAGCGTCACTAATATCTATCTTATACAGGTGTTTCATGGCATCAACATCTGAGGCAAAAAAGGCTCCATCACGCTCAATAACGACAAACTCAGTAGCACTTAATGCGAAGATTCCAGATTGAGAATTTTGTGTTTTTTCTTGTTGATACAAAAATTGAGATACATTACCTGTTTCTAAGTCAATAGTTACAATACGCACAAGGTCCAATGCTTTCACAGCACTGCTAGGGTTATACATAGTAGACTGCATAATGCCCACTAGGGTTTTCTCATCTGGGGTAACTGCTAAACCTTCCATACCGCGATTAGCACGTCGATTAGCAAATTCAGCCGGTAAGTTAAATGTAACGCGAGCATCATCAGTAAATGCATTTATACGCTCAATCTCAACTCCATCTGCGTCAAAATGTACCATATGTGGGCCGTATTCATCACTCACCCAAAATGTGCCATCAGACAAAGCAACCAAGCCCTCACCATCTAAACCATAATCATCTAGTTTAATTGGGTTACTCGTTTCATCATAAGCTAGGCTCATGTCTTCACGCAGCACTTCAATTGTACCATCATCCAATACAGCATAAGGTGTTTCACCGGTTCCCCCGAGAGAAGAACTATTAGGCAAACCAGTGATTAAAGAGCCATCTGGACGCTTCAATAAAATATCTTCAAGTTTTTTTACATCCCCATTATCTTGAATTTCAAATAATCCTATACGAGGGGTATAGTCAGCAACAGGAAATATCTTTCCTGTACCATGCTCACCAGTATAAACAGCGTTAGGTCCACGATCAGTTAATGCGTAAAACTGACTAGCATTAGTTGGGTGTTTAACCATATCTGACCCATAACCACCGTTACGAATTTCAAAATAAGCACCTTGCTTGGCACCATCTTCTATATCATTTCGTAAAACAGAATAAGGTAAAATAGCTCCTTCAGAGCCAACAGTATTAGCTTCACAATCGTAGCTTGTATTATTAACTTCATTATCAGATAAAGCACCATCTGAATCAGCATCTAAGCCTGAATTGATTCTAAAACCACCGAAAGAACATTCACTATCTCCAAATACAAGTGTTTCATGGTTGAGTAAACTATTTAAGCCATCATTACCATTCACACCATCAGACCCATCATCCCCAGAACAAGAGGCTAATAAGGCTAAAATACTTAACGACGCCATTTCTTTTTTGAACATGATTAACTTCCTGTAAATATTGAAAAAAGGAATTTTATTTAGGTTATGTAACAGAAAGATAAAAGATTTATGAAGGTTATATTTAAAAGTGGATAATATTGCTAACAACTAAAATTTATGGGTGAAATGAAAATAGAGAGGAGGACAATTAATTTAATCAAAAACTAGAATAATACGCTTTCAAAGGATAGATAAAGTGCGACAACTAAAAACCTACGTTTGTCATCACACTTTGATTTACTAGCAATACACGACTTGTGTTCCTCCCGCTAGATCATGAATACATCTTTTATCCTTTCTGAAAATAAACAATATATTAATCAATTGAAAAATACCTCCAGCAATAGGAACTTGGTTAGGAATAAAGTATGTCCCGTACCTTTTTAATAAATGTTTTTTTAAATCAGCTTGATTACCGTTCATATCGACTATTTTTATATTTAACAGCTTTTTACCGATAGTTTGTCCATTTTTTATTAGTAATTTAAAGTTGAGCAGAATAAAAAATAGGATCCCCATTAGCCCCATACCTATTGAATACATGAAGGGTGGATCTTCGCCATTTGTGATGAACTCAAACCAACCAAAAAAGTACATAATAGGTATAACAAACAACATCATAATAAACGAATCTATAAGCGATGCCCCTAATCTTCTCCATCGAGACGCTAGAACTGATTCAAGGTTACTTTGGGTTTCATCCACCAACTTTGACTCTGGCGGTGTAAATAGGTTTTCACTCATTAATAATACTCCTGCTTTCTAGGTACTTAAGTCCACTTACTTAGCCAAATAACTCCACCATAACGTTACTAATAAATTGTATTTAATCGTTATGTGACTCTTTTATATATGTTTTTAAGAAAAGGTGCAAAATGAACTTAAAAAGCATTAACAGTACCCTTATTGAGGTTTCAATCTTGAATTGCGAAACCTCAATCTCTCGATATATTACTCTCAACGATTGAATATACTTAGAACCACTTATTAAGCTAATGCTTTCCCATATTAGAACTGGTAAACTTCGGCTCCATTTTTTAGCACACAACAATACATTTTCTGCATATGACCCAACAATCTCAATCAACAGATCAAACTCAAGATAACAGCCGAATTAAAGTCGTGGTTGGAATGTCTGGTGGGGTTGACTCTTCGGTTTCGGCTTATCTTCTTAAACAACAAGGCTATCAAGTCGAAGGCTTGTTTATGAAAAACTGGGAAGAAGACGACAATGATGAGTACTGTGCAGCAGCAGACGACTTAAAAGATGCACAAGCGGTAGCTGATAAACTCGGAATGACCTTACACACCATCAACTTCGCAGCTGAATATTGGGACAATGTATTTGAGTATTTTTTAGAAGAATACAAAGCGGGACGGACACCTAACCCCGATATAATGTGCAACAAAGAAATTAAATTTAAGGCCTTTCTAGAGTTTGCCGCTGAAGAGCTTAACGCTGATTATATCGCCACTGGGCATTATGTGCAGCGCTCCAACGAATCGGGTAAGTGGCAAATGCTTCGTGGCTTAGATGGCAACAAAGATCAAAGTTATTTTTTATATACCTTAGCTGAAAAGCATGTAGCACAAACTTTATTCCCGATTGGGCATTTAGAAAAACCGAAAGTCCGAGAAATTGCCCTTGCGCAAGACTTAGTGACCCACGATAAAAAAGACAGCACCGGAATTTGTTTTATCGGTGAACGCAAATTCAAAGACTTTTTAGCGCAATATTTACCGGCACAGCCCGGTGAAATAGAGACAGCCGAAGGCCAAGTAATTGGTAAACATGATGGTTTGATGTATCACACTCTAGGCCAGCGTAAGGGTTTACTTATTGGCGGCATGAAAGAGTTTGGTGAAGATCCTTGGTATGTGGTTGATAAAGACGTACAGCGTAATGTGTTAATTGTAGGACAAGGTGCTAATCATCCAAGGCTTTACTCTAAGGGTTTGGTAGCCAACCAACTACATTGGGTTGACCGCTTAGGACCACAAGAAGCAATTAAATGCGCGGTCAAAACTCGTTATCGCCAACAAGATATCCCTTGCTTAGTCACTCCTAAAGAAGACGGCACTATACTGGTTGAATTCGATGAGCCTCAAAAAGCAGTTACGCCAGGACAGTCAGCAGTATTTTATCAAGACGCCGTTTGCTTAGGTGGCGGCATTATAGAGAACTACATTCGTTAATGAGTAATAAACAAAACATGCGCTTTTATGAAAGTAATATTGCACTTGCCGGTGTATGCCAAGCTGCAGCCCTAGTAAAACAAATCGCCCGAGGGGCTGATTACAGCGAACAAGCCTTAAATACATCATTGAATAGTATTTCGGTAACTGAAAGCGAAAGTACTGAGCAAGTATTTGGTGATATAAAACAATTGAAACTGGGCTACGAAACCATTCTTAAGCAGCTAGGTAATCAATCAAAAGTCAAAGATGTTGAAGTCACTCGATATATTGCTAACTTGTTATCCATAGAACGCAAGCTCAGTTCTAATAAAAAAACAATGGCTGTATTGGGTGAGCGTATTGCCAATATTCAACGCCAAAAATCACATTTAGATTTATCAGATGGCCAAATGCTAAGTAATTTAGACAGTATATATTCAGATGTCATCAGTCCGATTTCGCGAAAAATTCAAGTAGCGGGCGATCCTAAAATATTACAGCGTCCAGAATGTCAGCACCGGGTAAGAGCCGCATTACTAGCAGGTGTAAGATCCGCGGTATTATGGCGGCAAGTAGGCGGTAAACGCAGACAAATATTGTTAAATAGAACACAAATTTTAAACAGCGCTAAACACACTTTAAACCAAATAAGCACACTCAATTAGGAGAGTTTCATGGAGTTATCTGCACTAACTGCTGTATCCCCCATAGATGGCCGTTATGGAAGTAAAACAGCTGAATTAAGAGACATTTTTAGTGAATTTGGTTTACTAAAATATCGCGTTGTTGTTGAAGTGCGCTGGTTACAAAAATTAGCAGCCACCCCTGAAATTCAAGAAGTCCCTGCTTTCAGTACTGAAGCCAATACATTATTAGACGCAATAGTAAGTGACTTTAGCGAACAAGATGCCGCCCGTATCAAAGACATCGAACGCACCACTAATCACGATGTAAAAGCCGTAGAATACTTCCTTAAAGAACAAGTAGCTGACAACGCAGAACTACACGCCATCAATGAATTTATTCACTTTGCTTGTACCTCTGAAGACATCAATAATTTATCTCACGCCTTGATGCTCACAGAAGCCCGTGGCGAAGTGGTTTTACCTTATTGCGACAAACTCATTGCAGAACTTAAACGTTTAGCCTTTGAATTGAAGTCTATGCCGATGATGGCAAGAACCCACGGTCAGCCAGCTTCCCCCACTACTATGGGTAAAGAAATGGCAAACGTGATGATCCGCCTACAACGCCAGCGAGATCAAATCGCCAGTGTCAGTATTCTCGGTAAAATCAATGGTGCGGTTGGTAACTACAATGCTCACCTATCTGCCTACCCAGAGTTTGATTGGCATAATTTTGCAGACGAGTTTGTTACCAGCCTAGGTGTAACCTGGAACGCTTTCACTACCCAAATTGAACCACACGATTATATTGCAGAATTGTTTGATGCTATTGCGCGTTTTAACACTATATTGCTAGATTTTGATCGTGATGTTTGGGGTTACATTGCATTAGGTCACTTTAAGCAAAAAACTATCGCTGGTGAAATTGGCTCTTCTACCATGCCACATAAAGTCAACCCTATAGACTTTGAAAACTCTGAAGGTAATTTAGGGCTAGCAAATGCGATGTTTGGGCATTTAGCCACTAAACTTCCAGTTTCTAGATGGCAGCGAGATTTAACCGACTCCACCGTACTTAGAAACTTAGGTGTAGGTGTAGGCTATTCGGTTATCGCCTACCAAGCCTCTCTCAAAGGGATCAGCAAGCTACAAGTTAACGAACAAAGTTTATTAGATGAACTTGATGATAACTGGGAATTACTAGCAGAGCCTGTACAAACAGTGATGCGTCGTTACGGTATTGAAAAACCATACGAAAAGCTTAAAGAGTTAACCCGTGGCAAAAAAGTGAATCAACAAATTATGGCTGAGTTTGTAGATACTCTAGCATTACCAGATGTGGCTAAAGCGCAATTAAAAGCTCTTACTCCAGCAAACTATATTGGCCGTGCTATTGAGTTTGTTGAACAACTAGAGAAATAAACTCACCTTAAATCCTTTATAAAAATTGGAGTGAACTATACTTAATCTCTATTAGAGCTTAACTACTCACTCTGATTTTTAAAAGGATTTAAAAATGTTAAGACGTTTCTTAAAGCTATGGGTTTGGGCAGGCATTGCTCGTTACCCAAATGAATATTTCACTCCTGTTCGCATAACCAATATTATTGCCTTTATTGTAATTTTGGTATCTGTATTACAAATACCCAGCGCCATCTGGTTTTGGCAAGGTCAAGGAGCACTTCAATTACTCATTACCTGCTTAACTATTTCTTCACTAATTTGGGTACCCATACTCAATCATAATGCTTGGTATCTAGCCGCTAAAATGTGGTTAATCACTGTTTATATCACTAACCTAATTACTACCTGCGTATTATGGGAGCTAGATTTATATATTCACTTTTTCTATTTGCTTGCGGTAATTTGTTGTCCGTTCTTTTTCACCGAACGAGAGAGCACTTATAAATGGAGTTTTTCAATACTATTTTGTGGCTTGTTCCTTTTTACAGAAACTTACTATCAAATTTATTTGCAACAAAATTACGACGCAGCGCAACAAAGCTTTAAGTTTGCAAGCGCCTGTCTATTAGCCCTAGCTAGCATTTTATGTAGCTATCACATTCAGAAAAATGTCAGTAAAAGTTGGAAAAAGCTCGCCCATGAGCGTAAGCGATCTGAACAACTACTATTAAATATATTGCCAAATACCATTGCCCAAAGATTAAAAAACTCAAATGAGCCCATTGCAGACTATTTTGCACAAGCCAGTATTTTATTTGCAGACATTCAAGACTTCACTCCTCTTTGTAAAAAACGTACGCCACAGCAATTGTTCAAAATTTTAAACGAAATATTTTGTCGTTTTGATGAGTTGTCCATTAAATACGGATTAGAAAAAATAAAAACCAGTGGCGATGGCTATATGGCTGCTGGGGGGCTGCCCGTTGCAACCGCACAGCATGCTATTCAATGTTGTTATTGTGCATTAGACATGCAACACGAATTTAAACGTATTTGCAAAGCTCAAAATCTCGACATAGGTCTACGAATAGGCATTGGTTGCGGAGAAGTCGTCGCTGGCATCATCGGAAAAAGTAAATTTAGTTACGACATGTGGGGAGAAGCGGTAAACTTAGCTTCAAGAATGGAAAGCCACGGCCAATCAAATAAAATTCAGATCACAGAATCCACCTATAAACTAACAAGCAGTTCATTTGATTTTACTATGCGTGGCAAAATTAACGTAAAAGGTATTGGCCCAGTCACCACATACTGGCTTACGGGTCGCAAACAATAAATTGGATAAAGATGTACAGATTACAAAATATAAATACAGACGTTTTTCTTAAAGAATACTGGCAAAAAAAACCACTTTTAATTCGCCAAGGATTGACGGATTTTGAAGATCCAATCGATGAGCATGAGCTTGCAGGTTTAACTGAAGAAGACTCAGTAGACTCTCGTATTGTCAGTAATCATAATGGCAAATGGACAGTTGCTCACGGCCCTTATGACGACATTAATAGTCATTGTTTAGGCCAGTGGAGCCTCCTTGTACAGTCTGTTGATCATTATGTACCGGCCGCCGATAGCCTAATGAATACCTTTGATTTTATCCCTGTATGGCGTATGGATGACCTTATGGTTAGTTACTCTAATGCAGGAGCTGGTGTTGGCCCTCATCTTGACCAATACGATGTATTTATCATTCAAGGTAAAGGCAGTAGACGTTGGCAAGTAGGCCTACCTGATCAATACGAGGCGGTAAGGCCTCATTGTGATTTGTCTCAAATTACAGGGTTTACGCCCGTCATAGATGAGGTACTCAACCCTGGTGATATTATTTATATTCCAGCCAATCATCCTCATAATGGCGTAGCACTAGAGCCATGTATGAATTATTCAGTAGGCTTTAGAGCTCCCTCACAACAAGAAATGCTATCGTCTTTCGCAGATTACGCCATAGATAACAATCTACTTAGCAAACGCTTCAAAGATCGAGCATTATCACCCCGCAAATTCTCGGGGGAAATCAAACAACAAGAAGTAGCTCAGTTTAAAGCTTTACTTGCCGAAACCTTGCAAGGTGAAGCATTTGAAAAGTGGCTACCGATATTCTTAAGTGACAATAAAAAAGCAGGAGACGAGTCAAACCAACAAATCGAAGAGTTTTCTGAGCAAGCCATGATGGAAATGTTACAAAATGGCGAATACTTTTACCGAGCCCCAGGAATAAAGCCATTATTCGTTGAACCAGGTAATAGTGATAAACATGGAGAAGATAACTTTACATTTTACATATTAGGCGAAGCATACTCCGGCCCAATCGAATCAGCTGAATTAGTGAAAAATTTTTTATCAAAGCCATTTATTACTGAAGAGTTTTTAGCCGACCATGGCGGCCAACACCCAGAATTCGCTCCATTATTAACTTTGCTTGTGAATAAAGGTCATTGGTATATAGGAGAGTAGGTTTGGATGTTACCTATTACTTTACTCTTCCTTCTCATTAACCAGCATTAACCCAATCAAGCTAAAGGCTTTATAAGCTTTTAGCTTGTATCAAATCAAAACTCTAAGTCATCTTAGTTAAAAAACCACTTATAATCTTGTTTGACTCCCATCAATGGTTCTAAAGGTTAGATTCACCCTAGGGGTGTCTACTTTTTTAGTAGGGGGTAATCTATGTAACCAGTGGCTTTGGGTTTCCCCTTTCATCACAAGCAAACTGCCATGTTGCAATGATACCGATAGCGTTTTTTGAGTGCGCTTATGTTTAAAAGAGAACTTACGCTCTGCACCAAAGCTTAACGAGCCAATAGCACCGTTTTTAAGTAAGTCTTTTTCACCATCACTGTGCCAAGCCATGCCCTCTTCACCAGTGTGATATAGGTTGAGCAAACAAGAGTTGAATTTAGTGCCAGTTTTGTCTTCAACAATACCTTTGAGTGTGACTAGTTCATCAATCCAAGGCAGCGCCATTTTTGTAGAATTCGAATAGGTATAACTAAAGGGTTTATCACCATACCAAGCCACCTTTCGCTTAGTTAAAATCTGTTTTCCAAAAATATTAGCTTGGTCACTCTGCCACTCTATTTTTTGAAGTAAAGCATCAAAGTATTGATTAGCCTCTTGAGCAGGAATAAGCAATCCGTGGTATTCCACCAGCCCATCGTAATCAATCACATTAATAGGTGTGGACTCTGGCTCAGCGAATAAATCTAGATTGTGCAATACTTCACTCCGTAAAAAATTTATTATTCTTTAGTAAATTTATAATTACCTCCACCCTGCTTAAGTCGAAACTTAGTGTAATCAATCTTGTCGCCATCCGTACCAAAAAGCATCACAATTCCAGCTGGTTCAAAACGAAACTCTGAAATTGAAAATGGTGTGAGGTTGAGGGGACCTTGCCCTGTAGCTTGAGCAGTGAGCTGACCTTCACGAAACGTTAAAGTGATTTTAAGGGGAATGTCATTAGAAGAAAACACCCCTTCATACTTAAGGAGATTTTTTTCTGAAAGGCTAATCGGCTTTTGAGTAAAATCAGGTATATCAAAAGGTCGGCCATAATAAATACTTAACAGACCAATACTGATGTCGTTCAGTTTGTAATTCAAACCATTTGAAGTGAGTGTAAAAGCTACATTATCGGCTGGAAAATAACCGGCTTGTGACACAAAGCCATCTATTCCACCGGTATGGCCATAAATCTCTTTTTCGTAAAACGGAAACTTAAACAATCCTCGTCCATAGCCTTGATTAATCTCTTTCATTTTATCTAATGAATTGGCAGAAATTAACTTACCGTTAAAAAGCCCAGTTAAAAACAGGCCTACTTCTGAAGGCGTTGAAATAATCGCGCCAGCACTAAAGGGAATACTCATATCTGTCTGGGTAGCGGGCACCCAATATTCAGACTCATAAGTATAAGATTTGGCTTGGTTAGCTTTAACGTCAATAGGTCCGGCGAACATGGTTCTCTTAAGGTTCAACCTAGCCGTAATACGGTTTTGCAGTTGACTTGCGTATGAGTCTTGAGTGACATCTTCTATAATAAAACCCAGCAGTACATAGGCACTATTTGAATAGCTAGCTTTACTGTCAGGCTCAAAATCACTACCTAACTCCTCGATCAGGTTGACCATTTCAGCTTTAGTTTTACCTTGCTCCATATACTCTGAGTAGTCTTTTGCATTGGTGAAATTAAAAATACCACTTCTATGGTTTAACAACATAGAGATAGTAACTTTGTCGGCATTTTTGACCTTAGGATAATAGCTTGCCAACTTGGTATCTAGTGAAAGCCTACCTTCATCAATCAATTGAAAAATCATAGTAGAGGTAAACACTTTGGTGATTGAGCCAATGTGATATTGGGTATCTTTGTTGGCTTGTTGCTTACTTGCAACATCTGTATAGCCGATAGACCTTTGATAAGCAGGCTTGCCGTCTTTTACAATGGCTAAACTAAGCATTGCCTTTTGGTTTGTGTCTAAGACATCTAGATATTGATCAAGTTTGGCTTTTTCAAAGCTCTGAGTAGAAACACTGAACAAACAAATAAGTAAAAATAGGTAAACATTCGTTTTCATGGGCCAGACCTTCCTTGATATTGAGTAAAAACAATAAAGGTTCTAGTTAGCCTATGCAATGCTTTTGGTTAAGCCCTTAGTTTTACCTATTTGGGGGCGAAATCAATTTAAAGTGCTTCTCAATTTAGTGTATCCGGCTCATGCATGGCAAGAAACTCTTCGGGAGGCAAAGGTTGTGGCAGTGCTAAAATATACACAACCCGTTTCAAAACAGCTCCTTCGGCATGTAATGTTCTAGCAGGCACTACTATTTTATCACCTGCCTTAACTGGTGTTCTAATCCCACTTTTTGCATCTAAAAAGTCAGTTTCACCTTCCATAATATAGGCATGTACTTCGTCTAAATGCCAATGAACATGAAGGCCTTCGGAAGGCCCAGATACAAATGTAGTTGGCCAAGTATCGTTTTTGATCACATCTTCGAGTACGTCAGCAGTAGATTTAAAAAAGTCAGAATAAAATTGAAGCGCCATAATATTTTTCCTTAATAATTGAAAGCACAAAGCAAATACAACACCTATTCAAGATGAATGATGTTAACCACTGTTGCTGCTTAGATAAACGCCTGTATACTCATGACTTTAATGTATGGAGCGCACGAATGGATTTCGACTCAGTTAGAGTTTTTGTTGAGGTAATGAAACATGGTAGTTTTGCCGCAGCAGCCCGTCAACGTAATATGGACCCCTCGTCTATTTCACGTTCAATATCAGGCCTAGAGTCGCAACTCGGATTCCGCTTGTTTCAAAGAACAACACGAAAGCTGTCTCCAACTGAAGCTGGCAATGAATATTATCAGCGTGTCCAAAACCTAATTGGCGAATTTGACCGCGCAAGTGAAGCCGCATTAGACCTAGTTAGTCTTCCAACGGGCACATTACGAGTAACAGCCTGTACCTCATTCGGGCAACGAGTTTTAGCCCCTATTCTCCCCAAATTGCGAAGTCAGTACCCTAATTTAACCTTAGATCTGGTTTTAATGGATCATCATGTTGATCTTGTTGAAGAGAATATAGATATTGCCGTACGATTTGGAAAACGCCCCGAAGGCGATTTTGTATCAAGCAAACTCGTACCAAGGCGATTTCACGTTTGTGCAAGCCCTGCTTACGTTAAAAAGCTGGGAGCCCCTTCTCACCCTAGTGACCTAGAAAACCTTGATTGTCTGTTATTTTCAATGCCTGGGTATCGTAGCTCTTGGAAATTTCGCAACCAATCCAATGTCGATATTAAAGTGCCTGTTTCAGGGCATCTACTAGTATCCCATGGACTTACAATGACAGCCTGTGCCATATCAGGGCTCGGACCTGCGCTGCTACCAGACTGGTTATGCCGTGATGAAATTAACAATGGCTTACTTATCGATTTGTTTCCGGATTACCAATGTACTGCAACAGACTTTGATACCGCAGCTTGGTTAGTTTACCCAAGCCGCGCTTACTTACCGTCAAAAGTGCGTATTTTCGTAGATTTTCTGAAGGCAGAAATTGAAGGACATGCTTAATCACTAGATTAGCACTACCGTACTTATTATATTTTGCCTGATAAATTATAATGAGCGACTTTAGGGTAGTCTGTATATCCGATTCTGGTACCTCCAAAAAAATGCTCACTTATGGGCTCAGTTAAAGGCACCCCGTGAGCAAGCTTAAACGGTAAGTCAGGGTTAGCAATAAAAGGCCGACCGAACCCAATAAGATCGGCCCAATTATTTTGCAGTGCTATTTGTGCTTTTTGCAAATTATATTTACCTGAGTAAATCAACGTTCCCCCAAAGATTAATCGTAGCGCCTCCTTAAATCCGTTTGTCATAATTGGGGCATCTTCCCAATCAGCCTCAGCTACATGTATGTAACCAACACCTAGTTTGTCTAAAAGATTCGCTACAGCTAAGTAGGTTGCTTCGGGAGTTTTATCTTCTGTTCCTTGCAACTTTGTAAGTGGCGCTATTCTGATCCCTATATTTTCAATAGGGAGCTCAGATTTTACAGCTATCACTACCTCTTTTAAAAAACGCAGGCGATTTTCAAGATTACCGCCATACTGGTCATGTCTAATGTTAGATCCAGAATCAATAAATTGGTTAATTAGGTAGCCGTTTGCAGCATGTAGCTCTACACCGTTAAATCCGGCTAGCTTTGCGTTTCTTGCCCCTAGCCTAAACTCCTCTATTACTAAATCTACTTCATTTACAGACATTGCTCGTGGCATTGAATGTTGAACCATCTGACCGACTCCGTTTTCAGGGCCATTACTATCAGGATCTATAAATACCTTCACGCCTTTTGCTTGAAGTGCCGATGACGAAATGGGTAAAGCATTATTAGGCTGTAATGAAAAATGTGATACACGGCCGACATGCCAAAGTTGGGCATACACTCTGCCGCCTGCATTGTGGATAGCTTGAGTGACTAGCTTCCAACCTTCTACCTGTTCGGAAGTATATATTCCGGGAGTCCAAGCATAGCCCTGCCCTTGTTGACTAATTTGCGTACCTTCCGAAATAATTAATCCCGCGGAAGCCCTTTGAGCGTAATACTCAGCCATTAATGAAGTAGCAACATTACCACTTCCTGCTCTTGCTCTCGTCATTGGGGGCATAACTATTCGATTAGGGAGTGAGAAACCATTTCCTTTGTATGGGGTAAAAAGCATTTAGTTACCCCTCTTAGTTTGATATTTCACTTTCTTTTGAGAAGTAGCATTTAGCTTTTTGATTTCAATCCCATAAGCCATGGCTTTGTTTCCCGCATCTCCAGGGTGAAGATGGTCACCGGAGTCATATGCTGGATTTATGCGATTAAAATCCTTGGGATCCCGCAAAATACTATCGAAATCAATAACCTCATCAAAGGCTAAACTATTCTTAATCCAATCATTTAGCGTTAACCGTAATTGGTTTTTTGCATCACTGTAATAATGTTTAATTGGTGTGTCCTGCAGTGCTCCCTCAAAAGGAGGGAGTGTCGCACCAATAACACTAACTCCTTGTAAATTTGCCTGTTTAACCAGCTGAATTAAACCAGCCTTCAATTGTTCTATATCAGGCAATTCCTGATCAGGCGCGAACAGAGTACCTGGCCAAGAAATATCATTGATACCCAAGAGTACAATCAGTGAGCTAACCCCAGGTTTTGACAAAACATCGCGTTGTAATCTGCTAATAGCGTTACTCCCCATTCCATCTGAGAGTAATCTGGCTCCAGAAATACCCGCATTAATTACTGCCATATCCAGTGGCTTAAGGCGCTTTGCCAGAAAGTCTGTCCATCGAGCATTTTTATTCAAGCTTGCAGTGGCTCCATCAGTAATTGAATCACCGATAACCGCTAAAGTTGTGGCTCCTTGGCGCCCAACATATATACCACTAACAAATAAACGAGCTGTCGTTTCGTAAAGCTCTCCACTCAGATTTTGCGACTGTGCTTGATTGCCACTTGCAATGTAGTTAGTCTGTCGGCCATCCCAATGAAATGTTTCAACTTTAACTCGGTCAGGAATATAAAAAGAAATAACTAGCTCTGACAGATCGTCTACAGCAAGTGTTAACTCATCACTTAGCAAGGAAGAGCCCGGTAAAATAGTGGCAGATTGCTTACCGTCAAAAGTAACGTTTACGATTTTATTCAGTGCATAAGAATGCTCACTTGAAATTGGTATCCCAACCGTAACGCTCCTTAAGTTAACCGCAGAATCACCATGCGCATTGGATAACTCAATTTGTATCTTATCTCCACCTAGGCTTACTTTTATGGCTTGTCGAACGGTTTGATCCTCTAGTAGTTTTGGTATATTGGGAGGAAATATAAAACTGTCATCCCAAACTGCTTGAGGGCTTGCTGTCCATGTTGTGACGAATTCAGTATTCAAGTGTTCCTGCCCAAATAATGTGGGGGAATTCACTGATAAAATAATTGCACCAATAATCCGGCTTAAGTTTATGTTTACATTTTTATTCATGGATAATATCTCTAGATGTAGTTTAAATAGCTATTATCCCGATTTAATCACTGTGAAAAATATTCATCATGGAATATGATTTGTTCTTTATATTCACAGATGAGGTAAAGAGTGGCAAAGGGTGAATACAATAGGTCAGCTGAACTAGAAACTTTTGTAAAGGTTGTAGAGCAAGGTAGTTTCTCAGCTGCTGCACGGCACCTAAACTTAACTCCGTCATCGATCAGCAAGACCATAACAAGGCTAGAGCAAAGACTAGGAGCCAGACTATTTAATCGTTCTACTCGGTCTCTTGAGTTGACCAGTGAAGGCTGTACATTCTATGAACGTGGCGTACGAATAATTGCTGATTTAAATGAAGCAGAGCAATTAGTTTGTCTGCAAAAATCACCAACGGGAAGAATTAGAGTTAACTGCAATATACCCTTTGGTAAAAAGTACATTCTCCCATTACTTCCTAAGTTTCTGGAAAAATACCCAGATGTTACCTTAGACATAGAGCTAACAGACCAAGTTGTAAACTTGCTTGAGGAACGTACAGATATTGCTATCAGATCAGGAAAACTTCAGGATTCTAGTTTGATATCTCGAATGCTTGGTACATCTCGAATGGTCGTTGTTGCCTCACCAGAATATCTAAAACATTATGGAGAGCCTAAATGTATAGAGGACTATACAAATCATAACCTGCTGAGCTTTACATTTTTGCGTTCAGTACGTGAGTGGCCGTTTCATATTGAAAATAAAGAACTTACAGTTTCACCTAATGGCAATATAAAAGTAAGTGATGGAGACTCCTTACGAGATTTGGTACTTTCAGGCACAGGTATTGGCAGGTTGGCTTACTTTCAGGTTAAAGACGACATCGAATCAGGAAAGTTAAAAATTTTAATGGATAGCTTTACTAATCGTTACACCGAAAGCATCTACGCAGTTTACGTTGGCCAAGGCGGAATACTCCCTCTCAGAATCAGAGCATTCGTTGACTTTTTGGTAGAGCAGATTGACGTAGTATAAGTATAAGTATGTTTATGTTCACCCAAACAATAAAAGCGAATAACTGATGTTAGTTTATTTTAATCCAACGTGCGGCAATTCAACCTTTCCGATATCAACCAAACCTGCCCCACAGGTAATTCAAAGCCGATAACCAAATAACAAAACGCTAAGTATAAAACTTAGCGTTATGTTATTTGGGGCGTTTAATTCACTTTAAGAAATAACTCTATTTGCTCAATCATCCATTCAGGTTCGTCTGCCATAACAAAATGTTTAGCCGTTTTTGCATAAGCCATATGCTTGAATTTTTCAGGTATGTTTGCCAGTTGGGTCAAGTAGTTGTTTTTGGCTGCTTCAAAACTTGCATAAGGTGCAGCCTGGGCAGGTGCGCCTATGGTAAGCACTGGGTACTCAATTTGACTAAGATCATCTCTAATATCAAGTTGCATCAGTTCACCAAAAGCGCGCCCTGATGTCATAGGGTCCGACGTCATCATGTCTTTAAGCATTTGCTCATGCCAAGCCTCATTATTGGCCATAGACTTCACCATACTTTTAGGATCAAATGAACGAGGCGCATCACTACTCGAAGCTTGCTGACTGCCAAGTAAGGCACCCAAGGCTGGTAAGCCATCAATGTTAATTACCGCAGATATTTGTGGGTGCTGCTCGGTAGCTAACCACAAACCTAAGGTTCCCCCTAACGAGTGACCAATAATCACAACCTCTTCTAACTGATTTACACGAATATATTCTGCAATCGCATTTTTTTGAAATTCAAGATAATTAGCGCCAACCAATCTTGGTGCTGCGGGTTTCACCCCAGCAAATCCCGCCAATGATAAGGCATGCAATTGATACCTGTCAGACAATGCCTCAATAGTACGCTTCCAAACCGCCGCCGAAGAAGAAACACCTGGAATTAAAACAATAGGTTGACCGCTGCCTACAACCGAGACATTAAATGCTTGGTATGTTTGGTTAACCTGAGTGACAGAACTTGCACTTTGTGCACTAACGAGTAATGGCTTAACTAAACAGATGCAGCATAAGGTTAAAAGAGTAGTAAGTTTCATGGTTATCCCCTAAATGATTTGAGGCTTAACTTTACGTCTCTTACTCAAATGACAATATTGTCTATTGTCACTAGTTCGCTATGACAAATGTCACTTTCTTAAAAAGTGGGTTTATAAAAATAGATATTGGGATAGACCTAGATACTAAATAAACAATAGCTAACTATAGAAATGTATGCCGATCAGACATTGGAGACATTCTATAGTGTGTCTAAAGCGGCATACTAATACAGTTGATACTTCACCGAGAATCCATAGGGCTAATTGCACCGGATTTATGCTTACCCAAGACGTGGGTATAAATTTGCGTGGTTTTAACATCATCATGCCCCAATAACTCTTGTACTACTCTGATGTCATGCCCTGTTTCAAGTAATCGCGTTGCGAAACTATGCCGAAAGGTATGTGAGGTAACTCGCTTCAAAACACCCGCCTCTTGCACTGCTTTTTTTAACCCCTTACGAAATCCAGTTTGATGAAGGTGGTGGCGACATATATAACCATCGTAAGGGTGAACACATCGTGTGGTTGAAGGAAATATATATTGCCAAGATAAGTTAGTTGCCGCTTTTCCGTACTTACGAATTAGAGAAGGTGGAAGTGAAGACAACCCACACCCTTCATCCATATCTTTTTGATGGATACTCTCTACTTTTTGAATTTGTTTAAAAATATCAGTCTTGGCTAATTCTGGAAACATAGTTACGCGGTCTTTTTGGCCTTTTGAACGAAAAATAAAAATAGTGTTTCGGTCAAAATCAAAGTCTTTTATACGTAACCTCAACACCTCTGATATGCGAAATCCTCCACCGTACATAAGTGTGCCAATAGTATGATGAACTCCTCGTAACTTATCGATTATAGCAATTGCATCACAATGACTTAATACTTCAGGCACTCGAACAGGTGTCTTAGCAAACGTAAAATTTATGTTGGTTAAGTCCTTTTCTAGCACATGCCGATACATAAAAATAACGGCGCACAAAGCTTGATTTTGAGTCGATGGTGAGACTTTTAGTGTTATAGCAAGATGTGTTAAAAACTGCTCAACCTCCAACTCCCCCATATCTTTAGGATGACGCTTTCCGTTGAAATAAATAAATCGTCGAATCCAGTGAAGATAAGCCTTTTCTGTTTTCAAGCTATACCTTTTAGTCCGCAAAATAAATCGTATAGATTCTATAAAAGGTGATTTTGGCATAATAATTCCTCCCAAACCAAAAACTGTACATAAATACAGGTATAATTCACTTTTTAATATATTGCCAATATCACTTCCTATTATGTAAATTTTTGATATCTCGCTTTGTTTTTCCCATAAACGCTAAGTTGTTAATTTAATTGTGGAAAATATTTTTCACATAGTTTTTAATAGAAAGCGGATAAGTATCGTTAAAGTCAGGTCTCCTTTTGCTTTTGTAACTCTTTGTAGTTTTTATAGCATGAAGGTTAAAAATAATTAATAAAATCAAAAGGTAAGTGCTGAAAATGGCGATAATTTATATCAAATCGAGAAGTTACATATACGACATGCTCGATAATAA
>NZ_SAIS01000007.1 GCF_004360155.1 Paraglaciecola marina | reverse complement strand
CAAACAACTATTGAGAGCGGCTTAAAGAATTTCTACGAATAACTGCTGCTTAAAATGGGGAGATTACAACAGCACCATTTGAAAAACGGGTAACTGCCATATCCAGTCTGAGCTACTTCAGCTAAGTAGAAGAACCCAGCCTTATGATCCCTAAATTGGTATTTAGCACATGATGATTGGAAGATAGATGTTATTTTCTATAAATTAAAAGCACTATTATTTTCTATTATTGCTTTAGGGAAGTTAAAGACTAAATCATGAGCAGTCTCATAATTTAATATACTCTTTAATTTATCAAACCCTAGGCCTAGATCAGGGGCTCGTCCTTTAAGGTTATGGCAATCTGAAGCTACAGCGTTTACCATTCCACCTGTTAATAACTCTTCTGACATAGCTTGGACCTTTTTCCCAAACTTACCGGTTATACTAGCTGCTGTTATTTGTATTAAACACCCCATTCTTACAAAATTTTCCAGCATTTCTCTTTTCTCCATAAAAACAATGTTTCTTTCAGGGTGTGCAATTATTGGGATAATGTCCCTTTTTAATAACCATACAATGAGATTGTCACTACCAAAAGGTACTTCATCCCTGGGAAACTCTAACAAAAACACTTTTTTTCCATTGTAAAAACCAAGATATGGCAAGGAGTTAGACTCAACCATTTCAATTATATGATGGCCGATCCTAACTTCAGCACCGTATAAAAGTTTAATGGGTAAGCTATGCACTCGAGCAACAGCAGTAAACCGAAGAAATGCTTGCTCTATATTCAACAGTTTATTGTCAAAGCGACCAGGCATAATATGAGGTGTAAGTACTTGAGTACTTACACCTTGCTCTATAGCTAATTCCAACATTAATATGGCTTCTTCTATACTTCTCGCACCATCATCTATGTTTGGTAAAATATGGCTATGTAAATCAATCATTAACTAGCATCAGCCATATTTAGGAACTTCACCATAATAGTTTCCAGTATGAAACTCATCTCCATATGCTGACATTTTATTGGTATCAGCTACTGTAAGAACACTTCCGATAACATTAGCATGAAGCTTTTGAAGTCTTAAAATGGCCTCTTTTGCGTCCTTATACTTAGTGTCATTTGATTTAACCGCAAAGACAACCCCATCAACCTTGTTTGCTAACAAGCATGAATCACTAACAGGCAAAGTAGGAGGGCCGTCAAGTATGATATATTCATAAAGTTCACCTAAAGCACTTAATACATCTTCGAATTTTTTTGAAGATAGTAATTCAAGTGGATTAGGAACTAAAGTCCCTGCACAAATCACACTAAGTTGACCTTCTTCGCCGACCTTAACTATCCCACCATCGGGACCTTTATCTATCTCTTTATCAAAAGATTTAACAATATTCGAAAGGCCGTAATCAGAAGTAATCGCTAAACTCTTAGCAATACTAGGCTTTCTAAGATCAACCTCTAACAACAGAGTCTTACCAATATGACTATATGCTGCGGCCAAATTAATTGCTAGAGTTGATTTCCCTTCACTAGGTAAACTAGATGTAACTAATAATGTTTTTGGAGGGTTATCTATATTTGAGAACAACAACCCAGTTCTAATTGTATTTATGCTCTCTGCAAAACCACTTCGAACATCCTTAAAGTATTGCTTTTCGGGTTCATTTCCTCTTGCTGAAGATTTAACAAGTGGAGTGATACCAAGAGACGGAATTGATAAGCTTTCTTTAACTGAATCTGAAGTCTTAAATGTGTTGTCCATCGCCTCTCGCAGAAGTGCGATACCGATACTCAGAAATAAGCCAAACATAAAAAATGCAACTAATATTAATTTAACATTTGGAGACGCAGGTGTTAGTGCTGGGGTCGCTTTATCTATTACTTGAACATTGGACACGCTGTAATCACTAACTCCATTAGACTCAAGTATACTAAGTTGAAAGTTTTCGTAGGTCCTTCTATTGTTTTCAACCTCTCTCTCCAAACTTAGAAGAGAAAAACCTTTGGACTGAAGAGCTTGAATATGCTCTCTACTTTCAGCAATTAACTTCTCAATATTTGAAACTTGAAGTAACGCTAATTTGTACTCTTTTTCGATATTTTCGACAACCTTACTAACTTCAACAGCTAAATTTTCAGTAGCACTTTGTAATTCAGAGCGAGCGGCAATCATTTGAGGATGTTTGTCGCCATACCGTTCACTTAACTCATTAACTCTCTGAGAAAGCCTTGCTTGTTCTTTAACCATATCTACTGCTGTAGAATTTTGTAAAACAGGCCCTAGAGAATACAAGTCTTTATCATTTACCTCTAAATTTTGAACATATAAATATTGTTCATGAGCAGAACTTAATCGAGTCTGCGCTCTTATAAGTTCATTATTCAAAGATTGAAGCTGACTGTTAGCTAGGCTTTGCTGCTGTTGGGTATCGACCAAACCTTGTTCTAGCTTATATGCATTTAATTTAGCTATTGACCCATCCAATGATGTTTTTAACTGAGAAGACTGTTGATTCAACCAGCCTTCGGAGTTTTTCACCTCCTTCATACGAGATTCTAGACCAAATTCAATATATACTTCAGACAAAGTATTTACGATATCTGCCGCTTCTTTGGCGTCAGTTGATTCAAATGTAATTTGAATCACTTGGCTTTGTCGGTCTCCACTAACGCTCAAAGTATCTCGAATATTGTTAGCAATTAATATCTTTAGTTCAGCGTCAGATAATTCAACATCAGAAGTTCCAAATAAAGTTTTTAAGAAGCTCTTTGCCTCATTATTTTGCGACTTCTGTGCTTTAAACTTTTGAATTAAGCCTAGCCTGTCAATAACCTCCTCTGCTAATTGTCTAGAGCTTAATATTTCGTATTGCGTCTGATAAAATAAAACAACCATCGCATTAGAAACAATCCTCTCATCATCAAACGATACACTGGGTTTTTGAGGGTCGACTAAAATTTTTGCGGTTGATTCGTATGTAGGTGTAATTTTAGTGGTCAAGTAGAAACCAATTGCTACGAAAACAATAACAGATAACAAAATCAACCATTTTGCTCTATACATAGTTCTCCAATATTGCCCAAAATCTATAATGTCATCTTGTGAAGATACGCTTACTTCATTCATTTGTTACCTACCTGATACTTGTTCCATGAATTTTCATACATAATTTACATTCCTTAAAAAAAGCTTTCGCCGACGGTTATGACGTCACCGGGTTTTACACTTTCTAAGAAAGAAGCCTTCGGGACATTTTTATTCTGTTCTTTATTTTCAATAGATATTGCTGATTCAGATGCTCTTTCAGTAAATCCTCCCGCAATTGTTACAGCTTTTTGAATAGTTAACCCTTTTCTATAAGGGTAACTTCCTGGCCTTTGCACTTCGCCACCTATATAAAATGGTCTATATTCTACAATCGAGACTGAGACATCTGGCTTCTTAAGATAACCATCCCTCAATAGCCCAATCAACTTTTTTTCTACTTCACTAACAGTCAAATTAGAAACGTTGACTTGCCCAATTAGAGGCATAGAAATTGTTCCATTAGTACTAACACGAACTCTGTTTAAGTTTAAATCTGGTTCGTTAAATACGATTACAGATACCTGATCATCTGTCGACAATTTATAATCTTCAACTTGTTGAGCAATTACATTTGAATTTATTAGAATTAAAAATATTGTAACAAACGAAAACACTAAGTGCTTTTTCATACTTTTTCCTTTTTTAAATAGAATTAATTTCACTCGAATGTGCTGAAAATAGACATTTCAATAACATTCGAATTGAAATTGAATATAGATACTGTGGAATCCCTTAATACATGCCGTAACTCTAAGCTAGATGAGAAATTTCTACTAAAGGCATAAGTAGCTCCTAAACGATAGGTATACTTTTTATCTTCTCTGCCTGAAAGTTCGGAGGAAATATCATAGTCAGAATAAGAACTACCAATCATTATATTCATTTGGTCTGTCAAGTCATGCCGTATATCAATATCAAATGAGTTTCTAAAATATCCAGCGACATCAATCTGAGCTGATTCTATTGGGCGTTTAGAGCCGCTTAACTTGAAGTAAGTATAGCTTGAAGGCCTCCAATTAAAGTCTATCAAGTATGAAAGACCAGAAATGTCATTTAGTTCAACAGAATCGTAATCTCTCTCCAAGTAACCAACTTTAAACGAACCAGACGTTTTAAGTGATGGGTTCCACTCAAACCCAGTCAACACTTCCGTTACAAAATTCGTTGAATCAATAATTATATTATCACTGACATAAGTTATATCTCTAGCAGTTAGTTCAACTAAACCTCTGAATCTAGAGGTAAACCTATAATAAAATAAACCTGTTAAAAATTTTGATTCAATATCTCTAAATGATTGCAAATTATTTGTGTAATCACGTTTATTTACTCCACCAGAGAATAGAAACTGACCTGTGCTACGCTTCGTACCAAAAATCAAATCTGTTTGAAAACCAATCACGTTAAACTTATTAAACTCAACTAAATCCGAACTAGTACTGGAATCATTTGAGCCTGGCTCTTCAATTTCATTTCTGTAAAAAAGAGATAGGTTCACACCTGTCGAATTAGGTAAGCTGATAAAGCCATTAACATTAAAATTATGCTCACTATAACTAAAATCAGAATTATCAAAATATGATGCATAATTTCCATCATAGGAAAAAAACACATTATGTTTTCCTATTGATTTTAAATATCCAAGGTTTGGAGCAATATTTATAGAACGACCTGACTGTTTAGGTTTTGTCTTCAATAAATTGTCTTCATAAGCAAATCCTATTGAAGCATTTGATAATAAACCTTCTCTCGACTGAGCATTGACCTTTGAGCTTTCGAAAATTAGCAAAGAAAATACTAGTATTACTACATAACTGAAAAAACGATACACAACATTTTTTTTTTGGAAATCATCCATATTTACCCCGTTTTACAATTCTATTTCGAAGCAAAAAATACATGTATGATTGACTCAAACTGTACCTTTCAATTTCGAGCCGTATTCATATTCAATATGAAATCTATCACATAATTTACGATTAACTAAAGCCAAAAGTACATCTTTTACAGTAAGTTGAATTTCGAAACTTATTTACTTTAAAATTTCACAATGACTAAGCTATAGATTAATTACTTGATTAGATTTTGAATAGTCCACCTATGATACAACTCTTAATTACATTTTCACTCAATAATTCAGACCAAAACCACACAATTAACTAAATAGTTTGCTTAAATGGTCCTTTACCGTTTTGTATCCATGTAAACATGTTATATAAAAAGAATGCAGGACTAAGAATGTATTCTTGTACCAATCGCTATGGATACTAAATTATGCGTAGGAAATATGTATCAAGCTAATTACCCAACCAATGTTTCATTGGCGTGACTTGAAGTGTAATAAAGTTTCAACTTTTACAAAAACCTAAATAAAGTCGATTTAATTATATTGACAGAAAAGTCTTGTGAAACCTATTCTACTCAAACATTTATTTTATAATAGTTTCTTTTAACAATACCTATAAACTGCAGCGGTTTAAAATAATTTGTAAACGACTAAGTGCCCTACTATTTCAGTACTTTCGATTTGCATATGAGTCTATTAACTCCTTTATCTAAAGCTGTTGGTTTTAGATTCATCAGAAAGATACGTCAACTCTTCAGAAAAATGGCAAGAAAAGAGCGCTCCTCTGCCTACAGAGCTACTTATAAGTAATTTAGAGTTATGATGCGACAACACATGCTTGACTATGGATAGGCCCAAGCCAGAGCCACCTGTTTTACGTGACCTTGCTTTATCGACTCTATAAAATCGTTCGGTTAATCTATCAATATGCTCAGCAGAGATACCATCTCCATTATCTTTCACGCTGAAGGTCGCCCTTGCCCCTTCTAAGCTCCACTTTAATTCTATTACACCTCCGTTTGGCGTGTAATTAATAGCATTAAAAATTAGATTTGAAAAGGCACTGCGTAATTCTGTTTCAATGCCGTAAACATATAAGATGGGGGATATATCAAAAAAGATTTTATGCCCCCGCTCTCTGTTCAAAGCATCTGCCTCTACTTGGATCTGCCATAACATTTGTGGCACATTAACTAACTTATCAAATGCGCGCTCTGTGCTGGCTTCAATTCTTGATAAGACTAACAACTCTTCAATTAAGCTCTGCATCCTTAAGGATTGGGAACGCATTTCAGAAATTGCTTTTTTCATCATAGGAGCTGGCATTTCTCCTTCTTCAGGGAGCATTTCTAGGTAGCCATTGATAACTGTGAGCGGTGTTTTTAATTCATGAGAGACATTAGCCACAAAGTCTTTTCGCATATTTTCAATTTGTGTAAGCCTAGTGACGTCTCTTACAAGTAACATCAGGTGTTCATCTTCATAGGGCACGCCCCTAAATTCGAGCACTTTATTAGAATTAATGGGAGACGTAATTTCGATGGGGTGTTCAAAACGTTTCGCTTCATAAAATGCTTTTAATTTAGGATCTGTAAGAATGTCAGTTAGTAGCTTTCCCATATCATTTGGAAATCGTAATCCTAATTCAATTCTGGCCAACCGGTTGCACCAAGTTATATGTCCTGTTTTATCTACCACCACAGCCGCATCTGGCAAAGCTTCAGAACCTTGGCGAAAGCGACGAACAATCTCACCTAAAGTCTTCCGTTTTTTTCGATTCTTTAAATTAGAGTTATAAATTCCTTCATAAATATGCGCCCAAACTCCACGAGACATAGGTGGTGACATTTTCTTGCTATGCCACAACCAATAATCTAAGCGATATAAACGAATATAGCTCCAACCAAGCAATATTAAAGTTCCGATCAAAGAGACGACTAACACTTGTTGTAAATAATACCCAAGTGAAAATATCATTATGATATATACAATAAACTTAAGAATACTTCTTAGCCAAGGGTGCGGCTTAAACATAATAGTCACTATTCCTTATTTATAACTTAAATTTAAAGCCCTGATATTCAGGTAACCAATGACTAGAACCTAGGTTAAAGTTTGCTTGAAAAACGATAACCTGCGCCCCGTACAGTTTGAATCATATTGTCATGTTCAAAGCTAGATAAAGCTTTACGAAGCCTTCTAATGTGTACATCTACGGTTCTGTCTTCAACATACACATTAGTACCCCACACGTTATCTAATAATTGTTCTCTACTATAGACTCGTTCTGCATGGGTCATGAAAAAGTGTAATAATTTAAATTCAGTTGGCCCCATTTCTATTGGTGTATCATTTGAGGTAACACGATGGGATACGGGATCAAGCTTTAGGCCTTGAAAATCAATCGCATCTTCACTAGATGTAGGGGTAACCCTCCTGATAACTGCTTTCACACGGGCAACAAGCTCTTTAGGAGAGAATGGCTTTGTAACATAGTCATCGGCCCCTGCTTCTAAGCCTCTTATTTTATCTTCCTCTTCCCCCCTAGCTGTCAGCATGATAATTGGAATGTCTCTAGCGTATTCATGCTGCTTAAGCTTTTTAGCAAGCTGTACCCCTGTACCTCCAGGTAACATCCAATCTAAAAGGATTAAATCTGGATAAGGTTCTATAATTTTCTCTAACGCTACATCATAATCTTCAGCTTCAATTGCTTCATAGCCGGACTGTTCAAGTACAAACTTCAACATGTCTCGGATAGGAGCTTCATCCTCTACTAATAAAATACGTTTTGCCATTCTGGAGTTTCCTTAGTACATCGACGACGGGCACGATTATTCATACTATTTATGACACTTTTATTAAGGTTTGTATTTAAGTTTGTATAAAGTGTAGCAAGAGAATACAAAAGATAAGATCTGCATAACCTTTACATCAGGTTGTAGGACGGCTTGTTTATTCTTTTAATTCCGCATATTCTTTATTCGCCAAAAGATTTTAAGGAATAAAAATTTAAATGACTAGTGCCAAACAGGGGTTATCTAAAAAGCTGTTAACAAGAGTATTATCAGTGTATTTCGTATTAACCTTGATAGTAACTGCAGGACAAATCGTTACTGAGTACCTAAATGCCAAAAGTCATATTGAAAGCGAACTCCAAACGCTTAAAAATACATTTAGCACGAGTCTAACTCGAGCTATATGGGAGTTAAATACCCCCCAAGCTAAATCGATTGCGGTGGGTTTAATGGAATTACCTATAGTCGAAGGGGTGCAAATCAGAGATGAAAACGGCAACTATATTTCAAACCTTGGACGTACCTCAGAACTAAGTAATGAATCGATTACTAAAGGTGTAGTGAGGGACCATTCTGGCGGCACTTTTGGCTATAGTTTCCCCCTTATATTTGAGTTTTCTGGTAGAACTTCTTTAGTAGGAGATGTCACTTTATATTCAAGTTCAGATATTATTTTTGGCCGTATTGAAGTCGGTATATTTTTTCTACTTGGCAACGCCATAGTTAAAACTGCATTTCTGGTATTTTTGTTCATGAGTGCATTTCGCACTATGTTAACTAATCCACTAAATGAATTAACCCAACAGATCACTGACTTTAATTTGAATGATCCTAACTCATCTAAGCTTGATCTAAGTATCAATGAAGATAACGAATTGAAAGTCTTAGAAACCTCATACAACAAGTTAATCGATGAAGTTATAGATTATCAATCTAAATTAGCAGGGACCCAAAACGAGTTACGACAAGCCAACAGACGACTCGATGATCAAAATATTTCCTTAGAAGAAGATGTGGCTAAAAAGACCGCAACGTTAAGTAAGATCATGCTCGACCTTGAACAACAAAAAGACGAATTGTTAATCAACCAAAGAGAGCTAAGACAAGAAAACGAGAATAGACAGTTTATTGAAGACGAGCTTCGTAAAAGAAACTCCGAACTCGCCACATCTATGGAAACTATTCAACTTGCAAAAGATCAATTAGTAGAGTCTGCAAAAATGGCATCATTAGGTGGCTTAGTGGCAGGGATAGCACATGATGTAAACACTCCGCTAGGTGTGGGCGTAACAGCCACTAGTTTCTTACAAGATAGAGTTGATAAACTAAAAGTGGCCTATGAAGATAAAAAACTCACTGGTAGTACCATGTCGTCTTTTTTATCAGAAGCACAACAAACTATTACCTTATTAACAAATAACTTAAATAGAGCATCTGATTTAATTTCAAGCTTTAAACAAGTAGCAGTAGATCAAACTAGTGAAGCAGAAAGGGAAATTAATGTTAGTGAATACCTGATTGAAATTATCCAATCTTTAGCACCCAGCATTAAAAAAACCCAACATACAATTGATGTGAATTGCCCAGACGACCTAACCATAAAATGTGCCCCTGGAGTACTTGCACAAATACTCACGAATATGATTATGAACTCTCTTATCCATGGTTTTGAAAATAAACCTAAAGGTTCAATAGACATAAATATTACGCAACAAGATAACAATCTATTGATAAATTATTCTGATGATGGAAAAGGCTTAGATAAAATAACTTTAGAACAGCATTTCGATGCATTTTTTACAACTAAGAGGGGTGAAGGAGGCAGTGGATTAGGTACTCATATTATGTACAACCTAGTCACGCAAACTTTAAAGGGTAAAATTCAGGCATCTAGTGAACTAGGAGAAGGTCTGCATTACAAAATATCCATTCCAATGTAAGTATTTTTGAATAGCTTATCATTCTGAAAATACCCAAATCCCTTGGCGCATGACTAAAATTCCTGTTAGTCTCTACGCCCTTTTTTACTTACATCTTACTCTTAGATGTTTAATCAAATAGTGGTTACTTTATGTGGTTTAAAAACCTAAAGCTTTATGCAATAACACAAGACATGGACTTTCAAGAGCAGGACATTGAAGACAAACTAGGTGAGTTTAAATTTCGACCTTGTGGCAGCCAAGATTTAGCGACTATGGGATGGGCTTCACCTTTCAATCAAGGAGAAAGTTTACTTCACGCAGCTGCAGGTAGAGTGTGGCTAACCTTGAAAAAACAGGAGCGAATCTTACCGGCAGCTGTTGTTAATGCCGAATTAGCAGATAAAGTTGCAATAGTCGAAGCCGAAACCGGTTCGCCTGTTGGCAAAAAAGCTCAACAGGACATGAAGCAAGAAATTATTCACCGCTTACTCCCACAGGCTTTCACAAAAAATAGCTTTACACATGGCTTTGTATCGATAGCTGAAAAATTAGTAGTTGTTGATGCGTCAGCTGATGGCAAAGCAGAGGCATTTTTAGCAATGTTGCGCAAAGCGTTAGGGTCACTTCCTGTTATGCCGCTAGCCAGACAATCCGTTCAAGCAGAGCTCACTTCATGGCTTAGTGAAGATAAAGCTCCAAGCGATATAAATATATTAGAAGAAGCCGAATTAAAAGCCCTTGAAGAAGATGGCGCAATAGTTCGTTGTAAAAATCAAGATTTATACAGTGATGAAATTACCCAGCATTTAGAAGCCGGAAAATCAGTCCAAAAAATTGCCATTGAATGGGATGAAACCTTTAGTGCAATAATACAAGAAGACTTGAGTATTAAACGACTAAAGTTCAGCGATGTGGTACGTGAGCAAAATGATGATATTCCTAAAGACCAAATGTTAGCTCGAATGGATGCAAATTTTGCGTTAATGTCGGGAGAAGTCGTACGCTTTACAAATAGGTTAAAAGAAATTTTTCCCTTAAATGAAAATGAATAATTGACCTACAAGAATAGGTGCAGAATATAAAAACAGTCTGCACCTAACTCAATAATATTATTCGAAAATTAGCTTAGCACTAGCCTTGTACTCTTCAAAATCATCCGTCAATAATTCAGATAAATTGTCTATTACCCCTTTTTCTATGGCAGCTTTAAATGCAACTTCCTTATTTTCTTCAAACTTGCCACAAAAAGCAGCACCTAAACGTACTATGTCTAAGTAAGAGATCCCATCATACTGAACTGACATATTTTCCCAAGATTCAGCCACTTCTACAAACTCCGGCTCGAATCCCCACTCTTTCATTATGCTGGCGCCTATTCTCCCTGACAACTTTTTAATGGCAACCTCTAAAAATGTAGGGCTAGCAAACACTTCGGTATGACGCTCAGCCTCTGTCAATATAGGTAATATACCTATATTGTGTACTAAAGCAGCCAGCATTACGGAGTCAATATTTAGAGTTCTATTTTTTGTTTTCTTTACATGAACTTGCAATACAGCTAAAGAATTAGCGACCACCTCCACTGTACTGTCCCATGCTGCTTCCATATGTTCTTTTACTATTGGATTCTTTGAAACAAAAAGCTGTTCCATGGCGAGAGCGGTTGAAATATTTTTAATTTGGCGTAATCCAATACGAGTAACAGCTTGTTGTGTAGAGATAACTTTTACCGCACGCCCCAAATATGCACTATTTGAAATTTTAATCATACGTGCACTTAAAGAAGGATCTTGGGCTATGACATCGGCCATTGCATTAAGGTTAATTTCAGGATCATCTGCAGCTCGCCTTACTTTTAATGCTATTGCAGGTAAAGTTGGGAGAACCAAGGTATCGTTATTGATTTTATCAGCCAATATTGTCAGTAAAGCATTTTCTGTAGCCATATATTTTCCTTTATTACACATTATGTGTGTTAACAAATACTCAACCACTTACCAGTTAGTAAGTAGCCTTTTTACCTGCAGACTGCTACCACAATTAAACAGCTTAATTTGCAGTTCATTTATGTTCAATAATTACATATTTCAGTTTCCCAAATGCTAGCATATTTTTTAAAGCTATCTAGCCGTGATACACACTTTAAAAGCTAAAAATTTGTTATATTTAAGGTAAAGCGATCTAAATCAATAAAAACAATGAGAGAAACAGGGTGAACCAATGAAAAATCTTTCAAAATCATATATTTCTATTGCCACAATTGGAGTTATTTCAAGCTTATTGTTTGCTTGTAGCCACCAAAATAAAACGTTAAAACAGCCTACACAAACAACACCATACACTTTACTTGCCGAACAAGAAGCACGTTTGAACATATACTACCCAGTAAAGTTAAAGGCTGATACCAGTCATCTCAGTAAGAATCAAAAAGATATGTTAGTCGTGCTGATTGATGCTGCAGAAATTATGGACAACTTATTTTGGCAACAAGCATATGGGGAAAACAAAGATACCTTTTTAAACAATATACTGGCGCCTGAAGTCAAAGAGTTTAGCCGCATAAATTACGGCCCATGGGACCGACTCAATGGTGATACACCATTTTTGAGCAACACTTTAGAAAAATCACTAGGAGCAGAGTTTTATCCAAAGGATATGAGTAAAAAAGAGTTTGCAGAAGCTAAATTTACCGATCAAAAGGGGCTATATTCTATGGTTCGCCGAGATATCAATGGTGATTTAGTCGCTATTCCTTATTCTGAGTACTTTTCCAAGGAGTTGCAACAAGCTGCACTTTTACTAAAGAAGGCTGCCAAACTAGCTGACGATAAAAGTTTCTCTAATTACTTACAACTAAGAGCTGAGGCACTATTAAGTAATGAATACCAAGTATCTGACCTAGCTTGGATGGATATGAAGTCTAATTCTATCGAGTTGGTATATGGGCCTATTGAAACCTATGAAGATCAGCTATTTGGATACCGCGCCGCTTTTGAAGCCTATGTATTATTAAAAGATTTGTCATGGAGTAAAAAGCTAAGTAAATATGCAGCCTTCCTACCAGAATTACAAAAAGGCTTACCTGTCTCTGCAAAATATAAAGCTGAAATTCCGGGATCAGATGCAGACCTTAATGCGTACGATGTTATCTATTATGCTGGTCATTCCAATGCAGGCAGCAAGACCATCGCAATAAACCTACCCAATGATGAACAAGTACAATTACAAAAAGGCACCCGCAGGCTACAACTTAAAAATGCTATGCAAGCAAAGTTCGACCATATTTTAGTGCCTATATCTGAACAGCTAATCGCGCCAGAGCAACGCAGTAACATTACCTTTGACGCCTTCTTTGCTAATACAATGTTTCACGAGGTGGCTCATGGATTGGGAGTAAAATCGGTATTGGGTAGCGACCAAACGGTTAGACAAGCTTTAAAAGAACACGCATCTGCTTTAGAAGAAGGGAAAGCAGATATTTTAGGCCTTTATATGGTTGAACAGTTATTAGCTAAAGGGGCTATTACTGAAGGTGTACTGAAAGATTACTATGTTACCTTCATGGCAAGCATATTTCGTTCAGTTCGTTTTGGAGCTTCTAGTGCCCACGGCAAAGCCAATATGATCCGATTTAACTTTTTCAAAGAGCATCAGGCATTTAGCCGCAATGAAAATGGACTTTATAAGGTCGACATGCAAAATATGTCAAAAGCGATCAATGCCTTGTCAAACAAAATACTAACTTTACAAGGTGATGGCGACTACACAGCGGTTGCTGAACTAGTCTCTGAAATGGGTACGGTTAAATCAGTACTGCAACAAGACTTAGACAAACTAACAGCTGCTGATATTCCTGTAGATATCCACTTTGAACAGGGCGTTAAAGTATTAGGGCTTTAAATTTGAAATAAAAAAATAGCAGCTTTTAGCTGCTATTTTCTAAAAAAGGTTAAACTGTTTTCAATCTATCTTGATACGGAGGCCAACCTAAAGGTTTGCCAGCTAGTACATGCAAATGAATGTGATAAACAGTTTGCCCACCATTTTCATTACAGTTCATTACAGCCCGGTAACCATCATCTGCAAAGCCTTTATCTCTGGCAATCTGAGCCGCTACCCAATATAAATGACCAACTAAGGCCTTATCTTCTGATTCAATATCATTGATGGTAATTATTGTTTTTTTGGGAATCACTAAAAAGTGAATTGGAGCCTGTGGATTAATATCATTAAAAGCCAGTGCTAGCTCATCTTCATAAAGGATCTCAGCTGGAATTTCTTTATTAATAATTTTAGTAAAAATTGTGTCACTCATATCTTAACCTCCGACAAAAACAACGCCTAGTAAAACAATACCTAACAACAACCTGTAAATCACAAAAGGAGTCATTCCTAACTTGGAAATCCAAGCCAAAAACAAATAAATACAAGCATACGCACTCACGAATGAGAATGCCGCGCCTAACCCCATAGCTAACCAGTCTACAGCTTCATTAGCCTTTACTAGGTCGTATGTTACGAGTAACCCAGCCCCTAATATAGTTGGAATAGACAGTAAAAAAGAAAACCTCGCACAGCTATCTCTATCGAGCCCTAACATTAAACCAGCGGTCATCGTAATCCCAGATCTTGATGTACCAGGGATCATAGCTAACACCTGCGAAAATCCAATAATCAATGCTGACTTAAAATTAATATCTGTTAAATTTTTAGATAAGGTTGCACGTCTATCAGCTACCCATAATAACAAGCCAAAACCAATCGTTGTACAAGCTATAACTAAAGCAGAGCGTGCATACTCAGCGATAAATGGTTTAAGAAAATATCCAAAAACAACAGCTGGCAAGGTAGCTGTAATAATCCACCAAGCTAACTTACTATCTGACGATTGTTGACTTGAGAATCCTTTTGTTGTCCAAGCAATGATCATCCGTAGAATATCTTCACGAAAATAGGCGACTACAGCCAAAAGACTTCCCACATGCACTGCGACATCAAATGCTAAACCTTGATTTTTCCAATCAAGCAGTAACGAGGGCAGTATCAAATGCCCCGAACTAGAAATAGGAAGAAACTCAGTAATACCTTGAATAATCGCTAAAATGATTATTTCAAATATAGTCATAATTTGGTTGGACTCCATTCAAAGTTAATTGCCCACAACCGCTGCAGGCTTTTATCATAATCATGCCAGAGCTCGGCATAAGTTTTATTTGCGATAGGGTGTAAAACCTCTGCTGAAATTTCAGCCAATGGCTTTAATACAAATGCATTATACAATACCTCTGGACGAGGTAATTCAATAGGTTGCTCTAAAATAACTTGGTCGTAAAGTAATAAATCTAAGTCTAGAGTTCTAGGAGAAAACTTTTGTTCGCCACGTTTGCGGCCATGATCTTTTTCGATACTTTTCAGAGCACTACACACCTCATTTATAGATAAAGATGTCTCTGCTTTGACCACTAAGTTATAGAAGTTACTGCCTTTAAACCCCACAGATTCACTTTCATACACTGCCGACATAACCAGCTCCCCAAAGGTTTCGAATAAACTATCCAATCCAGCCTTTGTGTTTGATTCCTTGTCAACATTACTTCCGATACTGATGAAAATATCATGAACATCTTTTAAATGACTACTCAATGGAACTTCTCTCTTGAAAACTCCACTGCAACATTATTAGCTGTAGCTAAAATATCGGGCTTACTCAATTTAAGCTGTACTTTCTGTAAAACTGGAAATGTAATTAAGAGCCAATCAACCATATTGCTGGCTAAGGCTTCAATTAACTTAAATTCACTTTTTGCAGCAAATTCACTTAAGCCTTGGGCAACCTCTGCATAATTGAGTGTAAAAGTAACATCATCACTCTCTGCCGCTTTAGCCAAATCTACATTTAGCACCACATCTACAATGAGTCTTTGCTGATATTGCCTTTCCCAATCGTATACACCTATAAGCGATAAGACCTCAAGCCCTTCGATATGAATTTTATCCATTGATGATCCGCGCTGTATTTTTTGGGAGATTGTTATATTCTTCACAGATTGTAACTTATTTATTTCATACAAGTACATGACAGCGTTAACTATATTAATGTTTGCATCGGCCTATCTACTAGGATCAATTTCCAGTGCCATTTTAGTAAGCCAACTATTCGAACTAGGAGATCCAAGAAACCTAGGGTCTGGTAATCCAGGAGCTACCAATATACTGAGGATTGGGGGGAAACTGCCGGCTAGTTTAGTGCTGATATTTGATATTTTAAAGGGTACGTTACCAGTATACGTTAGTTATCTACTTGGTATTGAGCCTATATACCTAGCTTTTATAGCGGTGTTTGCTTGCCTAGGACATATGTTTCCACTTTTTTTTAATTTCTCTGGAGGAAAAGCAGTAGCCACAGCCTTTGGTGCGATATTGCCCTTGGGTTTAGACTTAGCTGCACTGATTATTGTAACTTGGGGAATAGTAATATATTTAACTAAATATTCATCTCTAGCAGCGATAGTATCAGTTTGCATTGCACCATTCTTGACAATGTTAATCAAACCGGATTTCGCCATTCCTGTAGGAATTTTAAGCGCATTAATTGTACTTCGTCATAAGGATAATATTGTAAGGTTAATACAAGGACAAGAAAGTAAAATAAAAATCAAAAAGCCAACAAAATAAAAATATTTAATCAACTAACCTACTGCTACCGCCTCAACACTATATTACTTTGTCCATAAATTTTGGTTTTTTCTATCTGAAAAATATTCGTATGGCTCCCAAAGAGAAGGAATTAAACTCTCTATATCGTCGACTTTAAATGAATAGGACAATGCCTGCATAATAGTTTTTAGGCGAGCGCTATCTATTTTTGAAAGCTTATTACGAGCTCTATTAAAATGTAAATTACAGTCCTTTTTAATACTCGTGGTAGCTCCCGAAGTTATGTAAGTTAAATTTCGGGTTACAACTTTGCAAATAGGCTCATCCGGGTTTTCTGGGTTTAATCGAGTGACAACGGCATATTCATAATTATTCAATTCTACGCCTTGTAAATTTTTGGGGATTAGCGTCACACCATAACCTTGCGGGAAATGCCCAACAATACTTATAAAAGCATCCGCTGCTTTTTGATTAACCGAGGTATTTAGCGCTAACTGTGCAATTATTTTAGATGCTTTCGGTAAGTCTTTTTTTATGAAGTCTCGCTTTGTAGATAAAACCACTGATGTATAAACTTGAGGTATTTTAACTATATCTCCAATGCCAATCGCAGGATTTACAACATCTTTTAAAAAACCTATTTGAAACTTCAAGCGTACTTTTTCAGCGTTGTCAAAACGCTCCCTTTCTACTTTTGAATCGCCTTGGAATTTTTGACAACCTAAGCCATTTACAGCGTAATCAATTGCGTATTTATAACCTAATTTCAACATCAGATTACGCTCTTCGGGCTGTAATGGGCGAAATTCATCTAGGCTACCACCTCCTTTCATGATCGCAATGACATCTGGGTGTTGAAAACCAACATCTTGAAACAAGGCCACTAGCATGATGGGTAATAACACGCCACGAAAGTAAGGGGTATTTATACGCTCATGCTTTTCATATCGTGTTTCAGCGTCATACGCATCTCTAATATGTGCGCTCTTAATACTGCCATCTTGAACTAGCTTATCCAGTAAGCGCAAACTTAAAATAGTTTTATATGCAGGTTTTAAACGTTGGTGTAATTCAGATAACTTTTTGCCTCGTCCAGGAGAGAGTAACAACATAGTCCCAAGAAATTTGGCACTTTTAAGTTGAGTCCCCTCAAAGTTATGACTCTCAGTCATATCAAGCAGCTTAATACACACTTCAACAGCACTATCCAATCGAAGTAAACGCTCACTTTCATGTTTAGCAACAACCTTCTTTAAGCGCTGAATTAAAATGCTTATGCTTTCACTTAATCTGGCCTTATCTTTACCCGAAACTGTGATTAATTGACCTTGTTTTTGCTCAATTCGCTCTTCTAAGTCCTTCACCAAACTCTTGTATTCATCAATAGTTGCAAAATAAATTGCTGCTTGTTGATAAAGTGAATTAGCTTGTTTATTTGTTGAATATATTTGCCGGTTTAATTCAATCACAGACTCTGGATAACTAATACGGTTTCCTAGTGGCACAATCTCTCCTCAAATTTATCAATTAAATCGACACTCTAGATTGCAAAATTAGGACTTACGAAACATCCTGTTGTATGTTTTGGAGGATAAAACTTAACCAAGTAAAACCAGCTATAATAACCTTTCCATTTAATTAAATTTTTGGAAGCTCTTCTAGCGACCAACGAGGTTTTGCTTTAGTTGATAGCCCTTCTGATTCACCAGACTTTAGTCGTTGCAAACCAGCATAGGCAATCATTGCACCATTATCCGTACAAAACTCTAATCTCGGATAAAACACTTCACCTTTTATATTTTTCATCATTGTTGCTAATTGCTGGCGTAACTGTGTATTAGCACTAACGCCCCCAGCAATCACTAATCGTTTAATACCTGTTTGCTTTAATGCTCGCTTACATTTAATAGCTAGAGTATCCACCACCGCCTCTTGGAAAGCATAGGCAATATTCGCTTTAGATTGCGCTGAACCGTCTGAATCTCGAATAGTGTTGGCCGTAAACGTTTTCAAACCGCTGAAACTAAAATCTAAGCCAGGTTTAGTGGTCATTGGGCGTGGAAAAGCATAATGCCCCGATTCACCTTTTTCAGCTAACTTGGCCAATAATGGCCCTCCGGGGTAATCTAGCCCTAATAATTTAGCGGTCTTGTCAAAGGCTTCACCTGCAGCATCATCCACTGATTCACCTAAGACTAAATAATCACCAATACCTCCAACCTTAACCATCATAGAGTGCCCACCGGACACCAACAAGGCTATAAAAGGATACTCTGGTATAGGTTCGTCTAACATAGGAGCTAGCAAGTGACCTTCCATATGATGAACACCAACAGCTGGTAAGCCCCAAGCATAAGCTAAACTGCGAGCAACGGAAGAACCAACTAATAATGCCCCCACTAATCCAGGGCCTTTGGTAAAAGCAATACCATCTAGGTCTTCCTCGGTACAATCAGCTTCCTTTAGTGCTTCCTTAATTAATGGCACTAGTTTACGTACATGATCTCTTGAGGCTAACTCGGGCACCACACCGCCATAATCTGCATGTAATTTTACTTGGCTGTATAATTGATGAGACAATAACCCTTGATGCTCATCATAGATGGCAACACCGGTCTCATCGCAAGAAGTTTCAATTCCTAAAACGCGCATATTTTATGAGTAAGTAACGTATAATTTGCTGGCATTTTACTGATTGCGACCAAAAGCGCCAATTTAATGTGGGATTTGTTTGAATAATTTATCTTTTTGCCAACCTAAGGCTTTACAAAAGCTGTGGATATGATTAGAATTCCGCACCATTTTTAACCGAGCTGGCTAATAATTACGCTGGTCCGATAAAGTTTATATTATTTTTTGAGGTGAGATTTTAATGCCAATCGTTAAAGTTAGAGAGAACGAACCTTTTGATGTTGCATTGCGTCGTTTTAAACGTTCATGTGAAAAAGCAGGTGTACTTTCTGAAGTTCGTCGTCGCGAATTTTTTGAAAAACCTACTTGGGAACGTAAGCGTAAAAAAGCTGCTGCTAAGAAACGTCTTTTGAAGAAGTTATCTCGCGAAAACGCTCGTCGCATCAGATTGTACTAAGTCTCTTCTAAAGCGCGTTCTTTAACGCGCTTTTAGTCGTTTTACCATACATTCATTTTCATTGAGTCATTCCATGTCTTTATTAGATGATTTAAAAAATGCACAAAAAGAAGCAATGCGCGCCAAAGACAAAATTCGTCTTGGTACTGTTCGTATGGCTTTAGCTGGCATTAAACAGCATGAAATTGATGGCCGCACTGATCCAAATTATGTAGCCCTTAATGATGATGGTGTGCTTGCGATATTGATCAAAATGGTAAAACAACGAAAAGATGCAGCCAGTCAATATGAAACTGCCGGTCGTCAAGATTTACTTGATATAGAACTAGCAGAGATTGCAATTTTACAAGACTTTTTACCCAAGGCTCTCAACGAAGCAGAACTTGACGCTTTAATTGTTCAAGCAATGACGGAGTCAGGTGCATCAGGTATGCAGGATATGGGTAAAGTCATGTCTTGGTTGAAACCCAAAGTCCAAGGTAAAGCAGATATGGGACAGCTAAGCGGCAAAATTAAAGCTAAGCTTAATGTCTAACCTCTAGCAATCTAACAACATATTCCAAGAAACCGCATTTTTTGCGGTTTTTTTATTTATACCTATAAATATTGTCTCAGTTTCTAAAGCTCTATGGCATTATATTCAACTGTTTAATGAATTAAGAAGGTCCCATGTCTGGTCGTATTCCTCGTGAGTTTATAGATGATATTATTGCTCGCACGGACATAGTAGAGATTATTGATAGTCGGGTATCCCTGAAGAAAGCCGGCCGTAATCATCAAGCTTGCTGCCCATTTCATAATGAAAAGAGCCCCTCTTTTACAGTTAGCCAAGATAAGCAGTTCTATCACTGTTTTGGGTGTGGTGCTCACGGTAATGTCATTACTTTTTTAATGGAATTTGACCGCTTAGAATTTCCTGAAGCAATAGAAGAACTAGCCCAGTATCACAGTATTGAAGTACCACGAGAAAAAGGCAGCTCACCTGCCCCAAGTGCCGCACAGAAGCAGCAGAGGGAAAATGATTATGAGCTAATGGAAAAGGTCGCAAAATACTTTTCTCAGCAACTTAAAAGCCATCCCGAAAAAAATAAAGCTGTAGATTATTTGAAAAACCGCGGCCTAAGCGGAGAAGTAGTCAAAGCTTTCGATATGGGCTATGCCCCTCCAGAGTGGGATTCAATACTCAAAACGTTTGGAATTAACCCAGAGTACCAACAACAACTACTCGATTTAAAACTGATTACCGAAAACGACAATCGACGCAGATTCGACTTTTTTCGTGACCGTATAATGTTTCCAATACGTGATAAACGTGGCCGTGTCATAGGCTTTGGAGGCAGAGTACTAGACGACGGTGGCCCCAAATACCTAAACTCTCCTGAAACTCGAATATTCCACAAAGGCCATGAACTATATGGTTTTTATCAAGCGAAGCAAGCACATCGTAACCTAGCAAAAGTCATTATTGTTGAAGGTTACATGGATGTTGTCGCACTAGGACAATTTGGAATTGACTATGCTGTTGCATCTTTAGGCACAGCCACTACAGCAGAACATATTCAAATGTTATTTCGAGCAACTAGCGAAGTTATTTGTTGTTACGACGGTGACCGCGCAGGTCGAGAAGCAGCTTGGAGAGCCTTAGAAAGTGCCCTTCCCTATTTGAAAGACGGCGTTGAAATGAAGTTTTTGTTTTTACCAGATGGCGAAGACCCAGATACCTTGGTACGTCAAATAGGTAAAGACGCATTTGAAGATAAGCTCAAAACAGATGCAGTACCCTTATCTAAATTTTTCTTTGATAATTTGCTAAAAAGGCACCATGTGGGTAGCCATGAAGGTAAAGCCGCTTTAAAAACAGAGGCGACCCCATTAATTGAACAAATTGCAGGCGACAATATTCGAGATATATTGATGTCTGATCTAAGCAATTACATGGGCGATCAAAACAAACACAGATTAGAGCGTGATATAGCCAAGGCTAATCAACATAAAGGGCCTCAAAAGTTAGACTTTAATAAGCTTAACAAAAGTACGATATCTCCTGTTAGAATGATGTTGCGATTACTGCTTGATGAGCCCAGCTTAGCCGCTGCATCACCAGCAGCAGACCCATCAGTATTATCTTCCGTAAATATACCTGGTCTAGATCTATTAATTGAGCTTTATCAATATTGCATAGCCAATCCAAATGCTAAAACAGCCAACGTACTAGAATATTTTAGAGAGCACCCTCAAGGTCCTCATTTACCTAAGTTATTAGCTTGGGAATATGCAGAACAAAATCAACAAAAAGTATTTGAAGATAGTTTTTCTAAGCTTTTAGATTGGCACCTTCAAAGTAGAATGGATGAGCTATTTTCAAAGTCTAGGGTAAGCAAATTAAGCGAAGACGAAAAACAAGAGTTAAACCTACTTGTAAAAGAACAAAAATGACCCAACATATAGCCGTATGCATAGTGAGTCTGCTATACTGGTGAATTCGCTAAGTCCGCAGTACTGAAGTAACTATTACTGGGTAAATGCAACAAGGTACAGTAAAAATCCTCTCCTAGAGGGTTTCTATAAATATTCATTCAAATTCGAGAAGTGTAAGTTATATGGTGCAAAGCAAGCAGTCGCAGATAAAACTCCTCATTGCTAAAGGTAAAGAACAGGGCTATTTGACTTTCGCGGAAGTTAACGACCACCTCCCTCAAGACATTGTAGATTCTGATCAGATTGAAGACATTATCCGCATGATCAACGATATGGGGATTAAGGTATTCGAAACAGCTCCTGATTCAGACGAACTTTTAATGCAAGAAAGTGATACTGATGAAGAAGCTGCAGAAGCCGCAGCTGCCGCATTGGCCACAGTTGAAAGTGAAATAGGTCGTACAACAGATCCAGTTCGCATGTACATGCGTGAAATGGGAACCGTTGAACTATTGACCCGTGAAGGCGAAATCGTTATCGCCAAACGTATTGAAGAAGGCATCAATCAAGTTCAGTGCTCAGTTGCTGAGTATCCTGAAGCCATCACTCATTTGCTAGATCAATGGGACTTATTTGAAGCTGAAGAAATTCGTCTTAGTGACATCATCATAGGGTTTGTTGATCCAAATGAACAAGATGTTGCACCTACAGCAACTCACGTTGGTTCAGAGTTATCTGAAGAAGAATTAGAAGACGAAGATGGCGATGAAGACGATGAAGACGAGGAAGAAGAAGATACAGGGCCAGATCCTGAACTAGCTCGTGAAAAATTCACAGCACTTCGCATTCAATACGAAAAAGTACGAGATATAATTGCAGCTAAAGGCCGCTCTCATAAGGAATCTCGTGTTCAAATTAATGAATTAAGCGAAGTATTTAAAGAATTTAGACTTACGCCTAAGCAATTTGACCGCATGGTTAAAAACATGCGTGGCATGATGAACCGAATTCGTGTGCAAGAGCGCATAGTGATGAAACACTGTGTTATTACTGCAAAAATGCCGAAGAAAGATTTCATCAAAGCGTTTTCTGGCAACGAAACCTCTACTGATTGGTTATTTGAAATTCTGGACTCTGCACTACCTTATGCAGAAGAGATGCGAGCACACCAAGAAGAACTTGAGCGTGCAATTAGCAAAATGAATGCGGTAGAAGAAGAAACCGGATTGATCATTGCTGATATCAAAGATATCAACCGTCGCATGTCTATTGGTGAAGCAAAAGCTCGCCGAGCGAAAAAAGAAATGGTTGAAGCTAACTTACGTTTAGTTATCTCAATTGCGAAAAAATATACAAACCGTGGCTTACAATTCTTAGATCTAATCCAAGAAGGTAATATCGGTTTAATGAAAGCGGTAGATAAGTTTGAATACCGTCGTGGTTATAAGTTCTCAACTTATGCGACATGGTGGATACGTCAGGCTATTACCCGTTCAATTGCTGACCAAGCACGTACTATCCGTATTCCTGTACATATGATCGAAACGATTAATAAATTAAATCGAATTTCTCGTCAAATGTTACAAGAAATGGGACGTGAACCATCACCTGAAGAGCTATCTGAACGTATGTTAATGCCTGAAGATAAAGTTCGTAAGGTATTGAAAATAGCTAAAGAGCCTATTTCAATGGAAACCCCAATTGGTGACGATGAAGATTCACACTTAGGTGATTTCATAGAGGATAGCACTATTGTTCAACCTCTAGATTCAGCCACTGGTGGTAGCTTAAAAGATGCCACTCAAGAGGTATTAGCTGGTCTTACAGCTCGTGAAGCAAAAGTACTAAGAATGCGTTTTGGTATCGACATGAACACTGACCATACTTTAGAAGAAGTAGGTAAGCAGTTTGATGTTACACGTGAACGTATTCGTCAGATAGAAGCTAAAGCATTACGTAAATTACGTCACCCTAGCCGTTCTGAGCAGCTTAAAAGTTTCTTAGACGAGTAAGCTAAAACATTATTTAAATGAGCCTCAGCAATTGCTGGGGCTTTTTTTTGTATGCTATTTTTTGTAAGGTAAATCAATATATTAGTTAGCAAAGTAGTTTTTAATGAATATTCTAGATTATACGATCATCGCTATTTACCTAGCTGGGCTTTTAGTGATGGGCTTTTCATTTAGAAAGCAGAGAAATACAGAAGATTACTTTTTAGCTAACCATCAGTTAGGTTGGAAACCCTTATCCCTATCAATAATGGCGACTCAGCTTTCTGCGGTGAGTTTTATTTCCGCCCCAGCTTTTGTAGGACTGCGAGAAGGTGGAGGTTTAATATGGTTGTCTTACGAGCTAGCACTGCCCTTAGCCATGTTAGCTCTGCTGTACTTTATTCTACCAACCCTATATCGTTCTGGCGTTATTACTGTATATGACTTTTTAGAAAACCGCTTTGATCACTCCTCTAGAGTACTTATTAGTATTGTATTTCAAATTAGCCGGTCTTTTGCTACTGCGATTATGATTTACGCTATTTCTATTATTCTTCAAAGCACCATGGGTCTAGCATTTTGGCAAAGTGTCTTACTGATTGGAGTTATCACTCTTATCTACTCACTGCAAGGTGGTATGAAAGCCGTTGTCTATGGCGATGCCATTCAAATGGTACTCATTGTTGCAGGGGCGGTTATATGTTTAGGTTTTGGGCTTTACCACATTGGAGGCTGGTCAAGTTTTACTGAACTTGTTAATACACAAAGGCTTACAACTCTCAACCTAAATTCAAATGGTTTTGATGGTGAAGGTTTTGGCTTATTGCCGATGATTTTTGGTGGTATCGTTTTATATGCCTCTTATTATGGATGCGACCAATCAGAAGCACAGCGTTCGCTAGCAGCTAAAAGCCTAGGCGATCTTAAAAAGATAATCATGACAGCTAGTTTTTTACGTTTTCCAATAACCATGATCTATTGTCTAGCCGGATTAATAATAGGTACTCTGGCATTAACTACTCCAGAGTTTATAGAGCAGATCCCAGCAGAACACCCAGATTGGATGATGCCGATATTTATAATTAACTATTTACCGAATGGTATTTTAGGTTTACTGCTAGTGGCAATATTAGCAGCAGCTATGTCTTCTTTGAGCTCTGCTATTAATAGTTTATCAGCTGTTAGTGTTGAGGATTACTGCCGTATCACAGGTAAAACGTTGTCTTCAGAAACATCAATAAAAGTAGCAAAGTTTGCGGGTGTGTTTTGGGGGGCAGTCACCCTTACCTTATCTTTTTATGCGGGAGATATCGCTCCCACTATTATTGAAGCTATAAACAAGATTGGATCAGTTTGTTACGGACCAATTTTAGCTACATTCTTATTAGGTATTTGTACTACGGGGATTACCGCTAAACAGGTCAATACAGGGTTGATTATTGGAGTGTTGAGCAATATCTACCTTTGGCTATATCAACCACAAATTTTTTGGTTTTGGTGGAATCTTAGTGGCTTTATTTGCACTGTTAGTATTGCATGTTGCTTTTATTTATTATCTTCTAAATCTACTAACCAAGCTTTCTTTACTGCTCGGCTAAAGTTATTAACTAGGACCAACACTACAGCTCTTATAGTTTGGTTTTTCTTACTTTTAGGATTTTGTTTCACAATAGAAAGCCTGCTTTTGTAACTAACAAAAGCAGGCGTCTTACTAATCTAACTCACCTTTACGATACGGGATTTCCTTTTCAAGCTGAACGATAGTATTCGCTCGTAAACCTGGTGAACCAGTATTTTTAGCTAATAGATAATAAGCCGTAGGCACAATATACAAGGTTAAAAATGCCGACACTAACACACCAGCACATATTACAACCCCAATAACCGTGCGACTTTCAGCTCCTGCACCTGTTGCTAAAACCAAAGGTAAAGAACTAAATACAGTAGTAAAACCTGTCATGACTATAGGTCTTAGTCTTTGTGAGGCGGCGGTTCTCAATGCTTTCTCAAACTCTACCCCTGAATCTCTTAACTGATTAGCAAATTCAACTATTAAAATACCATTTTTAGCCGCTAGCCCAATCAACATGACTAAACCTATTTGACTATAGATATTTAGCGTCATATTAAACAAATATAAACCAACAAATGCGCCAACTAGAGCTACTGGAACCGTTAACATTATGACTAAAGGGTGGATCCAGCTTTCAAACTGAGCCGCCAAAATCAAATATGTGACGACTAATGCCAAAGCAAATATAAACAGTATAGAATTACCAGACTCCTGATAAAGCTGAGACTCACCTTTGTAATCAATAGAGACAGGATCTGAGATTTCAGTATCAACAATGCCATTTAAGTAATCGAGTGCTTCACCCACTGTATACCCTTCAGCTAAGTTTGCACTAATAGTAATACTGCGCATACGGTTGTAGCGATTTAACCTTGCAGAAGTAGCCCTTTCACTTACAGAAAGCAAATTATCTAATGGTATTAACTGATTACTCTGTGAAGAGCGCACATAGATATTTTCGATACTTTGCGGGCTACGATAGTCAGACTTTTCACCTTCCATGATAACATCATACTCTTGACCTTTATCTAAATATGTTGAAACACGCCTTTGACCCAACATAGTTTCTAAGGTCCGTCCAATATCACTGATAGATACACCAAGGTCAGCAGCTCTGTCTTTGTCTATATTGACTAACAATTGTGGCCAGGTTTCTTTGTAATCTGAGTCCACTCGAATTAAGTTAGGGTTAGCACGAGCTTTCTCTAATACAATATCTCGCCAACGAACTAAGTCTTCATAGGTATTGCCTTGCAGTACAAACTGAACAGGCCTATTTAAACCGCCACCACCAATACCACTTCGCATAATAGCAAAAGCACGAACATCAGGAATACCAGCTAACCTCTTACTCATTTCATTCATAACTTCAAAGGTTGAGCGTTTTCTTTCTCTATCAAAGGGCATACCTACAACCCCCACCCCAGCCGTACCACCAAACCCAGGTGTACGTACTAAAACCCTATCAACTTCGCCACTTGCAGAATACTCCATCAAAATCTCTTCTATCTTTTTCATATTGGCGGAGTTTCTTTCAAAGCTGGAGCCTTCAGCAGTTTGCACACGGATAAAAAAATTACCTCTATCTTCTTTAGGTACAAACTCCCCTGGTAAAATTTGGCTAAGCTTAAATAAAGCAACAATACTAAAAACAACCAATAAAACCATTAACCATGGCTGATGGATGGTGATGCCTAAGCCATCGTAATAACCTTTTTCGACACGGCTAAACTTACGATCTACCCAGTGTGAAAAACCACTCTGCTTTTGGCGTTTTTTAAGTAATAGAGAGCACATCATAGGAGAAAGGGTTAATGCTGTGACACTGGAAAATGCCACAGCCGCAGCGATAGCTAAGGCGAATTCCGTAAACAACCGCCCGACGTTACCTTGTAAAAACACTAAAGGAACAAACACGGCAATTAGTACTAGAGTGGTCGCAATAACCGCAAAGCCTACTTCTCTAGCGCCTCTGTAAGCAGCTAAAATAGGCGGTTCACCTAACTCTATTCTTCTTGAAATGTTTTCAAGTACAACGATAGCGTCATCAACAACCAGTCCAATACCCAGAACTAGCGCTAATAAGGTTAGTAAATTTATTGAAAACCCTAGAGCATACATCACAATAAACGCCGCCACTAAAGATACGGGGACAGTTACTGCTGGTATTAAGGTTGCTCTTACGTTCCCTAAGAATATATAAATAATCAACACCACCATTAACATGGCAATGGCAAGGGTTTCATATACTTCATTTATAGAGGCTTCGATAAATACTGATGAATCATAACTCGGCACAATAAAAATATTATCTGGTAGGGTTTCTTCAATTTCTTGAATGGCTTTTTTAGCTTCTCGAGCCACCTCAAGAGTATTAGCTTTAGACTGCTTAATGATCCCTAAGCCAATCATATTGACACCATCACCACGAAATTCAGTTTCGTCGTCATCAGCGCCCAACTCTACTCTCGCTATTTCACCTAATTTAACTAAGTAGCCATCAGCACTGGCTTTAACAGTTAAATTGGCAAAGTCTTCAGGGGTTAAAAAACTACGTGCCACACGAACTTCAAAGTCCCGATTAATTGATTCGATTTCCCCTGCAGGTAACTCAACATTTTCGGAGCGAATAACATTTTCAACATCAGTTACAGTGATTTGCCGTGCCGCCATAGCATTGCGATCAAGCCAAACTTTCATCGCATAACTTCGCCCACCACCAAGACGTACCCTAGCTACCCCCTCTGCAACCGATAAACGGTCAACTATGAAACGGTCGGCATAATCAGTAAGCTCCATCACAGACAAATTATCACTACGCAGGTTATACCAAACGATTACATCATCATCAGAGGTAGATTTAGAAACTTCAGGAGGATCTGCCTGATCAGGTAAGTTGTTCAAAGCTCTACTTACACGCTCTCTCACATCATTTGATGCCGCATCAATGTCTCTAGAAAGGTTAAATTCGATGCTAATTTGAGAACGACCGTTACTACTAGTAGAAGTTATGCTTTTGATCCCTTCGATCCCACTAATTCTATCTTCTAATAGTTGCGTAATACGAGTTTCAACGATTGAAGATGAGGCGCCAGTATAATTAGTATTAATAGAAACAATAGGTGGATCAACGTCAGGATACTCTCTTAAACTTAAAAAAGTTATAGCTACAATACCAAACACCACTAAAACTAAATTAACAACAGATGCGAAAACCGGACGTTTAACCGAGATATCAGATAGAAGCATGGTTAAACCTCGCTATCAGCTACAACAGCAACACTAGAGCCGTCTCGCAATTTTAACGTACCCTCGGTTACCACAACATCGCCAGCTTCTAATCCTCCTAGTATTTGCACAATACCAGGCTTTCTATCCCCCACTTCTACTTCAACCTTTTTTGCAATGTTATCTTTAATTACAAAAACAAACTGCTTATCTTCGACTGGAACCAAGGCGCTCTCGGGTAGCACTAGAGTGTTCAATACTTGTTTTTGTAACAGTATCTGTAGCAACATCCCGGGACGTAGTTTTAGATCTTCGTTATCAATTACCGCTCGTACTTTTACTGAGCGAGTAGATGCATCAACCCTTGAGCCTATACTGGCTATTTTTCCCTCAAAAATTTTATCTTTATAAGCAATTGATGTAGACCGAATAGACTGCCCTATGGCAACACTAGACAAATGTGATTCTGCCACCTCAAAATCTACTTTTACTGTACTTAAATCATCTAAGGTAGTGACTAAATCTCCCGGTTTAATAAAAGCCCCTATGCTAACTTCGCGTACACCTAACAAACCATCAAATGGCGCTCTTATTTGCAGTTCTTCTAGCTGAGTTTCTGAAACAAGATACTGGGCTTTAAGAGACTTAACTCTGGCCTCTTGTTCATCAAGTAATTGCTCAGACGCCACGTTATTCTTGGCTAAATCACTAATTCGTTTAAGTTGACGCTCTGCTTCTTTCAAACTCACATCGAGTTCAGCTATGCGAGCTTTTTCGACCTTATTATTTAACTCTAATAATAGCTGGCCACTTTCTACAACATCACTATCATCAAAGTGAATTTTTTGAACGATATCTGAAGTTTGCGCAGTAATAGTAACGGATTCATTAGCATAAGCCGTTCCTAAAGCTTCTACTAATATTTCAAACTGTTCTTTTTTAACCACATGTGTAACCACACTAGTTGCAAAACTTGTTTGGGACTTTTCTTCAGCTTCTTTTGGTAAATATAAATACGCTACTAAACCAATACATAACAGGAGGGCAACTAATAGGGGAGAAAACTTAAGTCCTTTAGACATTGGTACTACCTTTCAAAATATTGAGCCACTTAAACTCAAAATACGTGTCTTACCGACACAATTAAAATAACTATATAGAAGGATCTGTTTAATGTGATAATGTCTTACTCAAACTAAGGTAAATCCTCAGAATTTTGCATAATAAATTACTCACAATCCTACTATTTAATTCAATTTTCATCACTGGGTGTAGCAGAGAAATCCCTGCTCATCCTATGTGCAGAGTTAATCAATCCCAAAGCGAATTAGCCCCAGCGCAGGCCGCTTGCCTGATTAAACAAGATAACAAATTATTAGTTTTACGACACAAAGATAGCGACGACTGGCATATACCACAAGGCAAAGCGCTGAAATCGATAAGTGCCCAATGTACAGCACATAACGTAGTCTGGAAAAATACAGGATTAAATGTAGAAGTAGGCGAGTTATTATTAACAGCTTCTGACAATACTCTATACTTTGCTTGCCGCTTAACTGACGAACATTCCCAACAAATTGAGGAACTTAGTGTACCTGAATGGGCCAATAGAAATGTAACTAACGTGGCATTTATTGATCCATTTGTGCTTACTAAAGAAAGCTTTTCTGGGACAATTGAGCTTCCAAAAATACGAGAAGCATTCATATCAATAGAGCAACCTACGCCCTAAAATAAAGAGATAACACAGAGATCATTCATAAATATTCTTGAAAAGTATAAACAAAAGTAATACTTAACAATCACTTTAATTAACAAACTTTATACATTTGATTCTATAATGGTCCGATGACTTCATTTTATAGAGATTTATGATGCCTCAATATACCGCCCCATTAAATGATATGCAGTTTGTGCTACATGAATGGTTACACCTATCCGACCACTATCAAGCTTTAGGGCTTCAAGACTTTGATCAAGAGTTGGTAAATGAAATATTATCTCAAGGCGCTAAGTTTGCCGAGGAAATCATTGCCCCACTAAATCGTGAAGGTGATGAGCAAGGAGCGAAGCTTATAAACGGAAATGTAGTAACACCAGACGGCTTTGCAGATGCCTATAAAGAGTACATAGCCAATGGTTGGAATGCCATGTTAGGTACAGCCGATTATGAAGGCCAAGACTTACCTAATACTATGGCTGTGCCCATTCATGAAATGCTCGACTCAGCTAATGTGAGTTGGCGCCTGACGGGCATGCTTAATGAAAGTGCTATTTTAGCCGTGACAAAACATGCTAGTGAAAGCCTGAAGCAAACTTATTTAGCAAAATTAATATCCGGTGAATGGGCAGGAACCATGTGCTTGACTGAGCCTCAGGCTGGAACAGACTTAAGTTTACTGAGCACCAAAGCCCTACCTAATAATGACGGCAGTTATAATATTACGGGCAGTAAAATTTTTATTTCATCGGGAGATCAAGACTGGACTGATAACATTTTACATCTAGTGCTAGCTAGGCTTCCAGATGCCCCTGCAGGAGTTAAAGGAATAAGCTTGTTTTTAGCTCCTAAGTTTTTGCCTAAAGATGATGGTTCGTTGGGAAACAGAAACTCTGTCACCGTTGGCAGTATTGAGAAGAAAATGGGATTAAAAGGCAGCCCTACTTGTGTAATGAACTTCGACAAAGCCACCGGTTTTTTAGTGGGTGAAGCTAATAATGGCCTAGCTTGCATGTTTACCATGATGAATGACGCTCGTTTTCAGGTTGGTCTACAAGGCTTAGGCATAGTAGAAGCGTCTTACCAAGGTGCATTAGCTTACGCTAGAGAGCGACTTCAATCTCGTGCACCTCAAGGCGTTCAAGAGCAAGGCAAAAAAGCTGATTCTATAATTCATCAGCCCGACGTCCGTAAAATGCTACTGACTCAAAAATCTATTGCAGAAGGGTGCCGTGCTTTAGCCTTACTTTATGCTCAGCAAATGGATATAGAAAGGTTTGCAGACGACTCCAAGCAACAAAAAGCTAAAAACGTTATTTCTTTATTAACACCAATCGTCAAAGGGTTTATGACAGATATGGCCACAGAAATGAGTAACTTAGGTATTCAAGTATACGGTGGTCATGGCTATATACGTGAATGGGGTATGGAGCAACTAGTACGAGATGCCAGAATTACCCAACTTTATGAAGGGACAAATGGTATTCAAGCACTAGATCTAATATCTAGGAAACTTGCCCGTGACAAAGATAATATGTTGCAAGATACATATGAATTGTTCAGCAGTAAGATTTCTCAAATGACAAACCTGAGTGATAAAGAGCGCGCCACAGAGATATTAACTGAATGGCATTCGACTGCAATTGAGATAAAACAATTAAGCACTGTTGATTTAGCCGCAAGTGCCTATGACTTCATGAACTATAGTGCTTATAGCTTACTTGGGGTTATTTGGTTAAGCATGGCCGACATGGCTCAAAAATCATCAAGTGAGAGTTTAAAAACAGGTAAAGCTAATACTTGTGAGTTTTATATGAAGCGTATCTTGCCAAGAAAGGAACTATTTAAAGTAAACTTAGCTAGCGGAGCAGCAGATTTGATGATCTTTACAGATAATGAGTTTGATTACCTATAATTAAAAGGCCCCCATAAATATCTTTTAAGGATTTCAAAACTATATAAAAAAGGGCGCTCAGTTGAGCGCCCTTTTTAATTATTAATCAACAAGTTAATTAACGGTTTCTATAAGCGATAACCCATAGTTTTCTGTCAAGTAAATTGATAGTACCATTGCCATTCATATCTGCAGCAGCAATATATCTACGTGTACCTTCTTTACTGCCAAGAGCCTTTATTAGTTCAAAGTAATCTCTGGCACTAACCTTACCATCACCATTGATATCACCAACAATTGGTGTTTCTGCGTCTTCAAAAACAACAGACACTACAAACGGGTCATGATCAGAACTTCTATATGGTCCAACATCGGTAAAGGCATAACCATCTTCATCACGATAATATGACAAGGCTTGGTCATATTGAAGTTGGTAAGCTTCAACTGAGTTGATGCTCCAATGAGTAGCGTCAACAATATCGTCCATAAAAGCAGAGCTTGCTAAAATATGATCTAGACTTCCAGTTTGGGCAGTGTCGTAATACCAATAAGAGAAGCCATCAGCATCAAATGTTTCCGCAACATTCTCATAACCATAACCTTCGGTTACTTCAACTGACGCACCGTCATCTAGTTCAGTATTAATAGCAGTAGTAATAGTATAACCACGCTCCTCTGGTGAATATTCTGTTAATACAGCCACAGGATCTTCAGCAGAATATGCATTTAAGTCACCTAAAATCATAACTTTTTCTGGTAATTCAGCAGCAGCTAACGCTTCTGCTAAAGTAACAGCTGCAGATACGCGCAACGCATTACAACTGCCCTGAATTGTATCTAATTCAGTACTATCTACTTCATCTTCATAACAAGTAGAACCTTTAGATTTAAAGTGATTTACCACTAAAGAAAACTCTTGGCCACTGTCATCATGTGTAAAGGTTTGTAGTAATGATACTCGCATCTGTTGATAGTCACCCGCAACTTGAAGTTGTGATGGCATATCAATTTTTATAGCATCTTCACTAGGAGTAACAACTGCCGCTTTATAGATAAGGCCCACAGCTATGGCATCAGTACCTACTAAGCTTTCATCAGATGTTGCAACGAAGCTATATTGCTCTTCTTCTGACAGCTGAGCATTTACAGCTGTTACTAAAGACTGAATTGCACTGTTTTCACCAAAACCATCGTTTTCAATTTCCATTAGACCCACTACATCGGCATCTAAAGTTACGATTGCTTCAACTATACGTGCTTCTTGTAACTCAAACTCTTCTAAATTTTCGGCACCACGGTTTTCACTGTAGTCGAAGGTTACATTGCCCTCTTCATCATACTCACCATTGAAGTAGTTAAGTACATTGAAAGTAGCAATTTTCATATCACCTTCATCTAACACTGGAGCCGCATCACGTTCGCTATACACTATGACTTCTTCAATTGGATTTATACGATAAAGATCGTATGAATAGTTTAAAGGTCCAGTGGCAGATACGGTATCACCAATGCGGATAGGGTTAGCGTAACTAAAGTTAGTGTAAAAACTTAATTCATCAGGATAACTAGACGAAGTATTGTCTTCTACATAAATAATGTTTTCAGCATTACTTGCAACTAAATCATAATATTCAGTAGAAAGCGGTGCATATTTGTCAGTTGGCTGTGGCTTAAGTTCATTGCTTAAACCCATTTCTCCATACTGCCAAAGGGTAGCAGTATCAAAAACAGTCAAATCACTTACACTAACAATCATGCCTTCGTAATATTCTAAATCATCACCATCTGCCAATGGCATAGTTACCGAAACTGTTGTTACATCAGCCGAACCTTCACAAACTAACTGCTCAGTAACACTAGTGATCTCAGTCAAGTCGTAGTATTCATCCACAGTACCTGCAACTCGAACGATGTCTCCTACCGCAGGGAAATCTTGACTTGAATAAATATAGATACCTTCAGAAGTTGTACTATCGGCATCTTCATCAGCTAGTTCTTCTTGTAAGAAATAACCACTACTAGTTAACGCAGTTACTACACCCTCAACTATGACTGCAGAACCATCAAACTCAGATGCAGCACCAGAACCTTGAACTTCACTTATATATTTGAAGCCGGTTGTTTCGGTTTCAAAACAAGCACCAATTTGAGGTTCTTCTCCACCACCATCATTCTCACCAAAAGATTGCTCGGCGTTAACCAATCCAAAACTTTCAGTTGCTGATTCAGCCCATGTAAATTCGCTATAAGCAGTTCCAGTACCCACAAGTTGTAACGAGGTGCCTTCTGGTGTGCTACTAGACTCTGCAACACCAATATCTATACTCGTCATTCCTTCGGCCGCACCATCAGTAGCGACCATGCTGCCTTCATAACTAATAAACTGTAACACCACACCATCAGCATCCACTAAGGCAAAACCATCTGGAGCCCCATTCTGCAAACCGCTGATCGCAAATGATAATGTTCCAAATTCATTATCTTGATCAGGCACAATACCTGATAGTTCTTCAGTGCCATAAGCAGCACCACTGTTACCATTATAAAGAACTAAAGTTACACCTGATAAATCGGTACCTGCAACACCGGCAATCTCAACACCTTCATTAATGTCAGAGCCATCGTTATCGTAATGAATTTCGTTAATAAAAAGAGAAGAAGTGTCGCCGGTAGAGCCCGACCCTGCACCATCGTCATCAGAAAAAGACTGATCGTTGTTGCTAGCTCCGGCGGTATTTAAAGCCTCAGCTTGCCAAGCAAAATCTGAATAAATGCTACCTGCACCACTTAGTTGTAACGAATACCCAATTGGCGTACTACTTGATTCTTCTACACCAATATCAACACTGGTTAAACCTGCAGCGGGGCCACTAGCAGCAGTTAAGCTGCCTTCATAACTTAAAAACTGTATAACGGTGCCATCAGCATCAACTAACGCCATACCGTCTGGTGAGCCGTTTTGTATACTAGATGGTGACAACACATAGTAGCTGTAGCCACCACCGTCACTAACAGAAGTCGCGCCTTCAGAAACAGTTAATGTCTCATAAACACTTAGTTGAGATGATGAGCCGTTGTACAAGGCAACAGTCCATCCAGATAAATCAGTAGCTATGGGGGCAACAACTTCGATGAATTCTGACTCGTCAGCTCCATCGTTGTCGTAATGAATTTCATTGATAAAGACTTCTGTTGCATGTGCAGACGATGCACAAAGCAAAGCCAGCAATGCTGGATACTTCAATTTCATAATTTCTCCTAGAAATGGTTAATGTCGTTTTGAGCAACTTATTATTATTTTTAAATTGGGGGCATATTCCTTAACTTCTGTGACAGGAGTATGACAAGCATGTTAAAAAACCACCCAAGTTGACCATTTGGTCTAAAATATCGAATATAAAAAGCAATTATCACACCTAAATTATCGCTTCTCTAAACAAAGGGCGAAGATTTAAACCAGCAGGATTTAGATTAAGGACATAAATCCGAGAATAAATCTTCACGAAGATCAAGGCTCTAAGCAATTTCATCCTAGTTAAATATTCAAAAAACTTGCTTACAAAATATTCAACTAAAACAAAAACATTGCATTAAATACAAAACTAAATTAGATTTACTAAAGACATCATTATGATATCATAAAGGAGTATTTATGATTGTTGAGAAAAAAGGCTTTTCAATAAACGGTTATTTAGCATTTTTTGCTGTTTTGCCTCTGTTGCAACTAGGATTTGGTTTTATGGTACTTAACCAAATGCTGCTTCCACTTAGTGGATTTTGCACTGTAGTTGTGCTGATTTGTTGGGGCGGCTTTTTTATGGTGCAACCAAATCAAGCTAAAGTCATGACTCTATTTGGTAGTTATGTAGGTACTGAAAAACGCAATGGTTTACGTTGGACCATTCCCTTTTTCATGCGTAAAACTGTGTCATTACGGATCCGTAATTTTGAATCTGCAAAGATTAAGGTTAACGATAACTTAGGTAACCCAATAGAAATTGCTACCATAGTTGTATGGTCTGTTACCGATTCAGCAGAGGCCATGTTTGAAGTAGACGATTACGAGAGCTATGTCACCATTCAAAGTGAATCTGCACTACGTAATTTAGCCAGCAGTTATTCTTACGACCCTCAAAACGAAGATAGCTCTGATATTGCACTTCGTAGCCACCCTCAGCAAATATCTGAAAAGCTCAAAGAAGAAATCCAAGAGCGTTTAGGCAAAGCAGGCTTAACAGTACACGAATCTAAAATCAGCCATCTAGCCTACGCCCAAGAAATCGCCAGCGCCATGTTGCAACGCCAGCAAGCTACAGCGATTATCGCCGCTCGCAGTAAAATAGTTGAAGGTGCTGTTGGTATGGTAGAAATGGCTCTCGAACGACTAGAGTCTAAGGGTGTGGTAGATCTAGATGAAGAACGAAAAGCCATGATGGTGAGTAATTTATTAGTGGTCTTGTGTGGCGATAAAAACGCTCAACCTATAGTCAACAGCGGCAGCTTGTATTAAGGAGAATAACCATGCAATGGGAATACAAAGTAGTGAATATAAAAGCAAAAGCTAAAGGTTTTATCACCCAAGTGCCCGATACACATGAGCTAGAGGTAGTACTAAATGATTTAGGCAGGCAAAACTGGGAGTTAGTCAGTTGTACTTTGGGTTCAACAACCAGTATGGGGAGTAGTCATTCTCAAGCGGTCTTAAAGAGGCCAAGGTAGTTAGTGTGTCTAAAAAAGCGTTTCCATTACGAATAAACCCTGATGTGCTAGCTGCCATGCAACGCTGGGCAGATGACGATCTGCGCAGCGTAAACGCGCAAATTGAGTACGTTCTTAGAGATACCTTAGTAAAACAAGGTAGAGTCAAACTAATACAAAAAGTTGTCACTGAAGTGGTTGAACCCGACAAAAAATAGCATAAAAATTAACTACTTGAATGGATAAGCCTTACCGCTGGCTTATCCACTTTTTTCTGAATAACAAAGGTAGTAAACACAAAATCCCCCACCCCATACTGCCACCATGCTCAGTCACAATAATAACACTAGGCTCTTCGTACACCTCTTCATAATTGTTACTTTCTAAGGGTAATAAATACAAGTCTCCATCATTATAGCCATCAATTACAGCAACCAATTCATTGCTATACTCGTCATATAGTTCAATTAGCACCTCATAGTCACCTGGAGTAAAACCAGTTAACAGTTCACTTTCCACTACCAAATTGTCGGCACTACTATCACCATAAATAGTGAAGGTACTAGTCGTATGATATTCCTTAAATAGTTCATTCTTGCCCAAATAAAGACGGGCATATACTTGAGCTTCACTAAAATAAGTATCTGCATCTAAGCTCACAGCAAAGTGACTGTAAAAACCATCCCCGTCTTCATCACCATAAAACTCTACCCAAGCATCATATATCCAAAAATCAGAACTGGCGTTTTTAGCCTCTGGGCGAATATCTAAGGTTCTAGCCTCAGCAATTTGTCTTGCTTGGCTAGTGACTGGGACTGCATTTTTAGATGTTTCTAATGGTTCTTGAGGGGTAACAGACGTAGTTTTATAAACTAGCTCGCTGTTGTTATCAAACTGCTGTTCGAACGATGTAACTTCCCAGTCATCTGCTGGTTTAGCATATAAATCTGTCGGTAAAGTTAAACTTGCCAACCCAATTAATAATAAACGTTTCATGTGGTGCTCCTTTCAAACCTGCGACTAGTTTGCAGAAAACCACATGAACAAAAACTGAAGCGAGCCTTAACTCATTGCCAACGTCGAAACACAAAATCTAATTTATTGACGAAACATTAGCAACTACGACTTTAAAGCTTATCTAAACCCGCGCTTTTCCTTAATTAGCTCATACGCAGCTTGAATATCTTGAGCTTTATTTTTTGCCATTTCTAAGGCTTGTTTAGGCAAGCCCTTTGAGACCAATTTATCTGGATGGTGTTCACTCATTAATTTTCGATAGGCTTTTTTAATACTTTTATCGTCATCAGATGCGGTAACCCCTAAAATTTTATAGGCATCAGCTAAAGACTGCTGTGATGAATAAGCGGCAGAGTGCCCACCAGCACGCTGTTGCCCACCACCTTGTCTAAAGCGAAGTTCTGCTTCAAATGCTGACAGTAAATACAATAAGTCTCTTTGGGGAAATCCTAGGTATTGCGCCACAGTCTCTAAAATAACTTGCTCAGCTTTATCAAGCTTGCCATCAACGTAAGCCGATTGAATTAATATTTCTAAATACACTTGCATTATGTCACGACGACCGTGACATGACTCTTTAAAGTCTTTGACAGTTTGTTTTAACGGAAAGCTTGCGGCCTTGCCATCTCTAAAGGCTTGCTGAGCCTCTACCCGCATCTCTCCCTCTAGCTTCATCTGATCCATCAAGGTGCTTGCCATGCGAATTTCAGAGTCGCTAACTTTGCCATCAGCTTTGGCGATATGCCCCATCACAGAAAATAAACAATGGAAAAATATTGCCTGGGACTTTAATGCCTCTTCTGTACTAAAAAAGCGGCTAAAGCCGCCTTTTTGATTAAAGTCTTGTCTATAACCTTTATCAAAAAAGTGCCCCACCATAAAACCTAATACGGCTCCGGGAATACCACCAAACATAGAACCAAAAATGGTTCCTAAAATTTTTCCAATCATTTACTCATCATACCTATTTGTTTAACTGAGCCAGGCGTTCTGGTGTGCCGACATCAGTCCAATTACCCAAAAAGTATTGGGCACTAATTAAATTATTTTGTATTCCAGCTATTAACATGGGGGCCAAAGACTGAATTTCACAACTAACATTATCAAAAAAAGATTTCTGGTAAACGGCAATGCCGCTAAATGTGAGCTTTTTTCCTTGGCTAACGCTCAGACGCCTATCTTCAAAGTAAAAATCCCCTTTAGGGTTATGCTCTGGATTATCTACCATCACCAAATGCGCTTCCTCACCAGAAAGTCTGAGGTCTCGTAAGCTAGCAAAATCAAAATCAGTAAACACGTCGCCATTAATGACAGTAAAACTCTGCGCTTGTTCAGTCGGGCAAAGCAAAGGTAATGCTTTTACTATGCCACCTGCGGTTTCAAGTGCATTGACTTCTGGAGAGTAAATAACCTGCAATCCAAAGCGTTTACCATTACCAATTTCTTCTTCAATCAGATGCCCCAACCAAGCGTGGTTAATAATCACCCGTTGATACCCCGCCACTTTTAACGCTTCTAAGTGATACTCGATTAATGGCTTTTGATGAATAGTAAGAAGGGGTTTAGGTACCGTATCCGTAAGTGGCCGCATCCGCTCTCCCCTGCCCGCAGCCAAAATCATAGCGGTACTATGCATAAGCAATACTTTGTTGTTTTGCTAAGACAGCGGGTAAAATCTTGTCTCCAATCACAGCAGCAAAATCTTTATATTCAGGGTAAGCATTAGCGGCTTCAATTAAATATTCTAAGGTGCGGGGAATATCTGCTAAATACCCTGACTTACCGTCACGTATATATAATCTAGCAAAAATACCAGCGACTTTGGTGTGCCGCTGCATACCCGTTATATCAAACCAAAACTTAAAGTCATCCCAAGAATAATTAGAATAGAATTCTTGATGCCAAACCTTTAACCATGAAGCAACCCATTCTTGGGGCCATTTTTGATAGCAGTCTTTTAATAAAGATACAGCATCATAGGTTATGGGCCCCACTACAGCATCTTGAAAATCTATTACGCCAATGTCATCACCAAGTATCATGAGATTTCTAGAATGATAATCTCTGTGGACTCCAGCATAAGGCTGAGACAAAAAGTTATCTGTTAGACTCTTTGTCGCTTGCTGAATTACCCTTAATTCATTTTCCGATAATCTCATTTGCAAATACTTATCAAGCAACCAATCTTTGAGCATGGCCACTTCTTTATTAACTAAAACAGCATCGTAAATAGGTAATGGCCCTTGCAAGGTAGCTTTACATTTTTGAACTAAAGGGATAACGCCAAGGGCTTTTTTATATAACTGGTGGCAATTTTGATGATTTAAATGCTCAGAAAACAAGGTGTCACCAAAATATTCCTGACAGTAAAATCCAAGGTCCAAATCGTAGGCGTATACTTTAGGAACATGAATATCATGTTCTTTATAACTAGAGGCAACATTTACAAAAGCAGCACAGTTCTCAAATTCTGGGGGGGCATCTACAGCGATAATCCACTTATCGTCTGATTGAAAACGAAAGTAGCGACGAAAGCTAGCGTCAGCCGAAACCATAATTAGAGCTTCGCAAGTAAAGTTCGTATGGATATTAATCCAATTTAATAACTGTTGTTCACGTGTAGTCTGGATATTCAAAAATTGTCTCTAGTTGAGAATGATGTCTATGTGTTTTTATGAGAGAATGGCGAAATATCTCTTTTTTTGCAAGTCTACTGGTAAATCCGTTCGAAACCCTTAAAATTAACATTTTATATCATTTTACATTTTCTATTTAGGCTATTTTTTACTTGTCAATTACTCCAAAACTGCACCGCTCACTCTTTTGCGCATTAACAATGTGGGCGGGGGTATCAAATGCTCAAGAAGTGTGTTTTGTTCCTTTAGCAGGACCAAACTTAGATAACTCATTAATTGATGGGCAAATTCTCGTAAAATCCCAATACAGTGAAATTCAACAAAATACCTATGCAGAATTTAATGGCGATGTAGAAATAAACAGTTCCGAAGTTAAAATAAAAGCTGAAAGCGCGAAATTAGATAGACTCAGTGAAACGTTAGTGGCTAATGGCAGTGTTAATTTTCAAGATAAAAACATCACCGTCTCTAGCGATAAGGTCACCTTAAATAGAATTTCTAATGAATTACTAATTGAAGAATCTAATTATCAACTCAATCGGGTACAAGGTCATGGTGAAGCCCAAGAAATAGCCATCAGCGAGCAAACCGGCATTAATCTAATTGAAGCAAGCTATAGTAGCTGCCCTATTGATGATGAAGTATGGAGAATCCAGGCAAGTCAGATAGAAATCACCCCAAACCAGGCTAGAGGCATTGTGAAACACGCCAGATTCTATATAAAAGATGTACCAGTTCTGTATTTACCCTATTTCTCTTTCCCCGTTAATGATGAGCGCCAATCTGGTTTACTATACCCAGATATCACAAATAGTAGCTCTGCTGGTATCAGCGTCGAGCAACCCATTTATTGGAATATCGCCCCAAACTACGATTTAACCTTGAGTCCAAGATTAATGACCAATCGCGGATTGCAACTCAAAACAGAATTTCGCTACCTAACTGAGCAGCATAAAGGTCAGCTTAACCTTGAGTATCTCCCAAATGATCTAGCTGAAGACCAAGATTCAGAACGTTACTTCTATAGATATGTTCATAATGGTTCTATCAATGAGAATTGGCGTGTAAATGCTGAAATTAACGGCCTCAGCGATGATAACTATGTTAATGATCTGGGTTCAGATTATTATAGCCAGTCAGATACTCACCTATATAAAACCCTTGGCTTAAATTATTTTTCCGAAGGTTTAGATATAAGCGCACAATTTCGAGACTTCGAAGTGCTTGGGGATCACCCAGATAGTTATCGGGCACTCCCAGAGATAAGACTTAACTATTTAAATGATCTAGGGGCAGGATTTGAATTTAATATAAACTCAGAACTCGCCTACTTTGAAAGTGGTGATGAAGACAACCCAACTGCCACACGCTTTCATATTGCCCCCACATTAAGCTACCCATTCCAAAATCAATGGAGTGAATTGCTAGCTGAAGTATCGGTAATGCACACCCATTATTTTCAGGAAAATATTACAGATACCAATTTAGAAAAAGAAGTCACTAGGACCTTAGGCCAAGCAAAGCTCTATGGTAGTTTAGCTTTCGAAAGAGAAATCAGTTGGTTTGGTAAAACCCTAACACAAACCTTTGAACCCAAAGCTCAATATTTATACACCAGCTATGAAGAACAAACTAACATAGGATTATATGATACAACTCGGCTCTACAATGATTTTGCAGGCTTATTTAGGGGCCAAGAATTCACAGGGCTAGATAGAATTAGTGATAACAATCAGATCACGCTAGGTACGACTACCCGCATTATTGATGACAATAATCAGGAAAAATTCAAGCTAAGCATAGGCCAGATATTTTATTTAAAAGACAACCAAGTACTTGACGCGACAAAAGAAGATAGTAAATCAGCCCTAGCTGCCGAATTAGATTGGCAAATGGGTAGTAAATGGTATGCCCATACGTTAGCTCAGGTATCAAGCATTACAGATAAAGTCGAACGCAGTAGTATATCTCTTGAATATCAACTATCTGAAAATAAACTGCTCCAGATAAACCATAGGTTTGTTAGAGATTTATCATCAGAAAAAATTGATCAAGTGGGTATAACTGCCACTTGGCCCATTTCTAAAAATTGGCAGTGGATAGGCCGTTGGTACTATGACAGGACCCTAAACAGGACTGTAGAAGCCTACAATGGTGTTCAATATAGCTCATGTTGTTGGACTGTGAGTTTTGTAGCTGAGCGATATTTGAGCAACAGTTATGAATCAACAGGAGTGCAAAGTACCAATGATTTCGAAACAGGATTTCATGTATACTTCACCAATCGGAACTTATTACGTGACGGGCTTTTTGGATATAGACGCCCCTATCTGTTGAACTAATTAACGTTTGAAATAACTAACCTTTTCAAACAACCTAATTTCTATTTGGCGTTTCTAGACCAAACGCCATTAAACTTAAAAGTAAAAATATCATGAAAGTATTAGTAGTTACTCTTTTAATCAGTTCTTTTTTAACCTTTAAATCTTATGCAGCGCCTGAGTCACTTGATAAGGTATCAGTGATTGTTGACCAAAGCGTGGTGTTAGAAAGCCAAATTGAAGAGCTTGTTGCAGTAGTGAAACGTAACGCAGCAGCCAACAACCAAACCTTGCCTTCAGATAGAGCTATACGCACCCAAGCTATTGAAAAATTAATTGTCGATAATTTGCAAATGCAACTTGCTGAGCGTATGGGTATCCAAATTAGCGACCCGCAATTAGAACAAACCATTGGCAATATTGCTCAAGGTGAAAATATGACAGTTGAGCAATTTCGTAACAAAATTGCTCAAGAAGGCGTCACCTATGACACATATAGAGAAGAAATTCGCAAAGAAATAATCTTAGGTGAAGTTCGTAGAGCCAATGTTAGACGTCGTGTTTATATTACAGATCAAGAAGTAGATAACTTAGTTAAACTTATAGATGAGCAAGGCAGTCAACAAGCTGAGTATCATTTAGGCCATATCTTAATTGAGTTTCCTCCAGAGCCCACAGATGAAGATATAACTGCCGCCAAAAACCGTGCAAATAAAGTGCTAGAGTTATTAAATAATGGTTCCGACTTCGCCAGAATTGCAACGGCCTCCTCTGGTGGAGCACTAGCCCTAGAAGGTGGTGATTTAGGCTGGATGAATATCAACTCTATGCCAACCTTATTCGCAGAAGCAGTTCAAAATAAGAGTAAAGACGCTTTAGTGGGCCCTATTCGAAGTGGAGCCGGATTCCATATATTGAAGGTCAAAGATCTTCGAGGCATTGAAAAAGTTGAGATATCAGAAGTCAACGCAAGACATATTCTAATTTCACCTTCAGTTATTTTAAGTGACGACAAAGCGAAACAAATGCTACAAGAGTTTCGTGAACAAATATTAGCAGGAGAAGCTGATTTTAGTGAGTTAGCAAAAGAACATTCTGCTGATCCAGGCTCTGCCTTAAAAGGTGGCGAATTAGGTTGGTCTGACCCGAGTATTTATGTTCCTGAGTTCCAAGAAACACTTGGTAAATTAGAAGTAGATGAAATTAGTCAACCAGTGCGCTCTCAATTCGGATGGCACTTGATGCAATTACTTGGCAAGCGAGTGGGTGACATAACTGAACAACGTAAAGAAGAAAAAGCCTACCAGTTATTATTTCAACGTAAATTCGCTGAAGAAGCCGACACTTGGCTTCGAGAAATACGTGCAGGCGCATATGTTGAAGTCTTAAACGATACGGCCAGCTAAATGAAACCACTAAAAATAGCTATTACACCTGGAGAGCCTGCTGGCATAGGTCCTGACTTACTAATTCAAATAGTGCAACAAGCATGGCAAGCGCAGCTAGTAGTTTTTGCAGATGGTCAAATGCTAAGTCAAAGAGCTAAGCAATTGGGTTTACCCATATCATTTGTGGAGTATGAAGAAAATGCCACGCATATCCTGCCCCCAGGGAAAGTGTTTCTAGTTAATATCAAAAGCAAAACCCCTACTCAAAGTGGGGTGCTCAATAGTGAAAATGGTCCCTATGTAGTGGAAACATTGCGCCAAGCTTGTAAAAAGAATTTAGACGGCGAGTTTGATGCAGTGGTAACTGGCCCTGTACATAAGGGGATCATTAACGAAGGGGGCATATCTTTCAGCGGCCATACAGAGTTTTTCGCCAACGAATCTAATACTAATGACGTTGTGATGATGCTAGCAACCGAAGGGTTAAGGGTGGTACTTGCGACCACACATATTCCGTTAGCTTATGTATCCAAAGCCATTACCTTTGAGCGCCTACATAAAGTTTTGCACATAGTAAACACCGATTTAATGTTAAAATTTGGCATAAAAAATCCTCATATTTTTGTGTGTGGTTTAAACCCTCATGCAGGTGAAGATGGTCATATTGGTAAAGAAGAAATACTTGTGATTAATCCGGCATTAGAAGCATTACGAGAGGAAGGGCTAAAAATTACTGGCCCATTACCAGCAGATACTATCTTTAATCCTAAATACCTAGAGCAAGCTGACGCTATTTTGGCTATGTACCATGACCAAGGGTTACCAGTATTAAAATACAAAGGCTTCGGCGCTTCTATTAACATTACCCTAGGATTACCTTTCATTAGAACATCAGTAGACCATGGCACTGCATTAGATTTAGCAGGCACAGGTCAAGCAGACACGGGTAGCTTTGAATTAGCTATCGAAAAAGCCATCGAGATAGCAGCGAAAAAACAATGAGTAAACAGCATTTAGGGCATACAGCTAGAAAACGTTTTGGTCAAAATTTTCTACACGATAACTATGTAATTGATCAAATTGTATCTGCTATTAATCCTCAGAAAGGACAGCACATGGTAGAGATCGGTCCAGGACTTGGCGCCCTAACCGAACCAGTGTGTGAATTACTGGATGAACTAACGGTTGTAGAATTAGATAGAGATTTAGCGGCTCGGTTACGCACCCACCCTTTTATTGCAAGCAAACTTAATATCGTTGAAACAGATGCGTTAAAATACGATTTTTCGCAGTTGATTTCAGAAGATACACCTTTAAGAATATTTGGAAACCTTCCTTACAATATATCAACACCACTTATGTTCCATTTATTTTCTTTTGCTAATAAAGTACAAGATATGCACTTTATGTTACAAAAAGAGGTGGTTAATCGCTTGGCCGCATCACCAGGGAATAAAAATTACGGTAGATTATCAGTGATGGCCCAATATCATTGTCAGGTAATACCGGTTCTTCAAGTTCCACCGGGGGCATTTAACCCACCTCCCAAGGTAGACTCAGCAGTAGTGCGATTAATCCCCCACCAACAAAAGCCAGTTTCACTAATTAATGAAGATACCCTTCATACAGTATGTGCACAGGCATTTAATCAAAGACGCAAAACAATACGCAATAGCCTTAAAAACAGCTTAAGCGAACAGCAACTTATTGAGCTGGGAATTAATCCGGAACTTCGAGCTGAGAACTTGTCTTTGCAAGATTTTGCAAAAATTGCTAATGCTGTAGAAAGCTATACGCTAGACTCTAGCAATAACTAAATACAAAAATATTAAAAACTGAGCCCTGTGATGAGTCAAGAAACACCTATTGTTATTGATGTGCAGACCCAATACCTGCCAAATAGAATTCCAGAGAAAGACAAGTATCCCTTCAGCTATACCATTACGATCACTAACCATAGTGATAAAAGCGTGCAGTTAATGGCTAGGTATTGGTTGATAACTGATGGCAATGGTAAAAACACAGAAGTAAGGGGACCTGGTGTAATTGGGGAGCAACCCAATATAAAACAAGGTGAGTCATTTCGTTACAGCAGTGGTGCTATTTTAGATACCCCCATTGGAACTATGCAGGGGTTTTACGAGATGCTCAGTGCAGATGGACAAATCTTTGAGGCTCCAATTGACGTATTCCGCCTAGCTGTGCCCAATGTTTTAAATTAAAGCAATGGCAACTTATATTGTTGGTGACATTCAAGCTTGCTTCACTGGTCTGGTTAGACTATTAGACTCAGTTGGCTTTTCAGCTGAACGAGACAAATTAATCGCGGTGGGCGACTTAATAGGTCGAGGCCCGCAAGCTCTCGAAACAATAGAATATTTATACTCACTCGGGGATAGTTTTGACACAGTATTAGGTAATCATGACTTACATTTGCTTGCTATTTATTCTGGAATACGAAAAGCCAAGCCAAATGATAAATTAGACACCTTACTTTCTAGTAAAAATATAGAAACCTATATCAATTGGTTACGAAAAAAACCCTTAGCCCTCAAACCTAACGAATATAAATTAGTAACCCATGCCGGTCTTTACCCTAAATGGTCTATTAAACAAGCTTTGGCATACAGCGACGAAATAAGTGAACAATTAACAGGTGATAAATGGCAAACTTTTTTAACTAATATGTACGGCAACCAACCAAATGTCTGGGATAAGGAACTAACAGGTGCTAAACGATTTCGATTTATCGTTAATGCCTTAACTCGAATGCGTTTTATTAAGGGTGGGGATATCTTAGATTTTGACTGTAAAGCCGCCCCCGAAGATGCGAGCTCAGAACTTACTCCATGGTTTAACTGTCACAATGAAAAGTTAAAAAATTCTCAACAAGTTATTTTTGGGCATTGGGCTGCTCTCAATGGGGTAACTCACACCACACAAGCCACAGGCCTAGATACTGGATACATCTGGGGCAACAAGCTGACCCTTTTAGATTTATCTAGGAACGTAAAACACTCAGTTAAGTATAAAGAAACCCAATAAACTGTCGATAGATTAGAATAATTATACCCATTATCTCTACCAATTTGGGTTCAGTCGGTTATAGTTAAAATCTTGTCACATTGTAGGTTTGTTAAAATAATAATTAATAACTAACCTTTGACAATGTTTGGTTCATCCAACTTAGTTTAAGGTCGTTTCATGAAAATAACAGTTGCAACTCGTGTAGTAGGTGGTTTTGCAGTCATTACCATTCTTATGTTTATATTAGGTGTAGTTTCTTACACCAGTTTGAGCAGCATCGACAGCGCCACAGAAGAAGTCAATACACTCGCATTACCAACAGTTAGTGGCAGTAATCTCCTCAAAACCTCTTTTTTGAATATGAGTAAACTCACAACTGAAGCTTTATATGAAACAGAATCTGAAGTGTTAGAAGATAAGTATACTGCCTTTGAAGAGAGCCATAAGAAGTTTGAAGATGAATTACGCATACTTACTGGAGTCGTAAGTAATGAACCAGCTCTTCGTAAGTCTGTTGTAGAAACAGAAAGCATTTTCCGCGAGTATCTAGAAAACGTAAATACAATTTTTGTAAACAAAAAGTCTCAATTGCAATATGCAGACAACCTGTTGGATATCATTGGAGACGTAGAAGACAATGCTGATGATACATCCACACTTATAGTTGATTTTGCTGATTTAGACGAGGTGGCAGATAGTAGCAGCTTACAGCAGACCTCTGAAATAGCTAACGGTCTAGAGTCAAATTTAATGACCTTGCTTACGGCAAGTGCTGAGTATGTAAAAACTGAAACTTTACTTCGTGCAGAGATTAACGGTAGCGAAGTCAAATTTGTGGTTGATCAGATCCAATCTAAAGTAACTGCAATGCAAGATAAAGCCGGTAGCTTAGATACATCAGGTACCTTAAGTGAAATATACTCCCTTATTGATGACGTGTTAGATTCTATCAACTCTTCAAAGGGGCTTTTACAAACTCAAGTAAGACTTCTAGAAAGTAAACAACAAGCAAGTATTGCCTATGGCGCATCAGAACAAAATATCATTCAAGCATCAGATAAACTCGATGACCTCAAGAAATTAGCTGATGCTCAAGCCCAAAATGCAAAGAATGAAGTAAATAAATCGGTTTCATCAGGAAAAATGATTACCATTATCATAGGGTTAGCGTCGTTAGCAATCGCAGCAGCCATTGCATACAGAACGGTATTAGCAATAATAAAGCCACTGCATAAAGTTAATGAGATACTTAATATTGTATCCACTGGTGACCTAACCCGTAAACTTGATGATTCAGCTAATGATGAATTTGGTGAGTTAGCTAAAAACTGTAATAACCTCATAACCAGTTTAAAAACACTTATTTCAAGTATAAGTTCCAGAGCCACTCAATTAGCAGCTACAGCAGAAGAGACATCTGCAATTACGGCGCAAACCACACATTCGATTCAAGATCAAAAGTCACAAGTATCTCAAGTAGCTACAGCCACAACTGAGATGCATAGTACGTCTCAATTAGTCACTCAAAATGCCGAAGATACTCTTAATCAAATCAAGAATGCTGACCACGAAGCCGAAAAAGTCAAAGCTATTTCAGAAGAAAACAAAAATACCATACTAATTTTAGCAAAAGACGTTGAAGAAGCGGCACAGGTTATTAATAAACTTAACCAAGATAGTGCTAGCATAGGCGGTATTTTAGAAGTTATTAGAGGCGTAGCTGACCAAACTAACCTACTAGCATTAAATGCTGCTATCGAAGCTGCTCGTGCGGGTGAGCATGGTCGCGGCTTCGCAGTAGTAGCCGACGAAGTCAGAACCTTAGCAAGTCGTACACAACAATCAACTCAAGAAATAAACTCTATGATTGAGGTCTTACAGGCAGGCGCTGAAAAAGCGGTATCTGTAATGAATCAAGGTAAAGAACAGACAACTGTGTGTGTTCAACAAGCTGAAAACGCTACCGTTGCATTAGAGTCTATAACAAGTGCAGTACACAAGGCTTATGATGTGAGTAGTCAAATTGAACAATCAGCCCGTGAACAAAATATTGTGTCTCAAGAGATTAGTGAAAAACTTGAGAACATAGTGAATATCGCTGAAGAAACCACAACAGGAGCTCACCAAACTGCAGAGTCTAGCCAAGAAGTGGCTAAACTGGCAGAAGAGTTACAAAGTTCAGTACAAGCATTTAAGGTGTAGTCTCGCATAGAAGATTAGACCTGTAGTGAATAGATAGAAAATAAAGAGGCCCCCAATACTTAGACATTCTCAGTACTGGGGGTCTTTTTATGTTCAGATATCCCAGAGCATTTAAAGGAGAGATTGTAAAAGCACTTAACCTAAAATCAGCATCATGATTTAGATAGCAGATTTATTATCCACACTTGCATAGCGAAGAACTAGACGGCCTATTGAAAGCTTATCAACCCTATATTAGTGTTACCGTTACAAAGTAAGAGGAACACTTCAAATGCCCAAAAAATGATTAGCGAACAAGGTGTAAAAAGTGTAGGTGTTTTTGATAATGGTCAATCATGTCGTTAATCACTGCTTGCTTTGACCAACCCATAATATCGTAGTCTTGGCCCCCTTCAGCTAAATGCACTTCAACGCGATAGTAGTCTTCATTACTATTATCAACTTTTGTCCCATCTTGCTCACAGGTAAAGTTAGGCTGTTGGTGTTTTGCACACTTCACACCATACACAAATGAATGTTCTGGGCCATGATCTACATGCAAGGTAAGCTTATTCACATCACCAACAATCTTAGATTCTACTTGGTTAAGCGCCAGCTCAGCACTTACACTCTCCATAGCAGAGCGAGCTGTAACAGCGACAAACTTGTTAGCTGTAGCTTGATTAGGGCATTGTATTATAGTCGAAAGTCGTTGTTTCCAGCCCCCATCGGTATCCGATGGTTGCGGGTGTGAATTCATTGCTAAACTAGTTTTCTTGTGCGCTTCAACCCTTAATGCCTTAATCAAACCAACCAAGGCCAACAGGAGAATAACCGCAAAAGGTAAGGCAGAGGCAATCGTCATGGTTTGCAAGGCATTCAAGCCACCAGCTGTCAACAATATAGCAGAAACCAAGCCTATACTTACCGCCCAATAGATACGCTGCCAAACGGGGGTGTCATTTCGACCGTGAGAACACAACATATCCACCACCATGGCGCCAGAATCACAGGATGTCACAAAAAACACCACCACCATTAAAGTAGCAATAAAGCTTAAAAAATGTTGAAACGGAAAGTTCTCTAAAAACACAAATAGTGCAACTGGGGCATTGCTACTCACCATACTTCCCAATTTATCGACACCCTCTGTATAAATGAGGTCTATGGCAGAGTTACCAAAAACAGTCATCCAAAGTAAAGTAAACGCGGTTGGGATCACCATCACGCCAGTTACAAACTCTCGAATGGTTCTACCTCTAGATATTCGAGCAATAAACAATCCAACAAAGGGTGCCCATGCTAACCACCAGCCCCAATAAAAAATAGTCCACCCGCCAATCCAGTCAGTTTTATCATAGGCAAATAAATTAAAAGTATTACGTACAATGTCCGACAGATAAGCCCCTGTATTTTGCACATAGGCGGTTAACAAGAATACTGTAGGACCTAATACTAAAATGAAGATTAAAAGCGCTATAGCAAGGACCATATTTAACTCTGATAAGCGCCTAATGCCTTTATCTAAACCCGTAGCAACAGACACAATAGCAATAGCTATAATTCCAATCATTAATACGATTTGCGTGTTAACTGACTCCTCTAAATTAAACAAGTAATTAAGACCAGAGTTTATTTGTGCGGCTCCTAACCCTAAAGAGGTTGCAATACCGAAAATAGTGCTCACGACGGCAAAAATATCTACGACATGCCCTGCCCAACCGTAGATCCTGTCACCAATTAAAGGATACAAAGCAGAACGTAAGGTTAAGGGTAAATTTAACCTAAAACTAAAATAGGCCAATACTAAGGCGACAACTGCATAGATGGCCCACGCGTGTAACCCCCAGTGAAAAAACGTCATAGTCATCGCTTCGCGTACCGCCTCGGTTGTACCTTGAGTAGCGGTTGGGGGAGACAAAAAGTGCATAACAGGTTCGGCTACGCCAAAAAACATCAAGCCTATCCCCATACCTGCCGCAAATAGCATAGACAGCCAAGTAGGTAGAGAAAAATCAGGCTTACAATGGTCAGGTCCGAGCTTTATTTCCCCATATTTTGAAAAGCCTAAATACAATACAGACATTAAAATAGCTGCCACAGACAACACATAAAACCAACTTCCATTAGCTATAATAGTGCTTTGCAGATGGCTAAAAAAAACATCAGCAGTTTTAGGGCTAATCAGTGCAAATAACACCAATATTGCGATCAATAATGAGGAAAGATAAAAAACAGGACGATTGAGATGTTGATCTAATTTGCTTAAAACCACTTAAATGTGTCTACCGATTAGTTTAGATAGCCACAATATAACCCGTCAGTAAAATGTTTGATACTCAATGACTGTGATTTACACTTTTCAAGAAACATGAATATTTATTGAACTTTTTTAGATAAAGAATAATGACTCAGGAAATATTCGCCTTGTTGGGTTATAATATGACCGCCGCGCGAAAAAAAATTGTACTGATTTAAAATTGTTAGCAATTGGGTCTCTTTAACGTCTCCCCTTGGCATTGCATGCAATAGCCCACAAGGCTCCCCTCATGAAAAAAACTAAAATTAGCTGTGCCATTGTCACAGCTCTCGCTCTAACACCTGCTATTGCTCAAGAAAAAGCAGCAAAAGCACAAATAGAAACCATCCAAGTTACCGCAACCAAAAGGACAGAATCTATACAGGATGTCCCAGTATCTGTTTCAGCACTAAATGGTGACGCATTAGAAGCACTTGGCGTTGAAAGTTTTAATGACTATGTTGAATTCCTACCGAATGTCGTTTTCCAAGGTACCGGACCTGGTCAAAATGAAATTTACATTCGTGGGGCTGCTACCTCACAATCAAACATTGCCGTATCTTCTGTTCAAGCATTGCAACCCTCTGTAGCATTTTACCTAGATGAACAACCTGTTTCTATGCAAGGAAGAAACTTAGATGTCTACGCTGCTGACATGGAACGAGTAGAAGTACTTCCAGGGCCTCAAGGTACGTTATTTGGTGCAAGCTCTCAGTCTGGTACCGTTAGAATGATCAGTAAAAAACCAGACCATACTAGTTTCTCTGCTGGACTTGATGTCAATATTGGCAGTACTAAGGGCGGCGAAATGAGTAACTCTGTCGAAGCCTATATGAATTTCACCCCTACCGATGAGTTAGCGTTACGCGTGGTCGCATACAATGACAAACAAGGTGGCTGGATTGACAACATCTTAAACAAGCCTGGTGAAGGTGGCTATATAGGTAGCGCCGTCGTTATCGACAGAATTTCAGGTGGTGTATTAAGTGATCCACAAAATACAGCGGTTATTTCTCCTAAAAATGACACCTTAGTAGAAGATGATTTTAACGATGCAATATACGCTGGTGTGAGATTTGGACTCTCTTATTTAATTAATGAAGATTGGTCATTCTTGGTCCAGCATACGGCACAGTCACTAGAAACCGAAGGTGTGTTTGCTTACGATCCCAACCTAGAAGGCGAAAGTTCAGTTAACCGTTTTGTTCCAGAAGACAACGATGATGAATTTGGACTAACTACTTGGACCTTAGAAGGCCGCTTAGACAAACTAGACTTAGTTTACACAGGTGGATACCTCGACCGTGAAATCAGTTCAACCATTGATTACACTGGTTATACTAACGGTGGTTTATTTGCAGCATATTATGTATGTAACCATTATGAAGCAGCAACACCTGCTGACGAAGTCTGTGTTGACCCAACTAAGTTCTATAAAGAAGAAACTGACACATCACGTGTCACTCATGAATTTCGCATTAATACTGATGTAGATAAGCCATGGCGTGTGACTGCTGGAATTTTCTATGATGACCAAGAAGTGAGTTCTGTTGGCCAATTCAAAATAGCAAATACTGAGCTAGGTTTTTTCACTGATTTACAAAGAACCTTAGTGGGTACTGAAGGGATAAATTCGGACGGCGGACCCTTTTCGTCAGAAATCAGCTTTGTGAATGATGTTACTCATACCATTGAACAAATTGCAGTCTTTGGGCAAGCTGAATATGACATCACAGATAAATTAACTGCCACCTTTGGCGCACGTTGGTATCAAATTGACGATACTTTTAAAGGGTCAACCACTACTGTTGATGTAAGCCGCCGTATCCGTGCATTTGGCACATTAGACGCATCAGAGTTAGAAGCGGTAGGTGAAGACCCAGCCTTAATCCAAGCAGCAATCGCAAGTGGGCAACTTGATGTTAGTTTGTTAGATAATAATGGAACACTAACCGTAGACGATACCATTTTCAAAGCATCATTAGACTATAAACTGAATGACGACATATTGTTATTTACTACTTACTCTGAAGGCTTTAGACCGCCAGTAACCAACCGTGTAGGTGGCGGCCTAGCAAGTAATCAAAGTGGCGCTTTTGAAGGGTTTAGAATACCTGTCTATTCTACAACTGATAGCCTTGATAACTACGAATTTGGTCTAAAAGGTGACTTCTTAGACGGTATTTTACGAGTTAACGCAACAGCCTATTACTCAGAAATAACTGACTTGCAAACCTCACGTTATGACCCTACCAACATTAGCTTCTTGGTATTTACCGACAACGTAGGTGATGCTGATATAAAAGGTCTAGATGCCGACATTACTTGGTTAGCCACAGATAATTTAGTGATCAATGCCGCATTCAGTTTATTGGATACAGAGCTTAGTCGCGTAAACGCAGAATTAGATGGTATTGCCCCAAGTGTAGGCGCATCACTTCCGTACTCAGCTGAGTTTTCAGGGAATATCCGGGCTCGTTATTTCTTCGAATTAAACGATGGTTACGAAGGCTATATAAATGGTTCAGTAAGCTATACTGGCGAACGTTTAGCCGGAATGGCAATGGATGCTTATGTAACTGAAGATGCTACCCGCTTAATTTATGGAACAGGTTCAGGGTTGTCTATCCAAAAAGAAGCCGATGTTTATGCAGGCACATCTTTTACTGACTCTAACGGTGATGTATTTCAAGGTGGCCGTTACATTCAAGATAGCTATGCAATTGCCAATGTATCTGTAGGCATCACAAAAGACGACTGGAAAGCGGAGTTATACATTGACAATTTAACTGACGAAAGTGCTATTTTATATATAGATACCCAGCAGTTTACACCTAAGGTAGTAACCAACCGCCCTCGTACAATGGGATTGAGGTTGTCTTACGACTTCTATTAAAATAATTGTTAAGTAAGTCATAAAGGCAAGCTTTGGGCTTGCCTTTATTTTATCGGTACAAAAATACAAACCAGAATGACATTGAGGTAACACGTGAATACTAACGCCAGCCAAACCGATTTAAATGTTGACGAAATAAAACGTGCATTACAGTCAAACAATATCGATAAAGCTATACAATTAGCTCAAAAGTTATTAGCAACAGCACTTCCTGTAGAAGCAAAAATAGAAGCTAACTATTTACTTGCCGTAGCTCAGCGTAGCAAAGGGAAAATAGCAGAAGCAACAAAAACCATCGACCAGTTAATTAACTTAAACCCTAATCATGCCAGAGCCTACCAAGAGCTAGGTTATCTAAGTTTAAGTGCTGCAGATAAACCCAAGGCTGCCATGGCATTCGCAAAAGCCACACGTTTGAATCCTGCACTTCTAGCAAGTTGGCAAAAATTAGCGCCTTTGTATCAAGAGTATGCACAAACATCAGGACAGCAGGCCGCTGAACAAAAAATAGCACAACTTTCAACGTTACCTGTCGAAATACGTGGCGCACAGGATTTAATGTATGAAGGAAAATTAGCACTTGCGGATACTGTTTGCCGGCGTTTTCTGCAAAAGCACAAGCATCATGTAGAAGCTATGATGCTACTCGCCGAAATTGGTCTTAAATTAAAGCTATACCATGAAGCTGAGTTTCTGTTAGAAAGTTGCATTGAAATACACCCAGATCACTTAGATGCAAGATTAGCACTGGTGCAACTATTCTCTAAGTTAGGTAAATTTTCACAAGCTAAAGAGCAGGCTCAATTATTACTGAGCAAACAAGCAGAGCACCCTCAATACCTTGCAGCAAAGGCCGGGGCTATGGTGGGAATTGGAGAAGTTGAGCAAGCTATTGTTATCTATCAGCAGATACTTAAACAACATCATAATTTACCTGGTATGCAACTATTATTAGGTCACGCTCACAAAGCAAATGGAGACATAAAGCAAGCTGTTACCGCCTATCAAGCGGCTTACACTATTCGAGCTGACTTTGGTGATGCCTATTGGAGTTTAGCTAATACTAAAACTTATCGCTTTACCAAACACGAGTTAACGCAAATGCAGGCCCAACTAGAAAAGCCTGATGTCAAACAAGACGACAGGGTACATTTTGAATTTGCATTGGCTAAAACCTATGAAGACAGCAAACAGTTCGATATCGCATTTAATCATTACAGACAGGGGAATAAATTAAAGAATCAGCTAAGTCATTATTCTAAAGCGAAACTCAGTGAACAAATTAATGCGCAAAAATCGGTATTTACATCAGCCTTTTTTGAGTCTCACAAAAATGTTGGAGACAACAACCCTGCGCCTATATTTATTCTTGGATTACCTCGAGCGGGCTCTACATTGCTTGAACAAATCCTCGCTTCTCACTCTCAAGTAGATGGCACTATGGAGCTACACAACATACTAGGGCTAGCTGCAAAGTTAAGCAGTAGTAAAGGTGGCTACCCACACATAGTAGAACAAATAGACAACACCTATTTCGCCAGATTTGGACAACAATTTATCGAACAGACTCAATGTTACCGCCAAGGCGCAGCGTTTTTTATAGATAAAATGCCAAATAACTTTATGCACATCGGGTTAATAAAATGCATATTACCTAATGCCAAGGTCATTGATGCAAGGCGAGACCCAATTGCATGTTGTTTCAGTGGATACAAACAACTATTTGCCGAAGGCCAAGAGTTTTCTTACGACTTAGAAAACATGGCTCACTATTATCAATCTTATCAGTCACTAATGAAGCACTGGGAGGAAGTGTTACCAGGGTTTGTGTTGCGAGTGCAGCACGAAGATGTAATAGAAGACTTAGAAGGTGAAGTTAGACGAATGCTCGACTTTTGCCAATTACCTTTTGAAACAAACTGTTTAGATTTTCATAAAACCAAACGTACAATTAAAACCCCTAGCTCAGAACAAGTGCGCCAACCAATTAATAGTACCGCCAAAGACCAGTGGAAAAACTTTGAGAAAAACTTAACCCCACTCATAAGAGCTTTCACTTCAAAATGATAACCAACAGTACCGACAAAGTAACCTATGTTTTCTTTGTCGGTACAAAAATACAGTTACGTCCAAAAGCTCCTAATGTTCAATTACTCTAAACGTAATAGCACTAGGGTATTGTTCACTATGGTAAAGCCTGTGTTGCGCTTTTACATAGTCTTCAGGCTTAGCTTCAAAGATGTTATCAACGTATTTCTGTGGGTTCATATCCATAAACGGAAACATGCTGCTTTGCACTTGAATTTGCAACTTATGCCCACGCTTGATGGTGTGCAGAACATCAAGTAGCTCAAACTTCACCAAGGTAGGCTTATTAGGCTCAAAGGGTTCTGGCTGACTCATACTGTTTCTAAACCGGCCGCGGATGATGCCCCAACGCACTAACTCATGACGGTTACCTGTCTCTTTGTCTACTTTATTTGAAGTTTCATCTACACCAGGAAACACATCCACCAATTTAACGACAAAGTCACCCGCACTTTGGTCAGTAGACACCCACAAATCGATGTCAATTGCACCAGCAATGGTTTGGTCTTCTGTTGCTACCTCACCGTTAAACACTAATACGTCTGTGCGCCGAGCAGTAAAGCGTTGATCTTCGGCCATATAAGGTCTGTCCCAGCCGCGACTTACTTTATCTGAATGAGGAACAGGTTTACTTGGATCACTAATGTAATCACTCGAACCACCCAATGACTCTTTTTGAGTTAGCAACTTTTCTCCAGCGCCCATATATAACACAACATCCTCACCTTGCTCAGGAGGCCAAGTATCGAATTCACGCCAGCGATTAGCGCCTGTTTCGAACATAGTAGCGGTAGCTAAGGGTTCAGCTTTTGTACCTTTTAGATTATGTTTGAAAAACGGCAAGAGAATATGCTCTTGAAACCATGCACTGGTATTAAATCCAAACTGAGCTTCGCCCATTTTACTACCATCTTTAGCATTCCATTGGCCGTGATACCATGGGCCCATAATGATATGAACATTGTCTTTTTTATTACCTTTAGACATTTTCTCATAAGTAGCGAGTGGACCATATAAATCTTCAGTGTCGTACCAGCCCCCCACAACCAAGGTGGCAGGTTTTACATTTTTAAGATGGGGTAATACATTACGCGCCTGCCAATATTCATCATAATTAGGATGCTCTGTTAGTTCATTCCAGAAAGGTCGCTCCCCATGAAAATAATCTTTATTAACGTTGCTTAAAGGCCCTAATTTACGGAAAAAGTCATAGCCGTCAGGAGTTTTTGATTTCATACCTTCTGGCCAATATGCAAACTGTCCTTCACGCTGCTTATCAAAGGTATCGAAGAAAATAAAAGCCATAGGTGTAGAAAATGCGCCATTACGGTGAAAGTCATCGTAAAACCAGTTGGCAATTGGGGCCTGAGGAGAAATAGCTTTAAGCGCTTTATGGCTGTTAATAGCTCCAACCGAAGTATAATAACCAGGGTAAGAGGTGCCCCACATACCAACTTTGCCGTTGTTGTTTGGGACATGTTTAATTAACCAGTCGATAGTGTCGTAGGTATCTGTGGCATCATCTACGGCATCACCACCTTTGTCACCGGCATCCTGCGGACGCATATTGACGTACTCACCCTCAGACATAAACTTACCACGGACATCCTGAAACACAAAAATAAAGCCTTCTTTTTCAAAAATATCGCTCGGCCCTAATTTGGTTTTGTATTTATCAGCACCATAAGGAGCAACACGGTAAGGAGTGCGCTGCATTAAAATGGGATATTCTGATGACTTATCGTAAGGGACGTACACAGATGTAAATAGCTTTACACCGTCTCGCATGGGAATTTGATATTCATATTTAGCAAAGTGTGAGCGAATGTACTCTGCTCTTTTGTCTGCTTCTTTAGTCTCTGCAGCATGTACAAATGCTGTCAACATCATGTAACTACATAACGCTATAAAACCGAATAAGGCTTTCTTATTCATTAAGTTATCCTTCAAAATTAAAATAAAATTTTCGGGCGCAACCTTACTATTACTCAAGAGTAAACTCTAAAAGAAAGTGTATTAAATTGTAAACTAGGAAAAGGTATTGAATGCCAGATACAAAAAAACGCCACGTGTGGCGTTTTTCAAATCAATCTCTATAAAACTAGGCTAACTATAAGCCTGAGTTAATCGTTTTTAAGTAAACAAAGCATCATGCAAGGCACAGACAACATCGCTGCTATCTTTATCACTTACTAATACAGACAAGTTATGAGGGTTAGCACCATAACAAATCATACGTAAATTATAATCTGCTACCGCAGCAAAAATCTTACTCGAAACACCAGCGGCGCTGTGCATATTGTTGCCTACCACTGTTACTAGGTCATAATTTTCTTCTACTAGTACCTCACAAAATTGCCCCAGCTCTTCAATAGTTGCCTGGTTTAAACGCTCTAAAACAGAATTGGCGGGGTTATCTAAGGTGAAAGATACACAAATTTCTGAAGTTGTTATTAAATCAACACTCAATTTGTGCTTCGCAATAATAGTAAATACTTTTTGCAAAAAGCCTTGTGCATACATCATTTTTGGCGTTTTCACTGTCACCATAACCTGCTCTTTGCGACGGGTAATTGCGCGATATGCGGGTTCAGTTTCACAGTCCTTAACAATCCAGGTTCCGCCCTTTTCTGGCTCTCTACTAGAACCAACAAACACTTTAATATTTTGACGTAACGCTGGCTCCATAGTCGCAGGGTGAAGTACTTTAGCGCCAAAGGTTGCCATTTCTGCCGCTTCTTCAAAACTCAATTCTGGTAGAGGTCGAGCTGCGTCTGTAATACGTGGGTCTGTGGTATACACACCAATAACATCGGTCCATATTTCACAGGTAGCAGCATCTAATGCTTCAGCTAGCAAAGCCGCAGTAAAATCTGAACCACCGCGGCCAAGTGTGGTGGTATTACCATCAGCATCAGAGCCAATAAACCCTTGAGTTACAAACACTGTGTTTGCCAAAGAAGGCTGCATAATACTTTGTGTTGCAGTTTTGATTTGCTCTAAATCCGGAGTTGCTTTACCAAACTGATTATCAGTTTTAAGCACGTTGCGAACGTCAAAGTTTTCAGCCACCACTCCTACTTGTTTTAATACCTGACTAAACAACAGAGATGACATTCTTTCACCATGAGATAACAAGGCATCCTTTAAATCAGCTCGATGAATAATTTCTTCATGTAAGGCTAAATCAGTTAGCGATGTTAATAATTGTTCTAATTTATCGACAACTTCATCAGCATTCTCTAAGTCAGCTACTATGGCATATTGAATCGCTTCGATATCAGCTAACCTTTGTCTAATTTGCTCTTTAGACATTGCAGTATTAGCAATATCAACCAATAAATTAGTGACACCGGCAGATGCACTTACCACAACCACACGTGTTGCCGGATTGTTTTTAACTATATTGGCGCAATTTTCCATCGCTCCAAAATTTGCCACACTGGTGCCGCCAAACTTGGCGACATTGATATTATTAAGGTCTGAATTACTCACTATCTAGATACACTATTTAACAACTTCATATGGCGCTGAAAATAGCAGTTTTGCAAGCAATTACAAAGTAAAAGTCGTCTAAAAGTTCAGCTATTTTGGAATAGTATATTCAGATTATCGGACTAGCTGGATAGGATTTGTTCAAATTTGAATATTAGAGTGGGCTAGGCACTGCACATTTCAACATACAAAATACTTTATGCTTTTACTAATTTAAAATTGAGATTAATAAAATACAGTTTTATTACGTCCAGAATTTTTTGCTCGATACAATGCATCGTCCGCTTTACTGGTAGTATCACGTAAGTTTTGAGATCCATCACTTAACATGCCACCAATACTAACAGTAACAGGAATCTGATTAACTTGAATTCTAGATATCAAGCTATGTAGGCGTAAAGCTTGAAATTTTGCATCTTCAATATTTATATTTGGAAGCAATAAAATAAACTCTTCTCCTCCAAAACGTGCAACTAGGTCCGTCTCTCGGCCAAAAGACTTTAACTGACTACCCAGTTCTTTTAACACACGGTCTCCTTCCAAGTGTCCGAATGTATCATTTATATTTTTAAAATGATCAATATCAATAATAAACAGCGCAAAAGAGTAACCATATCGCTTAGCTTGTTTGATAAGCTGCGGAGCTCTTAGGTTAAATTCCCGTCTATTCGTGAGGCCTGTTAATTCATCTGTTGATGAAAGAGACTGCAGGACTTTGGTTTGTGCTTCTAATTCTTTACGAGTTTCTATTAATTCATTATAGAGTTGATCACGTTTGCTGGCGTTAAAAAAGCTCCAATAAATTCGTTTTTTCCTATCCATCCTGGCACTAACAATAATAGAGACCCGGTCACCATCACCGTCTATTAGAGCTAATTGCATTTCTTCACAATTTCCTTCATGAACTAATAATGGCATTAAATAACTTTCACAAAAAATTCTAGATGAATGGGTAAACAAACCATCAGAACTTGTCCCAAGTAATTCTTCCGTCAACAAATTAAACTCATCGGAAAAATAACTATTCGCATAGATAATACAACGGTTTTCATCCGTAATTAAAAATCCAGATTGAAACAGATCAGGAGTAACATTTTCTACACAATCAAATTGATACTTAGTCGCCAATGTATTCTCTTAAATGTTGATTAACAATTTCAGGCTGGGTCATATGTAAACAATGTCCTTCGGCATCAATGATACATAGCTTGGCCTCAGGCAACTGCTGCTGCATATAATTACCTATATCTACAGAGGCCAAGGCGTCTCGAGCGCTTTGAAAAATGATGACTGGGTGCTTAGCGTCTTTCAATAGATAACGGTAGTCAGAAAAAAATGTCGCTTCTGCAAATGACTTTGCAATGAGCGGGTCCGTTGAACAAAAACTACCAGACAATTCTCCTATAAGCTCATCGGACTGGCTCCCCCCCATAACAAGAGGGGATAAATAATTCGCCCAACCAATATAGTTTTTATCCATCAAACCTAGTAACTCTTCTAAATCTACTTTTTCAAAACCTCCAAAATAGTCTGGTTTAATATTTAGGAAACAAGGGGATGGGCAAACCATAACTAGCCGTTTAAAGTAGGCAGGCTGTTTAATTGAGGCTATTATCCCAATCATACTGCTAACAGAATGGCCTACAAAAATCACGTCACTTAAGTTTAAGGCTTCACAGATTTCAAGCACGTCTTGAGCATACCCCTGCAGTGAACTGTAACGCTCTTGGTTATAATAAGATAACTGTGAGTTTCCTGAGCCTACATAATCAAAAAGAACGACTTTGTAGTGAGGTATTAATGCAGGAAGCATAAATCGCCACATGTTTTGATCACAGCCAAATCCGTGAGCTAAAAGCAAAGTTGTTTCACCGGAACCATGTATGCTTATGTTATTTCTAGTGATAATTTTTTGACGTAAGTCCAAACATACCACCTATAATCTTTATAGTTAACGTTAAATATAATTTCGCATTTATTAGGAATCAACTCAAACGGAGCACATGCCGCAAACTGATTTACCCTAAATGTTTTATTACTTCTAAAGCTTGAGACTAGCCCTAACTGGCTAAGCAAAGTATTATTAGCAACAAGAAAGAATTACCTGAACAAGGCCGTGTATATTTTTAGCACAAAAAGACCAGAAAATTAACCCTACTATTTAATTACTGGTAATACACATTTTGTCAGTGTATCAATGTCCAAAAATCAACAAACAACTCCAAAAGAACCCATATTAATAACATGATTAAATCCTCCGAACACACCCCTATGATGCAGCAGTACTTAACCATTAAGGCTGAACACCCAAATATACTTTTGTTCTACCGTATGGGGGATTTTTATGAGTTATTTTTTGATGATGCTAAAAAAGCATCTGAGTTATTAGATATATCGTTAACTGCCCGGGGTAAATCTGGCGGTAATGCCATACCCATGGCTGGCGTACCTTATCATGCAGTTGAAAATTACCTTGCTCGCTTAGTCAAAATGGGACAGTCGGTAGCCATAGTTGAGCAAGTGGGTGACCCAGCTACTAGTAAAGGCCCGGTAGAACGAAAAGTTCAGCGTATTGTCACTCCAGGAACTGTTTCAGATGAAGCCTTATTAGAAGACAAACAAGACAGCATTCTTGCTGCTGTGGTGAGCATAAAAAAACAAAGCAAAACGTTTTTCGGTTATGCCACCTTAGATGTATCCACCGGACGCTTTGCGTTAAGTGAACCTCAAGATTTAGACGCACTAATCGCCGAAATTCAACGCACTGAACCTGCGGAGTTGCTATACCCAGAAGACTTTGAGTTTTTTCATCTAATTGAGCAGCGCAAAGGCTTAAGACGCAGACCCCAGTGGGAGTTTGACTTCGACACCGCATGTACTCAATTAAACCAACAATTCGGTACCAAAGAATTAAACGGTTTTGGCGTCACCAACAGTAAGATTGGACTTTGCGCCGCCGGGTGCGTAATGCAATACGTTAAAGATACCCAAAGGAGCGCCCTACCTCACATTCGTAACATAGTGCTAGAGACAGAGTCTGATACGGTACTCATGGATGCAGCTACTAGGCGTAACTTAGAACTCACTCAAAACTTAGCTGGCGGTAGAGATCACACCCTAGCCAGCGTGTTAGATAAAACCTCTACGCCTATGGGTAGCCGATTATTGCAAAGATGGTTACACCGCCCATTAACCGACACCAAAATTTTAAAACATCGTCAAGCAAACATTAAATCTTTGTTAAATAGTGATTACCCGCAATTGCAAAGTTCTCTAAAACAAGTGGGTGACATGCAACGAGTTTTAGCGCGTTTGGCCTTGCGCTCAGCTCGCCCCAGAGACTTTGTAAGATTGCGACAAGCCTTTATATTACTACCCGACATTCAGGATTTTGTTACCGAACAATCTGCTGAATCAGCCAATACAGGTTTAATGCAATTAGCCAACGATATAAGCCAGTTCCCAGCATTTTCCGACTTATTGACCCAAGCCGTGGAAGAAACGCCTCCTGTTTTAATACGTGACGGCGGTGTTATCAAGACTGGGTACAATAAGGAGTTAGACGAACTAAGAGCTCTATCTAAAGGCGCCACAGATTATCTTGATGAATTAGAACAAAGGGAAAAGGAACGTACCGGTATTGCAACCCTAAAAGTAGGTTACAACCGAGTTCATGGTTATTTTATAGAAGTAGGCCGCAATTACGCTGATCAAGTGCCTGCTGAATATGTGCGCCGTCAAACCCTTAAAAATAATGAACGTTACATCATACAAGAGCTAAAAGAACACGAAGATAAGGTATTAACCAGTCAAAGTAAATCGTTAGCCTTAGAGAAACGTTTGTACGAAGAATTATTCGACATACTTTTGCCTGAGCTATCTCGGTTAATGTTAAGTGCAGATGCTTTGGCAGAATTAGATGTATTAACTAATCTGGCTGAACGCGCCGAAAGCCTTAACTATCATTGTCCAGAATTAACCCCCCATGCGGGTATCCATTTTGAGAAAGGCCGGCATCCTGTGGTAGAGAATGTAATGAATACCCCCTTTATCGCCAACCCCATAGCCATTAATCCTCAACGCAGGATGTTAGTAATAACAGGGCCAAATATGGGAGGTAAATCTACATATATGCGCCAAACTGCTTTAATAGTTTTAATGGCCTACATAGGTAGCTTCATTCCGGCAGAAAACGCGCAAATCGGCCCTATTGACCGCATATTTACGAGGATTGGCGCATCAGACGATTTAGCCTCTGGCCGCTCCACCTTCATGGTAGAAATGACAGAAACCGCCAATATACTGAATAATGCAACCGCTAATAGTTTAGTTCTGATGGATGAAATCGGCAGAGGTACTAGCACCTACGACGGTCTTTCTTTAGCATGGGCATGTGCCGAGTATTTAGCCCGCAAATTGCAGTCATATACATTATTTGCAACCCATTACTTTGAATTAACTCAGTTGGCAGAGACCCTAGCTGAACTTGCAAATGTGCATTTAGACGCGGTTGAGCACCAAGATACCATTCGTTTTATGCACGCAGTTCAAGAGGGCGCAGCCAATAAAAGTTACGGTTTGCAAGTAGCACAATTAGCAGGCGTTCCTAAAAGTGTGATCCAACAAGCAAAACGCAAACTAATAGAATTAGAGAGCCAAACGAGTGATAATCCTGTTGCTCCTCAAAAAAAGGAGCTACAACTTGACCTTCTCAATTCCATAGATGAATTACGTTTAAGTTTAAAACAGATAAATCCAGATGATTTAAGCCCAAAGCAGGCTTTAGAGTATTTATACCAACTTAAAAATTTAGCAACAGAAGATTAAAAGGAGACTGCCTTGGAATTACCTGCGATTGTTACCCTGTTAGCATTGTTAGAATATCTATTTTTTACATTTAAAGTGGGAATGGGCCGTGAAAAATATGAAGTTGAGGCTCCGGCTATTACTGGCAACCCAACGTGGGAGCGTATGTACCGTGTACAACAAAACACGTTAGAGCAACTCATTGTATTTATCCCTGCTTTATGGGTGTTTGCTTATTTTGCAAGCCCAGTTTTAGGGGCCGCGATTGGTGTGCTATTCTTAATAGGGCGACCTATCTACTACTTTAGCTATGTAAAAGATCCTGGCGCACGAGCTGCTGGCTTTATTTTAGGCTTTTTCGCTAACGTGATATTAATCGTAGGTGGTTTGGGGCGAGCCATTTATACACTTATAGGATAAATTCCATTCTGAATTAGTGTGTTCACAAAATTGACATACCATATGTCTTTTATTTTAGATTATTCTTTGTCTGTGAAAGCAGTTTTGTTTATACTACGCCCCCGTCCGGTAATGGTTTATTCTTAATTAATAATAAGAAATTCAAACCAACTTTACAGAAATCTATTCAATTCAAAACGCCTATACTAGGGTTCTTATGACAAATTATATTTTCGTCACAGGTGGTGTGGTTTCATCACTTGGAAAAGGTATTGCAGCAGCCTCTCTTGCTGCAATTCTAGAAGCACGGGGCCTCAAGGTCACCATGTTAAAGCTTGACCCCTATATTAACGTAGACCCGGGTACCATGAGCCCGATACAACACGGTGAAGTTTTTGTAACCGACGATGGTGCAGAAACAGATTTAGACTTAGGTCACTACGAACGTTTTATTCGTACCCGTATGACCAAGCGCAACAACTTCACCACGGGCAGAGTATACGAAGAAGTCCTAAAACGTGAGCGCCGCGGTGATTACTTAGGTGCCACCATTCAAGTTATTCCACACATTACTAACGAGATAAAACGCCGCGTAATTGAAGGAGCTGAAGGTGTAGACGTTGCAATAGTTGAAATTGGCGGCACGGTTGGTGATATAGAGTCACAACCCTTCATTGAAGCAATACGCCAGTTAGGTGTTGAAGTAGGCCGTAACCGCGCCATGTTTATGCATCTCACTTTAGTTCCTTATCTTGCAGCATCTGGTGAAGTAAAAACTAAACCCACTCAGCACTCAGTTAAAGAGTTGCGTTCGGTTGGGGTACAACCTGACATTCTTGTTTGTCGTTCAGAAGTCCCTTTACCCTCAAATGAACGTTCTAAGATAGCGCTGTTTACCAACGTTATCGACAAAGCGGTTATTTCATTACGTGATGCTGACAGCATTTACAAAATACCAGCTATGTTAAAAGCACAAGGTATGGATGAGTTAGTCACCGAGCGCTTCGGTTTAGAGTGCCCAGAGGCAGACTTAACAGAATGGGAACAAGTACTTTACGCTGAATCTAATCCAACCAATGAAGTAACAATTGGTATGGTGGGTAAATATGTAGAACTTCCCGACGCTTATAAATCTGTAAATGAAGCGTTAAAACATGCAGGCTTGAAAAACCGCCTTGCTGTTAATATAAAATATGTTGACTCTCAAGACATTGAAAGCAAAGGCGAGCATATATTAGAGGGGCTTGATGCCATACTCGTTCCTGGAGGATTTGGCGAACGGGGTGTAGAAGGTAAGATTGCTGCAGCAAAATATGCCCGTGAAAACAAAATACCCTATTTAGGTATCTGTTTAGGTATGCAAGTGGCGCTTATAGAATATGCCCGTAACGTAGCAGGTATGGATAACGCCAACAGCACTGAGTTTGACCCAGAGTCACCTTATCCTGTTGTCGGTTTAATTACCGAATGGTTAGATGCAGCAGGTAGCACTGAGTCTCGTAGTGAAAACTCTGACTTGGGTGGCACCATGCGTTTAGGTAGTCAGTTATGTCATCTAATACCGGGCAGTAAAGTTCACGAAATGTACGGTTCATCTGAAATATACGAACGCCACAGACACAGATACGAAGTAAATAACAATTTACGTGGAAAAATCGAAGCTGCGGGTTTAAAAGTTACAGGCCTGTCTACAGATAAACGTTTAGTAGAAGTAATAGAAGTACCCGATCACCCTTGGTTTGTAGCAGGGCAATTTCACCCTGAATTCAACTCGACCCCAAGAGATGGTCATCCTTTGTTTGAAGGCTTTGTAAAAGCCGCAGGGGAATATTTTAAGAGTCACAATTAGTTGGGTCGATCGAATCGACCTTTTCATTTTTTAATAATGTAAGGCAACAACCATGTCAAAGATAAGCAAAATTATTGGCCGTGAAGTTATGGATTCACGTGGTAACCCAACCGTAGAAGCAGATGTATATTTAGAGTCTGGTGCAATGGGACGTGCATGCGCACCGTCTGGCGCATCAACCGGTTCACGTGAAGCCCTAGAATTAAGAGATGGCGACAAAAGCCGTTATTTAGGTAAAGGTGTACTTAAAGCTGTCGCAGCCATTAACGAAGACATTCAATCAGCACTTATCGGCGTAGACTCATTAGATCAAGCTAGCATTGATAAAATCATGATCGATCTAGACGGCACAGAAAATAAAGAAAAATTCGGTGCAAACGCTATTTTAGCAGTATCGTTAGCTGTAGCTAAAGCGGCAGCAATTTTCAAAGGTATTCCTTTGTATCAACACATTGCAGACCTAAATGGGACACCGGGTGTGTACAGCATGCCTGTGCCTATGATGAACATCATCAATGGTGGTGAGCACGCAGATAATAACGTTGATATTCAAGAGTTTATGGTACAGCCAGTTGGCGCGCCTAATTTCACAGAAGCCCTACGTATGGGTGCTGAAATATTCCATGCACTTAAGAAAGTTTTAACAGCAAAAGGTTTAAACACTGCTGTTGGTGATGAAGGTGGATTCGCACCTGATTTAGCTTCAAATGCTGACGCACTTGCGGTAATCAAAGAAGCGGTTGCAGCTGCAGGTTACGAATTAGGTAAAGACGTTACATTAGCGATGGATTGTGCCGCTTCTGAATTTTACGACGCAGAAAAAGGTATTTACGACCTTAAAGGCGAAGGCAAGCAATTCACTGCCAACGAATTTTCAGACTTCTTGGGCGAGCTTTGTAAAGAGTACCCAATCGTTTCAATTGAAGATGGCTTAGACGAGTCAGATTGGGAAGGTTTTGCTTACCAAACTAAATTGTTAGGTGATAAAGTCCAAATCGTTGGTGACGATTTATTCGTTACAAACACTAAGATTTTAGCCCGTGGTATTGAAAACGGTATCGGTAACTCAATCTTAATCAAGTTTAACCAGATTGGTTCACTAACTGAAACATTAGCGGCTATTAAAATGGCTAAAGATGCTGGTTTTACAGCTGTTATCTCTCACCGTTCAGGTGAAACTGAAGACGCAACTATTGCGGATTTAGCAGTTGGTACCGCTGCAGGTCAAATTAAAACAGGTTCACTATGTCGTTCAGACCGTGTAGCTAAGTACAACCAATTACTACGTATCGAGCAAGAGCTTGGTGACGCAGTAAAATACAATGGCCGTTCTGAAATTAAAGGTCAGTAAATCCTAGATTTGCTTTTTACTGCAAAAAAACTGCATTTAAAGCCCGTAAGAGTATAAAATGGCCGGCTATTGCTGGCCATTTTTGTATATATACACTTTTAAAACATGCTTACCCCCTCATCAAAACAGGTAGATATATTTTCTGACGACAAGCGTCAGCAGCATTTTGCCGAGTTGTGTAATGCCCTTTACGAACGTGAGCTAGCCAGCCTATCCCAACAAAAATTCAACAACATCAGTCTATTACAACGTAAAATAGCAGGCCTTAGACATCATATTAAGCGAGCTGCCTACAGCTTATTGCAATATGACTCTCCTCTAGAAGTGGATTTACACAATGCGAGTTGGCAAGCCAAACAAGCAGCAAAGTGTATGGCCGGTAAAGCAGATGCCGATAAAACCGAGCAATGGTATTTTGACAATGTTAAAATTGGTCGTTGTATTCCTATTCACGTGGATACCCTAGGTGCTGAACATATTGAGTTGGATTCAGTAGACAGAATCGATCTTGAAAACGCAAAGTTGCACGCCAATAAGTTTGGTTGGTTCGCTTTTAACGGTACGTTTCTTGAAGATAGCCCACGTCAAATTGAAGTACTAAATGTTAAGTTACTCAAACCTAGCAAAGCCATACTAACCGCAGCTTGTTGCGGCCACCATTGGAATCATAAAGGCCGTTCTCAGCAACGGGCACTATCTCTTAGAGAGTTGTTGTTGTCTTTATCGATAGACTGGAAAACATTCAAGTAAGTTTGTTTTTTAGAAGCATTCACTTTGTTTAAGTATTTGATCCGCGTGCTGGGGATGATTACTTCGTCATTTATGTGCTTTGCAAACAAGGCATTGCAAAGCGACGGTGCAGGTAATTCGTACACTAAGTTTATGCACTTCGTTCACCACAACCCATTGTGTTTTACAAACAAGCTCCTAAAGCCCTGCATTCATACAGTTAACAAAAAGTTGTTTTGCCTCTATCAGGCTGTCTGATTATCCAATTAGTTTTTAGGGAAATTAGGCTGGCGAATAGTCAAACATATGGCTTAGTTACAAGTTAAAAAGAAAGACTGCACACTTCAAAAATCTGAACTCAATTAGCTAATCTGCGGAAAAATGCACCAGTACCGTTCAATAATACAGCAACAATGAACTAAATTGGACCAAAAGGTCTAAATTAACACTCTAAAAATAAGTTAACCTATTGTTTTAATTTAACTTTCACTCCTTGGCCCAGTTGATGCTGTAGCTGGTCGTCGCCTTGATGAATCGGTTTATAGCAGTACGTTTTGTTCAAATGACACACATAAATAACTATGTACAACTAAATGCCCGTTGGGATTTTTCTAAAAAAACAATAAATGAGAGGAACAAATGGAATATAGGCAGTTTAGTAAAAGTGCAATTGCGATAGTAGTCACAGGATTACTTTGTACTCCATTTTTAGCATATAGTGCTGAAAATGTATTAGAGAAAATAGAAATTACCGCACAAAAACGCTCACAAAATATCAGTGATGTGGGTATCGCTGTTACCGCATTTAGTGGTGAACAACTAAAAGCCTTGGGGCTAGATGAAAGTACCGAAATAATTGCCTACACCCCTGGGGTATCTTTAGCAGGTGATATTGGAGGGCAAAGAGCAATTTTCAATATCCGAGGAGTGGTGCAAAACGATTATGCAGATATGGCCGAAACCCCAGTAGCTGTATATATAGACGGAGGGTATTTAGCCAGTACTCAGGCGCAAACCTTTGGACTGTTTGATGTGGCTCGAGTTGAGGTATTAAAAGGGCCTCAAGGCACTTTATTTGGTCGTAATGCCACAGGCGGCCTAGTCAATACCATCACCGCAAAGCCTACCGAAGATTTTGAAGCTTATGCAAATTTTACTGCTGCCAGCTTTGAACAGTTCCGCTTAGAAGCCGCAGTATCTGGCGCGTTAACCGATGGCATAGCAGGGCGCCTCTCTTTATATAGCAATGTTCAAGGTGAAATTCTTGAAAACGTCTACGAAGACTCAGCTGAGCCAGACATCCGTGCAGGCTCTGTCGGTGGCGGACAAGATGGTTACAATGATGATACCCAAGCCATTCGCGGACAATTAGACTTTTCATTGGGCAACAATGGTAGCTTACTACTAAGCGCTAATTGGGCTGATACCGTAAAAAGTGAAGGCCCCTACCAAGTCATCAACACCACAGAAGTTAAAGATGCCAATGGTAACGTAATAGACGTGATTTATGCAGCTGATGATCCACTTGGTTGCGACACGATTCAGTTAGGTGAATGTATTGACGGTAACTTTAATGGTGACCCATTTAGACCGGTACAAGGGGGGGACTTTAACGGTAACTTTGACCCAGATGGTTCAGGTGAGAAGGTGAATAAAGACTTCGCCTTTGATGATCAAAATAAAATATCATCTCAAGGATTAGCTGCCACCCTAGAATACGGATTTGATAGTGTCGATTTCTTTTCTATGACTGACTACAAATACTTTGAACGATCAATCGGCCTAGACTCTGACCAAACTGCTTCACCAGAGTTAATTTTTCAATCTTATAGTGAAATATCTCAAATCAGCCAGGAGTTGCGCTTTTCTGGTGAAACCGACGATATGCAATGGGTAGCAGGGCTATATTACTTAGGTATAGACACTGATTACAGTCAAGGTTTAGCCGCTTCACCTACAGCTTATTTTCTTGGTGGCGAAGAGAACAACACCCTAGTAGATCTGAGCACTGATTCTTACTCAATATTTGGTCAATTTGATTACGCCTTTAACGATAACTATGTACTTGTGGGTGGCTTACGCCTCATGCAAGAAAATAAAAACATGTTGGGCAATGTATATCAAAATACCAATACAGATGACCGAGTAGTCGAAATAGATACCAGCAGTGCTTCCCTTGAAGTGTATGATCAAGATAACGATCAAGATTTATGGTCGGCGAAATTACAACTGGAATACTCAGTTGACAACAACCTCTACTACTTTGGTGTGAACCGAGGTGTTAAAGCCGGAAGCTTTAATGCCCCATTGTTTGGTGGGTTTAGCAGCTATGACCCAGAAGTTTTAATTTCCATAGAAGCAGGAATGAAACTTGAACTTTGGGACGGTGCAGGTGTGTTCAATGCCAGTATTTATAATTACGATTACACTGATTATCAGTCATTTTCTTGGGTCAATAACTCTGGTGTCGTATCTAACGAAGAAGCAAGCTTTCAAGGACTTGAAGCTGAACTATTCTTAACGCCAAGTAAAAGCTTAGATGTGATATTAAGTGCATCTTATACAGACGCCACGGTTGAAAACTTAGAAGTAGCTGACGGTGTCTTTAAAGATACAAAACCCGCTTTTACACCAGAATATCAAGCAGCGGTGATACTTAGATACAATTGGGATCTGGATTCAGGAAACATAGCGGCTCAAATTAGTGGCTCCTATCAATCAGAGACATTCCACAATGCTCGTAATTTCACAGCCCACGAAATTGAATCCCATATCAAAGCAGATTCTAGAGTGACTTGGACTGACGATGTTTGGAGTTTAGTGGCATATGTGGATAACCTGTTTGATTCGGATCACGAGATCATTGGTTTTGACGTAACAGGATTCTATGGCACGACCCAAATATCCTACGCCAAACCACGTACGTTTGGTTTAACGGTTGAACGTAAATTTTAACCACAGAGCGAACTAAATAACCGGCTACTCACCTAGTCGGTTAATTCAATTGTAAGTTCGGTTTTAACAGTTTCAGTTTAAAAGAAAACGTTTATATAAAGGTTAAAAAATGCAGCAACAAGATAACAACCAATACAATACCAATTATGATGCCGATCTCTGGAATCAGGATTTAGCCCCTACCACCAACGCTAGCCGCACTTGGAACTGGCTACATTTTGCTTCGTTATGGGTAGCAATGGTGGTGTGTGTTCCCGCTTATATGTTGGCTTCTGGGTTAGTATCAGAGGGCATGAATTGGTGGCAAGCTGTTATTACTGTGATGTTAGGCAACGTCATTGTTTTGGTTCCCATGGTTTTAGTGGGTCACGCAGGGGCAAAATACGGCGTACCTTTTCCAGTTTTATTAAGAAGTGCTTTTGGTACTAAGGGCGCTCGAATTCCAGCGGTAGCAAGAGGTTTAGTTGCCTGCGGTTGGTTTGGAATTCAGAGCTGGATGGGAGGTTCTGCCCTGTATGTCATTATAAACAGCCTAACGGCTGAAGCTTTAGTCAGTTCCCCGCTCCCATTTTTTGGTATCAATCTACTGCAACTATGTTGCTTCGTTATTTTTTGGGCCATGCACTTGTATTTTATCAAACAGGGAACAGAATCAATTCGCTGGCTAGAAAGCTTTGCGGCCCCATTTTTAATTGCGATGGGCTTAGCATTACTTTATTGGGCGTATTCTAAAGCCGGGGGGTTTGGACAAATGCTTTCTGTGCCCTCTAAGTTTGGGGCAGGGGCTGAAAAAGAAGGCCAATTTGTGCCTGTATTCATTGCAGGTGTAACAGCAATGGTGAGTTTTTGGGCGACTATGGCTTTGAATATTCCTGATTTTACACGTTTTGCTAAATCTCAAAAAGACCAAATAGTAGGCCAAGCTGTTGGCTTGCCTATCCCCATGGCTTTATTTGCCTTTATCGGTGTAGCCGTCACCTCAGCTTCTGTGGTGATCTACGGAGAGCCTATTTGGGATCCGATCGTACTTGCGGGAAAAATGGGTGGCATGGGCGTCGTATTTGCCATGGCAGTATTAGTGTTAGCCACTCTCACCACAAATCTAGCGGCTAATCTCGTTGCTCCTGCTTATGGTTTTTCTAACCTAAGTCCTAAAATAATTAATTTTAAACTAGGTGGCTACATAGCAGCAGGAATTGGGCTGGCTATTTTTCCTTGGAAGTTACTCGAAACAGCTGGAGGTTACTTATTTGTTTGGTTAGTAGGTTATTCAGCGTTACTAGGTCCAATAGCCGGTATTTTGTTAGCTGATTATTTTTTATTAAGAAAATGCCAGTTGAACGTATCTGCTCTATTCAGTCACAATGGAGAATATGGGGCCTCTAATGGTTGGAACTGGGCGGGGCTGAGCGCTCTCACCTTAGGCATACTGCCCAATCTACCGGGATTTTTACATGCCGCTGGGATACTTGACTCAATATCGCCTATATTTGATGTTATCTATGGATATGCATGGTTTGTAGGGCTATTTCTTGCTGCTGCATTATATTTGCTACTAAGTAAGTTACTATATCGGTAAAAATTACAGGCAAATTATTTATGTATACTTTTGAGGTTCAAGTTAAAGTAGCAGCAAAGATAAAAGCCTCTTTTAAAGGTAGAGCATTATGAACCAAGCCCCTTATGAACAAGCTGTAATTCTAATTGACCAAGCTAATAGTGAAGATCCTAATGTTGAGACTACCGGCGGTAAAGAATTCCCTAAAGAGTTGTTATACGGCCAGCGTATGTCTGACATGCTTAGCCGCTACAAAAGTGATGCTGACCATGTGATGCAGCTAGCCGTGCGTGGTCAACATATTCAGCGCTGGCAATCACCTCGCAGTAATTACCCTATGAACCGTCAGGGATACCATAAATGGCGCAGCGACCTTTATGTATTTCACGCAAACAAAGTAGCAGCGATTATGACGCAAGTAGGGTTTGCAGAAGATGCGGTTTTAAGAGCACAGCATGCAGTTGCAAAAGTAGCGATGAAATCCAATTCAGATACTCAATTACTTGAAGATGTTGCAGGCTTAGTGTTTATTGAGCACTACATGTTGAAGTTTGCAGAAAAGCATCCCGAATATAGCGAAGAAAAATGGATAACGATTATTCAAAAGACGTGGCGAAAAATGTCTGATGAAGCTCACTCTTTTGTGCTAGCAGGAAAGGTCATATTACCAGAAGATTTAACCCCTTTAATTTTAAAAGCAATTCAAGCCTAGCCTGCATTTAAAGTATGATTTATCGATATAACTTTAACATCAGAGTTTAAAGACAATGGCAGTCAAAATTGACTCATGACATGAAATGAACTAATTTTTTTGCAATTTGAGCCGATAAAGGCGAACATTCAGTGTTATTTTTGTTATTGAGTTAGTTAATTTTGAAGGAACTCATTATTATTTCAAACCGTCATTACTGTAAATTGCTTCTTGTTTTAATCTACTTTTTGGTTCAGCCACTGCTTGCTGCACAAGAGCTCAATGAACGAGTTAATATAAGTGGCTTTGCACGTGTTGTAGGCGGGTATCTTGATGAATCAAATGCCAGTTATGGCAATTACTCAAATGAAGTGAGCTTTTCTGAGCAATCTCTATTAGCTATTCAGGCTGATTTATTAATTACAGACACCATTAGTGCTTCTGGTCAATTATTAGCACACTCAAGCGACGAACGAGATTCGGGTATAGAATGGCTATACCTAACCTACGAACCCAACAATAGTTGGCTATTTAAATTTGGCAAACTTCGAACACCTTTTTTCCGTTACACTGACGTTATAGATGTTGGATTTTCTTATCCTTGGATATCCCCTCCTCAACAAGTTTACAGTGGCTTTTTATTTTCAAATTATGAAGGGGCCAGTGGTACTTACAAGTTTAACTTTAATGACCTAAATTTTGATATCGAAGCTTATTACGGCACCTATAGTGGTGAATTTTCAAGAGCCGGCGAGAACATTGATATTGAGGTAGATGAAATAAAGGGGATAATTTTTACTCTTAACAGGGGTAACTTCTCAGCACGAGCTTCTATAACCCAATCATCAGATTTCTTCGCTGATTTCCCTGGCTTTAATGAATTTTCAGATATATTAGAATATGCAGGTTACCCGGAAAATGCAGAATCCTTAAGGTTTAATGGTGCAGCGACAGGTTATCAAGCGAGTGTGAATTATGACACTTTGGATTACTTTGTCGCTGCTGAGTGGGTAAAGATTGACTCTGAGCTTTTGGTAGTTCCTCAACTCGACTCTTACTACCTGACCTTAGGCTATAATTTTGATGCTTTTCAGGTACATATTACCTACGCAAATTCAGATAGTTCATATAATATTCCTGAAAACTTGATCCCCAAATATGTCACCGAAGAGTTAACCGAACTATCGTTTATCTACGATGGCATCACACAAAACTTGCCATTGTATACTTTAGAATCTCTAACTATTGGCTTACGTTGGGATTTAAAATACAACATTTCAGCTAAAGCAGAAGTCACTTATTTAAGTGGAGAGCAGGATGAGAATTCATTCTTTGAAGATATCACTAATCCCGACTTTGATCGCAAGGCAACCTTGTATCAAATCGGTTTGGAGTGGGTATTCTGATGACCAACCTTATCAAATTTATACTGGTAGTTTTAGCTTTACAAAGTTTCTATGCTAACTCTATAGGGATTGTAGTCGTAGCAAATACAGACAATACTGACTTAAATATCGGCAAGCGCCAAGTAAGAGATATTTTTATGCGAAGTAGCTCAGAGTTTACTTTAAAGCCTGTGGTGCTAAAACCAAATAGTGAAGCAAGACTTATATTTAATACCAAAGTAGTTGGGTTAACTGAATCGCGAATTCAATCCTATTGGGCACAAATGCAATTTGGCGGTAGAAAAAAGCCCCCAATAGAAATTGAATCTCCAGATACAATGCTTGAATATGTCAAAAATAATAAAAATACAGTGACCTATTTACCGGCACATATCAAAATTCCAGAAGGGCTAACGGTTATTTATAGAGTTGATTAGACCCTATAAAAATTCTTTCTCCAAGAAAATCAGAGAGCGTTAACTATACCAATTGAGCAAAAATATTTATTACCTAACGAATCATGCAACTTTTCTGCTTTTTAAATCTTTTCAAAAAGATTTAATTATGGAATTATATAAAAAACTGACATTATGTTCATTTTTCAAGCTACTTAACTCTCATTATAATAAAAATAGGCATAAATGGACTTATGTGGTCAATATCCAAATTAGAAAGAAAAGAAGAATGGGATGAAAACCATTACCTAAGTAACGTACTCACTAGATACGTCCCGCAAAGCTGCCCAATTCATGTCGCCATGCACAAGTTTGACGCAAAATCCAATCATGAGAAATATTGCTCAAGTCACTTACACCCGAATGAAGACGAGATTAACATTATTATCGCTGAAGGTGATTTTGCAATGGAATTAGAGTTTGCTGAAGAAACTCAAATAATAACAGAGAGTAGCGTTATCTTTATTCCAAATAACACTCAGCATTCTGCTAACATAATAAAAGGAAACGGTTATTTCGTGTGTATCCGATTCCCTAAAAAAATAGCGTGATTTTTACTCACAAAATCTAAAGTCACCTAACTTTATTTACCTATTTTCCGTGAAAATAACAAGATAGTTTCAAGATGAGCGGTCTGGGGGAACATATCCATCATAGCCCCGCACTTTACCCTATAACCTTTATCAAGCAAGTATTCTGCATCACGGGCTAAGGTGGCCGCATCGCAAGATACATACAAAATACTTTTTGGTTTTAACTTTACTAAGCTAGGTAAAAACTCAAATGCGCCCGCTCTTGGTGGGTCCAATAAAACTTTTGTTACCCCTAACGAACCAATATCTTTATTAGTGGCTTGAGTTAAATCTGCTGCTATAAAAGACAGATTATCTAATCCATTATCCTTTGCATTAGCGATGCCCGCTTTTACCATACTCGCTTGTACCTCAATCCCCACTACTTGTTTAGCGCGCTTAGCTAAAGGTAATGAAAAATTCCCAACCCCACAAAATAAATCTAGGATTACATCATCTTTGGTTGGAGCCAGCCAGGCCATAGCTTGGGCTACCATTTGAGCATTCATTTGGGCGTTAACCTGAATAAAGTCTTGGGGATGATAGCTAAGTATTAGTTCTTCAACATGATAATGCCTCAATGATGCAGGTGCTACTACTGCTCGGTCTTGACCTGCTTGCTGCCAATATAACTCTAGGTGCTGTTGCTGTGACCAATTTAACCATTTCTCTTGAATTTCAGTATCGAGAGTAGCGGTTAAGCGAAACAGTACAGATACGCCTCTATCATCTTCGAGCAACTCTATATGCCCTAATTTACCTGAAATTTGAGCCAGCCCACTGTCTTGAAATAATGCTGTTTTCAAAGCCGTAAAAACCAACTGCAATTTTGGAGTTAATACAATGCAGTTATCAATAGATACAATTTTATTAGAAGCATGACCACGAAAGCCTAACAACAACTTACCTTCAATCACTCGCACCGATAAGCGAGCTCGGCGCCGATAAGCCAAAGGAGAATCTGCTAATAAAATCAAATCATCAGGCTCACAAACTTTTCTTAATTGCCCCTGCAACCATTGTTTTTTAGATGATCTTTGTTGTTCAACTGATAAGTGCTGAAAACTACAACCACCACAAGAATCATAATGAGTGCATGGCGGGGTTACCCTGTCAGGGCTGGGTTGTTCAATATCAATTAGCTTTGCTTCATCAAATCGACGATTAGACTTTACTACTTGTGCATTTACAGTTTCCTTAGGCAGAGCCCCTGCGATAAAGGTCACTTTACCATCATCGGCTCGGGCCACCCCCTTACATTGATGAGTTAGCCCCTCAATATTAAACGTACGCACGGCCCCCATGGGTTGCGAAGATTTATTACGACGAGTATTTTTAGATGAGCGCCCTGCTGGGGCCACTCTTGAAGAGTTAACAAAACGGTTTTTCAAATGGAGCTCAAGAATGGCTAGAGAATTTACTAAAGATTATATCATTTCATTATCCAGGAGGCTTTAATTCCGGTTCAAACGCTTATTTCCACAACACTTTATTACTAAATTAAGTCATTTTAACAATACCATTATGGTCATTATTTTGTATGATGACTACTCTCTCCTCAATATGTAACGCTTTGTTACTTAATAAATTTAAATAAAAAGCAATCAACTATTGAGTGAGTTTTAATTTCTGCCATACACTATACAGGTCAAAAAGCCTCAATAAATACATAACAAATGAGGCCAAACAAACACAACAAATTACGACAGGGGAATAAATAATGGAAAGACGCGATTTTATTAAAATCGGCGGTGCAGGTATGGGCGCGTTAATGCTACCACTATCTGGAATTGCGGTATCCGCAGATCAAATGTTAGATAAACCAATGGATGTGGCTTACAAAAAGAAACTCGCTGATATTGCATTAAACGCTGCAAAAGCTAAAGGTGCAACTTACGCTGATGCGCGTATTGGTCGTTACCTAAACCAATTTGTAACCACACGAGAAACCCGCGTGGATAACATAGTGAATACTGAATCAGCCGGCATTGGCGTACGCGTTATTGCAAATGGTACTTGGGGGTTTGCATCAACGTCAAACATGACTCCAGATAGCGTTGCTCAAGCAGCAGAGCGTGCTGTAGCGGTTGCCATGGCAAACTCCAAGTTTCAAACCTCTCCGGTTAAATTAGCTCCAGTAAAAGGTGTGGGCGAAGTAAGCTGGCAAACTCCAATTAAGAAAAACGCCATGGAAGTACCCATCAAAGACAAGGTTGATTTACTGCTTTCGGTGAACGACGCTGCTATGTCTAATGGTGCAAACTATATTACTTCTATTTTGTTTTTAGTTAACGAACAAAAATACTTTGCTTCTACTGATGGTTCATACATAGACCAAGACATACACAGATTATGGGCCCCTTTCTTTGCCACAGGCATTGGTAAGAATGGCTTTAAACAACGTAATGCCTTGGGTAACCCCGTTGGTATGGGCTTTGAATATTTAGATGGTCTTGAAAAAGATAAAGTTAGAATATCAGGTGCGGGTGTAGGGTATAACAACTCCTACGATATGGTAGAAGATGCTGCAGCTGCTGGTAAACAACTTAAGAAAAAACTAGCAGCAAAATCAGTAGAGCCAGGAAAATACGATCTTGTACTAGATCCAGCTCACTTGATGCTTACTATTCATGAATCCGTTGGTCATCCATTAGAATTAGATCGAGTACTAGGCTATGAAGCCAACTATGCCGGAACCAGTTTTGCCACATTGGATAAATGGAAAAGTGGTAAATTCCAGTATGGCTCAGATATAGTTAATTTGTTCGCAGACAAAACTCAGCCTTATTCTTTGGGTAATGTGGGATACGATGACGAAGGTGTCAAAACCAAACAATGGGATTTAGTAAAAGACGGTATTTTAGTCAATTACCAAGCTACCCGTGATCAAGTTCATATGATCGACCAAAACGAATCCCACGGCTGTAGTTATTCTCAAAGTTGGCGTGATGTGCAATTCCAGCGTATGTCTAACGTTTCTCTCAAACCAAATGAAAAAGATATTTCAGCTGAAGATGTCATCAAAGATGTAGAAAAAGGTATCTACATTGCGGGTCGAGGCTCGTTCTCAATTGATCAACAACGCTACAATTTCCAATTTGGAGGTCAGCTTTTTTATGAAATCAAAGACGGCAAAATCGTCGATCAAATTGAAGATGTTGCCTATCAATCAAATACCCAAGAGTTTTGGAACAAGTGTACACAATTAGCAGGTAAATCAGATTATCGAGTAGGTGGTTCGTTCTTCGATGGTAAGGGCCAACCTTCACAGGTTAGCGCTGTGTCTCATGGTTGCCCAACAACCAGATTCAACGACATTAACGTCATTAACACTGCACGTAATGTTTAAACCAGCAACTTATTAGAGGAAAGATCATCATGACTATATTATCTGAACAAAAATCGAAAACCTTGCTGGCTAAAGTATTGAAATACTCTAAAGCCGACGAGATAGAATGTAACCTTGAAGGTAAAGTTGGAGGCAACATTCGTTATGCCCGCAACACTGTGTCTACAGCAGGTGAAGAGAGCGACCTAGAACTAATTGTACAATCTACATTTGGCAAACGTATGGGTGTAGCCACAATCAATGAGTTTGATGACGCATCACTTGAGAAAGTCGTTCGTCGCTCTGAAGAACTGGCAAAACTCGCTCCAGAAAACGAAGAACTTATGCCTTTATTTGGCAAGCAAAAGTACTCTGATTCAAAAACCTTCTTTGAGTCTACCGCTAACGTCACACCCGATGACAGAGCAGAGGCTGCGGCGAGTAGCATTACTCCATCTAAAAAGAACAAGCTAGTTGCAGCTGGATTTTTAGAAGAGGCTGTTACCTTCAGCGCTATAATGAACAACAAAGGCCTATTCGCATATAACAAAGCCACAGATGTAGACTTTTCAGTAACCATACGTACCGAAGATGGCAAAGGCTCTGGCTGGGCAACCCGCAACTTTAGTGACTATAAGTTACTCGATACAGCTAAGGCCTCTGATATTGCTATCACAAAATCAATGGGTTCAGTTGATGCTAAAGCCATGGAGCCAGGTAAATACACGGTAATACTTGAACCAGCAGCAAGCGTTGGCTTAATTCGTAACATGATGAGAAGTTTCGAGCAACGCAGTGCAGATGAAGGCCGTAGCTTCTTAAGTTACAAAGCCAAAGATGGCGAGGATTCAGAAAAAGCCCCTAAAAATAAGCTTGGCCAAAAAATGTTTGATGAGCGAGTCAATATTTACTCTGATCCACAACATCCTATTGCGCCTACAGCGCCTTTTAGTGGCAATGGCTATCCATTAGCTAAAACTGAATGGATAAAAGATGGCGTTATTGCAAATATGCCAAACAGTCCTTATTGGGCAAAGAAAACCGGCATGCCATACGTGCCTCGTGGTGAAAACATCATTATGATAGGTGGAGATGAATCATTACAAGACATGATAAAAAGTACTCGCCGAGGGGTTTTGGTAACTCGTCTTTGGTATATTCGTGCGTTAGATCCGCAAACCTTGCTATACACAGGGTTAACTCGTGACGGCACGTTTTACATCGAAAATGGCAAGATCAAATATCCTATTAAAAACTTCCGTTTTAACGAAAGTCCAATTGTGATGTTGAACAATATCGAAGCCTTAGGTAAGCCTGAACGTATTGATGGTCATATGATCCCTCCGATGAAAATCAGAGACTTTACCTTCAGTAGTTTGTCTGACGCAGTATAAGTAAAATCCCCCAAGGTTGCATGCAGCCTTGGGTTTTCAAACATCTATTGATGAGTTAATTGTTGACCAATATGCAAAAAAATCGTCGTCGATTTATATCATCTACCTGTGCTTTGGCTGTGACCATGGCTTTGCCGAAGGTATCATTTAGCCAAAATAATGATTATGACTTTTACTTCACTCGCCTGAGTTATGAATCTGGAGATTGGGAAGTAGATGAGCGTATGCCTGCAAATGTACTTAATTCACTGATTGAATACACCAGTCTTCGGGTCGATATTCAAGAGCGAATTATTCCGCTATCCGATCCAAGCATGTTGACAGCACCGTTTTGTTATATGGCAGGTCATAGGTTGGTTCAATTTAACCAACAAGAAAAACAGAACTTTAAACAATATGTTGAAAACGGTGGTTTTATATTTGTAGATGATTGCAACCATGATATCGACGGTATGTTTGCCCGCACGTTCGAAGCTGAAATGAGTAAGATATTTGGTGCTGAAGCCCTTAAAAAAATCCCCAATGACCATGCAATTTACTCGTCTTTTTTTGAGTTTGATGGCCCGCCCAATACCTCAGTGGAATTAAATGGCTGGGGCGACGATATAGTTCATAACTATCTCAAAGCCATCGAGATAAATGGCCGTATAGCAGTACTGTATAGTAATAAAGACTTGGGTTGTGAATGGGATTACGATTTTCGCAACAAACGCTGGCTAAGAGAAGACAATACTAAATTTGCGGTGAATATTGTGGTCTATGCCATGACAGCCTAATTCAATATTATAGCGCCTAACCCAAACGTTAAATCAAATACAAAATAATAAGAGTGATGATGAACAAAGAACCTATAACCCAAGAAGACCTTGAACTACTACTCGCTAAACTCGCCAATGTAGGCGATGAAATTGGTAAGGTTATTGTTGGCCAGCAGCAGGTTATTCAACAGCTATTAGTGAGTATTTTAGCTGGTGGTCATTGCTTACTTGAAGGTGTACCGGGGCTTGCGAAAACCCTTATGGTGCATACTTTAGCGCAAACCCTTGAGCTAGACTTTAAGCGAGTGCAGTTCACCCCTGATTTAATGCCAAGTGATATTATAGGTACTGAAATACTTGAAACAGACCATGAAACTGGCGATCGTTTTTTCAAATTTCAGAAAGGCCCAGTCTTTACCAATATTTTATTGGCTGATGAAATAAATCGTACCCCGCCTAAAACCCAAGCGGCCTTACTTGAAGCCATGCAAGAAAAGATCGTCAGTTATGGGGGCACCAGTTATTCTCTGCCTAAACCATTTTTTGTATTAGCCACTCAAAATCCAGTTGAACAAGCGGGAACTTACCCTTTACCAGAAGCACAATTAGACCGATTCTTAATGTTTATCAGTGTGGATTACCCCACTGAACTAGAAGAAATGGAGGTGTTACGTCGTACCACTGGCACTAAGTCATCAGCACCAGAGGCAATGTTAAACGCTCAAGACATAATACAACTACAACAGTTAGTACGGGAAATAGACATTGCCGAGCCCTTACTAATTTATATTAATCAACTGACACGCAACACTCGCCCTGACAACAGCGTATCAGACTCAGTTAAAAAATATGTCCGCTGGGGAGCTGGCCCCCGAGCCGGCCAAGCCTTGGTCTTATGCGCCAAGGCTAATGCCTTAATGAATAAACGTTTTGCAGTAACATTAGATGACATACACAGCATTTCCCACGGGGTACTTAGGCACAGGTTACTTCTGAGCTTTCAAGCAGAAGCACAAAGCATCACTACAGAATTGGTGATTGATGCATTGCTGAAAGAGCTTCCTTTACCAAGCGGCCCTTTCACAACGTCTGCCCAGTAAATTATGGAACAGTTTCTCGACCCTTTGGTACTGGCACGGGTAAAAGATATGCCTTTAGTCGCTAAGACTGTGGCCCAAGGCTTTCTCCATGGATTACATAACAGTGTAAAGCGAGGCACAGGTATTGAATTTAGTCAGTATCGAGCCTACGAACCTGGCGATGCCCTATCTAATATCGATTGGAAATTATTCGCGAGATCAGACCGATATTTTGTTCGTGAAGCCGAACGAGAAAGTAACATCAACATCTGGCTAGTATTAGACGCCAGTGCATCCATGTTACAGCAAGCTTCTCATTCTAAGGAAGGGTGGAACAAGTTTGACTATGCTAGGCATCTCTTAGCCACCATAGCTTACATAGCCCACCAGCAAGGCGACGGTTTAGGCTTACTGGGTTTATCTAGCCAAAACCTAAACTTTTTACCGGCTTTACCCGGTAAACAGCAATGGCAAAAATGTTTACTGCAATTAAGTGAGGTGCAGGCCGGTGATGTGTTCCCAGATAGCGCTATCATCCAAAACCATTTGGCTAAAATGCACCACAACGCGGTAATATTTGTGGTCAGTGATTTTTATGAACACAACAATGAAATTTTTGATTTCATGGGGAGTTTATCAAGCCACAAGACCGAAGTAGTGGCATTACAACTTGAAAGTAATGATGAAATTACATTCCCTTACCAAGGCCATATTCGCTTTGAAGATAGAGAAACCAAACAACAAGTTTTAGTTTCAGCGAAAGATGTAAAAGCAGATTATTTAGAAAACAGACTGGCATTGAACCAAAGCATTAGTGAGCGCCTTGCGGCGAATAACATCCAACATATTCAAGGAAATATTGACGAACCTTTGGATAAAACCCTACACCAATTTTTATCGGCAAGGCAAAAAGTGCTATGAATCTAGTCTTATTACATTCTGGACTAGCCAATGGATAAGTTAGCCCTTACTTTTGAATTAAGCTATTATTTATGGGGGTTATTAACATTAACAATTCCTATCGCCATCCATTTATTGAGTAAACATAGAGGCAAACTAGTCCCATTTGCACATATTGCTTTAATCAAAGTTAAAAACTCGCCACAGCTGAATCAAGCTCGGTTGACCCAGTGGTTATTATTGATATTACGGTTACTGATGCTACTAGTCGCATGCGCCATTTTGGCACAACTGGTTTGGAGTAAAAATGCCGATACAAGTGCAAACTTAGTGCTAGTTAGTAATGACTGGTTAGCCCAAAGTAGTGATGCTGAAAAACAACAATTATTCGAAGATCTAAACTCTAGCCAGAACTCTCGCTTGTTTATAATCGACGGGCTGAACCAGTCTTTATCGCAACGAAAACTTGAATCAAAGGCATTATTAGCGTTTCAAGGGGACACTAGCTCAACAACCACTCCACCACTAAATATCTGGGCGAATCTGGCAGAGATATCGAAAACCTTGCCAAAAGCTCAGAAAATACAGCTTTATACCACGAACAGGCTAAACCAATTTACAGGGCAAAAAGTCGCAATCACTAACCCAATTGAATGGCACATAAAGTCTTTACCAAACACTTTACCTGAAACCAAGCTTACAGCCTCATTAACTATTGTTAGTGACGCAAACTACCAGCAACAATTACTTTATGTTCGCGGCGCATTAGATGCTTTGGCCACTACCCTGCCGCTAGATTTGAACATTGAGTACTTAGACTCTAGCTTGGTACAGGAAGATTTAGATTTAAGCCAACAACAATCCCATATTATTTATCTGGCAGATGCACCTTTGCCAACAGAGTTAGTTAATTCAGCAACAAGCATAATAAGCAGTGAACAACTACAAGGTTACACCCAAGCTGATTTCCCACTCACCTTAGCCACCAAGCTATTTGCAGCGCAAACTAAGCAATGGTTTGCTGATAACGCTAGGCTTTCGAATCAACAAATAACTGAACTTCCGAATCTTGATTTAGTTAATCAACAACAAACTAATACCGGCAATGCTCAGTCTTTGCATCTATGGTTAATATTAATTTTGGTCATACTTTTTATGACCGAACGTTTATTGAGTGAGTGGCCTAATAAACACTCAAGACAAGTAGAAGGTAACTAGAATGGCTAGTTTATCTTCAAATTATGACCTAAGCCTAATCCAAAGCCAGCTCAAAGCGCTAGTTACCATAATACGCAGACGAGCATTACTGCAGCGACTAGCATATAGTTTGGTGTGTGTAGTGGTAGTTTGGGCTGGGTTTTATTTAACGCTTGGGTTAAATATATGGCTTTACGTAATATTAGCCTGCATGCCACTGGGATTTTGCTGGCAACTAACACGTACCTCAAAATACCAAAGGATTTCTGATAAAGCCGTTTTACAGCACATAAACAGAAAGTTTCCTGAATGTGAAGAAAGCGCACATTTAATTGTAGTGCCAGATGAATCTTTGAACTTACTGCAACGATTACAAAAAGCTCGCATAACCTCTAAAGTTGCCGCGCTACTCGCCAAAGATTTATCGACTGAACTGCCTCATTACCCTGCGCCAATAGCCATTGCAATAACTGTTTTTGTATTACTCGCCGTTATTGCCATCAAATTTGTAGGAACCCAGTCTTCCCTTAGCGCCCCATCAAAAGTCATAGCTTTGCCCCAAGGGGTAGAGTCAACAGCTTCAATTAAGATTGAGTCGAGTGTAATTTCAATTCAGCCACCTACTTACACTGGTTTACCAAAAGTTGAAACCACAGACTTTAATTTACAACTAGTAACTGGCTCTAATGTGACATGGCAGCTTACATTATCATCAGACATACAAGCTTCTGAATTAGGCCTTAAAATAGGCCAAGAGCAAATCGAATTTACGAGAAATAGTGATACTAGCTATACTGCCAGTTCTGAAATAAGTACTACTGGCATTTATTTTATTACCCATAGACAAAACGCTATTTCAGACATTTTCACCTTGGAGGTGACAGCAGATACACCTCCAAACATACGCTTTATTGAACCAACCCAGACCATAATTGAAATCCCCAAAAATGCAGAGCCTCACTTTGTTACACGGGTGCAAATTCAAGATGACTTCGGTCTGAGTAAAGTAGAGATTTTAGGCTCTATCGCCAGTGGTTCAGGTGAGTCGGTAAAGTTTAGGGATCAAGCCTTTGTATTTGACTCACAACAACTCGTGAACGACCAAAATGAGTTTTTTAAGGAATGGGATTTATCTGCTTTAGGCATGCAACCTGGAGATGAACTTTATTTTAGTGTCAGAGCATACGACAACGCCTGGAAAAACAATCAGCCTGCACCGCAACTGACTCGCTCAGCCAACAAAATCGTAAGATGGCTAGAAGAAGATCAAGAAGGCATACAAAGTGAAGGTATTTTACTTGATTTTGTACCTGAGTATTTCAAAAGCCAGCGGCAAATCATTATTGAAACCCAAGAGTTAATTGCTAACCAAGTTAGTATTAGTAATAAAAGCTTTGTTGATACTTCTCGGGCGTTAGGGTCTGCGCAAAGTGATCTTAAACAGAAATATGGGCAATTTTTAGGGGATGAGTTTGAGGCTACTACCTTACACGCAATGGAAGCCGGGCCTAGCCATCACCATGATGAGCATGAAAAGAGTAAGGCTTTGCCACATCCATTACTCGAGGCCCATGAACAACAAGATGAACAAGAAGAAGCACTGCGTGAGGAAGCTGAATCTCGAAAACACCAACACAGCGAACATGAGTCATCAAATGATAAATCTGGTTTCAGTCAAGCTATAGAGCAGTTTGGTCATGCACATGGCGCCACAGATGATGGCAACTTTGTAAAACGTGGTGTGCCTAGTCCAATTACCTTGATGAAACGTTCTATTGCCAACATGTGGCAAGCAGAACTGCACTTACAATTAGCTGAGCCTGCAAAAGCTTTACCCTTTGAAAACCAAGCTCTTGAATATTTAAACCGAGCCAAAAGAGCTGAGCGTATTTACGTTAAACGACTCGGGTTTGAGCCGCCGCCAGTATCAGATAAAAGAAGATACGAAGGAGACTTATCAGAAATACTTAGCTATGAACGTAACGAACAAATTAAGCTAAGCAAACCAAACTTAGAGGCCATTAAGGGACTATTAAATTTACTCAGCCATACTACAACCAAGCAGACGACACAGCTGACTCAACAGCAACTAAATAATTTAAATCTAGTTAAGAACTACTTCACAGAGCAATTGGCTAATTCACCTGAAGATATTGTATTTATTGCCACCTTAGAGAAAATCAGTTTGGCTGCTCAATTACCAATAAAAAACTGCAATCAGTGCCTTGCAAATTTACGGGCTAAATTATGGCAAGCCATACCAGCACCGATTGCCGAACCCGTATCCCATTCAAAAACCTACTTGCTTAACAACTCTACAGTGCAGTATTTCAACGAATTTATACAACAGAGTAAACAGGAGAAGTTACCATGACCTTCTCCCTAGGAACGTTTGCAGCAAACCCATTAATGGCTGTGGTTTTATTGGCATTACTACTATGCACCCTAGGCGCTAGTGCTTATCTTGCGCTACTACGTTTGAAAAAACACCCAATTAGACTTTTACTAGTTTGGTTAAGCTCTACTGTGGCAAGCCTTTGTATTATTGCTTTAGCAATAGACATACAGGTTTCTACAAATGACCAACCCACCAGTGTACTCATCACCGAGGGCGTATCACTAGAACAACTTAATACTCTGAAAGATGAGCAAAATATTTTCATTTTAAAGCCGGTAGACGAAAGCCTAAGCAGTCACAAAATCATGCAAGAAGGTGTAGTGATTCAGGACCCAGTGCAAATATTCAATCAAGCCACTCCTTTACAGGCTCTGCATATACTAGGCAGCGGCCTTAGTGAACAACAATGGCAACATTTAAATACTCTGGTGCCCCCTGAAATCCTTGAAGCAATAAATATAAACTTTTCACCTGAGCAGATTACACTAGGTTTAGTTGATATTAGTTTTCAGAAAACCCTAGCAGTTGGTGAATTTCTTGAAGTAACCGGACGTTTACAAAGGGACACTGTTAACTCAAATGAAGCCACAATATTTGAATTAGCTCTGCTCAACCCTATCGGTGAAGTGCTAACCACACAAAGAATTAGAGCTGGTGAGAGCTTTAATTTAAGTTCACCAATGAAAACCCAAGGGCAGTGGCTGTATCGATTACAACTAACTAACCCAGACAGTCGACTCCTGCTTGATGAGCCCATAGCAATATCAGTTGGCACCAGTACGCCATTGCAGATTTTCATTAAACAATCCGCCCCTTCTTTTGAGACTCGCCAGTTTTCTAATTGGGCGAGTCAATATGGCACTAAACTGCTAATAGCCACTCAAATCAGTAAACACAAAGATATTCAGCAAGCCATCAACTTCAATGATGATGAAATAGCAAAGCTCAGCGAGCCTTTTAATTTAAAAGCATTACAAAGCTTTGATCTAATAATACTAGATGGACGGGCGGTGTTAGCTCTATCTACTGAACAAATCCAAGCCTTATCAAGATCGGTTCAACAAGGTTTGGGCGTACTTATTTTAGTAGATAGTGAATTAGCAGCTTCTTGGCCCCTTGAACACATTGAATGGTTAGATGAGCTGTCGATTACCCCTTTAGATATTGCCAGCTATTCTAGTATTCCCAGTTGGCCAGATAGCAGTATTGAAGAAGCTATAGATATCAATAAAGCAGACGTAAGCAGCTCCAGCCAGCAAATATTAGTTACGGGTAATAAGGGTCAAAGTTTAGTGGTTAAACAAAATATGGGCCTAGGGAGTATTGGCTTATCTTTGATAAATACTAGCTATAGTTGGCAAACATCTGGGAAAACGAGTGAATATAGTCACTATTGGCAATCTTTACTCAAGCAATTAGCTCGGCCTAATCAATCTCTTCAATGGCAGTCTGAAGATACTGAGCGCATTAACTTTGAGGACGCTTCATTTGTACAATGCCTGTATGGAGATGCCAATTCAGTTACATTTGTAATCTTAGTTAATCCCCAAAAACCACAAGAGATACCGCTGACTAATCGGTTATTACAACCCCAAAAGCATTGTTTGACTCTATGGCCTAACCAGAGCGGCTGGTACAGATTACAGGCATCAGCAGAGCCTAACGTTAAGCGAATAAGCAGTTCCACAGCTAAAACAGTGGATACCTATGGCTACGTCTATTCCAAAGAAAACTGGCAAGCTTTACGACAATCCCAAGCGATTGCCGCCACTGAATACGTATTAAAAAATCATCAATACATAGCTAGCAGCAATTATTATAAAAACCTCAACAAATTCTGGGTATGGGTGGCATTAGTGTTAGCATTAAGCATTTTATGGGTAGAACGGAAGTTGTTTTAAGGCAGCTGAGATAATTCAGTAACTTTTTAAATACACGATTCTCAAAACAACATAAATACGGCAGCTAAAGCCGTCATGGCTATCACCAACCAGCGATAGGTTTGTTCTGCAATACGTTTTACCACCCACACCCCACACCAAGCGCCCAAGGCAATAAATGGCAGGCAGCTAAGATTTAGTAAAAGAGAATTAACAGTAATGCTGTGCCAACCAAATATATGGAACGGCACTTTAAACAAGTTTATGGCTAAAAAGAACCAAGCTGCCGTTCCTATAAACTCATTTTTAGGTAAACGCATACTTAATAAGTATAAAGCCATAATAGACCCCGCAAGGTTACCTATCATGGTGGTTATCCCTCCCAATAACCCCATTAGCAGGGCGAACCATAAATAATCAGGAATACGCTCTTTATTGGCTTTTTCCATCCATATCATCATGGCTAAGCTAACAAAGATAATCACACTCATTATACTACGAAAGGCTTGGTCATCTATTATTTGGCCTAACCAAGTACCGATAATTACACCTACTGCTGCCGATGGAAACAGCTTACCTAGATAGCCCCAGTTTGCATGTCTGTGATAATAAAACACAGCAAAAACATCTGCCATTATCATCATTGGTAACATCAAGCCTGTTGACCCTTTCCCACCGTAAATAAGCGCAAGTAAAGGCACAGCCAACATTACAATTCCATGTACTCCCACTTTGGCCATACCCACAAAAAACGCCACTAAACATAGTAGAGCCAAGTGTTGATAACTCAACGTATAGCCAAATAGCTCAATCATGCCTGACAAATACTGAAAAATGAGGCTCGAGTTAAAGATTGTAAATCTGCAGCACTAAGCTCAATCTCTATGCCTCTACGCCCTGCACTCACATAAATGGTAGAAAATTGGTTAGCGGATTCATCTATGACTGTTTTCAGCGCTTTCTTCTGGCCTAAAGGACTCACACCGCCTAACACATAACCAGTGCTACGTTGCACTTCTAACTTATCTGCCATTTCAGCTTTTTTGCCAGCACAGGCTTTGGCGAGGCTCTTCATACTCAACATAGAGTCCACTGGCACAACCGCCACAACTAAGGTTGTCCCATCCAGTTTAGCAACTAGAGTTTTAAATACTCGTTTAGAAGGAATATTTAACTTTTCTGCAGCTTCTAACCCATATGACTGGCTAGAAGCATCATGTTGATACTCATGAACTTGATAAGCCACTTTGGCTTTTTTAGCGCAGTTAATACCTGGAGTCATGGGTGCTTATTCGTCAGGCACACAATACTTTTGTAATCGAGCTTTGACCAAACGGACTTCACCCACGTCCCCTTTCGCTTCAGCATCAACCATATCCATACGGGCTTCTTGGCACTTAACCTTGTTTGTTTCACGAAGTACAACAGTAGGGTCAGTTTCAAACTCCTTCATGCCATTTACCCCTAGATGTTTATCACTTTCGTCTTTATCTTTCTTTGTAGATTCAGACGTCATAGTGCTACAACTAGTCAGTAGGATTAACAAAGTTATACATGATATTTTTTTATACATTTTTATTCCTTATTTGGCCTGAACTACAGACCTAAACTCATTTCATATGGCATATAATCACTCGGGATTATGCGCCACCTGTTTTGCTAGCGCAGGTAATTCACCACTTAAGCCCATCGCATGTCTAACGATACTATTTTTTACAAATGGAGCCTGTTCAGCCAAACTCAATCCCGCACTTCGAAACACCTTTTTAATCGGCTGACTTCCAGCAAACAAACGTTTGAAAGCTTCCATTGAGGCCACCATTTTAATGGCTTCAGTTTTGCGCCAACGTTCAAAAGGCCTTAAGTTTTTAGCTAGCGAAAAGTCTTTATTTTTCTCAACCAAATTGATTATATGCTCAGCTAAAGCCGCGGCGTCTAGTATACCTAAGTTCGCCCCCTGCCCTGCTAAAGGATGAATAGTATGGGCGGCATCGCCAATTATGGCGACTCTGTCTTTAACCCATTGTCTGGTATAACGCATTTTAAGTGGGTAAGACTGCTTATCACTCACCACTTCGCACAAACCCAAGCTCATATCAAAGTTAACACATAAGGCTTTATTAAAGTCATCATCAGACATAGCCATTAATTCGGCGGCCCGAGCTTCGTCCTGCGACCAGACAATAGAACAATGATGTTTATCCCACAAAGGTAGAAAGGCTAATGGGCCAGAAGGTGTAAAGACTTGTCTGGCAACATGTCCGTGAGGTAAGGTCGTTTTTACTGTTGCGATTATAGCGTGCTGATCATAGTCCCAAAAGGTATCGGGGAAATTTGCTAGCTTTTTAACTAATGAATTAGCCCCGTCAGCACCAATAACTAAACTGGCGCTAAGCTGGGTGTCATCATCCAAGCTAATAAAGCATTCTTGTTTACCAAACACTAACTGACTTATTTTTTTAGGCGCTAATAACTCAATACTTTGACTTTGCTGTGCTTGTTGCCATAACCCATGTCTGACACTCTGGTTTTCAACTATGTAACCCAGTTGTGGTTGCTGAACTTGGCTCGCATCAAAGCTTATTTTTCCAAAACTGTCTTTATCCCATACTGACATTTGTTGATAAGAAGCCAGTCTGCCCTTATCTAAGTTTTGCCATGCTCCCAATGATTCTAGAATGTTTTGAGATGCCAAGGTCAGTGCACTTACCCGTAATTGAGGATCGCCACTAGGATCGCCATCGCTGGGGTGAGCATCTATCACAGTGATAGACAAGCCTGACTTTTCAAGTGCTAGGGCCTGAGTTAACCCCACAATTCCTCCGCCTACTATGGCAATATCAAAATGTAACATGGGTTTAATTGACCTTAAATATGTTAATTACCACGACTCATTATACTTTCTATCTCGGCAATGGTTTTAGGAGCCCCTTGAGTCAAGTTTTCATAACCACTTTCGGTTATTAATAAATTGTCCTCTATGCGAATACCAATACCTTGCCATTTGCTGTCTACCTTTGCATCTGGCGCGATATAAATACCCGGCTCTACGGTTAAAACCATGCCAGCTTTTAAAGCTCTGTCTTCGTTATTGACTTTATAATGCCCAACATCATGAACATCTAACCCTAACCAATGACTCAACCCATGCATATAAAATTCTCGATAAGTAAGCTGCTCGATATTATCAGCAAGCTCACCTTGCAAAATACCTAGCTCTATCAGACCTTGAGTAATCACTTCTATGGCTAAATCACTAGCTTGCTGAATAGTATTGTTGGCTTTAAGCACACTAAATGCCTGTAATTGCGCTTTCAAAACCAATTCATATAGCTGTTTTTGTTCTACAGAAAATTTACCAGAAACAGGGAAAGTTCTCGTAATATCAGCGGCATAACCTTGCAATTCGCACCCAGCATCAATCAACACCAAATCACCATCAGTTAATGTTTGGTTGTTTTCTGTGTAATGTAATATGCAGGCATTGTCACCACTTCCCACTATAGTGCCATAGGCTGGGTGTCTAGCACCTTGCATGGCAAACTCATGATGTATTTCTGCTTCTAGGTGATATTCATTTTTACCCGCTTCAGAAAACTTCATCGCTCGAATATGGGCCTGGCAAGCAATCGCTGCCGCTTTGCGCATCACTTGGATTTCAGCATCAGATTTTATTAAGCGCATTTCATCAACAATAAGGCGAATATCGATAACACTAGAGGGTGCTTGTTTACTTTGTTTTGGCGCAGCACGGAGCGCTTGCATCACATCAAAAACTAACTCATCAGCCTGGGGGTTATGACCTTGGGCAAAATACAAATGCTCATGGCCATCAACTAAAGCTAGTAATTTGTCATCTAACTCATCTAATGCAAAGGCCATATCGATTGCAAATTGCTCTTTAGCTTGTTTAGGGCCAAAACGTCGGCCGTGCCAAATTTCTTGTAAGGGGTCTTTATCTAAACAAAATAATACTGACAGCCCATCTTTGTATTCACAATGGTTAGACAAAACCAAGTAAGCATCAGGTTCTGGAAAGCCAGTTAAATATTGAAAATAGCTGTCTTGCCTAAAAGGAAACTCAGTGTCTCTGCTACGAGTGACTAAACTAGCGGCTGGCACTATGGCAATACTATTCGGTGACATAGCCTTCATAAGGCGCTGTTGGGATGCACTAAAATCAGTAGTATTCATATATTGATAACATCACTCTGTACTAAAAAAAAATAATGGATTGCTTACATCTTAATGAACCGTTTTTGGCTCACCTTGCTGCTGTTCTGGTGACTTACCCAGCTCGTTAAAACATAACATAGCTGTCACTCGCACATATTCCATCACTTCAAACAAAGCTTGTTCAGATTCTTCATCTTCGCTCATCTCTTCATCCATACGGGCGATTTCAGCGAAATCTTCTAGGCCTTCTTTCACATCATCGGAACAACCAGTTAGATCCGCCTGATGTAAACCAAAACCTAACATAAACCCCTGCACCCAACTAAGCAGAGCTTGGCCACGCTCATTGATTGGGGCAGAGTCTTCGGGTAAACATAGACTCAATGCAAAATCACTTTCTATCAACTGTTGGCAGGTATCGTCATAAAGTTTTTTAAAAGCGCTTTGCACCTCAGCAGAAAAAGAGTCTCCCTGATGAATAAAATCAGCCAAAGGTTCCATCCAATCTAAACATTCTAGGGGCATACCACCCCCTAACATGCCACATACCATTCCTTGTACTTCAGCAGCACTGGTTAAAATATCGTTACGCTCTAATAGAGCAGAAAGGGTATCAAAAAGGTTAGTTGAAGTGTTCAAGATAAATTCTCTGTAATTCTATGGTGAGGAGCGCAAGTAAAGCACCCCATAAACAAGCCCCTATGCTAACACTGTCGCTAAATTAAACCCAGTTGGTGAAAGGTTTAAATCACACATTATCAAGTTGCTCAACCCAAACTTTAGGTTTTAAAAAGTATAAGAAAGCTCATCTGCCCCTAGTATATTCTTATACTTAAAGATTATAATAGCGCTGATGTTGGAGTTTAGTCAGAACAACATATCAATAATTTTTCTAAGCCTCCTGGAATGTTAGCCAGTTTAGTAATGTCCCTGGCCGATGCTTTTTACCTAGGAAGTTGATTCCACTACTATTGTGCAAGCTTGGCTAGTACCAAGAAGCCTGAGGTAATGATGATACTTCCGCCCTGAACTTTCGGTTCACGGGCGAACACTAGACAGCGGCATTTTGGGAGGCACCCCTTCGTCAACATAATGGATTTTGAAGGCAGTAAGATGAATCAAGAAGAGCAATTGAGAGTACACGGAAAAAATGCAATAGACGCCCTTTCTCCTATTGTAAAGTGGAAATATGATAGTTTTCAGAATGTCATGCTTGCAGAGTTCTCTGTAGATAAGGAAGAGCAAGTTTTAATTTCGCTACAACAGGTATTCCCAGACTCTTGGGACGCAAAAAGCATTAGAAAAGCGCCAGCGAAAGTTAAACATTATGCAGGTCCCTTTGCGAAACTGGCAAAAAAGCAAAAACTATTAGCAGCAAACCTAAATAACCAAACCCGCATTATGGCTGCTTGGTGGCCATGGGGACACGGCGCTACCGTTTCTGTCCGTTTGTTTTTAACAAACACCGAACCCTATGTAGAAAAACCGAGTTTACTCCATAAGTTACGTAATTTTTTTGCCTAAAGTGGACTTCTACTGCAACTAGCTAAAATTTAGACTTGACCATATGGTCAGGTTTCAACTAAGATTTTGCCACTATACGTGTTGCCTTTATTTCTAGTCTAAAAATATTCAGTTAGAATACGGCCATTGCTCACTAATATTACATAACAAATAAGGCAACTTTATGGCCATCATTAACTTTGGTTCTATCAACATTGATCATGTTTATCGAGTAGATCACTTCGTTCAGCCTGGGGAAACTTTAGCTTCAAACGAATACCAATGTTTATTGGGTGGTAAAGGTGCCAATCAATCTATTGCCTTAGCACGAGCTGGTGCTGATGTTCGCCACGTTGGAAAAATTAACGAAACAGATGCTGCTTTCAAGCAAAGCATGATCCGTGACGGCATAAACTGTAAGCACATATCTTGTACTGAATCAGCTTCCGGGCATGCCATTATTCAAGTTACACCATCTGCCGAGAATGCCATTGTATTGTTTGGTGGTGCGAACCAAGAGTTAACACCGAAAGACGTGATGCATGCACTCGATGAAGTAAAATCAAGTGATTGGGTATTAACTCAAAATGAAACCAGCTGTATTGATGAAGTATTACGACAAGCTAAAGACAAAGGCCTAAAAGTTGCCTTTAACCCAGCTCCTATGACAGAGTCAGTGAAGCATTTACCCCATGAATGTATCGACTTGTTAATAGTTAACGAAGTCGAAGCAGAAGAAATTTCAGGCAAAAGTAATTTAGATGATATAGAAGCTTACTTTCGCAAAGATTGGTCACATGCTGAAGTGCTCATCACCTTAGGCAAAGCAGGTGTGAGAATGCTCAAGAAAGATAAAAGTATTGATGTTCCCGCATTTTTAGTTGATGCCGTAGATACTACTGCAGCAGGAGATACTTTTATTGGATACTTTTTATCTGCCTACAGCGAGCACGCAGACACTACCGCTGCGCTATCTAGAGCTTGTGCTGCCTCTGCCTTAGCTGTAATGAAAAATGGTGCAGCTCAATCTATTCCTAATGAGAAAGACGTCGACCGCTTTCTTGCAAAACAATAATACTAATGACAAAAACACCAAAAGTTTTCAACGGAGAATTAATCCTATGAGTCACAAAATTATTCTAGATACTGATCCTGGTATCGATGATGCCATGGCAATCTTTTTTGCTTTTCAACATCCAGAAATCGAAGTGCTGGGATTAACTACTGTTTTTGGTAATGTTCCCGTTGAGATGGCAGCAAAAAATGCGATAACTCTTTGCGACTTAGCCGGTAAGGATATTCCTGTTTGTAAAGGTGTGGGTATGCCTTGGGTGGGCCCCGAGTCTAGCTATGCTCATTTTGTTCACGGTGATGATGGCTTTGGAAATATTAACTTCCCTGCAGCAAAAGGCGAGCTAGACCCCCGCAGTTCTGCGCAGTTTATCGTAGATATGGCCCGTAAATATCCTGGTGAAATAACGGTTGTTGCCATTGGTCCCCTAGGAAACTTAGCATTAGCCCTGCGTTTAGAGCCAGAGCTACCCAAATTAGTTAAAGCCGTATCTATTATGGGTGGTTCCGCATTTGTAAGAGGTAATGTGACACCTGTTGCCGAAGCCAATATTTGGAATGATGCCCACGCAGCAGAAATTGTATTTGGCGCGTCTTGGGAATTAAACATGTTTGGCCTTGATGTAACCAACTCATGCCCATTCAGCCCTAATTTCTTAAAACAGTTACAACAAAACAACCAAAAACTGGGTGGTTTTGTTCATGATGCAGCACAATTTTACGTGGAATTTTACTCACAAAACCGTGAAGAAGATGTATGCTTTTTCCACGATGCAATGCCTATTGCACACCTTGTCGATCCAAGTTTATTTGAGTTGCAAACCGGCCATGGCAGAGTATCTACAGACCCATTAAACAGAGGCCAAACCTCTATTGCACTACCTAACACTACTGCTAGCCCAGATTGGCTAAATGCAGAATTAGTAAACGTTGCAACTAAAGTGGATAACGAGCGTTTAACTAAGTTGTATTTAGATACTTACAAACTATAAATATAACCATACTAAGTAGGCTGCGTTTAATAAATCAAACGTAGCCTAGCTATATTGGATATTGTCGATATGTCTCACCAAGCATTACGGTTACAAATACGCCAAGAACGTCAAAACCTTTCCCGCCAGCAGCAACTGCACGCAGCTATTCAACTGCTAGATATTTGTCAAAAGCAACTACACCTAGAAAAAATGAATACCGTAGCTGTTTACCTAGCGAACGATGGCGAGATTAACCCAAGTGAGATAATTGAATATTGTTGGCAAAATAACAAACGTGTATTACTGCCAGCTATGCACCCTTTTTCAAAAGGGCATTTAGTTTTTGTTGAATACCTACCCAATAGCCCAATGAAAGCCAATCAATATGGTATTAAAGAACCAATCGTTACAACTAACAATATTATACCCCTTGCAGAAATAGAGCTTATCATGACCCCATTAGTTGCATTTGATGCTAAAGGAAACAGGTTAGGTATGGGCGGAGGCTACTATGATCGCACCTTAGCCCCGATAAAGCGATACAACTTAAACACACAACTTATTGGCTTAGCACATAGCTGCCAACAAGTAGATGCTTTAGATGCAAACTACTGGGATATTCCATTACATGGTATCGCAACACCAAAACAATTCTTCAAGACCCCAAATTGCGTTAGGGATTCGTCACTCTGCTAGGTTAGAATATTGTTAATATTCGCTTTTAAGCCAAACAAGTCATGACACAAGCTCAAAAGAAACAAGCGGCGGCTCAAGCTGCTATTAAATATGTTCAACCCGAATCCATAGTAGGTGTTGGTACCGGCTCCACTGTAAATTACTTTATTGATGGACTAGCCGACATTAAACACGACATCATAGGTGCAGTTTCTAGTTCAGAGGCCTCAACAAAGCGTCTCAAAGCCCTAGGAATTGAAATATTTGAACTTAACTCAGTTGATAAGCTTGATGTTTACGTAGACGGTGCAGATGAAATCACTGAGCATAAACATATGATTAAAGGTGGTGGAGCTGCACTCACCCAAGAAAAAGTCGTTGCGGCTGTGGCAAAGCAATTTATTTGCATCATAGACGATACAAAGCAAGTTCCTATTTTAGGGAAATTCCCACTGCCAATAGAAGTCATACCTATGGCTCGCTCTTATGTAGCCCGTGAAATAGTAAAGTTAGGGGGAGATCCACAGTACAGAGAAGGTGTGATCACTGATAACGGCAATGTGATTTTAGATGTCTTCAATCTAACCATACTCAACCCTGTAGAGCTCGAAGAAAAGCTCAACGCCATAGTCGGGGTGGTAACAAATGGGTTGTTTGCCAAGCGCGGCGCAGACACTGTATTAGTGGGCACAGAAAACGGCGTTCACACCATCAATTAATGCCACTGCACCTCAAAGTTTAAATTTGAAGGCCATCATTAAATAATAGCTCTTCGCCTATAATTTAAGGCCTTCGGTACCTCCATTTTAAACTATTCATTCATACCATGAAGCCATATCAATTAGCCAAATAAAGTTTGCTAGGCAAAGCTATCAACATACAGTTGTTGCTAACAAATTATCGACCATTCAAGGTACAGGAACAAATATATGTCGAATCAATTTACAGGTAAAACTGCTGTAATTTCTGGCGGAGCTGGCGGTATTGGGTTAGCTCTGGCCATAGAGTTTGGTCAGCTAGGTATGAATATTGTTATTGGTGATATAGACACAACGCAGCTAGCAGAAGCTGAGCAGCAATTAAAAGCTCAAGGTATTAATGCGCTAGCCTGCCCTTTAGATGTGACCCAGTATCAGCAATGGTTAGAGCTGCTTGATTCTGCAGAAGCCGAGTTTGGTGATATTCATATGCTAATTAACAATGCGGGGGTTGGTGGCCTACCAGGCTCCATAGATGATACAAAAATCGACACTTGGAAATGGGTGTTAGACGTAAATGTGATGGGTGTTGTTAATGGCACCCAAACCGTTGGCTCTAAAATTAAAGCTCATGGTCAGGGTGGTTGGATAATCAATGTTGCTTCTATGGCTGGTATGAATGGTGTCGCCTACTCAGGTGCCTACGCTGCATCTAAAGCGGCAGTGGTTTCTATGTCAGAAAGTTGGGCTGCTGAACTTAAAAAAGACAAGATTATGGTGTCTGTACTCTGCCCTGCATTTGTTAAAACCCGTATCCATGAGTCACTTCGAAACCTACAGCCTGAGTACCAAAACGTCAAACAACAAGGGGCCACTAAAGCGCAGTCCAAGGGAGGGATGGGTCAAGCTGCTGCATTAGTGGAGTCAGGAATTCCTGCTAGTATGTTAGCTAAACGGGTTGTAGAAGCACTTGACTCAAAGCAAGCTTATATCTTTACTCACCCCAATTATAGGCAAGGTGTGGGTTATCGATCTCACTTACTCGATAAAGCATTTACAGATGCCGAACACAGCCCTATCGTTGGGCACCTTAAAGACGATGAAATTGTTATCTTGTAAATCTAATCTTCAGATATGGTCGTTTGTTATCTGACTTACGACTTTATTAAGCTCGTTAAAGCTAGCAAACTCATTGCGTTTCAGTAACATTTTTTTGGCAAAAAGAAGCCCATGGGCTTCCAACTTAGCCCTAAAAGCTAAGTCATCAAATTGCATAAAATCCGCCACTTTAGCAATCCCTAAAATTCTACGAATAATTTTACATGCCGCAAAGCCCAAGGTATCTTGAAATATCTGCTGCAAAAATATCTGCCTGTAGCGGCTATGACACTCACCAGTAAGGTCTTTCCCCATAAATACATTATCAGAGGCCTTATCTGAGTCAAACCAGTATTCGCTAAACTTAGTTTCGAATCCTTTCCATATCAACTCTATTTGCTGTAGTAACCACATACTATACTTTTGGGCCTCTACACTTTCTCGATAAACGTGGGAGAAATAGCTTAAATACAAGTTTGCTATAAGCGCACCAATATCAAACCCCATTGGCCCAACAAAGGCAAACTCTGCATCAATCACATAGGTTTGTTGTTGATTAAGCATGATAGAACCAGTGTGTAAGTCACCGTGAAGCAAAGCTTGCTTACTAGTAGAAAAAAGATATTTCATTTGGGCAACATGAGCTCGCACTATGGGATCTTTCTGGATCTCATCTATGCATTCCTGAGGTAATACTGGGTTGTAATCATTCATATCATAATGTTCAAAGGGATAGGTAAAGATAAAATCCTCTGAGATCATACACATATCAGGGTTATCAGCTTTAGTTACCAATGCCTTTTTTGCCTGACTATCTAGGCCAAAATCACTCGAAAAGAACAAAGTTGCAGCAAGATAACTCGCTATATCCTCGGCAAGTTTTGGAAAGTACTCTCCCTTAATTAACCCGTCACGTAAAACACTATGGCGATGTAAATTTTCCATTATCACAACAGATAAATCATCGGATTGGTAATACATCTTTGGTGCTGTGCTAGGTGAGACTTTTGCCTGATAAGCTAGAGCATGAATTTCTGCGGTCATGCGACTGCGGGTTAAGGGCCAATCATCTCCCATTACTTTGATAAAAGGAGGCGATTGCTTGCAGAATACGGACTCTGAAGGGCTTTGTTGGTTAGTCACTACAAAAGCAAAGTTCATATTGCCATTTGTGATCTCCTCTACTTTCAAATGTTGAAAGCTGGAAAAGTGATTTTGCATTTCTGATAGTGAACTCAAAAAGCTCACTAAGTTGTTGGCATTTAATTGAAAATACGACATGTGAACCTTGTTTTACAACAACTGACACTTACTGATAATGATTAGACAAGTTTTGGAGAATTTACAAATTAATTGATAGCACAAATAACAACAGTGTCTCCCACCTTAATATTGTTTTTTGCAAACCAACCTTTATTCATTTCCCACGCGTAAAGCACTGTATCAGAGGAGTTCGTAGAATTTAGATCAAGGGCTTTCATACTCTTAATATCAGTAATAGTGCCATCAGCTTTAACAAATGCAATATCCAAAGGAATTAAGGTATCTTTCATCCAAAATCCTGCTACTTTAGGTTGTTTAAACTTAAACAACATGCCGCAGGTTTCGCATAAAGACTCTCTATTCATCAAACCTTGAGCTCGCTTTTCAAAGGTATCAGCATATTCTAACTGGTATGCTTTCCCATTAACTTTTACTTGGATTTCTCCAAAACTAATGGTTTGTGCGTGCAGATTAAAAGAACTGAAAAGAACAAAACAGGAAAGCAGAACAAACACATTAAACACAACACGCATAACTAATCACACCAATAATAAAATGACAGTGTAGCCTACAACTTTTTACAAGAACAGCCCATCTCTTTATCACTGGTTTCCCATTCTTGAAAATCTCCTTGGGTACATTGGGCAAGTAAAGTCCGACATTGATACTGCCCATACCGAACTTCTGTATCAGCAGACTCAGCTAAAGCATGACCTACTAAATGCTGAGCTTGTTTAGTCGTACAAGCTTGAAAGGCCAACACACTCATAATCACAATAATCTTGTTCATCTTAGTATCCATCACTATTCCACAAAAGAGAGCAACAAGTGTCAGAGGCACCAGTCCTAAAAAAGTTCAAACACAAGTAACGAAAAAGGGCTAGTTGTTTGCACAACTAGCCCTTTTAAACAGCTTTATAGCGTTATTGCTACATTAGCCAACCACTTTTACAGGAACAGCTTGTTCTGAATCATACTTAGTCGTCATCGACTCTGTAGGTGGTGCGAAACGAGTAAGGTCAATGCCTTCAACCGCAGCTTTGTATTCATCCATAGTTGGGAAACGACCCAATACAGTTGAAAGAACCACTAGTGGCGTTGAACCTAGCAAAGACTCACCTTTCTTCTCCGCAGTATCTGCTACAACACGGCCTTGGAATAAACGGGTTGAAGTCGCAATAACTGTATCACCAGGTTCTGCTTTTTCTTGGTTACCCATACATAAGTTACATCCAGGACGTTCTAGATATAAAATGTTGTCGTACTTAGTACGGGCAGCAGCTTTTGGATTAGCATCGTCAAATACGAAACCAGAGTACTTCTCTAGTACTTCCCAATCCCCTTCAGCTTTAAGCTCGTCAACAATGTTATAAGTAGGTGGAGCAACAACTAATGGCGCTTTGAATTCTACCTTACCGTTTTGCTTCTCAATGTTACGTAACATTTGCGCGATAATTTGCATGTCACCTTTGTGCACCATACATGAACCAACAAACCCTAAATCAACCCCTTTACCATCGTAGTAAGACACTGGGCGAATAACATCATGGGTATAACGCTTAGATACATCTTCGTTATTTACATCTGGATCAGCAATCATAGGCTCTGAGATTGAATCAAGATCAATCAACACTTCAGCGTAGTACTTAGCGTTATCATCTGGTGCAAGAGCCGGTTGTTCACCAGACTGAATACCTGCGATACGTGCATCAGCTAAGTCGATAAGTCCGGCCAACATACCAGCTTCGTTGTCCATACCCTTGTTTATCATAATTTGGATACGACTCTTAGCAAGTTCGATTGACTTAATTAACGTCTCGTTGTTAGAAATACATATAGAAGCTTTTGCTTTCATTTCTGCAGACCAATCTGTAAACGTAAACGCTTGGTCAGCCATTAGGGTACCGATATGAACTTCAATAATGCGACCTTGGAATACGTTCTCACCACCAAACTGCTTCAGCATTTGTGCTTGAGTGGCGTGAACTACGTCACGAAAATCCATGTGGCCTTGCATATTACCTTTAAAGGTTACTTTAACTGATTCTGGAATTGGCATTGCCGATTCCCCAGTAGCTAATGCAATGGCAACCGTTCCTGAGTCAGCACCAAAGGCTACACCTTTAGACATACGGGTATGTGAGTCACCGCCGATGATAATTGCACGGTCATCAACAGTAATGTCATTCAATACTTTATGAATAACGTCAGTCATAGCGTGATAAACGCCTTTAGGATCACGAGCTGTGATTAGACCAAACTTATTCATGAAAGCCATAAGCTTAGGAATGTTCGCTTGCGCTTTATTGTCCCAAACAGACGCTGTGTGACAACCTGATTGATAGGCACCATCAACACTTGGAGAAATAATAGAAGCAGCCATAGCTTCTAATTCTTGGCAAGTCATAGGCCCAGTTGTATCTTGTGAACCAACAATGTTCACCTTAACGCGAACGTTAGAACCCGCATGAAGAGGTGTTTCTGAAGCAACCCCTACAGCATTACGATTAAAGATTTTTTCAACTGCAGTTAAACCTTGTCCTGCATGTGAAATTTCTTTAGACGCAGCATAAACACTTGCTGGTTTTACACCTAAGGTTTCTGCAGCGAAAGTTTGTAACTTTTTACCAAAGGTCACAGCATATGAACCACCAGCTTTCATAAACTCAACTTTTTGAGCAGTAAAGGCCGATGACACGTCAACTAACTCTTTGTCACCGTTATATAACTTCTTAGCTTTACTATCGATAGTTAATACAGTGCCAGTTTCTACTGAGTAAGCTTCTTCTAATACAGAGTCACCGTTTTCGTCAGTGACAACATTGCCGTCTGCGTCGACTTTCTTAACCCAGTTTTTAAGGTCAAGACCAATACCACCCGTTACATCTACTGTGGTTAGGAAGATAGGTGCAATACCATTAGTACCAGCAACAACTGGCGCAATGTTAATAAATGGAACATAAGGGCTTGCTTGTTTACCTGCCCAAAGTGCTACGTTATTTACACCCGACATACGAGAAGAACCCACCCCCATAGTACCTTTTTCAGCGATAAGCATAACTTTGGCAGTTGGATGTTTCTTTTGAAGCTCAACGATTTCTTGCTGTGCTTCAGGCGTGATCATACATTGGCCGTGTAACTCACGGTCTGCACGAGAGTGGGCTTGATGACCTGGAGAAAGTAAGTCAGTTGAGATATCACCTTCGCCTGCAATATAGGTGACAACTTCGATTTTCTCTTCAATATCAGGTAGCTTGGTAAAGAACTCTGCATTTGCGTAGCTTTCTAAAATTTCTTTAGCTATTGCGTTGCCGTCTTTAAAGGCAGCTTCTAAGCGGTCTGTATCAGCTTCATATAAGAATACTTGTGTTTTTAATACTTCAGCTGCAGGAACTGCAACTGCGGCATCATCACTAAGGGCTAAATCAAGAAGCACCTCAACAGATGGACCACCTTTCATATGAGACAACAATTCAAAGGCAAACTCTGCAGAAATCTCTGCTACCGTTTCTTCACCTAAGATAATTTCTTTTAAAAATTTAGCTTTTTCACCGGCAGCACTAGTCGTGCCTGGCAAGGTGTTATAAATGAAAAAGTTGAGAGAATCTTCTCTATATGCATTTGAAGTATCTTTAATTTGTTCAATAATTTCAGCTAACAAATCAGCACTATCAATGGGTTTAGGCGCTAGCCCTAGGTCTTTTTTACGGCTTTCTATCTCTTCAACGTATTCTAAATATAGGCTCATGCGTCTTACTCTCTCTCTTCTCTCTAGCTACAAAATGCTAATAACATCATAATTAGCAGGGACAAATGTCGCGGTAGTTTACCTGATTTTTAATACCTTTTTCATAATTTGGTCATATAGGTATTATTGATAGAAATTATATTCTATATCTTTCCATATGTGTGCAATAAATTTGACCTATGCAAACAGTGGATTCTTAGAAGAATTTAACGTTGAAAAACTATGGGGAACCAATCTTCTCGAAGGCATTGACCAGTTAACATATTATGCTCTGGAAATGGAGGCGAAGTGGGACCAGGGCGTTCAATATATCTAGCATCATCACCCACAAACCTTAGAGAAAAAGCACGTCGGCGATGTTCGGTGCTATTACCTCGAGCTCCATGCAATATACCGTAGTTAAATGCTACAGCGTCACCAGGCTCCATCTCCCATTCTTTAATATCCATATTCTGCCTATCAGGATCAGGAACTGGCATATAATTTTTATCATCAGGATAAAAACTAGTATCAGTAAGCCATCTAGTAGGTAAAACCTGCTTATCCCAAAGGTGGCTACCAGCAACACATCGCAAGCTATTACTTTTAGCAGGATCCATCGGAGACCAAAAACTTACATTTTGGCAGCCATCAACAAAATAGTAAGGACCATCTTGATGCCAAGGTGTAGCTTTAGTGGTGCCAGGCTCTTTGACTAATACATGGTCGTGGAAAATCTGAACTTGCTGCGATTTCATCAAATCAGCAGCGACTTCAGCTGCGGCAGAGTATCGAATTACACTTTCAAATTGTGGTATGCGAGACCAATTACAGTAATCATCAAAAAAACGACCAGTATCCCCTTTACTAAGATTTTCTGCAGCATAGGGGCCTGGCGTCTGCATATTCAATTCAATGCCTGAGCGAATAAGATCCAACTCAGCTCTAAAGAGTCCTTTAATTAAAACCACACCATCTTGTTGAAACGTATCGATATGGGCCTGAGTAATAAGTGGGTGCACTATTTAAAAACCTTCATAAGTCCTGCTGACGCAGTGTTTATTGAGAATTAAAAATAATACTCTTCTATAGGCAAATACTTAGCAAATATATTTACGCCTAAAGAAGACTAAACCAAGCAACAGTCCAGAAAGATAAAGAGGAAAACTAGCGCCTTGGCGAACCGTCTCTTCTTCGTATGCATCACAGTTATCAATAGAGCCCCCAGAAATAGGCACTAGTTTTACTGCGACAACCGTATCCACCAGAGTTTGTGCACCATATTCATCTAATATGATTTCACCTTGAATATTAGTTTCAGGTTTTAAAACTAATGCAGTAGCGACAATTTCATTATCTTCGTTTATACCATTAGCTTGGACAATATCGTAATCTGAATTGCACTCTAAAAGTGAATTAAGCCCTTGAAAAATATCATTTTTGTAATCATAGATGAAGCCTTCTGTTCTTCGGGTCGTTAATGTAGCTTCAGACTCACCATAACCAACAACAAACCCATCGTCATTTATAGATGTGGCAATACTCGAAGAGCCTTCAAAAAAATCGTCTGGGTAAATTGTAATATCGTTATCGAGATCATGGACAAAAAACTTAGTACGGGTTGTACCGTTAACGTCTTTAGTGATGTTACCTACCACTAGGTTGTCATTATTAATATCGTAAGCGGTACTAGTGTAAACATCTTCATCATAATTAATCGTTGTTACTTCATCCCCATCATAAATAGCTGCAGCTAGGGTTAATGATGTTGTATCTTGATAATAATCAGGAGACTCTCCCACTGCTATACCATAATCATTAATGGCTACGGCAGAACTGGTATATACAGAGGTACTAGAATCTTCAGGCTCATCAATTAACATTCCTAAGGTGTAGGTATCTGTTAAGTCACCGTCTTCATCTAATTGCCAAATAATGCCTCTTTGCTGAGCTGCAGAACTCACCCCACTACTTAAGCTAATACTTAATGCCCTCAGGCATGACACCTCTGGAATATCACCCCGGGCAGTTGAATCTGAGCAATCTTCTTCTGCTGTTGAATAGGTATCATCGATGAACACAGTGGTGCCATATCCAACCACTTGGTTGCTGTTGTTGATATCGTAAGCTTCACTTATTCCACCAGCGGTTGTATCTGGGGGAGGTAATTCTGTGGTTTGATCATCAACTTGTGCAAAGCCTCTTATATAAAAATCATTGACTACATAGGTGATATCATCAACGTCTTCATTAACGTAGTCTTCAGTATAAAAGCCATCGTGACTACTACCCACTGTATAGCCAAAATCATTAATTGAACGAACTTGAGTTTTTACGCTATTTCTGTAGTCATCTGTGTTTGGATCAATAGTGTCAAAACCTCTAAGCAGCTCACTGCCGTTTTCAGTTGCAATGTAACTATTTAAGCTAGCAATTTGTTGAAATGTTTGACTCTCAGCATTAGCAGTTATGTACGTATAAAGAAAAGTATAGTCGTCATCGCTAAAGTCCCCACCTCGGACACCATCTAAGTTTTCCAACCCTAAAATTATGGCCGCAGACTCAAAATCTATTAAAGTGGTATCGATTACTGGACTATATTGTGTATCTAGATTTACTGCGGCTTCCCCAGCGTCATTAATAGCCGCGGGAAACGAGTTAACACCGAGATCGGCGACAGGTAATTCAACCAATTCATATTGTGCGCTGTAAGCAACTGACATATACAAGCCACATAGGGGGAAAACTGTGGCGATTATTGCTTTTTTCATTAGACATCCTGCTGACTGCTATTTAACTCTTTGCGCCTAAAATCAAGGTACAAAAATAGCGAATATCTAGGCAGATACTCACTCAACGTTAACGAACGTTGTAACATTAAAAGATAAAAAAGAAGTTGCTGAGGAAGAGTGGATAAACGCAACCTCAGCCTTTGTATAAACTGCTTAGGTTATTCTTAATTTACTACCTGATTAATCAATTTCATGCTAAACCCAGAAGACGCATCTATATCTTGCTCAAATATCAAATACAGCTCTTGACTGTTTTCATCGAGAACCAAGTTCATGCTATCTAGTACAGTTTCTGTTCCATCTATTGTCGCCACAGCGAAAATATCATAGGTATTGTTTAGCAGTGTTAATGATCCGGAATTTTCTTGTAATACCGACAGTAAATTATCAGCGGTATCGATGACTTCGTCATTCAAGACAAAGTAAAATGTAACTCTGCTGAAATCGTCTGAATCGGCTAAGTTAACTACTTGGATACCATGACTATAAATACTTGAGCTACTATTTTTAGTGAGTGCCAGTGATTTAATAACAATTTCATAATCATCAACTATGCCATCTTCGTTCTCATCAGTAACACCATCTTCATCATCATCAATTGCGTCTTTGCGACCGTATAAAAATATGGTGCTGTCAGCGTTTTCTTGAAGACTTAATAACGCATCACTAATATAAATTTCGCCATCTGCTGAATTCTTTACATCAAAGGAATAGTCACCATTAGCAGTGATAGTAGAAGCACTAAATTCACCTTTCTCCAAATCATCAATCACTACATCTCCATCGTCATCTAAAGTGACTTCAATATCGATTTGCCCCTGATACTCAGGTAGGTAGTCATCGGTAGAAATTGCGTTATAAAAACCAAATTCAGCTTCTGAATCCACATCTGCAAGTTCTGTAATGCCGTTTGTACCTATGCTATCGATTGTAAAGTCAGCAGAACCCACACCCGTGTTGTCACGTATAACAATCACGTACTGGCTCACCACTGAATAGTCCTGATCAACCGAGGTATATAAAACGTCTGTTTCACCTGGCAAAGTAATGTAGAAAATGTACTGATCTTGATCTAACTTCATGTTGTCAGTCAATTCATGGTAATTAACATTACCTAAAAATTCTGCTTCATTAAAAGTTTCATTATCTAAAGACGCATACAAGTCAACTGACTGGTAATCATCATGTAAATTTAGAAGGCGAATATTAAATAAATCATCATCATCGTCATCGTCATCGTCAATCACTTCAATATCAAATATGAGCACGTCTGGCTCGGTAATATCACCACTTAGAGAAATAAACTTGATATCTTCGCTGGTGATTTTAACGCTATCTTCATAGATGATTTCTAAATCAGAACGGTCACTACTTTCTTCATCTTGCCAAGCTAGTTCGATGTAATAGTTACCAGTATCGAGCGAGTTATTACCGCTAACCTCTGTATATTCAATTGCGCCGTAAGTGACTTCGATTTCGTCATCGTCATCATCGTCAAGGTTTTCGTCTACAGTTAAGAAAATTTCTGGCGCATTAGGTGATGCGTTATAAAACTTAATATAACCTGTCTTACTGTCACTACCACTTGAACATGACGACAAAATAAACACTGATAAACCAATACCGGCTACCAATCGTAGAGCATCGGTCCAACTCGCTTTAGTCCACTTCATTACTTCTCCAAACAACTTATGTTACGTTTTACAATATTTTATGCTGATGGGACTAAGCAAAATAGCTAAAGTTCTGATTTCAGTCGCTGTTACACATTGTTTGCACATTTGAAAACATGAGGCATAGGAATCGCTTAAATAGTAAGCGTTAAACTTGAAGATTGGCTTGATCTGTTAGGAGATGAATTAAATTTTAAAGTAAACAACTGATGATTCCATTGGTCAATCATCAAGATATAAAATTAGGGGCTATAATACTAAAACTCTGTTCGAAGAGCGCCTCTAGAGGCGATATCCACCAAACTAAATAACCTATCAATATCATCTTTATATTTAGCAGCTTTATGCCCTTTAACTTTAACAAAATCACAATTGATAATAGACGTTAACCGATAAAACTCTCTATATAACAGGTGATGCTTCAAGTTATTTTGAGCTCGGTTTGTATAGTTCTTTTGCTCTATCGAATCTCGTCGCTTTGGCAAACTAACAATATTTTGAGAGTCAGTAAAAACAGTTAAATAAATAGTAGAATGAGGACTTGAGGTGTTAATTTCGTCTAGAGCGAAAAGTAAAATTTGTAACTCCAACTTAGTAGAACTTGTTTGTTCAAAGCGTTTGGTTTTTATGGCGCTTCTCGCGTCAGATAAATCACTATTGGGGCTTGATAATAGTAGGTAGGCACCATGGCCTACCTTTGTTTTTGGGTCAACACTAGCATCTATGAAGAGCTGCAAATTGTTCTAACCTTGCTTTTTAAGCCAACCTGCACACCAACCTTTTGAACTTACTAACTTATTAGGAAAAAACGTACATGGTCGCCATTCACTTCCAGCTTCTCCTTGTAAATACTGACAATTTTCACAGTTTTTTCCTTCAATCTCTGAGATATGCACATATTTTAAAGCAGCAGCCGTAGGGTTATCCAGCGTAACCCGCTCTTGAGCATTAGCATGCAATGCCACCCCACCTAGCGTCACACCGATAAGGGCTGAACCAGATAGCTTCATAAAATCGCGACGATTAAGTTTACTCATATTTGATACTCCGGTAGTCGAAAATAAAAATGATTCTTTTTTACTAACCCCCTAAAATGCAAAAACTCGCCAGTTAGGCGAGTTTTGGTTTTAGCAAGCTTGTTGTTACATTAAGTCATACTGAAATCGAAAAAACTTAGATCAATCAACTTACAGTTATTTAAAATATATTCTCTCTAAAATTAAGTTCTCACCTAAGGTGACAAATATATGTGTATACATAGTAAACTTATTACAATATAAAAAATAGATTTAGCTATCACTTCCTTTAATTATTAGGCGACAGATATAAATATGCAGTTAATTTTTTTCGACCTAGATGGCACCTTATTAAACGATGCCTCTGAAATATCAGTATTTACTAAAGAAACCTTAAAGTTGTTAGGGGAAAAAGACATTGCTTATACTGTGGCTACTGGCCGTACTATGTTGTCTGCACAACGCATTGTTGAGGGGCACAACTTTACCCTACCCCACATTTTCAATAATGGCGTCACAGTCTGGGATCCTAACTCGAAAGAAGTCACCCTGGAAAACCTTCTGGACAGCGACGAAATTTCAACTGTTATTGAAGTAGCGCTTTCCCACGGGATTACACCCTTTATAAATGTCATTAATAATCATCATAAGCATTTTATTTTTCACGCCAAAATACAACATGAAATCGAAAAAGATCTTATCGAAAAGTACTTTGCAGGCAGCATGGCTACACTATTGCCATTAGAAACACTTCCTACAGGCAGTCAAGTCACCAACATTAGTATGATTGGAGACGCTACAGGCATAAAAAAAATGTGGCACTTTTTTAATAGCCATAGCAATCTGATAGCTTATTCTGGCCCAGCAATTCAAGGCGGTAACTTTTGGTGGATGGATGTTCACCATAAACGAGCTAATAAAGGTAGTGCCGTAACTAATTTAAAAAATAAGCTAGGCGCTAGTAAAGTCATTTGTTTTGGTGACGGAGATAATGATTTAAGTATGTTTGCCGAGGCCGACGAATGTTATGCCCCTGAAAATGCCAAGTCAGAAATTAAAGAGTCTGCACATGGCGTAATAGGCCATAACCATGAAGATGGCATAGCCCACTTTTTAAGAGAACGTTTTTCACTTTAAGAACTTTATAAATTGCGCCTGAACTATGCTAATTTGAAGCTGGCAAGGCCCAATACAACTAATAGTTGCCATACCAGCTTAAATCCAATCAATTGAAGGTAAAGATAGCAACAAAACCTAATTAACGTGACTTACGCCTTTTACCGTTTGGCTTTGAGTGATTTCCCTGCTCGCCTTTTGCTACTTCATTATGAGGTTGGTTATCACTAAAACGAGTTAAGCCTTTTTGAGCCCTGGCTGCATTACTAGACTTGCCCTTAGCATAGGCTTTATTAACTGAACGTTTTGCATACTGTTTTTGATCTTTGCCACGAAGTTCATGACGACTCTCTGCTGGTACCAAACATTTAGGGCCATTTCCTATTAAATGGGCTTTCCCCATTTCTTTTAAAGCTTTACGTAACATAGGCCAATTGGCTGAGTCGTGATACCTCAAAAACGCTCGATGTAAACGGCGGTGTATTTCACCTTTTGGCACTTCAACCACTTCACTTTTGTGATTAACCTTATGGATCGGGTTTTTATTGGTGTGATACATAGTGGTGGCATTAGCCATAGGTGACGGATAGAAATTTTGCACCTGATCTAACTTAAAGTTTCGCTCTTTAAGCCACAAAGCAAGATTCAACATATCTTCATCTTCAGTCCCCGGATGGGCCGAGATAAAGTAAGGAATTAAATACTGGTCTTTACCTGCTTCTTTAGTGTATTTATCAAACAATTCTTTAAACCTGTCGTATGTGCCCATACCCGGCTTCATCATTTTGTCTAATGGCGCTTTTTCTGTATGCTCCGGCGCTATTTTTAAATAACCTCCTACATGGTGGGTCACTAACTCTCTAACATAATTAGGGTCTTCAATAGCCAAATCGTAACGCACACCTGACGCTATTAGTACTTTTTTGACCCCTTCAACATCACGTGCTTTACGGTATAGCTCTACAGTAGGAGTTTGGTCTGTATCCAAGTGGCCACATATTTCTGGCCAGACACATGATAAACGTCTACAAGCCTGTTCAGCCTTAGGACTCTTACAACGCAATTTATACATATTCGCAGTTGGGCCACCAAGATCGGAGATAACACCAGTAAAGCCCGGGACTTTGTCGCGAATTTCTTCGATTTCACGAATAATAGACTCTTCAGAGCGACTTTGAATGACCCTACCCTCATGTTCTGTAATCGAGCAAAAAGTACAGCCACCAAAACAACCACGCATGATATTGACCGATGTTTTAATCATATCGTAAGCAGGTATTTTAGCTTTACCGTAACTTGGGTGCGGCACGCGCGCATAAGGCAAATCAAATACAGCGTCCATTTCTTCAGTTTCTAATGGGTACGCTGGCGGGTTGATCCACACAATGCGATCACCGTGACGTTGCACCAATGCACGGGCGCAACCAGGGTTGGTTTCTTTATGTAAAATTCGAGACGTATGAGCGTAATGGGTTTTCTCAGCACGCACCACATCATAGGGTGGTAACAACACATAGGTTTTATCCCAAGGTTTTACCCTTTGGGTTTTCGACGTAAACGGCTGTACTACAATAGGCTGGGCTTTTTGCTCTTCAATAGCGGCTTGTCTTTCAGCTTCAGACGATACTGCGCATTTATCTTCAATGATTTCATAGGGGCTAATAACAGGTTCTATTTTCCCTATGCTATCTAGATGAGTTGAATCCACACCTTGCCATCCAGGTAATGGCTCTTTACGCAGTACTGCAGTCCCCCTAATGTCCTGCATTTGCTCGATTGTTTCACCTGCTGCAAAACGGTGAGCCATTTCTAATAATGGGCGTTCTGCATTACCAAACATTAACATGTCGGCTTTAGAGTCAAACAACACACTGCGGCGAACTTTGTCAGACCAATAATCGTAGTGGGCAATACGTCTTAAACTGGCTTCAATGCCACCAATCACAACCGGCTTTTTATAGGCTTCTTTACAACGCTGAGTATAAACAGTCACAGCACGGTCGGGGCGCTTGCCCCCTTCGTTATTAGGGGTATAAGCATCATCGTGGCGTAATTTACGATCAGCTGTATAACGATTGATCATCGAATCCATGTTGCCGGCAGTTACACCAAAAAATAGGTTCGGCTCACCTAACTGCATAAAGTCTTCTTTGCTGTGCCAGTTCGGCTGGGAAATAATCCCCACGCGAAAGCCTTGGGCTTCTAAAGTACGGCCAATTACTGCCATACCAAAGCTAGGATGATCTATGTAAGCATCACCAGTAACAATAATAATGTCGCAACTATCCCAACCAAGCTGATCCATCTCTCTTCGAGACATAGGTAAAAATGGCGCAGGCTCAAAACATTCAGCCCAATATTTAGGGAATGAAAACAAACCTCGTTCCGCTTTCATACGGGCGACAGGTTTTGATCGTAAGGCTGGCTGAATGGTTGGCATGGTGCTCTCTACAAAATAGGCTAAGTATTACTGATTATAGCTGGTCAAAAAAACGGCGGGATTATAACAGAATACTAATTATATTTCCGAATAGATCCCACATTCTTCACCCAGCCAAGCAACTTACACTAAGAGCGGCTGGGTAATTGTTTATTTACGAGGACTTAAAGCTAATATCCATACTGCTTTATTTCCAAAAAAGTACAAAAATAGCCCCAAAATAATCAGAGTTGCACCAATCACCAAATTATCAGTTATGACCTCACCATTTAACTGGCTTCCCAAAAACATAGCCAAAACAGGTGTAATTAAGGTGACTAAAGATACTGTACTAGCTGACAATCTTTTTAAGATATAAAAATAGCCTACAAAGCCAAACAGTGAGCCAAATACACCTAAGTAGATAATGCTCCAACCTGACCGAGAGCCCAAACTAGGCATAATAAAATCACCGTCAAATATTAACCAAGATAGAATAAAAATTGGCATGCTCACGGTTAGAGTTCCCACTGTGCTTGCGACTGGGTGCATGTCTAATTCAACATTTTTAATCAATACGCCACTTAAAGAAAACAAGCTCACCGCACATAACACAAATATAAAGTCGATTAGTCTTATGGGTACCGCGGCTTGAACTTCAAAAAGCTTGTCATAACAAACTATCAACAAACCAGTAAAAGCTAAAATCAAAGCTAATTTTTTAGGCAAACTAAAAGGTTTTTCACCCAATATTTTTTGAGCAAATAACCCAGACAATAAAGGCGCTAGCCCAAAGATTAGTGACAAAATACCAGAAGGCATGGTACGAGCCGCTAAGTAAGTAAAAAACATACCTCCGGCTACACCAACAGCAGAAACGCCATAAAAATGCAGGGCTTTTTTATGCCAAGGAAACTCAATATTAGTTAGTTTAATAAACACCGCACCTATCACCAAAGCAATGCCCATGCGTAACAACAAAGCCAAACTTGGACTAACAGACTCTGAACTCCAGACAATCCCTAATGGGGTAGTAGACCAGATTAATAATACGGCAATGTATACAGCCACTAATTGCATTTTCACTAACTCCTTTGCACATTTCTAATTTAGGCCAGAGAGTTAGGCTGCGGAATAAAATTGATACTTTAAAAAATTCGATGCCACAGACCTGAGACTCTGTGGCGATTGGGATTTTAACAGTTACAAATTTACGGTTAAAACAATACTCACAGAAACGGCTAGATAGACTTTGACGCAGCGTACGCGCCATAGCCAAAAGCTAGGTATAAATCGTTTGCTAGGGAGCAGATTAAGCACGTTTAATAGATTCTCGATTGGTTATACTGTTACCGTTAATTACGAAATAGACCTCGTAAACACTAACTAAAGATACTGACTGCCACTAAACATTAAGTCAATAAAAACTATCGATAATAAGTAAAATTTAAAAATCGCGATTTAATTAGTTTTGAGATTTCTGATGGCGGGGATAAATGTAGCTCGAACCAAACTCCTAACCCTAAAGAGTTAGGAGTAATATCGTTTTTGTTATTTAGTTTTTTTAGCGATTCTCACTAAGGTAACATCACAATGAGCGTAATTTGCCACACCATTTGCAGTGGAGCCAATTAATGCTTGAATACCTTTTTTAGAGTGAGTACCTAACATTATTAAATCTGCTTTCTTTTTAATGGCTTCATTACATATAAGCTCATAAGGCTTACCTACCTTAACTAAACGCTGCTTTTTTGGGATATTGAAACCAGCACATAGCTCTTCGATTTTCGGATAAATTTTATCTTTTAATTCCTTTTGATAATCTTTAGGTAACACCTTGTATGGTAAAACATGCATCACAAACAATTTACTTTCATAAAATGTAGCCATTTCAACCGCTTTCGCTAGAACCTGCTTACCTTCAGAAGTAGCTTCGATCGCACAAATAATAGTTTTATACATAAGAAATCCTTTAATAAATGAAAACCCAGATTCAAATATTATTACTTATTTTGTAAATATTTGGGAAGTTATTTTATGATGGCGATCAAATTTCAAACCGATAGAAAGTTGACTAGCTTAAAGTTTAAAATGGACAACAGACTATCACTGTTATCCATCTTTTAATTCATACTATTCTGGCTACAGATTAACAAGTCTATAATTAAGACGTTACATCTACCTGATTAACCGTTGTCGACTTATTCATAGCGGCCTCAACAGTATTTTTAGAGGGGTAACCATCGGCAATCAGTCCTACAGACATTTGGAAATCTCGAACACCTTTACGTGTTGCAGGTCCTAAAATACCGTCGGCTTCTCCCACCTCAAAACCCAGTTGGTTTAATTTCTCTTGGAAAGCCTGCATTTCTAAAATTGTGTATTTAGGTAAATCAGGTAGAGGCTTAGATAAGTCACCTTTTCCTGCGATACGATCAGCCAAATGCCCCACAGCTATTCCGTAATACTCAGAGTTGTTCCAACGTAGAATTACATCGAAATTTGAATAAACCAAAAATGCTGAGCCCGTATATCCTGCGGGTATCAATAAAGCAGACTTGATATCACTATCGCCTAGGGCTTGCCCCGATACTTGGGTAACCTGTTGCTCATTCCAAAAAGAAAGTGATTTAGGATGAGTTTTACCCGCTAATTGATAATCAAAAGATTCTGGTAAGTGCACTTCCCTACCCCATCTATACCCAGCTTGCCAGCCTAAATTTTTTAAAAAATTTGCAGCTGATGCCAAAGCATCTTGTTCACTATTCCATAAGTCAATTTTGCCGTCTCCGTCACCATCTCTAGCATATTTAAGATAAGCGGTAGGCATAAATTGGGTATGCCCCATGGCCCCAGCCCAAGAGCCTATCATCTGCTCAGGCTGCAGGTTTTCTCTTTCAAGCAAGATTAAAGCTTGAACCAATTCACTTGAAAAATAGCGACTACGCCTTTGATCACAAGCCAAAGTAGTTAATGCCCGTAATGTAGGAGTGTTACCTTTGTAATTGCCAAAATTTGTTTCTAGCCCCCAAAACGCCAATAAATAATGGGCGGGAACGCCGTACTCTTGAGTTAACTTAGCTAGAAACGCTCTATGCTCAGCGAACTTTTCACGCCCCTTGTCTATACGCCAATTAGTTACTCGTTTAGAAAAATATCCTGTGAATGTTTGAACAAACTCAGGCTGATTACGATCGTATTCTAACAGCTTTGGCATTAACTCAATCTTTGCTAATACATTATTAGTTGTCACTTCTGATACGCCAGCAGCTAAGGCTCGCTGCTGCAGCCTATCGATACATTGAGGGAATGTTTCTTGCTCTGGCGTGACCTCTTGAGCTGAGCTAAACAAACTCACCAAACTTAAACTAACCGCAGACAAAATAATTTTATATGATGAAAAAGAAACCAATCTAAAAATTCCTAAAAAATAGTAAACCTAATGCTAACCAACTGAATGAAATTTGATATCAAAACTTCTTAAGTGAATGTTTCAATCCATAGATCGTTAGCCATAATATTATCGGTACTGCTGATGTGATCAAGCCAAGTTTTACCAATTAAATGATCAAATTCGTGCAAAAAAATACGAGCAATAAAACCTTCAAACTTAATATGCTGTGTTTTACCTTGCCTGTCATCATAATTAACCTCAACCCAATTGGGGCGTTCAATGCGTCCCCTCAATCCAGGAACAGATAAACACCCTTCCCACTCCCATACTAGCTGTTCACTACAAGCTAGAATTTGTGGGTTAATTAAAAACATAGGCTGCATATCTGGAGCATCCGGATACCTAGGGTTAGACCGCGAAGCAATAATCATAATAGCTCTTGGGTCAAACACTTGGGGAGCAGCTATACCAATCCCTTCAGCACTTAACATAGCAGCTAATAATGCGTCGCAAAAATGATTAAAGTTATCAGTAGCAAATTCGTCCTTAGCCACACTGCGAGCAGGTGTTTTAAGGATTGACTCACCCACTTGAGCTATTTTCATTGCCAAGTTCTCATATAGATTTCAGTACTCCTCATATAATACAAAGCTTAGTATCAACTCATTAACTGTAACTGTGCAAACTCTCGGTATAAATCATTACTTTCCATTAAGTCTATATGGGTACCTATTGCTACTATTTGACCCTTATCCATCACAATAATTCGATCTGAATTGATTACAGTTGCTAATCGATGGGCAATAACCAAAGAAGTTCTATTTTCCATTAATACATCAAGGGCTATTTTAACCTGTTGTTCGTTGCCAGCATCTAAAGAACTAGTGGCTTCATCTAATAGCAATATAGGTCGGTCAGCTAAAATCGCTCTTGCAATTGCGACTCTTTGTTTTTGGCCACCAGATAACCTAACACCCCGCTCCCCAAGGTTAGTTTGATAACCATTTGGTAACGCTTCTATAAAGTTATGAGCTCTAGCTGCTTTTGCTGCTTCTTTTATCTCTGCTTGCGACGCATTTGGTCTACCATAACTTATGTTATCTGCCACACTAGTGGCAAAAATTACAGACTCCTGAGGCACCAAAGCATACTGTTGGCGAAGGCTAGACACATCTAGCTTCGCAATATCTTTTCCGTCTAATGTAATACCTCCAGAGTTAACATCGTAAAAACGCATTAACAATTGGAACATAGTAGACTTACCAGCCCCACTTGGGCCAACTAAAGCAATACGCTCACCAGATTTGATGTGTAAATTGATATTAGTAAGCACGGTATTTTCAGGGCTTTGAGGATATGAAAACCCTACATTATTCAATTTAATATCGCCGCTAGCTTTGTTGGTTAGAGCTTTGGCTTGAGCTGGTGAAGCAATTGATGTTTGGGTATGTAAAAGCTCCATTAAACGCTCACTTGCCCCAGCCGCTTTTTGAATTTCACCAATCACTTCGCTGATAGTGGCTACCGCGCCCCCAGCCATCACAGCATAAAACATAAAGGCGGTAAGCTCACCGGCAGTTAACGCTCCATCCAAAACGCTTTGTGCTCCAATCCAAGCCACAACCACAATGGCAGAAACACTAATAGCCATGATGCACGCCACCAATAAGGCTCTATATTTAATTCTAGAGTGGGCGGCTTGCATCACATTTTCCACACGGTCTTGAAACAAGCCAGTATCAATTGCCTCGTGTGAGTAAGCCTGTACGGTATGAATTTCGTGTAGTGTTTCATCAACATAAGCGCCCACATCCGCCACTCTGTCTTGACTAGTCTTGGAATATAAACGTACTTTTGCCCCTAATACACGAATGGGCAGTAACACTAAAGGTACTGATAACAGGACATATAAGGTCAGCATTGGGCTAGAAAACAGCATTAAACACAAAGCACCAATAAAGGTAATAGTGCTACGTAACCCCATAGATAACCCCATCCCAACTACTGATTGCAACAATGTGGTATCCGCAGTAAACCGCGATATAACCTCGCCTGTTCGAGTGGTAGCAAAAAAATCTGGTGCTAAAGTCAATAAATGGCTATATACCTCTTTTCTAATATCAGCACTTACTCTTTCTCCTAACCATATCATCCAATAAAAACGAAAATACGCAGCCACACTTCCAACTAAAGCAATGCCCAATACCACCAACATATATCGGGTGATGTTATCTGCGCTATTCGCTATAAACCCATCATCCACCACAGCTTTTACTCCTTGTCCTAGCAGTAACCAACAGGCAGCAGCGATAATAAGGGCGACTATGGCAATAGCGACTTTTGAGCGGTAGGGTTTAAGTTGGCCAAACAACCAGCTCATTAGGGTAGAGGTTTTTACCTTTTGCAAAATATGATTCTCTTTTTTAAAAATAATGAGGTAATTTTTCAAACTCAAAATGTAATTGTGTAGGGTTTATGAGTAGAATGCCAAGTATACGTTTAAATATTATTGACCCAGAGGTTTTAGTTCAGCTCATGCTAAGCAAGATTACTTTACTCGCATTATGCTTAACATTCTTTTATAAAGCGACAGCTGCAGTTGCTGTTGATTTAAATATCGTTACTGAGCTTTCTCCTCCCCATCAGTTATGGGAAAACAATAATGTAGCTGGGCCAGCTACCGACACAGTTAAAGCGTTTATTGCAAAGACAGGGTTAACCGCAGACTACGACATTTACCCTTGGGCAAGAGCGTATAATAAAGCAGTTAAAGAGCCCGACACCTTAATTTACTCAATAGCTAAAACAACTGAAAGAGTCGATTTGTTTCATTGGCTAATACCAGTAGTTGAGTATAAATTCGGTTTTGTAGCTTTAAGCAGTAATAAACCAATGGATCTCTCCACCATAGAACAAATATCTAAATACATTATAGCGGTACAACGCAACGACTACGCCCATGATTGGATGCTAAGCCAAGGCCTTGAAGAAGGTAAAAACTTTATGATTTGTGCTGATATTGATTGTTCATGGAACTTATTACTCAATAAAAACATTGATCTAATTATAGATAGCCGACAATTCATTGATGATATGTTAAAGCGTTTCAACAAGCCTAAAGATTATGTTTATTTAGTTAAAGATTTGCCGGAATTGAGCACTACAGGATACTTAGCAGCAGGTAAAAACATCGCCCCAGAAAAACTTTTAAAGCTGCAGTCCGCCTTCAAATCAGTTGTTCAAAATTAAAAGTAAATTATCAATTAATCATTAAAAGCGCTGTTTTAGTCTGATGTTGCATATAGGCATTAATTTTTAAGTGCTCTGCTGCCCACCCCAGTAAAAACCGATGAAAATCAGCCCAAGCTAATGAGTACAAGTTACGCCACTGAGCTTCTACTTCATTGCCATCAACAGCAATATGATAACGAACACAGGCTTTTTTTAGCTCAGTAAAATACAATGTTAAGATTTCACTTTCATAGTCAAATATGGCAGCGGAGTTTAAACACCCTCCTAAAAAGTAAGCTAAGTCTTTGACTCCTACTCCACGTCCCACATATTGAAAATCAACAGCAGCTAAGTTTTCAACAGATTCATCATCAGGAAAGCAAAAATTCGCTAATTTAGCGTCTCCATGGACTAATGTCTGAAAGCTTGATTGGTTTAACACACTATCAATTTTCTGCGCTTTATCTTTTAGCTCTCCCACTTGCATTTTATCAAACTCATCATTGCGGGTAGCTAAGTGCCAATAACTACCAACTGGCCACAAGCCCTCTGCGTTAGTTTGCATAAAGCGGGCGTGAAAGTGGGCTAACCATTTTACGCCTTTAGCTACATCTTTAAGGCCCACTTGAGATTTTCTAACCGAAAACTTAGCTGCATCTAAATCTTCTAAAACCATTACCTGATTTTCTTCAACATCCAGGGTTGTGACTAAATTAGGCACTCTACAAGATTGATTGCACTGAGCTTGATAACGCTGATAAAAACAAGACTCTACCTGGTAAGACATTAACTTACGGTCGTGACTAGCAGTTGTATTCCAACCTCTAGGGTGCGCTAGCTGTGTAGGTGGGCAAATGCTTTTCACAATAAATGAGTTGCCAGCTTTAGGACTGAAATACCGAGCAATCTCACCATAACCACTCCACAAAGCTTGTACTGTTTCTGTTTTAATTAACCCATTATCAGCTAATTGAAGTTGCAGTTTTTCTAGAAGTAATGCGCTGGTTGTCATTTAGTGTTCAATAAAAATATTAGGTGGGGCTATCCTAATATTAAAAAAACTAAAAATAAAAAAAAGCCATCTATTTTGATGGCTTAATTGAGCAGAGAAAGGGATTCGCTAAGGTTTAGTTTCTTCTTGGGGGCTTATGACTAGTAAATTCTTCTTCAGTAATTTGACCATCGCCATCGGCATCAATATGCCCAAAAATAGTAGCGTGCTCATTGTTTGGTACATCACTTTGTTCAAACTCTGCAAATGTCACGACACCATCTCCATCCAAATCAAGAGAAGAAAAGCTTGGACGCTCACCTCGTTGCATATCTCTGCTGCCACGCTCTTGAGCAACAGCGCTAAAAGTAAAAGCAAGTGCCACTGAAGCGATAAATAATTTAGAAAATGTAGATTTAAATGAATGCATATTAACACCTGTATCTTGGTTAAGTTCAGGAGTACTTTACAGTATTTTTATTAAGATAGTGTGCAACAAACCCGCAAAAAATGTGCAACGAATGTGCATAGAATTGATAGCGCTGAAGTGACTCTTCAGCGCAGATATTAAAAGCGTTATTTAGGTTAAATCCATCTCTTGAATAATTTCGTGAGCGATTTCTGGTGTAGTACAACTGGGCTTAGCGTGTAGATCGCTTTTCAATTGACCCTTTCGATGTTTAAGGGCGGCATCTAATTTCTTACTAGCTTGCGATATAGCAGGGTACATAACGTCTCCCTTACCTTTTACAGCTATACTTGAGCCTTCATACTTAGTAGAAATCTCAGCGCTATACTCGCCGTGCTCTTTAGTCACAATGATATCTAACGCGATCAGGGTGGGAAAATGGCTGCCTACTTTTGAAAGTTTTTGATTGATGCTTTCTTTAACCGCTTCTGTGATATCGCAATGATGACCTGAAACATTTATTTTCATAGATTTTCCTCTTTGCTTTGATTACATTTTTATTGTCTTCAATATATAGCTTGGGACATCTTGCACAGAAAACAAGGAATAACCAATATAAATAATCATACTGTTTGATATTTTTCGCCAAGTTAGTCGTCACATGGTAAATTTACGGGATATTTATGACCGATTATCATTGGAAAAATTCATGACCCAATTACAGGGTAATATTCGCAAAATGCGGGTAACCACAGACTCAGGCAATTTAGCCCAATACGCTTTGCCAATAGATGACGAAAACCTAAACATGAATGCCCTTATTGGCCATTCCATAAAAGTCAGCTACGCAGGAGAGATTCACTGCGTAAACTGTGGAACAAAAACCAAAAAAAGCTTCAACCAAGGCCATTGTTATCGCTGTTTAATGACATTAGCACAGTGTGATACCTGCATTATAAAACCAGAGTTGTGTCATTACGATGCCGGAACCTGTCGCGATCCTAAATGGGGCGAAGCAAACTGTTTATCTGATCATTTTGTATATTTAGCCAACACAGGTACGGTAAAAGTGGGGATCACACGCCACGTTACTGATGGCGTGTCTAGCCGCTGGATAGACCAAGGGGCGACTCAAGCCATTGCCATTATGCGGGTGCAAAATAGATTAACCAGTGGTTTGGTTGAAATGGCATTTAAAGAGCATATTGCCGATAAAACCAATTGGCGTACTATGCTAAAAAGCCAACCAGACCAAGTTGACCTTGAAGCACTTAAAGAGTCATTGCTGACAGAAGTTGAAGGCGAGCTTGACGAAATTATTGAAGAGTACGGCTTTCAAGCAATTGATATAGTTGATGCGCCAGCCATAGATATCCATTATCCAGTGCAACAATACCCAGAAAAGGTGAAGTCTATTAACCTAGATAAAGAACTTAGCTTTGAAGGCACCTTATTAGGCATTAAAGGCCAATATTTGCTACTAGATGGCGATAGAGTGATCAATATGCGAAAGTATTCGGGGTACGCATTGACCATAGATGTGTAGCAATTAATTTAAGTAATCAGAGAAGGCAGTTTTGCCTTCTTCCTTAACTTAGTCAATTGCCACTCCCAAGGTTTTGTCATAAATAATTAACCATAACTCGATAACCTAAAGCCTAGGATTACGGCTATGGCTTACTACTTTGAACAGGATAAACAAACAATTCATTTGTATAAACTGGGGAACAAAATACGGCGCTGAATATATTAATCGCCTGTATGCCATGGTTGCCCGTAATACTAGCCCCCCCTTCAGCTTCACTTGCTTTACAGATAATAGCCAAGGTTTAAACCCAGAAATAAATGCCCTTGATTTACCAACATTAAACTTTGCATTACCCGTTACTAAAAAAGGAATTTGGCCCAAATGCAGACTCTGGTCAGAAAACCTTGGAGGGTTAAGCGGTCCTGTTCTATTTCTAGATTTAGATGTAGTCATATCTGGAAACCTAGATGACTTTTTTACCTATGGCGAACCTGAAGATGTAATCCTCGCTAGAAACCCCAGCAATCCATTGGAGAAATTAGGGCAAACCTCTGTGTATCGTTTTCCCGTTGGGAAACTGAAACCCTTACTTCAAAAGTTTGCATTAAATCCACTAGACATAGCTGAGACTTACAAATATGAACAAAGGTACGTTACCCGAAATGCCCCTGGCGGAGTCAAGTTTTGGCCTAAACCTTGGGTACTCCATTTTCGGCAACAATGCCGGCGCAGTTTTCCTATAAATTACTTCAAAGAAGCTAAACTTCCTTCCAATAGCAAAATCGTTATATTTCCAGGAGACTTAAACCCAATCGATGCAATTGAAGGACGTTACCATTCAAAAGAGAGCATCAGCACGCCTTTAGAGCATATAAAATTAGGGTTAAAAGGTGTTAGAAACCGTTCACTAAGCGCCCATCTTAGGCATTATATTTTACCTACTTCTTGGGTAAAAAACCTATGGAAAGAATAAACAACACAAGCGATGCTAATTAATGGTTTCGTAGCCAAAATTAGTAAAATCTTCAGCATAAATCTGATTCAAAATAACCCGTTGTTTAGCATTTATTTGATATTTCTGCTTAACAACACTGGTGCTATTCGCTTTTTGATTAACATCAAAATTTGTAACTGAAGAGAGGCGCTGCATGTGCTTCAGGTTTTCAATGTGTAAAATTTGAACCTCTGCTAAAGACACACCTAAGGACTTAAATGCAACATAATTTGGGTGATTCAAAATCCACGATTGTGGATTAATATGCTCATCCAAGTGATATACCTTAGCCAACATATCAACATATTCATCAAACGAAGTATCAAGTAAACCTTGTTTGATTTCAGCTGTACTACTAGTGCGGCTATCTAGCCCTAAAAGAGGGAAGAACACCCTTTGGGGCTTTTCCCATTTAAAGTATTGAGAGCTATCAACTTGGTTTGGTATTTTTTGAAACTTATCTTTGTAAAATGAAACAGCCTTAGCGTAAGGATCTCTTACTGTGAAATATATGTCTGGACTAGTTAACTTAAGATAGAAATAAGCTCGATAACGCTTTAGTTTTTGTAAATTTCCAGTGGCCTTAAAAGAGGTAAACATCACTTTAAAATTAGTAATAATTATACGACTTTCACCTCGGACTTTAAAAAAAGGCATAAATATTTTTGACAATTGTAATTGCAAGACTCCAAGATTTTAGCTCACCTAAGCTAACCTAAAATATGAAGTTTTCATGAAATATAAGTTAAATGAAATCGGTTAGCCGATAGTTGTAAAGAGTAAAAATGCACACATGCATCTGATTTCTTTAGATTTATTGAGATAGTTACGGCAATTCCTTTTTCTTAAAAAAGAGTGGGTTTGAAACACAAGTTTGTAGCATAGATATTGGTCATAAATTTGTCATTATTATCTTCTACTTTTTAAAAAGTGATAATTTTTTTGGAAAGTAGCAGTGAAGGGATCCGAGCAAACCGTAAATGTTATATGCATGAAGTGGGGAACTAAGTATCAAGCAAATTATGTGAACACCCTATACCGTATGGTTAACCGTCACTTAACGCGGCCTTTTCGATTTATTTGTCTAACCGACGACAATAAAAATCTATTACCTGAAATAGAAACCTTCCCCATACCTGAATTAGATATACCAGACGGCCCAGAGAGAGGTTGGAATAAATTAGTGACCTTTAGTAGTCCCTTGTATGATTTAGAAGGCCAAGCTTTATTTTTAGACTTAGATGTGGTGATTATCGACGACATTGACTGTTTTTTTGAACATGAAGCAGAATTTCCGATCATCAAGGACTGGGTAAAAACTGATGTGACAGGCAACTCATCTGTATATCGATTTACTGTGGGTAAACACGCTAATATTCTAGAAAATTTTCGTAAAAACCATAGCACTATTCGCCAAAAAGTTCGCAACGAACAAGAGTACTTATCTCAATATGTTTCCCAAATTGGCGAGCTAAGTTATTGGCCCAACACTTGGTGTAAAAGCTTCAAATACAATTGTATTCATAAGGGGGTAATGGCATGGTTCAAAGTCCCCAAAAAACCCAAAAACTGCAAAATTGTAGTGTTTCATGGTAACCCTAACCCACCAGACGCTATATATGGAAAAAGCGGTAAGTGGTATAGAAAAGTGCTTCCCACTCCTTGGGTAGCAGAGCACTGGCGTTAAAAGGAGGTGAACTAAAATGAGAAAATATCTTTATAACTCCCTGATTCGCATATTGTTACCGTTACTTTTATTGCGGCTATGGATTAAAGGTAAACAAGCCCCCGACTATCGGCTTCGTTGGCGTGAACGCCTTGGCTACTTTAAAACATCAGAAGCTAATCGCCATGGTATATGTTTCCACTGTGTTTCAGTGGGAGAGGCAAATGCCGCAGCACCACTAATTAAACAGCTACAACAACAATTCCCCTACTTCCCAATCACTATTACCACCACTACCCCAACAGGCTCAGATCAAGTAAGAAGAATGTTTGGAGACTCTGTATTTCATATTTATTTACCCTTTGATACTCCAGGAGCAATCAAACGCTTTTATCAACAAACCCAACCTAGATTATTGGTAATCTTTGAAACAGAGCTGTGGCCTAACTTATTACATTTTGCCCAAAAATTTATTATAAAAACCTTATTAGCTAATGCGCGATTATCTGAAAAATCCGCACTGGGCTATCAAAAAGCACCTACTCTTAGCCGTAAGATGATGGCCGATATATCTTTAATCGCGGCCCACGCTCAACAAGATGCAAACCGCTTTTTAAAGTTAGGTCTTACGCCAAATAAACTAGCCATTACTGGAAGTATCAAGTTTGATATAAGTATAGATAAACACCTCAAACAACAAAGCCAGCAGCTAAAACAACAATGGTTAGCGCCAAGTAGCTATCAGCGACCTATTTGGGTAGCGGGCAGTACCCATGAAGGTGAAGAAGAGTTAATACTCAGTAGTTACAAACAAGCTTTACAAACCCAGCCTCACTTGCTTTTAGTATTAGTGCCCAGGCATCAAGAGCGTTTTGAACAGGTGGCCGAGCTAGTACATTTATCAGGGTTAAATTACATCAAACGCAGTGATGGCAGTCTCCCAGATGCAAATACACAGGTGATTTTAGGGGATACCATGGGCGAGCTTTTACTATTTTGGGCATTAGCAGACATAGCGTTTGTGGGCGGTTCACTTGTACAACATGGCGGCCATAACCCCTTAGAGCCGAGTGCCCTAGATGTACCTGTAATTAGTGGTAAGCATGTATTCAACTTTAAACAAATATATCAATCACTGCAGACAAGTAATGCAGTATTAATGGTTGAAAACCCAGTTCAGCTAACCAATGCAGTATTACAGCTATTAGCTGAAAAGCGTATGAGGCAAAACATGTGTAAAAATGCCACCTTAGTTATTTCTGAAAACCAAGGGGCAACCGATCGTTTAAACCAACATATTTGCCAAATACTGGCTGCTTAAATTAACGGAGTCAGCAGGCGTTCTTTGCGAGGTAAATAGTAGTTATCTGGGTTTAAAGACAACAACACTTTTGTAGCCTTACCTTGAATCTCAATAGCAGGTACAAAACCATAATACCTAGAATCTGCACTATTATTACGGTTATCACCCAAAACCAAATATTGACCTTCGGGTACTGTTACTGACTCAAAACTATCTCGAGGATTTGCAACTGGGGTAAATTGCACAAAATGAGCAGTATTCTCTAGATACTCAGTTTGTAAAAAAGTTTGTTCTCTTTGTTCGTAGTGCACTGGCGTACCATTAATAATAAGCTTATTGCTTTCCATGGCCACGGTATCGCCGGGCTCAGCAATCAAGCGCTTTACTAAACGGTTATCAGCCTTTACAGAATTAAAAACTACAATATCGCCTCGCTTTGGTTTAGCAATCTCCATCACAGTAATATCGGTAAAAGGAACTTCTAATCGATAAGCCATCTTATTAACAAGAATTCGGTCACCTTCAACTATGGTTGGCAACATTGAGCCTGTAGGCACATGATACCAATCAGCCAAGCTACTGCGAGACGCAAACATTAGTAGCATCACCAATATAAAAACCGAGTTTTGCTTGATGGTGTTTTGGATTTGAGATTTTAGTTGCATAGTTTACGTCCCTTAAAAATAGTGTTAGCCATGATTTGACCATAACATCAAGCATCAGGTTCACCACTAAAATGTAAACCTATATTTCAACAAAGCAGCAGCGCATAGCGAACAACAATAAAATAATGGATTTCAAGGTAGTCACTACACCTCTTCACCGTCGTATTTTCTGGCTAGATCGTCAAGCTCAGAACAAGTGTAATCAAACCCTTTGCCGTCAAACTCGTAACTCACTTTTACTGACTCAGAGTTATTAAACAACTTTGCTTTTACATCAGCCACAGACCAATGTTTCAGCTCGTTTAAAAAGCGATTGGCAATGGTGGCAGAGGGAAAGCTATATAGAATTTCTGTTTGCATATAATTTAAGATTAAAGAAAAATAAAACAGTGTGATGCGATAGCCCTTAGAGTCAAGACACACGTCAGGCAATCACACTACAACTCACTTAGTAATTTTGCTACCTAAAGCATTTAACGCCGAAACAGCAAAGCCAGCGTCATAAAAATAAATAATCTTACCTTGCCCATCTAACAACACAACCCTAGCGTTGTTTGGGTTTTGGTTACCTGTAAAACGCTGTAATTTTTCTCCGTCTTCATAAACGGTAATCACTCCCTTCCATAGCGCTTTAGGGATCCCTTTGCGCATTCCATCGTTTATCACAGTGCTAAACATCCTAGGAAACATACCTTGAATAGTAGGAATTTCATAAACCGCTACCCGCGTATTTGTCATATCTAGGCCAATCAACCAGCGATCGATATCAAACTGAGAGTCTTGTTTGTAACCTAGCAATAACAGAGTTGGCTCACCTTCAAAATCACCCGGTATGTTAACGCTTTCACCTTCTAAAGACTGCCCAGAGGCTGACGGAAAGGCGTCTCCAATATTAACCTTACTAGGATAATCATAGTTAGCGCAGCCAACCAAGGCGGTAAGGCAACACAATATCACTAACATTCTGCTCTTCATGTTTTATGTATCTCGTTTATCTGTGGATGCTTTAAGTACGCTCTACCATTAGAAATAGTTTAATCTAACTGAGGCAAAACAAAGTCCAAGGCACCTTTTACAGCAGCTACTTGCGCTAATATACAGTTTTCGCCGTCTACTTTTGGGCTATCAGGGTAAACCTCTGTAGTCGTAACATACTTTGCATTCGTTACGCTTGCACACAAACCTAAGGGTTTCAGGTCATAGTTAATAACGCCTTGTTGCTGAATTTTCTCACCGATAATTCGACCATTTTCATCAGCTGGCGCAATATGGGTGACCTTCTCAACTGCCTGAATCACAGCTCGCTGAAAATCAGCACAAGGGTTAGCACTGTCACCCACAGTGTAAAATCCATCTGGTATTGCCCACTCTTTGTGCTCAACTGCATCTCGTGCCGACAATGCTGGGCGAAACTCTGAATTATCCGTATCTGTAGTTTCATGTAAGTCTATATGCATAATAAAATCTAGACCTGCCACTAGCTTCATTAACGCGGCTGACTCTTGTGCAGGACTATTGCTGTAAAAGGAGCGATTGGGATCAATAGCGTCTGGGTTCCATCGATTAATGGTTTCGTAACCCCAAGGGCTAACACATGGCACTATCATTAAATTGAATTTGTCTTGGTAGTGTTTAGCTTCAGTCTCGGCAAATCTAAGGGCCCCTAAAACACCACTGGTTTCATAGCCATGGACACCACCTGTAATTAATACGTTGGGCTTACTATTATCCCAACCTAGGCTTCCTAATGCGTAAAGTGGGAATTCCCCCACTTCGTAATGCAAAGTACCATGCTGTTCAATATCAAACTGTGAAGCCAAGCCATCTAATTGGCTCACCACATCCTCTTGATACGAACGCTTTTTAGTTTGATTCGCTAACCAAAGACACTTTTGCTGGTCGCCCCATTTTTGTCCTGGCTCACCTATTGGATAAGTATTAGTCTGCATAATATGCTCCTCTAAAATCTCTATTAATTTATGATTTAGCTATTGCCAACTAGCATCAAGTCAGCAATCAAATACCAGCTTGCTTTAATAGTCTCTGGATTTCAGCTGTGATTTTTTGCTCCCACTCGACTTTTTTCTCAGCGACAAGCTGTTGTAAAAAAGGCTGGATAGGTAGTTTCAACCCATCACAAAATAGGAAGACCTCAGGAATAGGTGCCAATATTCGCACTTTAGCTGCAGAGTTAGGGGGATTAAGCAAAAGAGTTACGTCAAATATGGTCTCAGTTTCAAAGGTACTGTCGCAGTTCAAAACAACCTTCTGACCTAGAAAGTCTTTATTCACTTTACCTTGCATTACCACTTCAATGGGTAAAGTTAACCTAATGTCGTCTGCAGCATTTGAAAAACCAACGACCCCAGCCTTTTTTACCTGAAAATCATAGGTACCAAAATCCCAAGGTTGGTTTTTTTCGTTATGCAAAACCTTAGGAGTATTCTGTTCAATTAAGGCCACTATCAACTTATCTGTGATAGTTTCTGCTTTAACACTTGAGTGCAAAACCAATAAAAATATAATGAAAATTCTAAAACTTTTAACCTTAATGATGACCCAAACCTCTTAAAAACTAAACTAGGGTAATGATCTCCGATAAACAGTTAAAAGGCTAGATAATTTAAACGTAACACAGTGTGTAATCCCGTAGCTTTAACCCTTTGCATTGAGCCAAATCACAAACTAAAAGACATAAAAAAAGCCAGCTAGTAAAACTAACTGGCCCTAATTTGTTGGGAGGTAACGCTATTTTTAATTTTATTATTTAAGTTTTCTAAACCCAACAAAACCTAAAGTTCATTTCTCTTTAATAAAAGTTCACAATGCAATTAAAAGCAAAATACAGGCCACATAATTAACTCTTAAATATCAATCACTTAAATAAAAAAGATTTAAAAACAATCAAAAATGTAAAAATAATAGACACAAATGAGTTTAGGTAACTTGCCAGTGTTCCCAAAACTAGAACAATGCCATTAGTCACTATTATATCAACTAAGATCAAAACGACAGATTAACTACCATCGCAACCGTCATGTTTTGTTCATAATGCTATGCCAATCTAGATCACACGTTTTAAGTTTACTTAGCCAGTTTCGATATATAAAACCACATCATAATGCAGTCTATTCGCCTTACTTCAGGTATTTCTATTAACTACCAAGACACAGGTAAAAAATCAGCTCCTGTCATTATTCTAATAATGGGACTTGGCGCACAAATGACAGTCTGGCCCGAGGAGCTATATCAAGGATTAGTAGAGAAAGGGTTTAGAGTGATTCGATTTGATAATCGAGACGTAGGTTTATCCAGTCAATTGGATGAATTGGGACAACCAAGTCTAATAAGAAGCTGGTTAAGCAAGCGTCTACCATTAAAGGCGAATATTCCCTACAAGCTAGAGGATATGGCTAATGACGTGATACAACTAATGACGGCTTTAAAGATTAAAAAGGCTCATTTAGTAGGAGCCTCAATGGGAGGCATGATTGCGCAAATTCTAGCAGCAAAACATAAAAAGAAGATTTTGAGCCTCACCTCCATTATGTCTTCTCCCTCAGCCGCAACGTCAACCCCGAAACTTAGTTTACTGTTGAAGTTAGCTAGGCCACCAATAAAAACCAATAGAGAAGCGGCCATTCGATACAATATTAAAATGAACCGCCTAATTAGTGGCAGAAACTACCCAATAGATGAGTCCATATTACGTAACCATGCTGCCATTAATATTGATAGAGCTCACAACCCAGCAGGTGTAAAAAGGCAACTTGTCGCTATTACCAGTAGTGGTGATAGACGCAGCTTATTAAAAAAAATAAAAGCGCCTACATTAGTTATCCATGGTTCGGATGATCCAATAATTTCAGTAGCTGGCGGCCAAGACACAGCTGCACGCATTCGCAAATCAAAACTCAAAGTCATTGATGGTATGGGGCATAACTTTCCACCGATACTAATGGGAAAAATGACAAAGTGGATTGCTAAGCATGTCACCAAAGCTGAGAAAAAACGGCTAATTAAAAAGAAGCCCAAAGCCTTAAAATCACCTAAAAATCGATAGCCACCTAAGCATAAAGCTATACTCCCATCAAATATCCTCATCATACATGAGTTAGGTGATTTCATAGCTGGATGAATATTGTACAATACAGATAGACAATGGAGTGGTCCAACATAGAAAAAATGGGCATATTACAAATAGAAAATAATAGCAAAACAAGGAATATTCATGAAAGTTCTAACCTATCTACTACTCAGTGTTCTAATTTTTATCTCTCAATATGGCTTTGCAACCCAGCTATTACGTGAGCCTTCTTTAAAAAATGATCTGCTAGTGTTTGCTTATGCAAACGATATTTGGAAAGTTACGCTAAAAGGAGGGACCGCCACTCGAATAACAAGTTTTCAAGGACAAGAGTCGTCTCCAAAAATTTCACCTAACGGTAATTGGATTGCTTTTACCGGCGAATATAACGGTAATAATGATGTTTACATAGTGAGTAGTTTAGGGGGTGAGCCTAAGCGGCTGACTTATCACCCTACAAACGACCAAGTAGTAGGCTGGTCACCAGACGGTCAAACTGTGTTATTTAATTCTCGAAGAGATAACGCACCTCGAAGCTGGCAACGCCTTTATACAATAGATATTAACGGCGGAAATCCAAGTTTACTCCCCATGAATAGAGCCTTTAGTGGCAGCTATTCACCAGACACTAAACATTTAGTATTCCGCCGAGCAGGGTTTTGGGATAAAGGCTGGCGTAATTACCGAGGTGGTCAAAACCAAGCCTTACGGGTAATTAAGTTAGATGACTTAGAAGAGTATGACTTGCCGTTCAATAATGACTTAGACTCCGACCCTATTTGGCAAGGTGATGATATTTATTATTTATCTAATCATTCAAAAGTCACTAACGTATTCAAATACTCAACAACAAATAAGCAAGTCTCACAAATTACCCACTCTACAAAATTTGACGTTATGGGCTACACCATTGACGGCGATAATCTAGTATATGAATATCACGGCGATCTGTATTTACAAACTGGAACAGCCAACCCCCAGAAGATAGCTATTAATGTTAAAGGAGATTTTCATTGGGCCACTAATAAATATGTAAAAGCCGAAGATCACATCACTGAATTTGATGTTTCTCCCAATGCTAAACGGGCAGTGTTTGCAGCCCGTGGTGATATTTTCACTGTACCTGTTGAACATGGCAGCCCACGTAACTTAACCGATAACTCAGCTAGTCGTCAGGTTTCACCTGCATGGTCTCACGACGGTCAATTCATTGCTTGGTTCAGTGATGACACTGGTGAATACCGCCTAAATATTGCGGATCAAAAAGGTAATATCGCCAAAGAAATTAAATTAGCAGAAAAAGGCTTTTACAATGAGCTGCAATGGTCACCGGATAATAAACGTTTAATTTTTAGTGATAATTTTCAGCAGCTTTGGATAGCAAACGCAGACAATGGCAGCACAAAAATTATTGCTCAAAATGCCATTACTCACCCCGAACCTTCTGCCATGGCTGCTTGGTCACCAGACAGTAAATGGGTAGCATACACCCAACAAACTAATAATATGTTTCGCCAACTCTTGATTTATTCTGTGACAGAGCGAAAAAGTTATACCGTAACCGAAGGCATCGCTGAAATACGCTCCCCTGTTTGGGATAAAAATGGTGAGCGCTTGTATTTTCTAGCAAGTACAGATTATGGCCCTAAAGCGGCTTGGCTAGATATGTCAACGGTCGCATTCAACCCTAGCTTTCAAATTTACTATGCACTGTTAACCAATAAATATGACTCTCCACTGTTAGAGAAATCAGATGAAGAAGAAGCCACTCAACAGGCAGGCGAAGAAGAATCAAAAGAAAACAGCGAGGATGCAGAGAAGTCCATAGTGTCTGTCACTGTAGATTTTGAAAATTTACATAAACGTATTCTGCCTTTATCTAAAGAGTCAGGGCACTTTAGCCAGCTACAAACAGGGAAATCGGGAGAGCTGTTCTATGTGTCTCAATATGAAAATAATTCAGGAGAAACTAAAACTGATTTAATTCGCTACGAATTAGAAACGCAAAAAACAAACACCCTCGCAAGCGACATAAACACCTATAAAATATCCTCAAATGGTGAATCTCTGCTAGCAAAGTCTCAAGCTGGCTGGAGCGTATTCAATAGCGCAACAGGGTCTGGAAAAGACGATAAAGTACTAAAATTAGCCCTACCCAAACGTGTTAATTATTCACAAGAATGGCAACAAATATTTAGAGAAGCATGGCGTTATCAAAGAGATTATTTATATGTTGATAATTTTCATGGGGCTGACTGGGAGGAAGTTTACCAATTATACAGCCCATTGGTTGCATCGGTTAAACATCCTGCTGACCTTACCTATTTACTAGACAATATTGGCGCTGAAGTTTCAATTGGTCATTCATATACATCTACAGGGGAATTGCCCTACCAAGGGAAAAATTATGTTGGCCTGTTAGGGGCTGATTATAAGATTGACGATAACGGCGTGCAAATAGCAAAGGTTTATACAGGTGAAAGCTACTACCCCACTCAGAACAGTCAGGCACCACTAGCAAAAGTTGCCCATAAAATTAGAGATAACGACTATCTACTTAAGGTAAATGGTACCTCTATAGATCCAAACCAAAATATTTATCAATACTTTCAAGGCACACTAGGCCAAGTAACCAGTATTACTGTTGGAAATTCTAAACGGCCTAAAGACCTACAAACTTTCAATATCGTTCCTATTGCCGATGAAACTGCACTTCGAAGAAATGAATGGGTTGAAAACAACCGTAAATATGTAGATAAACAATCTGATGGAAAATTGGCTTACGTATGGATCCCAAACACCGCAGAAGATGGTTACCATAGCTTTAATCGTTATTTTTATTCTCAATCGGATAAACAAGGGGTGATTCTCGACGAACGCTTTAATCACGGAGGCTTTATTGCAAACTATATAATCGATGTATTAAGGCGAGAACCAAGCGGCTTTTTCAATAACCCCTTCGCCAAGGCAAACCCTATGACAAGCCCTGGATCGGGGGTTTGGGGGCCTAAAGTTATGCTAATTAATGAGGTTTCTGGATCTGGGGGCGATATGCTGCCTTATATGTTCAGACACTATAAATTAGGCAAGCTAATTGGTAAGCGCACCTGGGGAGGATTAGTAGGTATATGGGGCGTACCTCCGCTTATTGACGGTGGTTACATTACCGCACCAAGGTCTGGTTTCTTTGACTTACAAGGGCAATGGAAAGTAGAAAATGAAGGTGTTGCACCCGATATTAATGTTGAACAATGGACAAAATATACGGTTAAAGGGCGCGATCCTCAATTAGACGCTGGGATAAAAGAGGCGTTAAGTGAGCTCTCTGGTTATCAATCACCGGTAATTACAGAGCCTAAGCCACCAATTAGAGTCCCAAATCCTATTCAATAACCCGCCATTAAAAATAGTAAAAACTCAAAGGTGGGTTTCATTGTTAACCCACCTTTACTGGACTTATACCGCAGTGGTATTTTTAAGCTTTATGGAAAAGCCGACGTAAAAAAGAAAGCGCGAAAGTATGCCAATGAACTGTTACAACTTCCAAGCAATTTCATTTCTAAGCTTTTCAACAGTCTTAACATCAGCTCCTGCTACAGCTGCATATACAAAAGTTTGCTTATCAACGGTTACGCACTTTATCGCAGCACGGTTATTACTAAAATTACCGTAAACGTAATTTCCATTTTTAACAACCGACTTAAACCCTAATGAGTTTAAAATAGAAACACCTTTTACAGCACATAACGCTGGCGTCTCTTTTACGACTTTGTGGTGAGACCACAATTGAGGAGTATATTCTTTTTCAACAGTAACCAACTTCGTCTCAGTAACCGTTTGTGTTTCAGTAACTTTTTCGGGTTTGGACACACAACCCAATAATGTAACAGCAAACACTACAGTTAGATATTTGATAAAACGCTCCTAAATATATGACTTTTTGAATGTGGCAGTTTTAAGCTTTCATTTGGCAAAATTAACCTGCACCACTTTTGAGGAAAACCTGAGTACATCACTATTCATGTTTTTGAGGATGATATATTAAAAGCAAAATTTTCTCTTTGCGGAAAGTTCGGTTATTTTCTGAAGCTCTAGATGCCCGCCACCATGAACCTCAGACCTAGGATAAGTTAACACCCAATATTGATTATCAATTTTGTTTAAGTAAAGTGCATTCCAACCACTATCATCAGTTGCGACTTTAACAAGGTTGGCATTAATGTAACTCTTAACTGTTTCACTCCCTGAAATTATACCCATACTTCCTTTACATCTCCCGCTGCTAACAAGCTAAATATACTTGGCTAGGTCTCCAAAACCCCAAACAATAGTACCAATAGCAGCAATTATTAATTCGTATTTTTGAAATGACCTTTTAACCTTAGAACCTATACGGTTAGGCACTTCTTCAATATATTTAGATATCTCAATATTTACTATATATTCAATTTCGTCTTCAGACTTTTGAAGATTATGCTTACTTAGTCTCTCGGTAACCTTATTTAAAAAGTTTTGCTTTAGTTTCTCTTTAAATTCAGGAAGGGCTGCATCACTACCAACATTTATGACTTTTTGTAGCCAGTTGGAATGATCAAGGATAGCCAAAGCTAGCGCAATCACTACCAGAAGAGAGCCAGACCGTGAAAATATAGTCCAGTCATCTAACTCTAAACTAAGCCATATACCAATACCTAAAATAATAATACTTACGATAATTGCAATAATTACAGCTACCCAAGGCCACATAAGTACGAATACATTTTTAACTAATACATCTTTATTTATTTCAGGTGACAATATGACTTCCTTGTGACGTTAACAATTTAATAAAAGGTGCAATACCTATTTAATTTTCTTCATAACATTTTCTATCACGAATTGAGCCAGTCTCACTCTAAAGCAGTAATTTATGCTAATCAATATCTTATAAAAGACGCGTGCCTTAACCGCTGCGTGAAAGGTGAAGTTACACCCGTACCTTATTTACAAATCCCCCCACCACCAAACCTTAACTTTAATTACCCAAATACCAAAAAAGGAGAAGTGTTATTACTTCTCCTTTTTATGTGTCATCTAATTGGCCTGATGCAAACTCACACCTTTGCGTGCTAAGCCTTTATTTGATTTGAGCTAACAGCTACTTAGCGGCCTGAATCGCTAACCCTTCACACACAGAGTTAAAGGCGTCGCCTTCCATTAAGGGTAAGTTGGGTAGCATCTCTAGTAGCTCTTTTTGCACTATGGGTGACAAACTCATGCCGCCTGTAATAAATAGCATTTCTGGCTGTTCTGCGCTGTTATCTAAACATTCTTTTACTAGTTTTTTCACTCGACGTAACCATGACTGCATGGAGCGTTGTAATTCTTCTACATTAATATCTACACCGTAATCAGCTTCAATGTAATGTAGCGGCAAAGTGATAGCGGGTTTACTCGATAGCAGCTCTTTAGCTAAACGTGCAGAGTTGACTAATCTGGCAGAAAGCTTTTCTTCTTGCACTGTGAGTAAGCGCTCTAATAACTCTGGCTCTTTCACCATATGTTTAGTTTGCGCTATTTCTAAACCGTACTCTTCAGAGAAAAAGCGGTTTAATTTTGGAATATCATCAACAGCACACATATCAGAGTAATAGGTCGGCGGCACAGGCAAACCATTGGTCATTAGCAACCCCTGTCCCATTGTAGGTGAAATCGACTTAACAATAAGATTCTTATCACATTCCATTCCCCCTAAGCGAGTGCCGGTTACCGATAGCACATCTTGTTGACGGTCTAGGTTCGCCAGCTTTTCGGGAGAGAGACGAATACAACAAATATCAGTAGTACCGCCACCAATATCTACCACCAGCACATTGGTGTGTTTATTTAGGGTGCGTTCAATTTTATAGGCCGCTGCTATGGGCTCTTCTAAAAAATCTACTTTGCTAAAACCGGCTTTTTGGGCTGCTTGGGTCATAATATTAATGGCTTGGTTGTTACCGGCATCGCCTCTAGTACCATGAAACTTAACAGGGCGGCCAATCACAGCAGTATCAACTGGCATATTTAGCTGTTGCTCAGCACTTAACCTAAAAAACTCTAACTGTTTAGCAATCATACCAATAAATGCCTGCTGCTGACCTTCTACTAAACTGGCCCCTAAAAAGTTTTTAGGTGAATAAATCAAACGCCCTTTATCAGGTGTTTTTAAATAACGTTTAAAGCCCTCTTCACCAAATGCAAACTGCCCTGTGTCTACCAACTGTTGTAGTGATAAATCTTGTACCGTCATATCTTTAAGTAACAATTGTATGGCGCGGCGTTGTAATGCGGGGCGGTTGTGTAACTCAGCGCGCAGCTCATCAATTCTATCGCTGTAAACTCGCTGCTCTCTTGGGTCTTTGGCTTCGTAATAACCATCTTTAGCTTTATCAAGCTGTTCGGTTATGGCTTGTTTGATACGTGACACTTTAGCTTCAATAATAGCTGCAGGCGGTAACGGCAATTCATCTTGATAGTAGATAAAAACAGACGAACGAATTTTATTTGCAGACTCTAAGCTAGGGTCAAGCTTTATAAAATGATGCTGCTCACCATCAAAATACACAACCTCAGAATTTGATGTACCGTAATCTATACCAATTGCTGCCATGTCTGCCGCTCGAAACCTAAATTATGCTTAAAAAATATGGCCGAGAATTGTAATAGAAAATATCGAATACTGCATCAGCTGTTTAAGCTTCTTTTTACGGTGGCGGTAAAAGCACATCTGGTGACGACAAGGTTATTTATCAAAATAAATAATTTTTCTATTTGCTAAGTCAGCCTTTTTTATATCCTCTTCATAATATTTATCTAGCAGCTTATCGAGATCTCCATTAGCTGACATTTTCTTTAATCCGGCCTCGATTCTCTGTGCGATACGAGGCGCATTTTTTGAAACATAAACATAAGTCACAAGCGGAATGTATAAAGCTAAATGTGGCTCCACCATTAAATTAGGAAGCTTATCTTTACGGGTGTTTAATTCATCATATGCCTCATATATGGCTCTAGGCGTATAATCAAAACGACGTTTTTCTAACATAGAGAACAGCCCTTCGAAAGTGTGTGACGTCATCATATTCATATTGGCTTTCTCAAAAACGCCAGTAATGGCCCAATCTCTCTGAAAACCTGCTGTTAACATATTTAAATCTTCTAATGTCTGAACGTTTTCAAATTTATCTAGGTTAGCTCTGTGTATTAGCAATAACCGGTAACTCATTAAGCCTCGTCGTATAGGAATTTTTATTGCTGTTGCACTTTTGTCCCAAATATCACTGGACGCTGCAATGTAAGTATTGATTAACTCGCCTCTACGAATTGAAATAAGGGCTCTTCCCGGAGTCATATCCACATCTATAGTTTTATATAAATATGGCCCAAACTCAGGGATAGTTATCTCAAGAGCCCTAAATATAACTTCATCTTTATGCCTTTCCCTTTTGTCCATTCCCAAAAGTGGCTTGAGCAATTTTATTTCATCAACAGCGTAAACGTTTAACACCGTCCCAAAAAAACTAAATAAAAGTAATACCTGAATAATCGGTTTGATGTTTAACATGCCAGCCATTAGGAGAATAAAAGAGTATAAATATAGCCATTATTTTGCAAAGTACTTAGTTTATCGGTAAAGCCATAAGCATTCTTGAGCAGCACAGATCCAGTAAGCTTGTGGCTAACCCAAATAGAGATTTACATTTAAAAAAAGAAAAAGCACAAAAGGTCAAATGAACAACAATTTTAGAGTTTAACATAGCTTCACTACCTAATAGGGATTAGACATGAAATACTTAGACAGCATTCAACTTGGCATTGACTACATTGAAGATAACCTAGACACCCCCATACCGCTTACCTCTATTTCAGCCCATGCCAACATGAGCCATTGGCATTTTCAGAGAATATTTAAAGCCCTAACAAACGAAACCTTAAAGGCCTATGTTCGCTCAAGACGCATAGCCAACTCTATGGATATCTTATTTGATAAAGAACGTTCAATACTAGACGTTGCCATTGCTTCTGGCTTTGAGTCCCACGAGTCTTACACCCGCGCATTTCAAAAGTTATTTGGATATACCCCAAGCGACTATCGGCAACGGGCCAGCCAAGCGTTAATCATTAAAAAAGCTCGGTTTGACCAAGGGTATTTAGAGAACCTGCATCAACACCTCAATTTAGAGCCCCGTATTTATACTAAGCCAGCCAAAATATTGGTGGGCATAAAAATCGAAGTCATTGGTATTGAGTCAGAAAAAACAAACATAGCAGATAAACTTCCAGCATTGTGGGAAGGCTTTATGCCTAGGCTAGCTGAAATCAGCAATACAATAGAAGGTACTTGTTACGGCATTATCACTGTTGAAGAAAATGCCAGTGGTGAGCAAAAGCTGTTTTATATGTCGTGTGTGGAGGTATCAAAAGCCTCAGATATTCCAAAGGGAATGGTGACGACTCAATTACCAGAACAACAATACGCTGAGTTTCAGCACACTGGCCAAGTTAATACCGATCATTTTAATCGCACCATTAGCTACATCTACTCAAGCTGGTTATTGCGCTCAAACATGAAGCATACCTACGGCCCCGATGTTGAAACCTACGGACCCGAGTTTAACTACCAATCTGACGACTCAATAGTCTATTACGCTGTGCCCATTGAGCCACAATCAGCTTAAGTCACTCCATTACCAATTAAGTGAACACCCATGTATTACATTGAATTAATTGCCATGCTAGCCGTAGCCCAGTATTTATTTTTTGGTGCAATGACAGGTAAAGCTAGAAGAACCAGCGGTTTAAAAGCACCTGCCATAACAGGCTCGCCAGTGTTCGAACGCATGTATCGAGTGCAAATGAACACACTCGAAATGATAGTAGCATTTTTACCATCCTTGTTTGTGGCAGGGCAACATCAAAACCCTATATGGGTGGCCGCCATCGGCTGTGTTTACTTAGTAGGTAGATTTATCTATTGGCGAGCTTATATCAGCGGACCATCATCTAGATCCTTAGGATTTATGTTAACCCTTGTCCCCATAATGGTACTTGCTGCTTTAGCAATATTTAGTGTAGTAACTGCACTTTTTAACTGAATTCAACATTCAATTTTAAGCGTTTAACGAGATGAAAAATGATTAAATTATATAGCTTTGGCCCTAGCTTAAATGTGCCTGACCCAAGCCCTTTTGTATTGAAAGTAAACTTTTTGCTTACTGTTTCAAAGCAGCCCTTTGAAGTACTCAGTGGTACACAATATTTGCAGAAAGCACCGAAAGGAAAACTCCCATATATTGAAGATGGCGATAAAACCGTATCCGATAGCTTTTTTATAGAAAACTACCTAAAAGACACATATCAGTTTGATGTTAATAGCCACCTAAGCCCCGAGCAAAATGCTATATCCCACTTAGCATGTGCCAGCCTAGAAGAGCGCTTATATTGGTGTATTGTACATTTTAGATGGGTGTACCAGAGTAACTGGGAAATAATCAAACCCACCTTTTTTGGTAGCATGCCATTTCCACTAAACAAGATAATCCCTAAGGTTGCCCGAAAAGGCATGATAAAATCTATGCATGGCCATGGTATAGGCCGTCACAGTGAAGCTGAAATACTGCAAATAGCCGAAGCTCAATTACAAGCTATGAGTGATTTACTAGGAGACAAAGAGTACTTTTTCAATAACAAACTCAGCCTACTCGATATCACTAGCTACGCCATGTTAGCGCAAATACTCTTGTCCAATATGCCGTCGCCCTTAGTTGATCTAACCAAGGAGTACAGTAATTTAGTGGCATTCTGTGAAAGGATACATTCAGCTTACTACAGCTAATAATTAGGTTAATTACCTAATCTAATTCAAGTTACTATAAAATACAAAGCCACTAAACAGTGGCTTTGGCTCTACTGTTTTTCCAGCGCCTTATCGACATCATTATACCTGTATACACCAACAAACAGGCTAATAGCGAAGCAATACCCGCTATGGTTTGGCCGATTAACCCGTACACTTCACCAGTATGTAAAAAACGAATGTAGTTTCTAATTTTTCGATAGGTTGAATAGTCATCAAAGGTTTTCTCTGCCACTAACTCACCACTTAGGGTGTCTAGACACACGCTTTTCTTCTTTTGAGGCTCGCCACCATTGCCCATATCCAGATCAAATATTTGCAGACTTAGTGCTTTGTTTGGTGCCGAAAAACTAATAGTGTTCCAATCTGGGTTTGCCTTACTAACGTTTATAAATAACTGTTGCGTAGTTAGGGGCTGCAGAGTAATTTGCGAGCTTAACGCCACCGCTTTAGGAAAGCTTTTAGTACTTGTTGATACTAAGGTTTCTAGGGTTTTACCTGGCCATTTAAATGAGAAAAAGAATGCTGTAAAAATCACCACAATTAAAATAGGCGCCATATAAAATCCAAAAGTATTGTGCCACTGGTAGTTTCTAGCTTGTTTGCTAGGGTGTTCTTTTGTGAGGATCAACTTTTGTTTAAAGGCTCTTTTCTTAAACCTAGATGGCAACCATAAATACAAGCCTGTTAGTGCCAATAAAAAGAAGATGATATTTGCAATACCATTTACCCAACGGCCCGTTTCACTGAACTTTCCATCAAGGGTTAACCAGCGATGAAAGGCTCTGACCTTACCCATAAACTCTCTCGTTCCTTGGCCTGGCTCTGCAATCTCTTCGCCAGAGAACGGATTCAAATAGGCTAAGGTTTTACGACCATCTTTTATCACAAAAGGAGCATTGTGCTGTTTTGAAAAACTAATAGTAGAGGCTTGTTTTGTAGGATATGACTTAGCAATAAACACAATTTTATCTAAGGCTAAGCGACTGGCGTTCTTACTAGGAGCCACGGGAAAGTTAGCCTTTTGAGCACTTTGAATAACTTGTCTTTCATAGGTTAACGCAACACCAGTAAACGACATTAAAAAAATAAATATCGCTGCACTGCAGCCAATAATAAGGTGAAACCAAAAAAATAGTTTTCTAAAAGTCATATCAATCTCTAACATAGGCTCATTATTGAGCTAGTTTTTAATACTTAAAAGGTCTTCTAGTGTGTAACCCGACGTCTATATCACTATTAAACACCATCAATTTCGGTACTGGTATTTACTCTCTGAGATACAGACAAAAAGACACTTAAGCCCAATAGGAGAATACATAAAAGCATACCAATTTGAGTGCTAGTGGCTAATGCCTGGACTCCCCAAACTTCAACCACTTGCCCCGACAACACAGCCGCCCAAGCAAATCCACTGGTGAGTAGAGGCGTAGCTACTGCTGCCCATTTCCCCTCATTATCAAGTGTTCCAGCTAACGACAACAATACAGGGAAGCAAAATTGTAAGGCACAAATAGCGGGAAACAATCCCATTAAAAATATAGTTGGGGAGGGGCTGTTAATAGCCACAGTCCAGCCTATTGCACACACAACAAAAGCGCAAAACAAAGGTTTTTCTGGACCAAAACGGGTACTACACATGCCACCAATTAAACAAGCGAAAGCCGACACAAATAGAATAAGCCCAATACTATTGCCAGACTGTTCAAAGGTCATTCCTAAGTTAGTCGCTATGGTAAACATAAAGGCAAAACCTTGGCCGCTAAAGGTCACAAACAACACACCCATAATAATGATAATCACAGGCCGCAAACTGATGTTAAAGGCTGTATTCTCAAGCTCTGGTGCACTTTGACTTTCTACCCTATCTACTGCTTTATGTTTATAAACAAACATGGCTAACCAAAATACTGCGCTTAAGATAGCACTAAATATGAAGCCACCAGCCACACCGCTTTTTTCTGTGGCCATGCTAGCGCCCGCTACCATGAAAGACATGAGCAACACGCCTATCATGTCAACTAAGCCAAACAGGGTACCAGCCGAGTTTGAACGGGCTATAAAGCTTGATGTTATCCCCATCAACACTCCCACACTGATACCGCTAAACAGTTGCAGTAACAAAGTAGAAATGGCATAACTAAAGAACAAACTGTTTCCTATTTGGCAAGCGACTAAAAGCAAACCTGCATAGCTAATAATGCGTCTATATGAATACCGCTCTAATAATTTTGCTACCACAAAGGTAGCCAGAGAAATGCCAATAAAAGGTGCAGCCACCAACCAACCTGCAAGGCCAGCTTTAAAGCCTACCTCATTCATAAATTGCGTTAACAACACAGGCTTAACTGAGCTAAACAAGGTGGACATAGAAAACGCAGCACTAGCCGCAATAATCAGCCCAATGTAAGGTATCAAAAAGGCAAAACGATTTTTCATTTAGCAAACCTCTGTTTATGGGTGGCCTGTATCTTTTCTTGAATATGCTCACCAGCTGTTGTTGCAGTATATCTGCAGGGCTGTTCGTCAGATATAAATTGCTGTAACGGCTCAACCCAAGTTGGGCTATCTGGGTCAAAAAACATTGCGATGGATAACCTGTCTTTACCATGAGTACAAGGTGCCACCCTATGCAGAGTTGAGCGATAATGGCCATTACTCCACCGCTCTAATAAGTCACCGCTGTTGACCACAACGGTATTTTCTCTGGGCTCAACCCCTTGCCATTCGTCATTATGATTTAACACCTGCAAGCCGCCTACACTGTCTTGAAACAACAAGGTTAAAAACCCGTAATCTGTATGGGCTCCTGCCCCTAATTGCTCTTCAATAACCGAGTCTGCAGGTTGGGCTGGGTAAAATAGTAAACGTAGAGAAATGCTCTCACCATTGTGGGTCGAACTAAAAAAGTCCTCATCAAGATTCAAGTGTTTAGCCATGGTTTTCTGCAAGGTATGGCCCGCAGCTAGGGCATTAGCATAAAACTGCTGCATCAGGGTTTTAAATTCCACAGATGGCCAGCGATCGTCAGCTATATCTCCCATAATGATATTACGCATAGTGAAAGTTTCTTTTAAATCAGCAGGGGCATTAGGATCTAAGTTTTCTTCTTTTAAGCCTTGATACCCAAAGTTTTCTTTTGCAGAGCGATATTGACAGCGCAGCTTAGTGCTTTTATCTCCGCTAAAAAAAGCTCGGCTTTGGTCATACACTTTTTTAAGCAGTTCAGTATCTATACCAAAATCACTAATTTGCATAAAACCTAAATCACTCAGACTATCGTGAATGGCTTGGCCAGCGTTAGGATCTTGATTAAACTGAATGACAGGTATAGACATGGCTCATTTCCTTTATTGATATAAGTGAGACTGTGGCATTAGCATATAGGACAAACGTGAAACGCAAAGCAGGCAGAGTTTTACATGAGTAGACGAGTATAAATAATTTAAGTCACTTAGGAATTAACCAGTAAAATAGCAAAACCAGCTTTTATCCTTTATTGAAAATACTAAACGCTGTTTATTTCAATTGCAATTATGAAAACAACCGCAACTTAATAGGAAGAAATTTCTAATAAATTCAGTTAAAGGGATAAGTTAACCTGATAAAGTACTCCCCATTAAAATATGCACTGTTAACCCACCACATTAATTAAAAGAGCTGTAGTGAAAGCATTAGTAAAACTCATTTTGTCTTTAGCATTAGTGTTTATCAGCATATTTATAGTGATGAAACTCACTGGCATCATTACCATTGATAAAGTCGAAAACTGGCTATTGATAGCAAAAAACGCAGGCGTGTTAACACTGATACTAATTGTAATAGTTATACTATTATCAGACCTGCTACTGTCTATCCCTACCCTTGCCACAGTCACCCTGAGTGGATATTTTTTAGGACATACTTATGGCGCAATCGCTAGTTTAATAGGCTTGATGTTAGTGGGTATGCTGGGATATGTGGTGAGTTATCACCATGGCGAAAAAATCGAAAAACGTATTTTACCAACTTCGGAACAACGCTTAGATGCTAGACAAAACTTTAAAAAGCATGGCTACGTAATGATACTTTTTTCTAGAGCTATTCCCATGTTGCCTGAGATATCAGCTTGTATGGCAGGTATGACTAACATGCCCTTTAGTAGATTCATAGGAGCTTGGTTGCTGAGTATCACTCCTTATATTTTAATTTGTACCTATGCTGGCTCAGTTAGCTCCTTAGATAACCCTGCCCCTGCAATCTATAGTGCAATAAGCGTCAACGTGCTCCTTTGGTTGGCATGGTATTATCATCGCGTAAAGACAAAGTGCAGCTAACGATTTTCCAAGCGGTTGTAATCTAACAGGCCTCCCTCGATTGGTTTATGTGCCATAAATGTTTGATGCAACCTATCACTAAACGACCAAAATTCGGGTGAGGTACGTCGTAATGCAAATATATCTAAAAAAGCTTCATAATCTTGCTGAGTCTTTATTTGCTGGGCCTTGGCCACTAACTTGGCAATATCGGCTTCTTTTACATGCCAAAACACATCTGGGTAACTCCCTAACAAGCCATGCACTAAGGTCACATTATCATTTTTAAAATCACGATTACCTTCTTCAAAAAACAAACTATTTACATTGTAGTGAGCACTATTACGTACCAAAGTAAATATTTCAGGCTCATCACTATTTTCTAGCTCAACCATTATCATACTTAGCTCTGGCAGGATGGCAGCACTAAAGCCCTTTAACTTATTGAGTTCGGCAAGTAGCGCCTTGTTGTTATGGCTCAACTTACTATCTTTAATTTTGTATTCGTTGGGTTGCACTGATTTAAGGTGTTCAGCAAACATATCAAACAGTTCTTCTTTATAATTTTTAGTGGTGAATTCTATGCCACTTGGTTGGTAAAACTTATTAACTTTACCTTGCATGAAAGAAGTTAACTCTGGACCTGCTTTTTGATACCAAGACTTATGCACTTCACTACGACTCTGAGGTGGTAAAAATGCTAAGAAGTTTGCCTCTCCTTCAAGCCGTAAAAAGTCCATATATAAACGAGTTAACAATTGATGACCATAGTTACCGTAAACATCAAAACCAGCTACCAACAAATAATGAATACGCTCAAGTAGTGGATAATCTATAACCCAAGCTGTTTTTGGTGGCGCACCAACCAACCCCTTAATTACACTAGCATTATCGAAATGCCTAAATATGGTAAGGCTAGCGTTATCATTGCTGCCATCACCATTCCAAATATCATCAATAGAAAACTGTTGGCCGCCTTCTACTGCCGAATTCATAAACTTGTGCCGAGCACGTACATAGTCCCCTTGACGTTTTGCATACTCAACCCAATTCACAGCCAAAGCAGTACTTTCCTGTTCAGCAGGTAAACGCAAGTTGTCACGTTGAGATTCGTAAAAAGCATTCAGCTCTGGGGATGTTGCCACTTCTGGTTTTACAAAATACACCCAAAAATGATCGTTGATCACGTTAAGGGCCACCTGCCCTCGGCAAACAGGACCTTTGATGTAACCCATAATGGTGTTTTGGGCACGCTCTAACATAAAACGATAGCGAGCATTTACCGGTAATTGCGCAAACGCCGTTAAAGGATTAGCCGCTACTTCTGGTTCATAACTTGGCATAGAGGTGACTTTATACTCAGCATCCACAAACCATGATTGCCATTTGTCCATTAAAGGCTGATCCACGGCATAGGGCTGGTGAGTTTTGGTGACTATAGTTGAGACAACAGGCTGTAATCGGTAATACACACGAGATACATCAGGTTTATCAAAAGGACGGCGACTAGCAATAATATCAATGGGCTCACCAATAGGCGTTCTTGATCGCACTAAATTATAAAATTGCGGTTGAGTGTCAGGTTCAACTAATTCGTTAAAATATAAATGAGTGGTGAACAGGTGCTCATAAATATATCGAGCGCTTAATTGCATTTTTAAAGAGTCGGCATTTAAGAACCCTTCTACATTATCTACCGCTTGCTGTTGCTCTGCTGAAATTGGCGCTTGAGAAGGCATATAGGCACCTTTTTCAATCCACGCCATAAGTGTGTTGTGCTCATCAGTCGTTAGTTCGGGTAAGGCATAGGGCATACCTGCAAAGGGTTGGGTCTTAGCATAATAATCAAACTCTTGGATGGTTGGGCATTCTTGCGCCCTATCAATACTTACGTCAAATCGGTCGTCTAATAACTTGTCATTAGGTAATGGATGTTGCTGCTTTAGGGTTAACATTTTTGCTAAAACAGAGGCTTGAGTATTAGCCACTGGGGTTTGTTGCCGCTCGTTCAGTACTGGATAAAAACCACGCTCCCGCCACTCTATAGGGTTTAATGCATCCATAAATAAACGATTAGGCGTGGCCGCTAATAGGCGATCTCCGTGGTAAACCATTTCTTTATTGGCTCCACGCTCTATGCCTTCAGGTGAGCTCATTTTCAATTGGCAAGGGGCATCGTAACAAGCATGACACACCACACAACGCTGTTCGATTATGGGCGCAACATCATTTTCAAAAAATTGACTCGCAGAGCTATTGGATGAGGCTTGCTCTATATATGCAGAAGCTCGGTTTTCTGAGTTCTCATCACCATAAAGCTTATTCAAATCCAAGTTAGCGATAGTCGCACAACCGGACAAAATCAAAACCGCAACGATGAAAATTTTCAATTTCCGAATATATGTGTTTTGCATAGTTATTCCACTCAAATACATTATAAACAGCCACATATAATGATAACCCACTGTCCCTTAGCTAACAATTTTACATTTGTAAGCTAGGCTTAACTTTATTCAACAACATGGACAGTACTGAATATGCGCTTTTCAAAATACTTTTATGCTCTAGTTGCCACAAGCCAACTACTCGCAGTAATTAATTTATCTTTAGCCAGAGAATCAGAGCTATATAAATCCAGTCAACCACAACAACTTGCGCAAGTTTATCAAGACAATATAAAGGTTAAAGAATATTGGATAAGCGAAAAGCTAGACGGTATCCGTGCCCGCTGGACAGGTTCAGAACTTATCACCCGAAATGGCAATAGAATTCATGCACCTAGCTGGTTTGTAAAAGGCTTCGGCAATCAAGTATTGGATGGTGAGTTATGGTTAGCACGTAATAGTTTTGAAAAAACTGCCTCAATTGTTTTACGAGATACTCCCACAGATGAATGGAAGCAAATCAAATATATGTTGTTTGATTTGCCCCAACATAAGGGAGATTTTACCCGTAGGCTTAGTGACTTAGAAACGATAGTAGATAACTCCACCAATCCCTATTTGTTCGTTATTCCCCATTTCAAGTTAAATACTAAAGATCAATTGATGGCCAAGCTACATGAGTTGGTAGCCCAAGGTGCTGAAGGGTTAATGTTGCATCATCAAAGAGCGACCTATCAGAATGGTAGAAGTGCAAACTTGCTTAAGCTAAAAAAACACCAAGACAGTGAAGCAACTGTGGTTGCCCATTTGCCAGGAAAAGGTAAATATCTTGGTATGTTAGGAGCCATACTGGTAGAGCTAGATAGCGGCCTACAATTTAAAATAGGCTCCGGCTTTAGCGACCTACAAAGACGAAACCCACCTCAAATAGGCACAACCATCACCTTCAAATATTATGGATACACCGCAAAAGGTATACCCCGTTTCGCAGTTTTTTTGAGAGTTAAACCTAATTTAACCAAGAGTTAACTGAGCAAATTGACCACTGTCATAACACTGACGCATTTCATTCGTACACTAAGCTAGTCAATATTATTGGATAGTAAGAATGAGTGAACTCACTAGCACCCTTTCAACCCACAACCCAGACCGTACTTCGAACCACTTATCTCAATGGTTTTTTGTTGCCCTACTCGTTTATCTACTTATTTGTGCAGTAAGCATTATTGGGGGCGGCTTTAAAATGGCTGCTGGAGGCCATGCAGAAGAGCTATTTGCCTTTGCAAGCAACCCTTTTGCAGGTTTGGTAATAGGTACAGTAGCGACAGCTTTAATCCAGTCTTCTTCGACGGTTACCGCCATTATAGTAGGCCTAGTAGCTGGCGGCTTGCCAGTTTCAGTGGCGGTTCCTATGGTGATGGGGGCAAATATTGGCACCTCTATTACCAATACCATAGTGTCTTTAGGTCATGTAAAAGCTAAGGAAGAATTTTCCCGAGCTTTTTCTGCCGCCACAGTCCATGACTTTTTCAATCTGCTTTCAGTACTGATATTTTTACCTTTAGAGATTGCCTTTGGATTACTTGAAAAGTTAGGCTCTTTGCTTGCCCAATTATTTTATGGTGGCAGCGAAGTTTCAATGCATAGCTTCAACTTTGTAAAAGCTGCTACCTCTCCTGTTGTCAGTAATGTGAAATATGCCATGCAATCATTTGGCGACCAGACTGGTGGGATCATTCTCATCATATTTGGGATCATACTGATTTTTATATCCATCACTTTGGTGGGAAAGCTACTCAAAAAACTCATGGTGGGTAAAGCGCGGCAAATAATGCACTCAGCCATTGGGCGCAGTCCAATATCAGGAATTTTTTCTGGCACACTGGTAACTGTATTAGTGCAATCTTCGTCCACCACCACCTCATTGATGGTGCCCTTAGCGGGTACAGGGTCATTTAGCTTAAAGCAGATTTATCCATTCACCCTAGGGGCAAATGTTGGAACATGTATCACAGCAGTATTAGCAGCAACCGCAGTAACGGGTAATAGCGAAGCGGCCCTACAAATAGCTTTTATTCATCTTACTTACAATATTTTAGGGGTATTACTCATATATGGATTGCCATTTCTTCGTTACATACCAGTGCAATGTGCCGAATGGTTAGGACGTAGCGCATCTGAAAATAAAATGGTCGCTTTAGCCTATATTTTAAGTGTGTTCTTTATCGTACCTGCTCTGTGTATTCTTGTATCGAACCAATTTCAGTAAGGATTAAAGCCCATGGCAAATGTCAACGTACTTACTACCGAACGTCTGAAAGCCTTGATTGCAGATACTGAAGGTACACTCAAACAACTCACCATAGAGTTAGAAAGAAGAGAGTTATTGAAACAAGAAAACGCTATTGAAAACTTAGAAGAACATATGAAAGACGCTGAATTAAGCTTAGATACCATACGTGAGTTTTTAGCCTATCTTACTAATGATTTAAAAAGCCGAGAGTAGGCCCGATATATAGTTTTAAGTGGGTAATAAGCAAAGCTACCGCATTGAAAATGTGACATAAACGTGCTTAGCAGTACTATTTATTGTCGGTAGGAGCAACCATTTTACGAGTCAGTTTGTCCGAAATATAGTTGTAAAGCGAATACAAAACCAACACCAAACAACAAGCCGAAATAACGCCACAGGGCACCCACACCACCCAAAGCCCAGTGTTATAACCACCAATAGCCATAACACCCAATATAACAGCAACAGATAACTCAATAACTAAGGCTTCGAAATTCAAATAATAACTAGGCTCTATAGTTTTTGCTGCATAATGATTAACCTTAATGCTCATACCATCCTCCTTGTAAAACATCAACTCGATAGAGGCACCGAGTCTGTTTTGATTAGGCCATACTGATATATGGCCTATAGGTCAAGATGATATCAGGTGTCGAGTCATAGTACAATAAATAGGCAGAGAGGAGTTGTTCAGTAAGATCAAAATTAAATCTGACATTTTCTAATCATTGCCTGTTAATTCAGCTTAACTAATTTACTTTGACACTGTTCCAAAACACTCGCCGCCAAACTTTACAAACGCCCCCCCATATTCTTTGTTGCATGATTGCAAACATTGTGACTCTGATTCGAATGTGCCTAATCCAGAAGAAAATTGATTGAATGGTATTCCTACTTTGGTACCTACTTTTATGCATAAGTCTTCAAGACTTTGCGTTGAGCAGACTTTATTTTCGCCGCTACCAGAACAAACTTGATTTGCCGTTGGATTATAGGCATTTATACATGCCCCTTTTCCGGCCATACCTGTTTTTGGTGGTTTACATATTAAAAATGTATCTGCATAAGTTGATGTTAGCGGAACTAGCATCAAAGCCCCCACTGTAAGCCACTTCAATCTAATGAAAAACATAATACCTTCCTTAATTTACTGATTATTGTTACTTCGACTCGATAACGAATGCCGTAATTTTTCTTTCTATGCTAAGCAAATAATCAGTGTGAGAGAATCCAAAAATCTCTCAGTAAAAGTCTGGTAATTTGCCTATAAATAAAATGAAGCGCACTGAACGTAGATGTGGTAAATGAAAAAATAAGTAATGGAGGATATGGGATGAAGGAGGAGATAAAACTCTGCAAACTAATAGGCTAGGCTCCTATGCATAACTACAAGGTAGCTAAAAGATCATAATAAAAACTCAGAAAAAAGCTCTCAACGCTTTTTGTTGGGCGCTTCAATTAACCGCGTATTGGGCAAGGTATCCGTATATTTAGCTTCTTTCTCCAAAGCTTCTAAATCTTTTACTATCAGCTGATTACGCTTTTTATCTATGGTACCGTCTTTCTTCCAAAGCTGTAGCTGTTTATTCACTATTTGCCGCACTGTGCCAGACATTCTGGCTAGGGTGTCGTCGTTTAAGCCATTCACTAAATGGTGCTGATGCTCTTCTTCTTTGCGGCCGGTATAAAACTTAATTTTCTTAATGTGTTTTAAAATGATACGACTTAAACGTGTGGTGACATTGTGCAAAATCACACTACTGGCTTGCTCTTCTTTCTCGCGCATTTTTTGAGCAAGATAAGGCATAAACTGTTTATTGAACTCTGGGTAGGTCCACAACCAATTACGCATGGTATCCAGTTTAACCGACAGCAACTTAACCGTACTCAAAGGCGACACTATGACATCGTGGGGTTGGTCATCTAATAGCACAATCAAATCAAAACAGTCACCGGCGTACAGCATATCTAAGGTGGTTTCTCGACCTGTCTCTGGATTACATTGTTTGATTTCTACTTGGCCATCTAACACCACAAAAAATCGTTGCGTCAATAATTTAGGATCAAAGTATTCACCTTTGTGCCATTCGTTTAATAAAAACTCTTGTTGAAAGTCTTCTATTAACGTAGCCGGCAAACCCGCAAACATGTTTGCTTGTTTCACCAATACTGGGCTGGCTTTTTGCGGTAAATGAGACACGTCTGGGTGCATAAAAAATTAGATTTAAGCAGTACTGTAAATAAGTAAATTCATTCTACCCTGTTGTGGGTACATACCCAAGCGACATCAAAATAACAAACTTTCAATTACTGTCACAATTGTGACATCGGCATTTTTTTAGCCTGCGTATTATAGCCCCACTAACCAAACATCTTGAGTGTTAGCGGCAAAGTTAGTTAGTCAATATCAAGGTGTTTATGTGGTCAAACTGCTTACTTGGTCAACACCATAAGCATTAGATTAAACCAACTAAATATTAGGTGATTATTATGACAAAGATTATAGGTATTGATTTAGGAACAACAAATTCATGTGTAGCAGTGATGGAAGCAGGCAAAGCAAAAATTATTGAAAATGCCGAAGGTAGCCGCACCACACCATCGATTGTTGCTTATGCAAATAACGAAACATTAACCGGTCAACCCGCTAAAAGACAAGCGGTGACTAACTCAACGAATACATTATTCGCCATTAAGCGTTTAATTGGTCGTAAGTTTGACGACAAAGAAGTACAGAAAGATATTAAGTTAGCGCCTTACAAAATTGTAAAAGCAGACAACGGCGATGCATGGGTTGAAGTCAATGGTAAGGCCTTGTCACCACAAGAAGTATCGGCACAAATTTTACGTAAGCTGAAAAAAGACGCCGAAGCCTACCTAGGTGAAACCGTTACCGACGCAGTAATTACGGTACCCGCTTACTTTAATGATTCACAACGTCAGGCCACTAAAGATGCAGGTAAAATTGCAGGACTTAACGTGAAACGGATTATTAACGAACCTACAGCTGCAGCACTGGCTTATGGCGTAGACAAAAACAGTAAAGCCGACCAAAAAGTCGCAGTATATGATTTAGGTGGTGGTACCTTTGATGTGTCGATTATCGAAATATCAAACGTGGATGGCGAGAAACAATTTGAAGTACTCGCCACAAACGGCGATACCTTTTTAGGGGGTGAAGACTTTGACTTACGCCTTATTAACTACCTAGCGGATGAGTTTAAAAAAGAAAGTGGTATCGATGTACAACAAGACTCTTTGGCACTACAGCGTATTAAAGAAGGGGCTGAAAAAGCAAAAATCGAGTTGTCATCGGCATTACAAACCGAAGTAAACTTGCCATACATAACGGCTGATGCAAGTGGCCCTAAACACTTAAATGTGAAGGTAACACGAGCCAAACTAGAGTCGCTGGTAGATGACTTAGTAAAAAGCACCATTGCGCCCTGTGAGCAAGCATTAAAAGATGCAGGTGTGAGTATCAGCGAAATTAGCGAGGTGATTTTGGTAGGTGGTCAAACACGTATGCCCAAAGTGCAAGACGCAGTTAAAGACTTCTTTGGTAAAGAGCCACGTAAAGATGTCAATCCGGACGAAGCAGTAGCACTTGGTGCAACTATTCAATCTGGCGTGTTATCCGGTGAAGTTGACGATGTATTATTGTTAGATGTGACCCCTCTATCACTTGGTATCGAAACCCTAGGCGGCGTGATGACTAAGCTGATTGAGAAAAACGCTACCATACCCACGCGGGCATCAGAAGTGTTCTCAACAGCTGAAGACAACCAAGCTGCGGTAACCGTACATGTGTTACAAGGCCAACGTGAAATGGCAGCAGATAACAAGTCACTGGGTCAATTTAACTTAAGTGACATCAGCCCTGGGCCAAGAGGCTCAGTGCAAATTGAGGTCACCTTTGATATTGACGCAAATGGTATATTAAATGTGTCAGCTAAAGACAAGGCCACAGGTAAAGAGCAAAGCATTGAGATTACAGCTTCTGGTGGTTTAACTGAAGATGAAATCAATCGCTTAGTGAAAGATGCCGAACAGCATGCTGGCGAAGACAAACGAAAACGTGAGTTAGTTGAGCAACGTAACCAAGCAGACCAACTGATACATACGGTGCAAACATCGATGACAAGTTTGCCTGAAGCACAGCAAACTGAGCTTAAAACCTTAATTGAACAGCTTAAAATGGCAGTTAACGGTGATGATAAGTCAGCCATTGAAATGCGCCAAAACGCATTACAACAAGCTTACGCTAGCATAATGCAAGCCCAGCAGGCTCAGACGCAACAACAGGGGCAAGCAAGTCAGCAGCAAGACGCGCCAGCCAGCAATAGTGCTAACGACGATATAATCGATGCTGATTTTGAAGATGTAAGCAACGGTTAATCGTTAAATACAACAAGGCTTGTATAAGCAAGCCTTACTTTTAAAATACTAGTTTTGATAAATACAAAGCCCCTAATACTCAGTATTAGGGGCTTTTTTTATCTTATAAAACACCAGTATGCATTACCAAACTAAAGCTAGGTTTAAGTTGGCACCGCGCCATAAGCAACCAACAAAATAAGCAACAATCCCACTAAGGCAACCATAATAATGGTATCCAAAATATCCATAGTGTGATCTTTTTCTAGTAAAGAAGCCAAAGTGTGCATAGTAGGAAAAAGAAAAATCAACAATAATATATTTGGCACCGAGAATAACAGAGGGAAGTCATCATGGTTGGGATCCACAAAGCTTTGATAATAAGCAATTGCAAGAAAGGTAAATGGCACTGTTAAATATAATAATTGGGCGATACCACCAAATGCATTTGCTAAGGCTATGCCGTATTCTTTTTTACGATGAGATGTCCACAATATAACGTATTCGCTCATGCCAGCAAAAACCGCAAGTATTAAGGCTGCGACTATGCCACTCACTCCCATCTCATCGATAACCAAAGATGCAAATTCGGCGATGCTTTCCCCCCCTAATACTGCCCCTAACATCCCCAAAATAAGTAAAAGGGCGATCTGTCCATAACCACAGCGCTCCACATTTTTGAATGCAAGTTGTTGACGTTCTTCCATTTCATGCTCTGTTAACTGCAAAGTCGTCTGTACATCATCTTCTTCCTTGCCAATATCTCTGACTAATTTATAGAGATACACCACAAATATAATTAACAACAAAACGGCAACCACAGCCAAGTCAAAAGCTTCAAACCCTTGTTTAGGATGGCCACTTGAAGAAAGAACCAACATCACCACGCCTAGCACTAAACCTAAAGCGCCACCAGCTATCAATACTTGAGTACCAGCATCGGTTATCGGCTTTGGCATCAGAAATTTTCCCATATAGTTTTTTGGTAAGAAGAAAGAGTAAATACTAAAAACTAAGGTGTTGTTATAGATGGTTATCATAGTCACAATAAATGCGGTTAAAGGGCTAACAGGCACAAGAAACGCAATTACTACCAATTCTGGTAAGGTCGATAGGATTTCAGAGGCGGTACCTGCAACATAGTGTGTCCAGCCCATTCGCGCAGCAAATCGCTCAGTCGCTGTCACTAACACCTGACATGCCACCTGAATAATCAATAACCCCACTACAAGTGAAAAAACGGCCTCAAGATAAGGAGATATAGCTACCGAATTTAATTTTAATACAAACAAAGCAAGCCATAATGCATAGCCCACCAACATACGCTTCATCCAAGCTGGAAATTGACGATGCAAGTGAGCAGGCAAACCCAAATGTAAAATTGAAAGCCTGTCTGGATCAATACCGGCCTTTCTAAGGTTACGATGCAATACTGGTGACGCACCGGGTAATCCAGCACTCACTTCTGGACGAACTTGCTCAGAAGAATCTTGCGAAGGGGCTGATTTTGTATGTTTCAATGTCACTCCTTAATAAATCTCACCTAGAGAAAATACCTCAACACGATTGAAAAAATACCATCAATTAAGGAAAAACTGTGATGTATCAGAAATTTGGGTTCACTAACATTTTAGGATATTAATCTTTATTGTATTATCTCGCGATTATTTTTGGAGTATTAACTTCTCCTTTTGTTAAAAATTATTGAGACATTTAATTTCATGAAAGCTTTGTTATATATTCCCATTTTTGCCATGAGCACTTACGTTTTCGCTGACGGTGCAGGATTTGAACACTTTGTTGTTTATGGTAAGCAGGCCCATTTAATTGGGGATTCATTATCGGCCTCTGAAGGCGTCATAGGTTATGGCGACATTCAACAACGCCCTATATTAAGAGCTGGCGAGGTTCTAGAGTTTATTCCTGGCATGGTTGTGACTCAACACAGCGGCTCCGGTAAAGCTAACCAGTATTTTTTAAGAGGCTTTAACCTAGATCACGGCACAGATTTCAGTACCACTATAGATAGTATGCCAGTCAATATGAGAACCCACGGTCATGGCCAAGGTTATACCGACCTTAATTTCATTATTCCTGAGTTTGTCGAACGAATCGACTATCAAAAAGGCCCATATAAAGGCACGCAAGGCGACTTTTCTACAGCAGGCGCCGCTAACTTTTCGTTAATGTCGATCATCCAAAACCCTTTAGCCAAAGTTGAATTAGGTGAAAACGGTTATGTACGCGGTGTTGTGGGTAACAATGTGGCCACTGATGAAGGAAACTTTGCTTTTGGAGCCGAGTGGCAACAATATGATGGCCCATGGACAGACGTAAATGAAGATGTAAACAAAACTAACCTATTTGCTAGGTATCAACAAGTGTTAGCTGGCGGCATGTTAAACGTCACTTTTTTAGGGTACGACAATAGTTGGAATTCGGCAGACCAAATACCAGAACGGGCAATCACGTCTGGTTTAATTAACCCATTAGGTTCATTAGACACCACAGTTGGTGGCGAGTCTAATCGCTACAGTCTATCTGCAAACTGGCAAAACCAAGATTGGTTTGTATCTGGTTATGCCATCACCAGTGACTTAGATTTATATTCAAATTTTACTTACTTTCTTGACGATCCAGTTAACGGCGACCAATTCGAACAAGTCGACGATAGAAATATCTATGGCGGTAATATCACTAAAGTATTTTCTGTTGATACGGACAACTACCACCTCCATCAAAAAGTAGGGCTAGATGTACAGTATGACGATATTGCTGAAGTTGGCCTTTACAAGACCAAAGAAAGAGAGCGCTTATCCACGGTTCGTACTGACTCGGTTGACGAGTGGTCTGCTAGCGTATTTTATACAGTAGACGCCTATATAGGTGAAGACTGGATTGCCAATGCAGCCATTAGGCATGACTACTTATCAGTCGATGTTAAAAGTGACTTAGATGCCAATAGTGGTAAAGCTAACGACCACATGACAAACGTAAAAGCCGGTATTAGCTATTTGATTGATGACCAATGGCAGGCCTATGCTAATGCTGGGCAATCGTTCCATTCTAATGATGCTAGAGGCGTAGTCATTAGCCTTGATCCAACAACATTAGAACCCACCGACCCAGTAGACCTTTTAGTACGCGGTCAAGGTGCCGAAGTTGGCTTACGGGTATCACTTATCCGTAGGTACAATATGTCTTTATCATTGTGGTGGCTAGAAAATGACTCGGAATTAGTATTTGTAGGAGATGCAGGTAATACCGAAGCGAGCCGAGCTTCTGAACGCAAAGGAGTAGAATTTTCCAGTAACTTTTGGTTAACCCCTAACCTCACCACTGATCTGGAGCTAGCGTGGACACATTCTCGTTTTAGTGAATCAGCGGAAGGTGAAGGTGATTATATAGACGGCTCGCTGCCATTTGTTGCCAGTCTTGGGATCAACTGGGAAGTAAACGATCAGCTAAACACAAACTTACGAGTTCGCCATTTTGGAAAGCGGACCTTGGATAGCTTTAATGAAACCCAATCAAATAGTTTCACCGTTGTGAATGCCAACGCTCAGTATCAACTAAACGATTGGAGGTTAGACTTATCAGTGCTGAACTTACTCGACAGTGAAGACCACGATATAGACTACTTGTACACCAGCAGATTGCCAGGTGAAGCCGAAGAAGGCGTTGAAGATATCCACTACCACCCTATTGAACCACGCACGGTTAGAATGGGCGTCACCTACCAGTTCTAAACTATAAAAAACTTACTTTATGCCGGTCTCCGATGGCTGGCATTTTCTGTAAATCTTGTGGAATAGATTTTATTGTGTCGTTTATTTCTTGAAAAAATGCTTGAGAATGGCTTGGAGAGTCAAACAATATCATCAACCCTTCTTCTTCAGACAATCCAGTAAAAGCATGGGATTGGCCCGCAGGAATCAAAGCATAATCACCAGTCGACAAATGGTGTTTTTTAGCGCCTATACAAAGTTCTATATCTCCTTTGAGAATATAAAAAGACTCATCCCAGGGGTGGCAATGGGGCGGTGCGCCTTTTCCTTTAGGAACTGTATTTAACATACTCGAATATCTATTTTGTGTGTCTTTACTGGTACTTAGAAACTGAACTTTCATTCCTAATACATCTAACCAATCTCCCTCATTAGCTTGTTTTACTATAGTATTTGTAGTCATTACTCTCTCCTTTTCATATTTGTAAAAATAGTGCCAAGTGGATAAAATATAAACAAAGACAGAATAAACGTCAATATGGCATGAGGTATGACAAAAAATGAATCTGCTACAAAAAAAGAAAAATGAGCTAGCGATTAACTTATTACTAGATGCTGCTTGTGAATTAATTCAAACTCAAGAGGTGAGCGAATTAAGCTTTAAAAAAGTTGCCAAACAAGCCCAAATATCCGAACGAACTATGTTTAGATATTTTCGAACAAGAGATGATTTTCTTGATGCTTTAGCTAAGCGTTTACATAATGAATTAAATCTACCTCCCCCACCTGACACTATCCACGGTATTACACACTATTTAATTTGCTTGTATCAAAAATTCGATGCTCAACCTCGTAAAGTTATGGTGTTGTTAAGCGCTGATTTATTTCCAAGGGTATTAAATAATTCATCGGAAGTTCGATTTAATGTTTTTAAACAACTATTAATTACTGCTTACCCAAAAGCCGAGCAAGCAGAAGTGATAAAAACAGCCGCGAACTTAAGATATCTTATAAGCGCCACAAGCTGGCGGTATTACAGGATCAATTATGACTTTGACCTCACCACATCGACAGAATGCGCGCAACTTATGGTGCTACAAGCCATAGATTACCTAGACCAAAAATATAAGAATTAGCAGATATACTTTTTCTGCTTGTACGGTTTAGCTTGAACCCAATGTGTATTGTTACTCGTTGTATTTTTGGTATTTAAACATCAATTCAACAACACTAGAGTCTTCTTACAGGGGAAAGTCATGTATAAAACTTAATACTTAAGCAACTTCCTAGGTGATTTTTCACATCCTCAAAACTGCTAGGCTATTTATTGAACATTAAAACTAATCAATATCTTACGAGTGATTATGTATAGGAGTTTCAAATAACTAATGGTTTGCAAATTTTCAAAAAACGACTGTCTTTTTGCCACACTGGGCTCTAGATCTAAATGACCCATAAAAGCTCATGGTGGGGTACGAGGAATATAGCGTTTACTTTATTTACTCTCTTCATCTTTACTTGCTTGAGTAATGTTTCATTTGCGCTCGATTCAAATACCGAGCCACATGAACACTCCCTTAGCTATGAATCTGTAGAGAATTTAGTCCAAGCGATTAAAACAAGTCGAATGGACTATTTAAAAAGTGCTGAAGCCTTGGAGCGTGCTTTTAATATCAGTAAAAAAGAAGGCTGGAAAGATATCCACTTTGCTACTGCGGTACTTTATGCAGAGCTACTTTTTAGACAAGAGAAATACTCAGAATTAGATCGCCACCTTAAAGCCTATAATATGGATCAGGGACTACAGACCCAGAAAGATTTGTATTTAATGCTACTGGAAACAAAATTGAAGCTACTACTCAGAGCAGACGACCCTGAGCCCGCCCAAGCTTTAATGAAGCAATTAAAACTATTATTACCTGAATCCTCGCCCAAGGAAAAAGTGACTATATTTCGGGCGCTGGCTTACTACTACACAGATACAGATGCATTAAAAAACACCTTGGATGTGTCCCTAGAAGGACTGGAACTATCAACAAATATACAAGATGTCCCTTCTCAAGGTTTCTTTTTAAGAAAAATAGGAGATACCTACAATTATCTAGGGCAAAAAGATAAAGCAGTAGAATATGCCCGAAAAGCAGCTGCTACCTATGAAAAAACCAAAGAAGAGCTTTTTATGTCAAAAGCCTACTGGAGCTTAAGCAACGTACTGTTAGAGTCCAACCAAAAAGAAGAGGCCATTGTATATTTGAGAAAAGCTCTTTCATATTTTAAGTCAGTCAATATGTTGAAAGGCCTCGCATTTGCTCAATATTCCCTAGCAAACGTTTTATACACCCAGGAAAAGTATCAAGAGGCTTTAGGTACAGTTAAAGAAAACATAAGTCTTGCAAAGGCTGCTGGCGTTTATGATATGCAGTTAGCATCCATGATTTTATTAAGTGACATATACATAAAGCAAGGCTTGCTTGAAAAGGCCAACAGCGTCAACGACCAGGTATTTTCTATACTCGATAAATTTAGTCGCAGTTATTACAAAGCAAACTTTCTAAAGAAACGATATGAATTAAAACGACGCCTAAAAAGAACTGACGAAGCATTTGAAGCCATAGAGCAAGAGCTCGTATTTACCCAAAAGCACTTAGAAGCCACCAGCGAAAATAATATAAAAACACTTCAAGTGAAGTTTGAAGTAAAAGAAAAAGAAGAAGAAATATTAAGACTCTCCCACCAAAACGATATTAATGAGCTTGAAGCCAAACAGCAGCATCAACAAAAACTGATTTGGCGATTAAGCACTGCAATTGCAGTGATTCTAATCGGAATTTCCTGTTTTTTATTTTACAAACAAGTGCGCCAGCGCCAAAAATATCACTCAATCGCATTAACAGATTATTTAACAAATTGCCCAAATAGACGGGGCATAATGCAAGAAGCTGCAGATAAAATTCAAAAACAAGAGATAACAATAGCCATTGCAGACTTAGATTATTTCAAAAAAATTAACGACCAGTTTGGCCACGATATCGGTGACTTAGTCTTAGTTGCATTTGCCAATGCAGCCAGAAAAACACTGTCAGAAAATGACAAGTTTGGGCGCTATGGCGGTGAAGAATGGTTGTTTGTATTAGACACTACCAACAAATCTGATGTGCAAGATATCTTCACTGGTTTGAGTAAAAACTTTGCAAACTATTGTGTTGATATTAAAGCGAATAACCCCGCTATTAACTGGGACATAACATTTAGTATGGGGGCAACTACTAGTACCAAAACCAGCGATAACCTTGAAGAACTTATTATTCAAGCTGATAAACGACTTTACCAAGCAAAAGAAAACGGCCGAAACCAGTTGATTATTGCATAGTTAATTCTGCTGACTCCCGAAGAATATGACCAGCAAATAACTGATAAGCTCGCGCCAAAAGGATAATCTAAAACTTTCCGATTTGGGTCTGTAAAGGATGCCGCCTTAAAGTAAAACCAGAACTTGGATATTAGGTGAATTAAACCTAACTTAATTTGCATTCAAGTCTTTTCTTACTCCAAAGCGGACGTTTAAGAAATCTAACACTCTGCTCCCATTGATAGAATAAAATGAGTGTTTTACTAATTTTTAGATTGGGAGTCATAATTAGCCTCGTTGGGGGTTGCCCCCAACTCTCCGTTAGGCTTGTTGTAATTGAGCACGTGAATCTAGGAAACCTGAAATTCTTGTGAGAACAATTGCGATGACAACAATTACGGCAGCAACCCAAGGGGTATTCATTAAACCTGCTTGTTCAACAATCAGCCCACCTCCCCAAGCTCCAAGTGCTATGCCGACATTGAAAGCGGCTATGTTCAAACCTGAAGCCACATCGACGGCGTCTGGGGTGTACTGTTCTGCTAATTTTACAACATAGACTTGTAAGCCTGGCACGTTCCCAAAGGCAAAGGCTCCCCAAACTAAAATGGTAATGATTGCGGCGATTGGATTTGCAGCAGTAAAGTTAAATATAAATAATATTGCAGCAAGACCAGTAAAAATGATGGTAAGTGCCTTAATAGGGCCCATTTTATCAGCCATTTTCCCGCCCCAAATATTACCAATAGCAACCGATACGCCGTAAACCAACATAACCAAGCCAATAACACTAGGAGCTAACCCTGTAATTTGGTTGAGAATAGGCGCTAAATAAGTAAACGCGACAAAGGTACCGCCATAACCAACAGCTGTGATGGCGTAAACTAATAGCAATCTTGGCTGGGTTAATACTTTTAATTGGGCTGAAATTTTTGCAGGTTTAGCTTGAACTAAATTATTTGGGACAAGTATTGCACTGCCTAGCATTGCAATTAAGCCTAAGGCTGAAACGGTTAAAAATGTTGCTTCCCAGCCAAATTGTTGTCCTATATAAGTCCCTAGTGGCACGCCAGTTACCAAAGCGACTGTCAATCCTGTAAACATGATTGCTATGGCGCTAGCAGCTTTCTCTTTAGGTACCAAACCTGTAGCAATAGTAGAGCCGATTGAGAAAAACACACCATGTGCTAGCCCCGTTAGGATTCGGGCTACGATCAGCGCTTCAAAACTAGGTGCTTGCCACGCTACTAGGTTACCAAAAACAAATAAGCCCATAACAAATAATAGAAGGTGTTTTCTGTTCCACTTACCCGTTAACGCAGTAAGTACAGGGGCTCCAATTGCAACACCTAGTGCATATAAACTCACTAGTAAGCCTGCGGAAGGAATCGATACATTTAGGTCTTGAGCCATGGTAGGGAGTAAACCTACGATAACAAATTCTGTCGTACCTATTGCAAAGGCACTGAGTGCTAATGCAAGTAATGCTAATGGCATAATCATCTCCAAGTATTTTTAAAAAGAGAATGGTAGAAAGTGATAGCAATAAAATTGAGCATCACTTTGTAGGCGCTATTATTAATCGCTATACTGTTGTGATAAATGGCATTATTAACAAATTACTTTTGCAGAAAATAAAAGGAATACTAGTTTGAAAACACGCTCAGATGATTTGGAACTTTTGCTTTGTGTTGTCGACTCGGGAGGGTTTTCTGCCGCCGCCGATGTGCTAAATATTCAAGTTGCTCGTGTATCTAGAGCAGTAAGCAAAATAGAGCGGCAACTAGGCGTTAATATTTTAACCAGAACAACAAGACGCACAGAGCTCACAGACGAAGGCAGAAAATTTGTCAACTCGGTACGAAGTGCTTTGCAGTCTATTCAAGTGGCAGAAGATGACATTATTACTCGAGGAGCATTACCTGCTGGTAGGTTACGGATTAATGCAGCTAGTCCCTTTATATTTCATCAGCTTATTCCTTTGATCCAACCTTTTAAATTAACCTATCCAGACATAGAGCTTGAACTTAGATCTAATGAAGGGTTTATTGATTTAATAGAAAATAGGACCGATGTTGCCATTCGCATCGGCAAACTCGAAGATTCAACTTTGCACGCAAAGGTACTCGGTAGAAGTCCTCTTTATATTGTTGCGTCACCTGAGTATATTGCTAGACGAGGCATGGCTAGACTCCCTCAAGACTTAAAACATCATGATATTATTGGATTTTCGGACATTAAATCACTAAATAAATGGCCTATTAAAGGGGGGGAGCTTGTTGTTCCTACTTTAACGGCAAGTAACGGAGAGACAATACGACAACTAGCGTTATCAGGCAATGGAATCGCCTGTTTATCAGGGTTTATGGTAGATGCAGATATTGCATCAGGTGCTTTGATAACATTATTAAATCCATATCGATTACTCAATACAGATAGAGAAAAAGTAAATGCCGTTTACTATCAATCCTCTCCTGCTGCTAAGCGAATATCTGCATTTCTAGACTTTATTAAACCCCTATTGCAACTTGAATAGTTGGCATTGCATACCAATTTTTATTGCCATTAGAACATCAACTTTCCCAGGATCATTATCGTTCAACCGGAAAATTTATATAGTCCGCTTGGGGCGTAAAGCCGAAGTTAATATTTAAAGTATGGGAAAATAGCTTTAGGCAAATTTATGACTGTCTGATTAGCTCTAAAGCATTTGGTCATAAATATCAGACGAGTCTGAGCTTCTATATTTCAATTGCGCTATTAACTTCTAATATGAATATCCCTGTTTTACTTTAACTAAACATAATAAAACTAATAAAACCCAACCAGCTTAATCCAAGTAGTATCCAGGGAATTTTAGTAGCGCCATGTTTTTCAGTAATCCCTTCTTCAGAAGCTGGAGTCTGCGAATATTCTTTTTTAGTTTGCTGCTTTTTTCGCTTATCTATCTCTCTCATTCTTTTACTTTGCTGTTTTTTATATTCAGCTATGCCCTTTTCTATACCTTGGGCAATCAATTTCGTTTGCTCTTTTGTTTGTCCTTGCTTTTGCCTGCTTTTAGCAATTTTCATAGCTTGAGCTTCTAGTTCTGGAGATACTTTATTTTTCATTTTTTTAAATATAACAACTTACTGATTTTAGGTTGAACCTGCTGCACACACTATTAAAAAACAGGCCTAGTTAATTACTTTTAAGATTTGTAATTGCCTCTGACATTAATGCAGCTCCTCGCGCAAGAGACATCACATATCCAGGGCCTTCATTTTCTAATTCAGATGCGGGCAAATAAAAATGCTGACTAGATTCATCGCCATATAGCGCAGCATCAAGTAAATGCCACTGGCCATCATTATAAACCTCTACCCAAGCATGGCCGTATGATGCTACGTTATCTGCTTGCTCTACAATTACTGTACCCATAATCAGCCTAGCTGGTAACCCAAGTCCTCGCGCCAAGGCCGTTACCAATACTGCATATTCAGTACAGTCTCCGCTAGCTTGTTCAGCAACCACAGAGGCTATATTAAACCCGTGAATATAAGTGGTGTCTTTAATATAACCACTAACGTACGCCGCGAGGTCATTCGGCTCCCAACCTTTAGTATTATCAATACTTTCAGCAAAACCAGAGATAAAGTTTTGGGTGCTTAACTCGTCTGTATCTATCACAAAACTTGGGGCTGAATACTGGCTTATAGGCTTACCTAAAAACTCTGACTTATTCCTCATAGTAAGAGATAAACCCCGATCTTTTATTTGGGTAACCTTAATATGACTCCAGCCTTCAAGCTTAGCAGCTAGCATCTTTGGCTTTGATGTTTGCACATCAAAGCTGATTTGCTCTCCAAGGGGTAAACCTTGAGCTGCATTAAGCTCTACCTTTTGTTCTGCTAGCAAAGGCGTGCTTTGTGCCTTTGCCACTGTAGTGACCAAGCAAATTAAAACTAGGGCAATATACTTCATGGCAGAGTGGGTTCGCCCTGCACATAGATTAATTTAATGCCCATTGTTAGTGGGCCTTGATTAATAGTACCTTTTTCGAAAACACCTTTTTTGTTGGCCATAAAGTCCATCACAATAGGGCCCATATTAATTTTTAAATTTGCATTTGGATTATCATTAACTTTGCTTAATTTGATTTGAATCGCTGATGTTGGGTCAGCGTCAGGCATCCACATATTAAATTCAGCCGAATTTACTTCAGCAGCTTGTAAATTCAAAGTTTCTAGGTGACTCCCAAACCCAGATAACAACCAACCTGAATAAGCTAATTCTGTTTTAATGGGTTTACCTTGTAATTCACCCTCTACCTGCCATTTGCCATCTAGGCTTTGCAGTGAATATTGTGAGGTCATCACTTGGTTTTCAACTGTATAGGCATTGCCGTTAATCACTGAGCCATCGGGTCTACTCCATTCTGTTGTGACAGAGTCAGTTCTAGATACGGTATTAGCATCAACAGGCACTATAAATGCGCTGTACTTTTCAATGCTAACGTCACCGTCTGCATCAGTGGTGTAAACCTCACGGCCAAACCCAATAGGGACGCCGCTAAGGGTCAATTGATAGATAGGCTCGAAAAAAGCGGAATTTGGCTCATTTTCGACCATTGCAGTGACAAAAGATTCAAACACATCAAAGAAAGCTTGGTTGTAGCCCATCTCATTATGTAGGCACACTTGTAAACTCTGCGCAGTTTCAGCAGAAAAACCTTTTAATACACCCGCCACTTTTTTGTTGCCTTCACCAAGGTTGTAAAGCGTATCTAATTGCAAATAGGGAGTAGAATTTATTACGCCGCTATCAATAGCGTAATTGAATTTACCCGTTAATTTCTTATTATTTAGGGCTTCGACACCAGTCAGGCTATGTTCGATAAGGGCATAAAGTGAATTGGCGGGGCCATCATATTCAGTGAATATGTAACACTCTACTGGCGAATCGGTGCCGATATCAACAGTGTAATACCAAGTGCCCTCACCTTCTTCTACTAGCTTGAATTTACCTTTAACTGTGCCATCAACATTAAACTCTTCGACTTTAAGTTTAGAGGTCTTTTTGACTGTTGTTTCACGGGCTGTGGCGTCTTTAAACCACTTTGGGAATTGCTCTAATTGGACTAACACTTTTGCATGGGAATTTACGCTCGTTACAATCAAGATCGCAGCGATGGCGACCAGACTCATATACTTCATATAATACATTCCTTGATGAGGCGACTAAAATTATGACAATGCACTCTAGCTTGCAAACAAACTAGCTGTAAACTAAAAATTGTTCTTCTGTATGAGCATCTATTAAAACTACTACCTGTCTAAATAGGCTGTCATTTAAGTAAGCGACTATTTAAAAGCCACGTTTTTTCCAAAACTGTATTTCGCCATCGCCATATTCAACTGAAAGGTCGAAGGTTTTCTTGGCGACTACTTTGCCATCACATTTAATCTGCATAAGCCAATCTCCGGCTTTATCGTGAAGAGGCTCCCAAATGGTGTCACCTAGATAGAAATCCCAATCGTTATTTCTAACATACACTTCCCCTTCAAAGGGCTCCATTGGCTCACCATTTTTATCATGAATATTTGGATGATAAATGGCCCACTCTAAACGTTTACCTTTAGCTTTTTTAGCATTTAGGATAAAACCGAATTCAATATCCAGCTGAGCAGGCACTTTAGTAGTGAAGCTTTTTATTTGTGGTAGGGCTTTACTTTTTTCATCCCAACTTTCATAAATCCCATAACTGCTTATTTCAAAAAATGACCGTAACTTAGACAACTTATTTCCTTAATTTTAACTTTGGGACCGCCTATGACAATCACTAATAAAGCCATTTTATCTCCACAAAAATATCCGACTAACACTCAAACAAAAAAACAACTAAATAATAGTCAAAATAACCAATTTTTTGGTCAAATATATTTCACCCTCATTATTTAAAATCACAAAAAAACATAACCTATTGTTTTATATATAAAATATAAATTGGCATCACGGTTGCAAAAGCTAAGACAAGTCACTAAGACGACTTACTAACTTAACTAAATAGGAAAATATGATGAACACATTTACTAAAATAATCGCAACTTCAGTTTTAACTCTTAGCTCAATCGGTATGGCTAGTGCTGCAACTGAGTACGTAGCCGCAGATGACTATGTTACTAGCAAATTATGCGTGGTAGCTACCGAAGGCAGCAAATTGAGATTGTCGCAAGCTATTAAAAAATCAGGTTTAAGTAAAAATTATGTTGCCGAAAACGTAACCTGTAATAATCAAAAGTTAATTAATTTTGTTGAGCAACACGGTACTAACGTTGAAGATATCAATAACTTTCTAACTGCTGGTAAATATAGTAGCAATATTGAAGTAACCACTGTTGCATCTAATTAATCTAACTTGATGATACTTTTAAGTTGCTTTACTCACTCCTCATCGCTCACTTACCCTAAAGTGAAACGATGAGGCTTTGAGGGAGAACTACTTACAAACCAAGTCAACACTACACTTTCCCACGAAAAGCTAAATTACAAACTTTTTCTAGTGGGCATGACAACGTTAGCAAAAATAAGCCCAGCTACTAATGACATCAAAATCAAAAATGTCTCTTGCCCAATATGCTCAGTTTTTATGATGTCTTGACCAGATATATACGAGTTAAGACCAATATACGTTTTTGATCCCGGTACCAATACAATTAAACCGTGCATCGCCACTATGGAAGAAGGTGCATTGGCAATTCGAGAAAAAATGTTTGCAAACACCCCTAAAGCAAAAGCTCCAACAAAGGCACCTAAACCATTTTCAAGATAAGCCGAACTCCAAGTAGAGACACCATAAGCAATAAAGGTAGAAGTGATAGCCCAAAGCACATGTTTTAAGCGGGTTCGAAATATTGCTACCAATCCTATACTAAGTAACAGCACACCTAACCAGTTAACCCAAAAAGGTAAGGTTTCTGCCAAGGCCAACTCTTGTTGACCAAACAATTGGTATCCTAAACTCACACCTAAAAAAGCTCCAAAGTACAGTTTAAACAACTGCATAGTGGCATCCATCACACGCGCGGTACCAGACACCATGTTACGAGATGAAATTTCTGCCAAACCCATTGTGAGTGATAAACCTGGTACTAAAATGATCAGCGAGGACAAAATAATTAACCAAATATTAAAACCTGATGACGAATAGTGGTTAATCGCACAGGCCCCAAAACCCACACAAAAAGAAGCAACGGGCTCTAACATCAATTTGACTCGCTTCGAGTTCAAGGCCCAAAGGGTCCAGAAATACACCATAGATCCTAATAGACCTGAATAGAATATTTCTGACCACCCTGCTCCCATCAACATAGCAAAGGCACTGGTAGATAACCCAAAGGCACTACCTGTAACTGCTTTACCATAAGGGCTGGGCATAACATCTATTTCGTCTAAATGTACGTCGGCTTCAGCTAAGGTGATATCGCCAGACAACAAAGTGCTGGCTAGTTCATCGGTTCGGGATAACGAGTTCATATCTAACTCGCCTGGCTCCATGCGAGCCGAATGGTTATATTCATCTTCGTGGCCATCACTCCACAGCACCATAGTTAAAGAAGTAGGCGTAGAAATAAAAGAAGCATGCACACCTAAATGTGTAGCTATTTCAGTTAAGTAGGCTTCTAGTCGAAATGAAGGCGAACCGTACTTGTGTAACATTTTACCCAATTTAAGGATAAAACGACGAATTTGGATAAACTCTAATGTGTCCATTTTTCTAGTGCTACTTCAAAAATTAAGGTGATGTTATGGGAGTCAAGCTTTGCCATAACAAATACAAGGGCGAATAAACAGGGCGCGGAGTGTAGAGGTACTTGCAAGGATATTCAACGTACATTTTTTAAACACTCCAAATTAGAAAAACTAATAGATTTCATGCAGCACTTCTACAACTAAATTAAACATTTTCTTCGAATGGTCTTAATTCCATTTCAAGCGCAAAAAACAACCAACTAAAACTTGACCAATTAGACTAGATCGTGGTTAAGTAAATACCCCATTAAATATTAAAATGTCATATCGGTGTAATATTTTATACGCAACCTGAAAACGAGAAATGGTCCATAGACCTTCAATAAACCTTAAAATTAGAGTATCGAAATGAAAAAATCAGCAAAACTCAGTGTTTTAATAGGAAGCTTATTAGCCAGCCAAGTGGCATTGGCAAATGTCGAGAACGGAACCTTTGAAAGCTGGTCGGGTTCCACGCCAGATGATTGGAGCACCATAGATACAGGCATAAGTGTTAGCGAGTCCACTTCAATTGTGAGAAACGGTTCAAGTGCAGCGGCAATCACAGTCAATACAGGGTCACAAAGCTCTACGGATTTTCGTCAATCTATAAGTGTTACGTCTGGTGAAACCTATGATTTTAGTGTGTGGGTTTATCATACAGAGGGGGGAATGCGCGCCCGCCTCTATGTTGATGGTTATCAGGGTTACTCAACGGCTGCCACGACTGGGCAATGGCAAGAAATAAGCTACAGCTATACTGCCAATAGCACCACAAGCATTGAGCTAGGGTTAAGATTTTATGATGTCTCAGGGTTTGATGGCAGTGAACTTGTGTATGTGGACGACTTTGAACCTAATACTGACGATAATTCGGATTCTGGTGGCGGCTCTGATTCAGGAGGCGGCTCGGACTCAGGCAGCTGCAGTACTGGTAATTTAAGTTTAACTACTGATAATTATGGATACGAAACTAGCTGGAGTATCACAGATTCAAGCTCAAGCGAATTATATTCTGGCTCAAATTACTCAAGCTCAACCACTTACTCAGAAGATGTTTGTTTGGAAGATGGCGACTATGTATTTACCATAAACGATACTTATGGTGACGGCATATGCTGTTCCTATGGTTCTGGTTCTTACAACCTGATTGTTGATGGTTCATCAGTCGCAAATGGCGGTAGTTTTAACTCAGCAGAGTCAACAAGCTTTACTGTGGGAAGCTCATCAGGAGGTTCACCTGGCGGAGGTTCCACAGATCTGAATGCATACTACGACGCAGCAGAAGGTTTAACGGGTTATAGCTTGAAAACAGCCTTGTATAACATTATAAATGGCCATACTACCCAAAGTTATGCCGATATTTGGACCTTTTATAATGCTTCAGCTTTAGATAGCTATTATGAAAATGACGGTAGTATTCTAGATATTTACTCGGAATCTCCGAATGGTACAGACAGCTATAGTTATTCATCAGGTAGTGACCAATGCGGTAATTATTCAGGTGAAGGTGACTGTTACAACCGCGAACACTCTTTTCCTAGAAGTTGGTTTGGTGGGGCAATAAGCCCAATGAATACCGATATCCATCATATTTTTGCAACAGACGGTTATGTCAATTCAAAACGCAGCAGTTACCCTTATGGAGAAGTTAGTTCAACTACATATACTTCAAGCAATGGCTCTAAATTAGGTTCAGGTAGCAGTAGCTTAGGTTATACGGGAACAGTATTTGAACCCATAGATGAATTTAAAGGTGACTTAGCTAGAGCTTATTTTTATATGGCCACCCGCTATCAAAATGACATTGATGGCTGGGACAGTAATAGTACCTATGCAGATGCGGTGCTAGACGGAAGTAGTGATCAAGTCTATGAAGGCTGGTTTTTAGATATGCTTAAGGATTGGCACAATCAAGATCCTGTGAGTCAAAAAGAGCTTGATCGAAATGAGGCAGCTTACTCTCACCAAGGCAACCGTAACCCATTTGTTGATTATCCAAGTTTTGTAGCAGAAATTTGGGGTAACTAACCAAAGCTAAACTACTAAAATTAAGCCTAATCAAACTTTGATTAGGCTTTTTTAATTTTATCATTGAGTATTTACCACACACCTAATTCAGACTAGGATTAATTAATAATTTTTAAAAAACGTTCAACTCAATCTATATGACCCTTCATGCAGCACACACCTAGCGATTGGGCACCACTACAGCCTATTTTACAACACTTACTTTTGAGCCATAGTGATGGTTTATCTGAGTTTCAGATATTTCAAATACTCAAAGCACCACCCTATGAGCTGTTTAGCCAAGACGCATTGCAAAACCCGCTATCTATGTTTCAAAGTCATTTCATTTTATTTAACGCTTTATATCAGCTGGCTGATTCTTGGGTTGAAACTGAAATGGGGGAACTCGAGATACATTGTACCTGCATTCGAAAGTTGCCATGGCAGGCAGGACAACACGGATTAGTCGCAGAAGATAACCTCCGCGCTTATTATCTTGATTGGGAAAATCTCAAAGATACTAACCAAGCCCAGGTTGAGGATTTGTTGAATAGTTTTTGGGATGCTTTTTCTGGTAAGCCTTTCACAGCGAACAATAGCCAAATGACGTTACAGCAAGCCCTAGATTTACTTAACTTAAGCTCTCCTTTTTCTGGGCAAGGTCTAAAACTGCAATATCGTAAAATGCTACATAAGCATCACCCAGATAAAGGGGGTACTCAAAGTAAAACAATAGAGCTTTATAAGGCTTATCAAACTCTAAAAAGCGCCTATAAAGACTAAAGGCTTTAAGCCATTACTCACAAAAATCTATCGACACCGTCACATTTAACGACACAAGGTTCTAATCAAAAGTGATTATTGGATTTCACTCTATTTACAAAACTTGATATTTATATCTATTTATAACACTAGAGTTTAATTTAATATTTTGTTTCTAAAGTAATATTTGTTAAAGATAGCTCGAACTAAGTAGATTTACTCATAGCGTGGGAGCTGAGGTTACTTTGCCATATTTTAACCACTGGTTGTTACAAGTTTTTAATATCAAATTACTGCGACCTTTTTTAGCCCTTTTGCTAACTTTCAGTTGTGGATTTAATTTAAACGCACAACAAATATCGCCAAAAGAGCAATGCCATATTCAATTACTGAGTGATACCAGTGAAACTAAAGATTTGCCAAAAAACATAGCTCTTTTTATACAGCTTGCCACGGGTGAAAACCGTTTACGTTTAAGTTGTACCCTAAATGAACAAGCCATATTCACCTTTGGTAAAGACGAAATACTAAATGTTACCTTGAATACCGGTGGAGCTAATGTTGAACAAGTACTGGCGAATAGTCCGTCTTATATTTTACCCGCTGGCACTTTTGAGATTGAATTTATTTTTCTAACACATCATAAATTTTTACAGCAGTTTTCTTGGTTATCAACCGCAACATTTTTTAATAGCAACCTAATTAATAATATTACTATGGGGGCTTTTTATGGCCTATCCCTAACCTTAATATTTTACGTATTCTTTATGGGCCGAGTATTGGGTGACAACCGTTTTCAATTCTATAGCTTGTATACTTTTTGCGCAGCCACATTTTTTTTGCTCCAAGAAGGACAGCTAAATATTGTACTGCCTAAGCATAGTTTTTTATTAAGTCACCAATTTTATCTATTATTTGCGGGATTAACCGTTGTCACTGCGGTCTTGTTTATTGTTCGTTTAACTGATTTAAAAAAAGAGTGGCCTAAAGTCACTCGATATTTTTTAGAGCCTGGCGGTGTACTGGTTTTATTAATGTCAGTAATGATGTTGCAGTTAGATCACAACGCGCTATCAGCCTATTTAGGTCAAGGAATGTCAAAACTAACCCTAGCCTTAATGCTGTGTATTTTTATACTTGTGGCGGTTCAAGCTTATGCTAAAAAACGCATGGCTAATTGGGTGTTATTCAGTTTAAGCCTGATGGTATTGGCCATGTTATTTAGGACGTTTTTACAAGACTATAGCCCCTTCTTACACAGGTATGCCCTTATTTTTGCATTCTCAATTGAGGCTTTTATTTTGGCTGTGGTAGTGCTAACAAAAGTTAAGAATATCAAACAAGATAAATTGCTAGCTGAGCTTCAAGCAAATACCGATGAACTATGCAATGTCTTGAATCGCCGAGGTTGGGAACATAAAGCCAATCAAATATTGATTGAACAGCGGGCTAAAGGTGGTGTAAGTGCTTTAGTTTATTTAGATTTAAATAGCTTTAAACAAATCAATGACAATTTAGGCCATGATGTAGGTGATAAGGTGTTAATGCTAATTGCATCTGAAATTAGCGAGCAACTAGGGACAGACGAGCACTTAGGTCGTATTGGCGGAGATGAGTTTGTTATCGCAGCCTATTTTAGAAGCGAAGAAGCAGCTCAATACTTTAGAGACAAAATAGTAAATAATTTAAAGCATTTTGCACTAAAAATAGACGAGAAACTGACACTCGATGTAACGTGTAGCCTTGGGTGTAAAATGTTTAATGAAGCACCTAAGTCCATAAGAGACATGTTAATCCTAGCTGACGAGTCTATGTATCAGGTGAAACAAAGAGAAAAGAAAAACGCAGCAACTGGTTTATATTCAAAAACCTAAGAGAGCTTTCTACACGAGCAATGTTGTACTTTCATTAAGATTAAATTAAGTGTTATTGATATCAAAAAAATATGTTCTTCAGAATTTAACAGCTGAATACAAATTATAGGTTGTGGAAACAGTTACCCACTCTACTCAATGCTAAGCCCCTCCTTAAAACCGATAGAAACTGGTTGGCTAGACATTAATATTTTGTTTTTAACCGGTTAATTGTTATACAAGAGTATGGTTAGTTAGGATGTATGTCAGGAACTAAAATGCTACTTTGTTCCCTTTAAATAACTCAACATTACAACTAAGAATGTAATGGAATGCTCGTATGAAAAATCACACGCTAAAATTTAGATGGTTTCTATTAGTAAAAAGTGTCGTATTAATTGGCGTACTTTTAAGCCCAATAACGAACGCTCAATCCTCTGAGATTAAAAAATTTAATGCTCCTTATGATAAATATGTACATCTATTGTCAACTGTACCGTCTGAAATCCTAGAAAAACTTAAATCCAATCCAATATCAGTTGACGCATCACCTCTCCTCAGCCAGAAGTATTAATAATGGTCATTGGTTTTAGCTAAAGTCGCTCTTACTTAAAAAACGATAAACATAGTGTTTTATATATTTACTTATAGATTAAAAAAATAATGGGAACTAACAAAAAAAGATAAAGTCCAGACACTAACAGTTCAGCTAATTTGAGAGTCATTATATGAGTACTTACACCGCAATTAACCTAATAGCACGCCCTGCCCCAGGACCTATTCCTGCTAACGTGTTTGAAGTAGTAAAAAAAGACGTACCTAGCGTTGAAGATGGCCAGATATTAGTTAAGCAAACCCATATGTCTTTAGATCCGGCAATGATAGGTTGGATGAACCCAGATCCTGAGAGTTATATTCCCCCGGTAGCTTTAGGTGATGTGATGCGCTCATCCGGTTTAGGTGAAGTAGTTGAAAGCCAAAACCCAGGGTTTGCTGTAGGTGACCGTGTTATGGGTATGACAGGTTGGTCTGAGTATATTCTGAGTAACGGTGAAGGTTTACGTAAAGTACAACCAGGCTTAGACGCTGAAATGGTATTGTCTGTATTTGCATTACCTGGGTTAACTGCCACCCAAGGTTTATTTGGATTTGGTAACCCTAAACCCGGCGAAACCATATTAATCAGTGGTGCCGCTGGCTCTGTTGGCTCTATTGTAGGTCAACTTGCGAAGGCTGAAGGATTAGATGTAATTGGCGTCGCCGGCAGTGATGAAAAATGTAAATGGTTAGTTAATGACCTAGGCTTTGATGGTGCAATTAATTATAAAAGCGACGATATAGATGCTAAAATTAAAGAACTTGCTCCTAAAGGCGTAGATATCTACTTTGAAAATACTGGAGGCCCAATACAACATCATGCTATAGATAACATGAATGCCCATGGCCGAGTTGTAGTATGCGGTATGATTTCAGATTACGCGGCAGAGACCCCAAGTGCCGGACCTAATTGGATCCCCATCATCAAGAAACGTATTACTATTCAGGGGTATGCTATGCCTGATCACTTCCCGCAATTAGCTGAGTTAGTGGGGAAACTGACGCCTTACGTAATGCAAGGTAAGGTTAAGTATCGCGCTCACGTATTAGAGGGTTTAGAGTCGGCTATTGATGGCTTAAATATGCTATTAACAGGGGGCAATAACGGTAAACTAATAGTTAAGCTGTAAATTTAAATAAGAGACATATCTGTTAGGCTACAGGTATGTCTGCTTTAACTTTTCAATGATGACTTTGTTGGCATCAGGAAAAGTAAAGTTACTCAAATCTTTGACCTTAACCCATTGGCTTATTTGCCCCTCTTGGTGACTTGCCTCGCCCTCAAATACCTCTACTAACCTAACATCTAAACAGACTTTTTTATCGCCGTAGTCATGCTCTATCAACATAAAAGTACTCTGCTGCTTTACCCTAATACCTATTTCTTCAGAAAGCTCTCTGGCTAATGCCTGCTCAATAGTTTCATTGGCTTCACGCTTTCCACCTGGGAACTCCCACTTGCCACCTTGGTGTAAATCATCAGCCCGTTTACTTATATAAATTTCGTTACCTTGCTTTATGACACCCACTGCGACTTCAACAACTTTCATTTTTAACTCCCCAATAAAAAAGTCGGACACTAGCCCGACTTTTAAACATCACAATGTATTAATTCTAGTTAAGTTAATTTTCCACAGCATTGCTTGTACTTTTTACCTGAGCCACAAGGACATGGATCATTACGACCCACTTTAGGGCCTTCTCTAACATCTGTACGAGGTTCTTCGCTTCTCGCTGATGTTGTTTCTTGGTGTTCAAACTTTTTAGGCACACTGTCAGCTTGACGTCTTTGCTCTTCTACTGCTTCAACATCTTCTTGAGCTTTAACCTGCACCTTACTTAAGATTGTTACTACTTCTACTTTAAGGCTTTCTAACATTTCAGTGAAAAGTTCAAAAGACTCTTTCTTATATTCTTGCTTAGGATTTTTCTGAGCATAGCCACGTAAATGAATACCTTGACGTAAGTGATCCATTGCAGCCAAATGTTCTTTCCAGCTACTGTCTAAGTTCTGCAGCATCACATTCTTTTCAAACTGCCTAAGAACTTCAGGACCAACAATATCTTCTTTAGCTTTGTAAGCTGAGGCGACTTCATCAATGATACGTTCACGTAACTTTTCTTCGTATAACTTATCGTCTTCTTCTAACCAAGTTTTAACTGGTAAGTCGAGTAAGAAGTCACCTTTAAAGCGTTCTTCTAAGCCCTCCACATCCCACATTTCTTCTAATGATTGTGGAGGAATATATTGATCAATAATGCCGCCCACAACATCTTCACGAATCGCTGTGATTGTTTCGCTGATCTCGCCTTCATCTAACAACTCATTACGTTGCTCGTAAATAACTTTACGTTGATCATTAGCTACATCATCGTATTCAAGCAGCTGCTTACGCATATCAAAGTTACGACCTTCAACCTTGCGCTGCGCATTTTCAATTGCTCGGGTTACCCAAGGGTGTTCAATGGCTTCACCATGTTCCATACCTAAGCGCTTCATCATATTACCCATTTTTTCTGAAGCAAAGATACGCATAAGGGCATCATCAAGTGATAGATAAAAACGAGATGAACCCGCGTCACCTTGACGACCAGAACGACCACGTAATTGGTTATCGATACGACGGGATTCGTGACGTTCTGTACCAATTATATGCAAACCACCTGCAGCTAAAACCGCATCGTGATCGGCTTGCCAATCCGCTTTAATTTTCTCAACCTTAGAAGATTTTGGATCGTGTATTTTGTCTAGCTCAGCTTGCCAGTTACCACCTAAAACAATATCAGTACCACGACCAGCCATATTAGTAGCGATAGTGATTGCACCAGATTTACCCGCTTGGGCAATGATGTCAGCTTCTTGCTCATGGAACTTAGCATTCAGTACTTTGTGAGGTATTTTTTCTTTCTTTAAAATCCGCGAGATTAGTTCAGAGTTTTCAATTGAAACCGTACCCACCAAAGCTGGCTGGCCACGTTTTACACAATCTTTAATATCTTCAACTATGGCTTCGTACTTCTCTTGAGCTGTTAAGAAGATCAAATCCGCTTTATCTTTGCGTACCATAGGCTTGTTTGTGGGTATAACAACTGTATCTAAGCCATAAATACTTTGAAATTCAAAGGCTTCGGTATCAGCCGTACCTGTCATACCGGATAATTTTTCGTACAAGCGGAAGTAATTCTGGAATGTGATAGAGGCTAGGGTTTGGTTTTCATTCTGAATTTTCACTCCCTCTTTAGCTTCTACAGCTTGGTGTAACCCTTCTGACCAACGACGGCCTTCCATGGTTCTACCGGTATGCTCATCAACTATGACAATTTCATTGTCTTTAACAATGTAATCAACGTCTTTGGTAAACAATTTATGTGCTTTAAGAGCGGCATTAACGTGGTGTAACAATGAAATATTTGCAGCAGCAAATAATGATTCATCTTCGGCTAAAATACCTTCACGTTGTAAAACTTCTTCTACAAATATTTGACCATTTTCAGTCAAATGTATTTGTTTACCTTTTTCGTCAATTGTAAAATGACCTTCCCCGGATTCACCTTCTTCATCTTCTTTCTCTTGCTTAACAAGCTCAGGAATAATCACGTTAATACTACGATATAGCTCAGAACTGTCTTCAGCTTGGCCAGATATAATTAATGGAGTACGGGCTTCATCTATTAGAATTGAATCCACTTCATCAATTACGGCAAAATGTAATGACTTCTGCACTCTATCTTCAGGCCTGAATGCCATGTTGTCTCTTAGATAATCGAAACCAAATTCGTTGTTAGTTCCGTATGTAATATCAGAGGCATATGCAGCCTTTTTCTGTTCGTGGCTCATGCCAGGAATATTACAACCAACAGTTAATCCCAAGAATTCAAATAATGGGCGACTCCAATCGGCGTCACGGGTGGCCAAGTAATCGTTCACGGTAATAACGTGTACACCTTTACCAGAAATTGCATTTAAATAGGTAGGCAAGGTTGAAGTTAAAGTTTTACCTTCACCAGTACGCATTTCGGCAATTTTACCTTGATGTAAAACCTGACCTCCCAACATTTGCATATCAAAGTGGCGCATACCAAATACTCGTTTACTGGCTTCACGTACCACAGCAAACGCTTCGATTAGGATATCGTCTGTACTTTCACCTTTTTCTAAACGTTGTTTGAATTCCTCTGTTTTGGCTTTTATTTGCTCATCGCTTAACGCTTCAAGCTCAGCTTCTAGCTGATTAATTTGGTCGACAGATTTACGTAGTTTTTTTAAGGTTCGGTCGTTACGGCTGCCGAAAATTTTGGTGAGAATACTCGAAAACATCGATTTACAGGTTCCAATCTAAGTAATTTACAAATTTAATTGCGCATTTGCACAAATGCATGTGGCCAATATGGCCCGAATCTAACATAAAACAATCGGCTCATAAGGAGCCGATTGTTAATAATAAATAAAAACTATTCTAACTAAAATCTGGGCTTAAGACCCTTTCTTGCGATAAACAAATGGCAAGGGGTCAAGTTGTTTGCCTTTACGAATCACTTCATAATGAACATGGGCACCAGTAGAACGGCCTGTATTACCCATAACAGCAATATTTTGACCTTTTGTAACAACATCACCAATCTTAACATTAAGTGATTTATTGTGCCCGTACCGCGTTGTTAATCCATTACCGTGGTTGATTTCTACTAAATTACCGTACCCATAACGAGAACCAGCCCAAGTGACTATACCAGACCCAGTTGATACCACAGGCTCACCTTCCTTACCGGCAAAATCTAAGCCTTTATGTAAAGTTGGCTTACCAGTGAAGGGATCTTTACGGACACCATAGTAAGATGACAACCAACCAGATTCTATAGGTTTCCCTTCTAATCTACTTTCATCTTGTATATGGCGACTTAACATCAAAGATTCAAGGGCATTTAACTGAACAGACTTATTTTGAATTTGTTCCAACATATTTTGCATTTGGATTAATAAGTCATCCTTAGCTAGAGGAGCGACTGCTTCTTGGCTAAGGTCTCCGCTAAATTCCTTACCTTGGTTAAAACTAAACTCTTCAGGATTAAGGTTTGCTTCTGCTACCAGCCTTTCCCCTAACAAGTCTAAATGTTGCATTTGGCTTTCAATTTCAGCCAGTTTTAACATCATCCCTGTCATGCGCTGTTCGGTAGAGGTTTTTAAGGAATCGAGTTGGTTTGCCTGCTCGTCAAAACCTGACTTGGCATAGTGAATACGCACAATATCTTCTTCTAAAGAAGAAGTTGAACGACTGGATACTAAGAAAATTCCACAGACAGCCACAAGCAAAAGCGTTAACTTTTGTTTATTTATATTTAGAACTAGTTTTTTTTCTTTACTTCTAAACAGTAACGTTAATTTCATTACTAATGACTACCTTTATAATATGGGCCATACACACCTCCCTGTTATGCTAATGCATAAGTGTATTCAGCTAGGTACGATAGCATAAATCACGATATCAACAAGTTAAAGTAATTGAAGGTATTACAACAGTAACCTAATGCATGTTTTATATACACATAAGATAACCTTAGCAACGGGCTAAATATATGAGTTTTTGAATTTTTTGAAGTAAGAAGGTATGCATTGCCAAGTTTGACAATGCATTTAATATTGGCTTAGTTTGTGGCCAAAAAGGGAGAGGCGAAACGTATGGGCATTTCTTCTGGGGTTTCATAACTAACAAATTCCCAACACTCTTTGTTTTGAAGTAGAGCGTTCAACAATTTGTTGTTCAAGCCATGGCCTGTTTTGTATGCTACCAACTCACCAACTATACTATGTCCACCTAGATACAAGTCACCAATAGCATCAAGTATTTTGTGCTTAAGAAACTCATCGCTATATCTCAACCCTTCTGGATTAAGCACTCTATATTCATCAAGAGCAACAGCATTCTCCATGCTTCCACCTAACGCTAGGTTATGGGAATGCATATATTCGAGATCTTTCATAAAACCAAAGGTTCGAGCGCGACTCACTTCATCAACATAAGATGAAGAGTCAAAATCTAACACCATATGCTGACGGGTTTCACTAATTACAGGGTGATCAAAGTCAATTCTAAAATCTACTCTAAAACCATCATAAGGTCTTAGCTCAGCCCATTTATCGTCTTCTTCGACTCTAATGGTTTTGGTAATTTTAATAAATTGTTTGGCTGTGTTTATTTCTTCAATACCAGCAGACTGCAGTAAGAAAATAAACGGACTCGCACTACCATCCATGATAGGTAACTCGTCACTGTCCACTTCAACAATTATATTATCAATACCCAAGCCTGCTAAGGCAGAAGCTAAGTGTTCTACCGTAGATATAGTTACACCATCAGAGTTACTAATGCAGGTACACAACATAGTGTCGCCCACTGAATCAGCACGAGCAGGTATATCGGCATAAGGTTCAAGGTCCACGCGGCGAAATACGATCCCCGTATTCGCAGGCGCTGGCCGGAGAGTCATAGTGACCTTATCTCCTTTATGCAGACCAATCCCTGTCTCTTTTACAGATTGTTTGATAGTGCGTTGTTTAATCATAACCTTTCGATCAATAACCTAATGGAATAAAAAGCGGCGCGTATAGTATAAAAAAATTATTATTTTGTCAAAATAGTGTCACATTTATATCTATTTTAATACAAACATTAAAATAGATAATAAACTAAGACCTTGGTATTACAAAATAATTCCCTTTAATTTACTTAATCTGCCTGTTTACGTAAAAATGCTGGAATATCTAAGTACTCCAAATCATTTCCTGGATCAACTTTCTCTTCGCTTGCAACGGATTTTGCTTGCTCTGGCATTGCATTCGCACTTGGCATTGCATTTGAGCCATTAGCTTGCAGTTTAAATTCACTACCATCGGCAATAACTTTGCTAGCCCTGTTAGAAACAAGTGAGATGTCCGGCTTTTTTTCAGCTCCGATACCTGTAGCAACAACCGTTACTCTTAGCTCATCACTCATTTCCATATCGATAACAGTACCCACAACTACTGTTGCATTTTCAGAAGCGAAGGCTTTAACTGCATTACCAACAGTTTCAAATTCATCAATTGAGAAGTCAGGACCCGCAGTAATATTTACCAATATGCCTCTAGCACCAGATAAATCAATATCTTCTAATAACGGACATGCAATAGCGCTTTCAGAAGCTTCTTCAGCTCTGTCTTCACCAGATGCACTACCACTACCCATCATGGCGGTACCCATTTCTGACATGACAGTTCTTACATCGGCAAAATCCACATTTATTAAACCCGGACGTGTAATTAATTCTGCAATACCTTGAACCGCACCACTTAAAATATCGTTTGCAGCACTAAACGCTTGTAATAAAGGTGTACCTTTACCCATCACTTTCAAAAGTTTTTCGTTAGGTATAGTTATTAATGAATCAACATACTTAGATAACTCTTCTATGCCTTGATCAGCAAAATCAGTACGCTTTCTACCTTCAAATGGAAAGGGTTTCGTGACAACAGCTACAGTCAAAATACCTAACTCTTTAGCCACTTTAGCCACTTCTGGAGCCGCACCAGTACCTGTACCACCACCCATGCCCGCAGTGATAAATACCATATCGGCTCCTTCAAGGCTTTGGCGAATGGTTTCACGGTCTTCTTCTGCAGCTTGGCGTCCAATATTTGGATTTGCACCAGCACCTAACCCTTTAGTTACGCCAGACCCTATTTGTAAAGTCACGTTAGCAGCTGAGCTGCGTAACACCTGAGCATCGGTATTAATGGCAATAAACTCTACACCTTCAATGCTTTGAGAAACCATATGCTCAACAGCATTGCCTCCACCACCACCAACACCAATAACTTTTATTATTGCTTCTTCGCTATGACTATCCATTAACTCAAACATATTTACTCTCCGGTTTGTACATAAAAGCAATCAGGGATTCGTCCTTGCCTGTTGCCATATTATTTTGGTTTAAATGATTAAAATTCACCTTTAAACCAACTTTGAATTCGTTGCCAAGCCCCATCACTAGCTTTCGCTTTACTAGCAAGTTGACTCACTAAATGTTCTTTACCGTATTGCAGTAATCCGACTGCAGTGGCAAATTTTGCATCGTCGACATATTCAGATAGCCCTTTCATTTCTAAAGGCTCTCCAACTCGAACCGGCATTTGGAAAATTTCTTCGGCAAACTCCACAGCCCCTTCCATTTTCGCAGTTCCGCCAGTTAACACTATGCCTGCGGCTATTTGTTCTTCGAAGCCACTAGCACGTATCTCATCATGCACCAGCTCAAACAATTCTTGATATCTAGGCTCAATTACCTCTGCAAGAGTATGCCTAGACATAGCTCTTGATGGACGGCCGCCAACACTATGCACTTCTATACTTTCTTCCATACTCACCATGTCTTTTAAAGCACAGGCATAGTTGATTTTTATTTCTTCTGCATGACTTATCGGCGTTCTAAAAATTTTCGCTATATCACTAGTAATTTGATTACCCGCTGCCGGTATTACCGCGGTATGTCGAATAGCACCATCGGTATAAATCACTAAATCTATGGTGCCGCCGCCTATATCAACCACACAGACACCTAGCTCTTTTTCATCATCCGTTACCACTGCGTAACTAGAAGCTAGCGCTGAAAATATCAGCTGATCAGCAGTCAAATCACAACGCTCAACACACTTCACCAAGTTTTTAGCCATATCATCAGCACAGGTAATAATATGGGCTTGGGCTTCCATTCTAACCCCAGACATTCCAATAGGGTTTTTGATGCCTTCTTGAACATCAATTGTAAATTCTTGAGGTAACACATGTAACAAGCGGCGTTCTGCAGCAATAGGTACAGATCGCGCAGCATGTACTACATTATCTACATCTTCTTGAGTCACTTCTTTATTGTTGATAGGAACCATGCCACTTTCATTTTGACATTTCACATGACGTCCAGAAATTGCCATAAATACAGACGACACACTACAATCAGCCATCAGTTCCATTTCATGCACAGCACGTTTAACGGACTGAACAACTAGATTAAGGTCATTTACTCCGCCCTTATCCATACCTTTTGAGGCATGACTACCTACACCAACAATACTAATAGAGTTATCGTCGAGCAGTTCGCCCACAATCGCTTTAACATTACTAGTGCCTATATCTAAGCCAACAATTAACTTTCTTTCGGTGCCCTTAGACATTTTGCCAAGCTCTCTCAATATTCACACTCACGATATTTAATTCTCAATTATCTAATTCAAACTTGGTCTGCGGCTGTTTTCCAACCTACTGCCAAACCTGTGTCGTAACGCAAGTCCACATAATCTACTTGCTTATCTTGTTCTGAAATTAGCGGATACAAATCCACAAACCTCTGCAATCTGTCAATAAATTCAATTCTGCCTAGGTTTAACCTAATACCGTTATTCAATTGAATATTCCAAGCAAACCGCTCACTTAAAAACATTTCAACAATATGTAAATTGGTAGAGTCTAAAAGCGATTGCATATTTCTATAACCTTGCAATGCTGTTTGTTCACTACCACCTGGACCAAATAAACTCGGCAGCTTCAATTGCTTCACCACTGCAGGGTCACTTATTTGAGCATTAAAAACATCGCCATTTTTATTCAACAACATATCGCTATTCCAAATGGCGGCTGGGGTTTGCTCTACCACAAAAATCTCTAAACCACTGGGCCAGCGTTTACGAACCGATGCTCTATATACCCAAGGTAGTGCTTCTACCGTTTTGTGGGTTTCATCCACATTAAGCTCAAAAAAACTGCCTGATTGAGTTCGTTTAACTAAAGCTTCAATCTCAACATCATCAATAAATGTTCTGTTACCAGACACTACAATATTTTGTACTGGTGCCTGTTGCTCGTCTTCTAACCATGCATTAAGTCTTATGACACCTATAATTAAAAAAATTATTAAGGCCATAAAAAACGCCAAACCCACATAAAACTGCGAGCCTTTACTGGGCTTTTCAAGTAAAGGCACTTCACTCATTAGGCTTCTTTACCTTCAAACAACTCTGATGTCGTCAATATAGCTAATGATAAATCTGTAAAACTTAATCCTGCCTGTTTAGCCGCCATAGGCACTAAGCTTTTTTCTGTCATGCCAGGTACAGTATTCGCCTCTAACAAATAAAATTTTCCTAATTTATCTTGCATAAAATCCACTCGCCCCCAACCAGAGCCTGCTACGGCATCAAATGCCTCTAATGCTAGCTCAGCTAAAGCCGCTTCTTTATGGAGTGATAGACCACTTGGGCAAGAATACACAGTACTATCGGCTTGATACTTAGCCGCGTAATCATAAAATACTCTGGGAGTTGTCATACTGATAGATGGCAACGCCTCACCATTCAATATGCTGACGGTATATTCAGAACCATGGATAAACTGTTCAATCAGAACTTTATTATCGTATTTAAAAGCGTCTTGAATGGCAGTTTCTAATTGTTGCGCATTATCTACTTTGGCCATGCCTATACTAGAACCTTCCTGCGCTGGCTTGACCATAACCTCATTACCCAAGCTGTCCATTATAACCTTGCATGATCCCGCATCATAGCTTCTTTTGTCAGCAATTTTATATTTCGCAGTGGGCAAGCCTAAGCTTTGCCAAACTTGCTTACTACGGATTTTATCCATACACAAAGCCGAGCCTAAAACTTCAGTACCAGTATAAGGAATATTAAGCTGCTGAAGTGCTCCTTGTAGAGATCCATCTTCACCACCTCGGCCATGTAACATGATGACAACACGGTCAAACTTTTCGACTAATAAATCAGTTAATGGCTTTTCTGCAGGGTCGAACTTATGGGCATTAACCCCAACCTCAAGCAAGCTATTTAATACCGCTGTACCGGATTTTAATGAGACTTCTCGCTCAGCCGAGTTGCCACCGAACATCACAGCCACTTTACCAAATGATTCAGGTGCTTTTTGATCCACATTAATCACTTTTAAGACCCTTACTCAATAATTTTGGTTGTAATTCAACCTTCTGTAAAAATTTAGCAATTTGCCCAATGTTGCCAGCCCCTTGAGTCAGCACTATGTCTTGGTCATCTAGGGTTTCAGCTAACAATATCGGTAACTCTTGAATATCAGATATATAAATAGGCTCAACTTCACCGCGCTTGCGAATTGAGCGACATAAGGCACGGCTATCAGCACCATTAATCGGCTCTTCTCCAGCGGAATACACCTCGAGCAATAACAATACATCAACCTTTGATAACACTTTTACAAAGTCTTCGTACAAATCTCTGGTACGGGTATATCTATGGGGTTGGTATGCCATCACCAAACGCCTGTCAGGCCAATTATTTCTAACAACCTCTATGGTGGCTGCAACTTCTGTGGGGTGATGTCCATAATCGTCAACCAATATAGCTTGGCCTTTACTCGTCTGGTAATCCCCTAATAACTCGAAGCGACGACCAATACCCGAGAAACCGCCTAAAGCCGAGACTATGGATTCGTCGTCAATGTTTTCATCACTTGCGACTGCAATGGCGGCCAAAGAGTTTAAGACATTGTGATGCCCTGGAATGTTCACTGTAACTGACAAATTAGCCTTACCTTTACGTACCACATCAAAACGACTTTGGTTAAAACCCAGTTCGATATTAATGGCGCGAACATCAGCCTGCTCAGAAACACCATAAGTTATGTACTTTCTACCAACCCTAGGTAGCAAAGCATGGATAACTGGGTCGTCACCACACAATACTGCCAAGCCGTAAAAAGGTAAGTTGTGCAAGAAATCAATATAGGTATCCTGCATCTTTTGGAAATCACCATGATAAGTTTCCATGTGATCGGCTTCGATATTGGTAACCACTGAAACCATGGGCTGTAAATGTACAAAAGACGCATCACTTTCATCGGCCTCAGCAATCAGGTATTTACTTGCCCCTAATCTAGCATTAGTTCCCGCACTATTTAGCAGGCCACCAATCACAAAGGTTGGGTCTAGCTTAGCTTCTGCAAATATGGTTGAAATTAAACTAGTAGTAGTAGTTTTTCCATGGGTCCCTGCAACAGCAATACCGTAACGAAAACGCATCAGTTCAGCCAACATTTCAGCCCGTCGAATGACCGGGATCCGTTTAGCAGTCGCTCCAATGATTTCTGGGTTAGTGGGGTCAATAGCACTCGATACCACGACTACATTGGCAGTTGCCACATTGGCTTCTGCATGTCCAAAATAAATCGTTGCACCTAACTCTTGTAACCTTTCGGTCATACCGTTAGCTTGCCTGTCTGAGCCCGAAATGTTGTAGCCTTCGTTTAGCAAAACTTCAGCAATCCCACCCATACCAGCTCCACCTATTCCAATGAAGTGAATATTTTTGATCCGGCGCATCTCTGGCACTTGATAATGGATGGGGCTATTTATATTCATGCTGCTTGCTCACTTAATTCAATACAAAAATGTGCAACTTTTTCTGCAGCATCTAAGCGGGCCGTTGCTTTTGCATTTTTGCCCATTACTAATAAGGTTTCTGGTAAATTCTGTGAAGACTTTATAATTTCTTTTAACCCTTCTGGTGTTAACTGTTTCTGAGGTAATAAGTAGGCTGCATTAGCGTCTACTAATACCTGTGCGTTCTTTGTTTGATGGTCGTCAACAGCATGAGGTAAAGGAACAAATACTGAAGGTACACCTGCGGCCGCAACCTCTGCTACAGTTAACGCCCCCGCGCGGCAAATAACCAGATCAGCCCACTGATATGCTTGTGCCATATCATCGATAAATTCACTCAATTGGTAACACGCTTCATCACTAACATACTGTTTGTAGCTTTGCTGTACTGTATGCAAGTGACCTTTTCCAGTTTGGTGGCGTACATTGACATTAGTTAAATCTTTTATGGCTAGAGGCACAGTTTCATTTAAAACTTGTGCGCCTAAACTGCCACCTACAACCAATAAATTTAATGGCATCTGAATATCGTCTTTAACAGGTATCGCTGAAAACTCAGCTCTAACAGGATTTCCTACCCAGCTAAACTTAGAGTTAGTCGGCAGCTGCTTAGGAAAAGTGCTATCAAATCCTGTTAATACCAGAGTGGCTATTTTTGACAACAGCTTGTTAGTTAAACCCGGCACCGCATTTTGCTCATGGAGCACAAGGGGTAAGCGGTTAAGCCAAGCTGCAACACCACCCGGGCCACTAGCAAAGCCACCTAGACCAATCACCACATCAGGTTTAAAGGTTCTGATTACTTTATGAGACTGCCAAATTGACTTAATAATTTTAAATGGCGCCATAAGTAAGGTGACTAGACCATTTTTACGTACACCAACTACGTCAATAAAGCTAATTGAAAAACCTGCCTTAGGTACTAAGTTGGCTTCTATCCGAGTATTGGTACCTAACCAGTGAATATCCCAACCTTTTGCTGCTAATTCTGAAGCCACAGCTAAACCTGGAAATACGTGCCCCCCGGTGCCACCAGCCATCACTAACAATTTCTTAGTCATGTTTGGCATCCCCATCGAAATAAGGCGCCGATACTTCTACATCTTCAATTACATCGGCTACTTCTTGCTTAGCTTGCTTGATACGTGTTCGTTTTTGAACTTTGGCTTTTTTACCTTTATTGAGAGCTTGAATACCATCTACTCGCATTTCAAAATCAATTCGTAACAACAGAGCCGTAGCGATAGACATAATAATAATACTCGAACCGCCATAGCTAAATAATGGAAAGGTCAAACCTTTGGTAGGTAAAATTCCGGCGCTAGCACCAACGTTAACAGCAGTTTGCAAACTGAACCAAATACCGATTGAATAAGCCAAGTAACCTTCAAAAGGTCTTTCTTTACCCAGAGCCAAATGACCAATTCGCATAGCTTTCATTACAATGCATAACATAATAACCAATACTGATAGCACCCCAGCAAAGCCAAGCTCCTCAGCTAAAATTGCCATAATAAAATCGTTATAAGCTTCTGGAAGATACTCTAATTTTTGTAAACTATTGCCTAACCCTTGACCGAATATATCACCCCGTCCATAAGCCATAAGTGACTGGGTAAGCTGATAACCACTACCAAATGGGTCAGCCCAAGGATCTAAAAATGAAGTAATACGTTTAATTCGATACTCTTCAGCATATACAAGAGAAACAACAGCTAAAACGCCTGCAATCGCTAAACTAAAGAATTGCCAAAGCTTGGCTCCTGCTAAAAATAATAAACCAATAGTTGTGAATAACATGACAACCACTGTACCTAAATCAGGTTGAGCCAATAACAGCACAGCTAATACAAAAAACACCGCTAAAGGTTTCAAAAAACCTTTGACACTCTCTGTCACGTCTTCATGCCTGCGGACTAAATAACCAGCCAAATAACAAAAGAAATATAATTTAGCAGGCTCAGCTGCTTGAATAGTAATGGGACCTACCACCAACCATCGAGTAGAACCATTAATGGTTCTACCAACAGCTAAAACCGCAATTAATAAAATTATCGCAGATAATAATAACCAAACATTACTCATACTCCACCAACGCATAGGAATTTGCATTACTATCATGGCAGCAATCATGGCTAGTACGATGTAAATAGAGTGACGTATTGCGATGTGAAATGGATTATGAAAAATACGTTCAGCAGCAGGCATAGACGCAGACGTAACCACCACTAAACCAATAGACATAAGAGCAATAGCTAATAGCAATAAAGTTAAGTCGTAAGGCCTAAACTTATCTTGGGGCTGGGTAGCATCGTGTTTTTGAGTAAACAACTGCCTAAGGCTAGTAAGGTTATTGTCAATTACGGTACTCACTTTACTAATTCCTTCACGGCATTAGCAAAACAATCGCCTCGCTGCTGATAGCTCACAAACATATCTAAACTAGCGCATGCAGGGGATAAGAGAACAGTATCACCAGAGTCTGCCAACTTTGCAGCTTGTTGCACAGCCTGTTGAATGCTGGTCACAGAATAACTAGCTGATTTAGCAGAGCTAATCTGTTTGCCGTCTTTACCTAAGGTAATTAGTACATCAACTGACTCACCTATACACTCGTTTAAAGGCGTAAAGTCAGCCCCCTTACCTTCGCCACCAGCAATCAGAATTAACTTACCTTTCACGTCAGACATTAAGCCTTTGATGGCCGCTAAGGTTGCTCCAACATTTGTGGCTTTAGAATCATTAATCCATCTAATATCTTTGACTAAAGAAACCGTTTGGCAACGATGAGGCAGGCCACCAAATTCTCTGGCTCCCCGCTTAATATACTCATCTTCAATACCCGTTACTTTAGCTAATGCAGCAGCAGCCTGAATGTTCAACATATTGTGGTCACCCACCAACAAACAGCTTTGAGCATCTAAATAAGCTAATTGATTCAACAAAATACGGTTGTGTTGTTTGTCCCAAGAAAAGCCATTAGAACTGTTCGACGTTCCAAACGTAAGAGCTGGCTTCGAGTTTATCGGATATGACAAAATATCATCACGGTTACATACAATATTTTTAGCGTGCTGATAAATACTTAGCTTAATGATTTGATAAGCTTCTAAATCACCATGCCTGTCTAAATGGTCTTCACTAATATTTAAAACCGTTGCCGCTAATGGCGCTAACGAGTAGGTAGTCTCTAGCTGAAAACTAGATATTTCTAAAACAATGATATCTGCAGGCTTTTCCAGCAAATCTAAAACAGGAATGCCTATATTACCACCCATTAAGACTTTTTTACCGGCAGCTTTACACATCTCAACAACGAGGTGTGTAACCGTAGACTTACCATTTGAGCCTGTTATGGCAATAACTGGCGTTTCGTTAAACTGTGCAAACAGTTCAATATCACCAATTACTTGAACACCAGATTGAATTGCATTTTGAATAACAGGTAAGTGCAAATCTATACCTGGGCTCAATACAATTAAATCAGCCTTATTTAAACGATTACCGTCAAATGGCCCTAAAAACAGAGGCACGTCTAGCTTTAAAGCCAACTCGCTGCGACTATCCATGGCAGTTACTTTCGCACCCTTAGCTTTTAAAAAGCGCACGCAAGATAAGCCCGTCAGGCCCATCCCTACGACAACAATTTTTTTATTAGCTAAGTTTAGTTTAGTCACTTTTTGGACAATCCTTTAACGTAATTTCAAGGTTGCAAGCCCTATTAGGACTAGGATTAAAGACACAATCCAAAAGCGCACTATTACTCTTGGCTCTGGCCAACCTTTCAATTCAAAGTGATGATGAATGGGTGCCATTCTAAATATACGTTTACCTCGCAATTTAAATGACCCCACTTGTAAGATTACCGATAGGGTTTCAATAACAAAAATCCCCCCCATGATAATAAATACGATTTCCTGTCTAACTAATACAGCCAGCACTCCTAAGGTTGCGCCCAATGATAATGAACCAACATCCCCCATAAATACTTGTGCTGGGTAAGTGTTAAACCATAAAAAACCTAATCCCGCACCAACAATGGCTGTACATACAATTACAAGTTCACTCGTCAGCGGTAAATGAGGAATATTTAAATAAGCTGAAAAGTTAATATGCCCGGTAGCATAGGCAAAAATGGCAAAGGCCCCTGCCACTAAAATAACAGGCATAATCGCTAAGCCATCTAACCCATCCGTTAGGTTCACAGCATTACTGAAACCCACTAACACAAAATAGGTAGTGACTAAGAAAAAGAGGCCCATTTGCGGCATAACTTCTTTGAAAAATGGCACCAAGAGTGCGGTTTCAGCAGGGTTTTGTTGGCTAGAATACAAGTAAAATGCTACCACAATAGCGATGGCTGACTGCCAAAAGTATTTCCAACGAGCAATTAACCCCCGAGAGTCTTTACGTATTACTTTACGATAGTCATCTACAAACCCTATTATGCCGTAGCTCACCACCACAAACAGCGTTACCCAAACATATCTATTAGTCAGGTCTGCCCACAATAAGACACTGGATACAATGGCAGCCAAAATCAACAGACCACCCATAGTGGGCGTACCAGACTTAGCTAAATGGGATTCAGGTCCATCATCTCTAATGGTTTGACCAATCTGCATATTTTGCAACCACTTGATCATCTTAGGGCCAATAATTACCGCGATAAGTAAAGCCGTTAAGGTGCTTAGAATCGCTCTTAAGGTCACATAAGAAAACACTCTAAAAGCACTGTCAAATTGCTGTAGCCAATCGGCTAACCACATCAACATGCAATTCGCTCCCTAATTCTTTCAAGCTTTCCCAAGGGGGATACCTCCAACGCCGCTACAACTAATTCCATTTTTGCGCTTCTTGATCCTTTCACTAAAATACTGATATCACATTTTTCTATGGAAACATTTTCACTTATGTATGCAACTAATGACTCTAAAGTCCTAAAATGCTTTCCTTGACTGGCAAACACATCACTAGCAGATTGACTTAACACCCCTAGGCTAAATAACTGATCTATGCCTTTTTCTTTAGCGTATTCACCAACCTTCTCATGATAATACCGAGCTTTTTCACCTAACTCCCCCATATCACCTAAGATAAGTATTTTTCTACCTGCAAAACTCGATAACAAATCAATACCAGCATTCACCGAGGCAACATTTGCGTTGTAGGTATCATCTAAAATTTTCACCTGATTAGTGAGTTGTTTAACATGTAAGCGCCCTGCGACATGGGCCATAGTCCTTAAACCTTCACGAATATCTTCTAAACTAGCACCTACGTTTAAAGCCATTGCCGCAGCGACTAATGCATTACTGACATTGTGAATCCCAGGAATAGACAAAGTAATATCTCTACGCCCTTGAGGTGTCACTAACTCAAACTGGGCGCAGCCATCAAGATCTAAGATAATATCTTCTGCAAAAATATCGGCTGGCTTTTCAATACCGAAGGTTTGTACCTTGTTGTATTTCAACTTCCCTAACCAAAAATCGGCAAATTGGCTATCGGCGTTTACAACTGCGAGGCCATCGTCTGATAGGCCTTTAAATATTTCACTTTTCGCTCTGGCTACGCCAAGTAAGCTGCCAAAACCTTCTAAGTGAGCTGCAGCTGCGTTAACTATTGTAGCGACATCGGGCTTCACTAATTTGGTGGTATAGGCAATCTCACCTAAATGATTAGCACCCATTTCAATGACAGCAAATTCGTGATCTGCCTCTAATCTAAGCAGTGTCATAGGCACGCCTAAATCATTGTTAAAGTTACCTTTTGTAGCTAAAACCTTGCCTTTACGAGAAAGTATGGATGCCACCATTTCTTTCACTGTCGTTTTACCACTGCTACCTGTAATACCTACAGTTTTAGGTGATACTTCTGCTTTCACAGCAGCACCCAAATCGCCAAGGGACAGGCTAGTATCTTCAACTAAAATGTAAGGTAGAGAGGTTTCAACATGTTTCGATATGATTAGGGCTGTCGCCCCTTTTTGTTCAGCTTGTTCGATAAATTTATGGCCATCAAAATTAGGGCCTTCAAGGGCCACAAACAAATCACCAGTTTGAATACTTCTGGTATCAGTGCTTACACCATCAATGACTAAATCTTGATTGCTTAAATCAACTAGTTGCCCATTAACTTTGTCTGCAACCCATGACAGTGAAACTGGGATCATATTATTTTGCCTTTCTGAAATTGTGAAACGAAATACCGCTCATCGTAAGGTACTGTGTTATTGCCAATCACTTGATAATTCTCATGGCCCTTACCTGCCACTAAAACCATGTCATCACTGGAGGTATGGGAATATGCTTTTTGAATAGCGGTTTTGCGATCATGCTCCACTAAGATATTTTGAGGATTAACGCACCCAGCTAAAATATCGTTGATGATCTGCTCTGGATTTTCGCTGCGTACGTTGTCATCAGTTAAAATCACCTGATCTGCTAAGGTCTCAGCTATTTTTCCCATTAAAGGCCGCTTACCCGTATCTCTGTCTCCACCCGCACCAAATACACACCAAAGCCTGCCTTTACAATGTTGTCTAGATGCAATCAAGGCTTTTTCAAGTGCGTCTGGGCTATGGGCGTAATCAACGACTATGCTGGCTTTACCTACTCGGCTATAGACTTCCATTCTGCCTGCAACGGGTTTTATCTTTTGAGCTAGGTAAGCGATCTGTTTCATGCTTTTACCCAAACATAACTGACTACAAATTGCTGCTAATACATTTGATACATTGAATTCCCCTAATAGGGATAAACGTAGTTCACAGTTACCCCATGAGGAATACACTGTCATGCGAATACCACCAGAGGTAAAACTTAAATTATTTGCGACGCAGTATTGATACCCTTCAGGGATAGATGCAGCATTAACGTTTTGTCCAAACAGGACGACTGAAACATCAGTAGCAACTTCTGACAACCAATTTTTATGTTCAGGGTCGTTCATATTAACCACGGCATATCGCAGCTGTGGTTGTGATAACAAAACTCTTTTCGCCGCAGCGTACTCAGACATAGAACCATGATAATCAAGGTGATCTCGGCTTAAATTAGTAAAGATAGCTATGTCAGTTTTAATGGCACAGATACGATGCTGTACTAGGGCATGTGATGATGCTTCTAAGGCAACTTGTGATACGCCATCACCTACGAATCCTGCCAACAGACTCTGCATACTAATCGCATCTGGGGTTGTATTAGCTGTTGTCTTAAGTTCATTTTGTAATGAACTTTTATAAACACCCGCCCCTAAAGTACCAATGGATGCGCTGCGTTCGCCCATTAGGTCAGCCAATTGATTAATAAGTTGTACTGTCGACGTTTTACCATTGGTACCTGTTACAGCAATGACAGACATGGAATTTGCAGGGTATTGATAGAAACATGCTGCCACTTCAGATAACTTTTCTGACAATTGATAGAACGACACTATGACAGTTTGCTCACGCATTTCGATATGGCCATGCATGGCTTGATTTTCACAGTGAGCCAAAATCACTTTAGTGCCTAAACTAATTGCTTGAGGAATAAAGTCACGTCCGTCTTGGGTATAACCTTTAACTGCAACAAAAGCCTTATGTACCTCGACTTTACGGCTATCTAATACTAATTCACCTACCCATAGATCTGGTGCGTCAATACCAAAGTTAGCCAATAGAGGCTTAATACTTTGATCAAAAGCTGTATGAAATTGCGTATCAATACTTACCATATCAGCCTTCATTAACGGCCTCCATGGCACTTTGGCCTTGAGATGCAACAGTCAAAGAAGGCACACTTTTGTTATCTGGGGGAACATTCAACATTTGTAAACTAGCAGCCATCACCTTAGAAAAAACAGGGGCAGCTGTGTGTCCGGCATAATATAATTCACCCTTAGGTTCGTTAATTAAAATCACTACAGCCAATTGCGGGTTAGATACAGGTGCGACACCAGCAAAAATATTAACGTACTCTTCTCCATAACCATTGCTCACAGCTTTACGGCTGGTACCTGTTTTACCTGCAACACGGTAACCTGGTACTCGTGCTTTTTCAGCTGAACCGCCTTTTTGAATCACGCTTTCCATCATGTGTAAAACTTGCTTAGTGGCGTGCTCGCTTAAGACTCGCTCAGAGTCAACAGGCGTATCTGTTTTCACTATGCTCAATGGGCGCTTGATGCCGCCATCACCCAAAATGCTATACATTCTAGCTAACTGTAATGCGGTAACTGAAATACCATAACCGAAAGATAGTGTAGATAATTCAAAGTCAGACCAACGGTTCCTTTCATTAAATATACCGTTACTCTCACCCAGTAAGTTAGCACCGCTATCACTCATTAACCCAACATTGTAATAGGTATCTAATAAGAACTCCTTGGGCACAGATAGTGCTAATTTGGAGGTTCCCATATTGCTAGATTTTCGAATGATATCTGTTAGATTAATTTCACCATAATTACGTGCATCCCTAACAATATTGCCCCCTAAATGCATCCAACCAGGCGAAGTATCTATCATAGAATCAGCTTCAACCGCACCGAACTCTAAGGCGCTAAGTACAGCCAAAGGTTTGATTGATGAACCAGGCTCGTAAGCATCTGTTACAGCTCGATTTCGAATACGATGTGCTGATACTCCAAAACGATTATTAGGATTAAATGAAGGACTATTAACTAAAGCTAAAATTTCTCCTGTGTTGACATCAATCACCACAGCCGAGCCTGAAGTCGCTTTGTAATATTGAACCGCTTGTTTCAGCTCTTTGTAGGTAATAGCTTGAATCCGTTGGTCTATTGTTAATTGGATATCTTGAGCGGCTTCGCCCTCTTTAAATTCAATCAACTCAACCATACGACCTTTGCCATCTCGGCGAATTTTACGACTTCCGCGAGAACCCGCTAGCCATTTGTCATATAGTTTTTCTACACCTTCAATGCCAGTGTCGTCTACGTTAGTAAAGCCCACCACATGAGCTGATACTTCACCGCTTGGGTAATAACGTCTAGACTCGTCACGTAAATACACACCGGTTATCTGTAGTTGGTCAACATAATCAGCCATTGCTGGTGACACTTGACGCTGCATATAAACAAAACGTTTACTGGGGTCGTCAATCTTACTTTTTAATGAATCAACATCTTGCCCTAATACGTCAGCAAGTGCTTGCCAGCGTTTAGCTTGTTTTTTGTTGAAGCCATTTAAGTCAAACTCTGGATCATCTTCAGCTTCTTTTTGAGCCTCAAGTTGAGCGTCATGAATTGCTTTAGGATCGGCCCAAATGGCTCTAACAGGCACACTCACAGCTAATTGCTGACCATTTCTATCGGTGATCAAACCTCTATGTAATGGGTTATCTTTGGTACGTAGGGTGCGGTTATCGCCCCGTTTAATCAATAAATCGGGAGATACTACTTGAATATAAACGGCTCTCGCACTCAAACCAACAAACACCAATAAAATAGCCCCGAGCACTACCATATAACGCCAATGCAGCAGAGCTGGCATAGCGTTTATCTTAGCCTGATTAGCTTTTTTATTGTTACGGGTGTTGGCTTTAGCTCGACTCATTTGATCCTCACCACCACTTCTTGACTAGGCTTTGGACGATGCATATTCAATTGCTTTTTAACCAAGGCTTCAATGCGGTTATGTTCAGTTAAAGCACTCTGTTCTAATACCAAGTGACGCCACTCAACATCTAATTGATCTTTCTCTTGCATCAGACGCTCAATGGCAATAGACATCTGCCTATTATGGTGGGCGCTCAGGATAACTAAGGCAGCGCTAACCATCACCGCTAGAAACAACAAAACCCGCACTGGATGGCGGGCTAAATCAGCAACAACAAAACTAAGGAGATTAAAGTTTGTTTTGGCACTGGTCATAATTTTTCAGCCACCCTTAACACTGAGCTCCTAGCTCTAACATTACCCCCCAATTCTTGAGGGGAAGGTTTAGTTGCTTTACCAATGGTTTTCATGGCTTTAGATGCGTCTATTTCAGACTGCATTATCGGCATACCATGGGGTACATTTAAGCCTCGGCTTTGCTCCCGCATAAAACGCTTAACTAATCTATCTTCTAATGAATGAAAGCTAATAACGGCTAACCTGCCCTTGGGCGCTAAAGTAGTCAGAGCAGCTTTAAGGCCGGTTTTAATTTCATCCAACTCACTGTTTACATAAATACGGATACCTTGAAACGCACGGGTCGCAGGATGTTTAAATTTGTCTTTGACAGGTACAGCTTCATCGATAATTTCTGCCAATTGAGCTGTATCAGTGATAGGCGTGACGGCACGGGTATTCACAATGGCATGGGCTATGCGTTTACCAAACTTTTCTTCACCAAACTCTTTTATGACTTGGGTAATATCTTGCTCATCTGCTATAGCTAGCCACTGTGCAGCACTCATACCTTTACTGGTATCCATGCGCATATCAAGAGGGCCTTTACGCATAAAACTAAAGCCGCGTTCAGCATCATCTAACTGGGGAGAAGACACCCCTAAGTCCATCAAAATACCGTTTATTTTACCTACTAGGCCTAACTCTTCTGCTACCTCTTGTAATTCAGAAAACGCACTGTGATGAATAGAAAATCTAGGGTCGTCTGCAAATTGCTTAGCCGCTTCAATAGCAGTTAGGTCACGGTCAATAGCGATCAAGCGACCTTTATCGGATAGTGCAGCAAGAATTTGTCGTGAATGTCCACCACGACCAAATGTGGCATCCAAATAGATGCCGTCAGGTTGGATAGCCAAACCATCGATAGATTCGTTCAGGAGAACTGATAGATGGGAGAAGTCATTATCCATTAAAGAGAAAAATCCTGTAGTCGTTCAGTTAGTTCAAAATTACCTTCTTGTTCGGTAGCAACATCTAATGTGATTTGTTGTTGCCACACCTCAGCGTCCCAAATTTCGAATTTATTAAATTGTCCAACTAACATAATTTGTTTATCTAATTTTGCATGCTGCCTTAATGGCGCATTCAGCAAAAATCGACCGTTTTTGTCCATGTCACCTTCACTTGCATTACCAAGTAGCATACGTTGCATGCGGCGTTCATGGGGATTCATACTAGACAAGCGACTTAACTTAAGTTCGATTTCTTCCCACTCTGGAAGGGGGTAAAGTAATAAACATGGCTGTTGGGTATCGATAGTGCATACTAGTTGCCCCTGACAATCATCCAGCAAAGACTGGCGATACTTTGTGGGTATCGTTACACGTCCTTTTATATCTAGATTGATTGCACTGGCGCCGCGAAACATTGTCTAACCTTTGTTTTTATCTATCGAAAATTAATCGGTGCAAGTGACTATCAACACATTCATAAGAATTCTGTTGTTTCTAGACCATTTTGATCCACTTTGTGCCACTATTACCCACATTACACAGTTTATGTACCACCCGTCCATCATGTCAAGGACTAAAACCATCAATTTCAGAGGTTGCCAGCCCTTGAATTTATTGGACTTGCCGAAGTGTTTGATATAGCGGGAGAAATATAATGGGTGGTAGGAATTAGCGACACTTAAAATAAGCATAAAGGCTTATCTTCAGGTAATACTTCTAAAATTAGTAATGACTAGATTTAAGCAGGGTCGGAGTTTAGCGTTAGAAATAATACCAACTACAATAACTAAAATTTACATTTGAGCCTGTTATTTATGTCCATTAAAAATTGTATTTTATCTATAGACCAAGGGACAACCTCTTCAAGGGCGATAGTATTTAGCCCAGACTCACAAATAGTAGCCCTTGCCCAGCTAGAGTTTGAGCAACATTACCCAAATGATGGCTGGGTTGAGCATGACCCAGAAGATATATGGTCATCTACCCTTAAAGTATGTAAACAAGCCTTGAGCGAAGCCCAAAATAAGGGCGCTGAAGTTATCGCTATTGGTATCACCAACCAAAGGGAAACCACAATTGTTTGGGATAAAAAAACGGGGATTCCAATCTATAACGCCATAGTATGGCAAGACAGACGCACCGCCCGCCAATGCAAAACGTTAAGAGATGCAGGACATTTGGATTTGGTTCAAAGCCGCACTGGCTTATTACTAGATCCTTATTTTTCAGCCACAAAAGTATCTTGGATTTTAGACAAGGTAGATGGCGCAAGAAATAAAGCTGAAGCCGGTGAGTTAGCCTTTGGCACAATAGATAGTTTTCTGATTTGGCGCTTAACTGCAGGTAAAGTCCATGCCACTGACGTAACCAACGCGAGCCGTACCAACCTGTTCAACATCCACGACCTTGCATGGGACCAAGACTTACTCGAGTTATTTCGTGTACCACAGTCACTGTTGCCAATTGTAAAAGAATGCACCGATCACTTCGGAGAAACCTGCGCCAAAACACTAGGAAACAGCCTTCCTATTTTGGGTGTCGCTGGTGACCAACATGCTGCAAGCATAGGCCAGTGTTGTTTTCAAAAAGGGGCAATAAAAAGTACCTATGGTACGGGCTGTTTTGTGATGCTAAATACTGGCGAAAAAGTTTTAAAATCTAAAAATAAATTACTGACTACTGTGGCCTACACCATAAAAGGTCAAACTCATTATGCTTTAGAAGGGTCAATTTTTGTAGCAGGCGCTGCCATTCAATGGTTGCGTGATGGTTTACATCTAATTCAATGTGCTTCTGAAACAGAACAACTAGCACATAGCATTGCTGACGATCATGGTGTTTTTTTAGTTCCAGCTTTCGCAGGTTTAGGCGCACCTTACTGGGAGCCCGATGCCAGAGGGGCTATTTACGGACTCAGCCGCGGAACCACTAGCGCACATTTAGTTAGGGCTGCCTTAGAGTCAGTTTGTTTACAAACCTTCGACTTATTTAAAGCAATGAGTGAAGATGGAGTAAAACCAACACTTTTAAGGGTAGACGGCGGTATGGTCGCTAATAATTGGGTCTGCCAATTTCTAGCTGGAATATTAAATATTGAAGTAGAACGGCCAAAAATAATGGAAACCACAGCCTTAGGTGCTGCTTATTTGGCTGGATTACAAGCTGGAATTTATCAATCAAAAGATGAGCTAATATCAATGAACCAAATTGAAGCTCATTTTGAATCAGATATGACTCAAAAATTAAGACAAACATTACTCAAAGGGTGGTCTAGCGCCATTCAAAGTACCTTAGGATTTATTGCATGATTAAACAAACTCTTTTCGGAACCATGGAAAACGGCAAAGCCATTACTCAGTACACCTTAAGCAATAGCCGAGGGGTGAGCCTTGACATTCTAAATTTGGGTGGTGTTATTAGGCGCTGGCTAGTCCCTACCTCAAAAGAAACGACAACAGATATTGTGTTGGGTTACGATACCCTTGAGGACTATTTACACGATGACAGCTCTTTCGGCGCATTAGTTGGCCGCTATGCCAACCGCATTGCTAAAGGACAATTCACTTTAGAAGGTGTTGATTATCAAACTGATATCAATTTAGGTGGCCACTGTTTACATGGTGGTAGCCAAGGTTTTAGCAAACAAATATGGGCTAGTTCTGTTTTATCTGACTCTGAAAATCCTTCCATCCTGTTAGAACTGAGAAGTGAAGATGGCGACCAAGGATTTCCGGGAGATATTCAAGTCAAAGTGATCTACACCTTAACAGAGCACAATAGATTAAAAATAGAGTACTTTGCCAGCAGTTCTCAAAGCACAATATTTAACCCCACAAACCATAGTTATTTTAATTTAAATGGCCATAACAAGGGGACAATTAAAGAACACAAGATACAAATATTAGCTAGCCAATACACCCCCATTGATAACGAAGGTGTGCCGACTGGAGAAATAGCTGTAGTAGACAACACACCTTTTGATTTCAGGCCATTAACTAATATTGCGCAGCCTTTATCTACAACAAATGAGCAAATACAGTTTGGCAATGGTTTAGACCATAACCTATGTTTAGATTATTACTCACCTGAATCAAAGGTTGCGACTTATGCAGCACAGGCTCAAACTGAAAATGGATGCGTTACCTTGAAGGTATATACCAATATGCCTGGCATGCAAATATTCACGGCCAACCATCTAAATAACAAAAAAGGTAAAGACGGGGCCTTATATCAAGCTAGACATGGTGTATGTTTTGAAACCCAATTTTATGCCGATTCGCCCAACAAACCGGCATTCCCAAGCACCACTTTGAAGGCAGGTGAAGAGTTTTATTCCGTAACTGAATACGAGGTGCTGTTTTAAACAAGGTAAATTAAGTGATAGATTGCATTTCAATTTCTTTAGGAAATCAAAAAGATAAACCTAAATTATAGTCATACTATTACCAAGTAAAAAAGGAAGCTACAATGTTAGAATTTTGGCGCTTTAATACCACCTCTTTAGAAAACCTTCAGGTCATAGAAGGAGAATATAACTTCTTCGTTGTTATTCTTTCATTTTTAATTTCTAGTTTTGCAGCCTTTGCTCTTTTAGTGGTTCTAGAGCGAGCTTGGCAGTCCCAAACGAGTAAAACACTACTGCTGTGGAAAATATTTGGAAGTATAGTGTTTGGCTTAGGTGTTTGGGCCATGCACTTTACTGGCATGATGGCTTTCATTCTTCCTATCCCCATGTCATACGACATGGGTCTCACTATCCTATCTGTAATCACCCCTATGGTTGGGACTTTTCTTGCTCTTGGTAGGTTAAGTGAAGAAAAGTTTTCCTTTTTATCAATATTGTTGTGTTCAGCCTACCTAGCCCTAGCGATTGGCTCTATGCATTACACTGGTATGGAGGCAATGAAAATGAATGCGATTATGAGCTACAACCTATCACTTTTTATAACCTCCATTGCTACTGCTTTCATTTTGGCCATGATAGCGATTTATTCAATTAAAGCGTTTAACAGCAATGTTAAACACACCTTAATCGCTAAAATTCCAAGCTCAATTGCTATGGGGGCAGCCGTTGCAGGCATGCATTATATTGCAATGTCCGCTGCAAATTATCATATTGATGCTCATACTGCTTTAAAACATCAATCGATGAGCGATAGTGCTATAGCATTTTCATTGGCCATAGCTGGTATCGTATTTGTTATTGTTGCCACTACGATCCTCTGTGCATTAATTGAAGATAAGTTACAACAAGCAGAGCAAAAACTTGAAGAAAATGCCATTCGAGAAAAAGACATACTAGAACATATGGCAGATGGATTATTGACAATGAGATCCTCTGGCATAGTTGAGAGTATCAATTCTGCTGGGGCATTAATGTTTGGTTACCCCAAAGAATCGATAATTGGCAACAATATTGAAACCCTAATAGATACAGACAAAGTTAAAGATTTAAAAGAAGCTTCTTTACATGAGAAATTAAAAGAGCAACTAGGAAAAACCTTAGTCACACATGGTATTAAACTAGATGGAAGTTATTTCCCAGTGGAGATTCATTTTTCCAAAATATTGTTAACAACCAAAAATCATACTATTTTTAACTGTGTAGTAAGAGATATAACGGAAAGAGTTCAATTAGAGCAACAATTAAGGCAGTCACAAAAGTTAGAGTCCATAGGGCAATTATCGGCTGGAATTGCACATGAAATTAATACACCCGCACAATATGTTTCAGATAATACTATGTTCTTAAATACAGCCTTTGAAAGCTGTTTAAAAATCTTACGTAAAACACAAGCTTTTCTAGACAAAGAACCTTCTGAAATCTCATCAAGTGAACTAACAGAGATAAATACATTATTTAAAGAAAACGATATGGAATTTGTTATTGAAGAAATACCTCTAGCAATAACACAATCAATAGATGGCCTTGAAAGAGTCAAAAAGATAGTAGGGGCAATGAAGTCATTTTCCCATTCAAGCCCAGGTGAAATGAGCTTAGTAGATATAGCTGAAGCAATTAATTCAACTATCACCGTATCTAGAAGCGAATGGCGGTATATCGCAGAACTGACCACTAGTTACACAGAAAACCTCCCAAAAATAAAATGTTTAAGAGACGAATTTAATCAGGTCATCCTCAATTGTATAGTCAATGCAGCTCATGCAATTGAAGCTAAGAACGGTCAAAAAAGTGGTGAGTTAGGCACTATTGAGATTAACGTAACCCAAGCAGATCAAAATATGGAAATATTAATCTGTGATAACGGAATAGGAATGACAAGCAAAGTGAAAAGCAGAATTTTTGACCCTTTTTTTACTACAAAAGATGTAGGGAAAGGCACAGGTCAAGGGTTAAGCATGGCATATTCGGTGATAGTAGAAAAACACAATGGAAAAATTGAAGTTGAAAGTGAAATCAACGTCGGAACGCAATTCAAAATTTCCTTACCCATTTCATAAGCAACTAATGCATAGGGATTTCATAATGAAAATTATGTTTGTTGATGATGACACCTCTATTCTAAGTGCTTTTAAGCGAGCATTTTATCGGTCAGGTTGGGATATAAAGTATGTGAAAGATGGAACAGAAGCCTTAGAACTATTAGAGAGTTTCCAAGCTGACTTTATTATTACAGACATGAAAATGCCCGGTATGAATGGCGCAGAGTTATTAGAACAAGTAAGTAAACTTTACCCTTCAGCAGTTAGAATTGTATTATCAGGCCACGCCGATGAAGACCTAAGTGTTAGAGCCAGCTATGTGGCCCACCAATGGTATGACAAACCATGTAATCTTGAGTTACTCAAAAGCGAAATAGAGCTAATCAACGAAGTTAGAGCAGACTTACCCTATTCTAAAATACAGGCATTACTGGGAGGAATTAATTCACTACCTAGTATCCCAAAATTGTTTATAAAATTAAAAGCTATGTTGCATAAGCAGTCTATCTCTATGGAAGATATCTCTGTTGAAATATCTAAAAACCCTTCCCTTACAGCCAAAGTTTTGCAAGTGGCAAATACATCATTTTTTGTCACCGGAGCCAATGTTAATAAAGTTGAAGACGCGATTATTAGATTAGGTACTGATGTTATTTGTAATATAGTGGCAATTTCTGAAATGTATTCAAATATGGGAGACACATCCAATACCTATATTGCAGAAATACTAAACCGAGCGTTAGACACGGCTAATATCGCAACTCATATTGCAGACAAACCAATAAAAGATGAAGCTATGTTAGCAGGACTACTGCATAACCTAGGTGAGTTACTACTGCCTGAAATCAGTCCTGAACACATGGAAGGGTATCTAGCCAAAAGAATTATTGGTGCTGATAATTCAGCATTAGAAACGACCCTATTTCAAGTAGACAACATCCAAATAACCAGTTATCTATTGCATCTTTGGCACTTTCCCTACTCCTTAATAAGATCCATAACCTTACAGAACAACCTTGAAAAATTAATAATCGAAGAATTGAATTGTGAAGTGATTTTACACCTAGCGAAATCACTGCAAAGCAATCAAGAGCTGGATGAAAGACTGAGTAATCGCAAAGATATTTCGATAAAACTAAAATCTATGATGGAGCAGTAAAGATGAAGCTTGCCAATGTATTAATGGTTGATGATGAATTAAATATTCTAAATTCATATCGTAGAACTCTCAGGAACGAATTTACTTTTGACTTAGCGTTAAGTGCTCAGGAAGCACTAGAGCATTTATCTAGTAATAAGAAATACGCTGTCATAGTAACTGATATGCAAATGCCCGAAATGAATGGCCTTGAACTACTACAAAAAACCATGGAAGTAGCTCCCGATACGATTCGAATCATGCTAACAGGTAACTCAGACCAAGAAACAGCGGTGAATGCCGTGAATCAAGGTGATGTTTTTAGGTTTATAACTAAACCTTGTGACAAAGAAACATTGATTGCCACGATCCAAGCAGGTGTGACACAACATAATTTACTAGTTGCAGAGCGAGTACTGTTAAATAGAACCTTAAAAGGCGTGATCAATGTACTCAGTGAAGTATTGGCTTTGGTTAACCCAGATGCAATGGAGAATGGCACTAAAATGATGGAGCACATGAAAAGTTTGGCAAAAATACTCAAAGTTCCGAATTCTTGGATATTCGAACCCATGGTGCAATTGTCGCAATTAGGATGTGTAATCTTCCCTCAAGAAACCATTAAAAATATGGACTCTGGTGTGGCCATATCTGAAGAAGAAAAACAATTATTTGCACAACATCCCTGTTTGGCATCCGACTTATTACGACGTATCCCTAGAATGGAGAAAGTTGCAGAAAACATTTTATATCAAGAAAAGTGCTTCAATGGTGAAGGCATACCTATGGATGACATAAAAGGTACTCAAATTCCCCTTGGGGCCAGAATGCTAAAAGTAGTAATAGACTTTATTCGCTTTGAAAAACAGGAGCAATCAACTGAAAAAGCCTACTCTTTACTAGAGCAACAACGCCAATATTACGATCCTAAAATCCTAGCTGCATTTAAAGAATCTTTAAATATAGCCGTAGAAGTGCCCACAGTTATAATCGAATTATCAAAGTTAAAAGAAAATATGATTATTAACACAAATCTACTAACCACACGCAATCAATTAGTGGCTCGAAAAGGTCAAAAGGTCACTGAAACCCTGTTGCACATAATTAAACACTGCTTAGAAAACAAAGCAATCAAAGGAAATGTAGAAGTTCAAATTATTGAAAATGAAGAATAATCAAACAAGATAAATTTAACTTTCGCACTACCTCAAACGTACTAATTGTTTAATATCTTCAACTCGACTAAACAAAAATCTGTCTGCATTTTTATTGGCATTAGTGAGAAACATGTTATCACCATATGCCTGACTTAAGAGAGGCGTTTCTAGCTGACTGAAAGGGTCCACTTTAATGAGAGCAAAACCTTCTGAATGGCTAATTTTCACTGAAAAATACCCATCAGATAAAGTAAACCCCTCCACATTTCCTGAATCGCTTTGCCAAAACACATCTAATTCTTCGCCGTCTTGGGTGCCATATATTTTGTTGTGGTCGGATACATACAACTTGTCTTGTTGGTCTAGTCCCATATATACACATTCAAAATTGCTTGGAGAATTAAGTAGCAGAGTTAGCTCTTGGGTATCTAGGTTAAATTTTGCGGGCTTTATGCCACCATCTGTTTTACGCGAGACCAATAAAGCATTTTCGTTCTGATATGACTCCCATAGATAGAAGGGGCCAAATTCATGTTTGATCTCCTGGTACTTTGCTAGCTCTTCATTGATGACATACAAGGCATCTTTGCTAGCTGTAATGATTTGGCGGCCATCGGGTGACCACACCACACCAAACAAGTCTTCGTTATCTGGATTGCTAAAAATTAAGCGCTCTTTACCGTTTTCGTAGACAAACAATTGTTTAAAACCATTGCGGTGGGACTCAAACGCAAACTTAGAATCATCAGGAGAATAAATAGGTAGAAAATCTAAAGACTGGGTATTCACCAAGAGTTTATACTCATTGGGAGCCGCTAAGTCAGAGTACATTATGTCTATATCCATGCTAACCAACTCCATCATGATTTCACTACCATCATTGGTGTACTGGGCATTACGAATATAGTGAAAATTATCAAAATCTATATTGGTTACTTCTCCTTGCATATCAATTAACTTCAACTTATCCCTATTACTAACTAAAAGTGCTTGCCCATCAGGATGCCAACTTATGTCGTGAACATTATTTTCTAATGTATGTAACTCAATCATGTTAAGACTTTCAAGGGTGAGAATATCAATGCGGTATTTATTCTGGTGAACATCAAAAACTAAGGCAAGCTGACTATCATCCGGAGATAGTGCAACAGACTGTAATTGTTCATTACCTTTAAAAGTCTTTAGAGTTTGTATTTGTTGAGTGCTCACCGAAATACGTTTTAGCTGTGTCACGGCCTCTTCACCCTCAGTCGAAAAATAGATATCGCCTGTGGCACTCCATTGAAACTGTGAACTATTAATCTGCCACTCTTTAAAGCTCGCCAACGTGATAGGAGTACTGGCACTTAGCTGATAAGAGTCGATAGTTGAGTAACGCAAATGTTCTTGGTTCTGCTGCAATTCTAGAAATGCTAGAGCACTGCCATCTTTCGACCACCCCAGCTTAGAATACTTGGTCGCTGTTTGGGTGATCTGACGCTCTTCACCCGTTGAGAGTTTTTTAAGCCAAATATGATTTTGTTTGTTGTTACCAATTCTGACAAACGCCACCACGTCAGTGACGGGCGATAATACCAAATTTGTTTCACTTGCTTCGCTAGAGGTTATAGGTTTGAGTAAACTAAAATCGACTTTGGGCAGTGATTCAGAGCTAGTCGTCCACCAAAGGCCAAGACTAAATAACATTATTAGAGCACTAGATAAAATCGGTAAAATATAGGCTTTACTAAAACTGAGATTAGGACACTCTTGGTCATGTAATACTAAACTATAACCACGCTTAGGATGGGTAATAATAAACTGCGGGGACTTGGTATTTTGCTCTAAAAATTTTCGCAGAATCGCAATGCTGCGCTGCACCGAGCTAGGGTTAAAAATGGCATTACCCCAAACGGTCTCGAATATGCGTTGCTGGCTGACAACTTGATTTCTATGCTGCTGTAAACACTCCAAAACCTCCATCACTTTAGGCTCTACTGAAGTCACATTTGCGGCATTAATAATTTGGCACCGTTCAAAGTCGACCACACTATTACCAATTTTCAACTTTGTCACAAGTTCTCCAAAAAACTATATTAATCAATGCCTAAGAAATTCTTAAGAAAAATTCAAGCTAAGCTACATTGCTAATCAATATAGATAAATTGCATTTTAAATCCAGTCTAAATTTTAACAAAAAGATGTATAAATGCGGTATTTTTTATTCTTAATTACCATAATCACCAGTGCTTTTTTACTATTCCAAATTCAACCTATTCTAGCAAAAAATTTACTGCCAACTTGGGGGGGGGGCAGCTCAGTCTGGACCACATCTATGCTGTTTTTTCAAAGCATGTTACTACTTGGTTATGCTCACGCATTTTGTATGAGTTTCATTAAAAATGTAAAATCCCAACTTAAATTACAGGCTTTATTTTTACTTTTTTCATTATCTTTAATTCCTAACCTATTAAAAACACCCCCATATTTAGCCAAGATTTCAACTCCTGAAGCTTCAATTTTAGTCTCATTGTTTCTCGAAATTGGTGTTCCTTTCTATTTACTGTCTTCGACTAGTGTACTTTTGCAACATTGGTATTCAAAACACTGTAACCAAGAAACTGGCGCCTACCCTTTCTACGCTTGGTCTAATTTAGCCTCATTAATTGCACTATTAAGTTATCCATTTTTAATCGAGCCTTATATTGGCTTAGCTCAGCAAAAGTTAATTTGGTCATACACTTATTTGAGCTTCGTTGTTTTCAATTTAATATTGATATTAAATTTATATCGCCATCATAATTTTGCTGTATTTAAGCACTTAACTTACAATAATTCTCAGACGAGCTCAGATAAACATAGCAATCTAACTCCTGAACACTTCAACACACCATCTCTAAAATCAAAAGCATTGTGGATGGTATTACCCTTGCTTGCCGTGGTTTTGTTATTGAGCATAACTCAACTTCTCACGCTGAATATCAGCCCTAGCCCCTTATTATGGATAGTGCCGCTAAGTCTGTATTTATTAAGTTATATCATTGGCTTTTCAAACCTTAACATATATCAAAAAGGTCCTTGGCTGACACTTTTTCCATTTTGTGTCTTAGCTAGCTTGTTAATGTTCTTTTTTGGTAGTCAATTTAACAGTCTTTCTCAAATAGCCATGTACAATTTTATTCTGCTGGTTGTAGCTGTCATTTGTCATGGCGAACTACGAAAAGTAGCGCCGTCTTCACATGATTTACCCAGGTTTTATTTATACGTGGCACTAGGGGGCATGTTAGGTGGGGTATTTGTTAGCGTCATTGCTCCACAGCTATTTAAGCAATTAACAGAGTTTCCTATTGCTATATTTGGCACTTTTTTGATTTTAGGTGTGATTTATTCCCCTCAATCGATTAAGACGCTAAATGCGAAAGGCATGGCTTGGTGTCTAGGTTTATTGATTTTACCTGCATCTTACTATGCCCTTAGTCATGTTTATTCTCGTTATGACATTGCTAACATCCGAAATTTTTACGGCTACTTAAGTGTCAAAGAAGTCAAAACTGAACACGGTATATCCCGCAGGCTAGTGGATGGCACAACTGTTCATGGTGAGCAATTGTTTAACACAGCTATAGACTCTACAAAAATTTATTATGGGCCAAATACAGGTATCAACCTAGCGCTCAAGCATGTTCAACAGCGAACATCAATAAATATGGCGGTGATTGGTTTAGGTGCAGGTGTACTTGCAGGATTTGGCCGTCCGTCTGACCATCTCACCTTTTATGAGTTAAACCCTGCGGTTAAATTTTTAGCCGAATCTCAATTTGATTATCTCAAAAATACACAAGCTGACATCCAAATAGTTATGGGTGATGGTCGTGTGTCTTTGACAAAAGCACTAATAAGACCAAAGGCCAAACAATCTAAAAACCTACTAGACGTGTTAATCATTGACGCTTTTACAAGTGGTGCAATACCGAGTCATTTATTAACGTTAGAAGCCTATGAAATATATTGGAAGCACCTAAAAGATAAAGGTTTGCTAGTCATACACACATCCAATAACCATGTCGATTTAGTGCCACTATTATTTGCTTTAGCTGAATATGACAATAAGACAGCCAGTTACTTTACTACCTCTAAAGTAAGCAAGTACGACTATGGAAGCGAGTGGGTAGTGATAACCAATGATAAATCTTTTAAAGCATCAGCTAAGACAAACTTGGTCGAAAAAACACTAAAAACTTATACTTCGAATCAGTTAATATGGACCGATGACTTCAATAGTTTGCTACCAATAATGAAGTTCTAATTAAATACTCAACTAGCTATGAATGACTCGGTTTCGCCCTAATTGTTTAGCTATATACAAAGCCTCGTCGGCGCGCTTTACAATCGATTCTCGGGTCTCATCCTCGTCAATTTTAGAGGTTGTTACACCAAAGCTAGCAGTGACTTTGCCTAATTCTGGAAATTCTGACGCTGCGATACACATTCGTAGCTTCTCAGCTAAAGCCATGGCACCTTGAATATCTTGAGACGGGCAAATAATCATAAACTCCTCACCGCCCCAGCGGCCGACTATATCGACTTCTCTAATGTTACTAGAGAGAACCCTTGCCACTTCGATTAAGACATTATCACCCAGTTGATGCCCGTACATATCATTTACAGTTTTAAAATTATCGATATCACACATCACCACAGAGACATCTTGTCTATATCGATAAAATTTTTGCATTTCTAAATTAAAGAAGGTGTCTATTTTGGCTCGATTAAATAACCCGGTTAGATGATCTGTTTCCGATAGTTTTTCAATACGCTTTTTATCAGAAATATCATGGCGGATAGAAGTACACCCAATCACATTTCCATGCTCATCATGATCTGGCTCCATTACCACTTCGACCCAAAACACACTGCCATCTTTGGCTAAACATTTAAGCTCACCTTTCCAACTCGCTCCGCGGTGAATCGTCTCCCACATTTTTTCATATATAGTAGCGGCCATATCTGGATGGCGAATAATACTATGGTGTTGTCCAATTAGTTCTTCACGTGAGTATTTCGAAATATCTAAAAAAGCCTGAGAAACATCGGTAATGTAATTATCAATATTGACCGTCGATATAATGATATTTTTATTTACTATGTCTACATAGTGTTGCAAATCTAGCTTAGTACGTTGTAACGCTTTGGTGCGCTCATTCACTAACGTCCGCAACCTTTTGCTTAAAAATATAAAAAGAACTAACAACGCCCCTAAAACAGCCGCGATAATAATAATCCATTTAACCCATAGGGCAGAAATGACACTGTTAGTGTGGTACCGATAATCAATTCCAGTAAGCTCACGCCCTTCAAGTTCTGAATTTTGACCGATATATATGTTAGCAATGCGTTCAAATCTATCTGGATTAAATGACCCAATTTCAACTAAATCAGGCAATACCATTTCCTTTGTGGCCCTGGCTTCAAACCTAAGATGCTCAATCGACTTATCAGCACCGTATTTGTTTTTCAACCAATCAATAACCTCTTCGGTGTGATCAAAAGCATAACGCCACCCTTTAATAGAGGCAGCTTTAAAACGCATGGCTACATCTGGGTTTTCTCTTAGTAAGGCTTCACTGGTGAAAAGCATATCGCCGTAAAAGTCGATTCCATAATTTAAGGGGTTAATTAGATGGGTAGCTATACCTAACTCATGGTACAAAAACGGTTGGTCTGTTGAATATACTGTCATAGCATCTACGTCGTCAGACAATAACCCTAAATCATCTCTGGTATAATAGACTTCATTTATATTAGAAAGATTGACATGTTCAACTTCTAACATTGCAGTTACCGCAGCATCACTTTCAATAGGCCTACGTGCTACATTTTTACCTGCTAGTTCGAATGGACCCAAAATATTATCGGCTTTTTTAGTTAGTAACATTGCAGGCGAATGTTGAAATATAGCGGCTAAAACCACTACCTTTTTATTATTTAAACGACTTAACACTAAACTAGAATCCGCCACCCCAAATTCTGCTTCACCATCAAGAACTAAATCTGCCGTGGATTTAATAAAATTAGGTTGAAGAATAGTAAGCTCAATACCTTGCTCCGCGTAAAAGCCTTTTTCTAAAGCAGCATAATAGCCAGCAAATTGAAATTGAGTATTCCATTTAAGCTGTAATTTAACCTGATCTTTTTCATTCGCGAAGGTGTGATTGCACAGACATAACAACACAATGCAGCTTAAAACCACTGGACTTCTTAACATCTTATACCTTAACGCTCGACTCAATGATTTGAGTTTCTGTATAACCTTAGTTCAGGATAAAAAATTTCAAAGAAATTAAACTTTATTATCCAATTCAGAGGGCTAATTATTATTTTCAACTTTTCAGTACGTTAGAAACGCAAACATGACTTAACCATTGCTGACGTTACTTACTAGCCATAATACCTGAAAATAAGCACATCGAGATAGCTTATTAGGTAATCACTATTTATTTTGGACAATAAAAAACCCGTTACAAACTAGCTGTAACGGGTTTTAAAATTATGCTTATGAACTAAGGCTATTAAGCAGTAGCTTCTTCAGGTTTGTCTAAAGAAAGCTGCAAGGAGTGTACGGGATTGTCACTATCAGCCGTCAATTGTACTAAGCGGTTAAGCTGACCTAATGACATTAATACTGCGTAGATTGCCCCTAGGAAACCACTTTTGTGTAACTCAAGTATTTGCTCTGAATCTAATTCTTGAAGGCGCTTTTCACTGATAGTCTGCATACCATTGATGTTACGTTTTTCACCATTCACATACTGAGCACGAATTACGATTGGATCAAATAAGCCTAACTCTTCTAATTTAGCAATAAACTTACGAGTTGCCATTTCACTATTGGTTAGCTCAGACAATAATTTTTGTCTGTTTTCAAGATATGGGCTAGCTGCGTCATCAACAAATAAAGGCTCGCCTTCTGTACCAACTAAGTCCGAATTTTCATCAATATACACACCCAGTTTTTCACCATCAGGACGAACATCAAATGGATAACGTTGAATGTTCATAGGCACAACATGCCCTTCCCATCTACTTTCTTTTGCAAACAAGTTAACGCCTTGCTCAATACCTAACATCACAACACTGTGGGTAGTACTGCTTTTAGGATCTTTGATGAAGATGATAGGCATACAACTGGCTAACTGAGCATATTCACGAATAGATGCGGCTGCTAAATGTGAATCTTTTGCATGGGAAAAGTCACTACTTAATTTAACGTGAAGATCTTTATGTTTATTTTTATCTAGCGGGATGTAACTCATTGTCATTGGAAAATTCTCTAATTATTTTTTTGATAAAACGATATAATTTACCGCTTTAGCTAGTTTTGCTCAAATCGATCTGGGGATGATTATCTCGTTTACAAGTAAAAAACAGATACCAACAATTTTTATTTGAAAATAGAAAGGCCCTGTAATCAGCTAATGTAAAAAAAAGCACCCCGCCAGCCTTCAACTTAAGGGTTAGGCCCAGTTGGTACCCATAAATAACCTGTTTATGATCAGGAGCAATTTACAGTTTCATAACCAAGGGATGAGTCTAAACTAGACAAACCAGCAAACCCTAAGTTTTCAGATTCCAGCAAATCTGGTTCCTGAATAGTAAAAATATAAATATTACTAGTGCCTCCACCACACACTGCTGGGTAGTTCGCACCTGTAATATAACCGCACTGGGGCTCAGTGAATTCGATATTAGCATCTGTTAAATAAGAAGAGGTCTCTTCTAAACTTAAGCCATCATCATTACATTGGGTTTCAGCGGTGTTAATATATACAGTAACCAATTTAACTGCAGAATCGTTTGCAAGGTCATCACTACATGAAACCATGAATATGACACATAGCATTAACCAGGCTTTAGAATTCATAACTGCCCCTCATAAAAAAGTCTGTGATAACTGGAATAGTACTTAATACGTTACCTTTAAGTGTTTTCTTATGCAAACTAACACTAAATGAACCTTTCATCCTGTTTTCGAGTACCGCTCAACGTCTTCTACTTGGTCACTAAACGTCTAGATGTTAGCATTTTGTTAATCTGCATCAATTACTTGTGTTAATAGGTGCGAGTAACGTATCTTCCACATTAATAAAAATCAAAGCCAATCAACATAATAAAGTGCTGGCTTTATAACCAAACGAAAATCAGGAAACGATTAGATGGGTTCAAAAAATAATTATAAATCTGCCTTTGCATTTTTAACCATACTCTTCTTTATGTGGGGTTTCATAACAGTATTAGTCGATGCGCTGGTACCTAGACTAAAAGACGTATTTGAACTGACTTATGGTCAATCAATCATGGTGCAATTTGCGTTTTTTGGTGCCTTCTTTTGTTTTGCTATCCCTTCTAGTTTTTTGTTAGAAAAAATTGGATATCAAAAAGGTATAGTGGTGGGTTTATCAGTTATGGGTCTGGCGTGTTTACTGTTTTATCCTGCCGCAAGCATCAGAGAATTTTGGATATTCATCACCGCCTTTTTCACCTTAGCCGCAGGCATTACCCTATTACAAGTGGCTGCTAACCCTTATGTTACCTTACTAGGTGATGAAGAGTCGGCCTCTAGCAGGTTAAATTTATCTCAAGCTTTTAACAGCTTTGGGACGCTACTTGCGCCTATCGCAGGCGCTTTGTTCTTGCTAAGTGATACAGTTTTAGATGCAAATAGTATTAACCAATTAAGTGAAGCCGCTAAGGTTGAGTATTATGCAAGTGAAGCTTTGTCAGTGCAGCAACCCTTTGTCATTATCGCGCTTGTTCTATTTGCTCTAGCAGCTATTTTTGGCTTTAAAAGCTTACCTTCACTGATTCAACAAGCGCCTAAAGACGGCTACGCTCAATTATTTAAACATAAAAAGTTTCTATTAGGCGTACTCGCAATATTTATGTACGTGGGCGCAGAGGTGTCTATCGGGAGTTTCTTGGTTAACTACTTCCAAGAGTTACAAGTAATCGACACGATTAAAAACAGTTCATTTTTAAGTAATTTATCTTCATTTTTGTTGATTGGAAAAGACATCACAGAGGTTGATGCTAATGCCGTATTAGGCTCATTTGTCACCTTATACTGGGGTGGGGCTATGATTGGGCGCTTTGTTGGAGCGTTTTTAATGCGCTTTATCAGTAGTGGTAAACTGCTAATGATATTTGGCTTATTGGCAAGTACCATGATTGTTATTTCTGTTACTGCTAGCGGCGTTACCGCTATGTTTGCAATTTTAGCTGTGGGTTTATTTAACTCTATCATGTTCCCTACTATCTTCAGCTTAGCATTAGATGGGTTAGATAACTTAAAAGCACAAGCCTCAGGATTATTGGTTATGGCAATTGTAGGTGGGGCATTCATTCCTAAGATAACTGGCACAATTGCAGATACTTTTGGAACCGATGCGAACGGTTTATCTACGGGTAGTGGGCTAAGTATTGCATTTTTATGTTTAGTCTTATGCTACTGCTATATTGCATTTTTTGGCGCGACCAAACGTAAAGTAGCCGCTGCGGCCTAATTTAAACTGCTGAATAGATCACCTGTTTAGAACTCAAAAACCTAAATAGGTGATTTACTTTTACCGCTTCACCCTTCTCAATATATGAATGACAGCTCCCTAATACTAAGTAACGGACTGCATATATTCTTGTAACTTAGCCTCAGCTTCATCACCAAATAATATTTCACATGCTTCTCGTAACCCTGGATCAGCCAGAATATCAGCCTGACGCACAACTAACGCAATTTTAGAGCGGCGGCGTAAAAAGTCTTCTAACTTAGTAACCATTTCTCTCTCTGCAGCATGCTCAATTTCAACTCTAAGGTACTCAGAATTTTCAATCAATAATTCGGCTTCAGCAGGGTTTTCTCGAATTTTCTCTAACATATTAATAGCATTGCGGCCGTAGCGACGCCAAAACCGAGTGGTTAAGGGCTCAGTTGAGGAGGCAGGGGTAAGAGAGTCAAAATCCATTAACTGAGCCCTATGAAAGAACTCATCTCGAACGGTACTGTCAGGCTCACCGTACCATTTGTAATTCTGGTAGGGGAACTCGATACCTAAATCTTTTACTATGCTTGCTACTTCATCGCCCACATTAATACAATCAGTGAGTTTGCCTCCAAAGATAGACAGGTAGCTATCAGCCTGATTAACATCAATGGCATGCTTACGAGATAATTGTACCCAGTCAGCAGTACCTTCAGCCCCCTTAATAGCCAAGGGACGCACCCCACAGCGTTCAGCAATAATATCGGCCTGAGTCAATGGCTTGGGTAAATCTAAAAGCTTATTTACGTTATCTAAAACAAATTGCCTGTCGTCAGCCGTTACTTTTGCGTTTGGGTCTTCCACTTGGGTGTCAGTGGTACCAATACAGGTTTTAGGTCCCATTGGTATCACAAAAAATAAACGCCCATCATCAGCAAAAAACGTCAGTACTTTATTACTATCAGTGATCTTATCAACAATCAGGTGAATGCCTTTTGAGAACAAATGTTGGTGTTCAGTTTGCTGATGATTAACGTGGTTAAGCAAGTCAACAAAAGGTCCTGCGGCATTGATGATAACCTTAGACCGAATAATGAACTCCTCACCGGTCAAGTTATCTTTAGCCTGAGTATGCCACTCATCATTAACTTTTTTATAGCTTGTTGCGGCAACGTAATTGGCTGCGATACAACCATAACTCATGCTTGAGCGAATAAAATTAAAAACAAACCTAGCGTCATTGTCATGTAAATAAGCGTCAGAATACTCAACCCCACCCACCACATTCTGAGTATTCAACACGGGCTCTAATGTTTTAAGGTTCTTGGGCTTTAAGTAAACTGGAACTTTCGTAAAAAAACGACCCATCGCCCAATATAAAAGAGTCCCCATGTAGATAAAAAATACTGGAAAACGAAAACCTCTATGAATGCTAGTGAAAAAACGGATTTCTTTCACCGTTGACGGATAGCTCTCCATCAGATGATTACGGCTTTTACACAGCTTATTGACCAATGCATACTCATGGCTTTCTAAGTATTTGATACCGCCCCAAGCTAAATTCGACGAGTTAGAACTGGTGAAACCCGCGAAATCTTCTTTATCCACTAGTGCCACCTTCACACCTTTTGCAGATAAAGCAGCGGCAGAAACCGCGCCATTTATACCGCCCCCAATCACTAAAACATCAAATGTTTTAACAGGAAGTTTCTTAAGGTTACTTTTTCTTAAATTGGTCACTTAAAACCCATGCTTGTTAATCATCAAATGTCAAATCTTGTGCATCTATAAAAGCAAAATCAAAATAAGAACACAATCAAATGACTACATTAAAGCTGACTTTACTTTATGAGGCCAATCTATAAACTGCATTAACACCAAACACAAATATAACGTCCAAAGCACCTCTAACTCTGTTAGTGGTTGCTACAACCATTAAAAATAGCGGGAGACTATTCTTTGAAAACAATTAAAACCAAAATAAAACTGGGCGGCTTATTAATTGCTTCGGCCTTATATGTAGGGCAAACGACAGCGATAGAAGTCAGTGACAAGGCCCATCAATTAGCCCAACAGAATATCATTATTGACTCACATATCGACGTACCTTATCGCGTTGAAAAACAATGGGTAGATGTCACTAAAGCCACTGAAGGAGGTGACTTTGATTATCCCCGAGCCAAGCAAGGGGGTCTAAATGCTCCTTTTATGTCTATTTATGTTCCAGCCAGTTTAGACAACTCAGCAGGCTCAACTAAATTAGCCGACAAACTTATAGACTATATGGAAGCTATCGTTGGCCGTGCTCCTGATAAGTTTGCAATCGCTACCAGCACATCTGATGTAGAAGAACAATTTGCAAAAGGCTTAATCTCTTTACCTTTAGGGATGGAAAACGGCTCACCTATTCAAGGTGATTTAGCTAACCTGAAACACTTCTATGACCGAGGCATTCGTTACATCACACTCGCTCACTCTCTGGCAAATCATATCTCTGATTCATCTTACGATTTACGTAGAAAATGGAATGGCCTTAGCCCTTTCGGTAAAGAGTTAGTTGTAGAAATGAATAACCTAGGCATTTTAGTGGATATATCTCACGTATCCGATGATGCTTTTTATCAAGCCATTGAAATCAGTAAAACGCCTGTTATTGCATCCCACTCATCACTACGTGAGTTTACTCCTGGTTTTGAGCGTAATATGGATGATGCGATGATTAAAGCTTTGGGCAAAAATGGCGGCGTAATTCAAATTAACTTTGGCTCTACTTTTGTTACTAAAAACGCCAATGCTTGGAGTAAAAAACGCGGGGCAGACCGCAAAGCTGCAGAAGAAAAGTTAGGTAAAGACACTGCAGAATTTAAAGCTTTTGCTGACAAATATAGTAAAGAGAACCCTCTACCTTACGCCACACTTGATAGTGTTTTAGACCATATTGATCACGTAGTAGCGTTAATAGGTGTAGACCATGTGGGGATTGGTTCTGACTACGATGGTGTTGGTGATTCATTACCAACGGACCTTAAAGATGTATCAACTTACCCAAACCTAATTCAAGGCTTACTTGATCGTGGTTATAGCGACAGTGACATCATAAAAATACTCAGTGGTAATTTTATGCGAGTTTGGAAAATTAACGAAGAATACGCAGCTAAACACTAGTAAATAAACTGATCTAAGCAAAATACTAATCCCAAAAGTAAACCTATGACCAAGGTTTGCTTTTGGGGTAAACATTAGGCGATAACATACGTATTTCGGCCATTTTCTTTAGCCTGATACAAACTATCTTCAGCCCTACCAATGATAGGGTTTATATCTAATGAACCATCACCAACAACCGTACCACCTATGCATATAGTAACTATTTCTAAGGGCGAAGGTTGATGTGGAATACTCAAATTTCGAATGGTCTCTAGCAAGCAATTCGCAATATATTCGACACCTGTAGAGTCTGTATCTGGCAAAACTAAAACAAACTTGTCTTGTTCCAAACGAGCCACAAAATCTGTGGGCCTACGGGCAAAGTTGGCTAAGGTTTTAGCTATTTTTTTTAAACAGTTATCAGCTTCAAATTGGCCGTACTCTTCGTTGTATTGTCTAAAATAATCAATATCCACTTTTAATAAACCAAGTGTCGTATTGTTTCTAGCGGCTAGCTTAGCCTGTTGAAAAAAGAAACCATCGAAAAATCGTTTGTTAGGGATACTAGTTAACTCATCAGATATAGAAAGATGTTTAAGTTTATCTGTTGAAGCTTTCATTGATAGAAAAGACATCACCCTATGCCTTAAAGTTTGTGTCGAAAACGGCTTGGCAATAAAATCAACACACCCCGCATCCCAGCACTCATCTTCTGATTCAGGGTCAGTTCTTCCAGTTATAAAAAATACTGGAATATCCTTGGTTGCAAATTTGCGTTTTAAAGTATTACAGGTTTCTAAACCACTCATTATTGGCATATTGAAATCCATCAATACCAAATCTGGAGCAATATTTTGACAAAAATCTATTGCTTCTAAGCCGCTAGAAACATGGTGTGTCTGATAGATACCATCCAATGCTTGCATTGAGATGACCGCACTAAGGGGATCATCTTCAACTATAAGAACCAACATTTTTTTATCTATAAATTCGCCATCATCAAACATGCTAAAATCCTAAGAATCACAACTAAACTAAATGCTTTTAACGGCAAACACCTAACAAAGTTAACTAATTATCACAAAACACCTACACATATTATACTGTCTGAAGCACTTAAGTTACTTAGCCAACAGCCACATGATAATCAAGATAAGAATGACGCATATACTTTGCCAAAACACCACAGGATCTCGTTCAATAAGAGGTGGTTTGGCTTTACTTAAAAAACTTTTACTAGGCTGGTTTAAATCGAAAATAAACTCTGATAATTCTTGGTAACGTTTATAAGGATTGGGATGCACTGCTTTTTTCAAGGTGTCATCTACCCAAGCAGGTATTTCTCGATCATCATGTAATGCGGTTTGATATCGCAACTTATTTTGAGCTGATTTAGTGCGGGCTTGGGAGACGCTCGTGCCGTAAGGTAATTTCCCTGTTAACATCTGATAAGTAATGACCCCAAGGGAAAACAAATCTGATCGTGGTGTCCCAGCTTCCCCTAAAAAGTATTCGGGAGCGGTATATTGCATTGTGCCTAAAATATTCTCATGTTCTATAGACTGAGTCATTTCCATCAAACCAGCCACTTTAGTAGAGCCAAAATCAATTATTTTCACCACACCCGACTTATCAATCATGATGTTCTCTGGACGAATATCTTGATGCAGCATTTCTAAGCGGTGAAACGCTTGTAATCCTGTAGCAATTTGCGCCACTATTTCTCGGACACTCTGCAGACTAGGCTTAGGATTGTCTCTCATCCATTGGGTTAGTGTTTGGCCTTCTATAAATTCAAATGCTGTAAACAAAAAGTTTCGTTTACGAGTCACGTCGCAGGGTTTAAGTACATGGGCACTATTGATACGTTTAGCGATCCACTCTTCCATTGAAAAACGTTCAAGATGAGCAGGTTCATCTTTCAAATCAATGGATGGAGCTTTTATCACCACAGGTAAATCAGAACCACTAATTAAATCTTCAGCTAAATATACATGGCTGCGGCTAGTTGAGTACAAGACTCGCAAAATTTTAAAGCCATCAAACTCTTCTCGTACCTCCATTACAGGAGGAAAAGGTAATACTGTCAGTTCTTTAACACGCTCATTTACATCTTGACTAGGCAAGTTATCAAGTCTAACCACTTGTACACTTAGGTTATCATCACTGCCTTGATTCAAAGCATACTCCGCTATTTTAGCAGCGGCTTCGTCTAAGTTAGCTGAATTATTATCTATAAATTGGTACATTAGATTTTTATCTACGCACTCATATACACCATCTGTAGCAAGAATAAACACGTCCCCTTTTTCAACTTTCAGGGAATCATGATCTAACTCTAGCTGACTAAACATGCCCATAGCACGACTGAGGTAACTCTGTTCATTAGACACCCATGTACGGTGATCTGCCGTTAATGACACTCCATTACCACTTCGAAAATGATAGATGCGACTGTCGCCAATATGAAAGGTGTAAGCGGTATTTGACTTAATAATCAAAGCACTTAAGGTACAAACAAAGCCCTTATTTTTATCAAACCTATGCTCACTCTTTTCGGTTTGAGAATGTAACCAAGTATTATTTGCAGTAAGTACTCGCTCAGCAGACTTTTTAACGGACCAGGTTTCTGAAGTGCAATAATAATCATCCAATAAGCTCCTGACTGAAGACTCACTGGCAATGTGACTAACCTCGCTACTGCTAATACCATCTGCAATGGCAGCAACAATACCTTTGGTAGATAATTGAGGCTCAGTCGGCACCATCACACCATAAAAATCCTGATTCACCGCTTTGCGGCCTTTATCAGAATACTGCCCCACCGAAACAACTAATTGACTGGGCATGGCGTGAGGTTCCTTACTGTTTATACAAAATGTTAGTAACTTTTATAAGGTAAAAATTTACCTGTCATGGTAATTTTGACTCTATCACCTTTTGCATCTTCTTGACGGCTTAAGTCCATGTCAAAGTCTATAGCGCTCATAATACCATCACCAAACTCTTCATGAATGAGCGCTTTAAATGTAGTTCCATAAACATTGATTAATTCGTAAAAACGATAAATCAGGGGATCCGTAGGCACTGCTGTTGGCAACGAACCTTTATATGGAACCACTTGTAATTGCGCGACGGCTGTTGCGGGCAGGTCTAATAACTCACCTACTTTAGTCGCTTGCTCAACTGTTAAAGTCATTTGCCCTAATAAGGCAGCGGTAGTCCACTCTTTACTTTGACCCACCGCTTCAGCCAGTTGTGGCCAAGTCATGTTTTTAAGTTGTTTTTGTAAAACAATAAGTTCAGTAACTTCATTACGATTCATTGCATCACTCTCTTATATTCAAAAATAAAAAATGATACCTGCTGACTAAAACCAATAGGCTGTTGAACTATAGCTAGGTCAGCAAGTACCAAAGGGAAACTTAAGCGCTACGCTTTTTACTTTCACGCACGTGCGTATAGTAAATAGGTAAGCCAACTAATAAGAAACCACCCACTAAGTTACCTAGTGCAGTTGGGATCTCATTCCATATTAGGTAATCAGAAATAGCAAACTCACCGCCCATGATCATAGAGAATGGGAAAAGGAACATGTTTACAATTGAGTGCTCAAACACCATATAGAAGAACAACATAATAGGCATCCACATTGCCGCCATTTTAGCACCAGCAGAAGTAGAGATCATGGCACCAACCACACCCATAGATACCATCCAGTTACACAACATGCCGCGGATAAAGATAGTGAACCAACCTAAAATCCCCTGCTCTTTATAGCCTAGAGTTCGGGATTCACCTATAGTCGCCACTTTTTCAGCAACGGCACCGCCATCTATCTGGTAGCCGTAAGTTAAAATAAACGAAGCGAAAAATGCAGTAGTTAAGGCACCTGCAAAGTTTCCACAAAAAACTAATCCCCAATTACGCAACATACCTTTCACAGTACAGCCAGGTCTTTTATCGATTACCGCAAGAGGTACCAAAGTAAATACACCTGTTAACAAGTCATATTTCATTAAATAAAGCATGATAAAGCCTACTGGAAACAGAATTGCCCCAAGCAAAGGATTACCTGTTTTAGTAATGACAGTTATCGCAAAAAACGCAGCTAAAGCTAGAATGGCACCAGCCATAAATGCTCTAACTAATGTATCTTTGGTGGACATAAAAATTTTCTGTTCACCGGCGTCTACCATTTTGGTGGCAAACTCTTTTGGTTCTAAGTAAGACATGTTTAACCCTCGTATTTTGATTTTATGTGTGATTTTTAAGCAAAAAAAAACGTCCATAAATTCACTAGCGCTAGCTAATAAATTTATGGACGTCGTTATCCGTTGAATCTTTTATTTTAAGTCATCGTTGACTTTGATTCTAATTTCCACAAAGCAAACTCTGGGCCAAAGGGAATTTCAAACCAGAAATCATAAGAAAATAACCAATAAAAATAAGCACTTCAAAGTTTTTAAGGTACAGAGATGAAATGTTGAACACCTAGTAGAATAAAAAGATAAAGATCAAAACTGTTCACAGTCGCACCTCGACAGTGCGTAATTCAATCAAAATAGCAAAAGAGCTAAACTCAATAGAAAGGGAAAACAGAAATATTGCCTCAAAGGGTGAGGCAATTTTAGAAACAGCAAGCTTAAAGAGTTTTCACTCCTTCTCCGCCCATTTTATCTTGAGTTTTATTTTCAAAGTCACTAGCGTCATTACGTTGGTGCAGCTGGCCTGAAGGCTCACCCCAAGTGCGGTTTACCATTTTCCCTCTTTTTACAGCTGGCCTAGCATCAATTTGTTTAGCCCAGCGTAATACGTTAGTGTAACTTTCAACTTGTAAAAACTCAGCTGCCTCATAGAGTTTCCCTAACACTAACGCGCCATACCAAGCCCAAATAGCCATATCGGCTATGGTGTATTCATCACCACAGAAAAATTCGTTATCAGCTAATTGGCGGTCTAATACGTCTAATTGACGCTTAATTTCCATAGCATATCGATTAATTGGGTATTCGTACTTTTCTGGTGCATAAGCATAAAAATGCCCAAAACCACCACCTAACATAGGCGCGCTGCCCATTTGCCAAAACAACCAAGATAAGCACACAGGCTTTTTAGCTGGGTCACTTGGTAAAAAGGCATTAAATTTTTCAGCTAGATACAACAAGATAGCGCCAGACTCAAAAACACGAGTAGGTGGTGTAGTGCTATGATCCATTAAGGCAGGAATTTTGGAGTTAGGGTTGATTTCAACAAAATCACTCCCAAATTGCTCGCCTTCCATAATGTTGACTATATAAGCATCATATTCAGCTTCTTTGATTCCGGCTGCTAGTAACTCTTCTAACATCACAGTAACCTTAACGCCATTTGGCGTGGCCAACGAATGTAACTGCAATGGATGTTTGCCTACAGGTAAAGTTTTATCATGGGTAGCACCTGCTATAGGGCGATTGATATTGGCAAATTTACCGCCGCTACTAGTATCCCATGTCCAAACTTTAGGGGGGGTGTAACTTTTATCAGTCATAAAATTCTTATTCCTAATAGTGCTGTGAAGCAAACCTTGGTTTGCCACAGACTGTGGTTATTTTTATAATAGAACGATGACACCTTCGAATAATTCCATAAAAGCATTATTCTTTTATGCCATGTGCCAAAAGCGTGAATGCGTATTCTTCTGCGGAGTCTTTTAATTGTGCATATCGCCCTGTATTAGAAAAATGTCCCGCGCCCATATTTATTCGCATTACCAGTAAATTCTGATCGGTTTTAGTTGCTCTCAACTTAGCCGTCCATTTAGCAGGCTCCCAATAGGTCACTCTAGGGTCGTTTAAGCCACCAGTCACCAACATAGGAGGATAGGCTTTAGCCTCTATATTGTCGTAGGGCGAATAACTTTTAATATATTCAAAAGATGTTTTACTCTTAATTGGGTTACCCCATTCGCTCCACTCTGGCGGCGTTAAAGGTAAACTTGCATCTAGCATGGTATTTAATACATCAACAAAAGGCACTCCCAACTTAACCGAACGCCAAAGCTCAGGTGCTTGATTCACCACAGCACCCATTAATTCACCACCCGCACTGCGGCCGCTAATAGAGATATTTCCTTTGGCCACATAATTTTTGTCAATCAAAAACTGCGCTACATCCACAAAGTCATTAAAAGTGTTTTGTCGTTTAGTTAGCTTGCCATCTAAATACCACTGATACCCCATTTCATCACCGCCTCTGACGTGTGCAATAGCAAAAGCAAAGCCACGGTCGAGTAAACTTAATATGTTAGGTGCAAAGGTAGGCTCCATGCCTCTTGCATAAGCGCCATAACCATATAAATATATAGGTTGGCTAGCATCTTTTTTAAACCCCTTTTTGTAAACAATAGAAACGGGTACTTCAACTCCATCTCTACTTGGGGCCATTAATCTCTCGGTATAATACTGGGTCTTATCATAACCCGATGGTATGTTCATGGTTTTTCGAATAGATAAAATTTTACTTGCAATATCAAAGTCATAAACACTTTCTGGTGTAATCATAGACTCATAGGCAATACGCACATGTTGCTGATTAAATTCAGGATTAAGGTTTAACCCAACACTAGCGACTTTTTCAGGAAGCGGGATATCAAATGCAGGTTTATCGTTAGGCACAATACTTAAAGACTGAATACCTTTTACGCTGTTTGATACTGCTACAAAGTCTTTAAATACTTGAAGGTCTTTAAGGTATTTATCATCTGATCCTGCAATAAAATCTTGCCAGTTTTCATAACTAGGATTTGTATCGCTAACTTTAGAGATTTTGAAATTAGTATGAGTATCGTTACTTAATAGATAAAAGAAACCATTGCCGTGATCAACACTTAATCGAAAATTTTGTTTACGTTTACTCAAATATTGTGGGGCTTGGGTAAAATCATCAAGGTTAAACACTACAGATTCGGTTGCTGTCGAGTTGCTAGATTGAATAATGAGATACTCTTCACTACTTGATGAGTAAAAATATAAAAAATAAGCATCATCTTCTTCTGCAAATAACACCCGATCTTGTGATTGATTGTGGCCTAAAGTATGTAAGTTAACGCTTTTTACACGCCAGACTTCATCGTCTAACAATGAATAAATTAGCCCTGTATTATCTTTAGTAAATAAAACAGAGCCTTCAACATTAGTTAACCTATTCGCGACCTCTTGGCCGCTGGATATATCTAAGACTTTAACAGCGTGTCTTTCGCTTCCATCAGTATCATATGAATAAGCGAGTAATTGATTATTTGGACTGATTGCAATATCACCAAGAGAAAAATAATCAAAGTCGGTAGCAAGCAAGTTTTCATCTAAAATGATCTGTTCTTCTGAGCTATTAAGTGGTCGTCTTACCCATACTTTGTAATCTTCGCCCGCTCTAAAATACCAACGGTATTCAAAACCGTTTTTTTGCCAAGGTACAGAGGTTTCAGCATCGCTAATACGGCCCTTAAACTCTTCAACTAAACTGCTGACTAAGGCCTGATTCGGCTCTATGAATTTTGCATAATATTGATTTTCAGCTGTCAAATAATCAAGTACAGGCACATCATCTACGGTGGGATAGCCTTGGTCTTTTAACCAATGGTAGTCATCAGATAGTTCTATTCCATGGTATTCAGCTTTGAAAGCTTGTTGTTTTGCGATTGGTGCAGGTACTGCTAATTGAGTCAGTCGAGTATATGACTTTTGCTGATTTCTTTGTTCGGTCACTTTAGTGGGCTCACATGAGAGAAATAAGACGTTAATAACTGTGATTAATAACAACCATTTTAATGGGCGATGAAACATAATTTTATATCCTTATAAATTGTTCAGTTTGTCTATGAAACTGGTTGTTTAAAAACAGCTCGAACTTACTTTACGCCATTCATAAAAAAAGCCCAAACAACAAAGTTTGAGCTTTTAGCAATTCTTAAAATTGTTTCACTAAAATTTAATTTAGTATTCCCACCACGACTGTTGCCACCATTCTAAGAACTCTTCAAAATCGATAGACCCGTCGTGGTTCTTATCAATTAAGTTAAAGCCTTCTTCTACATGGCTTGCTTTAGTTTTAGGTGATAAAACCGTTAATAACTCAATAAACTCTTTTAAGCCTATTTCACCATTACCGTCAGCATCAAAAAAATCAAACTCTTTACGGGCTTCTGCAATTTTTTCTGGTGCAAGTGGTTGTTCAGATTCTGTATTTAAAGACATAATTTCTTCAACTTTTAATTCAATGGCTTAAGTCTAACGCTTATCACGAGCTAGTGTCTATGCACTAATGTAAACAAGGTGCAAAAAAGGTAATTAAATCACCCTTTTAACCGTTACTTTTCCCCATAGCAGTGCGCTGGGCACGGCGCGCGGCACCTTTTTGTTGTCGTCTTAACTTAATAGCTTTGCGAGCTTCGGTACCTAAATGCTCTTCTTTACGCTCACGAGCAAGGTTAACTTGCTTTTCACGCTCTTTAAATCGCGCTAATTGTTCTTCACTATGAGTACCAAAACATTTAGGGCAACTTACCCCAGATTCAAATTGCTCACTTTGCTTATCTTCTTCGGTAATAGGTAAACGACAGGCATAACATTGGTCGTAATCACTTTTTTCTAAATCATGATTAACTGCCACACGGTTATCAAATACAAAGCAGTCACCTTCCCACATGGTGTCTGCTTTAGGGATATCTTCTAGATACTTAAGAATGCCACCTTCAAGGTGATACACCTCTTCAAACCCTTGCTCTTTCATATAAGCAGTGGACTTTTCACAGCGAATACCGCCAGTACAGAACATAGCTACCTTTTTATTTTTAGCAGGATCTAAATTATCTTTTACATACTTGGGAAATTCGCGAAACGACTCAGTATTAGGATTCACTGCGTGTTTAAAAGTGCCAATTTCAATCTCATAATCGTTACGGGTATCAATTAACAATACGTCTGGATCTGAAATCAAATCATTCCAATCAGCAGGTTTAACGTAAGTACCTACTGTCTTGCGGGGATCTATACCTTCAACGCCCATAGTCACGATTTCTTTCTTTAACTTTACTTTAGTTCGGTGAAACGGCTGGGTTTCATCTAAAGACTCTTTCACAGAGATGGGGTTTAAGCGTTCATCGGCATTTAGCCAAGCAAGTAAAGCATCAATAGTGTCACGGGTACCCGAAACGGTACCATTTATGCCCTCTTCGGCGAGTAGCAAAGTACCTTTGATGTTTTGAGACTCCATGAACTGAAGTAAGGGCTGGCGCAACTCTTTGTAGTTTTCAAGAGAAACGAATTTATATAGCGCACATACAACGTATTTTGCATGTGCTGAATTAGCTTGTTCAGACATAATATTACCTGCGGTTTGGGGCGTAATCCCAGAGCAAAAAATTAGGGTGCGGATGGTAGCTAATCTTTGTTTTTTGGTCAATGACCTAAGTCAATAACTAAGGGGTTATGTGGCTGCGCCGCTGGTTGTATGCGCTTTGCTTATTAAGCATCGCTGCGTGCACTAAGTATGCGTTTCACTTATTAGGGTTAGCCAAATTCACGTCCCTGATGATCGTCACCCAATCTCAACATCTCGATAAGTGCTCCTGCTTTATTCTACCTTCCTACATCCATGTAGGTCGCAAGATGAGCTGCTCAAGCTGGCGGAGCTACGCTCCTAAATGCTCAGCTTTCACCCTTGCTCGAACACTCAACAAGCCAAATATTTAATTGAGCTGAAATTTGATCGGAGCGCGGCCTCTTTCTGGTTACTCTTTCTTGGCTGTTGAAGAAAGAGTCACTAGCTCTCACGGATGTGAGTTAAAAACTGCATGGATGCAGGTGAGCAAAGCGAATGCTTGATGAACGTAGTGAATAATCTTAGTGCGAAGCATAAAGTAAGCACAGCGCATGCACAGTTCACGCAGTGAATGCCATTAGTCGCGAAGCGATGCCCTATAAGCAAAGCTTATAAAGTGGCGCAGCCATAGATAGCACAAGCGCCAGCTTATAACTCCCCCTCCGATTACACCAAATGAAATTGGCTGTCCATTCCTGTATTTCTGAGTGGAATGATTGCTTGATAAGCATCACTTGAGTACCAGTCTCGAGCGCTTTGTTTATCTGGAAATTCAATGACAGCTTTCATGCCGTAAGGCGCATCTCCATGCAAGCTTTCAATGGGACCTTTAGCAATAAATTGCCCTCCGTAAGTTTCTAATGTTTTGGCCGCTAATTGGCTGTATTGGGCAATAATCGCTTTATCAATTAGGGTTAAATCAACTATGACTAATGTTTTCATTTTGTTATCTCTTTAGGTATTCGGTTGACACACCTTAACTTCACGCATAAAAATGAACAATATCCACAAAATAAACACATAGTTTAAAAATATGGACAACATAAAACTCGCACCATTAATTTTGATCTTTGTTGAAGTAGCCAAAAAAGAGTCGTTTACCGCTGCGGCAAAAAAGCTGGGCTTGAGTAAATCAGCTGTTAGCCAACAAATAAAACGCTTAGAAGAAGCAACAGGACAGCAGTTACTCATACGTAACACTAGAGGTTTAGTGCTAACCTCTGTGGGTAAGGCTTTATTGGCAAGAAGCGAGCTGCTAAGCCAACAGCTTAGCCTTACCTTAACAGAGTTAAGTAGTGCAAAAGCACAGCCATCTGGAAGCTTTAAAGTAGCTGTGCCGCCATTTTTTGAGAAGGGTTTTGTGGTGCCTGCTTTAAGGCAGTTATGTTTGGAGTTTCCGCTGCTAACCCCCGAAATAGTTGTATCTGGAACCTGGTTAGACTTAATTGAGCATAATTTAGATGCCACTATTTTTGGTGGACACCTTCAAGACTCAAATTATAGAGCCTTGTCTATCGGAAAAGTATCTGAAATATTTTGTGCGTCTCGTCGGTATATAAAAGAACAAGGTGAACTTACTAAAATTGAAAATCTGCCAGAACACAAGTTTATCGCGACAGCTTGGCAACATGATGAACTGCAGCTATTTGATAACGCACTAAACAATAAACACTTAGTAAAGGTTACTCATAGTGCAAAAGTGAATACCCTAATGACAGCGCTAGAGTTAGTGTTAAATGATATGGGCGTCGCATTGTTACCCGAATTTTTAGTGCAGCAACATCTGGCAGAGGGCTCTATAGAGCGAGTAATACCAGATACCAGAGGCAGAGCTTGGCATTTCTACTTTTTACACAAGTACCAAGGTGAAAAACCCATACATCTCACACGGTTTTATGAATTGTTTCGCTACTATTTTGCAAAATCCAATATATAAACAATAGTCTAATTTCAAAAGGAGCGACTGTAGTGCCAACACCTACACCATCAAAGATAATGACATTTGCTACACCAGAAGCACTTAACACATGGCTTTGGCAAAACTACGCCACCGAAACTGAGCTATGGGTTAAAATATTCAAAAAACACACTAAAGTGCAAAGTGTCACCTGGAATGATGTAGTAGTAGAAGCCTTATGCTGGGGTTGGATTGACGGCATCAAAAAATCACTTGATGATCAAACCTATCTGCAACGTATCACCCCAAGATTGCCGCGAAGCAATTGGTCTAAAAGAAACACTGAGCATGTTGAACATTTAATAGCGACAGGGCGCATGATGGAGCCTGGGCTGATTCATGTTCGAACAGCGAAAGCAGATGGCCGTTGGGATGAGGCCTATGTGGTCAGTAAAATGGAAATACCCGAAGATTTTATAGCCGCACTAGATACGCAGCCTAATGCAAAGAGCTTTTACGACACCCTTAATAAATCACATCGAAATACCATTGCCTACGGCCTAACAAGTGCCAAAAAGCCAGAAACTAGGCAAAGGCGCTTTACAAAATTCATCACTATGCTGACTAACAAAGAGAAGCCTTAATAAAATAACATTCACTTACTTTACCGCACACACTATATTATTAATATCGTTAACTTGTTCTAAAAAGCCCACATAAAGATGTTTAAACTCGTTTGAAAGTGTAACCTGTGTCCGCATCACGTCTCGCAGTCTATTTCCGTCAACGTGGGGCTCGCGATGCCGATTAACTAAATGTTGTTGCAAAAGCTCATCATATAGAGGGTTATTGCTAGCTAACTCGGTTTCATCCGCAGCATCTAACTGTAGCCAACTAGCCACTTTTAAATGAGTTTGTAATTTTTCTGGAGTCTCATTTAATAATGAAGTAACCGCCATTAACCGCTTTTGGGTTAATACCAATTGATCGTTCAAATAAAGTTCAGCAACGTCTCTAAGGTCTGCATGATTTGTAACGATCATATCTGTTAAACCTTTTTGCCAGTTATCTTGCGCGGCGACATAGTTTTCATACTTTGTAAGCAAACAAGCCTTATCAAATGCCACTGCTGAAAACGACAAAAGAAAACAAGTAATAAAAATTAGATAGCTCATAAACCCTTAAACAACACTTTTCAAATGTATTGGTGATTACGCTTAATTATAATTTTTCGCGGTCGACTTGGCATACAAATAGGCAGGTAGTGCACAACTTAACCCTACAGTAAGATTTATCGCAATAAACAAAAAAGGCTTAGGATTAGAAGAATGTTTTGATTCTTTAAACATAAATAACCAAAACACAAAAGAACTAATAAGCAGGTCAGCACTAAAGCCTCCAGCCGCACCATTTACAAATAGTGACTCTACGAATAAAGGAATATTTAGACCTTCTGATTGTATAAATTGGAAAAAATACAAGTAGGGAATAACGCCCCCTAGTATGGCTAATAAAAGATACACATTTCTCATTGTGAACTCCCCCTTTAACGAGACTGTTGAAAAAGTCTCAGCCTTAAAATTAATTGTACAGTATGCAAAAATACATCAAAAAGTGCACTGTTAACTGAAATTTGAAGGGTTTTATCGAACTTACAACAACTTACAAAGACAGTCATTCTATGCACCTATACAACTTGTATGGAAGCGACTCTACTAATCCAAACATAAAAAACGCCAGTGCAAATTGGTAATACTTGGCTTCAACTGTCGGATCCAAAATAACTCTTCGTCTATAAGTCCTGTAATCACAAAACGCTCCCCGTTTGATTTGGTAATAGTGCCGTAAGTATAATTTTCAGAGGGGAGTTTTTATTGGCTCCTCATGTAGAAACCATGACTCTGGATAAATACAAAATATTATATTTTCACTCACCACTGAAACTATCTTAAAAACAATGACATAAACTAAACCCTGTTTATTTTTGATAATACTTATTTCCAATTAAAAACAGCAAAAAGTAACAAGTGTTAAAACATGTATTATAACTGTTTGTTTAAACAGCATAATAATCACTGCTAGATAAACTGATGGGCTTTAGCCCAAACTACATTTGTTCACGAAGTGAAAGCCTAATCGCATAGCGATGCTTTTGACTTACCCGCGACTCCAAGTTCTCCAAGCAACGCAGACACATAAAGAATAAATGACAAGCGACCGCCAATGATGGCCGAAGGTAGGGTAACGTATGGCGCTGTTCTCGAGATAACGGTGAACGAAGTGAATAATATTAATAAGCAAAGCCCATGTTTAAAAGCTTAGCTTTGCAGCTATTAGCACTCGCCCTAGTTTACTTAAAATTAATAAAGCAGTAGTGTTGATGTATCCACGACATTCATTCTAATAAAAATAAAACATGTGAGGATTTTATGAGTATGCGACAACTAGTTATTGGGCTAATAATCACGTTATCATTATCGTCAATGAGCCACGGACAGAGTTTTCCAGGTTATGAACAAGGCTTCCCTGATACCCTTAAAACCCTATATCATGTACCTGTCACCATGCGCGATGGGGTAAACCTTACCACTGATATTTATTTACCTACCGCAGATGGCAAGTACCCCACCCTACTCATACGCGACATGTATACCAATGGCTCAAGCGCGGGTAGACAAAAATATGCCAAATTTGCGACTAATAACGGCTATGCCTTGGTGTTTCAATCTGTTCGTGGCAGGTATGACTCAGAAGGTAAATGGTACCCTTATTTTCAAGAAATAAACGATGGTGATGACACCCTTACTTGGATTGCAAAGCAGTCTTGGTCTGATGGTAAAGTAGGTATGTTTGGCTCGTCGTACCTTGCATCAGTGCAGTGGTTGGCAGCTATCAATAAAAACCCAGCGTTGGTGGCCATTGCGCCGGCGGTTAGCCCGGGTAATTATTACCGAGATGTGGCTTATCCAGGCGGTGCGTTCTCTCTATTATCTCGAGCTAGTTGGGGTATAGGGTTAGCGGGCAGCAGAACCAATATGTCGTTTCCTATTGATTGGGTCAATGGTATTAGCCACTTACCTTTAGAGAACTTGGCCGAAAATGTTGGTTTTAAGGTCCCTCACTTTCAAGATTGGCTTAACCATCCTTCTTACGATGATTATTGGAAACCTTTAAATTTAGAAGCCCGTGCCACAGAAATGGCTGTACCCGCGCTCAATATTGGCGGTTGGTTTGATGTATTTTTACGCAGCACCATAGGCAGTTACCAAACGATGACAGAGCAATCGGCCTCTGCCACTTCTAGAAATGGTCAGCGTTTAATTATTGGACCATGGTCACACGGCTGGAACAAGTCTTCAAAACTAGGTGATGTAGAGTTTGGTGAAACCTCTCTGATTGATACACCCGACATGTTAGTCGAATGGTTTGACTACTGGATGAAAGGCAGTGATGCCAATTCAAATTTGGTATCGGGCAAGGCCCCAGTACGGATATTTATTATGGGTGAAAACGTATGGCGCGACGAACAAGAGTGGCCATTAGCCAGAACCGAGTACCGCCCCTATTACTTACATGCCGATAAGTCACTTTCTGATAAAGCCCCTACCGCAACATCAGGCGCCCTTAACTATGATTATGATCCGGCCGATCCAGTTCCCACCCTTGGCGGCAATATTATGATGCCTAAATTACGGGGCCCGTACGATCAAAAACTCCTTGATGGCCGTAAAGATATTCTTAGATTTGTGACAGAGCCTTTTACTAAAGCTACAGAGTTTACCGGCCCAATTAGTGCTGAAATTTATGCATCAAGCAGTGCCCCCGACACAGACTTTATGGCAAAACTCATAATCGTTAAGCCTGACGGCACTGCCTTTAATTTAGTTGATGGGGTGATTAGAGCTCGTTACAGAGAAGGCTTTGATACTCCTAAATTAATCGAACCTGGAAAGGTCTATAAGTATGAAATCGACATGTGGGCCAGCAGTTATATGTTATCACCCGGTGACCGTATTCGTATTGATGTCACTAGCAGTAATTACCCAAGGTTGGCCCGAAACCTTAATACTGGGGCTGACTTTGCAAAAACCTCTAAGATGAAGGTCGCCAATCAAACCATACACATGAGCAAACAATACCCTTCTAAAATTGTATTACCTATGATCCCAAATTAGCACGATCGAACAAGCAGTCTGGTGATTAAGTTTCAAGGAGTCGCGGTGACAAGGTTTAGTCTAGTTATATCCCTTTTGGTATTCGGTTGTTCAACAGTTCCTAAACCTTCAAACACCGAGTTAGGAATAGCATTTACTGCTATAGAAAATGGATTCTTAATTTATAAAGGAGTCATTACAAGAGATGCAAATGAAAGGGCTTTCAAAACGTATAGCAAAGCCCAAATAAAACCACATACATTATTAATATCGAGCTCTGGAGGAGACATAAACCTTGGAATTGCACTTGGAAATTGGGTAAAAGAGAATGGGCTTAACGTAGAAGTTAAAGATTTTTGCGCCTCATCTTGTGCAAATTATGTTTTTCCAGCAGGACGCCTCAAATACTTAAGTAAAGACTCTGTATTAATTTGGCACGGAAGTGCATGGCAAACTCATTGGGATATTGATGATGGAGACAAAGCACGTTTTCAGCAGTCTATTCAATCAATGAGGGTAAAAGAGACAGAGTTTTTTGCCAAAATATTAGTGGATAACATTCTTCCAGTTTACGGACAAAGTAAATTCAACCTATGGGATAAAGTACTATCCTGGATTGGTTTAGGCCCAATAGGCTTTGACTATTCAATATCAGACTTAGAAAACCTTGGAATAACGGGTATAAATCTCAAAGATAGTGAGTGGAACTGGAGAGCTTATAAACCGAATAAAAAACACTTAGTCAGGCGATTTTCTTTAACTGACGATTACAGGTTCACAATCAATCGATTCGTGTCAAAAACAGATTATTAAATACTCACGTTTCAATGACAGTGAGCTTGCAAACCAGAAGAAATCATTGAAGTAATAATTACTGTGGAATAACTTCAAATTTCCGAATTTGGCAATCTTATACGTAGTTTTTCCAATTTTTCGTAATAAGGTTGTACCGCTGCTACCACATCTAGTTGCTGTTTATTCAGCGTCAAGTTTGGCTGCACATAAGGGGCAAACCCTGTAGATTTCTCGACACTGTGATACCAATGTGTTGCCCATACCCCGTCGCTGTTTCTAGGGCCTTTTGGCCACGCTAGCATCCCTTTATCAAAGGGTATCGCTAACGCCTTACACACTTCAGCCAAAATATATTTAGGGTTTTTAAGCACATCATTTGAGTCAATAACAGGAATACTCTGCCCAGTAATTTGTGTTATCTCATCGTACAGCTTTGCTTGTCTGACAATTCCTATATCTTGGGTACTGCATTGCCCCATGCTGTTTGTGTATGAATTTACTACTTGAGCGGGGTCGCGAATTAAAAAGCAGTGTTTGAGGGTTTTGGTCCACCCTAAATCAACATCATCTAGCATATGGTGGGTCATATGTTTTTGGTATTGAAACTGAGTTTTACAGTCACCTTCGGTTAATTGTTTAACAACCTTTTTGTAATCAGTACTTTGCTCAGCGAGAATATCCTCAAAACATGGGTGTGGGCTTTGGGTTTGTTGTAAATAATATCCATAAAAAGGTTCATCGATCACTTCGCAGTCACTACGGTTTTCCCAACTGCGCATCATAGCGGTGGAGATGTTACGAGGGCCAGACCACATGGCGATTCGGATTGTCATAGTTATTACTCTCTTTAAAGGTTAGTTTTTTAAAAGCCAATTCAAATGTTAAAACTCTGCTTCAACTTTAAAGGTCATTAGCTCTTTGCTTTTGGGGTGCCTAATCGTCAGGCTTTGTGCATGCAGGTGTAAACGATTAGTGCGAACGCCGTATAAATCATCACCAACTATGGGCATATTTAACCCTTCTGCATGGGCACAGTGCAACCTTAATTGGTGAGTACGACCCGTATGCGGAGTAAGCAATACCTTAGCTTGATTGGTATCCGGGTAACGCTTGATCACTTGCCAATACGTTTTTGCAGGCTTGCCGTCTTTGTTACAAATAATCTGTCTAGGCCTGTCGAAATAGTCGCCCCGCATTGGCAGGTTTATTTCACCTTGTTCTTGCTCTGGTAGCCCTGATATTAAGGCGACATATTCTTTATGGACATCCCGCTGTATAAATTGCTTTTGCAAAAACTTATTCGCTTTAGGGTTAAGGGCTAACACCATTAATCCAGATGTAGACATATCTAACCTGTGCACAATTAAAGAGCCAGTAGCATCAGGAAACTGCTGCTTAATGCGCAGATACACTGAGTCGGATATTTCTTTACCGGGCACAGATAAAAACTCTATGGGCTTATTAACAATAACGATATCTTCATCTTGATGGATGATTTCTAAGGTTTTATCCTCACCACAGTTTTGAATAAGAGGGTTATCCTCAACCTCTAACCCAATTAGCATGTGCTTTAAAATAGGGTGACATTTTCCCATGCAAGCTGGGTAATATTGTTTGTGCTGCCTGATTTCAGACTTAGGTGACGCCCCCCACCAAAACTCGGCCATAGCCAATGGCGTAAGCTGATGTTCAAAGGCGTAATGCAACAGTTTAGGAGCGGCACACTCTCCCGCTCCTGCAGGGGGTGTTTTAAGTGCGGTTTCTGCAAATATGTCTAGTAGACTTTTAGGCACTAATTCTTGATTTAAGAACTGATATTGAGAAAATATTTTGTTTTGTAAGTTAGCGGATAAGGTTTTTCGTTGACGCTTTAATGTAGCGATATCTTCAGTCAATTCTGCAAGCTGCTGCTGCGCTTTTTCTATCGCGCTTTGCGTCTCGTTGGTTAGGTCTTTCAAGCGCCACTTATCATAGACACTTTGCACCGCTAACTCTTTAAGAGCGTCTTCACTGCTATCATTACCTTCTTGGTTTGTTAGCGTTCTTCGCTTGGCCTTTCGTACTTTGCGGTTAGCTATTAACTCTTCTCTAAGTGCTGCTAATTGCTGCTCACAATCAGCTTTAACCTGTTCTAACTGCTGTGTTAAAACAACTAACTCAGGGGCATTTTCTTTAATTTCTATTTGTTCATTTAACTGGTTAATCACGACCTGTTCAGCCAGAAAAAAGCTATCTTTAGCTAACAAATCAAATACGGGAGGAACAAAGCCATCAATATGATTTTTTTTAGCTAACTTACCTGAAAAAGCAGCAATAAAGCCGATACATCCTGCAATATTGCGCACAAGTAACACTCCAAACATCTTGCCAATAATGACATTGGGATCATCAGACAAACCAAAATTGTGATACCAACTTTTTTGCCTTTGAAGATACCCCTGCAATTGCTCTGCAGCAAGCATACATAAAGGATGCGGCTCATAATAAAATGGGAATGTAAAACGCTCCGGTAATCCATAGTCCTCAATAGGCACAGTGAAGTCAGTAAAACATGAGTTTTCAAACGCTTTTAATTGTGGGCTAATATTCAATGTTCTGGAGGTCACTGTGATAGTTTTTATTGTAACCATAACATTTAAATGACAAGTACAAAGCCTGCCACCTAAAGGTTATGGGTAATCGAAGTGCTGGCTTATTGTAAACCTGCCCGTGTTTCTAAATAGGTAGCAAAACTACCTAACCAATGGCTTCCCATGTAATGCATATCGTGAATAACCGCGTTTATGCCGGCCTTTTTATGGCTTTTAGCTGCATTGATGATTGCGCTTTTTCTGGCATCTTGATCACTCAGTACCGACGCAACGCCCTCTAACATCCAAGCGCGGCTTAAATTTAATCCATCTAGATGGGCAAGTTTGCCATCACTTTTATCTGAAACGGTGGCAACGGTTAACCAATTAGCACTGCCATCAGTAGGTATTGAAGGTAAAAAATCAGCTAACCACTTAGCGTATTGTGCGGGCGCTAATACTCTTCGCATCAAGTCTGCCTCGGCAATACAAGGGGATAAAAAGTCTTGCCCAGAAGGCTCGTAATTTAGTGGGCAATTTACATCGTTTTTATATAAACGATTAACGGTTGTCGTTAGTAAATCATGAAAAACTTGATTGCCAGTAGTCACGCTCCAATCAAACATAAGCCCAAACGCAAAAGCGGTTTGGCTATGCTCACCTACACGGATAGGAAAAGCCAGCTTAGGTAGCCAAACACTAACATTTGCAACAATCTTATCTTCCAAAGGCCTAAGGATAGCTAACCACTCTTTTGCTTTAGGGTTATCCCAATGACGTAATTCACTAGTCAGTTGTAAAAACCAAGCCAAACCATAGGGGCGCTCAAAACTTGTGCCTGTATTGGGTCGATTAAAATAGTCAAGTTCTGCAGTAATGTTTACAGTCGTAAAGCTTTGCTCAAGGCTATCTAGAATATCCTGATAATGCACAGACTCTGGATATTGGCTAGCAATGCGGGTTAACAACCAATGTCCATGCACCGATGAGTGCCAATCAAAACAGCCGTAAAATGCTGGGTATAATTGTTTAGGCGTTTTCACATGCTCATCGCCTGTCATCATATGTTTAACAATATTAGGGTATTCTTTATGAACGCATTCAAGAGCTAACTCTGCGAAACGGTTCATGACTTGAGTTTCACTTGGCTGGTTTGGAATAGTCGTAGTATTACTAAAGGCATTAACACAATAAAAAACCGCTAACGCACATGCTGTGATCATTTTCATTATTATTTCTTTTGGACATGAAAGATTTGTTAATAAAAAATAATAAACGCTCACAGCAGCCATAGCAATACAGAACAAAACCAATACTAAAGTCGAAGAAATAATAAGGCTAAACTTTATTTATGACATTCAAATAGTTAGATACTATCCTATTCATAAAATAGTGATTGCATAGCAATCAATTTTTGCATTTAATACTAAAGTTTGTACAAGTTGCGACCGATTACTCTAAATAGATAAGGATGTCTGTTAAATAATAATAATAAATAGGCCAAGGCATTTTGAATACTTTACTTTCTAATAATCAACAACAGTTAAAATCTGCGATTCCACTCATTAAAACCTACGATGAGCGCTTGCAAGCGCTGAACCATTGGTGGGGCAAAATATCACTAATTGGTAAGATTAATAGTCAAAATGTATCTGATAGTATTCTTGAAGAAATGCATTACACCAGAGAAAAATTTTCAAAGCTACAAGGACGATTAATTGAAAATTTATTAAGAGCCCACTTACAAAAACGTATTGCAGACGACCACAACAAATCTCAAGTGGCTATAGATATTCTCATTAGGAATTTATTTGAACGTACAGCGGATGTAGGATTTTTGGCTACGGATGATGATATTAGAGCGTTTTTATTAAAGCCAAACAAAGACGCGAATGATGTAATAACACTTCAAGCACGTTTACAAGAGTATGTTAAGAAATATAGTGTTTATGATGAAATCATAATTCTGGATCCCCAAGGAAATGTGCAAGTTAACTTAGACCCTAACAGCAAGATCACCCACAGTGATGACCCTTTAATTGCCAACACACTAAACACTAGCGAAGACTACGTAGAAACCTTTCGTAAAAGTGATCTACAACCACAACTTGACCACTCATTAATTTACTCTTGTGCAATTAAAAGCACAAACCACCAAAACGCTGATACGCTAGGTGTATTATGTTTATGCTTTCGGTTTGATGATGAAATGCAAGGAATTTTTAATAATTTACAGTCAGAAAGCGCTGCCAGTACCATTACGATTGTGGACAATAAAGGGACTGTTATTGCGACTAATCACCCAGATAAAATACCTTTAAATGATAGACTCCCTAAACATGAAGCTCCCATCATAGTAAAATTTAACAAGCACGAATATTTGTCGACCCAATCTCATACCAAAGGGTATCAAGGTTTTATGGGGCTATCTTGGTGTGGCCAGGTTATGACTCCTTTAAAAGAAGCTTTTAAGCACTCTAAAGACACCCAAAATTCACAAAAAGACGCCTTTACTTTGTTAGATTCTGAATTATTTTCTGATGATCTGAAGGAAATATATAGAAGCTCTAGTTTAATCAATGATGATCTTAGCTTAGTGGTGCTAAATGGTATTATTGCGGCTGCTAGAAATAATGCTGTTGAATTTATGCCTGTGCTTTCCGAAATCAAAAAAACGGGCCAAGGTATAACCTCTATTTTTTCAGATTCTATAGATAACCTTCAAGACACAGTATTAAGCGCTAGGTTAAGTGACGTTAGGTTTTTCGCAAGTCTAGCCATAGATATAATGGATCGTAACCTCTACGAAAGAGCCAATGATTGCAGATGGTGGGCATTAACCACTGTTTTTAGAGAGCATTTGCAAGAACATGAACTAACCGATCAAGCGAAACAAGAAATTACAGACATCCTGTATTACATTAATGACTTATACACTGTCTATACCAACCTATATGTTTACGATAAAAATGGCGTTATCATAGCCGTCTCAAACAAAGAGCAGGCGAACATGATCGGCAAACCCACTGAACAGCATAGTGGGGCACAAGAAGCTTTACAAAACACCAACTCTCAGACATACACGGTATCGAGTTTTACTCCGAGTAACCAATATCAGGACGATTACACTTATATTTATAATGCTTCCATTACTAGTATGCAGCAGCCTACAGTCATTGGCGGTATTGGTATAGTGTTCGATAGTACGCCTGAGTTCAAAGAAATGCTAAACGACACCTTACCGACAGATGAGCAAGGTGTTGCGTTGCAAGGATGCTTTGCTTTCTATTGCCAAAGAGACGGCATGATTATTTCTCATACCCAGAATTCACCGCAAAAAGTGGGTGAAATTCTCGATTTAGACAAATCCTTATTAATGCTAGGCAATGGCCAACAAGACTCGTTATTACTTAATTACAAAGGTACTAATTATGCGGTTGGAATATCAGCATCAAATGGCTATAGAGAATATAAAACCACAGGTGACTACAATAATGATATTGTAGCATTCGTCATGCTACCAAGTTAAAAGGACAAAAAACACAACTTAAGGTTAGCTATTGTTAACTTTAAGTTCGTCCTAAAAAGTTTTTTAGTATTTAAGGCACTAAAAATCATTTACCTATATCAAAAAAGTTATCAACCAAGTCGCCCATCAGATCCTTTCTCTCCAACTAGCTATTAAAACGTGATTATTTGGTTATGTTTCAAATATTTAGAGGTAGATCATACACATATTTGCGTAATATTAACCTTTGGAGAGGCGCATGTGGCATAGTAGCGCCATTCAATTATTAAAAAATACCGAGTTGACTTGAAGCTTGGCTCAGGCATTTTTTCACATGGGAACACTCTATGAAAATATTAATTCGTAACTTAGATCGGGCAACCACAGAAGATGATCTTAAGCTATTGTTTGACGAATATGGAACTGTGCAATCTTGTAATTTAGTTGTAGATAAGGTCAGTGGCAATTCAAAAGGTTTTGCGTTTGTTGAAATGCCAAAGGCAGGAGAAGCAAAAGCAGCAATTAAAAACCTAAATTATAAAGAACTTGGAAATAGTAAAATACGCGTTAAAAAAGCAGAAGATAAAACACCGGAGACACCTAGCAACTAACTCAGTGAAAAAGAGCAATAGCATCCCATTAGGTAATTAAACTGATATGGGATTGAGTTCATCCAAAATATCAAATAGCCCTGTTTCGTCGACTTTAATATCTGCTACTGTTTGGTTTTTCATTCTGCTTTGAGCATACACACTTGCATTGGCGAGAACATCTTCATCTATGCTGAGGCAGTTATTGTGTTGTGACAAAGGCTCAGGATGCATGGCCATCCACAGCTGAGCAGAAGCCAAGTAACCAGTCTCTATTAATTTCCCGGTATTGTTACAGCCTTGCCAATATTCTTGGTTGGCTTCTAATGGTGAACTTCGATAGTGATAAAGCTCTGAATTTTCACCCACAGCACGCAAAGTGGATTCTGAGTCTTCAAAGCGTGGCCGATGCAAGCTATTTGGCTCTAGCATTGCCATTAGTAAGGAAAATTTAGCTCCTTGTTGTGACGCTCGATTGATGTCGCCATTAAGCTCAAAATCATTGGGCAAAGCGAATTCCGCAGAGCCTATGTCTAATGTATTTTCAGAACTTAGCAATTTAGATTTACACCAATAAAGTACCTGTTACTGTATTTATCGCTTTTGATACCAAAGACTTTAGGTAAATCTGTATATTAGTTGCCTAACCTTTGACATTTGAAATTAAATCACCAGAATGTCTGGTCAGACTTTTAGTCGCTATATTTTATAGTTACAACAAGCTATCTCTTTAACTTATGACTACTACTTGTATTATTTAGGAATTTTTTTAATGAATAGACTGCTAACCGCTATCTTCCCTTGGGCGATACTTACTATCTCTCCTTACGTATTTTCCGCTAGTGACAGCAGCTTATTAAATACTAAAAGCAATAACTCTTTAATTGAGTCTCGAATAGTTGGCGGTGAGGTAGCCGATGTTAGTGATTGGCCATGGATAGCAGCGTATGTAAACACCATCAATGTCATAACTACTAGCTTAGAAGTTGACAATATTAGCTATACAAGTGATTACTTTACTTACGGTGTAGCTGGTTCCGCAAGTGCCGAACTTGTGTCATGTGGTATTGCGGATGAATTATGTGTGGATGCCGATGCAAAAGTCTGTCTCATTGAAAGAGGCGAAATAAACTTCTCTGAAAAAGCTGATAACTGTGAAGCTGCAGGCGGTGTAGGCGCAATCATTTATAATAATGAAGAAGAAGGAAACATTGAAGGCACCTTAGGATCAGATTACACAGGCACTATACCTGTATTAGCAATTACTCGAGCAGATGGTTTAATTCTATTAGAAGAGTTAGGCAGTATAGCAAGTATAAGTGTTAGTGACTCAACTTCCCTAGCACAAGAGATAGTTTGCGGAGGCTCTTTTATTGGAGACAAATGGGTAATAACGGCTGCCCATTGTGTGGAAGACGGCAGCGCTAGCTTTCTTAAAATGAATATAGGAGAGTACGACTTATCAGACGGTGCGGATAACGCCATAGACATTGCTAATGTATACATACACCCTTCATATAACAGCAATACATTTGAAAACGATATTGCCATTGTTGAATTAGCAGAATCAGTAAATACATCAGCAGTAACCATTGCGACTTCAGAGGTAACCTCTCAATATGCTATTGAAAACAGTATAGCCACAGTGGCGGGTTGGGGAGGCACAACCGGTTATGAACCAGGAGAAGGCGCTACTTCAGGTTTTCCCGATATATTGCGCCAAGTCGACTTACAGTTAATGACTAATGAACAATGCATAGACATATTAAATGAAAGTGTGTTGGTTGATGACGAAGATATAACCAGTAACATGATTTGCGCTGCTATTCCTGAGGGTGGCAAAGGCTCTTGCCAAGGAGATAGTGGTGGGCCATTAGTTATTAATACTGGTTCAGGGGTACAACAAGTTGGCATAGTAAGCTTTGGGTTTGGCTGTGCCGCAGAAGGCTACCCTGGTGTGTATACCCGAGTATCTCAATATATTGACTGGATAAATAACATAACAGGTGGAGTAGCCATCGAAACCCAGTTTGACTTTGGTAGTGTTTTAGAGGGCAATTCTTACACTGAAGACTTTACGGTATCTAACAATAGTGTATCAACAGCTACATTAAGCTTTGAGGTGACTGGTAGTACAGCTGTGAGTATAGATAGCAACAATTGCACTACTCTTGAAGCGACTGAAAGCTGTGAAATAACTGTAATTTACACTCCATCAATTAGTGAAGACTTAGATGCAATTGTTAGTATTGTAACCGATGACGAGAACATACCAGCAAACAGCTTAAATTTAACCGCTCTTGCACTAGGTGAGTCCAATTCAATTGGAGCCTTAGTAGGAGAAACGGCAGTAACTTGGTTCAGTGGAGGCACAGGGGATCTAGGTTGGGTGTCTAATAATGTTCAAGGTATTGAAAGTGGTGCCATTAGCGATTTACAAGAAAGTACAGTTGTAGCCTTAGTAGACAGTGAGGGTACTTTTACCTTCGAGTGGGCTGTTTCATCAGAAGAAAATACCTCTTTGGAGGTCACAGATGAGGACTATGAACCCTACGACGCACTATTTGTGTATTTAAATGATGAATTACTCGATTATATCTCCGGAGAAGTTGAGTTCAGTGAATACACTATAGAGTTATCAGCTGGTGAAAACCTGATTACCTGGGTTTATAGTAAAGACTTAAATACCAGTGCTGGTGAAGACAAGGGGTTTATTCAGAATGTTAGTTTTACGCCAGTAGACACCGAAACAACAACCCCCGTCACTACAACTAGTAGCTCTTCAGGTGGAGGGAGTATGTTTTGGCTAACACTTATGATGTTAGTTAGCTTGATGGGTAGGTTTGGACTACAAGGAAAAGTGCGGAAGTAACTCAAGAACCATTAGAAATCAGAAACACAAACTCACTTTTAACTAAATGAGTTTGTGCCCTTTTGAATTACAATGCCTCAGCTAAGTCATCTAAACAAGACATGACTTCTTGCCCTGCATCTTCCATTTTAACTAGATATTTCACTGCTTCATCTTTATTGTTCTCAGCGAAGAGCTGCATTGCTTTTAAGCCATTTGAATGCACTTCAGCGTGGCAGCGGTCTAAACTTCTGAAAGAGGTATTATCAGAGTACTTTTGTTTGCCTTCACCTTGGTACCACTTCCCTAAACGACATATTTTATGGTCTTCAAAATCATTAATTCCTTTATCTTTCATTCCATAAATAACAGCATAAACTTCACTTTTCCAAACAATATGATCTAGTTTAACGGTTTGAATAAAAGAGCGATGAGAGCTAGTGGTTATTGCATCTTTCATGGTATTACAACAAGCAATAATTGAACTGAAATTATTGTCTAACTCACTAACTCCAATAGATAGAGTATCGTTGTTATCTTTGATTTCATCCACCGAATCCACAGCACTTTTGGTTGATGAAATAATATCACCTACTAAATCTGCTACTTCGCTCGCTGATTTATTGGTTTCATTTGCAAGGGAACGCACTTCATCTGCAACCACACTAAACCCTCGCCCGGCATCCCCTGCTCTAGCTGCCTCTATAGCAGCATTTAAGGCTAATAGATTAGTTTGATCTGATATACTTGTGATAGTAGTTACGAATGTATTTATATTATCGGCTTTATCAGAAAGACCTGAGATATTGGTGGTCATTGCAACCATTTTTGAACTTAAGCCAGCCATTGACTTAGCTATTGTGTCTAAAGATTCTGTTGAAGTGTCAAATAACTGGTTAATATCTGTTATGGATTCACTCTGCTTTTCAATACGTTGAAATGAATCAAGCACTGTCTGCCTGATACCTTCAACTTGGCCCATAGAATCAATAGTACATTTAACTAATATTTTTTCGTAATTGTCAGGTGATGATGCAGCTAAAGATTTAGCCTCCGCGTCGGCTTTGAGTTCTATATTCTCTGCTCGTAAAGCGTCTACTTGCTGCGATAATTCAACCACAGTTTGTTGTAATTCTTTTTTCTGTGATTCTACTTTTTTATGCTGTGAAGAAAAAACAAACATACAGATCCTTTATTTACTAATATCATAAGTTAGTATCGACATATTAGTTTAGATCTTAAACAAACCAAACATCGAGTTATAGAAAAACTACTCTTTAGTTTTTCACTTGTTGCCATGCGGCTTCCATTTCATCTAATCCTGCTGAATGAATTGAAGACTCATGATTTTTTAAAATTATTTCTACTTGTCTAAAACGCTGCTCAAATTTGTTATTAGCCTTAATTAAAGCACTTTCGGCATTTACATTAAGGTGTCTGGCAAGGTTAACCACAGAAAATAATAAATCACCAACTTCTTCTTCTATTGCTTCTTGATTGGGATTATCTGCTTGAACTTCTTGCAATACTTCTTGAATTTCTTCATGAACCTTTTCAACAACGGGCTCTAGTATAGGCCAATCGAACCCGACTTTGGCACATTGTTTTTGTATTTTGTAAGCTTTTAATAAAGGGGTTAGGCCACTAGGTAAGTTCGCCAAAACACTCTCATCGGTATCTTTTTTGGTGTTAGCCCGTTCTTGTGCTTTGATGGCATCCCACTGTTTTGATAACTCAAGCTCATTTTTAGCTTTACTGTCTGCAAACACATGGGGATGACGCCGCACTAACTTATCACTTATCCCCTGGGCAATATCGTCAAAGGTAAATGCTTGTTGTTCTGCCCCTAACTGACCATAAAACACTACTTGAAACAATAGATCTCCAAGCTCATCTTTTATATCTATCATATCTTTACGGGCTATGGCATCCGCTACTTCATAGGTTTCTTCAATAGTATAGGGCACAATCGTTTCAAAGGTTTGTTGTTGATCCCATGGGCAACCCAAATCAGGATCACGCAAACGTTGCATAATCTGTAGAAGTTTTTCAATAGGCGGGACACCTTGATTCACCAAGGATTAACCGTTATCCGTTTTGTATACATTAGTTACACCTTTCACTGACTGCAATCTTGCAATAGTTTTTAACAATGTAGTTAAGTCTTTAACTTCAATGTTCAGCTCAATTTTGGCCGTATTGAGTTTAGTATCACTAGAGCTATTCACCCCAAGTAAACTCACTCTTTCGTTAGTTAAAACGGTGGTAACATCTCTTAACACACCAGCCCTGTCGGTACTCTGCACCACGACTTTGGTTTGAAAGGCACCTTGTATATCACTAGCCCAATTTACATCAATTTGACGTTCTGGGTGAGTTTCAAGTAGATGCGCCAATTGGTCGCAATCTTGCCTGTGAACACTCACCCCACGACCTTGAGTAATATAACCTTGAATTGGTTCACCAGGCAGAGGCTGACAACAACCGGCAATTTGATGGAGCAAATTACCCACACCCTCTACTACTATAGTGTCTTTTTTAAGGTTTGAAGGTTTTCGTGACACAATTTTTAGATCTAATTCAGGCTCTGGCTCTGGTGCATGCTTTTGCTGCAAATAATGAACAACTTGCATAATGCGAATATCGCCAGCGCCTAAGGCTGAATATAAATCTTCTAGACTCTGCATATTAAAGCGCTCAGTAGCATCACTGGCCACTTTACCATCTATGCCTAATTTACCTAGCTCTCTATCAAGTAACTCTTTTCCGGCTATGGCATTTTTACTTTTATCTTGTCTTTTAAAGTAAGTTTGAATTTTGGCCCGCGCCCGAGAAGAGTAAACATATCCTAACCCAGGATGCATCCAATCTCGGCTAGGATTGGAATGTTTACCCGTTAACACTTCGACTTGGTCGCCCGTTTGTAATTGATAGGTAAAAGGCACAATTCGGCCCCCTACTTTGGCACCGTTGCATCTATGACCAACATTACTATGAATGTAATAAGCAAAATCCAATGGAGTAGAGCCCAACGGTAAATCAACCACATCACCATTTGGTGTAAACACGTACACTCTATCGTCAAACACTTGGCTTCGGAGCTCTTCTACCAAATCACCAGAGTCCGAGACTTCATCTTGCCACTGCAAAATTTTACGCAGCCAGTTTATGCGCTCTTCATACCCTGAGCGCCCAGATGCAGTGCCTTCTTTGTAACGCCAATGGGCAGCCACACCTAACTCTGCGTCTTGGTGCATTTTATCGGTACGGATTTGTATCTCTATGGTTTTGCCTTGTTTGCCCAAAGTCACAGTATGAATAGACTGATATCCGTTAGCTTTGGGTGTTGCAATATAATCATCAAACTCTTGTGGTAAATGATGCCAATTGGCATGCACTACACCTAAAGCAGCGTAACAGTCCTGCAGGCGTTCAGCTATGATTCTGACAGCACGAATATCGTACAACTGTTCAAAAGTCAGGTCTTTTTTCTGCATCTTTTTCCAGATGCTATAAATATGTTTAGGCCTTCCATAGACCTTAGCTTTAATTTTTTGCGCATCGAGAACGGATTGTAACTCTTCTACAAAATCAACGATGTAAACTTCTCTATCGGTTCTGCGCTCGTCTAATAATTTAGCAATTTGTTTATATGACTTAGGGTGTAAGTAACGAAACGAGTGATCTTCTAATTCCCACTTAAGCTGGCCTATTCCTAGCCTATTAGCTAATGGCGCATAAATGTTGGCACATTCACGAGCCACTAGAACTCGGGTTTCTTCATCTTCATTTTTTACTTTTTGTAAGGCACATATACGTTCTGCAAGCTTAAGCACTACAGCTCTTACATCTTCAACCATAGCGAGCAACATACGCCTAACGTTATCGATTTGTGCTTCATCATTTTTGCGGGCACTGTTAGCCCGAGTATGTAAAGACTTGATGGCATCCATGCGCCTTACACCGACAATTAACTTTTGAATGCCTTCACCAAATTGCTCGGCTATCTCACCTTCATTTAATTGGTGAACTTCACAGTAAGGATAGATAAGAGCCGCTTGAAGGGTTTCATCATCCATATGTAACTCATGGAGAATTTCCACCATTTCTTGGCCGGTCAATAATATTTCAGGGGTATCCGAAACGTCACGAATCTTCTGCTTGCTTGATTCAGGCAAGTTGAGCCCCGCTAACCACTCTGAGAATGGAGGGCGCTTTTCTTCATGTACTTTACGAATTGAAACCATAAAACAAGCCTTACTTCAGATATATCTATTTAGATATGTAAATTGGGACTTTCACAATCCCCTGCTCTTTCGTGAGTGTGTCTCACAGGTCTGGATATTAAACCTAAAAATCACCCGCTTAGTCTTGCCACAACAAGGATAATTTCAGCACCAATCGAGTGCATTTAATTAAAGTGACTCTAACACTACAGTCACAACGGCGTAGTGTTTTTCATCAGAAATCGATATAAAACTATTAGTAATCTGTTTTTGTTCACAAATTTCAGCGAATTTACCTGTAAAAACAAGACTGGGCTGGCCTGATGGAAGATTAATCACTTCGACATCTTTAAACCCTACTCCGTTTGCAATACCTGTGCCTAGGGCTTTCACCGCTGCCTCTTTAGCAGCAAATCGCTTAGCTAAAAATTGAGCTGGAAACTTATGAGTTTCAAATATTTGCAATTCGGCCGAAGTTAAAATGCGCTCGGCTATACGGGTAGAGTGACTAATAAGGTGCTCCATACGCACAATTTCAACTATGTCAGTGCCTAATCCTGCTATCGCCATAGATTCTACACCCTAGCTTCTTGCATAAGTCTACGCATGTCACTCACTGCCTTTGCCAGGCCATCAAAAGCTGCGCGCGCTATGATTGCATGACCAATATTTAACTCGTACAACTCTTCTATAGCCGCAATAGGTTTAACATTATGATAATGCAAACCATGACCCGCATTAACTTTAAGACCTTTTGAGTGAGCGTATTTTATACCTTCAATCAAAACAGCGAGTTCTTTTTGCTGCTCTTGTTCATTGCTAGCTTCAGCATATTGTCCAGTATGAATTTCGATATAAGGTGCACCCGCGACTATCGCAGCATCAATTTGAGTTTTATCAGCATCAATAAACAAAGATACTAAAATACCAGCTGCCGCCAAGCGTTCGCACGCTGCTGTCATTTTAGTTAGGTTACCGGCAACGTCTAAACCGCCTTCTGTTGTTAGCTCTTCACGCTTCTCGGGTACAAGACAACAAAATTCTGGCAAAGTTTGCTCAGCAATCAGTAACATTTCATCGGTTACTGCCATTTCTAAATTCATACGAGTTTGAATGGTTTGCTTTAAAATTTGTACATCGCGGTCAACGATATGTCGCCTATCTTCTCTTAAATGGACAGTTATACCATCTGCCCCTGCTCGTTCGGCAATTTCAGCTGCATGAACAGGATCTGGATACTGTGTTCCCCGAGCATTGCGTAGTGTCGCTATATGATCAATATTCACACCTAGCAAAATTTCTTTCATTTAAGCTCCTCACTTTTTCTAAAACCACTTTTAGTCCATGTTTGTTGAAAAAGCTCTCTGCTTTTCAACGGTTTATGTCCTAGTAAGTGGGCTAATGCAGTTCGCGTTATATACTTTGCACATTTTAAACTATCTGTCGTCCAATTATCATTAGTCATCGCAATAAGAGATTGACCAGAAAAACGATTAGAACCTATCGAGCCGCTACCTATGGCTGTAACACCTTGCTCTAACACTAGGCAATAATCGACATCCGGTTTAACTGGCTGATTGGTTTCAAAATCATGGAGTAAGTCTATTCCATATCCCAGTTCATCCAATAAAATAAGCTCAAACTGACGCAAACATGGTTCAACTTCACAATCACTTTGCAGCAAAATCAAGCTTTGAAAATAATACTCGTAAAGCTCTGGGTGTGGGACTTCTTTAGGTAGTAGCCGATTCAATAACTCATTTAAATACATGGCACAAAACAACTGATGGCCACCTAAATTAAGCATTTTACCGTTTGATTCTAGCTGATTGAGGTTTCGAAGTTCATGTTTACCAGAAACACTAAATAACAAGGGTTGAAAAGACTGTAATAAGCTTTTTTTATCGCCTTTATTTCCTCTCACGCCCCTGACCACTGTACTTATCTTACCCATTTCTAGGGTAAATAGATCAGTTAGGTAACTGGTTTCTCTGTATGCTCGGCGGTGCAATACAAAACCATGTAGTGGCTCAGAAACCAACAGAAATAACCTTATGTAAGGGGATTAATTAAGCGTTTGCTTAACTGACTTTAATGCGTACCACTTTCATGGCTTCAAATTCCATTCCGGCGATATCTTCGGTGATAGGATAATACGTTAAATTAACTCTGGAGCCAGTCAGGTTTTTATACATTTTTCTACGACGAAACTTAAAAGGCACATCAGTCCCTTCGATCATCAGCGTATTAGCAAACCAATCATCGTCTTTTCTTTGAACATGAGAGACCACAGACATATCTTCTGAATGTGTGAGGTTATCGTGTTTATCTAATAACTTTTCTACGTCGGATTTTTTTGCCATAACATTTTTTAATTCGATAAAAAAACTAGTCTAGCACTTTTCGGGAATTTCATAAATGCTTAAGCTTCAAACCACAGCATTATAAAGCTAGCAAACCATCAACCATTAATTGTAAGCTGGTTTTTCCTCGAAATTCATTAATATCTAATTTATAAGCCACACTCACATGGCGACAATCTGGGTTTGGCCACAAAGCTAAGTCAATGTTAAAAGCAATGGCGTCAATTAATATTCCACTTGCATGTTTGAGCATCATTTTTAAATGCTTACTGCCCACAAGGCGCTGGTCCATAAGTTGAAATTCACCATCAAATAACGGTTCTGGAAACTGCTGCCCCCAAGGCCCAGCATCTTTTACTTGCTGTGCAAAATCCAAGGTGAAATCTGCAGCATCTAGATCACCATCTGTCACCAATTCGCCAGCTAAGGGTTTGTCCTCTAGGGCTTCTTCAGCCAATTGGTTAAATGCCTGCTTGAAAGCTTGTAAATTATTTAAAGGTAAACTTAAACCTGCCGCCATCGCATGGCCACCAAACTTACTAATAATATCTGGATAACGACTATTTAACTCTTCAAGTAAGTCTCGAATATGTAACCCCGGAATAGACCGAGCAGAGCCTTTGAGGTTATGGTCATCATGGTGCGCAAAAGCGATAGTCGGGCGATAGTACTTCTCTTTTATGCGCCCAGCTAAAATTCCAATCACCCCTTGATGGTAGGTTTCTTCGTAAAGCACTAAACCAAAAGGTAAGCTATTAGCTTCCAGGTTTAAGTTATCCAATGCTTTAACTGCCTCTTGTTGCATTGAACCTTCAATTTCACGGCGCTCTCGATTTAGGCCATCAAGTTGTACTGCAATTTGTCGTGCTTTAGTGTCAGAGTCTGTCAGCAGGCACTCAATACCCAATGACATGTCATCTAAACGCCCTGCTGCATTTAGGCGCGGACCAATCACAAAACCTAAGTCAGATGCTTGCATGCGGCGCTTATCTCTGGACGCGACTTCCATAATGGCTTTTATACCAGGACGACATTTATTACCGCGAATACGTTGTAAGCCTTGATGTACCAATATTCGGTTGTTGGCATCAAGAGGCACCACGTCTGCCACAGTTCCTAAGGCGACGACATCGAGTAAATCTGCCAAGTTTGGTATAGGTATTCCCTTTTGTTCAAACCACCCTATTTGTTTCAACTCAGCCCTTAACGCCAACATCAGATAAAAGGCAACCCCCACCCCAGCTAAGTTTTTAGATAAAAACTCACACCCAGGTTGATTTGGATTAACAATAGCATCAGCATTGGGCAGAGATTCTGCCGCTAGGTGATGATCAGTTATCACTACATCCATCCCTAAGGACTTAGCTTTTGCTACGCCAGCAAAGCAGGCAATTCCATTATCAACAGTCATAATCAACTGTGCTTTTTGTTGGTGAGCCACATCTACAATTTCTGGACTTAAGCCATAACCAAAATCAAAACGATTAGGCACCAGGTAATCATGATGCTTAGAGCCCATCCATGCTAAAGACAACATACTAAGCGCGGTACTAGTCGCACCATCAGCATCGAAATCACCAATAATCATAATTTTTCGCTCTGCCAAAATAGCGTCAGCGAGTAACTTAATTGCTTTAGATACCCCAGTTAAATCTTGGTAATGCAACAAAGACTGTACGTTTTTCTGCAGCTGAGATTCACTTTCTATGCCTCTGTCGGCGTAAATTTGTTTGATTCTAGGATGGATTGAATCCGGTAAGTGACTACTATCTTGATGTTCTCTGCGGCGTATTTGCACATTAGGCATAAGGACTATCTATATTTTAAAGGACAAAAACAAAAGCCCGTATATTACGGGCTTGATACAAAACTTGAAAGAAGACTTACAGTGTAGCTTTAAGGGCTTCTTCTAATTTGCTTGGTGGTTGGTATCCTGGGATAACTGACCCATCAGGAAGAATAATATTTGGCGTACCGCCTACTCCAATTTGCTGACCAAAGACATATTGCTCCGCAACTTTGGTACTACAGTTTTTACGAGCAACATTTGCTCCTGCTTTCGCATTATTCATAGCTTCTTGAGGGTTATCAGCACACCACACAGATACCATGTCGTTGTATGATTCACTATTTAAACCTGCTCGAGGAAAGGCCAAATAACGTACTGTAATACCCAAATTATTATATTCATCCATTTGATTGTGCAACTTACGACAATATCCACAGGTGATATCAGTGAACACATTCACAACGTATTTTTCATCTTTGGCTTTGTATTCAATTAAGTCATTCTCGAAGGTCTTTAAACCATCAATACGAACCTTACCTAAGGTGTCTTCAGTCACGTTGCGCATGCCATCTTCTACATCAAAGATACGAGCTTGCAATAGATACTTACCATCTGTGCTGGTATAAAATAAACCACGCTCAGTCAAAATTTGTAACAAACCAGATACTGGCGCATCACCAATAGAGCTAATTTGCATCCTTAAATTGTTCTCAATTTTAGATTTCACTTGTTCATATTCAGCAGTCTCGTCTGCCGCAGATGCAGTGTAACTAACGCTTAACAATAAGCCGGCTATGATGTTGCTAATTTTTGTCCACTTTTTCATTGGGTTTTCCAAGTAATTTCAATATCTATATGACCCTAAAAAGGGAGAATAATTTCAAATAAAAGACTATCAATTGTAAAGAGTTAAGTTTATCCGAAGCCAAGATGTAACCCAATAGCTTAATATGCATTTTTTAACACATTAGCCTCTTGGATGATGCTCGGCTACTAACTTTTGTAATCGTTCTGTTGCCACATGGGTATAAATTTGCGTGGTGGATAAATCACTATGGCCCAATAACATTTGAACCACTCGTAAATCCGCTCCATGATTCAACAAGTGAGTGGCAAACGCATGACGCAATGTATGGGGAGATAATTCGGTTTTAATACCTGCCAATTGACTATAAATTTTTATTCTATGCCAGAAAGTTTGCCGGGTCATAGCAACCCCACGTTTGCTAGGAAATACTATATCGCTTTCAGACTTCAACAATAAAGTTCTACCTTCTTTTAAGAACTGAGCTATCCATTCAATTGCTTCCTCACCTAATGGCACAAGTCGCTCTTTATTTCCTTTGCCTGTCACTCTTACTACGCCTTGTACTAAACTAACTTGATCAAGTCTTAGGCTAATTAACTCTGTTACCCTTAATCCAGTAGCATACAAAACCTCTAACATAGCCTTATCTCTAAGCTGTATGGGATCATCTGTTTGCGGTGCATTGAGTAAATCTTCAACTTGAGATTCACTTAAGGTTTTTGGCAAAGTCTGCGGAAGCTTGGGGTTCTGCATTAAGCTTATTGGGTCGTCAGCTCGAATCTTTTGCCGCAACATGTATTGGCACAAACTGCGGATGCTACTTAAAAACCTGGAGGTGCTGCGTTCTGATAAACCGCCATCGTAGCGCGTTGCTATATATTGATTCAGGAACTCCTGTTCAAAATTGATTAAAGTAACGTTTGCTGATGATTGCTGCAAATATACCGCAAATTTAGTTAAATCTGCACGGTAAGCACTTAGGGTATTTTCACTTAAACCTTTTTCTAACCACATAGCCTCAATAAAAGTTTCAATTTGCTCTTTGTCTGTTTGACTAATTGTCATAGATATCGGTACCGCATTTCCAACAGACTTCGAAGTTAGGCTCGTTTAGCTCATTACATGTTTTGCAAAGCCAAGACTCTGAACTTTCTGGCTGCTCCTCGAAGCGACGAATAAACTGTTCAACTTTAGGTAACCATTCCTCATCAACAATCCATACCTCGGGGGCAGCATCAACCGCAGATAATTCACCAACCGCACCAATGGCAAACTCGTTCTTAATAAAGCAATCAATGCCTTTATCATCTAACAGTTGTTTTACTTGAAACACCATAAAACGGTCGTTATGGGAATATACTTTTTTCACTCTGCCACCAATTAAAGTCTGAAGTTATCTATTAATCCATATCAATAGATACATTAGACAGTGATCCTAGCTGATTTCCTTCATCAGAATCCAACTTAATCATTAATCGCAGATCATTCGGTGAATCAGCATGGTGAATTGCGTGCTCGAGTGTCACTTTACCGGCTTTGTATAATTCGTACAGAGCCATGTCAAAACTCTGCATCCCCATCTCTTTACCTTTTTTCATGGCTTCTTTTAGGCCACCAATTTCATTACGTTGAATAAGGTCAGTCACTAATGGTGAGTTTAAAAGGATTTCTATGGCAGCGACACGGCCTTTACCATCTGGTGTAGGCACCAATTGCTGAGCCACTATCGCCCGCATATTTAAACTCAAATCAAATCGTAGTTTTTCATGTTGTTCAGGGGGCGCTAAGTGCATGATACGTTCAATGGCCTGATTCGCATTATTAGCATGCAGTGTTGCCACACATAAATGCCCCGTATCAGCAAATGACATGGCATATTCCATGGTTTCCATAGAACGAATCTCACCAATCAAAATAACATCCGGTGCCTGACGTAAAGAGCTTTTTAACGCATCGTCAAAAGACTGGGTATCGATACCCACCTCACGCTGAGTGACCACGCAATTACCGTGTTCATGTACAAATTCAATAGGGTCTTCAATGGTTAAAATATGCCCACGAGAATGCTGATTTCTATGTCCCATCAAAGCGGCCAATGAGGTTGATTTACCAGTACCAGTGGCACCAACGAACAGCAACAAGCCTCTTTTAGACATGATGACGTCTTTTAATGTATCAGGCAGCCCCAAAGCTTCAACCCGAGGGATTTGCGTCACAATACGCCTTACCACCATACCGGCCATGTCTCTTTGCCAAAATGCACTACAACGGAAACGACCTATGTCATCTCGGGCAATGGCAAAGTTACACTCTTTGGTTCGCTCAAACTCTTCTCGTTGTTTGTCGTTCATGGCGTCATGAACTAAAGCCAATGCTTCATCTTCTGATAAATTACTGCTACCAACGGGTGTCATTTGTCCGTTGACTTTAGCACTAACAGGAAAACCAACAGTTACAAATAAATCTGAGGCACCTAAGTCTTGCATTGCTTCAAGGTAAGGGGTGAGTTCCATAATAAATCCTTAAAAACCAGGAGAGGTTTTTTTATCGACAGACTTTGCTGCCGCGTCTTGTGGGGAAATAAGTCCTTGAGCCACCAGCTTTTGTAAACACTGATCCATAGTTTGCATACCGTGAGACTGACCGGTTTGAATCACCGAATACATCTGTGGCACTTTATCTTCACGGATCAGGTTACGAATAGCCGGAATCCCCAACATAATTTCATGGGCGGCGACTCGTCCTCCACCATTTTTCTTCAATAAGGTTTGCGAAATAACGGCACGGAGAGATTCAGACAACATTGAACGTATCATGGATTTTTCAGCAGCAGGGAATACGTCAATTAATCTATCGATAGTTTTAGGCGCTGAGTTGGTGTGCAAAGTACCAAATACTAAATGCCCTGTTTCAGCAGCCGAAATAGCTAATCGAATGGTTTCTAAATCCCTAAGTTCACCAACCAAAATGATGTCTGGATCTTCACGCAAAGCTGAGCGTAGTGCATTATTAAAGCTGTGAGTATCACGATGAACTTCACGCTGGTTGAGAACACACATTTTGTTCTCATGCACAAATTCAATAGGATCTTCAATTGTAAGAATATGCTCACGCTTGGTCTTGTTTATATGATCAATCATAGCCGCCAAAGTTGTACTTTTACCTGATCCGGTAGCGCCTGTTACTAGAACAATACCTGTGGGTTGATTGATAATATCTTTAAATATTTCTGGGGCGCCTAAATCATCTAAACTTAAGATATCGCTGGGGATAGTTCTGAGTACTGCGGCTGCCCCGCGGTTTTGCATAAATGCATTAACCCTGAAGCGAGAAAGGTCTTTTACCTCAAACGAGAAATCTGTCTCTAAATTTTCTTCATATTCCTTACGCTGCTTATCATTCATGATTTCATAAATGAGGCCATGGACGTCTTTATGCTCCAAGGCGGGAATATTAAGACGGCGCATTTCACCATCAACACGAATAATTGGGGGTAATCCGGCAGAAAGATGTAAATCTGAAGCTTTATTTTTAACACTAAAGGCTAAAAGTTCGGTAATATCCAAAGCAATATTCTCCGTATATTATGTTGCAGTATGGAAACAATAGCAGAACGACTTAAAAGCGTACAAACCACGATTAAGCAATCAACGTTAGAAGCCCATCGTGCTCCAAATAGTGTAAAATTACTAGCGGTTAGTAAGACTAAACCCGTATCTGATATTGTCCAAGCGTATGAAGTTGGACAACGTTTGTTTGGTGAAAATTATGTACAGGAAGGTATTGAAAAAATACAAGAATTACAAAAGCTAGACGATATTGAATGGCACTTTATTGGCCCACTGCAGTCAAATAAAACTCGGGTTGTCGCTACCCATTTTGACTGGGTACAAAGTGTTGACCGCCTTAAAATAGCGCAGCGCTTAAATGATCAGTGCCCTGCAGATAAAGAACTCTACATTTGTATACAAGTTAATATTGATGACGACCCAAACAAAGCTGGCATCAAATCAGCAGAGTTAAACGATTTTGTTGATGCAATCGCTAAGATGCCAAATTTACTGTTGCGTGGCTTAATGACCATCCCTAAAGGACAGCAGACGCCTGAGCAACAACAAAACAGTTTTAGAAAAATGGCCGATTTATTTAATGCCTTGAAAACGACCTCCCCCAATATAGATACCCTATCCATGGGGATGTCCGGTGATATGGAGCAAGCTGTCAATAATGACAGCACCATGATCAGAGTAGGCACAGCTATATTTGGAAAACGTAACCAAACTAAGGAATCTAATGCAACATAGAAAAATAGCTTTTATCGGTGCAGGTAACATGACCAAAAGCATCATAGGTGGACTCATCAAAAACGCTTATCCGGCAGAGTTAATCATTGCCAGTAACCCGTCTGTGGCCAAACTAGATGCACTGAAAGCTGAGTGTGGCATCAATATCACCCAAGATAACAACCAAGCAATCGAATTTGCTCAAGTGATTGTACTTGCTGTAAAACCACAATTAATGGAACACGTCAGTGGCGCATTCGATAAGGCAATAGATTTATCGGATAAACTTTTTGTATCTATCGCTGCAGGTATTACTACCACTAGGCTAAAAGAAATGCTGGGCGGTGACTATGCCGTTATTCGTACCATGCCTAATACTCCAAGCGCTTTGGCTCTGGGGATGACAGGCTTATTTGCTGATGCAAAAGTACAAGATACCGATAAAGAATTTGCAGGTAATTTGTTAACGCAAGTTGGAAAAATAGCTTGGGTCAACGAAGAGCCCATGATGGACGGCGTGATTGCTGCTGCAGGTAGCAGCCCAGCTTACTTTTTCTTATTTTTAGAGGCGATGGAAAAAGAAGCCATTGCGATGGGTTTCGAAAAACCCACGGCCCGCTTGTTAGTACAACAAGCCATGTTAGGGGCAGCCGAAATGGTTTGTCACAATCCAGACCTTGAATTAAGCGAGCTACGGACCCAAGTCACCTCTAAAGGAGGCACGACTGCAAAAGCAGTAGAAGCATTGCAAGACCAAGGCTTAGAGCAAATTATTGCCAAAGCAATGCAAGCAGCAGTTAAACGAGCCGAAGAAATGTCTCTTCAGTTTTAATAAATTTTAGGAAAGCAACTCCCAATGAACTCAGTTTTAATACTTATTGATACACTGTTTAACTTATACCTGATGGTAGTCTTACTGCGATTATGGCTACAATTTGCAAGAGCCGACTTTTACAATCCATTTAGTCAATTTGTTGTGAAAGCTACTCACCCATTGGTAGGGCCATTACGTAGAGTCCTACCTTCGATAGGAAGACTGGATACAGCAACATTGGTTCTGGCACTACTAGTAGCGGCAGTTAAGCTAGTAGTCATTCGTTTAGTGGTTGGTGGAATTGAAATTAATCCACTGCAAATAACCATTTTGTCTGTTATCACAGTACTCAAAGAAGCTTTAAGTTTATTAATTTACGTGTTGATACTCAGAGCCATATTAAGCTGGGTTAGCCAAGGTCGTAATCCAATTGAATTAGTAATGGGGCAACTCACTGAGCCCTTACTTGCACCAATACGTAAGCGTATGCCTGACTTAGGCGGCTTAGATCTATCTGTAATGGTGGTAATTTTATTTTTATTCTTTATTCAAAACTTGTTAGGTGAATGGTTTGGTATCTACTAAAAACAAGCATAAAGTCTTTATATGGCGTGTACTTTTGTTATGCGCCCTGGGTATGTTTACCTCTTTGATTAAGGCTGAACAAAAAGCCGATTTAGGCAACTGGGAGGTCCATTACATTGCAATAAACAGTACGTTTTTAACTCCTGAAACGGCTAAGCAGTACGGTATTGTGCGCAGTAAATATAACGGGCTGATTAATATCTCTGTGCTTGATAAACAAGATAAAACCGCACAATCTGTCATTTTAACTGGCGAAGCAAAAAATTTACTTGGAGTTGTAAAAAAGTTATCGTTTAAAAAAGTTACCGAAGGTGATGCAGTTTATTATTTAGCTCCACTAGCTTTTAGCGATTTAGAGCAATACCGCATCACAATCAACATAAATAACGGTACCCAACTACAAACGTTAAAATTTCAACACAAATTTTATGCCGAGTAAGCCAAGATAAAACACCTACTTCTCTTATAGACTAAAGAATAATGGAAGGGTATCTAACTTTGTATTAGTGTTTCTAAATTGCTTTAAGGATGAATCATGAATGTTACATCAAAATTAGCCCCCCTCTTCTTACTAAACAAGGTTAGCTTGAACAGTGTTTAGAACCATTAAATCGCAAATGTTACTAGTATCAGCCATATTAGTTACATTAATGCTATCTCAAGTATTTTTATCTCAAAATATTCAGTCCACTTTTGAAAAGGGTTTAGACGTAACTCAAGAAATGGCTGTCAAAGTGAGTTTAGTTAGGGAGCTAGAAAGAGACGTCATAGATTTACAACGCAACGTTTTGATATATAAAAATTTAGCTAATGATAGCTCGCTGAATCGTTTCGGTATTTTAATAACTAAAAGTTTAGAAAACCTCAACACCTTAGCAGACCTTACAGCCAAAGAAGAAAAGCAAGAAGTTTACCTAGACTACATTAAGCGTATGCGAGCACACCTTAATGATTACCAAGAGAACTTTAATAGCGTTATTGTGGGCAGAACCAAACGAAATCAATTTTATGAAGAAGGGGTATTAAACAATTTAGAGGCTGCATTTGAAGGGTTTGATTTCATACCCCAATCAACCATTACAAACGAACGAAATTACCAATCTGCTAAATTTCATTTGGCTCAAGCTGAAACCCTGTTATTACAATACCTATTAGCACCGGATCAATCTATTATAGAACCCTTTAATCAACTCATATCTGCTGTGAAAAATGACATTAAACTCATCAATACAGATGACTTGAAAATTCAAACTGCGTTACAAACTTTAAATAAAGTTGAAACTGAATTTAGTCGCCTCACACAAATCACCCGAGGCTATTTATTTATAGCAAACATAGTTATGACAGGTTCAGCAAATGAGTTTCTACTACTAGCTCGAGCTTTAAATAATCTAGTCACAGACAGCCTCAAAGAAACCAATCTAGGGGTTAAAGAGTCATTTGAAAATTCTCGCTTAAGCTCAATTACATTTTCTTTTTTGGGGAGTGTTTTGGCTCTAGTAACCGCATTATTCTTAATTTATAAAATTATGTTTCCAATTACTCACATTACCAACATATTTAGGAAACTTGCAAAGGATGAGAATATAGAAAGTATTCCAGACCTAAAGCGCACAGATGAAATTGGTGAGCTGGCTCAAGCCGCAGATATTTTTCATAAAAAAAACAAACAAACCATATCATTATTAGAACAATCCCAACTGTTAAATGAGCAGCAAGAATTACTGAATAAAGAGCTCATCGAAATCAATACAAAAGCCGAACAAGCAACTGCATCTAAAAGTATGTTTTTAGCAAATATGAGCCATGAAATTCGCACCCCAATGAATGGCATTATAGGGATGATTGAAGTACTTAAACGCTCTTCGCTTACCGCAGAACAAATGGATAAACTAGCTAAAGCTTCCTACTCTGGACAAATACTACTTAATCTGATTGATAGCATTCTAGATTTTTCTAAGATTGAAGCTGGTAGATTAGATATTGAGAGCATTGAGTTTAGCGTCAACAATATGTTCAGTAATTTACTCGCCAATATAGAAAGTGGTGCACGACACAAGAAATTAGACGTTCGCATTTATGTTAATCCAGACTTACCTAGCGCACTGATTGGCGACCCCTTGCGTATCAATCAAATTTTACTGAACCTATGTAGCAACGCCATTAAATTTACTCGAAATGGTTCTGTTCTTATCAATATTGACTTTTCTAAAATAGACGACTCAAACATAAACTTGGTAATAGAAGTTAAAGACACAGGCATAGGTATGCTCCAAAATCAGGTAAACGAGGTTTTTAATTCTTTTACCCAAGCGGATGGAACAACAAGTAGGGAGTTTGGAGGAACAGGCTTAGGACTATCAATCGTAAAGCAACTCGTTGATTTAATGTCAGGCCATATAGATGTTAGTTCCGAAAAAGGACTAGGAAGTACATTCACAGTGGACCTCCCACTTAAAACAACAACAAAACCAGAGCAAGTATTATCAAAGGCGCCTAGTCTAACGTCTAAACTGTACTATTTCAGTTCCAGTAGGCAAAGTTTTTTACACCATAGTTATTTAGATAAGCTGGCATTAGATTATCACCATATGCCACTGACTCAACTTTCATCTGCGGTTGATGACATTAAAAAAGGAGACGTGGTTGTTTTAGACATAGATGAAAAAAGTGCTTTAAGGACTTTTTTCGATGCAATTGACCACCTTCACAAAAACTCTATCAACATAGGATTCGTTTCCCACTCACATTCCAAAAGTTTACCGGATCAAATAAAACACTTTTGGAATGTAGAGTTTCTATATCATCCTTTTATCCCTGAACAGTGTAGTAATTTTTTGTTGACACTATTTACCCATCGAAAAGTAATTTCTTTTCCAGATATGCCGGATAGGCAAAACGAAACAAACACTCAATATTCAGGGCATGTGCTGTTAGTAGAAGATAATGATATTAACCTAGCCGTAACCTGCGAAATGCTAAAATTTATGGGCGTGCGCTACGATATTGCCCATGATGGTAATCAAGCCGTATCAGAAGTACTAAAGTCGCCACACTACGACATGATATTTATGGACATACAAATGCCAATTATGGATGGTTACGAAGCTACCAGAAAAATCAGAGACTTAGGATATAAAGACTTAATAATATGTGGCTTGTCAGCCAATGCAATGCAACAAGACTACGACAAAGCAAATTCCGCAGGTATGAATGACTATTTAACCAAACCAATAAGCCATGTCTCTTTAGAAAAGGCCATTGCTAAGTACCTGCCTCTTAAAAATTCTTCACCTGAATAATCAAATACTTACCCCCAAAAGATGGGATACAAAGACATCACTAACAAACTCGCCATTAGGTAATTAAACGTTTTTAAACGTTTGGCGTTAGTTAAAAAGTGGCGGATGTTTTTCCCCAATACTGTCCATACTGTGATACTTGGCAAGTTCACCATCCCAAAAACTAATGCCACAAACAACACAGCGTGTAAGTCTTTAGAAGGTGCATAAACACTGATAGAAGTTAATGCCATTGTCCAAGCTTTGGGATTTACCCACTGAAAAATAACCGCTTGCATAAATGTCATGGGTTTAGATTTATTTTGCTTACTCGCCATAGAGGTATCTGATGTGGCTATTTTAAATGCCAAATACAAAAGGTAAGCCACACTCACTACCTTTAAAATATTATAACTGATTGGGTAAGCATCAAATATTTTCGTCAAACCCAAGCCTACCAATATCACCATAAAGGTAAATCCTAAATTCACTCCAAACATATGAGGCAGGGTTTGTTTAAAACCAAAATTAGCACCAGAGGTCATTAACATAAGGTTGTTTGGACCTGGGGTAACTGAGGAAGCCAAAGTAAAAAGTAACAACGCGGTCAAAATTTCAAAGTTCATTTAAAATGTATTTCATATTAGCTATTTTTTAATTAACGCAATTATAAACAATGTTATTATTAAATTTCGTGCAAAATAAGCCTAAAAATACAACACACAAACAACACATGATTAAAAATGACAGAATAAACGATAGAATATTGCAAGAGCTAACAAATAACGGCCGAATCTCTAATTCCGAGCTTGCCGATAAAATTGGTCTGTCTCCGTCAGCCTGCTTAAGACGTGTTCAAGAGTTAGAAAATAGTGGAGTCATTAAAGGCTACCGCGTCATTCTAGACAAAGAGTTACTAGGGCAAGGATTTGTCGCTTATGTAACAGTTGGGTTAGGAGAGCATACAAAAAGCTCTCAGTCCGCTTTCGAACAAGCCATTATCAAAGCCAATGAAGTCAAAGAATGCCACAATGTTACTGGGTCGTTTGAGTACATATTACGAGTAGAAACACAAAGTTTGAAAAGCTACAAAACCTTTCATACCGATGTACTAGGCACTTTGCCACAAGTTAGCACAATCAGTACCCATGTGGTGATGGAATCAGCAAAAGACGACCGAGCTTAATACTCTTTAACAAAAAACGAATTAAGCAAAAAAATGACATCTATGATAAAAAGGTTTGCCTCCAACTCATTCAGCTGGTTAGAATATTACACTGACAGAAATAAGGCCGTGTTTTTTTGAGAAAGCTCGTTAAAAAACTTCGCAAAAATATCGTATTTACCCTGATATTGAGTTTGTTGTTTAATGGCGTTGCAAGCCTTTATGTATCTGCCTCTATGGTTAGTCATGCCAATGATTTTGCGGATCAAGATAGCGTTTTAATTTGTACTGGTACCAGCTACAAGTGGATGTCGCTTTCAGTCTATGAACAAACAGGCAAAGTAGAATATATTGCTCCTCCTGAAAATAGCCCCGAAAACCTTAGCGATTTACACTGTACTTATGGCTACTTAAGCGACTCAAAATATCATGGCTTTATCTTCAACAACCTTGGAGATTTAGTAAGGCCAGCAGATAGCAATCTGAGTATTCGCTATTTCCAAGCCTTATATCCAAATGCAAAACATCAACTTCCCTTAACCCGTGGGCCACCTTCTCTTAGCTAAACCTGTTGTTACCAAAAAATAATCATGACGTTTTAATTAGCGTTAACCATTTTGACTAAATTAAGAGAAGTTATCATGCTTAAATCTAGCTCTATATTTACTAGCCTAGTTACCTCTGGGCTCATGACATTACCCCTTCAAGCCTTTAGTGATGAAGCACAACAATCAAATTTAAAAGCGACGGACCACGCACCTATTGGTGTAATGGGAGACCATTTACACAAAAAAGGGGAGTTCATGTTTTCCTATCGGTTTATGCAAATGTCCATGTCAGGCAACTTACAAGGCAGCGACAGTATTTCTGACGATGACATAGTCACCTCAGTAACTGCGCCCAATAGCTCGATGAATTATGTCAGAGTGGTGCCGCAAACCATGACGCAAAACATGCACATGCTTGGCTTTATGTATGCACCAACTGACCATGTCACCCTTATGGCCATGGTTAATTATATTGATAATGACATGACGCTAACCACCTACTCAGGTGCATCCGGAACTACAGTTTTAGATAATTTCAATACCGCAAGTTCCGGCTTAGGTGACACCAAGCTAACTATGCTTTACAGCTTAATAGATACGCCAGAGCATAAGTTTCATGTAAACCTTGGCTGGGTATTACCTACAGGTTCAATTGAAGAGACTGACCAAGTGCTAACGCCCATGAATATGCTCACTAACCTGCGCTTACCCTACAGTATGCAATTAGGCGGAGGCAGCCACAGAGCTGAATTTGGTTTAACTTACAATGGCAATAACGACAACCTAAGCTGGGGCGCACAAGGCTTGTATAATCTTGCACTTTCAGAAAATGATGAAGATTACGAAACCGGTAAAACCCTAAAACTAAGCACTTGGGCAAACTATGGGTTTTCAGACGCAGTAAGTGCAACTGCACGGCTAACCTATAACAAAACCCAAGAAATTGTAGGTGAAGACGAAAACCTTACCGCTCCCGTTACAACCGCCAACCCTGCCAACTACGGTGGTACATTGTTAATGGCAGCGATAGGCATAAACACTGTGATAGCCAACAAACATAGGGTGGCATTTGAATACGAAATACCTGTCATCCAAGACGTCAACGGCGTACAAATGGAAATGGACAATATGTTCACCATAGGATACCAGTTGGCCTTTTAAGAGTTGCGCAACTCCATTTTGCAGCCTTAGCAAGCACCTTGATAAGGCTGCAATATCCTATCTAATTGCTATATTTGATAGCGTTTGAACACTAGCCGATCTTAACAATCACTTGTATGCTAGCACTTTAATTTAGCCCCCAATAAACCTTGGAAAATTCATGCTCCCTAGCCAAAAACCTGCAAATCCTAATTTTTCTTCAGGCCCTTGTGCAAAACGCCCCGGTTATGATGTTAATTCTTTAGACTTGTCTGTACTGGGCCGCTCCCATCGTGCACCTATTGGTAAAAAAGCCCTGAAAAGCGCATGCTTAGATACAGCCAGAATATTAGGATTACCAGAAGGTTATAGAGTAGCTGTAGTACCAGCTTCAGATACGGGAGCCATGGAGATGGCTATGTGGTCAATGCTCGGCGAACGCCCAGTTGACGTGCTCTATTGGGAATCATTTGGCCAAGGCTGGGCCACAGACATCACTAAACAGTTGCAACTCAAAGATGTGAACATTCATAGTGCAGACTATGGACAGCTTCCTGATTTTACTCAAGTAAACTTTGACAATGATGTGGTATTCACATGGAACGGCACCACATCTGGCGCCCGCGTACCCAATGCCAATTGGATAGACGCAAACCGCAAAGGGCTCACCTTTTGCGATGCCACCTCAGCCGTATTTGCTCAAGAAATTGAATGGCAAAAGCTAGATGTTATCACCTACAGCTGGCAAAAAGTCTTAGGCGGCGAAGGCGGCCATGGCATGTTAATTCTTAGCCCTAAAGCTGTCGCTAGGCTAGAAAGCTACACCCCAAGTTGGCCACTGCCTAAAATATTCCGCATGACCAAAAATGGGAAACTAACCGAAGATTTATTCACAGGTGCCACCATCAACACGCCATCCATGCTATGTGTAGTAGATTACTTGGACGCATTAAACTGGGTTGAATCTATCGGCGGGGTAACCGAAACCATAGCTCGTGCAGATAAAAACCTAGCTACGCTAGAGGACTTTGTTGCCAAGCATGATTGGATTGAATTTTTGGTCAAAGACAAAGTTATTCGTTCAAACACTAGTGTTTGCTTAACCCTTGATTTAACAGCCGAGCAAGTAAAATCTGTCATCAAACTACTTGATGAAAACGCCGTTGCCTATGATATTGGTGCATACCGAGACGCCCCCGCAGGCTTGCGCATTTGGTGCGGCGCAACTATCGAAAACAGCAACTTAGCAGCCTTATTGCCTTGGATTGAATGGGCTTACCACCAAGTAAAGTCTAAATAAACACCTTATACGCCACTTTTAAAGTGGCGTGTTCCCCCCACTGACCCCAAGGGTTACCCCTGTCTACAAAAGCTTTTGTAAAACCGGCTTGAGCAACCTGAGTTTTACATGACAAACATTCGCTTTGTAGCTTGTTCAAAGTAATGCCTGCCAAACCTTTAATTTAACATTCTGAAAACCTTAAATTTAAAACAGACTGATTCTTGCGCCGAATAACACATGGATCACGTTAATTGACATTTTTTATATAAAAGTAAAATCTATGTAATCCACTTTTCTTTATTGATAATCATTTTCGTTAACATTAACATCCTGCCGACTTTACTTTTCAATACAATATAAAAATATTCATACAGGGAATTAGGCACAGTGAAGTTAAGGGCATTTATGCCATTAGAATTAATTTCTGGAGAAACACACACATGAACCTGAGAATGACCACAATAGCAGCAATGGTTACCCTATCATTTACCCAGCATGCTAGTGCCAATGACGAAACCGAAATCATTGAAGTGACAGGTAATTACCTATCTAGCAATCAATCAAACTCAATAAAAACCCCTACTCCTATTCTTGACGTACCACAGAGTTTATCTATTTTCACAGCAGAAGATATTCTGCAACGTAACATTGTTAGCGTTGGCCAACTTATCGACTATACCCCAGGTGTTAACACTTCTCAGGGTGAAGGACACCGCGATGCTGTGGTCTTTCGAGGTGTACGTTCTACTGCAGATTTCTACTTAGATGGCGCAAGAGATGACGTGCAATACTACAGGGCACTTTACAATATTGAACAAGTTGAAATTTTGCGTGGCCCCAATGCCCTTTTATTTGGCCGTGGTGGTACAGGCGGTGTGCTTAATCGTGTAACTAAAAAAGCAACAACAAGCAGTGACTTTGCTGCTTATACTGCATCATTGAACTCTTTTGGGGGCTATCGTGGCGCAATTGATAGCAACAGTTCACTATCAGAAGATGTCGCCTTTCGTGTTAATGCTATGTACGAACAACTAGATAATCACAGAGACTTCTACGAAGGTGAACGTTTTGGGATCAACCCAACAGTACATGCGGTACTGAGCGAAAACACCTCAATTGACCTATCTTATGAATACGTTGATCACCAAAGATTTATAGACCGTGGTATTCCAACAGGCACCAATGGTAAGCCTGATGAATCCCTAGAAAACATAGTGTTTGGTGACAAAGATAACAACTATCAAGAAACCCAAGCTCATATATTTCGTACGGCTTTACAACATCAATTCAGTGATACCCTAAAAGGTAACTTTAGTGCTTTCTATGGTAACTATGACAAGGTTTACTCTAACTTTTATGCCTCAGCATATGATCAAGACAATGCCCTAGTCACCTTAGACGGCTACATAGATACCACAGTACGAGACAATGTGATTTTAACCGGTAACTTAGTTAACGAGTTTGTCACTGGCAATATTGGTCACACTCTAATGTTTGGTGCAGAGTGGATCCACACTTCGTCTGACCAAAACCGTCTCAACCCTGTGTTCTCTACATCTATTGATGATACTGAACAATTTAACGTACAACGTCCCATCGACTTTTCAGGTTTAACAGGTGTTAATGCCAATGGTGAAGTAACCACAGCAGCCTTTACAGACTTAAACGACGATACTCGTGTAACCTTAGATGTTCAGTCAGCATATATTCAAGATGAAATTGCCCTGTCGGAGAACTTTGACTTGGTAATTGGCGCACGTTTTGATAGTTTTGATATAGACGTATTTAACGCAGACCCAGATGTACTAGAGCGCCGTACTAAGAAAGACAGCGAAGTATCACCTCGATTTGGTGCTATCTATAAACCACAAGAAAACATCTCATTTTATGCAAGCTACAGCGAATCCTTCTTACCTCGAAGTGGTGAGCAATTCGCAAATATCAACGGTGACAACAACCAGTTAGATCCTGATACTTACAAAAATAGCGAAATTGGTGTGAAGTGGGACTTAGAGTCTGGTATGAGTCTGACTGCAGCAATATTCGAAAACGAACAAACATCGCTGTCAGTCTCAGATACTGACGCTGAACGCTTTGACGTAACAGAATCAGAAATATCAGGTGTTGAACTACAGTTTTCTGGGCAGTTAACAGAAAGCTGGACAATAAACGCTAATTATAGTTACTTAGATGGAACCAACGGCAGTACTGATCTTACGCCACGAGAATTACCAGCACACACAGTTTCTGTATGGAATAACATCCAAATTAACGAAGTGTTAGGTGTTGCGATTGGGGCCACTTACCAAGATGAAAGCTATATAAACAATGGCAATACAGCGGTATTACCAAGCTACACCCGTGTAGATGCAGCCGTGTATTATCAAGTATCTGAAGATATGCGTGTCTTGCTTAATATCGAAAACTTAGGGGATACACAGTACTTCCCTAACGCCCATGCGACTCACCAAGTCACTGTGGGTGCGCCGTTAAATGCAACCTTAACCTTATCAGGTAAATTTTAATCTACCCCGATAATCTCAGTTAAGTAATAATGGCTCCTGTCCGAATATATTTATCGGGGCAGGAGCCATTTTATAATTCATTAAAAACAATAACTTATAAAATTTTAATGATTTAAAAGATTTAAAAGCGTGCGCTTTGGACGTACCCATCAAACCCTAAACACTCCTGAACTCTGCGTTTTTGGACATCTGACAACTCATCAATGTCAAAGAACTTAAACTCCAAATGCTCGTCACTTAAGGTAATAGTTGCACCCTTCTTAATCTTGCACTTAAAAATAAAGGCCTGTGATTCATGCTGCGAGTGGTAGTACACACCGCTCAAATATTGAATTTCGATTTCGCAGCCTAGCTCTTCTGCGCACTCACGTATAAGTGCATCGTGAATGGTTTCACCAGCATCTAAAGCACCACCGGGTAAACCCCAAGAGTGATTGCCATAACTCGCTTTAAGCAATAACACCTGCCCCATTTCATTCAAGATGACACCATGGCTGCTTAAGCGATATGTATCATGATATGCCAATCAACTGCTCCTGTAGTTTAAAACGGCGAGTGGTAACCAAAAATCACTACCCTGTTAGTGCTTAGGTGCGTAGGCTTAATTGCCAATATCCCACATCTAACCATTTATCGAATTTAAAACCCACGTTTGCGAAGTGGGCGACTTTTTCCATACCTAACTTTTCGTGCAAGGCAACGCTAGCTGGATTCGGTAACGTTATACCACCGATTACATTATTAATATCAAGGGATTTAAGCCTACTCAAAAGCACCTCATACAACTCGGTACCCAAGCCATTTCCTTGGGCATCATGGGCGAGGTAAATTGTTGACTCTACCGAAAACCGATAAGCACTTCTTTCTTTCCACTTTGTTGCATAAGCATACCCAATTACAGTGTCATTTTTAACGGCAACTATCCAAGGTAAGTTTGCATCCCATACCTTAGCTAATCGAATAGACATTTCTTCAGTAGAGACAGGGGTTTCTTCAAAAGTGGCAGAGGTATTTGCAACATAGAAATTGTAAATATTGGCAAGGTGTGGAGAGTCTTCTAACGTTGCATCTCTAATCATCATAATCAATTCCTAATAATGAATACCATCTCTAACACTCAGTTTTGAGCTAAAAGATAGGGCTATAATTGCACAAGGCGCTCACCAGAACGCATTCAAGTGATAAACAAAATGTGTGTGCCTATTGAGTGGGTTAATGCGTGCCGGTTTTTCATGCTTTTTCATTTAAGGCACAACCTCTAGAAACTTGGTTTGAACTTACATTATAAATATTCTGACTTTCATTATTGGATATGATTTTTCTTAACATCTAAAGTGCCGACACCGGCAGATTTGAATTGCTTGTTAAGTTAAGTTTCTGAGTTTTAATTGCGCTACAAAACTCACTAAGGCCTAAGCTTAATATATTTGCGATTTTTTCGTTTTTAATAATACCGACAGAATCTAGTTCACTGCTCAGCAACGGAACAGAAACATGGGCATTGTCAATTAAGTTACCCGACATGGTTATTAGGACTTCCTTTAGGGATGCCTGCGCATGAGATGCACGAGGTGACGTATTTATTAGCATTATCGGCTTATAAGGAAACTCTTTCCCACTGACAAGCCAATCCAGTGCATTTTTTAGCGGGCCGCTAATGCCATGGGCGTATTCAGGCGTGGCTAAAATTAACCCAGAAGATTTATCTAGAGCGTTTTTAAGTTTTAATAAAGATGGAATATGCTCATTTTCACGATCAGGGTTAAATAAAGGTAAGTCTCCAATTTCCCCAATAACTATTTCGACATCACTGGGCGCTAAATATTTTAGCGCATTTATTGCTGCGGAATTATATGACGCCTTGCGAAGGCTTCCCGATATAGCCAGAATTTGTAACTTTTTCATTCAGTCTGATACTTCCGGTTGGATAAACTCAACACCACTTTACACCTACTTACTAGATGCAGCTAAACCAATACCAAAACTAACAAAAACACCGCCACTGATTTTATTTAGAATAGAACTACCTCTATGAGACGAGAGTCTTGATTTAGCAAAAGATGCGAAAACAGCATAAATTGTATGAATAACCATCACTAAAAGAGCAAATGTAGCGGCCAATAAAATAAACTGTGGTGTGTACTCTTGAGTCAAATCTATGAATTGAGGAAAGATAGACATGAAGAAAATAACAGCTTTGGGGTTCGAAACTGAAACTAAAAAGCCCTCCATAAAGCATTTTAGAAAGGAATCTTCTTGCCCTTTTATAACAATATTATTAGTCATCTCACTACGTAGCATTTTTATACCTAAATAAATTAAATAGGCGGCCCCAGCAACTTTGATGATAGTGAACGCAACAGCTGAGCTAGCTAATACCACCCCTAAACTTGTGGCCGAAATAGTTGCTACTAACAATATCGCCAAAGCAATACCAAGTATTCCTGCGAATGACTTTAATACCCCTCTTTGAATAGAGTTATTTAGAGTTAACATAACGGCAGGGCCAGGCAAAAGAATGGTCGCAATTGCAACACCTACATATATTATATAATTTTCCATAAACACTCCGTTAATAGGTTTAACATTTAAATAAGAAGCGCAAACATCAAGGCTTAAACACCAAGAGAGTCGGCTCTTGAGTTAGCGATAGCAAGCAATTTAATTTTTTACGCGGACTAGTTAAAAGTAAATAAGTAACCAAAATATATTCCAAAGACCAGACCTGCCATACCAGTGCAGACCTAATTATTATTGAACAATCTTGAGAGCTTTGAATGCCTCCATTGTAAGCTTCTTTCTCAGCGCCAAATCTGAACTTTGATTGATCTCTATGTGGTTTGCAAAAAACCATGTTTGTTCGTTAACAACAAGATAACCCACATACCACCCGTCCTTACCAGACCAACCTGTTTTAGACCAAACCTTTATTTGGCTGTTGCTCTCTGACAGCATAATACTTTTCAGTGTTTTAATATGCGGCTTCTGAATTGGAAGGTTCTCAGCATACAATTTACGCAAAAAGTTAACTTGATCTTGTACAGAGACTCTAAGATCTCCATCGAGCCAAAATCGTGTAATTTCACTACCTGTTAATTGGTTTCCGTAGTTAAAATCCCTAAGGTATTTGTGATATTTAGTATGACCTAGCTTTTTTGCATAGCGTTGATAACACCATACGCACGAATGCTGAAAGGCTGTTTTCAGTGTTTGATCTTTGTTCCATACAGCGTATTCACGCTCTACGCCATCCCAATTAATGACTTCAGAATCACTTTTAATCAATCCTTCCTCTAGTATGATTAAAGTATTAGGGATTTTAAATGTTGATGCTGGAACAAAGCTCTCTTTATCGTCAACGTTATATTGATACTTTATCTTGCCATCTTCAGACTCAATGAGAATTGCCCCATTAATATTGTTGGCCCTGTAAAGACTTTCTATCTTATTCTGTGCCGCATAAATATTGGCTGATAAAACCCATATAACAAGTAATCCCAAATACTTCATGTTTATCTCTGATGTAATGTGTACAGGCATAGCCTGCCAATAAGAATGCAACAAGTTGACGTCGCTATAGTAAAGTGGTCATATTGTAATTGAGCGGTAAGGTAAAGGATAGGTATCAATTTGACTTAACATTCTGATTTAGAACATCAATTTCCTTCAGTCTTTTTTCAAGTTTATCAATTTTGGACATTGAGATAATACTAAAAACAAAGCTAGTTATACCCATAGACATACCCATGATTCCGAATATAAATCCTAAACTTTCCATAACCTTATTCCTATTAAACTTATTTAAGTATCAACAATAAACTTCAAACAACCTTTAGCAAAGCAATTCTTCAAGCTAAGGAATTTATGAGCGTTTTTCAGCGAGTATAGAAAAATTACACAGACACAAAAAATAATGACTTAGCAAAGGTGGTGCACTTACACCTTGAAGCTGGGACTGTGGTTTAGCTAATTGTAAAAATGAGTGTCTCTGTAAGAAGCATGCCTACCAAGGACAACGAAAAATCAAAGGAGGAAGGAAAACCTAAAAAAGTAGCTATTATTGCCTGTATTAGAAAGATGATTGTTATCTTAAATTCTATGGTGAAAGACGGAGTTATGTGGGACGAGAATATGGCGAAAATTCATTGATTGACACCATAGTCACTTGTATGGCTTATGTAGACTTAAACCCCATTCGAGCCAAGATGGATAAAACGCCTGAGACATCCAAACACACCAGCATAAAAACGCGTATTCAATCACTTATAAAAGGTGAACAACCTCAAGCACTTATGCCCTTTGTCGGTAACCACAGACAAGACATGCCTAAAGGCATTGCTTACAACTTAATAGATTACTGTGAACTAGTAGACACAACAGGCAGATGTATAAGAGAAGATAAAGCAGGCCACATAGATAACCATCAAAGCCCCATTCTAAAAAGGTTGGGGTTAGACAACGAACAATGGCTCACCCTCACCACAGAGTTTGAACAACACTTTGCTACCGCAGTTGGCAGCGAGCAGATGATGCAACAGTTTAAACACCACACCCACCACCAAAGAATACGAGGGATGGCAAAGGCCAGAGCCTTACTCAAAAGCGCCTAAAGTCTCTAAGCTCTAAACACAACACTCAGCATAAGCTGGAGAGTTAAAACTCGCCTGAAATTTAAGTTTTCATACCCAATAACAAAGTAAACTCTTCAATAACGAAAAACCAACCTTTAAAACATCAAAACACCCACCCAAAAACCGAAAAAATCAGAAGAATGACTTAATCAGAATCGCTGTCTTTACTTTTTTAAAAGTGACTGTCTTTGTTATTTTTTCATTCTGGCGAAACATTCTTTCTCGTAGACTGTTAGGAAAGTCATGCTTAGTAATATTTTCTTCCTTTGCTAATTTTTACGTTGGGTGTCTAGCTAAGCTTTGGTTATATGTACAAGCAGCTACATAAACTAATTATCAACTACATTAGGGCCCGAGGTTAATAATGAATTGTTAAAAGTATATTTAAATACGTTAATCGGTGAATTCACTTCGACGTCAATATCAGAGAAAATATCAGCATTGCCTTTTATTAAAATAGCATCATCGCTTTCTTCAATCACATATAGATTTTTTTTGATTAACTCTGATCTTACTGTTTCAAAACTTACACCTAAAGGTAAAACTGGAACACTTTGCATAACTGACATTAACAAGTCTTCATTGGATACAGAGTTGTTTTTGAACCTTACTCTAGCTGCATCGAATTCTTCAGCCGAAATTTCAATAACTTCTTCGCTATCTTTCTCAATTATTGTTGAACAACCCGTTAAAATAAATGTAATTAATAAAATTGAAATCAGTAATTTACGCATAGAAACCTTAAGTACATATAACGCCTACAATAACGGGAAAAGCTGAGCGATTAGCGAGGCTTTTTCCCAATGAGCAAAGCGAATGTTGTTTATTGTTTTGTTAGCTAACGTTTATCTTCTGGGGTATAAACAGAGTGAATAGCCGAATTAATTTTCCAGCCACTTTCAGTGTTAACCAAAAGCATACTTTTCTTTCCCCAGAATGTTTTTACAACTCCATCTCCATGATAAACCGCGTAATCAAAATATACATTTGCAATCTCGCCATCATGTTGAATTTTAACATTTTCAAACGCTATTTTATTAAAATTTTTGTCTGGTGCAATCATAACGTCAAAAAAGTGGACATGATCACCTGGAAAGGTTTTCATAGGCTTCGTAGCGGGCTCACCATTTGCTCTTGCTGTGTCTGCTTTACTCTTTTCTTTATTATAATCATCACTCGAAAACACACCGACCCAAGAGACTGTTCCTTCATAAAACAAATGAAAATATTTAGATCTATCTTTAGTTGTAATTGCACTCTCGAAATCTTTCACTATTTTATACAACGCTTCATTACCTGAAGCTGTGTTCGCAAAAGACACTTGCGTGAACAATAAAATAGATACTACTAATATAATTTTCTTCATAACGACTCCGTGTTGGATTAGTTAGCTAACGCTTAAGCTAAGCAGAACAAGCTAATCATGACACCCACTCTAAAAATTAGCAAAACAC
>NZ_ML178721.1 GCF_004360155.1 Paraglaciecola marina | reverse complement strand
TACTTCAGACGAACTATTTAATACCAATATCACCAATGTCACTACAGCAACTGCTGTAGCCTTAGAGTTAGCCGCAGACGGCGAAATAACCACTGCAGAAGCTTTAGAAGCAGCTCAGGTGCTTATCGATGGCAGTCTTATATTACCATTTGCCACTGCCATTAAACTGGTGATTGATTACGCAGGTAGCAATCCAGACTTAGCTTTACCCGACACAGTGGCAGATACCTTCGCACTTATCAGCGATCAAGAGGCCATCTATTCTTATATTAGTTACGCTAAAGATGAATACAGTGACAGCTATACCGTAGCGCAAGATGCTATTTTAGAAGATAGTACATTGATTGATAGCAGCTTAGGTGAGTCTTCGTTGGTGGGTACTTTTTACGTAGCTTCGAGTGATGGCAGCAGTTATGTGAGCGGATATCAATTGATTTTAAACAACGACAATACTGGAGTAAAACTTAGCCATGAGCGCCAAGCAACCGGCTCAGGTGAAAGCGAACTAACATGGAGCATAGATAGTGGAAGCCTTACTCTTAACTATGCCGAAGAAGACACCTTTAGTTACTATTACACAATTGACCCAGCAGTTGGCAATGTCACTGCTGACTACACGCTTAGTTCAACTGAAATGAACATAGTAAGCGAATTTGAACATAGTTTATTGGTCAAGGTCGTTGATTTTACACTAATTGAATATCCAAACGGCGAGTATGACTCCGATACAGAAGAATCAATTCCATTAATTAACTCAATAACAAAATCGTCAGGTATTCTTGATGCTGCCGGCGTGTTAGAGATGGGGGTGGAATATGCGCTTAGTATTCCTATTTTATCAGAGGTGATTGAAGCACCTGATAATCTAAATTCGCTAAACGATAGTGAGGTCACATATGGTCATGTGTATGCAGTATTTTCTGGTGAGCCCAACACGGGTGGCGATGTCATTTTAAACTACCCTCAAGCAAGCTATGAGGGCAACACCACCTACAACCAAGTAACGGCAACTTGGTATATCTCAGATATTGGCCAACTTATTATTGACTACATTGACGGTTATATAGAATCAAACATATTAAGTTACGAAGACAATACTACGCCCATAGCATCAGTGTTAATTGAAGAAGAGACTAATAACTTTAAAATTTCAGATTCTGGAAGGCATTTAAAACGAATCAGCGCATGGACGGAAGATAACATTGTCGGTATTTATGCACTTAATTTGAGCTATTTAGATGATCCAAACGATGTATTCTGGATTGAACTTTATGAGGATGGTACTGGACTACAGGTCAATACGCGGTCAGGAACAGAACAAATAACAAGCTACACTGTACCCATCCTATGGCAGCTGCAAGATAGCGGTATACTGTCTATAAGGCGCTATAGAGATGCTGACAGAGCCGTCTGCGAATCTGAGGTTTTTGATCCGACACCACAGGATATTTGTAACCTTTATCATGAACGTGAATTAGATTTATTCAGTATAAAAACAGTCAATGACCAACTAAGAGTTCATACGCTAAACACTCACAAATATTTTAACGATTATAGGGTGAGAGAGCATGACATCAGCTACACAGAGCATGCTCTAAGTCTACAAAGTTCTAGGGAAAGATATTGGCTCAAATTAGACGAGCGCCCTGTTGAAATCGATATTTCTAGTGCCAGCAATTTGAATGTAGGATTCAGTGATTCTAGTAATATCCATTTTTAAAAAGCAGAGTCGTCTTCATCTATAACCTATAAATTTTGGGTTTGTTGATAAACTCTATAACCAAACCCGATGTGAATATTGACCTCACATCGGGTTTGGGTAGATTAACTTTATATATTTTGAATTTTTCTGTAGCCCTTTAGCTGACCACGATTTGATCTTAGAGAGCCATTAAGTTGCCTGAATAAAAGATGTTAACGTGATTTTAAGTAACATCTGAGCCAGCTCCCCTAAATGAATGATCAAAGCCTGTTTAGATTTCCAGCAGGGTAATGGAAATATTTATTATCGCGGAGCTAGCACGATTGCGTTTTGCGCAGCCATACCTAGGATTCACTTCGACTTTAATTTTCCAATAAAATCGCCAACTTGGCATGTGTTCGAGCAAAACACACTAACAAGCAAATCTTTTATTATTTGCTTAAGAAAGCCAATAAAAGTCACAAGTCCTCTTTAAATTAAGCTCGCACAAAATTCGTGCAAATCAATTGATTCCGCACCGGAACAATCAGCACCAAATGCCTAAATCAAAGGTTAAACATGCTTTGGTAAAGAGCCTTCACTGTTAATTATCAATTAATATAGAGCGCTCAACAACGCTGCCCACAATAGTTAACTCTTGGCATCTTTCGTGCTGCCTATTAATCCACACAGTCGTTGATTAACTTGAAGGGCAAATCATGAGTAACACATTAAATCGTAGAAAAGTAATGCAATATCTTGGTTTTTCTGTTGCAGGTTTAGGTCTTACTCCCCTAGGTTTTGCGAAAGGATCAAAAGCTGATGATGCCAAGCTTGAAGAAACACTATCAAACCCAAGTTTACAACACCCTCCGGGTCAAGATCCCGCTCTTAAACAGATGGTTAAACACTTACGAAGAGCAAATGATGTTGCAAATAAAGCAGTTCAAAGTGGTCACCATCCTTTCGGAGCTGTCTTGGTTGATGCAGATAATGAAACGGTTGTGCTTGAGCAAGGAAATGTAAGCTCTGTGGCTCATGCAGAGTCTACCCTAGCACAACGTGCCGCCGAGAAATTTAGCCCTGAGCAATTGTGGGGTATGACCCTCTACTCTACAGCCGAGCCCTGTGTTATGTGCGCAGGCACACAGTATTGGGCGAATATAGGTAGGCTAGTTTATGGCATGTCGGAGCGTCAATTACTTGATTTTACAGGTAATCACGAGCAAAACCCAACACTTGATGTCCCTAGCAGATATGTCTTTTCAAAAGGTCAAAAGGCAATCCGTGTTTGGGGCCCTATAGACCAAGTCGTACCTGAAATAGCCGCGCTTCATCAAGCATTCTGGAAATAGTAAATTTTGTTTTGAATTTGGCGCTACCAAACAAGTGACTCAGTTATTAAGTGACCAGTCATAAGACAATCTCTTAGTTCAGTATCCTACGGCTCTATCCACTGTGCCAATCATGGCTTGGCCTTTGGCATACCGCTGTACATTTTCTACTAGCACCTTACCAGCACTTTCATCTTGGGTAATAGCGGCAATATGAGGGGTAACTATCACATTAGGGTGTTGCCACAACCTATTTGAATCAGGTAAGGGCTCGGTATCAAACACATCTAATACCGCAAAGCTCAAATGCCCTTTATCAAGTAACGTGAGCAGGTCTTGGGAAACTAATTGCTCACCGCGCCCCACATTGATAATACTGGCCCCTTGAGGTAATTGACTTAAGGTCTTGTTATTGAGGATCCCCTGAGTGTGTATGGTTAAGGGCAACAAGCTTACGAGCACATCAGTTTGAGATAAAAACTCTTCAAGTTGCTCCATACCACTAAAACACCTGACACCCTTTAGCTGCTTAGCGCTGCGACTCCAGCCATTAACACTAAAGCCTAGGGCTAATAAACTATTAGCTGCAACTTGCCCCAAGGTACCTAACCCCAGTATCCCCACCCGCCTTTGTGAAGTAGCCTTTGTAGGCAGTTGCTTCCAAGTAGCCGTTTTATTTGCATTTATGTAATGGAAGGTATCACGGTGAATATTGAGCACATGCAGCGCGATAAACTCCGCCATGCCTTTGGCTATGCCTGGGTCAAGCATACGCACCACTTTAATGTGCTCTGGCACTGTATCTAGGTTAAGCTGATCGACACCGGCGCCTACTGAAAAAATCACTCTTAAGTTGGGGTAATCTTGCTGATAGTCTCTTGGTAGTTTCCAAACGATCATCAATTCGATAGCGCCCTTGTCTGTTGCATTAGGCCAGTGTTGCCATACTAAATTAGGTAAAGCATCTGCGAACATTGCGCGCCAACAATCATTACGGTCTTGTGGTCCTCGAAATAAGATATGAGTTGCCATTGAATTTATCTTTTACCTTGTATTGATATAACCATTTTAGCCACGGTTTAAAGGAGATTTAAACTTGTTTATTTGCTAGATACCAAACTACATTAGATTCCTAGCAGCAAAGAATCTTATCTAGGTGGTTGAGGTAGTGCCGCTTTTAATGCAGCTTCACTGATACCTAATTCTTTAGCCGCAGCACTTATATTAAGCTTTCTGCCCCCGTTTTTCTTAACCACTTTAAAAAGTTCACTTGCGGTTATACCCAGTTTGTTCGCAGCTTGCTCAAAACCTGGAGGTGTTCCCCCTTTATGTCCGGGGCCACCACGCCTGGGACCTTTTCCTCCCTCTGCACCAATACCTTGTGCCGCATTAGTTGAGAAGTTGTTTTTAGCTACCACACCACTCAAGCAAGTTGGCAGGTTAGGAAAAGTAGCTGAAGCATGGTAATGATAAATGGGCTCAGCACTATCTGGCGTCGGGCCAAGATGGCCATTGCAGGTATCTAGGTCCGTCGGAATTCTACCATCGTAATCAATGTTTCCATAAATAGGATAACCATCAAAAGCATAGGCAAACATGGCATTTGCATTTTGCTCTAAGGAACACTCTGCATCCACAGCATTACGTTTAAATACACTATTAATATCTGTAGAGGTTGCATGCCAATGGTACCAGCCGCCTGGGTCTACATGACCACCACAAGTATCCAATGCAGGCATGTGTCCAGTATCTAAAACAGATGGAGCATCAGCAAAAATCGGCACACCATCTAAGGCAAGCCCTACTTTAGCAACGGTTCCAAGCTTTGTAAGTTTTTCGCTTTTTATAGGTATTCTAGGTAACAATACTGTCATTTCGACTGACGTATCTACAGAGGCTTGTAGGCACGTATTTTCACTAGCAGGTTGTGTGGTACGCACATCAGTGATGAAGACCTCTCCTTTTTCATCAAAAAAAGTATAACCTTGCTCACTTAGCATATTCAAGAAAGCTCCACCAATACGATACAGGCCGGTTTCATCTCCATCCCAATGCCAAACTCCTCCTTTTTCTGCGGTCGTTTGGGGGCAAAATGGTCCTATGCTTAAATTGTCTGGTAAATACTTGACGATATACTTAATACACTTACTGACGTCACCATTTTCAAGTTCACAACTTACAATTTGGGGTTCGCTCACTAATGCATCCTTACTGATACCAGCAGCATCAGCATGGGCCCATACTGATAGAGGCTTACCTAGTAACACCATGGCCGAGACTAAGTTAACTAGCGTATTAGTCCTTAATGTTCTCATAACTTTTTTTCCTATATAAAACTGGCCCGCAACAATCCGCCTCACGGCGTGACAACTAAGTTGTATTTTTTAGTTCATTAGGAACTTGATTAAACACTTTAGTTGCAAGACTTGGTAACTTCTCAAAACTTTGCATAAACCCCTAACTCTTATTTTTTCACTATGAGCATGGATAAAAACATGATAAATTTTGTATACATTTTATAAAAAGAATACAAAAATTGAAAGTTAAGCAATTCACCTCAGATGTAAGTTTATCAGCTATTACTGCTGGTTTTGTCGCTGTGTTAGTGGGCTACGCAAGTGCTTGGGTTATTGTATATACAGCAGCGGTTGCCGCCGGTGCAAGCCAAGCAATGATAAATTCTTGGATATGGGCTTTAGGTATCAGTATGGGTCTAGCCTGCTTAGGGCTATCCTTATATTACAAGCGCCCTATTATTATTGCGTGGTCTACTCCGGGAGCGGCATTATTAGCGAGCAGTTTAACGGGAACAACTATTTCCGAATCATTGGGTATTTTTGTTTTTGTTGGCGCCTTAACCTTGTTGACTGGCCTTTCTGGTTGGTTTGACGCGCTGACTAAACGTGTCCCTATGCCACTAGCTTCGGCAATGCTAGCGGGTATTTTAGTGCAATTTGGTCTAAATACATTTGTATCCTTGCAAGCCGAACCGCTTATGGTAGGGGTAATGATCATCACCTTATTCATTGCTAAAAGATGGTTGCCCAGGTATGCGATTCTAGCGGTGCTTTTAAGTGGCTTTATGTGTGCCTACACTTTGAATTTAGTCGATTTGAATCAAGTAACATGGGGGCTTTCTACTCCAATTTGGACCACTCCCAACTTTAATTTAAGCTTACTAATAGGTGTTGGGATCCCCTTATTCATTGTCACTATGACATCACAAAATATGCCTGGTGTTGCTATATTGCGCTCTGCTAATTATGAACAAACACCCATATCACCGATCCTTAGTTGGACGGGTTTACTTAATATAGTATTTGCACCTTTTGGGGCTTTTTCTTTAAACCTAGCAGCAATAACGGCTGCCATTTGTGCCAGCTCTGAATCCCATCCAAACCCAGAAAAACGTTATATTGCAGGGGTATTTGCTGGCCTGTTTAATATTTTGTTTGGTGTTTTCGGTGTCACTGTTGTTAGCCTATTTGCGGCGTTTCCGACAGCCATGATTTCTGCATTAGCCGGTTTAGCATTACTTAGTACAATCAGTGCCAGTTTGCATGGGACATTTCAAGCACCCGAGTATCGAGATGCCGCACTCATCACATTTTTAGTGACGGCGTCTGGGGTATCTTTTTTTGATGTTGCATCGGCATTCTGGGGAATATTGATCGGCTTGGGTGCCTTAGGCTTGAGTAAAAAAGGATAATCAGATGATATCTAAACAACCTGCAGAGACTCTCTATATACAGATGAAGCAAGATATTAGAGACAATAAGCTGCCCCTTGGCACCCCCCTAAAGCAAGAGCAACTATCAAATCAATATGGGGTAAGTCGAATTCCCATACGAGATGTATTACAACGATTAAAAAATGAAGGCTGGCTTATTACTAGTGGTAAACGAGGGGCCATGGTTAATCCACTAAACGCCACTGAAGCTGAAGACTTATATCTGATGCGTAGCGACTTAGAGCCTCTTATCTTGGGCTACGCAATGACCCATCTCAATCATCAAATAATTGGCAAAGCGACCGACATATTAGAGCAATTGGAGCAGCCGGGGCTCACAATACAAACCCATGGTGAATTGAATTGGCAGTTTCATGGAGTCTTGTATCAAGCAGCAAACAGGCCCACACTTTTTAATAATATAAACAACTTACATCAATTATGTTCTAGATATATTGGCTTTCAAAATATGGAATTAAACTATCAAAAAAACAGTCAAAAAGAACATTATCAATTATTAAATGCCTTGCAGAAAAAACAACTAGGCCAAGCCCAACAAATTCTAAAACAACATATTAGTCAGGCAGGAAAAAATTTAGTGGCCTACCTCAACAATCATATGTGATCCTCAAAGCCACTTTTATCTAATGAGCTTTCTAAAGCAGCCATGCCAGCAGGCACATCGAGTTTGTGACCAAGGGCATTAAAACTGGTACCAAAAGCGTGTAGGGTTCGAAACAAATTATGGGCCCTACACTGCTCTCCCATTTGCCCAATACGCACTATATTTGCACCAAAAGAACCTGATATTTCGACCTTGTACCGGTTAGACATAGTACTTAATAGCTGCTTTGCATCTATCCCATTTGGCACAGAGATCCCAACCACTGAGTTGAGTCTGGCAGTAGGTTTAACATATAAATCTAATCCCATAGCTTCTATACCAACCTGCAAGGCTAATGAACTGCGTTGATGTCTATCAAATCTACTTTTTAGAGTCTCAGTGCAAACTAAACGTAATGCTTCATGGATGGCCAAAATGCCTGATACGGGTGCGGTATAGTGATAAGACTTTTTATACCAAAACTGGTCAGCCAACTTAGCATCTAAACACCAATGACGTAATTGATCTGAACGAGACTGGATATGCTCCCACGCTTTATTTGAAAACCCAATGAGTGACACCCCAGGTATGCACGACAAACCTTTTTGCCCTCCAGTAATAACCGCGTCTATTCCCCAAGCGTCCATATCGAACTCCATGGTACTTAAAGTACACACGGCATCAACAATCACTAAGCAATTGCGCTCTTTCGCAGCAGCGGCTATTGCTGCCAACTCAGAATTACATACTGTACTCGAGGTTTCACCTTGGACTATGGTCAATACTTGAGGCTGGTGCTTTTCAATATAATCAGCAACGACTTCAGGGTCTGCACTTTGGCCTTCTTCTACGACTAAACGCACAACATCAGCTTCAACACGCTCTGCCATTTCAGCTAAACGGCCGCTAAAAAAGCCATTACACACGCTTAACACTTTACTACCTGGTACGACCAAGTTTGCCACGGCCATTTCCATTGCTGCTGAACCTGGACCTGCGACACCTAAAATGTGCCCAGTTTCAGTTTGAAAAACATATCGAGACATCAGTTTAACTTGCTCGATAATTTGCGCCATCGTATCGCCTAGGTGATTGATAACAATACCATTAGCAGCCGCAACTCTGGCAGGAATAGGCACAGGTCCCGCCCCCATCATTAATAGTGGTTCTTCAGGTAAAATATTATCTAACGACAAGATATTGTCAGGCGACTTAATTCGCACATTGGTTCCTTAGTATTATGAGGTAAGTCAATGAGTATACTGAAATTTATGGGCATGTAGTGCTTAAAATAGTCAAGATTCACTTCAGTTATTTATATTTGATGCTTAAAATAACTAACAACAGGAGTATTTAATAAGGGATTAACAGTAGAACACCAATGGCCTTGGATATCCTACTGATTTTACAAGGGTAAAAATGAATTAGACTTGTTGAATAAAGTAGGAGATTTCTTTAATCAAATGCCTGAGGACTGGATTTAAACGGGTGTTTTTACCGTTCATCACAAACAAATCATGGCTAAATTCAAACATGCTGCCACCCACTGGTACTAGTCCTAAACCAGCCGCTTGGTTAGTTAACATATAGTCCGGTAACAAGCCGACATATTCACCTGTCATAATGGCTGATAAACACGCATCAAAAGAATCAGAGAATGTTTGAATACCCATGCGTATATCATCACAAATATAATTGGCAGATGACAAGCCAGAAATACCTATAGCAGGATAATCACTAATATTAATACTAGCTGGTAAACCGTCTTTGTACTTTGCTAGAGGGTGAGATGGCGCACAATATAAACGTCCTTTACATGCTATCTCTATAGGATGGAAAGTGACAGACTCAGGTTTAACCATATCGTAAGTTGATAATACAAGGTGGCATTCTCCAGATAGAGCAACATGTTCAACTTCGTTATATAATCGTGTCTGTATATTGACATGAATATCATTAAACTTTTTCATGGTACTTTTAACAGACTTACTGACGGCTAAATGATATGACAGAGGTAACCCAGCCATCATCACTAAAGTAATGTGACCAGAATAATCATCATGTAGACTTTTTAAGTTAAACACAAAGTTATCAAAAGAGTTGAAGATACGTTTGGTTTCTTGGAAAACGACTTCGCCTTCTTTTGTCATTTGAAAGCCACCGCGGCCACGGTGACACAAAACTAAATCTAAACGCTCTTCTAACTTTTTAATTGCAGCACTAATATTAGGGCGCTGCATACGAAGCACTGGTTCTGCTGCAGTAAAGCCATTGCATGAAGCTACAGCATAAAAAACTCGTAATAATTTGATATCCGATTCTTGAAGACGGTTTAACATGGCGCATCCATATATAGGTATGTTTATTGATACTAATAACCATATTAAAAAAGGCCCGAGAGGATTACAACGTAAATTTTAGCATAATATCTAATCACACCAATTTTAAAGCGCCCAAAATCTTACTCAAGCCACGAATTGCTTAGCTTGGGGAGGTTTTAAAAAATTAAGAATTTTTTACAATCTGGGCCCGATATGCTTCAATTTCATCCCTTAAATTCGCCGCTTTTTCGAATTCTAACTCTTTTGCGGCCTTAAACATTACTTTTTCTAATTCAGTAATTTTCTGCAAAATCTGTGGCGTACTTAAAGCTTGATACTTCTTAGAGCTTTCGGCCACCAACCTAAGTTTCACTTTATTATCAGATGTACCATCCCCTAAATCCATAATGTCGGTAATAGGTTTATTTAATTGTTTGGGGGTAATACCATTTGCCACGTTATGGGCAATTTGTTTTTCACGCCTTGCATCTGTTACATCAATGGCCCGTTGCATCGAACCGGTAATTCTATCACCGTATAAAATAGCTCGACCATTTATATGCCTTGCCGCCCTTCCCATAGTTTGAATAAGAGATTTATCTGACCGTAAAAATCCCTCTTTATCTGCATCAAGTATGGCAACTAAAGATACTTCGGGCATATCTAAACCTTCTCGAAGTAAGTTAATACCCACTAGCACATCAAACTTACCAATCCGCAAGTCTCTTATAATTTCAATTCGCTCAACAGTGTCGATATCTGAGTGTAGATAACGCACTTTAACGCCATGTTCATCAAGATAATCACTGAGGTCTTCAGCCATACGCTTGGTTAAGGTTGTAACCAATACCCGCTCATTCTTTGCAACACAGATATGAATTTCAGATAACAAGTCATCAACTTGGGTGGCAACCGGACGGATTTCTATTTCAGGATCAATTAAACCTGTAGGACGAACCACTTGTTCTACTATGTCGTCAGGAGCTGCAGCTAATTCAAACTTACCTGGTGTAGCTGAAACATAAATAGTTTGCGGGGTAATCTGTTCAAACTCTTCAAATTTTAATGGTCGATTATCTAGAGCTGAAGGCAATCGAAACCCATATTCTACTAAGGTTTCTTTTCGGGAACGATCACCTTTATACATAGCCCCAATTTGAGAAACCGTAACGTGAGACTCATCAATAAACATCAAACCATCCGCTGGAAAATAGTCTATTAATGTTGGAGGCGGATCCCCGGGATTACGACCAGACAAATACCGCGAATAGTTTTCAATCCCAGAGCAATAACCTAACTCTTGCATCATTTCTATATCAAATTGACAACGCTGCGATACCCTTTGTTCTTCTACTAACTTATTGACTGACTTCAACTGCTCTTGGCGCTCTTTCAGCTCAACTTTAATATGTTTAATGGCATCTAAAATCTTTTCTCTGGGTGTCACGTAATGGGTTTTTGGGAAAACGGTGGCACGTGTAACGGTTTTCTCCACGGCCCCGGTTAAAGGATCAAAGATACTGATCCGTTCAATTTCTTCATCAAATAACTCTACGCGGATACCATGGCGTTCAGAATCGGCTGGAAATACATCAATCACATCACCTCGTACTCGAAAAGTACCGCGCTCAAAAGCCACATCATTGCGGGTATATTGGATTTCAGCTAGGCGCCTCAAGATATCCCTTTGGTTCATGATATCCCCTTGACGAAAATGCACTAACATTTTCATATAAGACTCAGGATCACCCAAACCATAAATAGCAGATACACTAGATACAATAATAACGTCTCGCCTTTCCATTAAAGACTTTGTGGCAGACAAACGCATTTGTTCAATATGTTCATTAATAGATGCATCTTTTTCTATAAAGGTATCACTAGAAGGAACGTAAGCTTCTGGTTGATAGTAATCGTAATAAGATACGAAGTATTCCACCGCATTGTTTGGGAAAAACTCTTTCATCTCACCGTATAATTGCGCAGCTAAGGTTTTATTGTGAGCCAAGATTAAAGTAGGCCGTTGCACTTTAGAGATGACATTGGCCATAGTGAAAGTTTTACCAGAGCCTGTTACCCCTAGTAAAATTTGCCTAGCAAGTCCATCTTCTAAGCCTTCAACTAATGCTTTTATTGCGGAGGGTTGATCCCCTGCTGGTGAATACTCTGACGAAATTTCAAATGCTCTGCTCATACCAACTCTTTCTTCATATCTTCAACTGCCAAATGTGTTTTTAACACTTTTTTAAACCAAATAAATGCAATACATCCAACCATTACATTTGCTGCAACCGACCCCCAGAACAGCCCCACTAACTCAAAGTAGTGACTACCAATAAATGCAAAGGGCACAATAAAAACAAAAAGCCTTATAATATTTAGAGATAAAGCTGCCATTGGCATATGCATAGCGTTAAAAGATGAATTCGCTAAAATGGTGAGCCCTTGGAAACCATATCCAATAGGTACAATAACTAAAAATAACACAATGATTTTTACTACATCAGGCTCATCTGTAAAAATACCAGCGATGAACTTAGACGATAACGCAACAATAATAAAAATAATGCCTTGCCAAACCAAAACAAATTTAGCACAAACCGAAAAAGCTTCGCTCACTCTCTCTAACTTATTTGCCCCTAAGTTTTGACTAATAAAAGGAGGTAATGACATAGATAAAGACAACACCACTATGGATGCTATTGACTCTAACCGACCACCTACTCCCCAAGCAGCCACCGCAGAAGGCCCGTAACCTGCAATAATAGCCGTAACTATTCCCGTTGAGATCGGTGTTAGCATATTTGCCCCCGCCGCTGGCAAACCTATTTTTAAGATACCACCTGAGCTACGCTTTAATTCTTGCCAATTAAGCAGCCTAGGCTCTATTAACTGCCGCTGTATCGCCAAAATATAGAATATATAAATAACCGCTAGTCCCCAAGCGATAAGTGTTGCCAGAGCGGCTCCTTGAATTCCCATTCCCGGTATTGGACCCAAGCCAAAAATTAAAAGTGGATCTAAAATAACGTTAATGACACCACTTGTGGCCATGACAATGCTGGGTGTTTTGGTATCTCCAGCAGCCCGTAATACACTGTTACCCACCATAGGCATAGACAAAAAGACACCAGCACCATACCAAATCACCATATACTCACGAATAAATATCAATAGTGCTTCATCTGCCCCCATCAATTTGAAAATAGGGTCGATTGTGAATACACCGAGGACGGCCAGCACAACTGCCATCAACATTGTCAACATCAATGCACCTGTAGCCGTTTCTTTTGCTTGGGTTTGTTTTCTTGCTCCTAATAATTTTGCAATAACGGCAGAAGTGCCAATCCCTAATCCAATATTTAAGCTAATTACGGTAAAGGTGACCGGAAATGTAAAACTAATAGCAGCGAGTTCCTGAGTGCCCAGCATACCGATAAAAAACGTATCAACTAAACCAAAGGTCATCATAACGACCATTCCGATGATCATTGGAGTAGTCATTTTTCGAATCGTCACTGCAATATTGTTATTCAACAAATCTGGGGACTGCTTAGCTTTTGTTTTCAAGACTAAAAATACTCACTATATTTGATTAAGTTTTGCGTGGAAATAGAACTAAAGATTGGGTCAAGCATATGACATAAAAATGGCTAGTTAAATTTCAAACCTGCCTAAAGACAGCGCATTATAATAATTCAGCTCAATAATACGCGATTTTGGTTGAGTTATTGGCTATTTTCCAAGTTAAAAATGTTGTTATATTGTTAACAAAAACAATATTTACAAGTGTATCAAATAAAAGACATACTTTAGTCTAAATTTTGACGCTTTTCCGTTATTACATTTGTGTGACAGCGGTCTAGTACAAAGCATAAAGAAAATAAACCCTTAGTTTTAAATTTAAAAAAACAAATATGAGGCAACTTTTATTTTTTTCTTTAAAAACAACACACAAGAAATTGTAAATAAAAATATAAAATTTATTTTTTATTAACGCAATCGCGTAAAATACGCATAAGCAATTGATATTAAAGTAATTTTAAAAAATTTATGATCTTTTTAATTTGACCTATTGACAATGAAATCGTGTTCAAATTTTATTAAGTTACAATTTAATGCACAACCTTATCCACAGGTTAAGTGGATAACTGCCTAGGCGCTTTATATTACGCTGGGTGAAGATAGATCCCCTCCGACTTTACGTTGGTAACCACTAACCTTTTGCAAGGCCTTCAAAGGTTACAGTTTCGTTAAACACTGTAATTAAAAACAGTACTCAACACATTATTAATAACAAAAAGCTATAACAAAACATAAAAACGATCTTTAAGTAAAAACACATAGAATTTGAACAATTTGCACAAAAATAAAACAATGATTTTGCCATAAAAAATTAATTCATTAAAAACATTAAAATACTTGCCGACGAGTATTGACAGGGAGCAGTATGCTCATTAAGATTCGCCACCGTTGAAAAGCAGCTTGATTTACTAAATCTTCTGTTTTGAAGTGACGATAGATGNAGCTTGATTTACTAAATCTTCTGTTTTGAAGTGACGATAGATGTTCCCCCTTAGCTCAGCTGGTTAGAGCGACGGACTGTTAATCCGCAGGTCCCCCGTTCGAGTCGGGGAGGGGGAGCCAATATCGCTGCAGACAATGAATTTGATAATTCATATTCAACACAAATTGAATTCCCCCTTAGCTCAGCTGGTTAGAGCGACGGACTGTTAATCCGCAGGTCCCCCGTTCGAGTCGGGGAGGGGGAGCCAATTCAAGCTTCTATTATGTAATCACAACCTTCTTTATTCTTATGATTTTAAGATTTTCTTCCACTATTCAACTTTTCCCAGTAAACATTTGAATATCAAGTTGTTAATAGGCTCTGAAATAAAGATAATGAGTACCCTATAACAACCTCAGGCACATACCACTTAAGATGAGTGAATTTTTACTACTTTTAATCGGCACCGTTTTAGTCAATAACTTTGTATTAGTACAGTTTCTTGGTTTATGCCCATTTATGGGAGTGTCAGGAAAGCTAGAAACGGCTATTGGTATGTCCATGGCGACAACATTTGTTCTCACCCTTGCCTCTTTATCTAGCTATTTAGTCGAGCATTATATTTTATTGCCCTTGGGTTTGGGTTATTTACGCACCTTAAGTTTTATTCTTGTTATTGCTGTAGTGGTACAATTTACAGAAATGGTAGTTCATAAAACTAGTCCCACCTTGTATCGTCTACTTGGAATATTTTTGCCTTTAATAACTACAAATTGCGCGGTGCTCGGCGTAGCCTTACTTAATATCAATCACGACCACAACTTTGTAGAATCTATTATTTATGGTTTTGGTGCAGCATTAGGTTTTTCTTTGGTTCTCATTTTATTCTCAGCTATGCGTGAAAGATTAGCGATAGCTGACGTTCCAAAACCCTTTAAAGGCGCATCTATTGGTATGGTTACAGCTGGTTTAATGTCATTAGCATTTATGGGCTTTACTGGCTTGGTGAAATTTTAATGTCATTAAGTTTCGCAATATTTACCGCATTATGCGCCATTGGGGTCTTAGCCCTAATATTTGGTTTGGTATTGGGCTTTGCCGCTGTAAAATTCAAAGTACAAGGCGACCCTTTAGTTGAACAAATAGATGAAATTCTACCACAAACCCAATGTGGGCAATGTGGTTACCCAGGATGTAAACCCTATGCAGAAGCTATTGCAAACGGTGATGACATTAACAAATGCCCTCCAGGTGGCGAAGCGACTATAAAAAAGCTCGCTGACTTGATGGGAGTTGAAGCTAAATCCTTAGATGCGGCCCATGGTACAGAAGATGTCAAAAAAGTAGCCTTTATTCGTGAGGCTGAATGTATTGGGTGTACTAAGTGTATTCAAGCTTGCCCTGTGGATGCTATTTTAGGTGCTGCTAAACAAATGCATACAGTCATAACTGATGAGTGTACTGGCTGCGATTTATGTGTGGCGCCCTGCCCTGTTGACTGTATTGATATGGTTCCCGTACCGCAAAGCACTGCGAGTTGGCGCTGGGATATAGATAAAAGCATACCCATTAAACAGGTGAAGTAAGCACAAGTATGGACAATAACTTTGATGACATTGTTAAGAAGCTAGAGAACAACGAGCTGTGGGATTTCCACGGTGGAGTATTTCCTGCTGAGCAAAAAACATTATCAAATCAAAACCTAATTGCACAGTTACCCTTATCAAAATATTTATATGTACCGGTAAAACAACATATAGGTGTAGAAGGCCAGGTGATTGTTTCTGAGGGGCAAGCTGTATTAAAAGGCGAGCCACTTACCCAAAGTAGCAACCCTTTTGCAGTACCAATACACGCCCCAAGCTCAGGAAAAATACTATCGATAGGCGAGCATGTTTCAGCCCATCCTTCTGGCTTACCAGAACTAACTATTAAAATAGAAACAGATCAACAAGATAGATGGCTCCCCCTCACTCCCATGGTTGATTATCAAAAACAGTCCAAGATGGACGTAATAGGTGCTATCTGTAATGCGGGGATCAGCGGCATGGGAGGAGCAGGATTTCCAACCCATATCAAAATAGGCACAACAAAACAGGTAGAATTTTTAATTATTAACGGCGTTGAGTGTGAACCTTACATTACGTCAGATGATAGATTAATGCGTGAACATGCGTGGCAGATTAGACAGGGTATAGACGTATTATGTCACTTGCTAAATCCGAAGTGTGTTGTTATCGCTATTGAAAAAAATAAACCCGAAGCGATAGAAGCCATGGAAGTGGCCTGCAAGGAAAATTCCAACTACCAAGTAGTTGATATTCCAACAAAATATCCTGCAGGTGGCGAGAAACAACTGATTCAAGTATTAACCAACAGGGAAGTACCGGCTAAGGGTTTACCTATTGATGTTGGCGTTATCATGCATAATGTAGGTACTTGTTTTGCGGTTTCTGATGCGATATTTTCAGGAAAGCCCTTAGTGCAAAGAGTTGTAACGGTAACTGGTGGAGCAGTCGAAACACCTGGAAACTTTTGGGCCCCGATTGGCACCCCTGTTTCACATTTATTTAATGAAGCAAATTACAATAGTAAAGCTCAAAAACAACCCCAAGCCATCATGGGTGGTCCTATGATGGGTTTTAGCATCACGGATGAAAGTGTACCTGTAGTTAAAACCACAAACTGTATTCTGTTACCCGACGCCAAAGAAAGCCAAACACGAAAAGAGCAAGCCTGTATAAGATGTGGCGCTTGCGCTGATGTGTGTCCTGCTAATTTACTCCCACAACAGTTATTTTGGCATGCTAAAGGAAAAGAATTAGACAAAGCTCAAGATTACAATTTATTTGATTGTATTGAATGTGGTGCATGTGCCTATGTTTGCCCAAGTGATATTCCTCTTGTTCATTATTATCGAGTAGCTAAATCTGAGATTAAGTTAGAACAAGACGAAAAAGTCAAAGCAGACAAAGCAAGAGAGCGCTTTGAAAAACGAGCAGCCAGATTAATAGCAGAACAAGAAGCGAGAGATGAAAAACATCGCTTAGCGGCAGAAGCCCGAAAACAAGCAATGTCTGATAGTGGTAATACTGCAAAAGATAAAATTGCAGCTGCTTTAGCAAGAGCCAAAGCCAAAAAAGAAGCTACAGCTAAGGGTATGAGTAATGCTGATGAGTCTATAGCCCCCCACAAAGCTAACGAGAATAGTGGCACCAAAGCTAGTTCTAACGAAAGAGTCCAAGCAGCCATTGCCAGAGCCAAGGCTAAAAAAGAAGCGGCACAAAAAGCGCTACAGCAAACTGAGTCAAAAACAGCTAATTTAGAGCCCACTGAAATCAGTGATACCGATTCAGCTGATTCTAAAGTAATGCTTCAAGATGCAGACGTAGCCGACACGTTAGACAATAAAGACAAACCGGCAATAGATAAAAAAGCCAAGGTAGCCGCAGCTATCGCTAAAGCAAAAGCTAAAAAGCTAGCTCAACAACGAGAAGAAAAAGAAGCCGAAAATAGCATTGGGTACCCTGATAACGCTAATAGTGCTGTAGAAAAAAATACTAAAGAGACACAATCAGACGATATCCAAGCTGAAAATTTAGCACTGAAAAAACAGCGTGTAGCCGCCGCTGTGGCTAAAGCCAAAGCTAAAAAACTTGCCGCCAATTCAGACCAAGTAATAGCGGATGACGTAACGACTAAACAAGATACGCTTCAGTCCCTAGATAAAGACAATAAAGAGTCACAAGGGCTAGATCAGAAAAAGCAAAGAATTGCAGCAGCTGTGGCAAAAGCAAAAGCAAAAAAGGCCGCAAAAGATGCTTCACAGAAAACAGAAGACGATAAATCATGAATTTTAAATTAGCCAGCTCTCCGCACCAACATGTCCGCAGAAACACCGGGCAGGTAATGCGAATGGTTATCTTAGCCTTGTTACCCGGAGTATTATTACAAACGTGGTTCTTTGGATGGGGCACGCTAGTTCAAGTAATGTTAGCCATTATTACAGTAGTGGTGACAGAAGCAGCCATTTTGGAGTTACGTAAGAAAGATTTTGAAAGTGCAATTAAAGACTACAGTGCAATATTAACAGCCGTGCTGTTGGCGATTAGTATCCCCCCTTTTGCACCTTGGTGGATAGTAGTTTTAGGCAGTTTTTTTGCTATCGCCATAGTAAAACAGCTATATGGAGGCCTAGGGTTTAATGTATTTAATCCCGCGATGGCTGGCTACGTAATGTTGCTTATTTCGTTTCCTGTACAAATGACTCAGTGGCTTCCACCTGCAGGGTTGGCACAATACAGTCATAACTTTAATGATGCCTTGTATGTTATTTTTACTGGCTTTAGTGTGGATGGTTTTAGCATTGCGCAATTAAAAACTGATTATGATGGTGTCACCATGGCAACGCCATTAGATACAGCAAAAACAGCCATAGCACAGAACCTAACCTACTCAGAAAGTATAGAGTTACCAATTTTTGATAGCTTAGTACCCGGCATAGGTGTGGCGTCTAGCTGGATAAGTCTAGGGTATTTATTAGGCGGTTTATATCTTATCAAGCAAAAAGTCATCAACTGGCACATCCCTGTAGGAATGCTGACCACTACTGTAGTTTGCGCAATTATTATGTCTATAGCTGACTCTGATGTTTACCCCTCAGGTATATTCCATCTATTAAATGGCAGCATCATTATAGGTGCGTTTTTTATTGCCACAGACCCGGTATCAGCCTGCACTACCAATAAAGGTAGATTGGTATTTGGGGCCGCAATTGGCTTTTGGGTTTACGTTATTCGCACTTGGGGCGGTTACCCAGATGCTGTCGCTTTTGCCGTATTAATAATGAATATGGCTGTGCCACTTATTGACTATTACACCCGACCTCGTACCTATGGTCACAGCCCTATTAAGACGAACAAACGGGGAATAAACGATGAGTGAGCATGAAAGCGAGCAAGTAGAGCAACAGCCAGAAACACCCACGACTATCAAGGATTCTATGGGGAAAAATGGCATTATTTTAGCCGTCTTCGCCCTTGTCACCACGGCATTAATATCAATTACTTATTTTGGAACAGTAGAACAAATAGCGGCTCAAAAACAAAAGAAATTATTAGATACGTTAAATGCAGTAATAGACAAAAGCTCATATGATAACCAAATTCAGTTTGATTGCGTTATTGTAAATTCAGCGCCTTTACTCGGTGATAAGTTACCAAAGCACATTTATCGAGCAACATTAAAAGGTGAGCCTACCGCAGTAGCCATTGAGACTACTGCACCTGATGGATATAGCGGAAAAATAGAGTTATTGGTCGGCGTAAAAACAGCATCAGTCCCAGGTGAAGCTATGGTAACTGGCGTTCGCGTAATCAAACACAAAGAAACCCCTGGTTTAGGTGATAAAATAGATTTACGAATAAATGACTGGGTATTATCTTTTAATGACAAAATCTATTCAGACGCCTTACTGTCAAATTGGGCTGTTAAAAAAGATGGTGGTCAATTCGATCAATTTACAGGAGCGACTATCTCCCCAAGAGCAGTTGTTAATGCAGTTAAAAAGAGCATCGAATATTACCTCGCTAATCAAGTAGATATTTCAAGCGAGGTAAATGGCTGCTCAATTACCCAGCAAGCCAGTCAAAAGGTTTCTAACGATGAATGAGCTTAAAGAGTTAACTTGGCAAGGTCTTTGGAAAAACAACCCAGCCTTGGTGCAATTACTTGGCCTATGTCCATTACTAGCGGTTACAGCTACGCTAACCAACGGATTGGGTTTGGGCCTAGCAACAACCTTAGTGTTAATTGGCTCAAATACTTGTGTATCCATTATACGAAACTGGGTCCCAAGCGAAATTCGAATCCCTATTTTTGTGATGATCATTGCTGCATTTGTAACCATAGTGCAACTCTTAATGAACGCATACACCTTTAAGTTATATCAAGCTTTAGGCATATTTATCCCACTTATCGTGACAAACTGCGCCATTATTGGCCGAGCGGAGGCCTATGCTTCTAAAAATACCATAGGAAAGTCAGCTTTTGACGGTTTCATGATGGGGATGGGGTTTACTTTGGTATTAATATTATTGGGTGGGTTTCGTGAGCTATTGGGTTACGGTACTTTATTTGATGGGGCGAATCTACTTTTAGGTGATTGGGCCACCAGCTTAAAAATTACCGTGTTTGAAACAGATAGTCCTTTTTTATTGGCTATTTTGCCACCAGGAGCATTCTTGGGTATGGGGTTGTTGATCGCCTTAAAAAATGTGCTCGATAATCACATGGAAAACATTTTTGCAGCTAACAAAAAATCAAAAGTAGTCGAACGGGCTAGAGTGACTACAGAAAGCTAGAAGAAAAGCAGCTAAATAAAGACCAAAACATGAATACACAAAAACGCCTAGAAATATTAACTCGCTTGCGAGATGCCAATCCTCACCCTACAACAGAGCTCAATTTCAGCACCCCTTTCGAACTACTTATAGCTGTGCTTTTATCGGCACAAGCTACCGATGTTGGGGTAAATAAAGCAACAGATAAGCTATACCCGATTGCCAATACTCCTCAAGCCATATTAGATCTCGGGCTAGAGGGCTTAAAGTCCTATATAAAAACTATTGGCTTATTTAACACCAAAGCAGTGAACACCATGAAAACCTGCCAAATGCTTGTAGACTTGCATAATGGTGAAGTGCCAGAGAGCCGAGAAGCCCTAGAGGCTCTACCCGGTGTAGGACGCAAAACTGCTAATGTCGTTCTGAACACAGCTTTTGGCTGGCCTACCATTGCGGTAGATACACATATATTTAGAGTATCTAACCGTACTAAATTCGCTATGGGCAAAAATGTTGATTTAGTTGAACAAAAGCTACTAAAAGTAGTTCCAGCTGAATTCAAAGTCGATGTGCACCACTGGCTTATTCTTCACGGTCGCTATACCTGTGTTGCTCGTAAACCGCGCTGTGGCAGTTGTATCATAGAAGACCTGTGTGAATTTAAAGATAAAACAAGTGACGATTAAAGGGGTATATCAATGGAAGGTAATGAACGTGCAAATATAAAAATAGGTGAAATGGTATCTATTGTATTGAAACAAGACCAAAGCAGTGGCAAGTTAACAGAAGGTTATGTAGCAAGAATATTAACAAATTCTCCACAACACCCCCATGGAATAAAAGTTAAACTAGAAGATGGCGCTGTGGGTCGCGTTAAAGCTATCCACAGCTAAAATTTAGTACTTTTGTAAGTTAGCAATTCCAACAATATTCATCGCTACCAATACTACCATTGTTGTTTTCGTCCCACGCTCTCCTGCCATCACTATAAAAGGCAAGCTTGCCATCTGAAGCCTGAAGGCTACCTGTAACAGGTCGAGCTTCAATAACATATGCACTGCCACTTGCTTCACTGATATATAAGTCATACTGACGGTCATCGTAGGGTTCATTAGATGGTGAATGTTGATGAAAAATCTCTGGCTTGCCTGTATCAGCAGATGACTCTGCCGCCGCTTTGTAGGTAAATGCTGCTGCTTTATGCCTTTCAAGAGCTGATGCTAAACTCATTAAATCAGCTTGTGCTGCACCTCGGTTGGTGCTTTTTATAAAGCCTTGATAACTTGGAAATGCAATGGCTGTAATGATCCCAACAATTGCGACTGTAATCATCAGCTCTACTAGGGTAAAACCTTTGTATTTTTGTTTATTATTTAATCTCATTTTATTAATCACTCTCTTTCTGTCTCTGTTTTCCAGCTACTTTGTTGCACTCTTTCAAAGTTGCTATATATATTTTCTGCAAGGCACTCGAAATCTGAACCACACTCAACTTGATTACCATCTTCGTCTAGCTCAATCACAGTGGATGCACACTCAGTACCTAAACAAATAACGGGGTTTATAATATCTTCTATTAAAATTTTTGTTTCTGGAGCGATACCTGTTTGCTTCAGCAGTGCATACCTATCTTCATGTTCTGTATACATATCATCATTGAGGTCGACTACTGCGTTACCATTAATGAGCTCAACTAAATATGCTCTGCTGTTACCTGTTGGTGGTGCACATGAACTTTCACTAGCGGTAGCGGGTAAATAAGTTGTAAAGATTACTTGGTAATCGAGTATCAATGGAGACGCTAATACCTTCTCTCCACCCGTGTCTAATCGTATATACCAACCATCTAATTCCGAAAACTCATCTGTAGCCAATTGCTGTGCTGCTGAGTCTGAGGAGGTAAGCAAGTGATCTGTTGCATCATATAAATCACTTAATCCAAAAGCTGCATTTGGATAAGTATAATATCCATCTTCATCAAAATTAAAAATCCCTGTATCTTTTACCATGTAAAAATGGTCATTAATAACATCATCTAATGGGTGAGCTCGGTAACCAGACCCCAGGGTAACCGCGTAATATAAATCTGAGCTAATATTAATTTCAGCTACATCAGGACCATAGTAGAAGCGCCTATTGTCTTCTTCAGTATCGCCACCAAAGTCTGCAAGTAAGCTACCACTAACTAAATCACTTACCGACTCACCGTTCATAATATCCAGTCTAAATAACTGTCCACCAGTATCGACCACATACATATGATCAGCCAATCCATCGTTGTTTCTATCAATAACAGAAATTCTAGCAGGGATACTATACTGCATATCATCTAAGATTAAGTCGGCGTCTTGCTTGCCTGCTGACCAAATCAAATCACCGCTATCAGCATCGACTATAAATACAGAATTACCAACTGAATCAGCACTTCGTACTGCTTTACTGTCTTGGTCTTCGTCGTAGCCACCACCAAATATCAAAACATTCTTTGTTGCCGATCCAACTTTAATTTGAGTCACAGTAGGTTTAGACCAGGTTTGACCTAAATTAGCAAAGTCGCCAACCCCACCATCAATTTTGAATAGTAGCTTTGGTGAGGTTTTGTTTGTGATATCGAACGCATAGTAATTGTCACCACCACGACGCATTCCAACATACAAATATATATTTGAACCTTCTGTACGTAATACCATGTCACCATCTAAGCCATATATATGACTAAACGTTGATGAGTCTTGGTATAGGTCATACAAGTTTATTAATAATTCTTTGGGGATAACGGCAAAATTTTCTTCACCTGTATCAGGATCAAATGAGTGTAAAAACCCATGATTAGTCGCCACTAACACTGCACTTTCAGTTGTAGAGTAGTTGACAATTACAGGCTGAGAATGAATAGGGTCGCCCATAGATAAACGAGCGTCAGTAGCGCTACCGTCATTGTCATCGTCTTTGACATCAACTCCCCTAGCCCACTTCAATAATACTTCACGGGTTTCCTCTGGATCTGCCGTTGTTGCTACAGCCAAATCATCAATAGTAATATCGCTATTATCTTCATCTAGCACATTAGTAGTTTTAACTATGGTACCGGTATCTTCAAAGGTATATACATTTCTTGGTAGGTCCATTTGTGCAGCCGTACCACCTTCACGTACATCATTACCATCTTCTAATACTGACCAATAACTATGTGCACTATCGTTGAAAAAGCCTGTGACACTATCAACGGCATTCAAGCCATTTTTATCGAGTATATCTGAGCCATCTAAGCGATAACGTTTTACATTACCTGGCCATAAAGATCCTTCTGCCGGCTTAAACAAAGCAAAATACAATTCATCATTATGTGTCAGCCTATTCAGTTGGTTAACAGCTACACCTGGCGAAACGAAGGTAGCATTAACATCTTTTACAGTCTTTAAAATGGATTGAAAAACAGTGACCAAATCTTCAGTGTTATCAGCTGTATAAAAATCCCCATTGCCATACAATGCAAGGTCACTCAAAAAGTCATTTGCAGTGTTACTAGCAGCAAAACCAATCGTATGGGTGAACACTCTGGTTTCAATTTTAGAGTCATCGCCGTCACCAATGTTCTTTACAAGGTCGACCCCACACTCTTCACCGCCACTACCAGAGCATGACTGTCCTAATAAGGACTCAATTTCACCCACACTGTGATTGTAGTTAGCTACACCGTCTGACAGCAATACAATGTGATTATTAGTTTGACATACTTTATCAACTACTGGGCTGATGTATTTAGCGCCACTAGGAATATACTCATTTACACAATCACTACTACTGAGGTTATCTTCACTACATCCATTAGGTAAAACTGAGTCACTACCAATGTATGAAAGACGGTGACTTACCCTAGTATTTTTCCTCACAGTTGTAGAAACGCTACTTTGGCCTCGGGTTAAACCATAATAAACATCTAAGCCACCGTAATAACTAGCCGCCTCATATAAGGTATCGACGATTGGAGTGAAACCACTGGCGGCAAGTGAGTCTACCTGACTAATTAGATATTCTCTTACAGTAGAGGTACTTCCCGGTGTAGCAGTCCCTTCATATTCTATAATTAAACGAACTGTGCCAGAAGGTTTCCCATTGTAGGTATACCCACCTCGAGTACCAACGAAGTCAGAAAAAATAAACACCATGTCATTGCCAGACTCCCAGCCTGAACGGCTTACAATAGTTTCGACAATTGAGGCAACAGAAGGGCTCTGATAGCTATAATTTTTTGTCCACTTTGAAATATTTGTCCAAGCTACCGGTGCCGTTTTACTTTTATTTTTTAAAAGGTACCTAGAGTAGCTCTGAAAGCTACTAGGGTCGTCCTCATCTGCACCGGATATATTGAAACTTGCAGTAGTTGAAGAGCTAGTTTGATAAGCCGTGAACTCAAGGTAGGCATTCGAAATAGTCGCTCCTTGTGGCAGAGCTACATTATTAAAGCGAACTGCAGCATATGCGTTGGAACTTGATTTAAATGTAAGCTCGGTTCCTGTTGACTCATAACCATCATTACGCTCTTCAGCGTTATTATCTTGTGAAGCCACTTGATAGCTTAAGCTCCCTTTTACACAACCTGTTGCCGTGTCGTCGTCGTAGATCACCACTAACTGAGGCCCTAGACCATTCCCTTCTTCAAAAGCAGTTGATAATCTTGCACTACTTGAAGTAAGACCTTCCCCTTCCACAATAATATTTAAAGAGTTACCTCCGCACCAATCAGACTGATTTACAATTTCTTGAATCACACTGCTCAAGTCTGGACTTGAAGTGGTTTCACCTGAAACGGGCCAGTCATTGTCATTTTCCCATAAAACTGAACTACTGGTTTTTGTACGATTAGAGATATCATTGTTTGCTGCAGTAAAGGTCGTTGAATCTCCAGTCAGTTCTCCGCTGAATGTTAGATTAGTGGCACTACTATCAAAATTTTCAGAATTAAATCGAATATAAGCATTGGTAATGGTTGCACCAGTAGGGATATTAAGAGCTTGGAATCTTAAACCCAAAGTAACTTTGTTTAAGCCTTCAGACATTTTTAAAGTGTCATTGCTTGTATCAACATATGAGGATAACTCATAAGCATCATCAGTGCCTTGTATGATTGACGTAATTATTTCAGGAGATACAGGATCATCAATAGGTCTAACCGGATATAAAACCGGTCCGCCGTAATCTGAAAAACGCATTAAACCAGCATTAATATTCGTCACTGAGTTAAGGGTTTCTTTAAGGGCATTCTGAACCCGCAACATCCTAGTTTCAGTGGTTCCATCTTTACCAGTCATACTGCCCGACGTATCCATTATAAACAAAACATTTGGGTCGTAAGTAACCTCACTTCCGGCGGTACCTAAATAAATTTCTAAGTCATCCGCTAGGGTTATAAAAGAGCATAATGAGCATGTTAACAACACAACTCTGAATATTTTATTAAAGGTCATATTGTTTTCCACTTAGTTAGTTGCCGGAGCAAAAACAGATGCGTTTACAGAATTTGCCACTGCATAATTACTGTCTTCTAGCTGCCCACATCCTTTGACTATAAATACATGGCAACTAATGTTACTGCCACCTATGACATTGCTAGAGCCAACACAAGGTTGCTCCCTTACAAAGGCAGCCCTAGACCAACTATTTACATTAGGAGAATCAGAGTAATTACCTTGAGCAACATGTTGTTGGCCTTGAGTTAAGCCATCTTTTGTGAGGCTTCTATTTGTCCATGTGGCATCTTCAAAACAACTCAATTCTTGAATTTCTAAATCAAGAGGTACCCCAGACCGAGCCTCTGAGAGAGGGTCATTTAAATCATCATCACTGAGAATAACTTCATCTTCTGACTCAAACATAACGCCAGCGATGGCAGATTCTGCTGCATCAAAGGCTAGAGAGCGACTTTGCATAGATGAAGCCATTTTACTCTGCATTAAACTGCTTGAAACTGAAGAAACGCCCAAAATGGTCATACTCATTAATATTAAAAGAGCAAAAACCATGACCATGCCAGACTGTTTTTTAAGGGATAAATAATTCATATATTTCTACTTCGAATAAAGTTTTTGCTATTACGCAAGGTGATAGTGGTTTCAAATTGTTTATAAAGCCTTTGCTCTGAAGGTTGGATTGAATCTTCATTAAATAATTTGAAGAAAGGAACGGGATCGATTAACACTTCTGAGTCGGCTTTCAACAAAATGGCTAAGCGAATAGCAACAACTTGCGCGCCTGCGGCTTTTTCCGCTGCTAATGTGTCAGCGTCAATGAACTTAACAGGCCGTGCTGAATTATCTTGTGAGGCTAAAGTATCTGTGATGCCATATTGTACTTGAAAGCTGTAAACGTCATCTAAAATAGCATAGGGATCATTTGTCGATACTGACCCTTTCAGGCCTCTTAAAACTCTGCCGTCGTATCCCCGGCATTTTAAAGTAGCGTCCTCAACGAAATATTCGTTAACAACATAAAATTCTTCATCAGCTAGATAACTATGCTTATTTCCATGACAGTCTTCTAACCCTTGAAAGCCAACCATTAGAATGTCATTGGATCCATTTGCTCCTTCAATCGAACCTTTTGTTGCTGCATTTGTAAAATCTCCAACCACAGGCACTGGATTATTTAACACAAAAGCAGATTCAACGATCGTATCAACGTCAGTGTTGAGGTTGGGTTGTAAGGTGTCATAACGCCCCGTCATCAATAACTCATTTCGCATCCTAGAAATAATAAAACGACCATTCTCTTGAGCAGAGCCTATAGCCCTATTTAAACGCTCTGTCATATTATTGCTTACCATTACTTGAATAATAGATGAAGATATAATTAAGCCGAGAACAAGAGCAATCATTAACTCAATTAAAGTAAAACCCGATTGCTTACGTCTCCCCATCACAATGTCACCTCTATCAAGACACAATCATGCGGAGTACTTTTGTTGGCATTACAGTCACTATTAACCGTGCGCTCAATGTTTTGCCAGTTTTCAACAGGCCAAGTTAATTTCACTATATGTTTAGAGCCCACACTACATGCGACCGCATCACCATTGTCATTATCTTCACAGCTTAAAGATATCTCTAAATCTGGATTAGCTGCTACAGCAGAACATGAAACTTCATATCCATCAAACTCAGCTACTTCAGCTTCTGTACAAGTATTATCATTGCAGTTTGGAATAGCTGATGGCCGCTCAAGACAGTAACACTCATGGGGAAGACCAGAGGTACAGCTCAAGGTCTCAAAATTGTAGATATCTTCATCGAAATAGGTATTGTCAACAATCAACCCATTTCCTACCGCAGAAAACGTAGCATTGGCCCGCAATCTCTCTGTTAATTGTTGAGCAACTAATACAGATTGGGAGCGGCTCAACGCTTCTGAATTAGTAAAAGAGCCAACAAACTGCAAATATGCCACACCTAACAAGCCAACAGATAATATGAACAAAGTCACTAGCACTTCGATCATACCAAGCCCATATTGAGCATGTTTTGAATTTGTCGCTTGTTTGTTTTTCACAGTCCACTCTCAAATTAAAATAAAAGGCATGCATACCCGGTCTTACTTAAACTATGTTATCTAATATTTTTAAATTTAAGTTATGAGGTGTCGTCTAAAGGTATAAAATTTGATTTAACCAAAATTTATCTTAAGTAATAAACATAGCAAAGAAGGGGGGATTTTCTCACTTAATGAGCTATGGAACTGAAGTTGAGCTTGAAGCTCTGTATAAAGCTTGAAAGCTATTTCCCATTGCAATAGGGATTACTACTCCAGACAGTAAAAATATTTTTTGAGATCCGCCCAAGTCCGTCCACTCTATAGTTACATTGATAGATTTCATGTCTGAATACTGAGGCTCAGGATCTGGGTAGCCTAGGTCACCACTTTTCACCCACATATCGCACAGGCCGTCAAAATCACTATCAATATAAAAGTATTCACTTACCTGCCAGCTAATAGTAAAGGAATGAGTCTGTGCCACATTATTAGCTGATAAAATAATATCTCTGTCTCCAAACGGTATGCTACCACCGGTATTGTCACCTATTATCGCATAACTGAAACTTGAGCCATCTAGTTGCTCAAAAAATTGAAGATCAGAAAGTTTATCTGCTGCTAGCCGAACCGCTATACTTCGTAAACTTAAATTAGAGTTGGCAACCACATATTGACTTTGCAATGTGACATAGCCTGTCACCCCTATAACAATGACAAGTGACGCAACCAGTACTTCTACCAATGAAAATCCCTTTTGATTGAACATAGTAGGTACTCTAAAAGTTGCTCCAACTACCAGGGACTTTAGCTAACATTTGCAAACTATCTAAACTAACTAATGCATTTGCAACCTGAGCATCATAAACAACACGAATAATGGTATTATGGATTCCCAGAGCATAGTTAGATGCAAGCCCTCCACTTATAAATGCCCCTGAATGCATATTCACCGATAAACTCAGAGCTGTGTAATTTGAACGAAAAGAGCACACAAGGCCATATACAATTGCATCATCCAATAAATTAATGTCGCCATCCATTACAACCAATACAACAGGTTCTGAAGGGCTACCTACTTTGATATTGAAATCTACTTCACAATCCCCCTCTATCCATATAAAGCCGTAGCTTGTATCTGTAAGTTGCTCACACCCAGAAAAAACAAATTTCGCTTCTGATTTTAGTTCAGACAAGTCTGTTGTTTCGATATTAAAAAGATACTCCGACAAACTAAGTGGAAAAGTCATCGAAGATTCAGCTAGATCACTAGTTTGCATTAGGTAATCTGAAAGAGTCGAAGTACTACATGTCCCCTGATCAAATTCATTTTTTAAGCATGAATGATGATCGCTGGACGTAAAGTCAATGGGTAAATCAGACCAAATACTTAAAGGCTTGCCTACTCCTAATCCATCCGGATTAGCTACAATCTCAATTTCACCTTCATTTACTACCCCTCCCTGCACTAGAATTGGTGAAATAAGACCATTGAACATTAATGGGTAAATTAAAACTTGCTGTTGCGTTTGTGCGGAAGCTAAGCCATCTGGAGAAGAACCATAGGAAGTCAAACTAACCAATATTCTATTATTAGATATTGTTTCTACTGCTCCATAAACAGCTATAAACCCATCTGAAATTATTGCTGTATTTGATATTGTTTTAATGAGACCTTTATCTGCATTTAACAGAGCTATGACTCTTTGTAGGCCTTCCTCTGATTTCGCTTTTGCTAATATTTGACTTTGTTCATTAACAACAATTTTATGTTCAAAATTTTGAATCTTGCCCGTATAGAGTGTTACCAGGCTTACAATGACAAGTAACAAGGTAACTGTTAATAACACAATTGCTCCACGCTGCAGCCTTAAGCCACATAAGGCTTTTGATGTTGAGCAACTAATCATAATTTTTAATACTGACACTTAGTGCAGCAGTGCGAGAGAGATCTGGATCGCTAAGTAGCTCAGCCTCCAATTGGATGGTTACCCTAGTTTGTTCAATATTCTTATCATCAATTTTACTTGTTTCGAAACTCAGTGTGTTTACCTTAATAAGTGTAGAATCGGTGAGGTCTTGCCAGCCACCTTTATCACATCCAAGGCCATCAACTCTCATTTCTATAGCATTGTTTCTTAGTCGGTAGCCATAATTTTCGTTTGTATTTATGACATCTAATTTCCCATTTTTATTTCTGTCATAGGCAAAGGTAATACAACTATTAGCTGACTCATTATCGTACTCAGACAAAGCCACTGATTTGTGGAAAGGGTTAATAAATGCGGTTGGATCGTCTAATAACTCTTTCGTAAAAGCTTGATAACCAGCCCTTCCCAAATCTTGGCTTACCACGGCCAATACTGCATTTATTTCTGCATTCAACCTAGATTTGGTCATTAATTGACTATTTAACGCAATACCATGCCCAACTAGAGATGACATTGCTGTCATCGACGCAAACCCTAAACCAATAGAGATCATTAACTCAACTAAGCTATTGCCATTTTGTTTAGATTTTTGACTTAACATTTTGCATACCCTCCCCAGGCATTATTGACAGAACATATTCGTACTCTCCCCATATTGCTTAAGATAAGTTTTAGTTCATTGAGACCATCTGAAAAAACCAGTGACCCCGCATGACCCATAGACAGCCCTCTGGCAGCATCAAAAGTAGTGAGTTGCAACTTTCCAAACTTAAGTTGCTGCATTGAAATAAACCCATAATCACTAGCATTGACTGAATAATCGATATCATCAACCAAACACTGCTTAGTGATTAGGCAATCACACTCTCCGACTGTACTCAAGGCGACACACCAATCATCCCCTTCTCTAAAAGAAATGGAGATATCTACACCTTTAGCAATGGCAAACGAGCGAGCTTTTTGAAAAGCAAAATAGGAGGTTTCAGCAGCTCCTTTTAACTGCAATGTCTTTTGAGCACTATTGATACTTGGTACCCCAAGTGTCACTAATAAGGCAAGTATTGAAATCGTAACTAGAAGTTCGAGAAGTGTTAAACCTTGATATTTAAACATAACAAGCGTCCGTACTTAGTGCTTACAAAAAATAAGCCTATAATTTATTCATTCCATTAAATAAACAGTAGTTCAATTTTTGAAAAAGGCATAACTAAGGAACGGAAATGTCACTTAAGCAAAGAAAAAGCTCAACCGATGTAAGTCCCTCAGAGATTTCAATAAAGGGTATGACCTTACTAGAATTAATGTTTGTGGTTGTTATTATTGGCGTAATGGCAATATTCGCTTACCCCTCTTTTAACAACCAGATACTAATATCTAGGAGAGGAGATGGCGTCACACAGTTGTTACAATTAAAGATTCAACAAGAAGCGTTCAGATTGGAGAATATTAGCTACGCATCAACAACAGAGCTAAGCTTGCCTGTCAGTGAGTATTATAAGTTTAGTGTCAGTAATGAATCAGCTACAGCATATACACTGACCGCTACAGCCATTAACGGCCAAGTCGAAGATACCCAATGTATAAATATTAGTATTGACCAATCAATGCTAAAAACACCCAAGGAATGCTTTTAAAAAGACTAATTCTATTAGGTTATTTGTTTCACTCTTAACTCTTTTGGCACGGCAAATTCGATGTTCTCTTCACGACCAGCTCTTTCGGTAGCACTTGTGGCTCCCCACTCTTTTAGTCTATCGACTACTCCTTGTACTAAGACCTCTGGAGCAGAAGCTCCTGCAGTAATACCAATATTCTCAGAGTTTTCTAGCCATTCTTTCTGAATACAGTTTGCGTCTGCAATTAAATGAGCTTTGGCACCAATTTTTTCAGCTAACTCTCTTAAACGGTTAGAGTTAGAACTATTTTGAGCACCAACCACCAACAATAAATCACAATCAGATGCCAACTCTCGAACCGAATCTTGCCGATTTTGCGTCGCATAACAGATATCATCTTTTCGTGGTCCCTGAATCGCGGGGAATTTCGCTCGTAAAGCGTCAATAACATCAGCTGTATCGTCTACAGACAAAGTGGTTTGACTACAATAATACAATTCAGCTTCATTTTTAACCCTCAAATCAGCCACATCAACGGCAGACTCGACTAAGTAAATCCCACCTTCAGCATTAGCATATTGCCCCATAGTACCCTCTACTTCTGGGTGGCCATGATGACCAATTAAGATACATTCAATACCTTTCTGGCTGGCTCTCATCACTTCCATATGTACTTTTGTTACTAGAGGGCAAGTTGCATCAAATACTTTTAAGCCTCTAGAGTCAGCTTCAATCCTAACTGCTTGAGATACACCATGAGCAGAAAAAATAACAATACAATCATCTGGCACTTCTGACAATTCATCCACAAATACAGCACCGCGCTCTTTTAAACCATCAACTACAAATTTATTGTGGACCACTTCGTGGCGCACAAAAATAGGAGCAGGGAACATTTCTAGGGCGCGCTCAACTATAGTTATCGCTCTATCAACACCAGCGCAAAATCCTCTTGGATTTGCCAAATGAATGTGCATTTGTATTCCTCAATAAATAATCAAAAAAGTGAGTGTCAACTCAAAAACGTTTAATTAACCGACAATATTTCCACATCAAAAGTGATGACTTGTCCTGCTAATGGGTGATTAAAATCAACTGTCACTGAGTCACCAGTCACTTCCCTAACAATACCTGGCAGTTCGCTTCCATCTGGTTGGGTAAAAGCGATAATCATACCCTCTTCAGCAGGTGTATCAGCGCTAAATTTACTGCGCTCTAAATGATGTATATTGTCTGGGTTCGGTTGGCCAAAAGCGTCGTTAGCTTCTAAAGTAAAAGATTTCTTATCACCAGTATTCAATCCTAATAAACAGGCTTCGAAATTAGCTGTTAAATTGCCATCTCCCATCACTAGTTTTGCAGGTTTATCGTTAACTCTGGTACTATCAGCGGCCGAACCATCAGCTAATTTCAAGTCAAAATGTAGCACTACTTCGCTACCTTGAGTAATGGCATTGTTGCCTAGATCAGTCATGTTTTTCCTCTTTATTCTTAAACATATCAATAAGCAATAACAGAGCGCCAAAGCATATTGCACTATCGGCTACATTAAAAGCAGGCCACTGCCATTGCTGATAATACAGCACTAAAAAATCCACCACATACCCCAATATCAAACGGTCGTAGGCATTCCCTAGAGCACCACCTATAATTAGACTAAAAGCCACTGGAACCATTATTTGTGGCTTAGTAGTTTGTTTTAACCACCAAAGAACAAAGCCACTGACCGTGAAAGCTATCACTGTAAAAAACCAACGCTGCCAGCCATTTGCATCATGCAAAAAGCTAAAAGCAGCACCATAGTTATAGACGTGAGTTAAGTTAAAAAAAGGTAAAATCTGAATCGCCTGATATAACTCAATATTTTTTAATACTAACGCTTTGGTGAATTGATCTAAGCCAATTACCAAAACTGAGATCCATAAAAATCGCCAGCCTGTTTGTGTAAACAAATTAAGCATATGAGCGTTTTTCACCATCCCCTTCCACATTATCTACACAACGAAGACAAAGCTCTGGGTGGTCTGCATTTTGGCCCACATCTTCTCTGTGATGCCAACAGCGACTGCACTTTTCTGCACTAGATACAGCTACATCCACCCACAGACCTTGTAATTCAGTCTCAGATCCCCCTGTAGGAGCCTCACTCACTTCAACTACACTTGCACCAGAGGTAATTAAGACAAAGCGTAATTCATCTTCTAACTTACTAAGAGCCGCAAATAAATCGCTGGTAACATATAAAGTAACTTCTGCCTGTAACGACCCTTTAATATTACCTTCTTTACGCGTGGCCTCAATACAACGGTTAACTTCATTTTTAACCATTAAGACTTGCTGCCAAAAAGCGTTATCAAACTCACTGTCGAGCTTAACTTGCTGTAAGCCTTCATACCATTTTCCAGTAAATACAAACTCATCCTGTTGCCAAGGCATTTCTTGCCATAACTCTTGAGCAGTAAAACTAGTAATTGGAGCCATCCAGCGAACTAGGGCTTCAATAATATGATACAAAGCGCTCTGACATGAACGACGAGCATGGCTATCACTCTTAGCTGTATACTGTCTATCTTTAATGATATCTAAATAGAAGCTACCTAACTCTATTGAACAAAATTGCATTAATTTTTGAGTAACAACTAGCATGTCATACTTTTCGTAAGCGCCAATAATATCTTGTTGAATATCGTGCACTCTACCCATAACCCACTTATCTAACTCAACCATATCTTCAATGGCAACCAAATCTTTCTTAGGGTCAAAGCCGTTTAAGTTAGCTAATAAAAAGCGAGCGGTATTGCGGATACGGCGATAAGCATCTGCAGAACGATTTAAAATTTCATCAGAGACAGCAATCTCACTACGATAATCAGTCGAGGCTACCCACAAACGTAAAATATCAGCCCCTAATTTTCCAGTAACATGCTGTGGAGCAATAGTATTACCAAGAGATTTAGACATTTTTTTACCGTCACCATCAACTGTAAAACCATGTGTTAACACTTGTTTATAGGGGGCCTTACCTTTTGTGGCAACAGATGTCATCAGTGAAGACATAAACCAACCTCTATGTTGGTCTGACCCCTCTAAATACAAATCTGCAGATGCAGGGATGTCATCTCTGGCGTCAACAACAAAGTAGTGTGTTACACCTGAGTCAAACCATACATCTAGGGTATCGGGTACTTTAACGAAAGTTTCAGCGTCTTCTCCAAGTAGCTCTTCAGTGTCTATATCCCACCAAGCTTGTATACCCTTTTTCTCAACCAACTTTGCAACATGTTCAATTAGTTCATCTGTACGAGGATGCAAGTCACCCGTGTCTTTGTGCACAAATAATGCAATGGGTACGCCCCAAGTACGTTGACGAGAGATACACCAATCAGGGCGTCCAGCTACCATAGTTTCAATACGGCTTTCTCCCCATTCAGGGATCCACTGAGTATTATGTATTTCTTTAATAGACTCTTCACGTAAGCCATTTTTATCCATGCTCACAAACCATTGTGGGGTCGCACGGAAGATAATAGGGGTTTTATGACGCCAGCAATGAGGATAGCTATGATTGTAGACATGATGATGTAATAACGCGCCATGCTCTTTCAACACTTCGACTACATGATCATTAGCTTTAAATACATGCTCTCCAGCAAACAACTCGGTACCCTCTAGGTATACACCATTTGCTCCAACAGGGTTAGCGACTTCTAAGTCATAATTTTTACCAACATTAAAGTCATCAACACCATGGCCTGGAGCGGTGTGTACACAGCCAGTACCAGACTCAGTAGTGACGTGGTCACCTAAAATCACAGGTACGGTAAAGTCGTAAAAAGCATGGTTAAGCTGTTGAAGCTCTAAAGCTTTTCCTTGACATAAACCCAGCGTCTCATATTTTTCAAAACCAAAGCGCTGCATACAATCAGCGACCAAATCAGTAGCTACAATTAATTGCTCGGGACCTTTCTCATCAACCACTTGAATCAAGCTATATTCTAGCTCAGGGTGAACACACACAGCTCTGTTAGCTGGCATAGTCCAAGGAGTAGTTGTCCAAATAACAAGAGATACGCTTCCTTCGCCATTTGAACTTCCAAACAGACCACTTATTGCATTTGTATCGACTGCTTTAAACTTTACGTCTATAGAAGGAGAGTTCTTATCTTGATACTCAACTTCGGCTTCTGCTAGCGCTGAACCGCAATCGGTGCACCAATGCACAGGTTTAAAGCCTTTCTCTAAATGGCCTGAACGCACGATAAGCCCTAGCTCACGGATAATGTTAGCTTCAGATGTGAAGTCCATGGTTTTATACGGTTTATCCCATTCACCCAATACACCAAGGCGAATGAAGTCAGCTTTCTGACCAGCTATTTGCTTTTCCGCATAGTCACGACATTTTTGTCGAAATTCGGCTGCCGTCACTTTTTTACCTGGCTTACCTACTTTTTTCTCAACCATTAACTCAATAGGCAAACCATGACAATCCCAACCAGGCACATAAGGTGCGTCAAAATCAGATAAAGTCTTAGACTTGACAATAATGTCTTTTAATATTTTATTTACCGCATGACCAATATGAATATCACCATTTGCGTATGGAGGGCCATCATGCAATATAAAGGGAGTATTTCCTTTTTTGGCTTCTCGAATTTGCTGATATAATTTTTTTTCTGTCCATTGCTTGAGCATTTTTGGCTCGCGCTGAGCTAACCCTCCACGCATTGGAAAATCTGTTTCAGGCAAATTCAGGGTATGTTTGTAATCACTCATTGTTGGTTAAATCCAAATTGGTCAATGTAGTTAAAAATTTAAGCTTTTAAGAAACACCTAGTATTACTTTGGCTTCTAATGCGTCTTTTTGTATTTGTTTGTGAAGTAACTCAAAAGAATCAAACTTCATTTCTTGTCTAATTTTACGAACCAAAGCAACAGAAATAAATTTTCCATATAGGTTTCCACTAAAACCAAATAGATGTACTTCTAGTTGCGAGCGTTGTCCATTGACAGTTGGTCTATGGCCGATATTAGCGACTCCCATATAAAACTTATCAGCAATCTGCACTTTAACTGCAAACACACCATTTACAGGTGCTTTGCAACGCTTTAGTAAAACATTAGCTGTAGGGAAACCAATAGTGCGTCCTTTTTTATCACCATGTAAAACTTTACCAGCAATACTAAAAGGCCTAGCTAACATCTGTTGAGCTAAATCAAAATCATCATGGTTTAACGCTTCTCTAATCGCTGTGGAGCTAATCCGATCATCTTCAACTTTAAAGCTTTGAGTACTGACCACATCAAATTGATATTGCTCACCTTCTTGTTTTAATAGTGCAAAATCACCAGTTCGGTCTTTACCAAAACGAAAGTCATCTCCCACAACAAGATATTGAACATTGAGCTTATTGACTAATAGCTCTTCAACAAAATGGTGGGCGCTGAGGTTGGCAAATGTACAGTTAAAATTCACAACCAGTAAACGATCAACTCCTAAACGCTTAAGTTGAATATATTTATCACGCAACAAGCTTAACCTTGCAGGAGCTTGTTCTGGTGTAAATAACTCTTCTGGTTGTGGCTCAAACACCATAACTGTTGCTGGTAAACCAAGGCTTCTAGCTTTAATGATCACCTGACTTAACACTGCTTGATGGCCAAGATGAACACCATCGAACTTGCCGATTGTTAACACACAAGCTTTGTGTTTATCACGTATGTTATGAATACCGCGGATTAGTTCCAATTAACGTCTCTAATTTGAATGCAGTCAAACCATAATGACTACAGGGAAAATATTAAAAGCGCGGATTATAACCGACTAAGCCATGATTGAAAGTGATAAGCAGCATGAATCAAGTTTTTTGAGCAATACTAATCAAATAAACCCTCTAAGAATAGATAATCACCGTCTGATATTGGTAAAAAGCGATATTTTATACTGCGATAAAACTTCTTTTTCTTACACCTAATAGCAATAATGAAATCATAAATACACTTCCACCAGCCACCACCAATTTAGTTAATTCGATGACCTTCATTAACAATGAGAACTCAAGCCAAGTAGTGATTTCAGGATTAACTTTAAATATTACAAGCGCCATTAGGCCACTCGAAAACAATATTTTTATCAATAACCAGATCGTTTTTGATGAAGCTTGGTATACCCCCTGCTTATGTAATGTTACATAAAGCAATAATGCATTCATACAAGCAGACAGTGAAGTTGCCATAGCTAAACCCACAAACCCAAAAGGCCATACCAAAATTAAATTAAACAACATGTTGGCTGCCATACACCAAATCCCAAACTTAACAGGCGTTTTAGTGTCTTGCCTGGAATAAAAACCTGGGGCAAGTACTTTAACTAACATAAAGCTCAGCAAACCAAATGAGTAAGCCTTTAGACTATGTGAAGCATAGGTTGCATCAAGAGGGGTAAACTCACCTCGCTGAAAGATAGTTAGCAACATAGGCTCTGCCAACATAAACAACCCCGCAGCGGCCGGAATACCTAAAAAGCAAACCATCTTAACTGCCCAGTCAATATTGTTGTTAAAAGACTTGCTGTCTTTACTTACATGATTTCGAGACAGTGTAGGTAAAATAACCGTAGCGATGGCAATACCAAACAGACCTAAAGGGAATTCTAATAACCTATCTGAATAATAAAGCCATGAAATCGCTCCCGTACCTAAGAAACTTGCAATCATGGTATCTAGCAACAGGTTTATTTGCCCAACAGATACACCAAATAATGCAGGGATCATTAACGTCCGCACTTTAATCAAATCAGGATCGTTCCAACCCCACTTTGGTTTTACTAATACGTTTGCTTTTATTAAAAAAGGGATGAGAAATAAAAGCTGCAATAATCCGCCTATAAACACCCCCCATGCTAGGGCAAATGCAGGCTCTGCAAAATGGGGGGACAAATATATTGCACAACTAATAATCGCCACATTTAACAAGACAGGGGTAAATGCTGCCATTGCAAATTTATTCAATGTGTTGAGAATAGCACCAGCTAAGCCTGTCATAGAAACAAATAATAGATACGGAAAGGTTATTTTTAACATCATCGATGCTAATTCAAACTTAGCGCCTTTAGGACCACCCTGCAAATGCTCGATAAACCATCCTGTACCGAATAACGCCGCCAATACAGGTGAAGCAATAACCCCAATAATGGTAACTATGGTTACAACTACACCAAGGGAGCCTGTCACTTTGGCGATAAACTCTCTTAAGTGATTCTCATCGCCTTCATTTTTGACATCAGTCAAAACTGGAATAAAGGCTTGAGCAAAAGCCCCTTCTGCAAAAAGTCGTCTTAAAAAGTTAGGAATTTTATTTGCAAATAGAAAAACATCAGCGTTCGCGCCAGCCCCCATTAAATTAGCGATAACCGCATCCCTAACCAAGCCTAGAATTCGCGAGATAAATGTCATAAAGCTGACAATAACTCCAGATTTTAATAACTTACGTGACAATCACTTAATTCCAATATACAAAAGTTCTATTATGCGGCAATTGACAGAACCAATCTATAGTGATTCTCGCCCCGTCAAGTTAACGAAATAATTTACAGTATTAAAATATATGCATTCAAAATTTTTATTATTTACAACAAAGAGTTAAATTGAAAAAAAGCAACATGGAAAATCTATGATAATGCTTAAAATTTATTGCCAGAATTATCACAAAGAATATTCATTACTATTTGTATATAAATAGCTCAAAAATGATTGACATTGGATAGCTTGTTCTCCATAATCCGCACCCTTGAATTTTGACTAGAATTTTTTGGGAGTTCCAACTTGGCTAACATCAAGTCTGCTAAGAAACGTGCAATACAGGCCGAAAAGCGTCGCCAACACAACGCTAGCCGTCGCTCAATGACACGTACATCTTTGAAAAAAGTAATCGCTGCTATCGCCTCTGGTGATAAAGAAGTAGCACAAGCTGCTTATAACGCAGCAACACCTTTGCTTGACCGTATGGCAACTAAAGGATTGATCCACAAAAACAAGGCTGCTCGTCATAAGAGTCGTCTGGCGGCACAAATCAAAGCGTTAAGCTAGAAATTTGTACGTATATTAAATTAAGCGCCTTAGGCGCTTTTTTTGTGCCTAAAAATGCAGATCTACAGTAAAATTGGTTGGTACTCTCAAGCGTTTATGGAAACTTAGCCATTATGGATTTTACCCAAGGCACCACTTCTATTTCCGGCTCCAGTGTTTCACAAGCATCAATCTCTAATATTTCAGCAATGGCCTCACCTTTTAACTCAGTTAATAGGCTAAATATTTTCTTTCCAGCAGCACAATAGCTATCACCGTAACTGCTATCACCTAAAGCAACTACTGCGAATGGCTTATGCTCAATCTCAATTTTTTGAACTTCTAAGTCATGTATAAAAAACTCAAGGTTGGGCGGTATATCTCCGTTCCCTGTGGTTGATGTAATAAAAAGCACATTAGATACTTTTGAAAAAGTAGCAATATTTGGATCTAAGAACACTTTTGCGGAGTAACCATTTGATGTTAATACCGAACCAACTGCTTCAGCTACATGTTGGGAGTTTCCATATACAGATCCAACAAAAATTCCTACATCTTTCATAAAGTAACCTTTAAGTTTATCTTATAGTTTGGATAATTCAGTTAATTCAGCTTGGCTGACTTGCCATGCTTCTAGTAGGTTAGAAAAGCCTTTATTCAATGGGCAGTGAAGTGACAAACTCTCCTGGCTAACTGGATGCTGAAAATGCATAGACTTGCATGTTAACGCCAATTGCCGCAATCCGTATTGCTCACGGACAAAACGATTATGTTTACCATCGCCATGGGTAGTGTCACCTAGGATAGGGTGATTGATATGGGCTAAATGACGCCTTAGTTGATGTTTTCGCCCTGTCTTTGGTGTTAGCTTAACTAATGAATAACGTGCCGTTGGATATCGGCCAACAGCAAAGCACAACTCAAACGCATGCAGTTTACTAAAAAAAGTTACCGCAGCTTGAGCCGGCTTATCTTGTCTCGACATTTTATCAGCTATTTTGTCTAACTTTTCTTTAAGTGCATAATCAATCTCTCCCTCATCCGCTACGTGCCCACGAACTAGGGCCAAATATGTTTTGGCTACTTTCTGTTTAAAAAATTGCTCCCCTAACGTTCTAGCCACTCCTGAAGATAAAGCAAACACCAACACGCCAGAAGTAGGTCTATCAAGACGATGTACAGGAAACACATGTTGTCCTATCTGATCTCTTAGTAACTGCATGGCAAACTGAGTTTCATGTTTATCAATTAAACTTCGATGTACTAATAGGCCAGACGGTTTGTTTATAGCTACTAAAAACTCATCTTGATAAATAATATCTAATTGCACTTCATACTCTCGACTCTCTTGAAAAACATTCAAACCATCTATCAATCTCTGCAATTACCAACAATACTTTCGACAAATGTGACCTCCCCAGAAAACTCTGTTCAGCCATAGGCATCAGTAATAAATTTTGGGGTAAGCTATTTCTTGAATTTACGACCATAGTCATTTTAGGAATAAAAATAAATTGTAACCAATGCTCAAAGGGAATTTTATCGCAAGCAAAAGGAGCCTGACTATTTAAGTCGACGTCAGATGGAGGAGCATCCGACCATAATAGTGCTAAAGTCATTTGCTTCTCTAATTTTTTAAGTAGAACTTCGACTTCTTTGTATCTACATGGCATGATCAATAACTTAAATATTTGCTTAAGCTGAATAGAGACTAAACTCTTGAAGGCTTTACAATCTAATTCTAATTTCAGTTGTAAGAATACCATGAGTCACATTAATACAATCAGTGAATTTTTACTACACGCAGGCACTGAGTGCCACGTGTTTGATATGGCAAGAGGGATAATAAGTGTAAATTCACAAGACTTTCTAGAAATAGAAAGCGCACAAAAACCAGCGCCTAGGCCAAGGCAGCAACATGCATGGTTCGGAATTATCTTCTTTAATAAATTAGCAAGTTCTGAACATTATATTTGGTTTATAAAGTTACCACTTGATGAAAAAGGCTTAGTGATTGAAGCAGGTAGACAACAATTCTTGCATATTGTCGTTGAAGCACTAGGAGAAACTCTTAACAATGAGAAGAACCCTAACAATCAACTTCCAGACAACCCTTTTACTTTTATTCCAGGACAGCAGCAACTGGCCGACTTTAATAGTTTATGTAAAACAAGACTAGGGCTACCTTTTTCTGAACACCTAGAAAGTACCGTTAAATACATCCAGCACTCACAAAATGAAGATTGGAGAAATATTCCACTACAAGGTATAGCAGACTTCTGCACCTCCCTTGAAACATTGCATTTTGAAAACTTATTGCTAACCAGTTTTGAGAATCTAGCCCCTCAAATTCAGAAAGCTTTGTGTGCATCTTTAGAGAACCATCAACTTAATTCAAAGCTTAGTCAACTGTTGATTGATTGGGGTTTGCAAGAGCCAAAAAATCTAGAGACAACTCTATCTGTAATTAGAGCATTAAGCCAAAGCCAAGCTAGGAGCCAAGTTAAGGATTATATTTTTTCTATACTGAAAGGTCATTTGGGGAGAGACAACACCATTTTAATGCTGATTGCAGCCAGACATTGGAAACAACTGGCGGATGCAAAAATTTTAAAGTTATATATAGAAAACTTGGCACAAAATGATGCAGCTTCTTTTATTGGGCTGTACTCTGATTTGGTTCAGATACCAGAAACACGTCCTTCAATGTTAGCAATATTACGTTGGACCAATAAAAGCCCTAGCCTTACACAGGCAATAGGCAAAGTATTTGGACAATAATAGCTAATGAATCTGTATGACTTAATTGTACTTATTTTAATACTATGTTTTATTGCGATGTTTTGGCGATTCAGAGCTATATCCGAACAGGTAAAAGTATCATTGGAACACTACTGTGAGACACACAATATCCAACTTATTAGTGTAGCTAGGGTCAGTACTCGCATTAAAAGCTATCGAGGAAAACTTGACTTTCACACAGAGTTTTATTTTGAGTTTTCAGGCAATGGTGAAGATAGTTATCGAGGAAGAATATTAATGATTGGGCTACGCTCGGTAAAAGTAGAGACACCCGCATATAAAATTGATTAATTGTAGCTTTATTGAGTGTTTAAAATTGAAAAAGGCATAACTTGAAAATCAAGAAATGCCTTTTGGTAGAATTTTGAAGTTCCTTCTCAGCTATCCTTAGCAATATTGTCCTAAAAAATCCTTTTTTTACCCTTTCCATTACATCTCATTTATCCCAATGAGCCACTCCTCCTGAGTGTGTCCTTTATCCCTTCCATCCCTTTTTCCTTCAGGGGCGCTATCCTAGCGTGTCCATCTCCTTTAACTTGCCATCCAAAGCAAATCCTACATCACTGTATTCCATTCCTTTAGCTTTATTTCCCTCTAAAGCCCTCATCCTAAGTTCCCATCCTTTAATACTACTACCATGTAATATCTGCTTAATTCCTTAAGCTATCCTGTCTATCCTTATGTCATCCTGACTCGTCGTGTTTCCTTGTGACGAGTTAAAGATAGAGGATTTCTAAGAATTGACTACAAAGGATTTACAAAGAAAGTGAGAAAAAATGCTCTAACTCATTTGTATATTTTTATTTTATATAAAAAACAATGAGTTAATTAGCGTGTAAGTTAAAGACATTGTAGTATTGACGACTTATCTTACATCTCTGTACGAAATATCTTACACGGAATGGGCGAAAATCTTACAGTGCAGATTAGGACTTTCTATGGCGAAACATTAAATGCCCTTTAATATTTCCAAACTCTAATTCTTCAATCATAGAGTAGTTTCCATCTTCAAAAAAAGACAAGCATTTAGGCAAAGTCACATACATTCCTATGCCTTCGCTAGCTTTGTCATCTAACATGATTCCTTCTACAGCACTCATTAAAACATGCCCTAAACCTAAGTGTTGTTGATCAGGATGTACTCCAATTAAAGACAACATATGAAAATGATTTGCTGGAATGCGCTCCCTCACAAGCGACTCTTTTTCTACCATTTGCTTAGTACCAAAGTAACCTGCAGTCAGTAACATCTTCAAACGCCAATGCCAAAATCTACTTGGTGCTAATTGATTTTTTGGACTAACTAAGCAAGCCACAGCTATAAGTCTACTATCATCGAATAGGCCTATCATGGGCTGTTTAGCAACCCAAAATGCATGTAACTCCTCTCTGATTGCAGAACGTAAACGAGACTCATACCCCTCTTTGTCGTATTGAAAAATATCAACAAAGAGGGGATCGTCATGATAAGCAAGATAAAGAATGGAGGCTGCAATTTTCAAATCTTCAGCCGCTAAATAGATAGCCTTTATATTGCTAACGTCTTCTATTTTATTGTCTATTGACTTGCGCATATTTATAACCATTTACATTTTCTATAACTTTACATCATGGCCAGTCAATTGTTAACTAAATGTTATTCAGGAATAAATAATAAAACTATTAAACATAAGCTTACTGCATATAATCTATATCTAATTATTTATCATTTTATAAGCGCTATCCCCCCAACCTGCAAGAGCACCATTTTTAAAAACCAAAGGGGTGCACTCGTCTTTCTTAGTTACACCATCACCCTCGACTCTTTGGGTTCGATAATATAAAACCTGATAATGATCTCCGTTTGTTTTATAGAACTCATTAAAGTCGGCGACTCCCATAGTACTCAACACTTCTTCATAAGTGGTATCTGGCTGTAACCGAGACAAATGCTTACGGTTCACCTTTGCGCTATCGTGCCAAGATGAAGAGTTACCATAATCTCCATCTCCATCCACTGAAATAACACAACCACTCAAAAACATTGAAGTACACAAAGTTGTAGCAAGTAGTAATTTTTTCATTTTCAATTCCTTAATTATTAAATTTGTATAAAACGATAATTCGACAGTGCTATTCAAAAACAAAGCCAATTATGTAACCATTTGTTTTTTATATAAATATTGATAAGGTTAAGATAATTAGATAGGGTTAACTTAGTGATTAAAGTAAAAAATTAGGAAATTTGACCAACTCTATGAGTAATACTGATTATATTATTAACCTTTGCCATGATATGCAGCAACAAGGTAAAACGCCTTCAGTAGCATTAGTTCGGAGTACTGCTTCAATGCCTTTACCTATTCCCGATGTTATTAAAGCAATAAAATATTGGAAGGCTAACCCTGAATATCGACCCAGTGCTGAAAAAATAATATCCAAACAAAAAATACCAACTTCTCAGTCACTAGAACAAAGGGTTAGTCAGTTAGAACAACAACTAGCTCAGACTATTAACGAAATGACTGAGCTAAAGAGCAAAATTAGGCTCTAAACTATGAAGAAAAGAAGCTAAATTCGGTGCAAGAACTTCTTTGGGGAGCAGACCGACTTGCTCTAGCATTACCTCACCAGATTGATTATCTAATGTAATGATAAAATCATCATCATCGGTTAACCCAAAAAACAATGTTATAGGCTGTTTTAGCCTTTGCTTCATTAAAACGTGCCCCACTAAGTTCTGTTGTAACCGAACAAAGTCATCCTCATTCCAAGCTTGTAAAAGTTGTAGACTACCTTTGCTGGCTATAGCATTTAGGTTGTCACTCCAATATTCATTGTAAAACTCAATTAAATCTGTATGGATAGATACATTTAGCGCGCTCTCAATATCACTAAAATCACTTTTAAATGTGCGCTTAACAGGCTGCCATATTACTGGCTCACCTACCTCAGCTTTTGATACGTAACACAAGGACGGCCACTGTGGATCATATTCGATAGTTAATGATTCTGAAGATACGGATGCTTTTCTAAGATATTTTTCTACAAACTGACTTAATGCTACTGATACAGAGCCACTCATAATAAACCTAGGTCATACTAAATAAGCAACAATTTAACATCTTAAAGAATAAAAAACACATTGAGGTTTAGGAGCTATGTATCATAAGGTAAACTTAATAATATAGTTATCCAAAGTAAGAACAATCGTGAATATATCTGTTGATAAAGAAGCGACGCTAGCTTCACTAGGCTTAGGTAAAAAAACTGATTACCTAGAAACCTATACCCCCAGTTTACTCCAATCAGTCCCACGCAGTATGAATCGTGATGATTTAAACTTACCCAGTACTTTGCCATTTCATGGCTGTGATCGATGGAATGGTTATGAATTATCTTGGTTGAATCCAAAAGGTAAGCCACAAGTTGCTATTTTACAATGCGATATACCTGCTACAACTCCTAACTTAATTGAATCAAAATCCTTCAAACTATATCTCAATAGCTTTAATCAAAGTATATTTTCATCACGTGAATCAGTACAGGATGCAATACAAAAAGATTTATCGAATTGTGCAGGCGACTATGTAACAGTTAAAGTTCTGCCACTTGAGTTGTTCACAAACCTAACAATATCTAGTTTTTCTGCACTGAATATAGATGACTTAGATATTGAAATAGACAACTATAAAATGGACAGCTCTACCCTATACTCCGGTGGTGGCATAATAGAAGAAAAGCTCTGCAGTAACCTTTTAAAATCTAATTGTCTTATTACAAATCAACCTGATTGGGGAAGTGTTTATATTCATTACATTGGGCCTCAAATTAACCATGAAGGGCTATTAAAATATTTAATTTCATTTAGACAGCACAATGAATTTCACGAACAATGTGTAGAACGTATTTTCTGGGATATTATGCGTCAATGTAAGCCATCGAAACTCACGGTATATGCGCGCTATACTAGAAGAGGAGGTTTAGATATCAATCCATTTAGAAGTAATTTTGAGAATATTTCCCCAGAACAAAGAAACGCAAGGCAATAACCATTATCAATATGATAACTCAAAACAATTAATACAAAGGTGTGTATGAAAAGCATTCAATTGAATCCTGTAGGTGCAATGAGCCAGCTATCCCAATTAGAAGTAGATATGCTCAATCAATCTGCTGATAGTGAGCTCTACCAACTTTTTCGTGATTGTTGTTTAGCGGTTTTGTATAGCGGTGCAGAAATTGACAATAGTGACGATATTTTTTCACCCCATCATGACTTCAACGTTAACTTGATCATTCGCGAGCGTGGAGTAAAAGTCGAATTAGTTAATCCCCCCCCTCATGCTTTTGTTGATGGCCAATTAATTAAAGGGGTACATGAGCATATTTTTGCGGTGCTCAGGGATTTGCTGCATATGGGTACAAAATATTCAGCCCACTCCTTTAAAGAAAACCTTGATTCGAGTTTCATAACCCATAGCGTATTTGATATGTTACGCCACGCACAAGCAATTAAAAACACTGGAGAGCTAAACTTAGTTGTATGTTGGGGAGGCCATTCAATTGGTAATGTAGAATACCAATATACCAAAGAAGTAGGTTATCAATTGGGACTTAGAGAGTTAAATATTTGTACAGGGTGCGGCCCTGGAGCCATGAAAGGACCAATGAAAGGGGCAACTATTGCTCACGCAAAACAACGATATAAAAATGGAAGATATTTAGGATTAACTGAGCCGGGAATTATTGCTGCTGAGCCACCGAATGCCATTGTAAATGAATTAGTTATCATGCCTGACATTGAAAAGAGACTGGAGGCATTTTTACGTTTATCTCACGCAATTGTTATTTTCCCAGGGGGAGCTGGGACGGCAGAGGAGCTACTCTATATTATTGGCGTTTTGTTAGATCCTCAAAACTCAAAACAGATCCTCCCCATTATTTTAACTGGCCCCGAGGAAAGCAAAGCGTACTTTGAAGCGATAGATAATTTTATAGGTAAAACATTAGGGAGTGAAGCACAGAGTCTATACACAATTATAGTTGGCGACGCAGCTAAAGTGGCTTATACGGTGAAGCAAAAACAAAGTAGCGTAAGAGAATATAGAAAAACAACGGGTGACTCTTACGACTTTAACTGGTCATTGAAAATTTCATCGGACTTTCAACTTCCCTTTATTCCCGATCATGAAACTATGTCGACATTAAAACTTTATTTTAAGCAACCCAAAGCTGAGTTAGCAGCCGCATTGCGAAAAGTATTTTCAGGTATTGTATCAGGAAATGTAAAATCAGATGGGGTACAGTTAATACGAGAGCATGGTCCATTTAAATTAAATGGCGACAACCAGTTAATGGGTATGATGGATGAACTACTAACTTCATTTGTGGAACAACAACGAATGAAACTCCCTGGTACCAAATATATTCCATGTTATGTAATAAACAAATAATACCAGTATTATTATTCGGCCAAATTAACTAAAATTTGCGTTTAACTCGCTGTAAGCGATGCCTAAATTTTATATCATTCTGTAAATATACAAACTAGAAAGAAAAATATGAATAAAAAAATCGTAAATAGAATTGTAATGGGTGTATTTTTGTATGGTATTTTTGTTGTTGCGGTAATAAATCTTTACCCTGATAAACCAGAGGATATGGACTGGCAGGATAGAGAAGCATATAACAAAGTTCAGATATCCAAGCTTGAACTAGGGTTGCACAAAACAAACATATTGGAACTACTAGGCAGCCCAGATATTACTGAAGCTAAGCGAAATAATGACAAAGAGTTTCAAGTCATGTTTTACAGGACTCAACACATGCAAGCTGATGGGATAACTACTGAAGACGAATGTACTCCACTTTTATTTGAAAATAACGAATTGATTGCATGGGGTGATAATGCCTACCAGTCATTTATTGATGGATAAAGAATCGCTCTTAAACTGATATGGCTAATAATGATATAAAACAGCAATATATTGATTTAATTAGCCTTCTTAACTATTACGCAAAAAAACCAATTGATAAACATTTACTACAAAAGACCCATGTGTTCTGTAGTAACTTGTATGGGCTAGCTCAGGTGAAGTCTGATGAGGTGTTTGCACAGCCTAATTTATATAAGATAAAACTTCCTTACATAGTTAATATCACATTTAACGCGTGTATTTACACTTGTTTAGTAGGTGTCCGTAATAAGTTCGACTCTACACTTACAATACAGCTAATGTGCGCGTCCATCAGTTTCTATGCATTAAATCAAAACAAGCTAAATGATTTTTACCAAACTACTGATAGTTTATTAAAAACTCCAAAAGAAATAACTGGCCAGATAAACCCAAAGTTTAAGGCTCTGTTGCACCAGGTTAACCTTGCTCCTTGGTTAAGTGCTTACGAATTATCTGAAGTGATCCATAGCCCAAAGTTACCAAAATTAACTAATGTCAACTTAATAATTACAGCAACTTATCTAGCAAATAGAATTGCGATCCATACCACCCCAAATATTCGATATAAGCATCTAACATTCGGCACTACGTTAAAACACTTAGTTTCAAAAATACCTATGTCTTGGTATACATTAGTCGCTCCACTTTTGACATACCCAGGCCTATATCCCCCTGGCTGCTACATAAAACAAAAAAGCGGTGACCTAAGCCTTGTTATCGCAATAACTGAGGACTCATTAACAGCCCGCCTTATCAAGCCTACAAACGAACAAATAAATAAATTAGAAAAAATTAAAATTGAGGATATTAACCATACATATACCAGTCAACAACTTTCAAATTTTAACAAACTAAATGAATGGTGGAATGATGATCTTAATAAGTGGATAAAAACCCAAAGAACTGAAAACACAATTGCAGCATTCCCTAAAATTTTACCAATCCAGCACGCACCTGCATCTTTGTTGGTACTACAAGACCAGTTAACTTATAAAGATAGTAATATATCCGTTATCGAAAAAGCATTAGAAAATGACATGATTTATTCTCATCAAATATTGAAATCAGCTAAAGCAAATAACAGACAAAAACAAAAAGTACACTCCATTAAACATGCACTTGCTATGTTAGGCTTGGAAAATAGTGGTCAACTATTACTGCAATATTCATTAATGACTCGTTTGAATCAACAGCATTTCCCTTTACAGCAAAGCTTTTTAAACTTCAGTCAATTAATGGCAAACATTGCAAATGAGCTAGCTGTCTTAGCAAAGTTAGAGTCACCTGAAATGGTAAAATCACTTGTCTATTTCGCACTATCTAGGTTATATACTATGCCCTCATTCAGGTTGTTGACCCAATGGGAAATAGAGCATAAGACAGCTTTTAAGCTAGCCAGTCTAATTTGTCAGAAAGGAAACCAAAAACTACATGAAGATGCTATTTTGCTCGCAAAATCATGGCAACAACCCAGTCAATCTATACATTGTTTGCAAATTTGGGATGTTAAACCCAGTACCACTAATCAAATTCAAACCAATAAAATTGCTCATCTTTTAGGTTTGAGCCTAATTCTGGCCCGAGAATTATATATGTTGAACAAAGACTCCGATGATGCGACAACTGCCTATCGAAAAAAAGCCTGTAGAATATTAAAAATAACAGAGCAAGACTTAGTAAAAAGCAAAGAAAGAATACTAAGAACCAATGAAGTTATCGCTCAAATTAGTATAAAAATAGCAAGTTAACAGTCATCCATCTGCCCCAGCCAGCCTGAAGCCTTACCGTAAAAGAAAAAATACATGCTATATATTAGCAAGCTTTAATTCATGGAAATATAAGGTAAAAACTTTACCACATTAAAAACCTCGACTATGGTTAAATCGATGTATACACACCAACTATTTAATCAATTACAAGGAATTTAATGATGAATAAACACACAGTAGCTTTTCTCTTTAGTATATCAAGCCTACTCTTTTTACCTAGCTTTCTTCACGCGGCACCTGCAAAGAGCGAGGCTAGTCAGGTAAAAACTGTAAAAGTAAATATAAACACAGCTCAACTAGAGGAATTAATATTATTACCAGGTATAGGTGCGAAGAAGGCACAATCTATTATCGAGTACCGGACAAAAAATGGAAAATTCAAATCGTTAAATGAATTAACAAATGTAAAAGGTATTGGAAGTAAAATGTTACAAAAACTAGAAGGCAGAATAAAGCTAAATTAACCAGTAGACGTTAGAAATGCCGCCCATCCAAATGAATGGGCGGCAAACCACTAATACTTAAGAGTAGTTAAGAAGTCTTTAAACTCAGCACCCAACTCAGGATGACGTAAAGCATATTCAACATTTGCCGTCATATATCCAAGTTTACTACCACAATCATGGCTTCTGCCTTTCATGTAATAAGCATCAACTTGCTCAGTTTCCATCAAAGAAGAAATGGCATCCGTTAATTGCACTTCATCTCCAGCTCCTGGCGGAGTGAATTCTAATAAACCCCAAATTTTACCTGACAGAACATAACGCCCTACCACAGCTAAATCAGAAGGCGCATCCTCTAATGCGGGCTTTTCAACCATATCATAAATTTTTCCAGATTCACCTTGAGTTAATTCAAGCCCTTCTAAATCAACAACACCGTACTTGCTAACGTCTTCTTGAGGCACTTGCTCAACCATAATTTGGCTAACACGATTAGTGTTAAATTTGGCCACCATATCCGCCAAATTATCTTTTTTCAAATTACTTGTATACTCATCAATAATTACATCAGGCAACACCACTGCAAATGGAGCATCTCCAACCATAGGTCTGGCACACAATACTGCATGCCCTAACCCTTTAGCGACCCCTTGACGCACATGCATAATAGTTACGTCTTTAGGACAAATAGCTTGCACTGCCTCTAAAAGCTGACGTTTCACCCTTTTTTCTAAGGTTGCTTCAAGCTCGAAACTAGTATCAAAGTGATTTTCAATACTATTTTTACTTGCATGAGTCACTAAAATTATTTCTTTAATTCCAGCAGCGACACACTCAGAAACCACATACTGGATAAGGGGTTTATCTACCACTGGTAACATTTCTTTCGGAATAGCTTTTGTAGCGGGTAACATTCTGGTACCCAATCCAGCTACTGGTATTACTGCTTTTTTAACTTGACTCATTTTTTAAAGTTCCTTTACTGATAAACCACGACCAATCGCATAATAATGCAAACCATATTCCATCATTCGAGCAGGTTCGAATAAATTTCGGCCATCAAATAATAATGGCATAGATAACTTTTCTTTGAGTAACTCAAAATCTGGAGCTTTAAAGACTTGCCACTCGGTACAAATGACTAAAAAGTCAGCTCCTTCTAACGCCGCTTCTTTTGTTCCCATCAATTCCAAATCTGCTCTACTTCCATAAATTCGCTGGGTTTCTTCCATCGCTTCTGGATCAAAGGCTTTCACTTTCGCTCCAGCAGCCCATAAACTTTCCATTAACACACGGCTAGATGCTTCGCGCATATCATCGGTATTCGGTTTAAATGACAAGCCCCACAATGCAACAGTTTTACCTTTTAAATCTCCAGAAAAATGACGCGATATGTATTCAAATAACTTCTCTTTTTGAGCATAGTTTACTTCTTCAACCGCTTCTAAGACTCTGGCGGTATACCCAGCAGCCGTTGCACTTCGAGCAAGCGCTTGCACATCTTTAGGGAAACATGAGCCACCATAACCACAGCCAGGGTAGATAAATTGATAACCGATTCTCGGGTCAGAACCAATACCACGTCTAACGTTTTCTATGTCAGCCCCGAAAACTTCGGCAAGATTAGACATTTCATTCATAAAGCTAATCTTTGTAGCCAACATACAGTTTGCTGCATATTTAGTTAACTCAGCACTTCGAATATCCATCACAATAATTTTGTCATGATTACGATTAAAGGGAGAGTACAAGTCTCGAAGCTTTTTCTCTGCATAATCACTATTTGTACCTAAAATGATACGATCTGGTCGCATACAATCATTTACTGCAGCTCCCTCTTTCAAGAATTCGGGGTTTGATACAACATCGTAGGTTATAGACTTAGAATAACTTGAAAGAGTAGCGGATATTTTTGCTTTGACTTTATCAGCTGTACCTACTGGTACTGTGGATTTGTTAATCACAATTTTATGTGAAGTCATGTGCTCTGCTATAGTTTCTGCTACAGCTAACACATACTTAAGATCCGCTGAGCCATCTTCATCAGGAGGCGTTCCTACGGCTATAAATATAACCTCTCCATGTTCAATCCCCTTAGCTGCATCAGTAGTAAAATCTACCCTACCGGCTTCATAATTAGAAGTAACTAATGGGGTGAGGCCTGGCTCAAAAATAGGAATGTGGCCTTCTTTTAAACGATCTACCTTTTTTTGGTCTACATCGATACACATAACATCATGTCCAACTTCCGCCATCACAGCAGCTTGCACTAAACCTACGTACCCAATACCAAACACTGTTACTTTCATTGTTATTTATTCCCTAAACAGATACCAAATTTAAAATACTATTGTTTTATTAAGATTTTACGAATTTCTGAAATAAACTTTAATTATGTTTATTTATCACCAATTATCGGAAAATGCACCTTCCCGCTTCCAGATGCCGTCCCAAAGACCACAAATCATAAATTTTACTCGCTGCGCTCTATTTTTTTGAAGGAATGCATTTGCAAAAAAACGAATAGGTAACACCCCCAAATTTCTAAACTTCCAATACCAAGGAACATAACCTCTTCTTGCTAGAATAAAGATATTACGAAATTGATAATACAACCTAACAGGAGACCCTACTTTATACGTTATGCCTGCAAATTTACTTCTTGAATCACCCAAACGGTGCACCATTTCAACTTTATCTGCTACTGCAACTAACAAGTTATGCTGTTTAGCCCGCCAACACCATTCATGATCCACGCCATCTATGTATAAAGACTCATCTTTAAACCCAATTTTACCTAATTGAGATAGGTCAATCATCATACCAGAAGATATTATTTGAGTTACACACACTAACTCGTCGTATACAGCGACTTCACGTTGTACTCTTGGTTTTACAGTTTTCTCAGAGAATGAGCAAATAATACGGGGGCCTATTGCAACTAATGGGCGATTTTCAACTTTAGATGCCACCATAAGACTAGATAATCTAAATGCAAAATCGTCATCAAAGCGGCTGTCTTGGTCAAGCAACAATCCGTAGTCGCAACCAGCAGACTTGAGATCTTTAAGGCCAATATTATGAGCAGCTGCAATTCCAATGTTGTTTGGGAAATGGTGATAATGACATGCGTTTTTATCAAATGAAACATCGGAAGGGGCCGGAGAATTGTCAATAATACTGACTACATCAACTTGCTCCATAGTCGCCTTGAGTAAGGCTTCAGCCATATCTAATTCAGGTTTATATAAAATTATTGTTGCGCCAATCACTCGTTATTTACCGACTTATTTAAAAAATATCTATCTACCTTATATGCCAGCTTAACAACTTTTGAAGGCATTAACCTCAAAAAGAGCACGGCACAAGCATAAAAGATATTCCCAATACTGTATCGTTTTAATACCTTCATTGTATAAAAACGAGCTTTAAATTCATTTAAAGACTTACTTAAACCTCTGCGTTTATAAAAATCGTTTACTCGCCTGAATTGCAATAAAGGCTCTGAAAGGTTAGCAAATTTGTATCCTGCAGCACAAAGTTCTATCCACAAAAAGTAATCTTGGGTATTTTCTAACGTATGATTATATCGAAAACCAGCCTTAAACACATCCATCCTTACCACTACTGTAGGGTGATTAATGGCACAACGCTTAGGTAATATACGAAATATATCAGCATGATTATTCGGAAGTGTTCGTTTCCCTACTTTTTTTCCATATTCGTCTATTTCAACTAAAGAAGTCCCCAGTACTTGGGTGTTTTTATGTGCTTGTAGAAAATCAATTTGTTTTTCAAAACGCTCCGAAAGGGAAATATCATCAGCATCCATTCTGAAAAAATACTTTGTGGATGGCAGGTTTGCAATCGTCCAATCAATAATATGGTTCATGCAGGCACTCAAACCGACGTTTTCAGCAGACTGAATTAATTGAACATTAATTCGTTCCGAACATAACTGCGAAAGATAATTAAACACATCTTCTTTTACTTCACCATCTAACACGATTATCAGCTGAAAGTTTTGATAACTTTGAGAAAGAACACTTTCCACTGATTGCTCAACCCAATCAAGCTGGTCTTCAATATAAACACTCATACCAACTACGGAATCACAAATTTGATACTTACTAGGTGCTTGTATGAACTTAAAATTTAGTGGCAGATGGTTTGAAGACTTCAGAAACTTGCTCCAGAATTTCGGTTTGAGTGATTAGCATAGCGATGAAAGGTCGGCGGAGAAGTATAACAGACTATTTTTTTAATTCACCGCTTTAGCTAAAGAAAATACGTCTATCATTCTTTACCCTATAAAGTCATGATAAGGTTTCTAGAAACTTTAAAGACATTAAAGAAAGTCATCTACAATTTCGTACTCTTTTACCAAGAGTTCTTGATACGAACCTCTATTTTTAGGCAAACCTTTTCCAGACGATCTAACATTTTTCTCAAGAAGTGGAATCTCTGCCCCCATTAATTGTGATAAACGTTGCAAATCTTCGGTATAACAGTGAGTACGCCCAACAAAATGAAAATCGTTTATAGGCACTTTAGAAAAATGATTCTGATAGGGTCTATTTAATATTTGTAAACGAGGGTGCGTTAAAAAAAACTCAAACACGTCTAACTTATTTTTTTCTATATTTTCACCAAACTCTTTGTAAATTATTTGAAACTCTTCTTTAGATTTTTGCACTGCCAATAAATGTCCAAGAAGAGACCAAGCTCGCTCTACAGGATCTCTTACCCAAACTATTCTTTTAGCATTTGGATATAGCTCTATTTGCTCAGGGTGGGCATGAAAGTGTCCATGGAGTATTCGTGTACCGTATGGCAGACGAATACTTTCACCACGACCAATAACTTTCACCTCATCTGGCGCATATAGATATTTTACAGCATTATTTCCAAAAGCACTGGCATACCCCAACTTTAATGATGTTCCTGCAGTTTTAGGGATATGGTGAGATAACCAGGTCACTGAACTCCGTCCATCTGATTTAAATTTTAGTATTTTTAATATGTTCGATAATAAATTCATTTTTGCATTTCATTTAATTTTAAAGGTTAGTAAGTATCTATGAAACTTCCTATTCTGAATTTACAGGTAATGTGTCTATATTTCCTGTCGCAGTAGCACTGTCGTTAATTGTTAGACTTGCAACTGCTTTGTTTTGTTTTTAACGCAGATACAACGTCAGGCAGTGTCACTCGGGTAAAAATTTTAGATAAGATAGGGAGGACTTCAAAAGGCGAGTCGATAATAACTTGTGAAACCTGTTCTCTTTTTTCCATCACAAACGCTCTGCCTAATTCAATTTCTTCATTCAACTTATAATTAGTAAAAAATTTTTCGATAAAGCGCTTATATTCACCGAAAACATTACTGTCAAATGATATTGACGCTTTAGGTTTACGAGGTATATACCCACTTCTATTCGTCTTAAATATATCTGCGAAAGGTCGATTTTGGATGGGCCTTCCTCGCAGTAATAGCGCCACATATTCCTCTTGGCTGCGAAACATTCGATGTAAAATAAAAATATCTTTTAAAGGGGATTTTATTTCTTCTGGGCTTATCTTTGCGAAATTATTTTCATCTACGAGATATCTACTACCATCCGCCAATTGATGCTTAATTTTATAACCCAATATGTTGTGAGGGTTAATAGCCTCAAGTAAAATATGCGTAGAAACAAGTGATTTTACATGATTGCCTTTAATTCCGTCTATCTTCTTTTCTATTGTTGGCAGAAAAGGTTTAGCTTCGTTAGTTCGATTTAACCATTCGAAACAAACTACATCTGTAGTCTTTTGTTTCAAGAAGTCATGAATGGTAGTTTTTAAATCTTTCGGTGTCCAAAATTCATCTATATCTAAAAACATGACATGAGAAAACCCCTGCTTCTTACTACGCTTTAATTCACGCTGATATATATGAGTCTGCGGTACATTTATATCTGGTTGAAAATACTCATCTCCATCACAAAACTCAATATGCTTTACTGAGCTTAATTTGCGAATTATATTATTAGTATTATCAGTGGTGTTATTTACATAGACTGAAATATAGTCAAAGCCAAAGTATTGATGATGGGCCAACCACTCAGGTAAATAGCAAGCTTCATTTTTTGCAATTGCGACTAGCTTTACTCTATAAGGCTTTCTCTTCCTAATGCACTTGTTGATTAAAATCCATAACCAAAACAAATATTTAAAGGCTTTACGGTAAGAGAGATAAATACTGAACCTAAATCTGAATAATTTTTTTAAACTCAATTTATCAACACTCTTTTATCGAGAAGTTTTCTCTTCTCAATGTTAAATTGGGACTATAGGCGGGATCATGTTCAATGATACTTGCCCAGTTTTTTTGTAAATAATTTAGTTCTTTTTCAAATCTATCACGCTTTTCAACCGTGTCGTCGAAACCTCTGGATACTGACTCATAATGAAATAAAATAGCTTCTGCACAATAGAGATTCCGCCTTCCTAAACTCAATACTTTAAGACAGAAATCAACGTCATTAAAAGCCACTTCCAAATTAATTTCATCTAAACCATTTACAGCTAAATAATCACTCTTTTTAACCAACAGGCACGCCGCAGTCACAGCACTGAAACAGTTTGTGGCGGCTAAACGATTTAAATAGCCGCTATGTTCTCGAGGAAAGTACTTATGAGCATGCCCTGCACCTCCGCCGTAGCCCATAACGACACCTGCATGTTGAATTCGTCCATCAGGATAAAGTAGCTTTGCTCCAACGCAGCCAATTTCATCTCGACTTACTTGATTCACCATATAAGTTAACCAGTCTGGCTCTATCACTTCTATATCATTGTTTATTAACCCTATAATTTCACCCGAAGCATGAGTGACTGCGAAATTATTTATTGCCGAGTAATTAAACTTTTGATCATATTGAAGCACTTTAATTTGTGGATGTTTATTTAACTCATTGAAGTAATCAAGACTTTCTTGTTCGTCTGATTGATTATCAACCAATAATATTTCAAAGTTTCGATAAGTGGTCTTCGTCAATATAGACTCAACACATACTTTAACAAGTTGACGTGAATTTCTAGTCGGAATAATTAAACTCACTAAGGAGCTTGTTTCTGTATGCCAAAGCAATTTTAAAATTGGGTATTGAGCATGCTTAGTGACCTTTGCATATTTAGAGACTTTAATAATGGTTGTTGGCCCCAGAGGGAAGCTACTTTTATCAGCGGCAGCTTGTGAATGGACGACCACGTAAGGTAGGTGCCCTATTATCATATCTAACTCATCTAGATAAATACTAGCTAGGAAGTCAGCAATACTAGTCAGACTAACCTCTAAACGCGCTTGTTTAGCAAATACTCTGTTCGAGCGAAACCAAAGCCCAGTATTGATATAGCCCGTACTTAACAATAAATCGGGATTCCAGTCACTATGTAGTTTGGGTGAGTGCCTTTTTCCCGAAGAAGTTATGCTGTCACTGTCAAAATAGCCAATTGAAGAGCTAGAATTTAAAAACGCTGAAACAACTCCTCCAATTAAAGGGTGCAAAGCGTCACCAGCGTTTATTACTAAGAAGTTATTAATTTCTCTTTCGGCATCACTAGAAAAATCAAGTGAACTTTCCGACACAACTTCAAGATTAGCAGTAAAGTTATTAAGGTTATAATTGACGTTTTCTTCATCTTTTACCAAAAGAAAAACAGTTTCTATTGTGTTTATATCCGCCAAGTATTCCAAGGTAAAATTAAGTAAACTTGAATTTCCGTTAACTACCACTACAACGTTAAAAGGAGTACCTAATGTCATATCTTTCAATGAAATATTTTGCTTAGATATAAGCCCTTCATATAGCTTAGCGATCTTTTTCTTTGATGGAATACCGTATGATAAGCCGCTTTTTTGGAGGTTGCGACTATACAAAGAAGTTAACCATGGCCAGCGCTTAACCTTATTTCGAATTGATTCAGGTATGCATCCAACCATGGACTTCACTCCTATCATTATATATTTTTTAACCACACAACCTCTTAACTGAATACGATTACGAACATCTAACTGATATATTTTCTATTATGGAAATATAAATTGATGTTTTGATACTATTTTAAAATTTGCTGAAAAGCACTTAACATGCTTGGTTTAACTTTTTGATAACTATAGCCTTCCACTGCTTTACTTCTGCCATTCGCACCAAGTTTTACAATCAGGCTTGGCTCATTTATCAGCAAGCCCAGAGCGTTGACGACACCATCAATATCTTTAAAGGGAACTAAAATACCATTTTTTTCATCAACTAGTTCAGGAATAGCCCCCCATTCATATGCAACAACGGCACAACCGCTCGCCATACCTTCTATCACCGTGCGACCAAAAGACTCCTGGAAGTGAGATAAATTTAGTAAGATATCGGTATCTTTAAGTGCTTCAAAGGAACTCTGGCAATAACCTTTCCATTTTAAATTTTGTAAGCTCGCCTGTTTTTTCCAATTCACTGTATGTTCATTTTCAGGCCCATAAATATGAAACTCAATAGGAAACTGTCTAGCCTCACACAACTCCGCAACTTTTAGTAGATCTTCAATACCTTTTTTAGGTAGATTACTGCTGAGCAAAGAAGCAATAACAGGAAGTTTAACGCTAGGTAGTTTTGACGTAGTAACATCAATGTCAATAACATTCGGAATTAGAAAAGCTCGATTTTTCAAATCAATGAAATTCAATACAGCCAAAGAGTTAGCAATAAAATAGTCACTACTTTTTAAACAATGATTCCTAACAGTTTCAGCATCTGCCCCCAATGCTTCACACAAATCCGGATCATTGAGGGGTAACTCACGAATATGCATAACCGTCTTTCGGTTGTTTCTAGTCGCTGCGTTCAATGGCTCTGACAAAACAAGGGTATTTGCATAAACAAGTGCAATATTCAGCTGTTCAATAATTTGACTAAAAGCATCAACTACCTTTTCATCTGTGTCTCTATTTGCGTTCCACCACTGCATAGGTTGAAAAATAACTTTGCTACATAATGCAGAGACGTTTTCTACATAATCGACGTTTTCTGCATTAGGCAAAACAACAATAATATTAAAATCACTTTGCGAAAACATCTTAAGTGTGTCCAAAAAACTCCTCTCAGCACCAAAAGTATGTTCTGACACCATATGGCCGACACATAAAATGGTGGGCTTATCGTCATGGAAAAGGATTTCGCCTTCAAGTTCAGTGCACTCTGGCAGATGACTTTCGTTCAGCAGATGTTCAATAACCGCTAATTTATTAGTTTTATGGAGATAGGTCTGCCCACTAATACTTATCACAGGGTTGCAGTCTCTGGCCTCGTGAATACCATTATTAATAAAATGTGCAACGGGCTCGACTCCCGACTTGGCAATATCTGGATACCGCTTCAAATACCATGTTCGGTCAAACAGTTCGCTGCTTTGCAAAAGTAGCGTTAAGTTATGCTTTCTTTGGGCATGATTACCTCTCAGCATTGCCGGAGGAACTGCGAAAGGTCGCTGATTAGGTAAGCGACTAAGATACAGCTTTTTATGAGTCTTATGCCAGGCAACGGCTGCGTCATGATAGTCCTTTCGCAACCCTTTAAATTGAGTTCTTAAATGACTCGTTTTGGTTTGAGATAAGGATTCATTTGTTGCCCTCCCAAAAGAAAGCGGTATACCAGGTAAAACCTCGACAATGGAATTAACACCATAAGATGCCAAAATACGGTGATAATATTCAGTATCAGCATTCACGGACACATTATCCCAATATCCCAAGAGACGAAATACCGACCTCTTAAACATCAGAGACGATACATTTCGATAAATCCAACCATCTTCCATCCGCCAACATTGAAACCTTAATTTATCGTCAGCTCTAACCCAATGTGAAACGGATGCAATAGCATTGCGTTTTTGTCGTAGCCCATTAACTTGGCATTCAATTTTTTGTGGGTGCGACCAATCATCAATATCGTGCACAGTGATATACTTGCCCTTGGCTAAACTAAGTCCATAATTTCGCGCTCGATATGCACCTAAATTGACGTAGTGACGCAATAACTTAATTCTTTTGTCTTGCTTTGATATAGATTGCAAAACTTGCCATGAGTCATCACAGGAAGCATCATCGACTATGATAATTTCAAGTTTTTTCCACGTCTGATTTAGCAAGCTCGTTATTGCTGTTTTTATAAAATTTTGCGCATTAAAGCATGGAATGATAATGCTAACTAATGGTTGCAAAATATCTTTTAACATTTTGCTAAGAGGTACGTTCAGCCCAACTAAATTATCTAATCCTAGAGGCTTTTCTGGATGTTTAACACTTACACCCAAAAGTTGGTTATTGGCAAACAGTTCAGTTAAATCATCCACTCTACTCTTATTATCAAGCAGTATATTTTGAGCTAGTAACTTGTTGTTAGATTTTAGCCAGGTATTATCGTTAAGTAAGGCTTGCGCAGCGCTCAATTTACCCTGCCAATAATATGCGTCAAACAACAACAGATATGGACCTTGATGGGCGATTAGATATAACGCCAGTGGGTCCTTTAAGGTTTTAGGTAAATATTGTTCTACCAAATCCCACTTTCTACAACTGCCATACCAACGGGCTAGCACCCATCCCGAGATCGCACTATTATAGTTGTTGGAATGAATAAACAATGCCAATAATTTCTTTTCTAATTCACTAGTGTTGATAGCAGCCCATAACTCTTTCTCTAGCTCAAAGGCCTCAACTCTAAATGGCAAACGTCCTTCGCTTCGCCCAAATTTAATGTAGTGTTGTAATGGTTCTACCCCCGCAGTTGCCACATCTGGATATGACTTAAGGTACCAATTAGAATCAAAATATTGGTCAACCTTTATATTCAGTTCAATAACCATTTTTAAATACTATTTCTCCCAACATTTTAATTCAAAGTTACAGAACCGGACAATTAACTCAACTATCACAGTGTATGGTATTTACTTGCTGCAAACTTTTTCGCTAATTAATGAAACCAGTATTTAATTAGCTATAATACAGTATCCCCCAAGGTTTCAATGACCCGTTTTGTCTTCTTATTAATTTACGCCGAATCCATTATTTGAATTAATTCAGAATAAATTTCTGCGACGACTCTGGCACGTTCCATTGCAAGTAATATTGGTTTTGAAAATAAAACAGACAACCTAATTTGAGCAGAAACATAAGAATCTAAATCAATACAGTTCATAGCGTTATTAAAGGCAGACAAACATGAACCAAGTGATTCTACCCCAAATAGATTTATAAAACTGTTGGGCTTAACAATTTCGTAAATACGATGTTCTGAGTTGGCGAAGTATAGCGGAATAGCACTTAAAGCAAATGCATCGAAGATTTTTTCTGTGATGTAATACTTCTGATGGGTATTCTCAACTGCAGAAAAGCACTGAGTCTGTCGATTAAATGTCGTGATCTTATCCAAGTGCCAGTCAGGTAAATCTTGTCGCTTTGAGTCAACTCCCCACCCAAACCCACTAATTACTTTCGAATTATCGGGCCAATTTTGCGCCACAGCACTGCGATAACGACATAAACCTTTAATATTATAGGCAGGGTTTGTCACATCATATTTGTCTTCAAACCTTTTTTGCATTAGAAAAACAGATTGATACTTAGCCTTTTGCCAAATTGATTTATAAATATTCGCTGTTTGCTTTACATTCATGGCAAACATAGCTGAATAACGACTAAAATAGTGGTTGTCTGTCGTTAGATAATAAGGAATATTATGGAAATTATATATATCAGTGGTGACATGGTTTAAATTCCAAAAATGAAAAACATGATTACTAATTTCAATGTTCGAATACTTTTCCCAAAAACGACCTCCACCGATAGTATCCCAAAGTAACTCCTCAGAAATCACTACGATTTTTAAACTAGGATTTTTTCTTTGGGCAGTAATTAAAGTTTCTTTTAGACCATTTAAATCAACCACAAAACCAAGTATAACCACATGAGCTTTATCAATATTACTCACAAACTCAATTTTATTTGAAAAAACCTTTTTATAGGCGGAATACACCATAGGTGTACGATTAGAGTGCCTACCTAATAAAATACACCTAATCTTCAATTCGCTCCCCTTAGTTTTTTAACCATGAATAGTTAAATTGGTTCGCGATAGCACCAAGTAACTCGCCATTATCTAATTTATTCAAATTTAAAACACTCTTTATCTTGGCCCACATTATTTCGTCGTCCATTAGGTTTCTTACTTCTTCAGGGTGCAAAAGTAATTTACTAACTAAGCTTGTATGAAAAATAGAACCCACTTCTATCTTTTTAGAGGAAACTATCAAATCAATTAAAAAAACCACATTATCTAGCCCCATGCTAGTTTTAGTTACCAAGTCATCTATGATGTCGTAGACAAACATACTGCGACCGTAAAGAAATCTTAATTGCTTTATTCCTTGTAAATAGCTGTCCAAACAATTTTTTGTTTCAATAATTGCCCGACATTTTTCAAAAATGTCATTACTATCATTCAACTCTAATTCAAAAGTTAAACTTGCAGACTGCCATAACTCTGCATGCACGAGGTGCATTTTTTTCAAAAAAACTGGAATAACGCTACACTCTATACAATCCCACAGTAATTGAGAAGAACCATCCACATCTGAATCAATAAAGCAAAAATATGAACTCGGCAAAGCAGACAAATCACCATTAGAGATATCCAAATTTTGATACTTATAATTAGCTTGCAATGAAGGGGAGAAATTGAAATGCATTAATTTAACTGCAAACAAATTGCACTTGTCATACATTTGTTCGACATCAGAGAAGTTAGACTTATGGGGAAGGTACTTAAGAACGATTTTGTTATTTTGGTTAACTATAGAATCAAGCCAAATTGCCTCAGTCCAATAAACTTGTGTAATACCAATATTTTCCATTAAAGAAAGGTGCTGTAATAGACCACTATGAGCGCAAGATGTAACGACTTTACTAGGCTTTAATTCAAACAATATATTTTTTAAACTAGCCACTGCATGTTGCCAACTATCTAGACCATTAAAATGGTTTAAGTTTTCACCTGACTCAAATAAATCACTCCAAGGAAAGTCAATATAAACATAATTATTCGAGTCGGGCAAAAGTTCTTTTATTTTCTGGCTAGCAAACTCTTCTGTTGAATTAATAAATGTGTAGTCAGACAACAATCTCAATATCAAAATAGTAAACCTATTTGTTAAGGAATTAATAAAGCAGAATTCCAACGATAAAAATACACTGATAAGGCAATACTATCTTCAATAATGGCTTAGAAGAAGTATTTTATGCCTCATAAATTGGTAGAGAATTAGTTGAGTGCTTCAATGACGAATAGATAAATGCAGTTTATCTGATCGAAAAAATGATAAGAATAGACAAAATTAACTGGCAGCCCATCAACTTGCCATTAGTTAAATTTACCACTGTATAAATATCGCCAAGTATTATAAATTTCAAGGCAGAAAAACTTTAAGACTTGGTCAAGGTTATGTACATTGTAGATGAACGTATAGTAGTATCCGCTACCTTTATATTAGTCAATATTTACTTGTGAATTTAGCTTAAAGCAGAAAAATCACAGTTCGCCTCTCATCCTAGTAAATTTGTGAATTGATAGGCTCTCATTGTTAATTAAACTCGAACAATCAATCACTTTCTAGCTTTAAATATTTAGGAAAAAGTTATAATGGAAAATAGGGAGTTTCGCTTATTTGGTGCTGCTTTTGAGCAAGAACATGAATTTCGGAATGAATTTACCGAGTTAACTCAATCGAATTTCAAAAATGTATATCCTGAAATCTTCCTCCAGAAAACATCACGCTCTCGCAGAGCGCGTTTGTTGGGCAGCGGTTTTAAAACAAAAATCAGACGTATAAACACATTTGATGAGTCTAGCTACATTGCAGTGGCTTCGACGATTTCGAAGCAAACGATCGAAAGTCGTTATAGCTCAGGAGCATACCGAAAGATAAAATTATTTTGTAAAAAACTATTAGGACGTTTCGCTATAAATAAGTCGGCAATAGACAAAGATGCAGAACTAATTTTATCAAGTAATTTATTCGATCCTAAATGGTATAGCGAAAACTATAATATCGAAGGTAATCCCATGCAACTGGCTGAACATTATCTATTGCATGGCTATTGCAGTTTATATGATCCCTCACCTGCATTTTCAACCAAGGCTTATTTGGCAGCATACTTTGACGTTGCACTGACCCCTATCAATCCACTCATACATTATTTAATTTTTGGCATGTCGGAGAAGAGAAAAATCACTATTAATAGTTTAGATAATAAGCATGAAAATTTATGAACAAACATCATCAACATTCATCATTCAATACCTTTGCCCAGCGTGTTTTAGGGTTTGATTCACTAAGTGAATCTACACTCGAAAAACTAGATGGCGAATTAAAGATTGATTTCAATTTAGAACACCAAGAAACCATTAAAAGTGCTTTATTTAGCAATGATAATTTAATTATACAACAAAGCTCTTATCTTCTTGATAGTGCTCTGGGAAGCAGCTCTACTAATACTCGTCTAGTACATCAAGCAACAAAACAAAACTACGAGCTTGTAAAAGATCTTGTATATAAATTAAATAACGTTGATGAAGACACACCAGAGAGTGATATCAAAAATAACTTGTTGACACTAAGTCAAACGATTGGTTTCGAATATTTTGACCTGTCACAAATGGATATCGACGTCGCTTCTCTGTTATCCAATGATATTATTTTATCTAAAGCCTTACCTCAATTGATTGAGTTAGCAATCATATATGAACATGAAGATACGTTGGCCTTAAATATCTTAGGCTCGCTACCTTTGCTCACTGTCGATGAGCTATTCATGGCATCTCCACAGAATGTAAGGGCGCTACAGAAATTACTGTCTTATTTTGCTACCAACGAATCTTCGACATTAAGCAAAATTCTATCAGTAAACATACCTGATTCGTTTACATGCCAAGATGCATACATCAGCTTGTGTATTAGTGTATGTCGAGATAAAAATGACGTTTCAACACTATTATCAAAGTTACCTATTGATTCACTCTCTTTGGAAGAGTACAACTACCCTAGAATAGTGGAAACCTTTAATCGCTCTCCAGTAAAACTCAATTTTATTGCACAAACTTGGCTATTTGAAAGGTTATTTGAATCGTTAGATCTTAAAAACCAATCTCACGTCAGTCTCTGTTTTCGCGCGTATTATTTTTTAGATGCCGAAAAAACAGAAGCAATTGAAAATATTGATAAAATTGAAGTTCTAAATTCAGTTTTATTACTTGACGATACAGAATTTAATGTTTTATATAGAGATATTAGACGTTCAGAAAAGGTAATACTTACAGCAGATCAAGCCTTTGCTCTCTTAGAAACGACAAATACAGCGTTATTTTCACTTAATAAATGGCTTTATGTTTTCACCCTGCTTTCTCCCCTAATTTCAGAAAAGGAAAAGTTAGCCTTTTATGAAAAAGTATTAATTGATGTTGGAATCCCGACAATAAATAGTCAAGCAGCGTTAACCCTAGCGGCTTCAATTGGTTTGAAACAGCTTTCTAACGGAATCATCAATCAAACGTTAAAAGCCTATGGAGTAATACCTTGTCTGCCAGAAAGCACCAATTATGATCTTGAAAATGTATTTGAAAACGTGATCAAGACAAATCATATCTCAACCTCACCTGAGGGCAACGAAGATTGTATTACGGTAGTAATAACAACATTTAATCCAAATATTAAGCTGTTACAAAACTCAATTGCATCAATAATTAATCAAGATTATAAGAACATCGAAATAATCGTAATCGATGATTGTTCAAATATTGAGATTAGTCAGCAGGTGAAGGCTATTTGTGATAATGACTCAACCATCGATATTAGTTACTTTAGAAATGAAATAAATGTTGGTCAATATATAAGTAGAAATATCGCGATTAGTCGCGCTAAAGGATTTTACATTGCCATCCAAGACGATGACGACGTCAGTCATCCTCAACGGTTTAGTTCTCAACTAAAAGAAATGAATAACAGTGGTGCTTTAGCCTGCTTTACAAAGCATGTACGTTATTCAGATGATGGCAGACTATCTGTCGATGATCCGAGAGAATTACTTGTCTTTGGCGATGGTCCAGCAAGCCTTATATTTCATAAATCACTAATAGATATGGTTGGAGGATTCCGAAATTACCGCTCTAGAGGAGATATAGACTTTAGAACACGGATAGAAGTTATTCTAGGCAAAGATGCGATAAAGTTCATTGATACCCCTTTATATGTAATGCGATCTTCCCTTAAAACTATTTCATCCTTGTATGAGTACTTAAATGGTGACCAACTAGAATATTTTCGAAATAGAATACAGTTACTAAGCAAAAGAAAAGCAAAAGACTGGGAGTATTTTCAGTGAGTAATTTAATAATAAGCCTCACAACAATTCATTCACGCATCGATAAAATTCATCACGTAATTGAATCTTTGTTAGTGCAGGAATCTCCTATTCCATTTAAGGTGTGCCTGTTTTTATCTCATGAGCCTTATCTGTTAGATGAAGGTGTTGCAGCTATACCTGAAGAGTTACAGCAATTGTGTAACGAAAACAAAGAACAACTGGAAATTATTTACACCAAAAACATTGGTCCCTATAGAAAATTTCTACCTATATTGAAAAGGTATTTCGCCGACGAGATTGAACTAACGTATTTAGTAACTGTAGATGACGATACGGTTTACCCACAGCATTGGTTAAGTACTTTGGTTGAGGCTTGTGAGCAACAAAAATGCGTCGTCGCATACCGCGGTCGTAAAATCAGTTGTGATGAGAATGCAATCCATAGATACAAAAAGTGGACACATTCAGATGACTCTGTATTAATACCCGATCTCAAAATAGTAGGTACTGGTAAAGATGGTATTATATATAAACCCGAGTATTTCCATCCTGATGTTATAGATATAGAAAATGCCCTTAAAGTTTGTAATCATGCTGATGACTTATGGTTAAAAATGCATACAACAGTTAATGGTGTTCCATCAGTTCTGTTATCTGAATCACTAAGTTCAGCATTCCAAGATTTAGGGGAGGAAGATGAGAACACTTTATACCGTAAAATCAATAAGTTCGGTGGAAATGACAGGGCAATGGAAAATCTAACAAAGTATTTTTTAGCTCGTTATGATCTGAACATACTTGATATATTTAACCAAAATTTATCGTCTAGCAGTACATGGCTCGGCAAAAAATTTATTAACTCGTACTTTTAAAATATGAAAATAATACTCCATATCGGAACACACAAAACAGGCACCACAGCAGTGCAGAGAACCCTATCCGCTAATAGAGAAAAGCTATTGGCTAAAGGAATATGGTACCCACAATATTCAGAAGTGCTAGGTGGCGATAAAACTAGCTATACACATTTAGATATTGCCAAGGGATTAATGGATGAAAAGGCTTTACTTAGTAATGATGAAGCATCGACTTTCCTAAAAAGTTTGCATCAAAAAGCATCCGAAATACCTAATTTGGAAACCGTCATTATTAGTGCTGAAACCCTGTTACGAGGGAAAATTGGTAAAAACAAGAAAAAATGGACTCGACTCCAAAACTTCCAAGCGTTGCTGAAGGAGTACTTGAGTGATTTTACTGATATTGAAGTGGTTGTGACCTTTAGAAACTACATTGACTATCTAGAATCACTATACAACGAACACGTTAAAGCAACGACATACGCAAAAAGCATCACTAGCTTTCATGAAGAATTTCGTGAGCGGTTTAACTATCGTGCGATTGTTTCTACTTGGGAACAAAATGTTGGGAAAGTCAAGGTCATTGCTTTTTCTGAACTTACGCAAGGTAATATGGTAGAAAACTGGATTAACCTGGCGCTAGGAGAAGGTATCAGTTCAACTTTGAACCTAAATGTTAAAGATGAAAATGCCTCTTGGCCATTACCTTTGGTTGATATCAAAAAGAAAATAAATGCTTATAACGACTATCAACTTTCTAAATTAACCAGACATAAACTTAACCAATTTAGTAAAAGTGATTATTGCAAAGACAATCTATCAGATAAACGCACATGGCTTGAAACAAACTTCAAGCTACAATTTGTAGAATCCTATGAAGCAGATAGAGATTGGTTAGTAGCAAATTACAATCTGGAATGCGCATCTCTTTGCGAAATAACAGATTTAAATAACAATGTCTATCAAGGTCTAATGGAAAGCGACTGGTTAGAATTTCTAAAATTCAATATTAACGAATGATCAACCAAAATCGCTCCGAAGTATAATTATGGGCATTAAAACTGCCCATAATTTCACCACTGCCAAAATAAAAACGCTATCGCGACCAAGGACTTACATCCTCAAATGTGTCACCTATTCTAATATCATCGTATCCTACTTTATAAATTTGGTCATTCTCATTACCTTTGTATATTCCAAACTTTAAGCGAAACCTTTGTGGAATATCTTTTAGACCTTTACAGTTTTTTTTTGCGTAACCGAAAGCTCCGTTAAAAATTTTAGGCGGTTTATCAGGTGAATCCCAAACACTAAACTCCCCTGCTTTTCCAGTGGGATCTACCGTCGCTTTCAGAATAAAAGAATGCCATTCACCAGGCTTCAATGAATACTTAGCCATACTAGCAGCACGAGAGTCTCCTCTAGTCATAAAGTTAATTGTGTGGCTGGTTCCTCGATCTAATCTTATCCCTGCAATCGGTGAGTTGGGTGCACATTGCCAAAATTGCATTAAATAGAAAAACTCATTGGTTACATCTGAATCCGTTGGAATTTGTAATTTAAACCCTATGAACATTGGCTTGTGAAAACTAAACCACTGACGAGTCAGCGCTAACTCTGTACGTGTCTTGGTTTTACCTTTGTAAGTAGGGTCAGTGGAAAACTGAATAAATCTATCTCCAAGCTGATCCTTTATAATATCTGGGGCAAGTCCTGCTCCTCCGCACTTCCCTCTCAACTGGAAATTATGTTCAACAAAATCACCACCGCCATTAGAAATATCCCCGTTACATTTATCTTTCTTCTTTATATAGGCTTCGGAGTTATTATCCAACGTAATGGCATACATAAGTTCAGCTTTAGTTGTTTCTGAAACTAACAGCAGAAACATAATTAAAAAAACCAAATTAAACTGCATTAATTGTTTCCTAAAGATGTCATTCTCATTTATTTAAGCTCGCTTCCGTTGAATGATTACGGTTAATTATTTTCACCATCATAAGTCGTTTCCACACTCGACTCCACACAATATATGACTAAGTAAAATTCCAACAAAATTTCACTTTATATTTCCTAGGTGAATACGATTCAATCATGGCTTTTTGTATCAACAGCTAGGTCTGCATCAGTTTACACCTAATGGTCATACGTGTTATAAAGCGTAAAATGTATAGGGAACTAGGGTCATACTAGATTATAATGCTGACATGGAAAGGTCGGTAGCAAATATTAATCATGAAGCTAAAAACGTTGTGCTCTCCCCTTCAATAACAATCTGAGCAATCTCAAATGACAGTGATTGGTTAGAGTTTCTAAAATTTAATCTTTATACGCAAAAAAAGACCGGTATTTTTTCAAATTCCGTGTTCACTGGATGCGAGTTAAAGTTGAAGATTAGTACCTTCTTAAGTGTGTAAATTAAACAAAATGACGATAGTCTAATATGAAAAAATTACTTGAAGAAATATTGGTTAAAGAATGGGCCGGAATAAGTAGTACCAATTTAACCGCAACCGAAAAAGAAGAAATTATCAGTGACCGAGGAAATCAAACACTTAATTACCTTAAGTATTGTCAATCTACAGGTATGAAATTGTCTTCTAAAACAAATATAAAAGGCCACGTAATTTCATTGAATTCAAGCCCTCGCAGAACTGTTTTTGCGAATAATGCTGAAAAGGCAGGGTTAAATTACGAGTTTTTTGATGCTGTTAATGGGTTTTCTGAGGATTTGAATGTATTTAATCTAAATGTATGGGGCCTACAAGAATTACCTAAACAATGGGAATCAAATAAAGGACATATGGCATGTACATTGAGCCACTTAACCTTATACAAATCACTTTATGACAGTAATGACAAACAAGAGTGGAATTTAATTTTAGAAGATGACTGCTATTTTCATCCCTATTTCTCAGACGCTTTAGACGATGTAATTAAAGCGGCGAATGAACAACAGCAAGACGTCGATGTTATTTATATATCTAACCGCGCTTCACATTGGTTTTCTGTCAGTGAAAACTTAAAAAGCAAACTAAATACAATGCACCTAGTTAGCTTAGATAACTTAACAGATGAAATAACAGCGGCTAGGAAACTTCAATACGCTTCTCAATATAGCCCTAAACAAGCTAAAGTATTTGGTACGGAAGCCATTTTAATTAGAAAAAGTGGATTAGAGAAACTTCAAGGTTTAGAGCGCCATTATAGCGGGTACTTGTTAGGTGAATATTTGGCACCTGGTCCTTTTGGAATTGAAGCTTTTCTGCAAAACCACCTTGGCAGATCACCGTCTAAAAGCAGTTTCCAAACACCTCACAAACTTATCGAAGATGGTTTAGTTGCAGAAAATAACCCCCTATTAAACTCATATGTTTTGACGTTACCATTGACCACCACAAGAGATTGGCTTGGCGAAAGTTATTTTTCTGAGACTAGACGGAAACGCATAAATAGAAACTAATTGGGGCTAAAAAAGTTTAAGGTTTGAAAACGATGTTTGCTAAGGTAAGAAAAATGTTTGAGAAAGAAGAAATAGTGAATCCATTTGATTGGATAAAAAGTAAGGTTACACAGGAGGATCTAGATGTAGTTTTATTTGGTTCACCTGGTAATTTAGGTGACACTCTTATCGTAGCTGCAACTATTCAATGCCTAGAAAACAGAGATATTGCTTATCGCGTAGGCTCAGAGCAATACGATTCTGAAGCTAAAGGAAACGAACTATATGTGATAATGGGAGGAGGTAATTATATTCCTCTGTATAACAGTGTTAAGTCCCTTTTGGAACATCTAGCCCGAAAAGTACCCGGTGCCAAAGTCGTGATATTACCCTCATCTTCTTTTGGCATGGAGAAGCATTTAAAATCGTTGGATCTTGAAATTTATTTCTTTTGTCGTGAACAAGAGACTCTCAAATCAATTAATAAAGCGCTGCCAAAGCAAAACGTCTTTTTATCTCATGACGCTGCTCTGTATATAGATCTCCAAGATGCTAAATTTAAAGGCATGAGAAACCTTAGAAAAGTATTGAAAGGTAAATCATGTGGCACCCTATATGCGATTAGAGAAGACAGGGAAAAAACTGAAAACTTTAAAGTAGAAAAGCATCATAAAAATATTGACGTGTCCTCATTACGAACCAATAGAGGAGCGGCTGTATTAAGTAAGCATGCAATTATTAAAGACTTAGTATTCGAAGACGTGAATTTTATGTTTATGTATTTGCTTCCATTCGATGAAATCGTCTCAGACCGCTTACATGTTTGTATAGCTGGCTTGCTATTAGGTAAAAAAGTTACAATGTATGACAACAGCTATGGGAAGCTTAGTAACGTCTATAAAAATTCGTTAGTGGATAAGTACAAAGATAATATTGACTTGAAGCTGTAATTCATATTTTGAGGGGGATAGTTTTAAATGAGAAGATAACTAATTTCGTTTAAGTGCCTATCATAATTTACTCTTAAAGGTTTGGAGGATGGGCAGATAAACAACTAGCAACCTGGAGCTTTTAATAAAATGCGGCTACAAAGATCAGAACCCAGCAAGATTTGACTGAGTTTAGCTATCCTCTGAAAAAATCATGGTTGAAGCCGCGTTAATGCTGCAAAGGATCAGGGTATTACCCACCCGAAACATGGAATATCTGATTCTATAATTTCACGTAATAGATTATAGTAGTAAGAAGGTATAGACTTAAGAAGGACCGCTTGAATTAAATACACTTGCAGGATCGCAGCAAAAGCTTTAAACCTAGCAGGCTAAAAAGAAGAAAACTAGATCAATGGCCATGTATCCCCCTCTTATATGCCAAATACATGACTTCGCAAAAATTGTGGGCTCACTTGCTGAGTGCTATGGTGTGTGAGCACCAGACAATCAGCACATTCCATTAAATAATCTTGCAGAACAGAATATCTACGTTGATCATCATCGGATTAGAGTATGGGACGACGTTCATCGTAAGAGTGGTGCTGATGAAAAACCTGGGCTGCTAAGGATGAAAAGAATTAAAAATTCCAGTACTCACCTGAGAAAGAAAACCTAGAAAACTTTAAGTAACTTCTGTCGGCACATTGAGTATTTAACCTTTATCAGATGCTTATTGTTAGCCCGCTCAGCTTACTATGCTTACCTCCCCACCAAAAATGCTGTTCACAGTTAGGGCAAGCCTGAGCTGCTACACCTATAAGCCCTCTGAACTCAATCTAAATACTCATAGCCAAACAATGACATCTCCTCAGCATAATTTTTATTCACATAATCAATTAACTTATCTGAGTATAAATCTTTAGATTTAATCATTTTTTTCCTTATACCAGATTTAAAAAATGGAATAGCTTCTGGAACAAATGCAACATTAATTCTATTGCAAACATACTGAATTCCATCAAGTAAATTTTCATAGCGGATTAAATAATCCATACTAACTTCTTTATTCAAAGAAAGAGTGTTTATAATAGAAAAATTTTGACCTCTAACTACCTTCTCGAAATCACGCCTGAGTTCATCTTTACTTAATTTACCAACATCCTCATTATTTTTATACTTCTTAAAAAAATATCGAGACACCAGTCTATCAAATGGGTTTCTAATAACTGAAAATTTAAAATACTCATCCCATTGTTCGTTTGTTACTAATTTTCGAATTGAACTGGCTGGCATGTGACTATGAAGAATATCATGCTTACCACTTCCGCGGCCCCCAACAAGACCAAAGCTACTTATATGCTGGTCTCTGTCATGCTGCTCTTCCCAACTTCCCTCTGCTAAACAGTATTTTTCAAAATAAGATTCAACAGATGTTCCAGCTGTTTTAGATGTCTTAACAAAAATAAACTTTTTTCTATGGCTCACTAACAAAACGTTTTTCCCTTAGACCTAACTCATAAGCACAAAAAAGACCCTATCATATTTGAAGGTACAGACAAACATTGCGACTATAGCATCATCCTAATACACTCATAATTAACCGAATAACAAAACCAAGAATAGATGTAACTTTCAGTTATATCTGATAACTAACTAAGTTAGTGTCGCACTGTAAAATAATAAAACTCTTTGCTCAAAAACAGAGTTTTTAACTTTAGAGCGCTAAGAAAAGACTCATTCTAGCCGCATCCAAACTTTGCTAATAACACCCTATCAACTATTAATTAAAATTAATCAATACCCGAATAAAACACCTTAAATACACAGTAGCACAAAGTCTTAAAATAAATATATGACTAAAAACCTATAGACAAACAAAAAATCGATACGACAAGTCAGTAGAGGTTGGCCTTAACTAGACAGAGCTAAATATTTTTCTGTGTACGACTTAGCTATATTTTTAGATAAATCGCCTTCATCTTTCGCCCAAAAAATCTGCTTATTCACTTTAGAAATAGCAGGAACACCTGTTGCAATAGAAAAGCGTGGAACATCCTTAGTAACAATGCTACCTAGCCCCACTATAGAACATGCACCAATAGTAACAGATTTTAGTATCGTTACCTGTTGACCTACCCATACATGCGGCTCTATAAATACACTTTTTGACGGCTGATTAATTTGAGTACCCGACTCTAAATCAAATATCGGATGGGCATCAGAGTTTCTAATTACCACATTAAAAGAAAACATACAGTCATCACCAATTATTATTGCCGGATTGGTTTGACCTGCTCCATTACCAGAAACCCAAAGATTACTCCCAGCCGATAAAATATGATTACCTATGGCGATGAAGTCACTATTTTGAATAGAGCGAATAGTTAAGCTAGTTAAAGAACAATTATCTCCTATGAATAAAACAGAATCATTACCTTTCACAATAACTTTAACTTTGCCATTCAGATTTCTACCTAAAAAAACTCTTCCCCCTTTCGTATTTGTAAAATTTATGCTTACTTTCACAAGACTATCACTATCCTTTACAAATACTTTTCCACTCCCAATTATATTTGTTCGATCAGAAGTTTCTGAGTATTCAGATTCATCAAGACTAAAATTTTGGATAGATTTCGTTGCTAGCTCTATGTTTGACATAAATCATCCCAAATCTAATTTAATAAGCATTAGCGTATTTCACTATTCAAGTAAAGCCGCTAAGAAATCAAGTTCAATATTTATATTATAATCACTATCGGATTTAACAACGTAATGTTCATAATTCTCAGCCCGCTTAAATTTCTTCTTAAATGATAAATCAACCCTATTATCAGGGCAAAACTCAACTATTCGACAATAGTTTTGACAAAAAATAGTATTAACTAGTGCCGACCCATGTGAACTTATAACTAAATCAGCATTAGAAAATAACGTATAAGTTGTTTTTAGACTTTCAGAGCCGTAAAAAATAATGAAGCCTCGATTTCTTAAAAAAGCAATCAATTCAGCTTCATTAATTACACCTCTCTTACCGGTTTTTACGTGGTTTCTAGATAAATATATTCTCTTATTAGTAGTAACTTCTTGGCGAAACAGAGAGTTATATCCATCAATCAGCCAATTATAACTCTCTGGTATAAATGAAGTTAGAGCGGCAGGATTAGTTCCGTAAAGCATTTTAGGTACTTTAAAAAACCTTGGAAGAGTATTCGGATCTATATAAGATTTAATGCCAGCTGCTTGGAGGTGTAATTCAAAGTCAACTAATTTCCTAGTCTTTGAACATATAGCAACTGTATTTTCTAAGTTATCACGGAACCAAAAAGCTCTCTGAATTGAATCATGTAAATGGCCATAAGGGTACCAACCAAAAGCGTGCATTAAATAAATATAATTAATATTGGAGTCTAAAGTGAAGGGTTTATCTAAATACCCTTCTCTAATTTCATTTATATTATCTAATAACTTATCTAGTTTTCGAGATATCGCATCTTCAAATAACTTATTACAACCAAGAATACCTAAATTTAAAGTTGGATTCCAAAAAAGCATCTCATCTAGCGTTTCTAAGATGGGTGCAAAGTTAGAATTCAAGATAACTCCTGTTTTCCTGTCTACAATAACATTCTCAAAAACAAAAAACTTTGCAGTTTTAGGTACTAACGAAAACTTTGATTTCTCAAACGAAGTTACCTCCATCCCACTATTAGTGATATCAGACTTGTAACTGCTTAGCTTTATAAAATCTAATAGATCATTTTTCAAATTCATAGTATTTCACTAGGATTTATTAAAACTAGCAGGATTTATATCCCCAGCAAAAAGCCCATTTAAAAAGTTTAGATCCATATCAAAGCTATGATTATGATTTGCTTGCATCTCAAATAACCAATGCTCCTTAGTTTGCTTTGGCATTTTAGATAAAGCAGAGACTAAACGATTTGAAGCTACAAATTCATATATATTCGTGTCTTGATTACAGTAAATGCAATTAATAAATGCAGCCCCATGTCCTCCAATTACAATTCTGGCATTGTAGTAAGCATTTAACACTTCATCCAATGTTTTAAAGTCCCTATGTGAGACGAATCCTCTACTCTTCAAAAAATCATCAACCTCACTAGCATTTGAAAAGTTCCTGTTATTTTTTCTAACAACACTAGAACGGTCCAAGTAGAGATTGATTCTGTTCTTTCCACTTTTATCAACAGCACTATTTGAAAGAATTAATTTATCAAACAACCAGGCTTGCACATCTTCGGCCATTCCCGCCGGTCCAACACTCATTTCAGGAACAATTAACCTTTTAACTTTAAGTAAAGATGGCCCCTTGGGACGACTAACATACCCACTTTTAAACCCCAAAAGACTTAGAAATCTTTCAAAGTCTAGAATTCGTGAAGGTGACGAAACTAAAAGCTTAAGCTCTTGAAACTCAGGAAGGTTAATTTGGTATAGTCTTTGTATCATGTCATAGAAATGGCCAAACACTAATTTTTCCGTAGCACTGGAAGCATAGATTAATGCGTCATACTCGCAATTAACGATATTTTTCTTACAATGATCAATCTGACTTTCTAAATGTAACTTGGCTCTTTGTAGCCATACATCTTTCTGTCTCAGGTAGTCTCTACCATGCAATTTCAACTGCTCTGGAAAACGTTTAGGCTTGCCAACCCAGTAAATAATTTCATTTGCCGTACTGTATATAGGATTGAATTCACTATCTAAAATTAATCCGGTAGGAGACATTACGTATACATCGTTAAGCTCCTTTACCATATCCCCTACTTCAACGTATTTCTCGAATTTATTTTTATTTCGCTTTCGGGGTAAATCGATATGTTTTCTTTTTAGAAAATTGTAGCTATTTAATATATTCAACGTAATAAAACACCAATATGTATCATTTCTTAGTTTTCCCTTCATGACCCCAATAATCAGAAGTAATTTTTTTATCTAAAAATGTAGAAATTGCTTTAAAATCTGGAGTTTCAATATTTAACTTTAATAACCTATGTTTACGCTCTTCATTCGAAAAATATGCGTCAACATTTGCTCGATGTGATTCCCAGTCTTCTCGCCAAAATTTTTCCACCTCGTCTAGTGTCGAAAAACCAAATTGCTTTTTATAACAGTTTACACTATGTCCATTACCGTGGTTAATCCGGCTTTTTATCCAAGCGTCTACGTTTCTTTCAGTAATTATAAAAAGTGAATTTGGGTAGGATTCAGCTAAAAATTTAAAGCACTTATAAGCTTCAAAAAAAGAGCCTGGCTTCTCACTAACCATATCAGAAAAAAAATCAGTTTTAGGAAACTGCTTCAACGGTATATCGTTATTTTCGTAAGCATATTTAACATCTAAAGCGAGTTCTCCCCCACGCCAATGCTTGGCTACATAGCCTGCTTTTTTCATCATTGCATTAACAGTTCTAGTACCGCACTTATTAAAACCGATATCGAATATTACTTTTCGGGATACATCCATAATTTAGTCCAATATTTTGTTTAGAGAAGAAGAAACTAAATTCAATTCTTCCTGAAAGTAGACAACATCTTCGTCTGAAAAAGTTGATGACCAGTCACCTACTCTCCCGCCTCGGAAAGAAACCGAAGTTCTCTTGTTTATCAAACGTTGATTTTTTCTTACCAAATTTTCACCATCTTTACGCATTGTTAAATCTACTAATTCATCAACTAATTTAAAATTAGTTCTGGAAGAGATTCGCTTTAAAACAGACTCTGAATCTTCAATAAAGTCTTGATACCTAACCCCTTCAACATTCTCATCACTTAACCAACTATTAACGTGCTCTCCCCAGAAACCTGGTTTACTGTAAATTTTACCAGCATGGCAATGCTTATCGTAGCCACAAGGATCTCGTAAAAATTGAGAAAACGTTTGTTCCCGAGTTTTTTCATTAAAAGATTTCTGATAATGATAAAGGGAAACCATTACATCTCGTCCATCTCGATAAACATAAACTTTATGGGAATTTTCAAAAATTTCAGAAACTCTATTCCTAACTAAAGATGAGCAGTTATTAAAGTATCGTGTTATGTCATTGATTGAATGAGATTTTAGAACTGTTGGACTGGTTACTAATATATCTAGAAAATTTAAAATATCTTCATCGCTCTTAAATTTAGACTTATTGAAAACATGGTCTAGAGTAAAATATTCTTTTTTTTCTGCAGAATTAAATATTTCAAAGTTATTTGTTATTGAGTCGATTGTTAAATGTGTGCCTGAACGTCTATGGGATAAGACCATTATTATAGGATACATAATTTTACCTATTAGCTAAAAATTTTGTCAAAATCTGGGGCATATGACTTTCTTAGTTTATGAAAATAGTTTTCTTCAAAATATTTTCTAGAATCTATTTCAATTCCATGTTTAAAAAATATATTACCCAGTTCGTCGATAAACTTATTTCGATGGACCTGCGCTAAAGCGATATGATCATTTCGGATTTTGTATGGATTTCTAGGATTTTTCACAAAATACTCTACGGCCTCACTAATTTTTTTAGGGTCAGGATCTACAATCAATGAATTGTAGTTGGTATACCAAACATCTCTCCCTCCTTCACAGTGAGTAGAAACAACAGGGATACCGCAAAGTAAGTATTCACTAGAGGAAAAACAAGCGCCTTCCATAGCTGACAAAATTAAACCACATTTAGACTCATTAATTTTAATGCACACTTCATCTGGCTTCAAAGGTAATTCGTTTTTAAATTTATACGGCGGTAAATTGTCGTTCAACGGATTACCATGGTTAATACCCGCAACCAATGCTAAGTTATTGACATAAACTGCCAATTCATGACGTTTAAAAGCGCTCAACCTAGCGATATATAATGCGTCGTAAGCTTTCTCAGCAGATGGAAGCACTTGCATAACTAGATGCTCATCTAACCAAGCATTATGGTTAATAACATCACCAACAAACCCAAGTTCCTGAAAATTTTCTTTCTCTTTTGGAGAGTTAAACATTATGAAAAAATTGTCTTTACACAGCTTTAACTCCTTAAAAATTTGATCGGCTTGCTCAGCGAAGTGAGGACTATGATACCAACCACAATAGACGAAGAAATAGTCCGTAGGTTTTATTTTAGATGCGTAGGCTGACAACCAATTCCAGTTATGTTGAATATTCTCAATTATAAATATTCTGCAATTAGGTGAGTCAAAATAAACTCGAAATGGAAATGCGGGGTTTGGCCAAGTATATGTTGGTTTATAACTCATATTCTTCCCTGTAAAATTTTTCAAAGTCTTCTTCGTACATTTCTTTAATTAAACTTTCGGATTCAGAGTGCAGCTCACAGTCGAGCTTAATTTGATCAGTGTGATTTACTTTACCAATCTTAAAATCTGAACATTTTAGATACAGAGATAAGTATCGGCTGACTTTATCAAAGCCATCTTCAAACTTAAATATTTTTATCTCTTTTAAAGCAGACTGCGATCCAAGTTTAAAAAAATCGGACTGCGGGGTGAAATGGCTATCGAGTTTAGCCCCTTGTTTTTTGGCATCAAAAATCTTTTTAACAAAAGTATTAATATCTAAATCATTAATGACGTTATGGTTTATTTTTTTACGCCACTTGTATTCAGAAACCATTCTATTAATTGGATTTCTTACCATACCAATTGCAGTAAATTTAGATAAATCAAAATCATCTTTTTTGATACTCAATATTTCAGCCAACGTCAAATGCTGTTTCTGCTTTTTACCACCAGAAAGAAAGTAGTCACTATCAACGACATCACTAGGATGCAAACCAAGTTCTTTTTCTATTGATGAACCACCAGTTTTAGGTACATGTATAAATATCAACTTACTGTCTGGCTTAATTGGCATTTTTAACAACCTCTAATTCCATATTGCAAGCAATATTATATATGTGAATAAACTTATTATCTTCTAAGGGTTCCCGAACTTCGCCTTTTAGTTTGACATCATCCAAAGCATTGTCTCCACCATGTTTTAGTTTTATAGAATAAGATTCTTTAAGATAAGGTAGCCTTACGGTAGGTAAAATCATATCTCTAGAATAATGGCACCAAGGATCGGTCGGATTAATTATTTTAGTCTCAATCAGCACACCGCTTTCATCATAAATTTCAATATCAATAAAACATGAGTTTGGACCAATTCTCGTATTCAAAAGCAATTCTATAGGGGATAGATCCGTTGTTTTTATAACTTTCATTAATAAGGGCGAACCTTTATCAATAAGTGATTCTATATCGTAGATACTAAAAATATCTATTGGCTTATCCAACGGAAGAATCTTTAGCTCAAAATCAGAGATAACAATAGAGTCTATGAGCTCTATTATTTTTGATGCGTATTTTTCTGCCCCACATTCAGTTGTATGTACTATGTCTCTTAAATATTCGTTTTCTATTTTTTCAGCGCTTAACTGTTCAATTAAATCAAAAAAAATTGCGCCTGACTTAAGTGCCACTTTTTTGACTTGAGTGTAACATTCCCTTTGACAATTGAGGTCATCTTTTCTGGGAAAATTCACCCAAATAGGTAAGCAACCTAACTTAATTAACTCATTGTTTAAGTTAATAATTTTGTCCAAACTAAATTTCTTCATACTAGGGGTTAACCAGTCAATTAAGGCAATATCAGGCTTTTCCTCTAACATTTGCTTGGCGTAACCATAACCAGCATAATCAAAATGGCTTGCACCAAACGACAACTTGGACAATTCAAAATTTGATTTATTTTCGAAATGTTTCTGTAAGTGAGTAAAGTATCCACTTTGTTTTTTTTGAGCAGTTACACTAGCCCCATAACACAAAATTTTAACCTTTTTAACCAAAACAAATATTTCCTTCTATAGTTTCATAAAGCTCAATTAATGCTGAACTACGACTTTCAATATCATCAATATTAAGAAGCTCATCGAATATTTTTTCATCTATCTTGTCTAAACTAATGACATGCTTCAAAAGCTCATTCCCAATACTATTCTCATTTAAGATAGCCAAATCAGTACTAAAAATTACTGGAATACTGCCAACCGCAATAGATTCCCAAAATCTCAATGTATTAGGACCTGCGCCAATTGGACAAAGCGAAAACTTTGAATCAGACAATATAGTGTTATATCTAAATGTTTTTTGATGATGCTCATCAATATGATGCGCTTCTACTTCGCGGCTTAACACTTGTTCTTCATAAACCACTTTGTTGAAGTGCCACTCGTTACCCAAGTCAACAAACAAATCTTGCCTGCCGCAGGAAGTCGCTGCTTCAAACAGTTTTACACGGCTGTCATCTCGGTAGTGAGGCATGTGAGCCCCAATGAATGAAGCTAGTAATTTGCGCTCTGCCATGGGCTTACGACCCATCCCCTCACTACGGTCCTGTGTTACATAATTCACAGCTATTAATGGCCAACCATGTAAAGTAAGGTTTGTTCCTATTTCTTGCTGCTTTTCGCCGCTAGTTGAGTCTTTGTGAGACAGATGAAAATCAGTTATACCAATTTTCTGTGCCATTTCTAACATTCTGACCCAATGAATATGCTGGCACACGGAGTGAACTTTTAGTGTATAAGCATTTTCGGTGGCAATAGTTTTATAGTAACTGATCAGTGCTTGGATTCTAGCTAAATAGGTTTCAGGAAAAGCTTTTTTGTCAACATAGGTTGCCCATGGAAGCGGTACATAAATATTAACAACTTTATTTTTAATGTCGACATGTTCGCCCAACTTTAAATCTAGGTGATTTTCGTATGCCTGCTTTTCTGTAGCGCAGGGATACTGCCAAAAGTTAATATCTTCGGGGTTTATTGCTTTGCTTGCAATATGGCTAACATAACTAGTTAGTACAGGAGGAATAAGACCAACCAACGCTGCAAGCTTAGGTTGCGCCATGTATTGAGCTTTCGTAAGCTTATAATGTTGCTTAATCTGATAGGAGTTTTTAAAGAATACCTCTTCATTATACTCCAACACTTCAAAGTTTATATTATAAGCCGCGAGCACAGAGCGCCCACGCATGGCGTTAGCCAATTCTTTGGGAGTGGACAGGTTGAATACAGGTAGTATTAGTTTATCGGGGTGCTCAATGGTTACTTGTTGTTTTGCTTCTTCTGCGATCCATTTTTCCATGGATTTATTAATGACGACTTTATTAATACTGCCGCTTCGTTTTACCCACACATCAATGTCTAAGCGAGCTTCTTCGGCGATGGCTTTACCCGGATACACATAAGCTACACCACCTAAAATCCTATCATCCAATTTTTTATGATATGTACGCATTTGTGTTTCATGCGCGTGAATACTTTTTAGAAAGTTTACTGGATTAAAAATTTTCCAGCCTTGTACTGCAAATAAGTAGGCAATCTTGTTATCGCAGCGAGGCACCCCCATAGGGAAATCCAATTGATGCATAAACTCTGATGAAATTTTCTCACCTACTTTCATTGCCCAAGTATCCTGAGACCAGTGTGGATTTGGGTGCATCGATGTGGTGTTGTCAAGTAACTCCCAACGGGATAGAGCAATAAAGCTTTGTGGTGACGTCAACACCTTATTAATACAGTTTAATGAACTATCAAAATAAATATCCGAATTACACAACATTGTAATTCCAGATTTACAATACTCTGCAGTCATTTCCAACCATTTTTTATAGGTTAAACGAAAATTTATTTTAATAACTCGAATATTCTCAGTTTCAAGAGGGCATTCACAGCCATCATCAATTATTACAAATAAGTTATCAATTAAATCATTCTCTGCATTTTTACCTAAACACAGGTCAATTTCCTTCTGCCTATCTCTATCACCACACTGATAATAAGGAAAAAATACATTAATCATTCTACTTCCTCTGGTATTCTGTAATCGAATTTTTTTGCTATTTTTTTAAATGATTTTGAAGCTTGAACCATTTTAATTTGCCCTGAAGTTAACGTACGACGTGGCCGTTCTTCTATTACAGCACCTGAGCGCCCGCTATCACCAGTGACGAGCATGGTATCGAAGATATCGATAAAATTACTAGTAAATGGGAGGTTCAACTTATTAGCGATAACCTTAATTGATTTATTCGGGTCCTTTACCACATCTTCATATTTAACAATTTGTGATTTAGGGTAATGACTGGTGAATATAAGAAAACGTTTACAATATTCTTCAAAGCCCTTAGGTTCGTGTTGTTCCCAGTTATTTTTTACCAATGACATATATGCATCTACAGGATGACGTATGGTAACGAGACGTAAAATATCGAATTCAGTTTTGAGTACGGAGTATACTTTCGAATCACCATCAAATCGCGGTCCTACACAATAATCTGAATGAGAGTGATCTCTTAAAATTAACAATCCTCCCAACTCAACAACATGCTGATATGTACATCTGATGTTTTGAGTGAAAATTTTAATCGCTAACTCGTTTACTTTCGGTACTCCGGCATACCTTGACAAAGAGGTAATGTCTGTAGGCAAAAATTTAGGCTTCCCTCCTCCTAAATGATTTGTCGTTTCTGGATGTACTTCACTTAACAGAAAAACATTCGGTAGCGCTGCAAGGCACTTTGAAATTAATGTACCTCCACTACATGCAAAATGATGTATAAGCCTTAACGTTGGTTTGTTATTTAATTCTCCACTTCGGACAACGTTTTCACAACGAGCAATTAGACTATCAGCATCGCGAATATTAAGCTTTCTAGGATCAACGAGAACTGTGTCTTTAGCTTTAGAAACTAACGGTGATGCATCAAGAGTATCCAACGCCATTTGCAAGTTAAAACGCATATTTTGCAAATCTTTACTCATCGGGATTCAGTACTCTCTAAAAGCAGATCCGGATATTGCTGCTCAAGTTTATGATAGAAGGTTGCTGCCTGCTGTAACTTTTCATGAAGTTCAGCAATAAGAGCTTTAAGTTTTTCTTCTGATTTGACTTTTTCTTTAAATTGTTCACGTAAATGACCTGTATCACTTTGTAATTTAGTCATTAACCTTGTGTTTAGCTCTAATGTAGAGATAGTTTGGCTTTGTCTTTTTTTAACCACATTAAGCTCGCTAATAAGTGATTCTTTTTCTATAGCCAATCTTTTATTTTCTATCCCAAGTGCTTCAATACTTTTTATCAACTCCCTATTCGATTCATTTACCCCTTCTGTCCACTTTTTACTTTCCTGATACCTTTGAGTTCGTTCTTCGAGTTCAGTTTTAAGTGAAGCCATCTCAGATTTCAATACTGAGAACTTTGTGTTCAATTCGTCTATATCACTCTCTGTTTGTTGTTTTTCAGCCTGCAATGTTTCAAACTGTTTTGCAGACTCTGCTTTTTGAGTTTCCAAAGTACTGACTAAAAGTTCAATTTTTGTAGTTTTCCGCTCCACTTGAGCCGTCAACGTTTTAATTTGACTAAGCAACGTTTGATGTTGTTGCTCGTTTTCTTCTTTAGCTTTTCCATGTGTTTCAACTAATTGTTGTTTATCCATTTGAAGCTGTTTTATTTTGGTTTCAGATGCTAGCTTGTCACTTTCTAGCCTTTTTTCTAAGCTTGTTTTTTGTTGATTAGACTCTTCCAACTTTAACTTATACTTGTTGTTAGTTTCGACTATTTTTTTCAATTCAACGGACTGTTTATCTAAAGATTGAGTGAAATCCCTTTTCGCTTTCTCGGCGTCACTATTTTGAGCCAGCAATTGACTTTTATACTCTTGAATTTCCTTCTGATGCTGTCCTTTTTGCAACTGCAATTGTTTTTTTACCAATTCAAGTTCAGACCACATGGGATTGCGATGCATCTCGGCAACGGGAATATCTGGATCAAGGCTATCTATAGTGCTCAGCCCGAAACCTTGAGACTGCAATAAGGACAATAATTCAGAGGCAGGCTGGGCATTTTCGTAAAACGAAATCTCAGGAATAGGTAAATAAAGTGTATTGATATTCTGCCAACTTTCAACGCTAATCAAAGATTCCAATATTAAGTGATTTATGTCAAGTATATCCAAAACCAAGGTAATTGAAGCAGGTTGAGCTATATAATCATTTAGCACATCAGCAATAGCTTGAGTATTTACCTCTTCCCTCTCCTCCACCTTTAATCCTGGGAAAAGTTCTTTTAAGCCTGTTGCTACTGAAAAAGCGGAATACTCTTCTAAAGAATACCGATTAAAGCCAGAATTTTGAGCAAGATCAGAAACTGCTCCGTGAACTATTTTGACCTTACTATCTTTACTATATTGTTTACGAAGCTTTGCCACCTGTTCTAAACGGGCTTCAACCAACAACACAGTTTCGAATTTATCGAAGTTGATATTTGGCGTTTCAACACGCCCAGCACCTAACCAAATTAAGACTTTATTCATATTATTCGTCCTCCATGCCACTATGGTTTATTCTGATTAACAAGCATTTTTGGGGAGGCACTTCTTCCTTCACTTATTCCAAACTTTATAAAGTGGATTAGTGGGTTAATGTCTGTATCGCCAATATCAGGGTAGCGTTGCAAGTACCAATTTCCATCAAATTGAGGGCTTGGGAAACGACCCTCTTTGGCGCCAAATTTTAGATAATGTTCTGCAGGATTAATTTCCGAAGCCGCCACATCGGGATAAGTTTCTAAGTACCAAGCGGCATCAAAATATTCGGAGGTTAGCAACAACCCTATATTTTCCTGTAATCTAGCTTTCTTTTTATCCATTTTCCCTACGGCTTTTACCAATTTCCGAACAGGATCTGCCGATTTCCATAAAGTGGATGATTTAATCCTAGCTAGTTCAGCTTTTGCTTGATTCAAATTGTGCTTAAGAATGTCATTTTCACTCTTTGCCTTGGCGATTTGAGAGGCTTGCTTATCCAGCTTCATCTGCTTTAATTTGATTTGCTGTAAATTTTTAACCTGAGCTTTATCTTTTTGTTTTGTCTCAACATTGAGGTTGACAATCTTTTTATTTAACGAAGACAATGAGTTTGTTGATATAGTCAGCTGTTTATCTAAATCAGCATTGTTCTTTTTCAGCAACTCTAGTTCATTTTCAAAGGCTAATATTTTATTATCTTTGGTTTGATTGGATAAGAAGTATTCTTCCAACTCTCTTTGTACTTGGCCTAATTGAAGTTCAAACAGCTCCATTTCACTTTTCCCACCTTCCAATTTGGTCTCAGTGTCTTTGAGTTGTGATGATAACTTTAATTCTGTCTGTTTATATTTCTGTGTTTCGCTTTCGAAATTCGAGTAAAATTGTTCCAACTCACCTTGTACTTGGTTTAATTGCAGTTCTAACAACTCTCGGTCCGTTTTTTCTCGCTCTAATATGGCTGAAGTATCTTTAACTTGAGCTGATAACTTTAATTCAGTCTGATTAAATTTTTGTGTTTCACTTTCGAAATTCAAATGGAGCTGTTCTAACTCTTCTTGCAATGTAGCAACAACCTCCTGCTCGCGATTTAACGCTTGGTTAGCTAAACCCATAGCGTTAACTTGTTCTTTTAGTTGATTGCTTAAAGTTTCAATATTTTTTTCTAACTCTTTTTTTGTACTACTCTCAGTAACATTCAGTTCTAACACCTTGTTGCTGTCCAAAGCCAAATCAATCGTCTCACATACCGGCAAGCTGCTAGCTGTTAATACGAGATTTAAATGCGCTAACCTTTGCTCCTGACGAACATGTTGGCAGGCAAGCAGTAGATTAAAGTCGGAGTTAAGTTGATAATCAAAGTTGTCAAGAATGGAAACTCCCTGCTCGTTCATTTGTTCGGCAAAAGTAGTTTGATTAAGAAATGCTTGATTTAAATTAATCAGTTTAATTTTACGGCGATATTGTTTATGAACGTTCAACAATAAGTCACCTTTTTGTTGCCATTGATTAGTGGCGGTTTCTAAATTTTCACCTTGACTAACTGCATTTGCGAGAACAAATTCACTTTGTTGATAAAACAGTAAAGCCGACTCAATTTTATTTGTTTGCAAATTTTTCGCGAATAATTCTAAGTCAGTTACGGGTTGGAAACAAAAGACAAGTTGACTTTCTGCATTATTTTCTAAATCACTATATGAGTCTATAAATTTGATATTCTTATCATCTAATGAGTTTGCTAAACTTCGCCAGAGCTCCGTGTTTTCAGTGGTAATGATAATTTTCAAACTCTATATCCTTTAATCTTCTTTTGTTTATTATCTGTTTGATTTAGCAATTTAAATATAAACTGGAAAACTGTTAATTTGAGTGCTGCTAATCAATAAATAATAACTAATTTGTAAGAAAATTACACCCATAACTGTCTCTATTGTTTTTTGGTCTATATATTTGTTATCTAAACGATTATTGATATTTTTTAAGTAACTAAAATTTCATTTCTGCGGAAAACAGACGATTAAAACTCAACAAGCATTTTCCACCAACTCTCATTTTTCAAATACCATTTAATCGTTTTATTGATCCCAGTTTCAAATGTTTCTTGGGGCTTATAGTCTAGTTCATTACTAGCTTTAGTGGCATCTATTGCATAACGTCTGTCATGGCCTGCCCTGTCGGTAACATAGGTAATTAGGTCTTCAGCTTGACCTTGAATCGCCTTCGTTGCACTTGGATACTTTTCTTGTAACTCGGTATTAGTAACAAACGCATGGTTCATTTTTTCACAAACCAGTTTCACAATATCAATATTCGCCCATTCATTGTGGCCGCCAATATTATAATTTTCACCTATGCGGCCTTTTTTAATAACTAACTCTATTCCGCGGGCATGGTCTTCAACGTAAAGCCAATCTCGAATTTGCTGGCCATCACCATAAACAGGCAAGGGTTTATTGTGCAAAATATTAGTAATAATGAGGGGGATTAACTTTTCTGGGAAGTGGTAAGGACCATAATTGTTTGAGCAATTACTAGTGGTTACTTCTAAGGCATAAGTGTGATGGTAAGCTCTTACTAGGTGATCACTGGCCGCCTTACTAGCTGAATAGGGAGAATTAGGAGCATATGGAGTATCTTCGGTAAAAGCTGGAACATTTGGCTCCAACGTGCCATATACTTCATCAGTACTGACGTGATGAAAACGGTGTTGCAAAGGTTCCTTCCCGTCAGCTGTGGGAAGGTCTATCCACACTTTTTTAGCCGCCTTAAGTAGGCTATAAGTACCAATAATATTGGTTTCAATAAACGCATCGGGCCCGGTGATAGAGCGGTCGACATGAGACTCAGCGGCAAAATGCACAGTAGTATCAACTTGGTATTCAGCTAATAGTGATTCCACTAATGGTGTGTCGCAAATATCGCCTTTAACGAATACAAATTTGTCATTAGATTCTACAGGTGCTAGATTTTCCCGACTCCCCGCATACGTAAGGGCGTCGAGCACAATGACTGTATCTTCTGGATTATTCTGCATCCAATACAATATGAAGTTAGCACCGATAAACCCAGCACCGCCAGTGACAAGTAACACTTTGTTTTTGGTCATTTGAAATTTCTTTTATTATTTTGTTGAGGTTAGTTGGTGAATAACATCACTCAACTCTACTCGCCAATGTTTGAGTTCTAATCCGTCAAAAGCCAACTGCAGTGAACTTTTATCTAATACACTATAGCTCGGTCTTTTTGCTGGAGTAGGATACGCTGAGGTTGAAATAGGCTTAACCGGAATAGATTTATCTAATATTCCATTTTTGACGCCTAGTTCTTGGATCGCTAATGCAAAATCGTACCAACTGCACACACCTGTATCGGTAAAGTGGTGCACCCCATTCACATTATGATTAACTGCGTATAAACAAACTTTAGCTAAAGCACTGGCTGATGTAGGTGAACCAATTTGGTCATCAATAATACCAAGCTCGGGTTTTTCGGCCATCAACCGCAGCATGGTTTTCACAAAGTTATTGCCAAATTGAGAGTAAACCCAACTGGTTCTAATAATGCAACTGTGCTTGGTGGCGTATTGCAAAAGCACTCTTTCCCCTTCCGCTTTACTTGCGCCATACACACCGATAGGCTCGAGTTTGTCATCAACCTGATAAGGTGAGCCTTTATCACCACAGAACACATAATCCGTTGAAACATGCACTAAAGGTACAGCGTTTTGATTTGCGTACTTGGCAAGATTCTCTACCGCGGCAGCATTGATTTCAAACGCTTGTTGCCTTTCTGATTCGGCTTTATCTACGGCGGTGTACGCTGATGCATTAATAATACCTGTGACATTATTGTTACTCAGTATTGAATTAACGCTTTCTGCACTGGTTATATCAATATCGTCACGGCCTAAACAAAGCAAACTATCATCTAATAGTTTTAACTCTTGTGCTAACTGACCGCTTTTTCCAATAACCACTATTGTCATTCAGACATCGCCTATTAATTTGTTCATATTACTCAAAATAGGGTGCTGAATTAAAGTCAAGTCCCTGTTCATCTTTTGCTGACAAGCCCGGCTTTTCAATTTTACTAAAAGGCCACTCGATTTGAAGTTTAGGATCATCAAAACGAACTGAAATCTCAAATTCAGGATGGTAATAGTCGGTGCAGCGATAAACAAATTCGGCGCATTCGGAAGTCACATAAAACCCATGGGCGAATCCTGCAGGTACCCATAATTGCTTTTTATTCTCAGCAGATAACAAAACGCTACAAGTTTTTCCGAAGGTCGGTGACGATTTACGCATATCTATCGCCACATCAAAAACTTCACCACTGGTAACTCGAACCAACTTTCCTTGAGTGTGTTTTAATTGATAATGCAACCCTCTTAGGATTCCCTGTTTGGATTTGCTGTGGTTATCTTGCACAAAATCGACATCCGCCACATGTTGCTTAAACCAGTCTTGGCGAAAGGTTTCCATGAAAAAGCCTCTCTCATCACCAAAAACCTTAGGTTCGATAATTTTTACATCTGGAAGGTCTGTATGTATTACTTTCATTTTAATGTTTGATTTTCTCGGTAAGCAATTTAGACAGATATTTTCCATAACCACTTTTCAACAGTGGCTCCGCAAGATTTTTAAGTTGTGCAGCATCAATAAAGCCTTTGCGGTAAGCAATTTCTTCCGGGCAACATATTTTTAAACCTTGGCGTTTCTCAATAGCAGCAATAAAGTTTGAAGCATCCAATAAACTATCGATAGTACCTGTATCCAACCAAGCCGACCCCCTTCCCATTAGTTCAACTCTTAAGTTACCTTGTTCCAAATAAAGATTATTAAGATCGGTAATTTCCAGTTCACCACGTTTGGAAGGTTGGACTAGTTTGGCTAACTCTACTACTTGGTTATCGTAGAAGTACAAACCTGTTACTGCATAATTAGATTTTGGATTAGTGGGTTTCTCTTCAATAGATAAGGCTCTCCAGTCATCGTCAAAATCAACTACACCATAACGTTCTGGATCATGTACGTGATAGCCAAAAACGGTCGCACCAGAAGAGTGATTATTTGCATGTCGTAATGACACTTGAAGGTCATGCCCATAATATAAATTATCGCCCAAAATCAACGCGCAGTGATCTTCACCAATAAACTCTTCACCCAGCAAGAATGCTTGTGCCAATCCATCTGGTGAAGGTTGTTCTATATAATTAAAATTGACGCCCCACGCTTCACCTGTTCCCAATAGAGCTTTGAATCTGGGTAACTCTTCTGGGGTAGAGATTATCAAAATATCTTTAATACCGGCTAACATTAACGTGGAAATGGGATAGTAAATCATCGGTTTATCATACACCGGCATCAGTTGCTTACTTATGACAGATGTTAGCGGATGAAGACGCGTACCCGATCCACCTGCTAAAACTATTCCTTTTCTCACATTCATACCTTTGACTTTCTAATAGTTTGATTTATCTTAGTTCATTCGCTGTTGCCAAGATGATTCTACCGATGAAAAATATCATCAACAAAATAGCTAAGAATAAACTGATGTTATAAAAAACCTCAGGGTATCTAGCATCCTGAGGTAATGTTGGGGATTCCACTGTGACTAGGTATTTGAGTTGTCGGTATGCTTCTATCCTTGACTTTTCCAAAGAAACCTGTGAAGAAGCATAAGCTTGCAGTGCTAGCTCCATGTTAATTTTATAATCACTGAATTTAGCTAAAACTTGAGAAACACTCAAATTGACTTCATCGTCAGGAAGAGATTGATTTTTCAATTTGTCATGAGTAAGTCTAGAGCGCTCAATTTCTAATTGCTGCAACATACTTTCCAGTTGAGATCTTGCTTGAACAACTTGAGGTGCATTTTCACTCATGCTGTTTCTTAACGCATTTAGCTCTGTGCGTTTTGCCGCAACCTGCCCTTCCATTTGATAAGTGATTTGTTGTAAAGCTATCCCTTCAGCTTCAGGATCGAGTAAATTGTGTCGCCGTTGAAATGCAAGTAGTTCAGTTTTCGCTGTCTGTAATCGAGACTCTACGAGCTCATGTTCAAGCTTCACAAACTCTAACTGTTGCTTAGCCAAATGATGGCCAATTTCATTAATGTACCACTCTGCTCGCTCAACTATCGTTTTGCTCATCAGGTAGGCAAATTCATCATCATAAGCTTGTACAAATATATTCACTACTTGCGACTTTTCATCAACTTCAACCAAGACTCTACTTAAGAAATACTCCAATAATTTTTCTCTACTTGCATCACTTTCTAAACGGCTAATAAAGTCATATTTACTGTCACTGTAGTGTTTACTTATTTCAAAGTTACTTTCTAAGTAACTGACCATATCATAAGAGTATATAAAGGCTTTGACCAATTCAGTATCTTGATTGGTCGCACTTACACCAAACCCTGACATTAATGCCATTGCCGGGTCCAGCGTAGCCATACCATCCGGTTCTTTTACAATGAGTTTAGCCTGACTTTCATATCTTGGACTTGCTAAAATAAGTTGATAAAAAACAAAAAGAAAAAATGGTATTAACACAAATAAAGCGAATGGTCTCTTAAACTTTGCCATTTGCGGATGTGTAAAAACACCAGAGACTTGTTGTTTTAAACTTTGCGCGTTATTAAATAGATTCTTTATTTTATTGGATTCAGAAGAGGATAATGTCGCAAGATCAGGGAATTCTTTCAATGCTCTAACTTTCAACTCCGTTAGTTTTTGTACATTGCGTTCAGAGGGTTCTAAATTTTTAACCCGTTGCATTAACCTGAAGGCCAGCGCGATATCAGATTGTTCCAACTCTTCGACTTTGTTATTCAAAAAGTTGACATCAGACCATTGTTCGTTGGTTAACGAAATTTTTAACTCAGAAAAACGCTTCTCTAATTCTAATTGGACTTGTTGAGTCATATACTATAGTGCCTGATATTGTTCGATCCCTTGCTCGAGATCATTGTAAAATGTTAACTCACCCTTGTGTAGCACGATTGCACTGTCGCAGAACTGTCTAATTTCATCCATTTCATGACTAACCATTATAACGTTTGCTGTTTCACTGCGCTCCAATAGCGCTTCTTTGGCTTTTCGTCTGAATTTTGCGTCGCCCACTGAAGTAACTTCATCAATAAGGTAAACATCAAAATCGATAGCAATAGAACAAGCAAAAGCTAAACGTGGTTTCATACCACTTGAATAGGATTTAACCGGTAAATTATATTTATTGCCTAATTCTGCAAACATTTTGACACGCTCTTCATAGGCATCTAAGTCAGCAACACCATTGATTTTCCCAATGAAACGAGTATTTTCTCTGCCTGTCATTAATGGATGAATACCGGTAGTTAAAGCAACAGGCCAAGATAAACTCAAATCCGTTATTATACTACCGTTATTAGGATACTCACTCCCGGACAATAATCTAAAGAGCGTTGATTTACCTGCACCGTTAGAGCCTAATATGCCGATGTTATGACCATTGGGTATTTCAAAAGAAAGATTTTTAAAAATATACTGTTTACCCAGTTTAGAAGGGTAGTATTTAGTAACATCATTGATGTTGATCATTGACTTATAGCCTGTTTCCATAAGGTATGATACAAAGCCAATGATAAAAACGTAAAGATAAGTACACACCAAGCCAAATAACCTACACTAACACCTTGGTGGCCATAGGTGGAATAAACAGAATAGCGCGTTAATTCAATAGCGTGTAGGATGGGGTTCCAATTTAAATAGTGCCAGTATTCCTTTGGAATGTCTTGTAACGAAAAAAATACTCCGGAAATAAAAAACAAGGGTCGTGTCATCATCTCTCGTATTTTACTAAACTCTTGCACAAATAACTCAGCTATACCAAAAACTAATCCTATCCCCATAGCAAGTAAAATCAAAAGAAAATAGCAACTGATAAACAATAATGGATCGGATATTTGCAGATCTATGCCTAAGAAATACATAATTATTATGATACCAATAATTACAAATGCCTTAATCAATATTTGAAAAAAGCCGCCAGCAATAACAGCGCTAAGGGGTTGCACTTGTCGAAAAGCATACAAAGGTTTATTTTGTTTAATCGTCCTAGCAGACTTTCCTAGAGTTTGAATAAAACTCTGAATAAACAATATACCAATTGCCATAAAGGTAAAAGTTGGAATAGTATGGGTTTCTCCACCATCCAGTCGACCTCTTAAAAAAGACAATATAAAAATAAAGGCAACTGGATTTAACACCGCCCAGCTCAGACCAAACTTATCATTAAACCCAGTGCGTATTTCCCGGGCAAATAGGGCGAAAATGACGTCTCGCCATATTTCCCATTTATTGCGCTTAATAACTATTGTCATGAGTTATTCTAAACCTAACAATTAGGTTGCTGCATTGGCTGCAACAGCGATTTGATAGATAATCTGAGTGACGTCTTTGATTGATTGCATCACTTTAGCGTCTACTTTAGGTAGTACCAAAATTTGGTCGCCGGCCTTTAGTGTGGTTGGGTCTTCAGCGCTATACCAATGCTCACCACTGCCAGGGGATACAAAGCTAGTAATGCCATTTGCGTGAACAATGGCAATACGGTCATCATCGGCGCGTTCACTAAATCCACCGGCCCAAGCAATGTAATCAGATACGGTGGCATTAGGGTTGTAAACCACTGCTTGGGGCATAAGCACCTCACCAGCGATTTGGATTAAGTCTGTTTGTGTTGGAATGACAATTTCGTCACCCTGCTCAAGGCGAATATTTGCAACTTTTCCATTTTCAGATACTATCACTTTTCCGAGTGGTTGGGTTTGTCTTGCCCGAGCAATAAACTGTGATACGAGTTGGGCTTCTTGCGCTCGAATAGTTGCTTCACCGCTGCTTGAAGCTGGAGCTGTAAATAAGCTGCGTTCCAAGCGATCTAGGGATTCATTGATTAGTATCTTTTGCTGTTCCATCACACTTTCACGCTTAATATAAATTGAGCCATAGTTAGCTTGGTGAGGATCAATTTCAATGTGGCTTAGTAAGTCGAGTAAACGCGTATCTTTTTCCACAGCATAATATGAAGGTCCTTCATAGCTACCAGAGATTTGCACGCTGATCACCTTGGGCCTAATGTCATCATTAAACAACACAGTATCGCCATCAGCCATGGTGAATTGGTCGAATTCATTGACAGGTAAATAAACCGAAATAGGGCCTGTTTGTCGATTGCCTGTAATTGCCACATGACTAGTTTTTGACAATGGTCGCGCATAAGACATTAAAGCAGTGCCCGAACGTTTGGATTTTTCTAATTCAAATCTAAACGGGTACCTTGCGGCACCTTCAACATTCACCATAGCGCCCTGTTCACCCACAAAAATCACATCTGCATCTTTGAATGAAAAAGCCGGTAACTTACCCATTCTTAGGAAGTCATATAAATCGTAACTCAGTACCGTTTCGCCCTGACGAATTACCGTAATATTGCGATAACTACCTCTGTGAGGATCTATTCCCCCAGCTCGTTTAAGAAAGAAAAGTACTGAGTCAGAAGCCAAACCGGCGTATTGACCAGGCCTCAAAACAGGCCCGGCTACAAATACACTCACGGGCGTTGCCGTAAGAAGATTTACATACACACTAACATTATTTGTATATATTGATTTAATCCCCTGAGTAACAACGGAGTTCACTCGGCTTGCAGGTGTATCCTGTACTTTAATCGGGCCAATCTCAGGAATAAATATATTCCCTTGATTGTCAACAGTAACCACTTCAGAACTATTAACTGTTCCCCACATTTGAATGGCAATTTTGTCACCAGGCGACACTAAATAAGAAGAATTTAAACCATCGCTGCGTTCTGTTTCAAATCCACCTTGAAATAAGTTCGCTCCAAATGGCGGCGGAAGTCCTTCTTCACCTGCAGGCATAGGCCCTGACTCTGAAGGTAGGTTAATGCTCCCCCCTCGCCCTGTACTGTTGCCGCCAGATTGAATATATTGGGATAAATCAACCCGCTGACTTTGACTCGCTTGTTGAGCCTGTTGTAACTGTTCTTGGGTTGGAGCTTGTTGAGCAAAGACATTATTAATAAACACAGAAATTGCGATAACTAACGTTAGCTTAAAAGTCATAGAAGAAACGAAGCGATTAGGTTTTTTCATTATTGATTTCCTCCTATTGCTACTTCACTATAAGTGGCTAACACAGGGTTAACTGCATACCAATCACCAGCGCGGGTTTTACAATATACACGTTGGCCACCCTTTATAAATTTAACTTTACGGCAATTTTTTCCGCTAGCAGCAAAGAATATTGGTCCCAGCTCTGCTTTCTTGTTACCCAGTTGAACACTTTTATCATCATCAGCTTGAGATAATACAAGTTGTTGATTTAAGGGTAAAACTACTGCGCCATTGCCAAATTCGTACTCTACAAGAGCTCGGCTGGCAACGGGCTGTTCAATAGAAGAGCATCCTTGAAGAAGAATACCTAATAAAAAAATACTATTCGGTTTTATCATAAATTATACGGTCTGGAATATTGAAAAGGATAATAACGCGAGATGAAACACATTCAAAGGTTACTAACGAAATAAGCCTGAGTTAATTTTTAGGATCAGATTCAGCTCTAAAAATAGTTAGAATTCTCCAGACGTGCTGAATAATCACACTATAAATAATCAAAAGAACCATAAATCCCCAAAACATTATATATTCTGGGACGAGTAATATTTCCCCTATAACGCCTACGGCAGCGTAAAAACATCCGAGCAATAAGATTGCTACCAAAGCCCTTCTAGAAGATAAACCAGCGCGCATAAAGATATTATGTAGATGTTGCTTATCAGGTTGCAACATAGACTTACCTTTCCTAGCTCTTCTATACATAATTGCTGCCATGTCCATTAAAGGCAAACCAATTAACCAAACAGCTGTTATAGGTCTCATGGCAGCTTCACCACCTTGAGAATATTCAACTAGCAACCAGACAATAGTTAGACCCACAAACATACTGCCGCTATCTCCCATGAATATTTTATTACCTTTAAATCCCTTTACACTCAGATTAAAAGCTAAAAATGGAACAATTGCAGCGATAACAACTAGAGGCCCCATGGCGGCTTCACCATTTTGAGCAATTAACAACAGCAAAACAAAGCTGCCTAAAACAATTAGGCTCATACCACCAGCTAGCCCATCAATGCCGTCAATCATATTAAAAGCATTGATAACACCGACAACACATATAAGAGTAAAGAAATAACCAAAGAAACCGAAGTCAACAACTCCAAATCCAAGTATGTCACCAAGCGATGTGAGATAGTTTTGTGCACTGTAAGCCATAATGGCAGCCACACCAAATTGACAAACGAGACGGCCTTTAGCACTTAAATCGAACTTGTCATCTAACATACCTAAAAGAACGATAAACGCTGAAGCAGTAAAGAATAAGGTACCGTTTTTAAACCAAACATCGGTAGCGAAACAGGCAAAAAACACAGCTCCAAAAATACATACACCTCCAGTAAGAGGTATCATACCAATATGTGTTTTTCTATCATCAGGTGAATCAACTAAGCCTAATTGATGTGCTAATGGTGTCATAATCACCAACAAAATAGTTGCTACCATAAACGCAGTAAACAATGGCGCGAACTCTAGGTGATTCAGCATTAATAATTTCCTTTATTTTTTATATCTAAATGCAAAGCAATAATTAAGCCTCTTTGCATTAAATCCTAAACTAAAAATAGTGTTAGCTTGTATCTCATTTAAAATCTATTCAAATACCATACTAGGTAATTTGAAATATACTTAAAGTGTACGAAAAGAAAAATATACAGAAGGCTAACGACTCATTGCGGTGCATAGTAACAAATTAGGTTGCTGCAATACCAGCAATATCATGTTAAAAATTGGCACCCAAATGTAAACAAGATGATAACAGATGAGGGCAGCGCTTTTTTGACTGTAAGCAATTGAATTAACAATATTTATTATCTAACAATTATTTCATACTTACTTTCAATTCTTTAAATTCTAAGTTGCTTTAGATTGAGTTTAAAGCACCACTTGAGTGCATCAAAAGAATTCACGTCTAGCATTCATGCAGTTATTTTAGATAAGTTCATTGTGATTATATTGTTTTCAACGTGGCGCTCTAGTATAACCGTGTTGAACATTTAAAAATTTACAGGGAATTGTTTAGATATAGCAATAATTCAATAAAATTATAAATAGTAGGCGTATCTAAACTTAATCATCAAATAAATACAAAAAAGGCAAAATAGATGGCGACAGAACAACCTAATAGTACCCAATTAGATACTAGCTTTTTCGGACATCCAAAAGGTTTAATGACTCTTTTCTTCACAGAAATGTGGGAGCGTATGAGTTATTACGGGATGCGTGCTTTGTTAGTACTTTTCATGACTGCAAGTATCCAAGAAGAAGGACTAGCTATTACCGTAGCTTCAGCAACAGCGATATATGGTTTATATACTGGTGCTGTGTATTTCATGGGTTTACCTGGTGGATGGATTGCTGACCGCTTAATTGGTAGTCAAAAAGCAGTATGGTATGGCGGCATTGTCATAATGTGTGGCCATATTGTTTTAGCGATCCCAGCATCATGGAGTTTTTATATTGGGTTAATCTTAGTGGTTTTAGGAACAGGATTACTCAAACCCAATGTAGGCATTCTTGTGGGCCAGCTTTATGCAGCAGATGACCAGCGCCGCGATGCAGGTTATACCATTTATTACATGGGAATCAATATTGGTTCTCTCATCGGGTATACCATTTGTGGTTGGCTACAAGTCAATGCGGGTTACCATTATGCATTCGGTGCCGCAGCAATAGGTATGGCAATTGGTTTACTTCAATATCGTGCCACAATTAATAAGCTCAATGGTGTAGGAGCTGTTCCATTATTAAAACTATCAGAATCAGGCCAGAAAAAAAGTTGGGGAGTTATAGTTGCCTTTTTACTAGGGCTAGCTGCAATTACGTTTTGTATGATGACTGGGCTACTTACAATAAACCCAGTCACACTAGCTCAATATGTAGCGATTGCTATTACACTAGTATTTTTAGCCTACTACGCTGGTGTTTACATTTTCGGTAATCTCTCTCCTGACGAAAAACGAGCGCTAGGGGCGCTATTCGTTGTTTGTCTCGCATCGATCTTTTTCTGGTCTGGGTTCGAACAAGCAGGCTCTTCTTTAAACCTATTTGGTCGTGATTATACTGAACGTATGATAGGAACCTTCGAAATACCTCCAGCATGGTTTCAATCAGCAAACTCATTTTTCATCATTACACTATCTCCTTTTTTCGCCGCATTATGGGTTAACTTAGGCAAACGTATGATTACCCCGTCTTACGGAATCAAATGCGCAATTGGCTTAGTTATCATGGCCTCGGGTTTCATTGTTATGTTTTTTGCTGCACAAGTTGCAGCGAGCGGTTTAAAAGCTGCCCCCTATTTCTTAGTAGCCACTTACTTTTTACACACTGTAGGTGAATTGTGCCTAAGCCCTGTAGCATTAGCTGCGGTAAGTAAGTTATCTCCCAAACGTTTTGCAGGTCAAATGATGGGGGTTTTTGTTTTAACCTATTCGATTGGAAACGTTACCGCTGGTTTATTAGCTGGAGGACTCGATCCAGACAACTTAAGCGATATGCCCAACCTATTTATGGGAATTGGCCAAATTACTATTGCAGCCGCCTTAGTTGCAGGATTATTATCAATAAAATCAGGGAAATGGGAAAAGCTTGCCGAAAAAGCATCTTTCAACAAAGATTAAAACCTATGTAAATAATATATTTACTAATTAGTAATCAAACGCCTCTAAATTTTCATAATTATTTGGAGGCGTTTTGGTTTATATTTTTCATATAAATATATTTATAGTGATAATATTGTGTCTAAATTAAAGGCAATTCAAAGGTATTGAGTTGAAATTATATTTCTCAACCAAAAACATTCCACAGATTCAGCATCTACCACTAACAAAACGTTTAGAGGCGGTACAAGTTGCCCAGAAAAAGTTAATTGGTCCTGAAAAACTGCTACTCAATGTTTTAAAGTTATTAGTAGTCATCCCTGTATTTGTTCTCATATTACAAACTGCAACAAATTGGATGGCAATAATCTGGGCTTTACTGGTAACTTTACTTTACCCTTTATTCATAAAACCATTTCATTATGGTTTAGTCGCTAAATATATTCCGTCACATAAATTTCAAGGAGAATAAAATGCAAACAATTTTAGTAACCGGTGGAGCTGGTTATATTGGTAGCCATACAGTATTGCAGTTATTAGAAGCAGGCAATCAAGTCATTGTATTAGATAATTTATGTAACTCTTCGGAAGAATCACTGAAACGAGTTGCAGAGTTAACCGGCAAAAATACGATATTTGTTCAAGGTGACATTCGTGACCACACAATTTTAGAGTTGCTATTTTCCAAGCATAAAATTAATGCAGTCATTCATTTTGCAGGCTTAAAAGCAGTAGGTGAGTCTGTGGAGAAACCTCTTAATTATTACAACAATAATGTGTATGGCACTTTAACTTTATGTGAAGCCATGAAGAAGTTTGGTGTAAAAAATCTAGTGTTTAGCTCATCCGCTACTGTATATGGAGATCCCGTAGAACTTCCTTTACGTGAAGATATGCCAACAGGTCAACCTACCAATCCATACGGTATGTCTAAACTTATGGTTGAGCTGGTATTAAAAGATTTATATAAATCAGATCCAGAGTGGAATATTGCTCTATTGCGTTATTTTAATCCAGCAGGCGCCCATCCTTCAGGCCGTATTGGTGAAGATCCAAATGGCATTCCAAACAATCTCATGCCATACATTACACAGGTAGCTACCGGAAAACGTGAACAATTATCTATATATGGCAATGATTACGATACGCCCGATGGGACTGGTGTTAGAGACTATATACATGTTGAAGATTTAGCTACGGGTCATCTAAAGGCCTTAGAAAAATTACAAGGCGATGTGGGTATAGTGACTTATAATTTAGGAACGGGCCAAGGGTATAGCGTTCTAGATATGGTTAAAGAGTTTGAAAAGCAAAGTGGCCAAAAAATACCTTACCAATTCGTTGCTCGCCGCAGTGGCGATGTCGCATCCTGCTATGCTGATCCTAAAACTGCATTTGATGCATTAGGTTGGGAAGCTAAGAGAGGTTTAGCAGATATGTGTAGAGATTCATGGAAATGGCAAGCAGACAACCCTGAAGGGTATTAGGAACTGCAAGCATTAAATAAAAAAGCCCCGCTTACAATTAATAAGCGGGGCTTTTTTAATAAACGTAAAGTTTAAAGGTCATCCAAAAACGCGTCAATATCATCATCCAGCGCTTCTTCTTCCTCTGAAACTACGACTTTACCATCTAGCACTTTGTATTCTAGGTTTTGAAAATAGGCACTTTTAACAAAGCTATAAGGATCAGCAGAAGAGTTTAGTTGCTGCTCTTGTGAAATAACCGCGGCTCTGCTTTCCAATACCTTTATCCCAGTTCTAAAAAACGAAGCGTAAAAATTCAGACTATCTAATGGTGAATAAGAAGAGTCCACAACGTCTCCCACTCCCGAACGAATATCCGTGGGTCCCCATGCTGGGATCATAAGATACGGACCTGTACCCACCCCCCATTTACCGAGCACTTCACCAAACTCCTCTTCTTTTGCCTCTATACCTAGTTCACTTGCTACATCGATTAAACCAAGTAACCCCACCGTAGAGTTGAGTAAAAATCGCCCTAAACTAATAAAGGATCCTTCTAACTTACCTTGCAATAAATTATTGAGTGAATTAGAAGGTTCTTCCAAATTCTCTGCCATATTTAACAGCCCAGTACGAGCAAACTGTGGCATAACCCCAACGTAAGCAACAGCGGCTGGTCGTAAAAGATAAGCATCTAATACATCATAGTTAAAGTCCCACATAACACGGTTAAAAGGCTCAATAGGATCTTTGGGGTCATTATATTCTTGAGCCTGCCCGTCTACTACCCGAGTAGACGTACAACCACCTAACAATAAGAGAAGGCTTAAAAAACTGAATATCATTTTTTTGTTTGTCATAAAGTTCTATCTATTAAAATAGTTTCGTTGGTTTGTTTTTCACTACTTAGGGTAATAAGACGCTCTCCCTGCAGATCCCCTGTTGACTGAGTAACGTCTTCATCTGGCGATATACGGGCCACTATTTTTACGTCATTTAGCTGTGACAAAGTGTAATTAGGCAACATAGCATTTTTATTTGATAACTCAATTACCACAGGAAAATCCCCTAAAGGCATTTTGACCACTGCTGCTGGCATTTTCATAGCACCATTATTTTCCTGAGCAAATACAAATAAAAAGCCTTTTTCTGGTAACCGTAAATCACTATTTAAGTTTACAGTAATCGCTACACTAGGGATTAATTGCTCAGACTGAGTGTCATCAGCTGCTGACAACTCAAACTTCAACTGATTAATACGTTGCTCAATTAACTTAAAATTCGAATCTGTATTTGGAATAAAAGCTAACAAGCTTTGCCAGTTTTCAAGAGCTAGCTGTTTATCGTTAAGTTGAGTAGCTACAACAGCAAGTACCCCCATGGCGTTAGTATTCTCGGGCTCTACAGATAACAAATGTAATAAAACCTGCTTGGACCTTAACACTTGCCCTTCTTGGCCTGTCATCAACAACGCCTGAGCGTAACTTGCCATCGTACTGGTATTCGTAGGGTCAAGCTCTAACGACTTTTCAAATGATTGAATAGCATTATCTATACTGTTCATGGCTCCATAAACACGTCCTAATAACATCCAACCAACTGGGTCTTCGGGGTTATCAATTAACTTAGTACGCAAGCCTAACGAAAAATCTTTCAAATCATCTAACTGCAAACTAGCATCTCCTTGGATCATTCTTTGCCCAAGCTCGCTTGTTTTTTGTTGTACATTTTGCCAGTGTTCAATTTGTGATATTTGATTAGCCTGCCAATAAACAGCCACACCAACGCCAATACTTAATAATGCACCTAACAAAATAATAGGTGATACTTTTGGTGATTGCTGAGACTGAGCCGATACCTCATCAAGCATAGCAAGGGTAAGCTCTTCTTTAGACTGCTGGGTATCTGTACTATCCAACAACCCTTGTTCTTGCTCACTATCAAGCTCGTTTAATCTTTGTTTAATCAATACCTTGTTATTAATGATATTGGCGTTGGGCTTTTGTTCTCTAATCCATGGAAGGCAACACAGTACTGCAGCAAAGAAAATAAAACATGCTCCCCATATATAAAAAATACTCACTAGTCAGACTCCAATAAGGCTTTCGCTTTCTTCAATTTTTCATCATCTAAATGAGAAACTTGTCTTTTACGGCCCAATACAATACCTGCAATAGCGATACATATAAAAAATAGTGGCAATAACCATAACCAAATTGTCATTGAGTTGACCGGTGGCTGGTAATAAACAAAATCACCGTAACGCAGCTTCATAAAATCAATGACTTCTTCTTTAGTTTGACCTTGCTGTAATAACTGATAAACCTTGCGCTTTAAATCGATTGCGATCATGGCATCAGAATCAGCAATATTTTGGTTTTGACATTTAGGACAACGTAATTCCTTAGTTAATTCAAAGAATAACGCTTGTTGTTCGGGAGCTTCAAAGTAAAATTTATCTTCAGTGGCGAATACCGACAAACTCTGCCCAAATAAAAAACTAAAAATTAAAAAGCTAAAACCTTTCATTAGTTAGCCACCAACTTGTTGTAAATAGGTGCAAACTTAGTATTCCAGACCCTAGGATTAATATCCCCAATGTGATGTAGTCTAATCTTTCCTGTCTGATCAATTAGGAATGTCTCTGGCGCACCCGTTACACCCAAATCAAGTGACAAATCCCGCTTTACATCAAAAATATTAAACGCATAGGGGTTACCCAACTGAGCAAGCTTTTCTTTTACTTCTTGTTGCACTCTTGCAACGGTTTTAATACCAAAATCAGGATCAATATCTTGGTCGTAATATAGACCGACAATATGTTTTCCATCTTCCTTTAGCTGTTGTAAATAAGGTAATTCAACGGCGCAAGTTACGCACCAAACGCCCCAAACATTTAAAAGCGTAACCTTACCCTCGAAAATTTCCTGACTATACGTTTTCTGTGTCTCCATTAAATCAGGCAACACAAACTTTGGCATTGATTGTTCAAGCAAAGTTGATTCGTGCTCTCTAGGATCTGAAAATAATCCTTGATATAAAAAAGCCAGCAATCCCAAAAACACAAGTAAAGGTAAAAGAAAAATCATAAATTTTTTCATGATGTTTGCTCCATCAAGTTCTTAGGATTTTCTTTAGCGGAGCTAGCATTACGTGCAAGACTTCCCATTCGATAACGTTTGTCAGAAATCGAGAATACCCCACCTATCGCCATAATAAATGCTCCAGCCCATATCCAATTAATAAATGGTTTCACATAAATGCGTAATGACCAGTCGCCATTTTTAAGCTGCTCCCCTAATGCAACGAACAAGTCTCGACTGAAACCTGAATCAATTCCAGCTTCTGTCATCACATTTCTTTGCACAGGGTAAAAACGTTTTTCAGCTTTTAGCGTACTAACCAATTGTGAGTTTTGGTACACGTCAACGTGAGCAACGTCAGCTGAATAATTAGGGCCCTGCAATTGAGATATGCCTTTAAACACAAATTCATAACCCTGCAAGTTAACGCTATCACCTTCTGCCATTCTGACGTTACGCTCAGTGTTATAAGCACTCACTAATGTAATACCAATTAATGTTACAGCAAAACCTAGGTGCCCTAATACCATGCCCCAATGACTTGGCGTTAGCTTTTGTAAACTTTGCCATATGGAATATTTACCCGCTGTGACTTGGGGCTCAATACGCTGCCGCACCTCCATAACAGTGGTAATTATGACCCAAAAACTCATTACCAATCCAAGGTCTGCCATATAAGTGGATTGCTCAAAACCAGCGTTGACTAGTAAGCCGGCAGAAAGACTTAAACCAAGAGCTATCATTATTTGTTTTGAAAGAGCTTGTAAAGACTGATTTTTCCACCTAGATAAAGGACCAACTCCCAGTAATAAAACAAAAGGTACTATCAAGTAGGTAAACATCTGGTCAAAAAATGGAGCCCCAATAGAGATAGATCCCATCCCCAATTCTTTGTGAACCAATGGCAGTAACGTCCCTAGCAACACAACCAAAGTTGCGGCTGTCAAAAAGATATTGTTTCCCATTAGGAAGACTTCTCTCGACACTAAGCCATAACGGCCATTACTTTTGATTTGTGACGCCCTCAGAGCATACAAAAACAAAGACCCCCCAATAATCACTACCAATAAACCCAGAATAAATAAGCCTCTGCTAGGGTCGCTTGCAAATGAATGCACAGATACCAAGACCCCAGAACGAATTAAAAAGGTCCCTAACAAGCTTAACGAAAAAGCAGCAATGGCTAAAAACACCGTCCAAGATTTAAATACCTTGCGTTTTTCAGTCACTGCAAGGCTGTGCACTAATGCAGTACCAATAATCCAAGGCATAAAAGCGGCATTTTCTGACGGATCCCAGAACCACCATCCCCCCCAACCAAGCTCGTAGTAAGCCCACCAACTTCCCAATGCCACACCAACAGTCAAAAATGACCAAGCAGCTAATGTCCAAGGGCGAGACCAGCGAGCCCAGGTTGAGTCTAGCTGCCCAGAAATAAGAGCCGCAATAGCAAATGCAAACGCGACAGAAAATCCAACATACCCCATGTACAACATAGGCGGATGAATGATCATCCCAAAGTCTTGCAGTAAAGGGTTTAAGTCTTTACCGTCAATTGGGTAAAATGGTAGCAGTCGATCAAATGGGTTAGAAGTAAGTAACATAAACAGGTAAAAACCAATGCCAACCATCCCTAAAATAGCTAATACCCTCGCCAATACTTTTACCGGAATCGCTTTACTGAAAAGCGCGACGGCTAATGTCCATACACAAAGGATCAAAGTCCATAGTAAAAAAGAGCCTTCATGACCTCCCCATACAGCAGTGTATTTATAATAAATAGGCAAGGTGCTATTAGAAGTATTAGCAACATAAGCCACACTAAAATCATCATGTACAAACGCATAAGTTAAACAAAAATAAGCGAATGCAGTAAATAAGAACATGCCAATGGCGAGAGGCTTTGCCATGGCCATCATTTTTTGATGACCTTTATAGGCCCCCCACATGGGATAAACAGACAATAATATGGCTACCATAAGTGCCATAATTAATGAGAAATTACCTAGTTCAGCCAACATAATATTTAATAGGCCCCACTTTCGTAATCGCTACTTTCAGAAGGTTTAACATGCTTAATACCTTTCATTTTTTCAGCAAGCTCAGGAGGCATATATTCTTCATCATGTTTAGCTAACACCTCATGAGCGTCAATATGATTTGGGCTGGTTAAAATTCCAGTAGCAACTATGCCCTGTCCCTCTCTAAATAAGTCGGGCAAAATACCTTGATAACTAACAGTCACAATTGGTCCGGTATCCACCAGGTCAAAACTTACTGCTAAGGTTTCTTGATCACGCTTCACTGTACCTTCGACTACCATGCCACCTATCCTTAAGCGTTGACCAACTTCTGGAATGTTTCCTTCCTTTCCCTGAATCACTTCAGATGGGGTATAAAACAAATCAATATTTTGATTTAGGGCGTATAGCATCAAGCCAACTGCAGCAGCAATGACTATTACGATGGCAGATACCACCATCAAACGTTTTTGGCGTCTTGGATTCATACTTGTACCCCATTATTTTCTGAGTTTTCAGAAGCGACTTTAATTCTTGCTAATCGAGCTTGTTCTGCATGCACATTTTTAAACAAGGCTTTTTTGCTAAAGAAAGAATCCAGCCATAACCAAGCGAGGCTTAAAAAGCTCACTCCAAAAGACAACCAAACATATAGGCCATACCCGCCCATATCCAAAAAACTCTGAAAACCATCAAAATACATTATTTTTTATCACCCCAAACATGCTCATTAAGAGCCAATTTCACCACCCAAGGGCGCTTCAAATCTCTTTGTAAAATTTCATTTTGTAAGCGCAGCATAGATATCGCCCCACAAACTAGTATCCATCCTAAAATACTTAACAATAAAGGCCATAGCATTTCAGGAGGCATAGAAGGCTTATCTAATTTCATGATAGTTGCGCCTTGATGTAGAGTATTCCACCACTCAACGGAGTAATGAATTATTGGTAAGTTAATAATACCTACCACAGCCATTACCCCAGCAGCCTTGCCTGCTTGTTGTTTATCATCGAAGGCTTTATATAAAGAAATCACACCGAGAAACAAAAACAACAGAATAAGTTGCGATGTCAATCTTGCATCCCACTCCCACCAAGTACCCCACATAGGTTTACCCCAAGCAGCACCTGTCACTAACGAGACAAAAGTGACGGTAGCGCCAACTGGCGCGAATGCCATCATAGCCATAAAAGAAGTTTTCACCTGCCACACCAAGCCCACAAAAGCCGCGACAGCCATAGCAATATACAAACTCTTTGAGAGGACAGCAGTTGGTACATGTACGTAAATAATTCTATAAGCATCACTCTGCTGGTAATCAGTTGGCGCAAAAGCTAAGCCCCACACTGTTGCCAATATTATAATAAATAAGCCAAATACAGAAAACCAGGGCAACAAAAGTTGGCAAAGTTGGTAGGTGCGTTCGGTCTTAGCGTAAGGATGTAACCATTTCCACATCAGTTTTGGCTCACTCTAAGTGCATAAGCAATGGCGAAGGGTGCCAAAGCAAGAGAAAAAAGTAACATGGCACCTATAATGGCCAGTTGCGCGTTGTACTGTAACCCCATTGAAGCAGCTTCAACCGCAGAAGTTGCAAAAATTAACAAGGGAACAAATACTGGTAATAATAAAAGGGCAAGTAGCATTCCACCTTTGTTTAACCCTACAGTTAATCCTACGGCAATAGCACCAATAAGGCTCAAAAGAGGTGTACCTAACAACAAAGTTTTGAGCAATGCCCAATACATAGGTTCAGTCAAATGTAAAAACAATGCCAAAAGGGGGGATAAAATAATAAGTGGAAAAATACTCGTTACCCAATGGGCAAACACTTTTACCAGCGAAGCACCGGACAAAGAAGTACCCGACAATATCAATTGCTCTAGGGAGCCGTCACTAAAATCATCTCTGAACAATCTTTCTAAGCCTAATAGAGATGACAAAATTGCAGCAACCCAAATAACACCAGGCCCTATTAACTGCAGAGTTTTAGGCTCAGGTCCCACTCCTAATGGAAACAAACTAATGACCAATACAAAAAACAATAATGGTTGCATCAATTCGGCCCTTTGCCTATAGGCTAAAGACAAATCTCTTTTTAAAAGGGAAACCAGTGCCTGCATTAAATATTGTATTCCAAAGTGACTTCAGTAGTTGGGTATTCTATTTGTAAAGACTGATGAGAGGTCATCACAACTGCGCCACCTTTTTCCAAAAAAGTCTTAATCTGTTGATTGAGTAATGCGATTCCTTGTACATCTAATGCAGTAAAAGGCTCATCCAAAATCCATAGTTTGGCATTTTTTTTAAACCAAAATCTTGCAAGCGCCACCCTTCGCTGCTGTCCTGCGGATAAATTAGCAACAGGGATATCTTCTAACCCAACCAAGCTTAATTGTGCCAAAATCTTATAAACCTGTTCAGTAGTGGCAATAACCTGATGAAGATCACACCAAAACAATATATTTTCTACGGCAGTTAAGGTTTGGTTAACACCTAATTTATGACCAAAGTAGACCAAGCTTAAAGCATAGTCATTACGACAATCTTGAATTTTTTCACCTTGAAACAAAACCTCACCAGACTCAGGCTCAACTAAACCAGCCAGTACCCTAAGCATGCTTGTTTTACCAGCACCGTTAACGCCTCTCAAATACGTCAAACTACCAGCAACAACGTTAAATTTCACCTTAGAAAATAATAACCTATCTCTTTTAACTACCGACAAATTATTAACTGAAAGTACTGACAAAGCGGTCCCATTTAGATTACAAAATAGTTCGGAATAATATCATAGCGGATATCAACTACGACAGAAAATAGTCGTTAAAATTGCAGCAATCATCTTAATATTTGTAAAACTACGTAACGAACCATTAGTAAAACCTAAATTTGCGGTAAACTAATTTTTATTAAACCTTTAACCTAGGTGCCGATAAAGTAAATATGTCTGATATCCCTCTACCATCTCAAGCGGCCGCTTCCCAAGCATTAATGCAGCTTAATCAGCTATCAGCTAGTTCTGACATAGCCAAACAAGGTGTTGAGGTTCTTGTAAAGCATTTAGGTGATAATCTAGTATCACTCAACAAAGACACCAACTTTTTTAGCAAAACCGTAACCCTAACCGCCGATAACATTAAAACAGCTTTAGCTGACGGGCAAAAATACCAATTAAGATTGTCTTCTGAATCCCCTTTGACCCTTGAGTTTTATTCGGCGAATACGACCCAATTAAAAACATCTCCAGAAATATCAAAAAGTAGTTTTTTACTAACTGAACAACAAATCAATAATTTACTTAAGTTACCTGCAAAACAACTTCTCTCAGGAATTAACTTAAATAAAATAGAAAACGCTGTTAGTTCTCTGCAATTGCAAGCCACTGTATTACCCAATAAAAGCCATGGGCAGTTAAATAATACACTTAAGCTTACTCAGCATACGACAAACACAGCTGAAAGCGGATCATTGGTAACAACACCAAATAATAAACAAGCAAACATTTTACCTTTGCGAATTAGTAATCACGGCACTCAAAGCGAAATATCGTTATCGCTAAAACAAACAAATCCATTTCAAAGTGGTGAAAAAGTCACGCTTACCCTTATCCCCAAAGGAAATAACTGGCAGGTAACCCTAGCTAAATTAACGAGTACTGGAATGAATGATTCAGTTCAGTTCAGTCCAAAGCATTTAGAAAAACAACCAGCAAACCAGCATTTGTCTCAGCCTTTACAAGCATCCCCTAAACCTGAACAAACCAATCAACAAGTTATTATCCCAGCATCAAAAGCACAGGACATCATCAAGCAAGCCTTGCAACAACACAGTCTCAACACTACTAACAAACTTGTTGAAGTCAGTTTGCCTATAAAACAGGTAATGCAGCAATTAGTTAAATCTAATCTCCCTGAAAGCCTCGCGATTATTCAAAAAATCAAAGCATCACCGATCCAAAATATAAACTTACAATTGGCTCCATCAGGTGATGCAAAGCTAAGCATACAAAGCCAAAAACCCGCAGTGACTATTCCTGTTAGCCCTGAAATAGCCAAAAGCATAATGCCACTTAAAATTCCAGGACAAGAAGCAACTTTAAAATCTGTGAGCCAATCTATTGTAACTAGTGGCGAAATAGCTAGCCCAACCAAATTAAATAAGGAACCATCTATTGCAAAAATAAACATGGAAGCAGTAGTTGTTACTAAGCCGATTAATTCAACCCCCGTGCTGAGCAATACCCATAAAACAGAATCGAACCCAGAAATTAAGGTATCTTTAAAAGAAGCGGCACTAAATCTAGCAAAAGAAGTGCAAGAAAAGCCCATTGCCGGCAGTGTTATTACTCCGCAATTATTAAACAACAAGCCACAACAGGTTAATCTATTGCAAAGCTTACTGCGAATAGTACAAGCTAAAGCTGACGCGCCCGCAGCCAGTTTAGAAGGATTAAACAAAGCTCTAGTAGATACCGAGTTCTTAAAAGCTCCAACAGAAACATCAACTAAACAAGTACTTGAACAACTGCTTAACCAAGTAAAGCAGGCTTTACCCCAAGGTAAAGAACTAGACCATCAGAATATAAAACAGCTACTAACAGCCCCAATATTAAATTTATCAAGTACTCAATTAACAAACCCTGCTGCTAGCCAAGGATTGTTTAGTGGTTTGGTTACTATGTTACAAATATCTCTAAGTTCTAGATTAGCGAGAGGCCAAGCTCAACGCTCTGAATTTGTAGCTGAAACATTAAACAAAGTAATACGCGCTTCCGGAAAAACTGGCTCAACTACCCCTAAAGGGTTACAAGAATTTTCTCAACTTGAACAAAAACACCAATTAATACGTGATATCAGCCGATTAATGTCGGGACATCAAGCCAATAAATTGTCTAGTGCAGAACAATCATTACTAGGCCAAGAAACCTTTTATTATAACCTTCCATCAATTATGGGAGGCACCATGAAAGATGTAGAGTTATTAGTTAAAAGAGAGAATGAGCAACAAGAAGATGATGAAAAAGAACATAGCGTGAATAAAACTTGGCAACTTACAATGAAGTTATCAGTAGGTGAAATGGGCGAGTTGCTAACCAAAGCTAAATTGCGACCTGACAATATAGACTTAAATTTTTACGTTTCAAATGACGAAGTAAAAATTCAAGTTATGAATTACCTACCTTTACTTAAACGTAAGCTTGACTCTTTAGGGATTAAAGTAAATAAGTCTGAATGCCAGCTAGGGAAAATCCCAGATACCCTAGCACAGCGTCCATATCACGTATTTCAAACCCAAGCCTGATGGAGTAGTAAAGATGAAAGACACTTCCAAACCTAACAAAAAACAAAAAAGCGCAGTTGGGCTAAAATACAACCAAGAGAATGCTAAATCTACACCTACAGTGGTTGCTAAAGGGTTTGGAGACTTAGCTGATGAAATTATTGCTCTAGCGAGAGACAATGGAGTGCTAGTTCATGAAGACCCATACCTAAGTGATTTTTTAGGAACATTAGATTTAGGCCAAGAAATTCCTGATCAACTATATCATGTCATAGCCGAACTCATTGCATTCTCATATGTTTTGCAAGGTAAATTTCCAGATAGTTGGGCTAAATCGCACGGCAAGGTATCTAAAAAGGTATAACAATTTCTGGTGATTCAAATACAAAAAAGCCCTACTAAATAGGGCTTAATAAAAACATTTACGAAAAGTTAAAGAATACGACTAGCTTTCAGCTTCTTCTGCAGGAACAGGCTTAGATAACAACAAAGCACGTAAACGAGTATCTATGTCTTTCGCCATTTCTGGATGCTCTTTCAAGTAAGTAATAGAATTAGCCTTACCTTGTCCGATACGCTCACCGTTGTAGCTGTACCAAGCGCCTGCTTTTTCAACCATTTTATGGGCCACACCAAGGTCGATTAGCTCACCATGACTGTTAATCCCTTCACCGTAAGTAATTTGGAATTCAGCTTGTTTAAAAGGAGGAGAAATTTTGTTTTTAACGACTTTAACACGAGTTTCGTTACCCACAATTTCATCACCTACTTTAACAGCACCTGTACGACGAATATCTAAACGTACCGAAGCATAAAACTTCAAAGCGTTACCACCAGTAGTGGTTTCTGGCGACCCAAACATCACACCAATCTTCATACGAATCTGGTTAATAAAAATCAGCATAGTGTTAGATTGCTTCAGGTTACCCGTTAGCTTGCGCATAGCTTGGCTCATCATTCGAGCAGCAAGCCCCATGTGAGAGTCACCAATATCCCCTTCGATTTCAGCTTTAGGCGTAAGGGCCGCTACAGAATCCACCACAATCACATCAACCGCGCCAGAACGTGTCAACATGTCACAAATTTCCAAGGCTTGCTCACCTGTATCAGGCTGAGAGACTAAAAGTTCGTTAACATCTACGCCTAGCTTTTCAGCATAAATAGGATCAAGTGCATGCTCTGCATCTATAAAGGCACAAACCTTACCGTTACGTTGTGCTTCAGCAATGACTTCAAGGGTTAAAGTTGTTTTACCACTAGACTCTGGACCATATATTTCAACGATTCGGCCTAAAGGTAAGCCACCAGCGCCTAACGCAACATCTAAACCAAGTGAGCCCGTTGAAATAGTTTCAACATCCATGGTTTTGTTATCGCCTAGTTTCATGATAGAGCCCTTACCAAATTGTTTTTCAATTTGGCCAAGAGCAGCACTTAACGCTCTGTTTTTATTGTCATCCATCAGAATGTCCTTCGTAATTGTCAGCATTGGTATGACTTAACAATGAGTCATTCACAATGTAATTTGTTATACAGTAGTTATGGTTAAAGTATACTGTATGGTTATACAGTTACAAGTAAAAATAACAATTTATTTATAAGTACATAAAGAATTGGTTATTTTGTCAGCAACTTTAAAATATTAGATAGCGCAAACTCAATGGCTTTGATTCGTACAGCTTGCCTATCACCGCTGAATTTTAGCTTGTGGGTTACCACCTCACCACACACAGCAAAACCAAACCACACCGTACCAACTGGCTTTTCAGGCGAACCACCGTCTGGGCCGGCTATACCACTCACACTTATAGCCAGCTCTGCATTAGCTGCGATAGCAGCACCTAATGCCATTTCTTTTACAGTCTCAGAAGACACGGCCCCATATTCAGTTAACGTTTTTGAGCTTACATTTAACATCTCTTGCTTAGCCTCATTTGAATAGGTAATAAAGCCTTTTCTGAACCAAGCAGAGCTACCAGGGGTACTAGTGAACGCATATCCCACTCCTCCGCCAGTACAAGATTCAGCGCACGTTATCTGCCATCCTCTGTCTAAAAGTGTTTTTCCTATTAGTGCGGCTAATTCAAGGGTTTCATCGGGCATATCTACAACCTGCTCTGTAGTAAGATTAAAAAAATATCAATAACGTCAATTATGACATCTAAAAAATTTTAAGGGCAACAAAACAAAAAGCCTCCCACGATTAATCATCTAAACTTAAAATGCATAAGCATTTCTGTCACTAGTCCTTTATAATCTGCAGCAATTCCCAAGCCCACGGAAAAACAAGGCTTAAGCATACATGTTTGAACAATTAGAATTAGACGATGACCTCATCCACGCAGTGGTAGATTTAGGGTACAAAGAGCCCACTAGCATACAAAAGTTAGTCATACCCGAGGCCATGAATGGCAAAGATATATTAGCATCGGCGCCAACAGGTACAGGTAAAACTGCAGCATTTTTATTACCTGCCTGTCAATTTTTACTGGACTATCCAAGACGAAATCCTGGCTCTACCCGTATTCTTATATTAACGCCAACCCGTGAGCTGGCATTACAAATATTTGAACAAGCTAAAGCTATTTGTAAATACCTACCCCATATAAACTGTGGCGTGATTACCGGCGGCATTAACTATGGTACCGACCGTGACTTATTAGAAAAGAACTTAGATATTCTGGTTGCCACACCAGGGCGTTTATTCGAACACATCGAAAAAGAAAGCTTTGATTGTCGTGATATCGAATGCTTAATTTTAGATGAAGCTGACCGCATGTTAGACATGGGATTCTCAGCAGTCGTCAATCAAATAGCTGCAGAGGCACGCTGGCGTAAGCAAAGTATGTTGTTTTCAGCAACATTAGAAGGCGCAGGTATTGCTCGCTTTGCAGGGGATTTACTAGACGACCCAATTGAATTAGAAGCCGATTCTAGCCGCAAAGAAAAAGGGGTTATCCATCAATGGATCCACCTAGCTGATAACGCTCATCATAAATTGGCATTACTTACACACATATTAAGCAATCAAGTCGAAACAGCCATTGTATTTGTAAAAACCAGAGAGCGTTTAGCCACACTAGTAGGGCAACTGCAATCTGTAGATATTGATTGTTGCTGGTTACAAGGTGAAATGCCACAAGACAAACGTAACGCCGCCATGGAAAGATTTAGAAGTGGCGAAGTTAACATTTTGGTTGCCACAGATGTAGCCGCCCGAGGTATAGACGTAGACAACATCAGCCATGTCATAAATTACGATATGCCACGTACCGCAGATGTTTACGTACACAGAATTGGCCGTACTGGCCGCGCCGGAAATAAAGGCACAGCCATATCTTTAGTAGAAGCACATGATATAGCCATAGTGCCTAAAATTGAGCGCTATACAGAGCAGAAGTTAAAACGCAGAGTCATCGCTGAGCTAAGACCGCAAAATAAAGAAGCCAGACCACCCACCAAGAAAAAGGTCAGCACCAAAACAAAAAAAGCATTATTAAAAGCTAAACGTGTAGCAAAAGATAAGAAGAAAAAAGCCAAAGGCAGAGGACCAAAAAGCTAACGTTATGGACTATCAAGATATTGAAAACGTGGTACTTGCCACAGGCAACAAAGGCAAAGTCAAAGAGTTAGCCAAGATGTTGTCTGGCTTGAATATTAACGTGGTGCCTCAAAGTGAATTTGCTGTTGGTGACGTAGATGAAACGGGTACGACTTTTGTAGAAAATGCCATCATAAAAGCACGCCACGCGGCTAAAACCACCGGTCTCCCTGCTATTGCCGATGACTCTGGTTTAGCAGTAGACGCTCTTGGTGGCGCGCCAGGTGTATACTCAGCTCGTTACTCTGGCGACAATGCCACAGACCAAAGCAATATTATCAAGTTGCTTGACACCTTAGCCGATACACCAAAAGAAAAACGTCAAGCCAAATTCTTATGTGTATTGGTATTTATGCGCCATGCTGAAGATCCAACCCCTATTATTTGCCAAGGAGAATGGAGCGGTAGCATCACCACCGAGCAAGGTGGTAAAAATGGTTTTGGCTACGACCCTATTTTTTGGGTGCAAGAGCAAAACTGTACCTCTGCTGAGCTTACCTCAGAACAAAAAAATGCACTTAGCCATAGAGGCAAAGCACTAAAACAGTTATTGGCCCAGTTACAGCAAAAAATAGGCTAGAGTGTTGAGTTCGATACCTGTATTAAAATACCCCCCTCTTTCTTTATATATTCATATTCCTTGGTGCGTGCTAAAATGCCCTTATTGTGACTTCAATTCACATGGACAAAAAGGACAAGTATTGCCAGAGAGTGAATACATCAGTCATTTACTGGATGATTTAGCCGAAGATGCAGTACTAGTGGGTAAACGTCCGATTCATAGTATTTTTATCGGTGGCGGTACCCCGAGTTTGTTTTCTGCAAAAGGAATAGGCATATTACTCAAAGGCGTGAAAGAAAGAGTTAACCTGCTCCCCGATGCTGAAGTCACAATGGAAGCCAACCCCGGCACCATCGAAGCGCAGCGATTCGCAGATTATGTATCTGCAGGTGTAAATCGTATTTCTATTGGTATACAGAGCTTTCAACCGAGTAAGCTCAAAGCGCTCGGACGAATTCATAATGAGAAACAAGCGCAAAATGCTGCAGTAATAGCAAAACAGGTGGGGCTTAATAGCTTTAACTTAGACTTAATGCACGGCTTACCCAAGCAATCTCTAGATGACGCCTTATTCGACCTAAGCACCGCCATTGAACAAAAACCACCACACCTATCTTGGTATCAACTCACCATTGAGCCCAACACTCAGTTTCATTCTAAGCCCCCTAAGCTACCAGAAGATGAGCTACTATGGGATATTCAAGAAAAAGGGGATGCACTGTTACAAGCAGCTGGGTTTAAACAATATGAAATATCCGCCTATAGCCAAGCTGGCCAACAATGCCAGCACAACCTTAACTATTGGCGCTTTGGTGATTATCTAGGTATTGGCTGTGGCGCTCATGGTAAAATAACTCTGCTTGAGAACAATCACATCATTCGCACGGTAAAAGTCAAACATCCGAAAGGCTATATGGACTTGACCCGCAGCTACACCTACGAATCGAACGAGGTCACAAAAGAAGACTTACCTTTTGAGTTTTTTATGAACCGATTTCGCTTAATAGAGCCATGTCCTAAACAAGACTTTATAGACTTTACAGGGCAAAACTTAGATAAAGTAACAGCAAATAACCTACAAAAAGCAATAGACAGTGGTTTACTTACTGATACGCCAGAGCACTGGCAGGTCACCACTTTAGGTAGACGTTATCTCAATACCCTGCTCGAAACTATGGTTTAAGGCTTACCATAACTGGTGCGTTCTACCTTTGAACGTGGCTTAATCATAGTTCGATAAATTACACCTTAATTGTTAGACATTTGTGATTTTTTTACTCATAAAAACCGTTAATCTGACATCAACTACAGTTAGTAGAGTTGGATTTAATGAGTTACAAATGCAGTGCTATTTTACCTATCTTTTTTATTATTTTAGTTTACTCCTCAACATCAAAGGGAATAGAGCTTGATCTCAAGTCGGTCCGCACCACTTTATCCATTCCTAAAACCAGTCACTCCCTTATATTCGATGACCTATTAACGAACGAACAGAAAACCCTTTTTACATTATCGCCTTTGCATAATGAGCGAATAGGGATTTACTTTGATATTAATGGCATTGAAATTGGATATGCAGTCGATGCGTTCGACCAATCGACTGAAACAAAAACACAAGATTTATTATTTTCTTATCGAAAATTTAAACATTCAAAAATTACCTTAAACTATCAAACGCTTGAAGGATTACAAAAAACAGCTAATGAACTCAATGGTAACCATACAGATAAACTTTTTAGCTCATTAACTAAATCCACTAAAATCGAACTGTTTGGGCAGCACAACTTATATACCTTTGAAAATAAAACCTCTTTGTTTCAACACTTTTTTCTAAATAAGCCTCAACTTAGTAATCAATTTGACTGGTCATTAAGTTTGGTAGGGGGCTGGTCGCTTAAGCATTTAACCCTTGAAAATGAAGAAAGTATCGTCTTTCAGGCCGAATTTTTAAGATCGCCTGCCCCCAAAGTCACAAAGCTAACCTCTAATTCTATCGGCGTAAATATAGGTTCTTTTGTTTCTTTTCATTTACCGTATAACATCCACAGCTTTGTTGAATACAAAATAGGAAAAGGACATATTCGCAACGAAGATCCACGACTCGGGTTAAAAGACTCTGGGGGTGAAAAAACAGAAGCGCTAGGTGCTGGGATCTCTTGGACATCAGATGATAAAAAGTTATTACTCGTACTGAGAGCATGGCAACAAAAAGGTAGGCACATAGATACTTTTTTTGGAGACCTGTCACTCATTAAGTTCTTCTGATGATGACTATGCTTTAACACAATCCGAGCTGATAAACCCAACTGAATGAAACTTTACTCAATTAACTACCGGCAAACATGTGTTTAACTAATGGGTTTATTAAAATATTTATATAGTAAAATTTCTGTGTTTAATTCGATTACAAATTTCCAATATATCAGCTGGCTTAGATGTTGAATAAAAGTCAGTTAGATTGAATGAATTTCGTTTGAAAAATAGGGACGATATAAGCAAGGTGTATTAAAGCGACTAAGTCATAAACTACATGCGACTGCAAAGGGTGACTGAAGGTAAGAAGCAGTTACCAAGATAAAGGTGAGCCAAGTACATGCTATGTCATGCAGTAATACGCTGATTGTAAAGCCCCCCTTTCAACGTAGAGCATACAAGAGAAGCAACTACTTCTCGTAAACCCCATCCCCAGTAATCAATACATCATAGGGTTGCAACTCAGGAATAGATGCCCGTAAGCTATCTTCCAAGTAATCTAGCTTTTTAAATTTATGACAAAACCATTTAGCTTTGAGTTTTAAGGTCTCAACTTTAGGGCCAACACTTTGTTCGATATCAGTCCCCATACCTTCAAGGTTACGCACAATCTCTTCGATTTTTTCCTCAGAGGTTTGACCGCTAGCAACCAAGCCACCAATGGCGGATAAAATCCCCCCTACTGATGTGCTAATGGCATTTTCTATCTGCTCTTCTAACTCTCTATCAACCAGATCGTTTACTTGCTCTAACTTTCCAGGCCCCATGTAAAAAGTATCATTAGAGCGGATAAACTTTTCTTTAACACTGGTTTGCACACGCTCTAAAGATTTCTGCAATTTTTTCTGACTTTTATCATCTTTTACTAAGCCGCCATACACTTGCTCTATGGTTTCAATGGCTAACTCTACCCCCTCATTGGCGAGTAAAATCATCTTAGGTACAACCTTATGAATACCATGTGAAAGGTTTGCTAAGTCTGCTTCCTGCTCTGATGTGAGTTCAATCCAGTTACCACGCACAAAAAGTTGTGCCGGCTCATTTACCTGATACATGACTCTACCATGTTCACCCAGTACTCTTATTTGTGTGTCGGTCACCACTACTCCATAATTGAGAGACACCTCGCAACTATCACCAGCATGTGAGTTAACACTTAAAATAAGCAGTAATGTAAAAACAAGAAAACGCATTTTATTCCAACAAAAAGGACTAGATGGTCAGTTTGCCTTCAATTAAATAAAATGCAACACAGGATAAGATAAGACTGATAAAACTTAGGTTAATCTGCAGTTCGTACTAGGCGTGTAAATACGGTTAAGTTTTTATCTTTTAAAGCATTACTGCTATTAAAAAATGCAATAACCCAAGCCCGCTGAGGGTCAACTACAGAAGGGGTTGAGGTCCAATAATCATCAGAATATGTATTGGGGAAAAACAATTCATTAATGGCAGGGCGTACACAACTACGCTCAGTTAAACTGGCTAACTCTTTCATATTGGGTAAACGCCACCCTAAAGTATTGGCAAATTCGTAGCCATGGGCTACAAGTAATGCTTCTTGCCAAGTAAGCTCTAAGCCATCACCTGTGCATGTTTCGTTTTCCCAAGTTTGTCCAATACTGCAGCGCATCCAAATCAATCCTAACTCTTCATCTGTTGCTGTACCGTCACCATTATCGGTAAATTCAGTCTCTTGAGCTGTACTATCAAAATCACTCAAGCAAGTTTGCGCGGCAACCAAACAAGGGAATAGAAATATTAATACTAGTAGGGTTTTCATCTTACCTCCCCGCTCTTACAAGGCGAATACGAGCAGCTGTTGATTTAAGTAAAAAGTTATCATTTCCTGATGCAAAGTCTATTGCCCATGAAGCATGAGCTTCGGTGCCAGACATACCATCTGCACTCGACTCTGTGGTCCAATACCAAACCTCTGTTCCTAATGACTCAGTAGTATTAGGGAAATACTCAGTATCTACCATTTGTCCATCATCTTTACCGTAGTGAACGATAGACAATAACTCATCATGGGTGGGTAAACGCCAATCCCTAAAATTACATAGTCCGGCTTCATTGACGTCTTCTACATATTCAGTGGTATTACAATTAGTGCCAGAGCAACTAGTTTCATCAACAGACTCTTCTCCTGAATATTCGCCGTCATCTTCAATTTGATACCAGTTATAGCTGTGATTACTACTGTGTAAATCTGTTTCGGTAACGGCAGTTTTAACTTCCCAAATTAATCCAGTGATATTATCTCTAACACAGCGCCAACCTTGGCTTATATCATCTACTTCATCACCAATTTCATCTAAGGCTGTAAAATCAAACCCCTGTTGACCTCGCCCCGCTTTCGTTGAGATATCGTTAATATTAATTATATCTTGACCTCTTTGGCCATCTTGCCCAGGGTAGTCTGCTTGGTGACCTTCTGCGACAGTTGTACTCGTAGCCTGTAAAATCACCCCAGTATCGTTAAGAGGTTGAATAGGCAAGGGTAAAACATTTACGGTAATACTATCTTCAACGTGATTAGCAATTGCATCTTCTACTTCTAACGTAAAAGTTAAGGAGAGTTCTTCGGTCACTAATGGCGCAATAGCAAAAGTTTGTATGCTACTGGCGCTGTCTATATACACAGTATCTAAGGTATCGCTAACCCAATTGATAACAAGGGGGGTAGACGAGTCTACTGTAGTATTTGCTAGACCATTTAATACAATGGACTCACCAGAAAACACCTCATGATCAAGCCCCGCATCTGCAGTGGGCAGGGTTTGCTGTATACTCTGGACATTTAATGTAATGGTTTCAGTATCTTCAGCCCCTTCATCATCGGTCACAGTTAAAGCAAATGTAATTGTATTGGTGTCAGCTAAAATAGGGGTGTTAAAAGTTAAGGTATCCCCTAAAGTACTTATGTTATCAAGCACTGACTCTCCGGCAGTTTGTTGCCATGAGTATGCCGCGATAGGGTTCGATTCGTCCGCTGTATCTGGGTCATCACTTTCTGACCCATCTAACACTATGTTGTAACCCGCAGGAAATACATTTGAGTTGAAATCGTCAATTGTCACCACTTCTATATATGCACTGGGTAAAACATTAACAGGATTTATAAGATACTCCACTGTGTCTGAGCCACTGTTACCTTCGCCATCAGTAACAGTTAATGTGAAGGTATAGCTAACAACCTCAGTGGTTATTGGAGCGGTAAATATAGCGGTAGCAACCGTAGTATCAGCATGTGTGATATCTAAACTAGGCGCTACACTCCAAGAAAATGTTAGCGCGTCAGTTTCTCCTGAACCTTGTCCCGTTAATGTAACCTCGGTTTGCTCACTTACAGACTGGTCTGCACCCGCGTTAACTAAGACGCTACCAATAGTCGAATTATTCCCCCCAGACCCACCAGAACATCCCTGAAAAATAGCGATTCCAAAAAACAAAATAATAAAATGTCGAACAGGCTTCATAGGGGCATTTATTAATCTAAAAATATTCATAAACATTGCGTATGCACTATATATACCAGCCCTAATGATACTCAAAGATGCCTATACTAAGCACCGAAGAAGTAAAAAAATAAGGGTAAAACAATTGCCGTCACTAAACCATTCACACACAAAGCCATACTTGAATACACCCCGGTTTTTTGGCTTAACTGTAAAGCATGGGAGGTACCTATTGCATGGGCAATAGTGCCAAGTGCTAATCCTTGGGCTCTTTGGTCATTGTTATGAGTGATTTTAAAGATAAGCCTACTCAGCAACACGCCCATCAAACCAGTAATAATTACTATGGCAGCCGCCAATTCTGGTACACCACCAATAAGGTTGGCGGTATCAATCGCTAGTGGAGTTGTTATCGACTTGGTAAGACTAGAAAGTTTGATATCAGTGGAGAATTCTCCGAGGCTCATAATTAATATCGTGAAAACTGGTGCCAACATACCACCACACAACACCACCCAAAAACCACGCCATCCTGCTGCGATTAAATACTGCAATTGTTGATAAACAGGGACCGCTAATGCCACTGTAATAGGACCTAATAACCACCCCATAGGGCTAGAATACAAGGCGTAGTCGGCAAAACTTGTATTGCTAGCAATGCATAGCCCAGCCACCATTAAAGCTGCGATGATAATAGGATGAAACATTAAGTTATTTTTAGAAACCCTAAAAATATATAAAGCGCACATATAAGCTATCAATGTGATAAAAACCCACACCCCAGACTCTAAGTAAGGCCAACTTTGACCATCAAGCATTGTTATCTGACTCTGTATTAGCTTTATCTTGGGATTTATCTTCAGGTAAAAACCGTCTACCTAACCAAGACGTAATTAACATACTTAAAAATGTACTAAGCAAAATCGCCAAAAGAAATAACCACAACTCTTGTTGTAAGGTTTTAACATACACCCAAGCAGCAATAATAGGAGGGATAAAAAACAAAGAAAAATGGCGAAGTAAAAACTGACATAAATCAAACAAAGCTTCAGGTACATGACCTAGAAAGGTCAGTACAGCAAATAACACAAACAAACCTAATAATGCTGGAGGTAGTGCAATAATTAAACTTAGCCCATATCCCGCTATCCAAGACAATAAAAGGGCTACACAAGATAATGTTAATTTCAACACTGCCACTCCCCCATATTTAATCAACGAGTAAAAATCAAATTTACTATTTAACTGAAGTTTTAAGATCTTCCATATGATATTTGTCAATCAGGGAATACAAGGTTGGACGAGTCACCCCCAACAACTCAGCCGTTTTTGACATATTATGCTCGGCAACCTGATAAGCGTTTCTAATGGCGCGGCTTTCGGCGTGCTCTCTGACTTCTCGTAAATTTAAGGAGTCGATAGTCGGTTCATCATCTTTAACAAATAAACTTAGGTCATCAGCTTGAATATGCGTACCTTCAGCCATAATTACCGACGACTTTAATTTATTTTGTAACTCGCGAATATTGCCTGGCCACTTATGTTGTTTCATGGCTTTGATAGCTGAATCACTGAATCCTTTCAACTTAGTTTTAAACTCTTCGTTATATTGAGTTAAAAATGTTTTAGCCAACAAGATCACGTCATTATCTCGTTCTCTAAGTGGTGGAATAAGTATGCTAATTTCACCTACTCTGTAAAACAGATCTTCTCGAAAGGTCTCTTCAGCTACCATAGTTTGTACATCTCTATGGGTGGCACAAATAACCCGAATATTCACTGGAATTTCTGATCTTCCACCAACTCGCTCAATGACACGCTCTTGCAAAAAACGTAACATTTTAGCTTGCAAACCAATGGGCATGTCGCCGATTTCGTCTAAAAATAAGGTACCATTTTGCGCAGACTCAATTTTACCAGGCGTGGTTTTATTTGCCCCGGTAAAAGCCCCTTTTTCATAACCAAACAATTCACTTTCTAGCAAATTTTCAGGTATCGAGGCACAGTTAATGGCTATAAAAGGCTTGTCTTTACGTAGGCTGTGCTCATGAATACTGCGAGCAAACACTTCTTTACCTGTACCACTTTCACCCAGTAACAAGGTACTAATATCTGTTTGCGCAATACGTTCCGCTTTCTTACTGGCGGCCAAAATCCCTTCACTTTGTCCTATGATTCTATCCATAGCGGGGGCGACTTGGGAAAGGTGTTTGTTTTCCATTTCAAGGTTAAACAAATTTAGAGCACGGCCTACTAATATTTGAATAGTGTCAGAATCAATAGGTTTTTGATAGAAGTCGTAAGCTCCTAAACTAATCGCTTTTAAGGCATTTTTTTTATCGTTATTTCCGGTAACAACGATTACTTTTGTATAGGGTGCTAAAGCTAAAATTTCTTCTAGTGTGGCTAACCCTTCACTGGCATTACTCGGGTCTGGGGGTAAGCCTAAATCTAATGTGACAACCTTAGGTTCAAAACGTCTTAATTGCGCAATGGCTGAGGTTCGGTCTTCAGCAAACACCACATCATACCCAGAAAAGCTCCATTTTAACTGCTTTTGGATACCTAAGTCGTCGTCTACCACAAGTATCTTATCCATGTGTCTTACCCCTTTTTGTCTTAATTCGTTGGAATACGTAGCGTAAATGTAGTGCCTACATTTAGCTCACTGTCTACGAGTAACTGCCCACCTAATTTATCCAGGTAAGCTTTGGCGTCAAACGCTCCAATACCCATCCCTGCATTTCCTTTGGTTGTATCAAATGGTTTAAACAATCTAGTTCTGATAAAAATCTCGCTCATCCCTGAGCCAGTATCAATAATTTTAATTAACATGTATCGCTCATCTGCCGAGATTTCAATCACCACCTCTACGGTACCATTATCGTCGGTAGCTTGCTGAGCATTACTGATCAAGTGATACATTACATTACTAAATTTGTCGTTATCTAACACTACAGGTTTTTCATTATCGACCTTTATGCTAGGTGTAGGTAAATAGGATGCACACTTTTTTTCAATTACATCACCTATGGATTCTGACAAAAAGATTAGACTATCACCGCTTTCTTTGATGGTATTTTTCTCAGTCAGTTGCCTTAACATTTTATCCATTCTGGCTTTGGTATGGTGCAAGGTTTCAAAGGTGTCATCAATAAACTCAGGGTTATTTTTATGTTGTTCTGCATTGCATAAAATCAAATCAATTTGCGCCAACACATTTTTTAAATCGTGAACCACAAATGCCGACATTCGGCTAAAAGCTGCAAATTGGGCATTCTCAGCCAGCTCTTCCGCCGCTTGGTGATGAAACAAGTAATTTGAAACTTGCGCGGTCACAGCTTTCAAATAGTCCCTGAGTTCCCAGTTGAGTTTTATTGATGTGTTCTGAGAACCTAAAAGCGTCGCCATTCCCCATAGCTCATCTCCATTATAAATAGGGATTACAAGCTGGAAAGATACATTATTTAATAAAGCATGATTAATTCTAAGACCTTCATATACAAAAGGTTTAGTTCTTAATTCCTCTATATCTATTATCCAATTTTTAGATTTAAAAAACGTGCAAAATATCTCTAAGACTTGTTCTTCTTCTGTGGTCAAACTGGGATGCTTGATATTCGCAAGTAATTTTAAATTGCCATGTTTTACTTGAATAAAACAGCCACTTTGATAATCGATCGCCTCAATTAATCCTTTAAGTGCCGTTGCATGGATATTGCCATCAGCACTATCTCCGCTAAGAGAGTGAGTCAATTCTAACCATTCTTGTCGATAATCGAATTGATTGGCGAAAAAATGCTTGGTGATAAACACTTTAATACGTGTTTTAAATCTGAGAGATAAAAATAATGTCCCTAATAACCCTAGTGATAAAGCGATAAGAATTATTTGTATGGTAGAGCCCCACTCAACTCCCATATATTTAACTACGTAACCAATCATAGCCATCACAAACAGGTAGCCACCAGCAACCATTAATAAGGTACTATGCATTACCACTTCACGGGATATATAAATTTCAACCCCCCAGTTTTTAACCCGTCTTATAGCTAAGATCAAAAATGGAATCAAAGCCACATGTATGTAACCTCGTGCAGCAATATAGTTGATATGTATTTGGTCCACCATAAGGGCATTAGCAAAGGTAACAAAGTCAAACACACTTATAACCGCTAAATACAATATCAATGGCTTAATCGCCCAACCATTATCACCGGATTGACGAAAAATCACCTCTAATAATATTAAAAATTGTAAAGGGATCATAGTTTGTAATAAAAACTGCCAGGTAGCTTTTTCTAACCCAAAATAAGGAAGGAATAAGGCAAGTATAGGTAGGATTATGATAAACCAAGTTTCTTTGCGAGCTAAAACGTCGCCTATATTGGTAAAATTATCTTTTAAACATGAAGCTAAAAACAACAGCCATATAATATTTTTTATGTTATCAAAAAATAAAAAGCTTTCCAGAGACATAGGTGAGATAACAAAAGGCGTTACAGACCACAAAAAAGTGGTTAACGTAGCTAAAATTAATAAATACTTAGCCAAGCCCGACTTTCTCACAGTCAATAACAACAATAATAAAAACGCGTAACCTGCACTACTTAGCGCGTATCCAATTGTTGCTACCATCTAAATTCTCACTCTTTTTCAGCTACTCTATGTAAACTCTGACACCAACGATCTAGCTTGTCTCATCACTTTTTTCGTAATACTAGACTGCCAATGGAATAACCTGCCCCAAAAGAACATAACAAACCCACATCTCCAGATTGAAGGTCTTGGTGGTGTAAATGAAATGCGATTATTGACCCGGCGGAAGCCGCGTTGGCAAAGGTATCCAAGACAATTGGGGCTTCTTCTGGAGAAGGCTGTCTATCTAATAGTTTGCGGGTTATGAAGGTATTCATATTAATATTAGCCTGATGCAACCACCATCTTGACACGTGAGTCGAACTTAAATCATGTCGCTGTAAATGTTCAGAAATATGCTCAACCGCCATTGGGCAGACGTCTTTAAAAACTTTACGCCCTTCTTGATGAAATAGCTTATCTGCCGCAAAAGGGTCTGCATCATTTACTCTACTTATATATCCGAAGTTAGAGCGAATATTGTTAGAAAACTGAGTCACTGCTTTAGTGCTTAGAATTTCGTAAACATGGTCTGAAGTTGCTGTATCAGCACTTTCTACCACCATAGCTGTCGCTACGTCTCCGAAAATAAAGTGGCTGTCACGGTCGCAATAGTTAATTTGTGGCGATATCATTTCGGGGTTTATTAACAGCACTGATTTAGCGGTACCTGCAGCAATCATTTCGTAGGCACGGTGTAATGCAAATGTCGCTGCTGAGCACGCAACTAACATATCAAACCCAAACCCTTTAATACCTAAAGCTTCTTGTACTTCAATGGCAACGGCGGGGTAAGAACGTTGGGTGTAGGCACATGAAACGATTACGGCATCAATATCTTCAGGTTTTTTATTAGCAGATTTTAAGGCATCTTTAGCGGCGTAAATAGCAATCTCGGCTTGATCAGAAAGTTCCTCGTCAGCTCTTTCAGGAATATTAGGTCGCATACGATTTATATCTAATACGCCATCCTTTACATAAACATAACGACTACGAATACCAGATGCCTTTTCGATAAATTCAGCGCTTGAAAAGGGTTTTGCGATGATTTCACCCTTTTCAATCGCTTCTTGATTTTGTTCGTTGAACTGAGTTGCATAGGCGTTATATGCCGAAACCAGTTCTTCGTTTGAAATACTATAAGCAGGTTTCCATAAACCAGAACCACTAATTACTACTGAAGATGTCATGCAAAATCCTAACAGAAAAACAATACAAGCCACTGTTGGCTAAGATCCTGTTAGCTTAGCGGTTTGTTACCTAAATGTCATGACTTTACCCTAGCTGAATTTATACCTATTAAAATAAATAAGTATTCACAGATGTTAATAGCTGTTCCTTGTTTATGCCGCCCGTTACACAAGACTTCACGTCTTTATGCTTAAAAACATATACTTTATCGTGGGTATTAATCACACTATCATCTTCTGCCTGTATAAAATCTGTTAACAAAAAGGTGATGTTTTCTCCAATAGGTAAAGATTTAAGTCCGGCACCATAACTACATAGCATCTCGGCAACAGTATCTTCAAAAACAGCCAAGGCCTCAGTATATAATTTTTTCTTAGCTGCACTACGAATGGCCATTTCCTTTTTATGCTCAGCTTCTAGTTCACTGCGGTAGGCTTCTAACTCTTGGGCTTTCTGTTGAACTTTGATAAACACTTTATCCAATTTCGCTAACTCTTTTTCTAACTCTTTTTTGCGTTCACCATCTGCGTTACGTTTTTCAAACTCTAGGTCGCGCATGTTACGCTCGTACTCTCTTTTCTCCCAGGCAAGCTCTCGCTTTTCTTCACTCAGGTCTCGTAAGTTATCACGCATATCATGGTCATAATCATCATCATGCTGTATAAATTTTTCAACCATGGCCTCTATCTCACTTGTATCAATAAAGTGATTTTCAGCTGAACTGCCTGGGGCTAATGGTGCCATAGGGATATTATTAATTAGTCCCTGCAAATCAAAACCAAAAAAGTTGCCACCGTGTCTGCCGCCATCAATTTCAAATACCACACCTTGTTCGGCTAAATAAAACACCGAATCTGCATGAAGACGGATGTTGTTATTGCTACTTTTTTGTTTCAAAGATGCCCGTAAAATGTTCAACATGATGCCTACTTCGTTGCGAATCTGCTTCTTAGCGCTATCACCAGATGCTCCCACTGCCTGCAATGGCATAGTAGTCACTGCAATTAATGTCAGTGCCACTAATGTGTTTTTAATAGATAAAGTCATTTTCGTATCCTCACTCATTAATCTCACCAATATCCGACTTCATCGGTATGGCATAAATATCTTGCTGTAACTTGCTCAGCTGACGGGCATAAAACAACTGATCGTCACCTCTTTGTTCATTTACATGTTTTATCAAGTCCACAAAGTCTTCTCGACGTTCCTTACGACTTGCACTTAATAAATATTGGGTTAGTTGAGTACTCGCATCGAGTTGTTGTTGCTGTAAGTTTTTAGTGTATTGATTTAATGCCAGCTGTTGAGTTTGTTGAAATTCAAGCATTTTTTCGTTGACTAAAGTTTCAACTTCCTGACTACTGGGTTTAGCTGCAAAGCTAATGGTTACAGTCCCTTCATCTAGACGTACCTGTAAGCCAGTTAACACCATAACTATTGCGCAACATGAGGTGACAAAAGACAAGCTAGCAAAGCCCTGCCATTGCCACCATTTTGTGGTTTGAGTTTCCTCAAAGGTTGAATCCCTATTCCAATTAGGAACCTCAGTAGATTGGTAATGTTCAGACGCCATAATAAATGAATTAGCTCCTGAAACTCTTTCCGAAAATTCATCATCATTCAGGCATAGCGCTTCAAAATCGAGTACCTGCTGGCCAGATAAGTCTCCTTCTAACCACAGCGAAAATAAATCATTTTTACTCAATTCAGAGTGTTGTTTATGCATAATCAACCTCCATAATTTGTTTTAGTTTCCCCAAAGCCCCATACAAACGAGACTTAGCAGTATTTGCTGAAATCCCAGTTTGCTCAGCAATTTCATCAAAGGTAAATTGTCCAAAAAACTTCAACTCTACAACAGCCTTTTGCGCCAAAGGTAATTGCTGCATTGCATTAATGAGCTGTCTATTTTCTTGATGACAATGTATTGCATCAGCCGCACTGATTTCTTCACTCTCCACTTCTGGCACATCATCTAGGCCTTGCATTGGCTTTTTACGCCGATAAAACTCAATACATCTGAAATGGGCAATACGATATAACCAACTCTTGAAGCTCCCTTCATTTCGATAATTTGATAAATTTCGAAATACAGAAACAAACACCTCTTGCATTAAGTCCAAGGCATCTTCATTTTTGCCCGTCATACGCATACCATAGTGATAAATTTGTTTTTCATAACGCTTCAACAAAGTTAACCAAGCTTTTTTATTACCCTGCAAAGCCCTTGCTATTAACTGTTCGTCACTCTTTTCAAACACTATTTTTAGTTCCTAAAGTGAAGGGGTATTCCCTATTCATAAACTAAGTCGAGATGACCTGAATAAAAGTTTATATTTTTAAGAAATAATCCGTTAAGTTAGAAATTGCTTACAAGGAAACATTCAAAACAGTGGGGTTTAAATCTATATTGCAGTCAACTTAATCTGGCAGTAGAACGACTATCGCGTTAACGTTGGAACAGGTGTAAGAGGAGCAATTAAGCCAGCTAAATACCTAAATAACCTGACACGAGTAGTGCCTTTTCGCCATACCAAGCCAATTTCTCTGTAAGCCTTATCTTCCGATGGCATAGAGACTAAAGGAAAACCATTCAAAATATTATTTTGAATGGCCAACTCTGGCATAAAGGTAAAACCTAACTTACTTTTAGCAAGCTGAGTTAAGGTATATAAACTACTTGCAGTTAATGAACTCACTTGCTCTTTGTGTTGCAAGCCACAGGCACTTACAGCATGGCCGGTCATACAATGCTCTTGCTGCAATAAAAACACACTTTCTTTGGGGAGTTTAGAGACGTCAAGTGGACTTGGCAAAGACTTAACTAAATCTTGATGAGCAATTAAATGGAATGGGTCATGTCCTAAAACAAGTTGTTTGCAGCCAGGTGTTTCCATAGGCAAAGCCAGTATTAATAAATCTAACACCCCTTCATTAAGTTGTGTCAGTAAATTTGCGGTGGTGTCTTCTTGGAGTTGTAAATTAATGTCTGGCAAATGTTCTTTAACACTATCGATAATTCCTTCAAACGTAAATGGCGCTATAGTGGGTATGACACCCAACTTAAGATTACCTGCCTGCCAATTACCAGCGCTTTGCGCAAAGTCCACCAATTCGTGCACATCTGCCAATAACACTTTAGCTCTCCCCACCAGTTCAAGGCCAAAAGGTGTAAAGACAAAGGTTTTATGCTCACGCTCTAAAAGTTGTGAACCAAACTGCTCTTCTAAATTTTGAATAGCAGTACTAAGGGTAGACTGGCTCACATTGCAGTGCTTTGCCGCTCGATTAAAATGTTGCTCTTGATATAAAGTGACTAAATAGTGGAGATGTTTAAGGTTGGGCCATTTCATTTTATTTTTCATCAATAAAAGCGATTAGTATGTATCACTTTATAATGAAATGGCTATGATTAAAAACCCCAAAATTGAAGAACCTAATTTATGACTAAGGTTTTTAATACACACTTTGGCCGCAAAACTAAGTATACGGCATGAATTTGCCTCTCTTAGTACTTTAAAACTCTCGTTGCACAAAGCTATAAGCTTGGTTGGATTGAACTATAGTATCAGTCACTTGGGTGACTGTATTTTCAATAGTTTCTTGCTCTGCATCACTAAACAAAAAGCCGCTAATGTTCTCATAAATAGACTTTCCAGAAAATGACTCAATGGCTAAATCGGCTGCTGAATATGCAAGACCTATAGGCCCGCCAAAAGCGTAGCCACCCACCAATTCTGATAAAGGTGATATATCGTGCTCAACCTCGCTTTGATAAACATCTGAAACAAGGGGCACATGATTCAATATATTGACCGAATCAAATACATCTGCAAAGGCAAGCCCATCTTCACCGGTTAAATAATTCGACACATCATCAATAGAACCCCAAGTGTTACTAAGAGAATCAAGCTCCTCAGCTCCTTCAACTATGCTTGTGGCATCGCTAACTAGCGATGAGGCACTCTCAGTAGCGCTACTGAATAAACTTGCTTGTAGACTGCTTAATAATGATGATTGCATATCGGCAATTGAAGATAATGACGAAAGTTGTGTTACGCCATCTCCTAGCACGTTTGAAAGTCCCATGGCTGACATCAAGCTTTGTTGAATACTATCAATAGTCGACTCAGCATCGAGCAGTGCATTATTGCCTTCACTATCATTTCCGTCTCCTTGAAATATTGCAAAAAGACCACTAAACCCCTGATTTAATTCATCATTTTCATTTATTTCAGGAGTGGTAGTTTCCGCTATTTGGCTAGAAGTATCTGTGCCCCACAGGTTTTGGAAGTTATCAATAATAGTCATAGCAAATAGCCCTCATATTTCACCTGTCGATATTGCAGGATCGAAATTTAATCCTACTAAGCGAAATCTGGACCAAGTTATCATTTGAAATAAGGAAGAAATAAGGAAGAAATAAGGAATAAATATGGATACCTCAAATCCACTTGTAATGTAAAAAAATCTTCAGTAGTTTGGCCTCAGAATTTGGTTGTGAGAGGCAATTCTAAAATTAAAGTATGTAGTTATCGAAAGATAGCCTTGGGATAAAATTGCCATATGAGAAACCAAATTGTTCTGCCGTTTATGATGATTATTATTTGTGCTTGCACACAGACACCATCAGTTGAACAACAAGTAGTAGAAGAAATCCATACCAACCCAGAAGTTAGCCAAAGAGCTATCAGTAACTCAGATAACGAAGTCAAACCAAATGAACCTGGATTTCGACCAGTACGAACCGAACAGGTTGATTCGATTCATGTGCCCAACGGCTCTTTATTTCATGCCGAAAACGCTTCAAGTTTGTACAAACTTCATAAAAACTTTCGCGTAGGCGATATGATATTAGTGCAGCTTAGTGAGTCTACAACGTCAAAAAAATCACTTGATTATTCGTCTGACAAAAGCAGCAATTTTGATTTAGGGCCGCTAAGTGTTAATGCAGGCCCAATTAGTATCGACGAAGGCGATGTTGCCATCGAGCATAGCCAAGATAGTGACTTTGATTCTTCATCTGAATCAAAGCAGTCAAATTCATTAAATGGCGATATTACCGTGTACGTTATGGAAATACTCCCTAATCGTAACCTGATAGTAGGTGGTGAAAAATGGATTACCCTAAACTCAGGTGAAGAATATGTGCGCTTTTCAGGGGAAGTCCGAACCACTGATATTGATGCATCAAACACTATAATCTCGTCTAAGGTAGGTAATGCACGCATAGAATACAGTGGCAAAGGAAAACTTCATAAGAATCAAGAAGACTCGGTGTTAGACAAGCTATTCACTGTGTTCAAATAAGGGGCTGCCTAAGATGCACTCCATACTATCAAGGGCGCTAGTAGCGCTTCTATTTCTATCTATCTCCCCAACTACCTTAGCTAATTGGCAGCAAGGCGAAGCCAGTGTTGCCATTGAAGATGCCGACTTAACCGATGTTCGTGTGCAAGCCATTAAAAATGCAGTAGCCGACGCCTCTTTTAAAAATGGTAGCTTTATAGCAGCTGAAGACGTGGTGTTAGATGGTCTACTCGTTAGTAGTAAGTCTGTCATAACGACTCAAGGCCAAATTCAACGAGTTGAAGTGGTAAGTGAAACAGTCACCGATGACACTTTAACAGTCACCGTAAAAGTAAATTTCACTCCTTTATTCGATTGCGCCCATGATGGTTATAACCGCTCTATGTTGGTAGCGCAATTTCAAGTTTTAAAACCACAGCAAGCTAAATACGGCGGTATCTTTGATTTAGGCAAACAAATTAGTAAACGTTTTGAGCGGCAGCTCAGCGTTGAGCACAGCAGCCCAAAGGTTTTATTAATAGACAAAGCCTTCACCGACGTGCACTCCTATGACAAGATCGATTTACAAGAAATCACTGAAAAAGCAATTTTTATGACCAGAGAATACGGTCGACAGTTTGTGCTTTTTGGATTCATTCGTGACATCAGCTTGTTTGAACAAGTCACAGAAGAGCTGTTATCAGACGATGTGGCATTGCGCCGTAACTTTACTGTACAAGTGTATCTATTAGATGCTTACCGCCATAACATCATCTACAAAGAAACCTACCACAGTGAAGCTAACTGGGAATACAGTAGTGATTACAGTGTGGATACCCATAACAGTCTTTTTTGGCGAAGTGATTATGGCCGTGTTGTTCTAAATACTATTAATAATGCGGTTTCAGACGTGTCTAATTTACTACAATGTGAGCGAAGCTTTGCCCAAATAATCAATACTGAACAACAGCAGTTGACAATTAATATGGGAAGTGAAAACGGTATTAAAAAAGGTGATAAGTTTACTCTGTACAAAAAGCGTTTACCTATTGGCGTAAACGGAATAAGCCACTCTACTTTAAGGTCATACCCAGATGTTGAATTAGAAGTAAAACAGGTTGATAGCAGCAGCTCTGTTTTAGATGTGTATAGTCCTAACCAATTTATCAACGCAGAGTTATTAGACTTGGTAAGCCCTATCCGTTAATTTAAATATAAAGACCTGACCAAGAGTCATAGCTTTCTAAACACGGGTTACATCTAGCCAGCTTACTCTCCATACTAGAAGAAACTAAACCTAACTAAGACGATAAACTAGCTATATGTGATTATGTTGGGTTTAGTTTAACTGTCACAATAAACCACTAAATTATGACAGCCACAACTTTGCAGTTAAAGAGAAGGGTATAAATTCTATTACTTCTTGGCTCCTCGTATATCTAATTATATATATTAACTGTTCTGCTTACGTAAGAAATCACGAATAAACATACGGATCTCTCTCGCCGCACTTGTATCTAATTCATCACATAACTCAACAAAAGCATCACGCTCTTCTTTTTTTATACGAATAATCAACTGACTATTCTTTTTGTTTTCTTGGTCTTTCTTACTTGATTCTTTTTTATCTACTGATTTAGTCATGAACAAACTGCTTATAGGTAGGGGAGTTTTACTTGAAACTCGCTATGTAATGTATCTTAATTGTATATACATGAACAAATCTTATACCGGATTAATATTACAGTTTTATGACAAATGAGAAATATAGTTGACTACTTTTAATTTATGTATATACTTTGAATATACCTAGGGAATACATTGTTATTACGTTTTAGTTTTCCTTGGTAATTTATAACAATTCCGGAGGAAGTATGAAAAAATTATTAACACTAGTATCCATATTATCAGTTTCTTGGAGTGTCAATGCTATCACCTTAGATGCTGCTGATTTAGCTGCTTCGGATACTCAAATTGTTGCCGTCGAACAAGTAGTACCAAACTACCCAAATGCCCAGTTGCTTAACAAGCGCTCAGGCAATGTAACCCTTACCTATGATTTAAATAAGCAAGGTGAGCCAGTTAATATTGCCCTGGTAGAAAACAGTGGTCCTAAGCAGTTTGTACATACATCAATGAAAGCCTTAAAAAAATCTCGCTTTCAACCTATAGAGTTAAACTCTCAGGCGGTAGCCGTTCAAGGTCTGATGTTACAGTATGATTATGATTTTGAATCTGATGTTGATACTACAATTACCGATCTAATTGCGCTTAGCAGATAAGCCACAATTAAAAATGGAACCAAAAAAAACCTGCATTAAGCAGGTTTTTTATTGAACAGAATATAAGCGTTTGAGCATTAGAATTTATAACTAACGCTCACACTATAGCCTTGGCCAACTTCCTGTTCAAAACGCGTAACATCTACGCCATCATTATTTTCTTGAGTGATCTCATTCTTAGCATCAAGCAAGTTCTTTGCTTTAAACTTAACGGATAAGTCTTCTTGAATGTAATAAGTGTAGTTGAAGTCTAACGAGTCAAACGGTTGTTCATAAGAGTCTGCGAAGCCACTTGCGCCAGAAACGTATAGACGTTCTGAGAAAGTATTAAACGCTAGACCAGCCGAGTGCTTACCATCGTCTGAATCAAATCCTACTATGATGTTGGCCACAAAATCAGACGCTTGAGTCAAAGGACGTACTGCATTTGTTACGTCACTTTCTACACCAGTGGCATCAATTTCGTTATTGAACAAGCTAGTAATATTACCTTGGACAAAGAACAAGGATCCAATATCACCAAGAAACTCAAGGTTTACCATCCATTCAACTTCTAAACCACTAATTTCTGCGGTGCCAGCGTTCAGCACTTCAGCTCGCAGTTCATTACCTGTGGCCGTTTGTGAAAAGAGCTCTATTGGATTTTCGATATCTTTATGGAATAAACTAACTGTAAAGTTGTTTCCAGATTCAAAGAACCATTCTGCACGTAAATCAATATTAGTAATATCTGATGGTGTAACACTAGAATTACCAGAAATAATGAAATCAGTTACAGGATCTCGGAACGAAGTATCTACGATTTCACGCATATCTGGGCGAATAACGTTCTCACTCCACATCAAGTTTAGCTTGAATGTTTCAGCCCAAAAATCATAAATCTTATACACTGCTGAAGCAGAAGGATAAATACCATCGTCTTGGAAAATACCTTCAGGCAGCTCACCTTCAGTGAAACTGTTTGAATCAAGGTTAGGTAAAATAGGACTAGATACAGCCAATGGATTGAATATAGCACTCACTTGGCGATAGTCTTCAAAACGACTTCCTAACACAACTGTAAGTTCGTCGTTCCAATCTATATTTATTTGACCAAAAACCGCTTCAACCTTAGTTGCAGCTAAACTAGGACTAAATTCAGATGACTCAAGTGCCAACTCAAAACCATTATCAGCATTAGAGATAGCTTCATCAGAGAAACGCGTCGATATAGAGTCTGTCACTAAAGAGTTTACAATTGAGCTACCGTCTATAGTTAATGTTAACTGATCAGAAATACGGCCACGCTTATCTATACGTGTCCCACCCGACAGCTCAAAGGCCCAATCACCAGCATAAAGTGGTAGTTTCATTTCAAAACCAGAACTTTCTAACTGATCGTCTAGATCTAGGTTATCGAATTGCAAACCGTTACTAACAATCCCCCCTAAAGAGATATTAACATTGCTAAACTCGTTAGTAGTAGTATCACGACTAAAGGTAGCTACAGAGGTGAATGCGTTAGGAATTTCAGTTGTTGCATTTGAATCAGAGTAGAACCAAGTAAGCTCTAAATCATCCAAAAAGGTACTGTCTAAGCCAATAAGGTCACGAGTATCTTCACCTAATATATGCCTACCAGAAAACTGATTAATTTCTAACTCTCTTTGCTCAAAAATACCTTCATAGTTACGGAAGCCACCACCACTGCTAAATCCAGAGGTGTCGTTATACTCGTTAGACACAAACGTTTCATCATCGGTATTACGAATAAAGAAATTCTTAGATTCAATAGAGTGGTCATATCCCCACTTTAGAGCGACCGCAGCAGTAACGGTTACACTGGTATTTTGGGTACTTTTAGTCGTTTCGGTAAACTCTTCTTCAGGCTCTTCTAGTCTGCGGCTGATACGATCTTGTGTACGAATAGATTCATCGTAGTTAAGGGTAACTAGTCCGCCTAACGTAAACTCACCACCTATATCATAGGTATCACCGATACCAACCTCAAAGCCCATATCTTGAACTGAACTGTCTTTTTCAGATATGTCTAGATCACGGTTAAACCCCAGCGCTAACTCTCTATTTAACGCTTCAGCTTGTTCAAAGGTTATAGCAGATCCATTACGATTGGCCGTATCTTGAATTGCCGATGGACTTATATCTAAGTCACCATCGTTAATGAACGTGCTGCCTAAGGTAGAACTTACAATTGAAGGAAATGCACGGGTGCCATCTTCTTTACCAAAATCGTTACTACCAGGGTAATCTAAATAGCTATCAGACAAGCTATTAATACCGCCGCTAGCGCCAACATAAGCCATAAAACTATCAGGAATAGCAGTGGTTCTTATATCTATGGCACCACCACCGAATACAGCACTTTTATCTGCCGTATATCCTTTTTGAACAGCAATGTCTGCCACTATAGCAGTTGGGAATATATCCAGCGGGATAACATTACGGGTCAAGTCAGGCGAAGGCACAGCCGCCCCATTAAGGGTGACGTTTTGGTATCTTTCACCTAAGCCGCGGATATAAATAAATTTACCATCGACTAATGTTAGACCAGGTACACGGCGCAAAGCATCAGCGATATTAGAATCACCAGCTCGCGATATTTGTTCTATGCCAAGAATATCTACTACTTTATCTGACTCTATACGTTCAGTAACAATAGACTCAGCGGCAGTTTGTAATCTGCCTCGTACTAGGACTCTTTCTATTTCTTGCCCTATCTGCTGATTTATTTCAGCACCGAGCTGATCCTGAGCTGAAACTGTAGTAGATATTATTGTTGAAAGTAGGCAAAGCGGAAATGCCGCTAATCCTGCCTTCGAAAAAGTTTTATTGATTTTCATCGGTGTTCACTCTTAATTAATCGTTACAATGCCCTTTACGAGAAAGGGCGCCGTGAAGCGCCCCATCACATAGGCTACGCCAATAAATCAGCGCCTTCGGTATTAACGATCGCCAGGAGTTTGACCGTCTTCGAACCAAAGATCTTGACCGCGAGCACCATCAATTAAGCCATAAGTCCAACTAAGGTCATCAGCAGTAAATGTAGAACCTGCCGCAAAGCTAACAGCTGTGCCGTCGACTAGCATGTCAGCTTGGGTAACAGTGTAAAAACCACTTAAGATATTTGTTGTTACGCCTTCATCAGCACGTACAGTTACTTCAGAAGTAAGGTTTCCAGTGTCATCTAAGAATGCGTCAACAGTTCCTGAGAACGGACCAGCTGCTCCGTCTGCACGACGTGATACCGCTGTAGTATATTGCTCGCTTGATGTATCAACAGTGCCCAGATCTAAATCATCAGCAACCATGTCAGGACAAGCAAAGATGTTTTCGGAGAAAGTTAATAACCCAGCAGCAACTTGAATAGCATCGATGTCATCTTCAGCTTGGAAACAGTAGTTGTTGTTTTCAGCTTCATCATCACCGGCATAAGCAGTAGTAATAATTGAGTTAGTCACAGTAAGTAAGTGACCTTCTTCAAAGTTAATACCGGCACCTGGATCACCATTACCCGCTGTATCTTCATTTTTAGCTGAGCTAATACAGGTTAAATTAGTGATAGTGGCACGGCTTAAGTAATCTTCGTCAAATACAGTGTCTTCGTCACGAGTTGACGCACCGTCAGATTCAACACAGTGTGCACCAGTACGCGTTCCGATTGCTGCATCTATACCGCCACCTTGAATCACTAATGCGTTGGTGATAGTGCCGTAGTAACCATCATCGATATCGATTGAATCGTCTTGCACATAAACAGCAACATAATTTTCAACGTTTACACCGCCACCGAAGAACTCAATGCCATCATCTATGTTTGAATAAATTTCTAGGTTAGAAACAGTTGTTTCACTACCAACAGCACCAAAGGTAATACCGTTTAATTCGTTACCAGGAGAAAGTGCAGATCCAGCATGTTTAACAACTACGTAGCTAAGCTCACCAGAGTTATCTTCAGGTAGCTCACCACCATAAGTAGTTTCGTCATTACCGATTAAGCCTTCAACGGCAATTGAACAATCTGCGTCAGTAACCAATTCTAAAGCACTGCCTTCATCAAGAGCTGAATTTGGCTCAAACGCCCAACCTGATTCATATTCACAACCGTTGGTAAAACCAAAACCATTAATTACCATGCCGCCCCAAGCGCCGGTTTCTTCAGGAGTGATATTGCCATCTATGTCAGTTTCAGAAGTGAAAGTAATAGGGGCATCAGAGGTACCTTCAGCTCGAATTTGTGAGCCTCGGTTAATTACCACAGCAGTACCAGATTGGAACGCTAGAGTTGCGCCAGCTTCAATAAACAAGCTCGCACCGTCACCGCCGCTATTGATACCTGCAGTAGCTGCTTCGCTCAAGCTACTATAGTTTTGACCTATGTATAAGCTTTCGTTAAAGATATGAGCACCACCATTTTCTAAAGCAGAAAAAGTGATGTTAGTAAGAATTGGGTTAGAAGAACTAACAAACTGAGAAGTATAACGGCAGTTATCACCTTCTTCAGTACCCTGTTGGGCAACACCAGATTCATCAGTGTAAGTAGCACAAACGTTGGTATCACCACTACCAGTGTCACCAGTCACGCTGTTGTCGCTGTTATCTGTATAAGTACTATTATCGCTAGCATCTAAAACGATATCACCGCCACCACAACCAGCTAGGGCCATTGCTAAAACAAGCGTACTAACTTTAAAAGTATTATTTAGTTTCATTGTGTTCTCCAAACGAGAGTAAATTTATTAGAATTAAAAAACGGGAGCAGAGTAACTAAGCAGCATGACAGTTTTGTTACAGTAAATAATTGTCACAAAACTTTAATATTGGGCACCAAAAAAGCTTAACTTATGTACTCTATTGATAAGAAAAGTTATGAGTCAATTTTTAAAGTACAAAAAAAAACCACTTGAAAACAAGTGGTTATAATTTTAAATTCTGTATAGTCAAACCTAGGATAAGGTATTTTATTTAACCTTATCTATACAAGATTAAGGGGCAAATATACCCTTTATCATAAAGAAGAAAACAATAGAAAGCGCCGCACCAGCAGGTAGTGTAACTATCCAAGATATAACGATATTACGTACCACCCCTAGGTTTATTGCAGCAATCCCCCGAGCCATACCCACACCTAAAACCGCTCCAACTAATGTTTGCGTAGTTGATATAGGTAAGCCTGTACCTGAAGCAATAACCACAGTGGTTGCTGCTGCAAGTTCTGCAGCAAAGCCTCTACTAGGTGTTAAGTGAGTAATACCATTACCGATTGTTTTAATAACTTTGTGGCCAAATAAAGCCAAACCAAGCACAATCCCAATACCACCAAGAGGTAAAATCCACCAAACTAATGACGCACTAGAACCAATCTCACCGCCACTATTTACTATGCTGACGACCGCAGCTAAAGGTCCAATAGCATTAGCAACATCATTTGAACCATGGGCAAAAGCCATACAACAAGCACTCACTACCATCAGCACTGCAAAGATTTTTTCTACATTGGCGTAATGGGTGGTTTTATCGGCATTTTTATCGAACTTAAGATTGTTTATTACGAATTTTCCAGCAATACCAATTAGTACTGCAATTGCCAAAGCTATGAAATAGCCAGTTGAACTGGCAATTTCCAAACCTACATGTGACAACCCCTTTTTAATGGTAACCAGTGACATAATAAAACCAGCGGCCGCCATATAAAAAGGAACATAACGCTTAGCGTTGTCTATGGGGTGATCAGTATCAAATATTAATTTTTGAGCACTTTGGAATATTAAATAAGCAATAAAACCGGAAATAGCAGGGGTAATCACCCAACTCCCCACTATGCCTGTTACTTTGCCCCACTCTACTGCCTCAGAACTTACGCCAACAGCAGCAAAGCCAACTATAGCACCAATAATTGAGTGTGTAGTTGAAACAGGCCAGCCCAAATAAGAAGCAAAAGCTAACCACACCCCTGCAGCAAACAACGCCGAAATCATGCCATACACAAGTAATTCGGGAGTGTCGACAAAATAAGCGGCATCAATAATGCCTTTACGTATAGTAGAGGTAACCTCTCCCCCTGCTAAATAAGCTCCAGCAAACTCAAATACCATGGCAATGAAAATTGCTTGTTTTATGGTAATCGCTTTAGAGCCAACCGATGTTCCCATAGCATTGGCCACATCGTTCGCACCAATACCCCAAGCCATTAAAAACCCAACCACAGCGGCAGTTACGATTAAAATAAAACCGTAAGTTTGTAAAATATCCATCAATAAATCTCTTAGTTGGCCAACATTAATTCAAGTCTTGAACCGACTCTCTCGGAAATGTCAGCCAACTCGCCAACCCATTCAATAATGCTATATAAAAACATCACGTCCACCGGATTTAAGTCTTTTTCCAGTGCCAGTAAATTTCTACGTAAACTAATCTGCAAAGCGTCAGTATCATCTTCGATCAAGTCCAATCGTTCGATCATATCCTCAACCAAACGTAACTCACGGCCTTTAAAACCAGTCTCTAACAAGTCATCTAGTTCATTAATGACTTTCTTAGCTTGATTAGTGGCATCTAGACAACGTTCTAGATACTCCATAAATGGTACTTGTAATTCTTCAGGCACCGCTAACTGGCGCCCAAGAATACGACCAGATATATCTTTAGCTTTATTAGCAATTTTGTCTTGCTGCGTTAATAAATCTAAAACATCCTGACGTTGGATAGGCATAAAGATGCCAGTGGGTAAGCTAACCCTCAGTTCACGTTTAATAACATCAGCATCTTTTTCTAATTTAGAAATGATTTGTTGAGTGTCGGCAGCAACTTTCCAGTCTTGAGCATAAACAGCTTTAAAAAAAGGCAATAAACCTTGGCTGCATTTGTAAACAAGATTGATATGATCTTCCAATGGTTTTAGTGGTGATTTTGCAAACACCCCTAAAAATGAATTAATTGGCATAAAAGCTCTCTTTTACTTAAAAAAATCAGAACCCAAATGGGTCATTTTGAATATATGGCTATCCTAACCTATTTTACTAAGACAGTATTACCCACGAATAGTAACTATTTAGTTCGCGTAAATAAAAAGTTAAATGATTGTCTAAAAATTCAGCGATTAATAATTAAATATTATTAAACCCACGCATAATGGTTTAGGCTAAAGCGCAATGACAGCGACTCTATTACGTGGATGTGACAGTTTTATGAAACCAATGATATTTACTTTAGTTGGGCAAGATAAACCCGGGTTAATAAGTGATTTAGCAAAAACTGTTTTTGATATGGGCGGTAACTGGCTAGGAAGTAACTTTTCTCATATGGCGGGACATTTTGCAGGTTTTGTTGAAGTCAATTTACCACAAGACAAACATTTAGATTTAATTGAATGTTTTTCGCAGCACCCAGACTTGAAGATTCATTTGCTAGCTGGAGATCTTGAGTCAAGCTCGCAGCAAAAGTCAGCTAAAATTGAAATTATGGGTAATGATAAAGCAGGGATTGTTCAAGAGCTAACCCAAGTTCTGAGTCAGTTTAATTTGAATATTGTTAAGTTTGATTCCAATTTAGAAAGCGCGCCTAATTGGGGAGGCTCGCTATTTAAAGCAAAAGCAACCATTACAATTGCAGAAGATTTTGATTTAGATAGTTTACGAGAAACCTTAGAAGCTGTTGCCAATGATTTAATGGTAGATATTGAGATTGAATAAAATTTAACGAGAATTGTCATCTGATTGTCATAATCTCATTAGACGATCACTACAATAAAAATAAACATTCAATAAGAGTTCCAATGCCTGATAGTAAAAATAATTATTACCCTCGCGAATTAAGTTGGTTATCTTTCAATCAACGAGTCCTTCAAGAAGCTGCAGACAAAACAAACCCCATTATTGAGCGCATAAGATTTTTAGGTATTTACTCTAACAATATGGATGAGTTTTACCGGGTGAGAGTAGCTGATGTAAAGCGTAAAATTTTTATTCACATGAATGAAGGTGAAACCGAACAAGCTGAACAAACCAAAGAGTTGATGGAAGAGATCCAAGAAAAAGTATTAGGAATGACAGAAGATTTTGATCGTGTTCATCTAGACATAGTTAAAGGATTGGCCAGATACAACATATTTTTATTAGGTGAAGAAGACCTAAATGACTACCATACCGAATGGCTCACTAACTACTTTAAAAATAAAATTCTTCGACATATTGCCCCTGTTTTATTAAACAAAAAAGTAAAATTGGTTTCCCGCTTAAATGACTCAGCCACCTATTTATATGTCAGCATCCATAAAAATGATAAAGCCATAGCGTATTCGGTTATCGAAGTTCCTAGTCAAAACATGTCTCGGTTTGTTGTCATTCCTCCAGAGAAAAGCCGTAAAAAGAAATACATCATATTATTAGACGATATCATTCGTTTAAACCTAGAAAGCATATTTAAAGGGTTTATTGAGTTCGACCACTTAGAAGCCTATTCTTTTAAAATGACTCGAGATTCTGAGTACTCTATTAATGACGAAATTGACGAAAGTTATGTTGATAAAATGTCTGACAGCATGAAACAAAGGCTAATAGCCGAGCCTGTGCGAGTAGTGCATGATGCAAGAATGCCCACAGAAATGCTTAAAGATTTAAAAAAGCGCCTTAAAATCTCCTCTTATGACAGTTTAATTCCTAGTGGTGCTTACCGTAACTTTAAAGACTTTATTGGTTTTCCAAATATCGGCCGCGACTATCTCGAAAATAAAAAACTTCCAGCACTAACTTCGAAAGACTTTTCAGAATACGATACTGTTTTTGATGCCATCACAGCCAAAGACATTCTGCTTTATTATCCATACCATCGCTTTTTACATGTTACTGAGTTTTTAAGGCAGGCAGCTTTTGACCCAAGTGTTAAACACATACGCTTAAATATTTACCGGGTGGCGAGTAAATCACGGGTAATTAGTTCTTTAATTGATGCTGTTGATAACGGCAAAAAAGTTACTGTAGTGGTTGAGCTACGCGCGCGTTTCGACGAAGAGAACAACATTGAATGGGCTAAGACCCTCACAGATGCCGGCGTTAAAGTTGCGTTTGGCATGCCTTCTTTAAAAATTCATAGTAAGTTATGTGTGGTGACCCGAGAAGAAAAGGGTGAACTAGTTAACTACGCTCACTTTGGTACAGGTAACTTCAACGAAAAAACCGCTAAAATATATACAGATTTCAGCTTGTTTACCCGTAACCAAGAATTGGCTAATGAGGCCAGAGCAGTATTCACCTTTATTGAACAGCCCTACAGAAGACAGAAATTCCAACATTTACAAGTGTCTCCCCTTAACGCGAGAACGAAAATTCAATTGTTAGTACGTCAAGAGATCCAAAATGCTAACGAAGGATTAAAATCAGGGATCATCTTAAAAATTAATAATTTAGATGATAAATTACTGATTGATGACTTATATAAGGCCAGCCAAGCTGGCGTAAGAATTAAAGCTATTATTCGCGGTATGTGTTCATTAGTACCGGGTGTAAAAGGCGTAAGTGAAAACATCAGTATTATAAGTGTGGTAGACCGTTTTTTAGAGCATCCTAGAGTGCTAGTGTTTGAGAATGCTGGTGATCCTAAAGTGTTTATTTCATCAGCTGACTGGATGACTCGCAACATGGACTTTAGAATTGAAGTGGGTTGCCCAATTTATGATACTGATTTAAAAGCGAAAGTGATCGATATACTTAACATGCAGTTAAGAGACACTCTAAAAGCACGGGTGATTAATGAAAAGCAAACTAACCCTTACGTTGCCCGAGGTAACCGCAAAAAGTTACGCTCTCAAATAGAAACATACAAATACCTAAAAGCCATAGAAAAGGGTGACAATGCCTAATGTAAACTCAGCTTTCGACAGTGTCGAAGTTCGCGATAGTAGTAAAGTAGCCGCCTTAGATATTGGCTCTAACAGCTTTCATCTTGTGGTAGCTCGAATCGTTGCGGGTTCAGTACAGATATTACACCGTGTCAAACAAAAAGTCCGTTTGGCGGACGGTCTAGGTAAAGACGGAGTTTTATCTGAGGAAGCAATACAGCGTGGCTTACAAACACTAGAAGTGATTGCTGAAAGCTTACAAGGGTTTGAACCAGAAAACGTACGCGTTGTGGCAACCTATACATTACGCAAAGCCAAAAATGCTAAAGACTTTTTGAAGGCCGCCAAGTCTGTATTTCCGTTTCCAATTGAAGTAATCGCAGGGGTTGAAGAAGCTCGGCTAATCTATCAAGGTGTCGCCCATACCAACCATCAGCAAGGCCAACGTTTGATTGTAGACATAGGCGGAGGCTCCACAGAATTCATCATAGGTGAAGCCTTTGAGCCTAAAATTCTCCGTAGTTTGCAAATGGGCTGTGTGAGTTACACTAATCGCTTTTTTAAAAATGGTGAGTTAAAACCAAAAAACTTCCTGAAAGCTATAACAAGCGCCCAGCAAGAATTAGAAATGATCGATAAACAATATCGACAATTAGGCTGGAAAACCTGTATTGGTACCTCTGGCACAATTAAAGTGATTATTGAATTAGCGTCTCATTTAGATAGCACAACTCCCGAGAATTGCGTATCCAAAAGTGATTTATACGCCTTAATGGACCTGTGTTGCGATGCAGGCAACAGTGAAAACTTAAAATTAGAAGGGCTATCAATAGACAGGCAACCCGTATTAGCGGCTGGGTTATCTATTTTAATTGCAGTTTTCAATAACCTAAAAATTGAAACTATGGAGTTTTCTACTGCTGCATTACGTGAGGGAGTGTTGTATGAAATGGAAGATCACTTACAACAACTAGATATTCGTGAGCGCAGCGCCCAAAGCCTAGCCACCCGCTACGATGTTGATGTAGAGCAAGCCAAACGTGTACTAAACACCACTATGACGCTATACCAAGAGTGTAAAAAGACGTGGAAAATAGACAACAAAGAGTTAAAAAGCTTACTTGAATGGGCAGCACTTTTACATGAAGTGGGTTTACAAATAAACACCAGAGGTATTCAACGACACTCAGCCTATATTTTACAAAATATTGAGTTGCCAGGGTTTGGCCAAGAACAGCAAAACCTCTTAGCTACCTTAGTACGGTTTCATCGTAAAAAAATTAGAGTAGATGAAATTCCCGAGTTTACTATTTTGGGCCAAGAGCAGGTGCATAAACTTATGACCTTATTACGCCTAGGGGTACTCTTGAATATTAAGCGCCAAGATAACATTTTACCTGAATTTAGTATCACCACTAAAGGTGAAACCGTAACGCTAAAACTTCCTGAAAATTGGTTGCAAAACAAACCTGTGTTTAGCGCAGATCTTGAGCGAGAGTGTAATTATCTTAAAGAGTTAGATTTTACTTTGGAATACAATTAATCCACATAACAACGAGTAATCTACCAATAGTTAAATAGCAGCCTAGTAACTTCATAAACTCGGCTGCTGTTTAACCTTTTTGATTTACTTTTAGATGTGCTCAATCTAGCAATCCATCAGCGCGTATAAGACTTTCTTCATTAACTAAATGCGCGGCAGTGACTTTTCCATATAAGTCTTTAACTCTGTACATACTGCCAATCACACCAGGTTGTTCAGTAAATGACATAATAAGCAACAAGCGGTCTTCATCTCCGAGATTCTCTGTTACTTGATGCAGCGAAAAACGTCCCAAGAAAAACTGCAAGTCACCAGCATTTAACTCTAGTCTTTTAACTCTTGAACGATCACCATCTAGTACCTTTTTAACCTCGTCGTAGCACTCATCTTGTGGCGTTCTTAGGCTAGGAACATATTCAAAATTCCCTCCTTTAACGGCGGGCTTAAGTAACATGGTAATAGTGAACTCATTCGTGTCAAAGTGCCAATTAAACCGCTGGCCTTTTTTGCCCACGTTTACAATCATGTTTGAAATTGGGTCTTCATAAATAAACAATTCAGGCTTATCAAGACAATCCGCTAAAAACTGCTTCAATGGCTCCCAATAATAGAGTCGCCTAGAAGCTGACTCTTCATCAAAAGTGTCGGCGCGAACAAAACCATTAGTTCGCGGCATAAAAATATTTCTAGGATGCTCTTTAGATTGACTCTCGTCTGGGCTTCCTAAGTAGACATTACAGTCTTTTTTAGGCGAATAATAAGCATCTGGTTTACGCTCATTTGCTTCATCAAGTAAGGCATTTAATCCTTCTTCACTGAAAAAGTTTCTCACCACCGCACAACCATCCACAGCCAATTGTGCCCGAACCTGCTCTATTACTTCTTGTCTTTTAGGGTTATCAACTTCATCGATTGGATAGTTAGATTGATCGATAATCTCTCTACAAGATAATGACTGCGCCATATTTATTACCTTAAGTTAATTTGAAACTAGATTAATAGAGTAATGCTAAAAACATATTCATTTTAAGCACCCATTTATATACACATCACATTGCATTATGGCTTCTTCAGCTCGTATGTCATTTTCTTCAGAAGCCATGCTATTCCATAAACCGTTTATAAAAATAAATAGCCCACGAGCAGCTTCTTCAGGCTGAAGACGTAAAGGCTGCTCTGCAGCTAATAGCTTAAAAAGTGGAGCAACGGTATTGATAAACTTTTGTGTAGAAAGCCTAATTGGTTCTTGATACGCCTTATTAAATCGACTGGCATTGCTATAGGCTTGCCACGCAGCAGCCATCTCCCAGGTGTATACTGGTGCCTGAAAACTACTATTAGCAATATCGTGTATTCTTGTTATTGCACTTAGGTTGTCATCTTTAGCAATAGCGTCTTTAAAACTTTGTGCCTCGTTAAATAAATTACTTAACGCTGCCACCAACAGGTCTTCTTTATTATCAAAATAGTGTGTAATCAAGCCTCGAGAAGCATCGGCTTCTGCGCAAATTCGCGCCACTGTGGCTCCTTCGATATCAAATTTAGCAACCGTTACCAAAGCTGCCCTCAAAAGTGCTTTTTCTCTAAACACTCGAATTTCTGCTTGAGTTCTTCTGGGCTTTTGTTGTTTAGCTACAAGAGTCATATATTCCTCAACAATAAAAAAGTTGGACAGCCAACAAATATTATTTTATGAATATATTTAAATGGAAATAGAAAGTCAATAACAATGAATGATTAAAAACCAAACGTTATTTTGATAGCAACACTAAGAGCTGAAGCTAATGACGGACAACAAATAAGAATAAAGGCCTGGTGTGAATACAAAGCAACGGCCTAATAATGTTAAACGGTTAACTTGATTTAAGTGGGGTACGAATTGAGGTCACAAATAACCCAAGCGCAAGTAAACAGCAGAACCCTATAAAAAAACCAAATACATTGGCAGGCTCAGTAGATAAACCTTCTAAGAAGGATGTTAAAAACTGCCCAGAAAAAACAGCCATAGTGAAATAGGATAGATTCTTACCACGAACTTTGTAACTGCTACGTTTCACAGTCATATGGTTTAACAGAGGTATGCTAAAACCGAATCCAATACCGCTAAAAATCGCTCCAACAATTAATAATATTAAGCCGGTTTGTATAAAACATATAAAGGCAATGCCATAGACTATAAAGGCTGTAGCTAATAATTTTGGCTCACCAAATACTTTACTTAGCCTTGGCATAAAGCTCGCTGCAATCACAGCCACTAGAGAAATAGACGAAAGCAAAATACCAACTTGTTGTTCATCGTAACCTTGAGTGTGCATGGCAAATGGCAATAAAACAAAAATAGTAAAAAATGTCCCCATAGATAAAACTGAAAACAAATAGATACTTTTTAAAGACAAACCATCAGGTACTATCTGCTCGTCATTTTCAGTCTCACTTTTGTCCAATGAAGCATCAGAATTCCTAGGGACATAGAGCAGCAGCATAATTAAAAACAACCAAGCAGTTAGATATAAAAGAAATGGTAAAGCCCAGTATTGGGCTGCTAGTATTCCACCAAAAAATAGGAATATCACTCCGCCTAACTCAATAGCCATGCCTTGTTTAGCTATCATAATTAGTCTTTCTTGCCCCTGATACCACTGTGAAATAAGCACGGTACTGCTAGCCATTACCAGTGCAGTTAAACCACCTAGCAATAACCTGTTTGTAAATACCCAAAAAGCTCCCTCTAAGAAAATCGCGCCTGCACCAAATAGACCATACAAAAACATACCAATAATCACTGATGGATAAGCGCCGTATTTATCAATTAATTTTCCAGCTATAGGGGCAAAAATAACCGCCCCTAAAGCAGGCAGTGTTATCAGTAAAATAGCGTTATCAGCTACGTCTAATTGTGCTGAAATACTTATCATGCCGGGGGCGACGATAGAGCCCACCATAATAGTTAGAGAGGCAATGCAAAGTAAGGTGACACTGCCTAAAGTAGAAAGTTTGCTCATTTATCATCCAATTAATTATTGTTATATATGTAAGGGTTTTAAGCCTGTTGAGCACGGCAATTTAATATGGCACTCAGACTAATAAACACCAATGACACAGCAATCACGCCATGCCACTGAAACAATGCAAACGCTTTTATTCCTGCGATTGAACCAAGCGCTCCGCCAATGTAATAACCCAACATGTAAATACCATTGATCCTACTTTGCGCCGTTTCATCAACACTAAAGACGCGAACTTGGTTAGAGACTTGGGCACTAAACACACCAAAATCGATAAGAATAACTCCTATGATCAGAGCCATTAAATTGTCAGCAAATATACCCGTCACAATAAAACCTATGGCAATTAATAACAGGGATAACATAATCAGAGTTTTAGAACCTAAAACATCAACCCACCTACCTGATACTTTTGCGCCAATTACGCCTGCCAATGCAATTACGCCAAAAAGGCCAGCTTGTTGTGCGTTGTAATTAAAAGGGCCATTACTTACGTAGATTGCAAGAGTTGCCCAAAGTACGTTAAAAGCGGCAAACCAGAATGCCCCCGCTAAGGTAAAGTGTTGTAATGCTTTATGCCGTTTAAAAAGGCTTAATGTACTTCGCAATAAGGGCCAATAACGCAAATTACTTTGAGGTTTGTTTACAGGTAAAAATACATACAACAACAGACCAAATAAGGCTGCAACTATCCCTGACATAATATAAACACCCCGCCAGCCAAAATGCTCACCAACAAATCCGCTGGCAGTCCTCGACAATAATATGCCTAAAGTAAGGCCCATCATTAAGGTACCTAAGGTAGCTGCCTTTTTTTGGGGCTTAACCATTGAAGCCGCAAAAGGAATGAGCTGCTGTGTAATATTGGCACTTAGTCCAATAAAAAACATGGCAGTGACTATAACAACAAAACTTGGTGTAAAAGCCGCCAGAAAACTTGATGCAACTAACACTAAAGACAATACCGCTATAACCCGTCTTCTTGCTATAGCGTCACCTAACGGCGAGATGAACAGTAATGCAAGGGCATAACCGAACTGATTTAAAGCTGGGATACTCCCAAGCTCAGATACACCTAGGTCAAACTCTTTGGCTATCAATGGCAAAATAGGTTGCACGTAATAAAGGTTAGCAGCTGTTACCGCTATAGCCGTTGTCATTAAGAGCAACAGAAAGTGGCTTAAATTATTATCCGATGATTGAGTCTTCACAAAACTCTCTTGTTAATTAAGTTGTGTAAAGAATACTGATTATGAAATTATAATAAAAATGCTATTATTTTATAGAATCTATACAAAAATTGCATCAATGGTGAATTTTGGATATTAAAATACTAATGAGCTTTATTGCTGTGGCAAAACATAAAAGCTTTTCAGAAGCGGCACGTGAATTACATACGGTTCAACCTGCTATAAGCCGACATATATCAGCATTAGAAAATGAGCTAAGTGTTAGCTTGTTTAAGCGAAATTCTAGAGACGTGGCTATCACAGCTGCCGGACAGCAATTATTAAAAGACGCTCAGGAAATCATCGCCTTAACACAGCAAGCTAAAATACAAGTTCAGCGTACCCATAATGGTCAACTAGGTACCCTTAGAATCGCCCATTTAAGCTCTGCCTGTTTAACCTTTATAGCCTCATTAGTGCGTAAATACAGATTACACTACCCACATGTTCATGTAGTTATATATGAAATGACAGCAACTGAACAAATAGAAGCATTTAAAAACAAACGGATTGATATAGGATTTTCAAGACCGCTACCAAGCATAATAAAAGATGAGTTTACTAGTCATACTATCTACACAGATAAACTGGTGGCAATCGTTAATGATACCCATGTATTAGCTACTCGCGAGATTATCGACTTGTCGGAATTGGCCAACGAGCATTTTATTATATTTAACCGAGACGAAGCGCTAAGCTTGTTTGATGAGACTACTTCGATTTGTAAATCAGCTGGATTTTCGCCTAATATCGTTAGTCAACCTAAACATATGCAAACCCTAGTAACCGAAGTAGCAGCAGGATTAGGGGTCGCCATTGCCCCAAATTGTGTTAGTAAACTTTACAGTTCAGCTTGCCACTTTTTACAGTTGGCGTCGGTAACCTCTGACATTCCTGTTGAGCTGCATTATAAAAATAGCAGCGCTACCGTGGATGCATTTTTAGAGATAACACTAAAAGCAATTCCAGAAATCAGACAAAGTATGGGGGAATTGATCTAGAGATTAGTTATGCACTTTAACTTTAAATTACACTGCATCCACATCTAACTTGTACCCCACCCCATAGACAGATTGGATCCAATCTTGATTCCCAATTACTGCTATTTTCTTTCTAAGCTTTTTAATATGGCTATCTATGGTTCTATCGCTCACAATTCGATGGTCGCTATAACACGTAGTCATAAGTTGCTCTCGAGAAAATATTCTACCGGGCTCTGAGCTTAGCAATACCATCATTTCAAACTCAACCGCAGTTAAAGCGATGGATTGTTGACCAATAGACATAACTAAACGGTGAGTATCAAGCTCAAATGGGAGTAAACTTTTAGTTTGTGGATTAGCACGCCTTAAGACAGCTTTGACTCTAGCAACTACTTCTTTGGGGCTAAATGGTTTACATATATAATCGTCTGCACCAATCTCTAGCCCTATTAAACGGTCAACTTCTTCAACTTTAGCCGTAACCATTAGAATAGGGACTTGGCTTGTTGTACGAATTGACTTACAAATATCTAGGCCACTTTTACCTGGCAACATCAGATCTAATAAAATCACATCGGCTTTATTTTCATCTAACCATGGCTCAACAGAAGGCCCGTCATGTAAACAACTGGTTTCAAAATTCGATAAATTTAAATAATCAGCTAAAAGTGAGGCTAACTTTTTCTCATCTTCGACAATAAGAACATGAGGTTGTTTTTCCATATCTATTTTACTCCAAGGGTAAGATAATTTTAATGCCTAAACCGCCAACTTCTGAAGAGAAAGCTGTAATTCTTCCATGATGAGCTTCGACAATTTTTTTACATATCGATAACCCTAAACCACTACCACCCGTCTTTCTATTCCTAGAGTTTTCAACTCTAAATAAATGCTCGAATAGTTGTGGAAGATCATGCTCATCCACACCTTGTCCATTATCTTCAAAAAATATTTGTGCTTCTTTTGAATCACCATTTTCTACACGCTTCATAGTAATTTTAAGTAAATCACCGTCGACAGCATATTTGGCCACATTACTTAACAAGTTACTAAAAAGTTGCTTCAATCGAGTAACATCAGCGTAAACAGGGACACTTGCATGTTGTGGTATTAACTCAACCTTAATACCCTTGTCAGACAACACAGTTTCAAATTGATTCGACACTTCTTCAATTATAGGTAGTAACTCAACCCAACTCTTGCGATAGTGCATCGTTCCTAAGTCACTTCGTGTCAATTCATGTAGGTCATTTAGCAATTGTTCTAATTGGTTTATTTCTTCAAGTGAAGATTGAATCCTCTCCATAGACAAAGGCCTAACACCATCAATCATAGACTCCATTTCACCTTTTAGAACCGCGACTGGTGTACGTAATTCATGGGAAATATCGGCTAACCAACGTTTACGAGCCTCCTCATTTTGCTCTAAAGTGACAGCCAACTCATTAAAATCTCGGGTAAGTTGAGCAAACTCATCTTTACGTTTTAAATTTATACGTTGCTCATATTGTCCTGAGGTAAGTTTACTCATAGACGTGGTGAGGATCTTGATTGGATCAACAAAATGTTTAGCTAGAGGCAGAGCCACTAATATTGCGATAATTATTAAGCCCAGCGCTATAAGTAATACATACATCTGCTGCTGTTCTACAAAACTCAGCTCATAGCCAGCAGTCAACTCGTTATGTCTCGATACAGCTAAATATCCAACCACTTTATCGTTTACAACAATATCAAGATATCCAAATTTAGACTGCTTACGATATATGCCCGCTACTAATTTTTTGTTTGGATCAAGTACAGCGTAAGTAACTGCATGGGGCGGTGGCCTGTCAAAATCAAATCTCTCAGAAAAAGAGTTTTGCCGATTCCCACCATGCCTCATACCAGGAGGCCTCCTTTCACCAAAGCCAGGTCTGTCGCCCCTTGGTGGAACAAAAATAGCAGAGTCATCACTATGAATATGCTTATCTACAAGGTTTTTAAAATAAAAATGATCACTTTTTAATGATTCCCAAGTACCTTTTTCTTGATATAACTCTTGAAGTGATATAACTAAACTATCAAGTGCATCTAACTCTTTCTTATTAACGTAGTCAATCATACCTTTGCCAATACTCCATTGCATAACGAGTACTTGAGCAGTGACCAAGACAACACTTGTCACAAAAAATATTGCAAACAGCTTATTTTGGATACGCATAAAACTACGCCAACTCCATTTGATAAATTAAAAATAGTAAATTAACGAAACAGACTATCCCTTAGGTCTATTGAAGTCACCTTCAGAGCGTTCAATCCTTATTATTTGCACAATAATTTTAACTTGGGAGGGTTACTAGAATATATCAGCTTAAAACCATGAGAACAAAAGCCCTCACCTGCCATGGAACTCATCGATAAGAATAGAGAGCTTGTCTTGTAGATGTTCTTCAAAGTCATCCAGTTCTTTACCAAAAACATGTAAATATTTTTCAGCTTTATCATGGTCCAATAGCTTGTTATTGGTTTTGTATTCGGTCTCAGGTAAAGATTTGTCGTAACGTGGGGTGATCACCCAACGAACGAAATCAGAGTCCAATCCAGCGACTTCCTTTTTCGCAAACTTACAAAATTTTTCTATATGGTCTGCACCATCAGGACCTAAACATCCCGGCTCAACTCGAAAAGTAACAGTAAGCTTTTTATACAGAGGTAGAGGTAGTTCTAGAGTCATATGATTTGATCCTTTAATTACTCAAAAACTTATCAAATTACTGCGTACATAGCTACAAAAAAGGTCGGGATAAGCCCGACCTTTTGTTAGTTTTAATTACAATATAAAAGTATATTAGCTTTTAGAAGCTTGATAAATACTCTCAATAGAGGCATCCATAGTTGCGTCAAAGTCTGCATCAGTTTGCTTCGCACTTAAGCCTTCAGATAACGCGCGAGAAAAACTAGCGATCATTCCAATATTATTGGTCAACTTACTATTTGCTTCTTCTCTAGAGTAACCACCTGACAATGCAACTACTTTAAGCACTTTAGGGTGCTTAACAAGTTCTTCATAAAAATTATCTTCTTCAGGTAAAGTTAACTTCAACATTACTTTTTGATCGGCATCTAACTTATCTAAATGAGTTAAAATAGAAGCCTTCAACATTGCTTCTGCTTCAGATTTTTCAGGGCTGTGAATATCTACTTCTGGCTCAATAATCGGCATAAGGCCAGCCGCTAATATTTGCTTAGCAACTTCAAATTGCTGTGCAATAACCGCTTCGACACCTGCTTCGTTAGCTAATTTAACAACTGAACGCATTTTAGTACCAAATACGTTTTGAGCATTTGCCTTAGCTAATAAAGCATCCAAATCAGGCATAGCTTTTAAAAGTTGCGCGCCATTCACTTCTGCTTCTAATCCTTTATCCACTTTCAAGAAAGGGACAACTTTTTTGACATTCCATAAGTAACTAGCAGTACTTTGACCTTCAATGTCTCTATCAAGCGTATTTTCAAACAAAATAGCACCTAATACTCTGTCTCCATTGAAAACACTTGATGTAATAATTCTAGTGCGCATTTCGTGCACCTTAGTAAACATCTCTTCATCACCTTCATATTCTGATGCTTCGACACCATATATAGCCAAGGCTTTTGGGGTACTACCACCACTTTGATCCAGAGCTGCAATAAATCCAGTCTGTGCGTCAATTTTTGCAAGCATGTCTAATTGAACTTGTGATGCCATTTGCGTCACTCCTTTACGTACTGTTGACCAACAAAAAGTCGGTATGTAGGGTTTATATTATTGGGCGTACTTGCCCTAAAATTGAAAGTTTTATAACTTCTCTAATTTTTCTTTATTTAAGAACCTCTATTAAGAGGCTCTTGATTCTAACATAGCTACGGCTGGTAATACTTTACCTTCAACAAACTCTAGGAAAGCACCACCACCAGTAGAAATATACGATATTTTGTCGCTCAAATCCCATTTATCTATTGCAGCAAGAGTATCTCCGCCACCAGCAATAGAAAATGCACTACTATCTGCTATGGCTCTAGCAACGACTTCTGTGCCTTTAGAGAAATTATCAAATTCAAACACACCACAAGGGCCATTCCATAATATGGTTTTTGCATTAGCTAATACAGCCGCAACATTAGCGGCTGTTTGCGGTCCATAATCCATGATCTCTTCATCATCTTGAACCTCATCAACGGCTTTCACTACTGCAGGCTCAGTATCAGAGAAGTTTTTACCTACTCGTACATCTACAGTCTCTGGAATATCTAAAGAGTCCATCAAGCGTTTTGCTTCTGGAATTAGGTCTTTCTCATATAATGACATACCTACATTGTTACCTCTAGCTGCAACAAAAGTATTTGAAATTCCGCCACCAACAACAAGTTGATCTGCTATTTTAGAAAGCGCATCTAACACAGTCAATTTTGTAGAAACTTTTGAACCACCTACTATGGCAACCAAAGGCCTAGCTGGGTTATTTAAGGCTTTTCCTAATGCCGTTAACTCGCCATCGAGCAATGGTCCAGCACATGCTACAGGCGCGTACAATCCTACACCATGGGTAGAAGCTTGGGCTCGGTGAGCGGTTCCAAATGCATCCATCACATATACATCACAAAGTGCCGCATATTGTTTTGCTAAGGCCTCATCGTCTTTCTTTTCACCTAGATTAAAACGCACATTTTCTAAAACAACCACTTCACCTGCATCAAGCTCTACCCCGTTTAGATAATCTTTTTGCAATCTCACGTTTAGATCTGTCTTGGCTTTTAAGTAATTAACAACAGGGAGTAAAGAAAACTCATCGGCGTATTCGCCTTCTGTTGGACGCCCTAAATGAGACATCACCATGACTTTTGCACCTGCGGCAACCGCAGCTTTTATCGTAGGTAAAGATGCACGGATACGTGCATCAGAGGTAATTACACCATCTTTGATGGGCACATTTAAATCTTGACGAATAAGAACTCTTTTACCAGCTAAATCTAGCTCAGACATTTTTAATATGGACATACTTTACCTTTACTTTACAAAATTGAATTAATCTACTGATAAACCCTAAGCTTTTTTGAACATAGCCTCTGCGGTGTCTATCATTCTATTCGCAAATCCCCACTCGTTATCACACCAAACTAGGGTTTTGACTAACTGTTTATGGCTGACTCTAGTCTGACTTCCATCTACTATACAAGAATGGGGGTCGTGATTGAAATCAACAGATACGAGTGGTTCCTCGGTATAATCTAAAATACCAGTTAACCAATCGCTTTTTGCTTCCTTTAAAGCGCGGTTGACATCTGTCACTGTCACACAGTTTTCAACCGTTACACTTAAATCCATTGCGGTTACGTTGATAGTAGGTACTCGCACCGCTATAGCTTCAAATTTCCCTGCAAACTTAGGCAAGATACGCTCAATACCCACTGCTAATTTAGTATCAACCGGAATAATAGACTGGCTTGCAGCGCGGGTCCGGCGTAAGTCAGAATGGTATGCGTCTATAACTTGTTGATCATGCATTGATGAATGAATGGTAGTGACTGTGCCACTTTGCACGCCAAAAGCATCATCTAATACTTTAATGACTGGAACGATACAATTAGTAGTACATGACCCACATGACACTATTATGTCCTCGTCGGTTAGCTCACCATCATTAATTCCAAATATTACCGTTGCATCCACGTCAGGACCACATGGCTGAGAAAAAAGGACTTTCCGAGCCCCCTGATTTATATGCGCCTGACCATCCGCTCGCTCACTATGGACTCCAGAGCACTCAAGTACTAAATCAACCCCTAATTGCTCCCAAGGTAAATCATTAATATCTTGATGCTGTAATAACTGAATCTCATCATTTGCCACACGTAAGGTATGGCTATCTAAACTCACATGAAAACCAAACCGACCATGAGATGTATCATATTTAAGTAAATGCGCAATACCTTCTGGTTCCGCTATTTCATTAATAGCTACCACCTGAATAGTTTGATTACGCTCTGTTTCATAGAGCGCCCGTAACACATTACGACCTATACGCCCGAAACCATTAATTGCTATACGTAACATAACACCCTTAAAAACATCATTTAAACTAACAACAAAGGCGCATAAATGCGCCTTAAAGTTTAAATACTTAGCATTTAAAACAAGCGTTTATATTAAAGCTCTTGCGCAGCTTTAACTACAGCGTCTGTTGTTATTCCAAATAGTTTTAATAATTCAGCGCCAGGTGCTGACTCACCGAAGGTTGACATACCTACAACAGCGCCATCAAAACCAACATATTTATGCCAGAAATCCACGTGAGCAGCTTCAACTGCAACGCGTTTAGTCACGGCACGAGGTAACACAGACTCTTTATACTCAGCATCTTGCTGGTCAAATACACTAGTTGACGGCATAGAAACTACACGTACAGTCTTACCTGCTGCAGTTAATTGCTCAGCAGCTTCAACAGTTATACCAACTTCAGAACCGGTAGCGATTAAAATAACTTCTGGGGTACCTTCACAATCTTTTAATACATAACCACCTTTAGCGATATTCGCTACTTGTGTTGCGTCACGGGATTGAGCTGGCAAACCTTGGCGGCTAAAGATTAAAGCTGAAGGACCATCTTTACGCTCAAGTGATGATTTCCAGGCAACGGCAGTTTCAGCTCCGTCACAAGGACGCCATGTATTTAAATTTGGCGTTAAACGTAAGTTGGCAACTTGTTCGATTGGTTGGTGAGTTGGTCCATCTTCCCCCTGACCAATTGAGTCATGGGTATACACGAAAATATTAGGAATTCCCATCAAAGATGCCATCCGTACCGCATTTCTGGCATATTCCATGAACATTAAGAATGTAGCACCAAACGGTCTGAAACCGCCATGTAAACCAATACCATTCATGATGCCTGTCATACCAAACTCTCGGACACCGTAGTACAAATAGTTACCGCTTGCATCGTCAGCTGAAATACCTTTGGTACCAGACCAAATTGTTAAGTTAGAACCTGCCAAATCAGCAGAACCACCTAACACTTCTGGTAATAATGTAGCAAACGCTTCGATTGAGTTTTGCGAGGCCTTTCGACTTGCAATATTTTCAGCTTTATCTTGAGAAGCTTGAATAAAAGCATCCGCTTTTTCAGCGAAATCTGCTGGTAAATCACCGGCTAAACGGCGAGTTAACTCTGCTGCCAATTCAGGGTGAGCGCTTTCATAGGCACTGAAGCTTTCGTTCCACGCTTGTTCTTTTTCTGCGCCAGAGGCTTTTGCATCCCAGCCTTCGTAAACATCTGCAGGAATTTCAAAAGGCGCATGGGGCCAATTTAAGAATTCACGAGCAGCTTTAATTTCATCATCACCTAGTGGTGCACCATGACAATCGTGACTACCTGATTTATTAGGTGAGCCAAAACCAATAATAGTTTTACAACAAATTAAGGTAGGTTTAGCTGTTTCTGCTTTTGCAGCATCAATTGCAGCGGCGATAGCTTCTGGATCATGACCATCAACATCTGCAATAACATGCCAGCCATATGCTTCAAAACGAGCTGGAGTATTATCGGTAAACCAACCTTCAACGTGTCCATCGATAGAGATGCCGTTATCATCCCAAAATGCTACTAGTTTACCTAAACCAAGGGTCCCAGCTAAAGAACAGGCTTCATGGGAAATACCTTCCATTAAACAGCCGTCTCCCAAGAAACAATAAGTAAAATGGTCAACGATATCGAAGTCCGGCTTATTAAATTGCGCAGCAAGGGTTTTCTCAGCAATCGCCATTCCTACCGCATTACTGATCCCTTGGCCAAGAGGGCCCGTAGTAGTCTCTACACCTGGAGCATAACCATACTCAGGGTGACCGGGAGTTTTAGAGTGTAATTGACGGAAATTTTTAAGCTCTTCTATAGGTAGCGCGTAGCCAGATAGGTGCAATAAAGAATAGATCAACATTGAACCATGACCATTTGATAAAACAAAACGGTCTCTATTTGCCCAATCTGGGTTACTAGGATTATGTTGTAAGTAATCCCCCCAAAGTACTTCTGCAATGTCGGCCATTCCTAGAGGTGCTCCAGGGTGACCCGAGTTGGCTTGTTGTACTGCATCCATACTTAATGCACGGATTGCATTGGCAAGATTTTGGCGTGATGACATATTGTCTCCTGACTGACGTAAATTAATGAGGAATAATTAGAAAAGCAAAACGTTACTCCATGATTGATAATCCATTTTGTATTAGGCTGCGACTAACTGCAACGGCAAATCACAGATGAATCCTGATTTGTATATGAAATTTATTTACACCTTAGCAGAATTAATTTCATAGACGTTTGGACGTCTAGATGTAAAGACTGGTATTTTTCAAATAAATTGTTAAACTAACTCTATTAATTAAAAGCTTAAGCTTTCAAGAACGAGGCAATTATATGACATCAAATCTTTTCACTTCAGAATCAGTATCTGAAGGCCATCCAGATAAAATTGCTGATCAGATATCCGATGCGGTACTTGATGCCATTTTAACGCAAGATCCCAAAGCGCGAGTTGCCTGCGAAACTTTCGTAAAGACAGGAATGGTTTTAGTGGGAGGAGAAGTTACAACTTCTGCTTGGGTAGACATAGAAGAAATTACCCGAAAAACAGTTAGAGAAATTGGCTATATACATTCAGACATGGGCTTTGATGCCGATTCGTGTGCCATTCTCAATGCCATAGGTAAACAATCACCAGACATAAACCAAGGGGTTGACCGTACCTCACCTGAAGAGCAAGGTGCGGGTGACCAAGGTCTAATGTTTGGCTATGCAAGCAACGAAACTGATGTACTTATGCCTGCACCCATTACCTACTCTCACCGTTTAGTTAAGCGCCAAGCAGAGGTACGTAAAAATGGTACGTTAAATTGGTTACGCCCGGATGCAAAAAGCCAAGTGACTTTTGTATATGAAGACAACCAGCCAGTAGGTATAGATGCAGTCGTGTTATCTACACAACATGACGAGAGCATAAGTACAGAAGATCTACGGGAAGCGGTTATGGAAGAGATTATTAAACCCGTTCTTCCAGAAAAGTGGCTGACTAAAGAGACCAAATTTTTCATTAACCCAACAGGTCGATTTGTTATTGGTGGTCCTATGGGTGACTGCGGCCTAACAGGTAGAAAAATTATTGTTGATACCTATGGCGGTATGGCACGACATGGTGGCGGAGCTTTTTCTGGTAAAGATCCATCAAAGGTGGATAGATCAGCTGCTTATGCGGGTCGCTATGTAGCAAAAAATATTGTTGCTGCTGGTTTAGCTGACAAATGTGAAATTCAAATATCTTATGCAATTGGTGTAGCAGAGCCCACATCAATTAATGTTGAGACATTTGGGACCGGCAAAGTTTCCGACGCTTTACTTGTTAAGCTGGTGCGTGAACATTTTGAATTAAGACCTTATGGCCTTATTCAGATGTTAGATTTAGAACGCCCTATTTACCAAGCGACTGCTGCGTATGGTCACTTTGGCCGAGATGAGTTTCCATGGGAACAAACAGATTTAGCTGAACAACTTAAAGCTAGCATCTAGCATGACATTTTTAAAAATATTCTAACTATATTAAGCTAGGTTCTGAACGATTAGAATAAAAGCATGTAGAATATAGGCAAGTGTATTTAGAAGATTACAGTTAACTTAGTTGATAGTTATAAAAAATTTTACGAAATTATAAGGAAAAATTAATGACGATTAAAAATATATGTAGGATTTTAGTTGTATTTTATATTGTATGCTCGTCAAGCGCCAAAGCGTCAGATGGAGACTTAAAATGGAGTTACCTAACTAACTCAAATATTGTAAGTTCCGCTGCAATCGATGAAGACGGCACTATATATATAGGCTCATATGATAATAACCTTTATGCTATTAATCCAGATGGTTCATTAAAATGGAGCTTTTCTGCTCTAAGCGGAGTCAGTAGTGCACCAATTATTGGTGAAGACGGAACGATTTATTTTGGTTCTCTTGATAGCAATATATACTCGCTTAACAATGATGGCACCTTAAATTGGAGTTATACCACTTCTGGTAGCATTAATAGTTGGGGTTCTATTGATAGTGACCAAACCATTTATATGGGCTCTGATGACGGAAGCGTTTACGCTCTAAACTCAGACGGTACATTAAAGTGGAGCTATGCCACTGGTGGTTTCGTGCGAAGTTCACCAACAGTGTCCTCTAGTGGAGATGTATATTTTGGTTCTTATGATAATAAATTTTATGCACTGAATACAGATGGAAGTTTCAAATGGAGTTACAACCTTGGGTCAAACATTCCAGGCTCTCCAGCTATTGGTGACGATGGAACTATTTATATTGGCTCATATGACGACAAATTGTTTGCGCTTCATCCTGACGGAACATTAAATTGGGCGTTTTCAACCGAAGGGGCAGTCCGAAGTTCTCCAGCGATTGCAAACGATGGGACCATCTATTTTGGTTCTTTTGACAAAAAATTATATGCTGTAACCCCAGAAGGCAATTTGAAATGGAGTTTCGAAACAGGCGGCGAAATCACAAGCTCTCCAGCGATAACTAGTGATGGTGTAGTTTATATTGGCTCTGCAGATAATAAATTATATGCAGTAAACGATGATGGCACTTTAAAATGGTCTTATTCAACAGAAGGGACAGTCGATAGCTCTGCCGCAGTTGGTGCAGATGGAACAATATATTTTGGCTCTTTCGATGGCTATATATATGCCATAGAAGGCAGTTATGCGTTAATGGATAGTGTGTGGCCAAGGTTTGGTCAAAATAGTAGAGGAACAAGCTTAACCGGTGATAACGATGCTCTGTCTAGTCAAATTCAGTTCAGTACAGCACAATATACAGTGTCGGAGACTGGCGGAGCGGTTGATGTAACAATCACCCGTACAAATGGCTCAGATGGTGAAGTGACAGTTGACTTAACCTCCGCAGACTCAACAGCAATGAGTGCATCAGATTACCAAGCACAAGACTCTACAATTACATTTGCAGACGGCGACTCTTCAATAACTGTATCGATTGTCATATTAGATGACATTTCGTTAGAAGGTGAAGAAGAGTTTAACATCACGTTATCTGAACTCAATGGCTCAGCGACATTTGGTACTCCAATAACGGCAACTATTACTATTGATGATATTGAAGATGCATCTCCAGGTAAATTAGACTTAGATAACTTAACTTACTCAATAGACGAAGATGCAGGTAGCTTAATTGTAACCGTAAATCGAACCGAAGGCGCATTTGGAGCTGCTAGCGTTGATTATTCGTTAAGCTCAGTTTCTGCAACGGTAGATAGTGATTATTCGAATGCACAAGGTACACTCGATTTTAGTGATGGAGAGAGTACACAAACTTTCTCTATTTCCATCATTGAAGATAGTAGTGCAGAGGACACAGAAACCTTTACTATAGGTTTAAGTAACCCTGTAGGGGCTTCTTTAGGTACTGATATTTTTGCCGAGGTATCTATAATTGATAACGATGAAATATCTTCTACATGTGAAAAATGTAAAAAATCAGGGGGCTCTATTACCTACTCTATATTACTATTATTATGTGGACTAGTTGTATTTAAAGGGTTTGTAAAAAACAAAACAACTTAAATACATATACTTAGCTGAAACTCTTTAGCTACTCAAGACTACAAAACACAAAGGGCGACTAAATAGAGATATTTTAGCGCCCTTTTTTTTATAAAAATTAGGCTCCAGTTGGTCTACCATTTTGTTATTTAGAAAACACAATTCATGGAGGTTTTCAGTGAAGTATTTATTTGTCTTTTTTTTATGTTTAATGAACTTATTATTTCTTGCATCATGCGCCAAATCCCCTACTGGTAGAAACCAATTAAAACTCTACTCCAACTCTCAATTAGCAGGGATGGGAGAGCAAGCCTTTGACAGTATGAAAGCAGAGCAGACTGTCTCAAGTAAGCCAATGTCTAATCTATATGTACAATGCATTGCTGACGCGATTACCCAGCATGTTCCAAAGTCTGTGTTTGCAGGGGAGTGGGAGCTAGTGGTATTTGATGACCCTCAAGTGAATGCATTCGCTCTGCCTGGTGGTAAAATAGGCGTATATACAGGCTTAATGGAAGTAGCAACAAACCAAGAGCAACTAGCGGCTGTCATAGGGCACGAAGTCGGTCATGTGATCGCTGAGCATGGTAATGAAAGAATGTCTAGCAATGCTCTTATAAATATTGGTATGGAAGTGACAAATCAACTTTTGCAAACTAACCAAATAGCCACTAGTAACCTAATCATGGCAGGTTTAGGCTTAGGAGTTCAAGTGGGTGTGCAGTTACCCTTTGGTCGCACTCACGAAACTGAAGCAGACCTAATTGGATTAGAACTTATGGCTAGAGGGGGTTTTGATCCCAGAGAATCTATGACACTTTGGGAAAATATGGCGAAAGCGAGTGGGGATAACAGACAACCAGAGCTATTGTCTACTCACCCATTACCTGCAACCCGTATCAGCAACCTTAGCAACAACATGGATAATGCAATGCTATTTTATAATGCCGCCACAATTAAACCTAATTGTAGTTAAAATAGTCAGGTAAAGCTTAGATACAAAAAAGCCGCTCAAACAGCGGCTTTTTAATTCAACTAAAAATTAGTCATCTTTGTGTACATGTACATCCATTTGAGGGAACGGGATAGAAATACCTTCCTCATCAAAACGTAATTTAACCGCTTCAGTAAAGTCAAACTTAACAGGCCAGAAGTCACCAGATGCAACCCAAGGACGAACCACAAAATTAACACTGCTATCAGCTAATTCTGCCACTGCAACTGTTGGTGCAGGATCTTTTAATATACGATCGTCAGCAGCAACCATTTCATTGAGAATAGCTTTAGCTTTCTTTAAATCGCTGTCGTAGCCGATCCCAACAACCATGTCTACTCGACGGGTTTCTTTCGCAGAGTAGTTAGTGATGTTACCACCATAGATTGAACCATTTGGAACGATAATTTCTTTGTTATCACCAGTAGTCATAACTGTAGTGAAGATACTGATACTTTTAACTACACCAACAGCACCACCCGCTTCAATAAAATCACCTGCTTTGAAAGGTCTGAAAACAAGCAGCATTACCCCTGCAGCAAAGTTCTGTAATGAACCTTGTAGAGAAAGACCGATAGCTAAACCCGCAGCACCTAAGATAGCCACTAATGAGGTTGTATCTACGCCTAATTGATCTAACGAGGCTACAATTACAAACAACATTAATATTGCTCTTAAGATGGCCTTAATAAAATCGATAAGCATGTCATCATATTTAGAGCGGGCCATAACTTTACCGAAAACGCCGATTAAAACGCCCACCACCATTTTACCTATGACATAGATAAGAAGCGCAAAAACAATATTAATACCCCATGGAATGATATACGTATCAACCATCTGGGAAATCTTTTCTGCATCAAAATCAAACATGTGTTTCTCCATTCTTTATAATAATCAGAGCTTGTTTAAAGCCAAGCTCAAAAACTGCCGCAAGGATAAATATTCAGCAATGTAAAAGCCAGAAAAATAGTGATTTATTATACTAATATACTAATTTTATAAGCATAGTTAGACAACCTAGTAAAATTTAAACACATTAAATTTCTCAAGATTGCCTTTAAAAGTTGAATAGTTTTTGAACACTCAAAAAAAATAATGTTATACTGCTGCCGCATTTTTATTATGCGCACTTAATATTTTTAAAGGAATTGAGAATGTTATTGATTTATATATTAGCTACATGTTTGATGTCACTTCTAGTTTTTTCACTCTCTAGGGATAAGGGTAAACACACTAAGTATGCCCGAAAAAACTCACCAGTGATAACCCCAAAAGAAGGACTAAAACAATCGTTCACTAGGCAATATGCGATTGAAATAAACTAAAGCGAACGACTAGGCAGGTTAAAAAACCTGTCTAGCTTCATATCTCTACTACTCTTTTTTGCTTTACGCTGCCACTACTTGATAACATTTATAAAAAATTGAGTGTTTCCCATGCGTATCATCAGAATTTATCATCCCCACCAGCTGTCAGTAGAAAGTCAAATTATACTCACTGACGATGCAACCAATCATGTCAGTAATGTACTTAGAGCCAGAGAAGGCCAAGCCGTAGTATTATTTAACGGTGATGGAAATGAATACAGTGCTCACCTTGCCCAAGTCAACAAACGCAAAGTTGTCGTCAATGTAGACTCAAAATTATCGCTCAGTATTGAATCCCCTTTAGATATTCATTTAGCCCAAGGGATATCTCGTGGTGACAGAATGGAATGGGTTATTCAAAAAGCTGTTGAGCTTGGCATAAAAGAAATTACTCCCCTTATAACTGAACGCTGCGGCGTTAAGCTCAATCAAGAACGTTGGGTCAAAAAACATGAGCAATGGCTCAAAGTAGTCATTGGCGCATGTGAACAAAGTGGCAGAAATGTACTTCCAAAACTTAACTCCCCTACTCTATTTTCTGATTGGGTTACTATGTCAACCAACCAATTAAGACTGACATTACACCCTAGAGCTGAGCAGGCTTTCAGACACATATCTATGCCACCTGCTGGGGTAAGGCTGCTAATAGGTCCAGAGGGTGGCTTTACTGACCAAGAAATATATCAAACGGAACAGAATGGATTTCAAACAGTCCAATTGGGTCCCAGAGTATTACGCACAGAAACCGCTGCTGTGGCATCAATTGCAGCGCTACAGGCAATTCATGGTGACTTATAAAAAGTTATAAAAATTTGAGGAGGATATATACTCAAGGTGCATTAGAGAATACTTAAAATGATGACAGTCTTTTGAACTGTCATCATTAATAATCAAAATTAATGGAGCATTCTGGTTTTAATAGTGCCGTCAATTTTTAATAACTGCTCAAACGCCTCACCAGCATCATCCGCTTCAACATCAATGACCACATAACCAATGTTTTCATTGGTTTGTAAATATTGTGCGGCAATATTTAAGTCTTTTTCAGCAAACGCTTGGTTGATTTGTGTCAAAACACCTGGTGCATTCTCATGAATATGTAATAAACGCGACCGATTTGTGTGCTCAGGTAAAGAAACTTCTGGAAAATTAACAGCTGATAAAGTAGAACCATTATCACTATATTTCGCAAGCTTACCCGCAACCTCAATTCCTATATTTTGTTGAGCTTCTTGTGTACTTCCGCCAACATGGGGAGTCAAAATAACATTTTCAAACTTAGTCAATGGCGATTCGAACACTTCATTGTTAGACTTAGGCTCCACAGGGAATACATCAATTGCCGCCCCCGCTAATTTGCCATTTTCAAGCGCATCTACCAAAGCATCAATATCTATGATTGTGCCTCTAGCAGCATTCATCAAAATGGCGCCGTCTTTCATCATGGCAAACTCTTTGGCACTAAACATGTTTTGAGTTTGCAAAGTTTCCGGTACATGCAGGCTCACCACATCTGAGGTATTTAATAAATCTTCTAAGGTTTTAATTTGAGTCGAATTACCTAAAACCAATTTACTTTCAATATCAAAAAACTGAACTCGCATGCCTAAATGTTCAGCCAAAATGCTTAACTGGGTACCAATGTGACCATAACCAATAATACCTAGAGTTTTACCTCTGGCTTCATAAGAGCCAACGGCGCTCTTGTCCCACACGCCGCGATGGGCTTTAGCATTCTTCGCTGGGATATCTCGCAATAAAAGGATCATTTGTCCTAAAGCCAACTCAGCCACAGAGCGAGTATTTGAAAAAGGAGCATTAAAAACAGGAATACCGCGCTTTTGCGTAGCATTTAAATCTACTTGGTTGGTACCAATACAAAAACAGCCCACTGCCACTAACTTGTTAGCAGCATTAATAACCGCTTCTGTTAACTGGGTACGAGAGCGAATCCCAATAAAATGAACATCTTTAATTTTTTCAATTAATTCATCTTCAGGAAGCGACGTTTTTAGATACTCAATGTTTGAGTAGCCGTTAGCATGCAGAGTATCGACTGCGCTCTGATGTAAACCTTCCAATAACAGGATTTTAATTTTTTCTTTAGGTAATGACACTTTACTCATAAGGGTTCCCACTTAAGAATTGCAATTAAAGACATCTGGACGTCTATTTGGATGAGAAAATAACAGAAAGCCAAGCATATAGAAAGGTAAAAGATGGGATTAGTTAGACCAATTTATTTATTAGATATTCTTCGGCTGTTACTTGCTTCAAGAACTTTAAAAAAAGGAAACTAATTAGCTTGTAACTACCCTTTTTATGAATATAGATTGATAAACTAGCTTGGTACTAAGGATACATTTTCAAGTAACTTGAGGGCATCCAAATTCTGCAGGGCCAATTGGCAGCCACTACCGTAAAGCGCATAACCTTGGGAACAATCCACCTGCCATTGACGTAAGACATAAGCCGCAACGGCAGCTCGCTGGTTAACCTTTAAGACCCCGTCACTCATACCATAATCCATTTCAATTGCTCTAGATTGTTTCAAGTTGGGGTGAGGAATAAGTATTAGCTCTACTTGTTGGTTCCATTGTTCGTCATAAGGGCTAGCTTCATGAACATGCAGCGAGTCGTCCATCAAGTCAACAAAGGTAAAACGAGTACAAACAAAATCTCTAAATTTATTATTTTTTCTATCATAGGCACGAACGTGCCATCTATGCCCATTGTTAACCAATGAATGAGGAACAATTGCTCTTATTGTTTCTCCAGAACTTACCGATACGTAACCACACTTTATTGCCTTCTTATTATGTATAGCTCGCATTAAACCACTGATGATCTGAGTACTGGGGTGGATCAAACGCACGGCATCAAAGCACTGTTCTGTCGGCTGGACTCCTGTAGAAATACCATTACCAAAACCACGGCTTAAGGATGATAGTATGACTTCGGGATCATGATTAAAAATAGCCTGGAACGCTTCAGTACGTTGATAGCTTTTAGTCTGATGTTGTAGCACAAGATTATCTGGGGCTAATTCTTTATAGGTACTAAAATCTCGAGTACTCGCTGCTAAACCAGTTTTAAAGCGTTGTATGAGGTCGGTACGCGCGACATGCCCAAAAAACTGTAAACTAAAATCGATAAAAGCTAAACGGTCACGCTGTGCATGGGGCAGTTCAGCTAAAGTTTGTTTCGTTACTGTATTCTCGGTCATTTCTCATCCCCTCATAGTAAGACTCATTATGAGTCGATATAGAGAGATTAAATCACCACATCAACAAATGCAATCATTTTGATTACATCTAATTTTATTAAATGTTTTTCACTATTTATTATTTCAAATTCCCACTAATTTATTTAAGTCTGCGTATGTAATCTAAATCCACTTACCCCGTATAATATAATTAACTAGTCGTACCAAAGGAATTACACAATGCTTATGCAACTAACGCCTCTACAAGCAAGGATTATTGGTGTGTTACTCGAAAAAGAAATCACCACACCAGAGCAATACCCATTATCTTTGAACGGCCTAACGTTAGGCTGTAACCAAAAAAGTAACCGTGACCCCGTGATGCAATTAACTGAGTCTGAGGTTCAAAATACCTTAGATGAACTCAGAGATAAGAAGTTGATTTTTGAGCACACCAGCTCAGGCAGTAGAGTAACTAAGTACAAACATAGATTTTGCAATACCGAATTTAGTGACCTTAAATTTAGTCGCCAGCAGCTCGCTATTATATGCGTGATGCTATTACGCGGCCCACAAACTCCAGGTGAATTAAGAACTCGCACAAACCGATTAGCAGAATTCGCTAATGTGGATGAGGTTGAAACCTCCCTTAATACGTTACAAGCATTAAATGATTTACAACTGGTTACCAAATTAGAACGAGAGCCAGGCAAACGAGAATCTCGTTATGCGCATTTATTCTGTGGGCCATTAGAAACGTTAGTTGATCCCCTAATACAATCACCAAGCCCATTACCAAGTTCAGAGAAAAACAATGACACTATAGTTCGCAAAGAAACTAAGCAACGGATGAGTCGTATCGTTATTCATCAAGGTACCGTTTACTTATGTGGACAAGTTTGTGCAGATGCAACCCAAGGTATCCAACAGCAAACCCAAACCATGCTCGATAAAGTAGAGCAATTACTAGAAGACGCAGGAAGTGATAAAGAGCATATGCTCAGTGCCACACTCTACATTAAAGATATGCAGGACTTCGCCGCCATGAATCAAGTTTGGGATAACTGGATTCCAGAAGGATACGCCCCCGCTAGAGCCTGTGTACAAGCCTCGATGGCAAGACCTGAACTATTGGTAGAAATATCAGTCATAGCAGCACAAAAATAACCACATTTAGGTTGTTTTATAGACATATTTTTAAACAATAGAAATGTGTGCCATTAATATGAATACTAGGCAAAGAAATTGCTTTGCTTTTTTCATATATCAAAATATTGACGTAACCACGAGGCTGTTGATATTTCGGGGCTTTTTTGCAGCGAGAGATACGCCAGTGTAACGACACTGGTGAGTAGTGATCTTGTATACGTCTTGCCCTAAAGGTGCTTCCGAATATCAAACAGTGTCGTACTTTGGAGTTTGTGTGAAAAAAGTAGTAATAACCACCCCTTTAGTTTTGGCCTTTTTAAGTGGATGTGGAGGAGGAACTGGCAGCAGCTCATCAGGAGGTTCTACTGGCCAAACCTATAGTTGGCAAGTAATTCATTTAGAAACTACATCGGCTGAAAATATAGAAGAAGGCTGCATTATTTTTGGCACCTCAGAAAATGACCCCGATAAAGTTATTACCGCTTCTGTAGCCAATAGCAATTACAACATTTTGTTCCATGATTCTGATGGTTCATTATTAGAAGACTATACGATAGCCTCAGAAGATGTTTCAACCACAGGAATAGCCAGTATAGACAGTTCATTACTCCCAGATAACGGTTACATCACGTTAGAAGAAATAGAAAGCGGCTTAAGCGATAACCCTAATGTTTATATGTTTAGTGTTGAAAAGTCTCTATTATCAGATTTGGTTGTGAATGTTCGCCTTCCACAAACCGGCAGTGACTGTTACACCGGAGAAGATTACCGTGCAAATTCCGAAACCTCTGCCTCAGCAGCCTTGAGTGTTCTTGAACAAGCCAACATTAATTTTTACCAAACGAGCTACTCTGAAGAGTTAGTGAGCGGAAAATCTATTTCATCAAATATTCCAGTGTTATCACCTATCCCTGCAGAGAAAGACACCTTAGTGACGGCTTTTTATGAAAGTGAGAACAATCAATATACAGACTTGGGATATTATACTTTCGTTGATTCCAGTTACATTTACGATACCGAATTAGCAGCTGAAATAATTTCTTCTAATTTACAGAATACTGATTTAACACCATTTTATTGGCAAACGTCAGACAATATAACACTAGACTCAAGCAGCGCCATTACCATTATCTACAATGAAAACACCTATCTGTGGCAATATATTTACAACGATATTGACCAAGTAACGTTAGCTCTTAATGATAATGACATAAATAGTTGGGCAGGTTATTTCTCAGGTACAGACAATACCACTCAATGGCAGTTTGATAGTTTTCAGACCATCACAAATAACACCATCAATATAGAACTGGATATTCCTGAACTAAATTCAATTGAAAACATGCAACTTATAGAGAACTGCTCCATAGATACCCGCTCTGCCGATTATTGCATTGATAGAGGCGTTAGCTTTGATCCTGATGACTTCAATTTTCAACGTACCCATATAAGACTGCTATCAGGAGTAAGCAACAATACTGTGTACCAAACCATTTATGGCTCACCTTCGTTACAACAACCTTTATTAGAAAGCAGCGTCTTAGACATTCAGCCTAGTGCTACCTCTCGAATGGAAATAGGGTTAATGGAGGGCAGCTCAGCAGATGAAAACTTACAATACTTTATGGACAAGTACTTGGATGTCACTACATTAGCCGAAACAAGTACTGTTGCTAACTTCAATGATGCTAATGGCTTTGTAACAACTCCCTTAGAAAGTGAAGCTCTGCATCAAACAATACTCAAGTCTAATGTTACCTTTGTGCAGCATGGGGTCGAATAAAAACATCTAGTGTTTCATATGTAACAGCACAATAATTGAAGCAATCCCCCGCTTTCACTCTAGGGGGCTTGTTCTTGTTCTTTAAGGTAGCTTCTTCAAGCATTGCATAACCCATGCTTTTAACTGCTGTTCACTCAAGCCACCAGAGAGCCTATCAATCTCTTTCCCATGATGAAAAAATATTAAAGTTGGAATACTTCGAATGGAGGCAGCAGCAGAAACCTGTTGAGCTAATTCAGTGTTAACCTTTGCAAATAAAATTGAGTCAGACTGTTTAGCCACACTTTCAAAAATGGGAGCCATAGTTTTACAGGGTCCACACCAGCTTGCCCAAAAATCAACAATAACCGGTAAGTCATTCTTTTCGATATAACGATAAAAATTAAGATCCGTTAATTCAATACTCGTAGTGGGCACAGCTAAACTTTTGCACTTTCCACACTTAGCTAAAATGTGATTTTTATCTTCTGGTATGCGATTAATAGCAAAACAATGAGAGCAAACTAAATACATTTATAATCCTATTGATGATATATCTGTGTTAGAAAAAGTGAGTTGATTGTTTTTTCTTATTACCCAATTTTTAATATGTAACTGCATACACTCTAAACCGCCCATATTTTTCAAAAAGTCATCTACAGAAGGTTTTTCAGCTCCATTAAATTGATAATAGCATTTCAACACCCGCTGTACTTTCCACTGATGAAACGTAGCAATCGCCCGTTTATCAGTGGTATTACCTATAGTAAAGCTATGCTCACCTATGGTCCTAGGTATGCTAATACTTTGAGGGTTAGCCTGGCCCCACTTTTCAAGTTGTTCAACTGTGCTTTGTAACACAGGCCACTGCTCTTTAAACATTCTTTCTAATAGGGGTATTAAACTTGTAGGTATCTCATCATTGCTTAAGTATGCTCCTTCTGGCACATCTTTTTGGTTCATTCTCAGCACCCATTTGGCAACATTGGGCGCTATTGCTTTCATAATTTTACCAGGAGCTGGGTCGCGGAATAAATGCGCATAAAGAGGCCCCATTAATGCAAAGTCACCGATGCAAGGCTTGCTACCGAGTAAATATTCATGCTCAGCAAAATGTTCATTTAGCAGTTTCAGCACATGATTTTCATACCAATCTTCGATAGCTGGAATAGTTTTATCCGTAATTCCTAACATAGGTACAAAGCCTTTAAACTTCGTGCCTATTTTTCTACCGACATAGGCGCGAATAAAGCCTGGCATGTTAGGTAAAACCACCTTCCCAAACTCTTCATAAATAAACGGGAAATTATCTTTATTCCATCGATAATGCATGGCTGGTATAACTAACCATTCATCTCCCCAGGTTTCAAACAAATAGGATACAAGTTTTTGCCGGGCCGTAGCAGGTATCACAGAACGGCCGGGGTGCGCCTTTTCAAGCGTATCGACAATATACGCGGTGTCCTGCAAATATTCATCTGAGGGAGTTTTTAATACAGGAACGAAACGCACCCCAGTATTGGGTACAATGACATTTTTATAAACTTTTAAAGATGAAAAAACCTCTTGATAAGGTATCTGCTTATAATTTAGATATGCTCTGGCTTTGCCTGTATATAAAGACATAGGCGCACCATAGAGGGTGTATTCATTAGACATTATGTTTGCTCAACTTTACTAAAGGGACGATTGCTTAAACCGCCTTTAGCCTAAATGCCTTTCAAACAAACGCCATTTATTTTACGAATACATGACAATAAATCACCTTACTGACTAAAGGCACTTCTAAAAACAGAAGGTTATTGGGTATCTTCAAAACTTAATAGTTTGCTTACTGTATTCCAATTTCGAGCTGTGGTAGCCACCCCGAGGCAACGTTCAATTTTAGCACAAAGCTTAGAGCGGCCAATTCCATCAGGAGCATGTAAATACAGCACAGTTCCAAGTAACTCGAAGGACTCACTTTCAGCCTTTACAGCTTTTAAACTTTGTAAATCTGGAGAAGGGGTAGTTTCTTCTAAAAAGTATAGATGCAGAGTTTTTGGCTCACGCTCAGCATGTTTAAAAGGATTGGCATTAGCTAGCTGATGAAAGGTTTCAAACGTAAAAGCCATCACCGTAATGGTAAAGCCAAATTTTGACTTAATATTGGTAGCAATATCTGAAGCTACTTTGTCAGCAGACTGGCTCGGGTGAAACAAAGACACATTGCCACTTTGAATATAGGTGTTTACACCACTACACCCCATCAACACTAGAAGTTCTGATAACTGCTTCATCGGCAAAAGATTGTTGCCACCCACATTTATGCCTCTTAATAAAACGATAAAGTGACTCATTAATTCGCTGCCAAAAAGACCGTCAAACTATCCAGCATGTCAGTATGTTTAGGGTTCGCTTTGGGAACATCACAAGGCATAACCTCTTCAAGTAGTGATCCGTCAACACCTATTTCAGATACTTGTTGTGAATTAATAACCACATCGGCATGACAAACATCTAGCTCTTTAGGTATTTCATACAAAACACTATTAGCTTGGTTCTGCTCTATCAAACTTTTAACACCAACAATTGGCGTTGTTCTATCGGCAACAGAGTGAGCCGCAAAAATAGGTAAGTCGACTGTTGCACCTTGCTCTATTAATTCTCTTATAGCAAAAATAACTTCAACCAACTCAAACGCAGCAAAACGAGCCACATGAGGGTATTTATATGGATTGGCATTTTCAGATTGATATTCACCATCTAAAAATTTTGCTAGTAACTGTATACCCCAAATTTTAGCCATAAACTCAACGTTAGAGTCTAAAGCTAATGCGCCTGAAAATAGCACTAACCCACTTATTTTTTCAGGGTTCTGTAAAATATATTCCGAAGCTAATGCCCCCCCTGTAGAGAAGCCCCCCATATAAACTTTTTTACCCAATTGTTCAGAAACACTAGTCACCTCAGCAATGTGTGAGCGCCACCTATCTGCAAGTGCATAATCTTCCATATCAGCATCAGGATCCGTTTTTCCATGACCAGGCAACAAGGCGACTACCACGTTAAAGCCTTGTTTATGGATAGATTGAGCGATGGAACGGAAATAAAAAGGTGAGTCACTTAATCCATGGAACAACACCATAACTTTTTCAGTTTTAGCGCCATGATGCAAAATATAAGGAGCATTTTTGTCATTTCTTAATGCGCTTGAGCACACTCTAAATACATTTATCTCAGGACTTAAACAGCCTTGGGTCGACCCAAGTTCGGTCTGATAAATATCATCAAATTTATCAAAAACCGGCTCAATACCTTGAGCGAACACAAAGTTAGTGAAAGTAGCCGTCAAAAAAATTACGAAAATATAGGGTTTCATAGCAAGTATTTCTTGTTTTAAATTGAGCTCATACTAATCCTTGTCACTACATAGATTCAACCATAACCTATGAATATAATTAGCTTTTTCTTAAGTGATTAATGAATGGTCACAGACGTGAGGATACGACTAAGGTTAAAGGAATTAACTCTTGCCCTTTGAATAGTTCTGAAGGTGTAACACTGAGACTCCAGCAAAATGAGCGGCTATTTAACCTTTAACTACCATAAATACCAGATACAAAAATGGCGCTATTTAAGCGCCATTTTTTACGTTATCTAAGACTATGAAAAGTAAGCTTCTAAATCATCAGAGCCGCCAATTAGCTTGCCACCGATAAAGACTTGAGGCCAAGACTCATTACCAGATAGAGCTTTGAGGCCAGTGAAAGAAATCTCACGTCCCATTACAAACTCTTCGTAAGCCAAACCTTTTTCGTCTAGTAAGTTTTTAGCTTTTGCACAAAATGGGCAACCTGGCTTAGTTAACACAGCCACTGGCTCAGGTTTAACGGCTTCTGGTGCAATATACTCAAGCATAGTATCGGCATCAGATACTTCAAACGGGTCGCCAGGTAAGTCTGGTTCGATGAACATTTTATCTACTACGCCATCTTTAACCAGCATTGAATAGCGCCAGCTACGCTTTCCAAAACCAAGGTCAGCTTTGTCTACTAATAACCCCATGCCGTCAGTGAACTGACCGTTACCGTCAGGGATTAGCGTAACATTATCTGATTCTTGATCTTCAGCCCACGCGTTCATTACAAATGTGTCATTTACAGACATACATACAATTTCATCTACGCCATTAGCTTTAAATACATTCGCCAATTCGTTGTAACGGGGTAAATGAGTAGAAGAGCATGTTGGTGTGAATGCACCAGGCAAAGAGAAAACTACAACAGTTTTACCTTTAAACAATTCATCAGTCGTTAAATTTACCCACTCATCGTTAACACGAGCTGGAAAAGTACAACTAGGAATTGCTTGGCCTTCTTTATTCTCAAAATTTGGGTTAGACATAATATTTTATCCTTACATGTTTAGTTTGAATCGGGGCGACTGCCTCAAATTGAAATTATAATAGCGATATGACGTACATATTAAAAATGATTAAAATAGATAGTTATAATCAATTTAATAGATTAAAGACTACTTATTACCTATTTAGTCTTTGAAAAAGCCACTGTCTTGTTGGCTTAACATAGCTTCGATATCTTCAATATCAGGAAGCTCTGTAATTTCAGCATCTTTACCACCGCCACAAGGGATCGACTTTCCTTCATCAGCCCATTCACCTAAATCAATTAATTGACATTGTTTACTACAAAAAGGGCGAAATTTACTAAGTGTTGTCCACTTAACCTTCGCTTTACAATTTGGACAATTAACTTCAGTCGTCATTTTTAATATTGCTCTTAATGGGTAACGTTAACAACACGCTAATTTAAAACTAACTGTAGAATCTACAGCCGAACTACCGTTCATATTAGCTACAAACAAAGTAAAGCGAATGGCATAACGGTATTTATTACCGGATAGCATAGGGTAATAGCCTTGATCAGTAGCAGCTAATACTCGTATTAATTCATTTTTGTCTTCGGCAATCCCTTGATAGAAGCCTTTTTCAGCATTCACATCTGTAAACCGCCCTCTTTCTCTTAAAAAAGATAAGGTCACTTCCATCGACTGCTGAATAGGCATCAACTCGTCTAACCAGGAAGATACATGTTGTTTTTTAAACTCTAAGGGTTGCTGCAACCAGTAATGCAAGTTTGGAAGATCAAAACTACAGGTACCACCTGGTATAGAAAACCTTTGCCTAATAGAAGATAAGAGTCGGTCTTCTTTTAATTCTGCTCCGACTTTTTTGTTGGTTCTTAAAGACTCTCTGAGACGTAATATTTTTTTAAGGGCAAACTGCAATGCTTCTTCATCAATATTGGGGTGTTTAGACCAGATCACTAAGTTTTTTTCATGTATCTCAATATCTTTAAGTACATCATTACGTAAATCAATACGCTCTGTTAAATCAAGAAGAGTAAAAAGACAATCTAAAAAGTTGATGTATTCCCAATCTTCAACTGCAGCTTTTCCTTGTTCAAGCTGCTTAAATAACTGCTCAAGTCTAAGGTAAGTACGTACCTTTTCATTGAGTGGAAATTCGTAAATAGCTTGAGACATTTTGACCTTATAATTTATTACGTGGTAAATCACGACTTTGAGTAATGCTTACCATTGTAAAGAATTTTTAGTCAAATCAATAGGCTAAAATCATCACCTAATTTTATTTTTGGCTAACTGCAAATAGGTCTGATGGAGTAATTCCACCTGAATTAACAGCTTTTCAGGGCTATCATTATTGTCAATCACATCATCTGCAACCGCTAAGCGCTGTTCTCTACTGGCTTGAGAGTCCATAATCGCTTGAATTTGTTGGGCATTAGTTTTGTCTCTAAGTAAGGTACGTTTTAATTGGTTGGTTTCACTCACATCTACAATTAATACTCGATCGACCATCTCATACAATTTATTTTCTACCAGTAGGGGCACACTCAACAAACAATAGTTAGATTTGGCTTGTTGTACCTGTTTCACCATCTCAGTTCTAATTGCAGGGTGTAGTAATTGATTCAGCCACTCTTTATTTTCTGGCTCACTAAACACTAACTGCCGCAACTGGCTTCTATCAAGCGCACCGTTTATGTCTAAAATTTTCTGACCAAATTTACCAACAATAGCTTGTAACCCCGGCGTTCCAGGCTCAACTGCTTGCCTAGCGACAATATCTGCATCAATCACGTCAATATTAAATTTTTTAAAATAATTGGTAACTGTAGTTTTCCCACTACCAATTCCACCACTTACCCCTACTACATATTGGCTCATGCCAGCATCCAATCCCAATATTGAGTTACCAGCCAATCACCATACATTAGGGTTAACCAGCCAGCGGCTGCTAAATATGGTCCAAAGGGTATAGGCTGACTCTTATCTTTTCCCTGAATAGTAAGTAGTGTAATCCCCACCACCGCCCCAACTAAAGAGGATAATAAGATAACCACAGGTAAATGCTGCCAACCTACCCAGGCTCCTAAAGCGGCAAGCAACTTAAAATCACCATACCCCATGCCTTCTTTACCGGTTAATAACTTAAATACCCAATAGATTGACCATAAACTTAAGTACCCCACGGCCGCCCCTATTAAGGCGTCTTGTGGCGAAACAAAAGGCCCATTAATACTCAGCAATAGCCCTAACCAAAGTAACGACAAGGTCAGTTGGTCGGGCAACAACATGGTATCTAGATCAATAAAAGTCATGGCAACCAATAACCAAGTGGCAATAACAGCAGCAACCGCAGCTAAACCAAAACCAAAGTGCCAAGCAACAAGGGCGGATAACAAACCCGTGGCTAGCTCAACTAAGGGATAACGAATAGGTATAGGTGATTTACATTGACTACATTTACCTCCAAGGGCTAACCAACTAATAACCGGAATATTCTCCCACGCTCTAATTTTATGTTGGCATTTAGGGCACGTTGAATCGGGCTTTACTAAGTTAAAGGTTTCTGGGGTACTGGTATTAACATGGGGTGCCTGAGAGGCATGAGCTTGAGGAGTGTTATTTTGAGACAAAAGATACTCGTCAATTTCTGCTTTCCAGCGTCTTTCCATCATGACTGGTAAGCGATAAATCACCACATTCAAAAAACTTCCGACTAATAAACTAATAACGAAAACTACAGAGATAAAAACAGCAGGGTAATCCGCCATAAGTTGCAATGATGAGTGCATAGAAAAACTTAATAAGTAGAGTTAGAGGATAGCTTGCCAGAAATTAAATAAGCAAGCTATCAGAACAGATAAATCATATAAAATAGGTATCAGTGATACTCTAAGGTATCTAAACAACGTTACCCATTTCGAAAATTGGCAAATACATGGCAACAATCAAACCACCTATTACTACACCTAAAACAGCCATAATCATGGGCTCTAGTAAACTGGTAAGGCCGTCAACCATATCATCCACTTCAGCCTCATAAATATTTGCTACCTTACCTAACATTTCATCCACCGAGCCCGACTCTTCACCTATGGCTATCATTTGCACCACCATTTCAGGAAAAGTACCCGTAGAGCGCATGGCTGCATTCATTTGAATCCCGCCCGCCACTTCTTTTTTTACAAATAAGATTGCATCTCTAAATACCGCGTTACCAGCAGCTCCTGCAGCTGAATCCAAAGCACCAATTAAGGGTACGCCAGCTGCAAAGGTAGTCGACAAGGTTCGGGTAAAACGAGCCACTGAGGCTTTTTTAAGTATTTCACCAATCACAGGGATTTTTAAGACTTTTTTGTCAACTGAATCTCGTAAGTTTCGGGATTTACTATGGGCTTTCTTAAACAAAAACCCCGCAGCAAACACCCCAGCCCCAACAAATACACCATAGTCTTGCAGAAACCTTGATATGCCTAAAACAAATTGAGTAAAGGCTGGCAATTCGGCACCAAAACTAGAAAATATCTCTTCAAACTGTGGCACCACAAAAATAAGTAATATTACCGTTACAATTACTGCAACTACCACTACCGCAATAGGGTAGAACATAGCTTTCTTAATTTTTGACTTGAGTGCCTCAGCTTTTTCTTTATATAAAGCGATTCTGTCATAAATGGTTTCTAGGGCACCAGATTGTTCACCGGTTTCAACTAGGTCGCAATATAAATCATCAAAATATTTAGGATGCTTACGTAAAGTGTCAGATAGTGGATTACCAGCACTGACTTCTGCAGTAATTTCTACCAAGAGTTTACGCATGCTCATATTGGCATGGCCTGTAGCTATCATCTCTAAGGTTTGTATTAAGCTCACCCCGGCGGTTAACATAGTAGCAATTTGCCGAGATAACATAGCGATATCTGCCGGAGTTATTTTTTCGCCACCTTTACCAAATAACGGTTTAGCTAATTTTTTAACTCGTTTAGCAGCAATACCTTGTCGCCGAAGCTGGTTTTTAGCTTCAAGAACATTCATAGCCGAAATTTCACCTTTTACAGCTTGGCCATTTTTATTATTGCCTTGATAGGTAAAAGTAGTTGGGGTAAAAGATGCCATAACACTCACACTCTAGGTTGTAGAATCAAAAAAGCCCGGATATTCCGGGCTCATTTCAAAATGAATAACTTAACAAAGTGTTGATGGAGTACAGGTTTCTGCCCAAGTAATTCCACCATTTGTCGCAACTGTTGGCGTCAAGACATAAGAAGCAGCACTTGTACCATTAATATTTGAGTCCGAAGGCTTAGTAGCCGTTATAACTCCAGAAGTAACACTTAAACCAGGAATTCCAGCTGCCGCTGTAACAGCTTCAGGGATGTCAGTTGGATCAGTCGTTGTACTTGAATTACAATCGGTAAGTGCATTTCCCATTTGTACGCAAATCTCTACAGCTGTCTTTGCAGGCGCAGTCGCATTAGTTACTTCAGTAAAACGAGCTTTTTCTGTATAAGACTGATAAGCTGGTAATGCGATAGCAGCCAAAATACCGATAATAGCAACAACAATCATCAATTCGATAAGTGTGAAGCCGTTTTGTTTTTTCATAGTGTTAGTTTGAGTCATGTTCATGGTGTATCTCCAATATAAAAGTAAAATAAATTAAGTTGTTTAGCGTTTAAGTTTTACAGCGTTGTTTTTGAATTCCTGTTCAGTATAGATCGGGATCCCTTTCTAGCAAGTATCCAAAAACATACTTAAGTGTTGGCTTTAAAACGGTTACTAATTAACTCTAGCTATTTACTTTTAACATGCACCTTAACTAACTTATCAAATTACACGTAATGAAAGGTCAATTGCTTTAATATCTTTAGTTAGGGCACCAGACGAAATATAGTCTACCCCTAACTGTGAAAGGGCTTTCAGCCTAGGTTTAGTGATATTTCCAGATACTTCTAACTTACACTTTCCAGCATTAATTGCGACAGCTTGTTGAATCATTTGGTTGTCAAAATTATCCAACATTATAATATCAGCCTTAGCTAAAATAGCCTGATTTAACTCTTCAATATTTTCAACTTCTACTTCTACATTTAATTGAGAATTGGCTTGACGCGCTTGTTTTACTGCGTTCTCTATCGATCCACAGGCGAAAATGTGATTTTCTTTTATTAGGTATGCATCATACAACCCAATTCGATGATTAGTGCCGCCACCACAGCGCACTGCGTACTTTTGGGCAAGGCGCATCCCCGGTAATGTTTTGCGAGTATCTAACAGTTTTGTATTAGTACCAGCCAGCTCTGCCACACAATCAGCCACAGTAGTTGCCGTACCTGATAGGGTTTGCAAAAAGTTAAGAGCTGTACGTTCGCCCGTCAATATATGCCTTGCATTGCCTGTTATCTTTACAATAGTTTGATTAGCAGACAGTTGCTCACCGTCATTTACACACCATAGTAGCTTTATACCTTCATTTAATTGTGCAAAGGTTTCTGTTACCCAGGCGGCCCCCGCTAATACACATGCTTCACGGGTTATAATCTCTGCAGTAATATGTTGCTCAGCTGGAATTAAATTGGCTGTGATATCGCCCAAGTCTGCATCTTGGCCATTTAGGTCTTCTGATAATGCCAATTTAACGGCTAATGGAATATCAATATTTTGCATAACGTCTCTATATAAGTGGAAAATGTAAATGGCTTATAGATGCTTCAAAATAAGCCATTCACCTTTTTGTGTGAATTCTAATTGTTTAAGGGCGCTCATCCCAAGCAAAATTTCATCTGATTTAACTGCTGGGTTTAAGTGGGCAGCCACATCAAATAGCTGGATATCGCCAATAGACAAACGATTAATACTGGTTTGCGCTACCTGAACACTACCGTTAGCAGTTTGTACTCTAGACGCTCTACCCAGTTGCAGCCCTAGTTGCTGCGCTAGATGCATAGGCACAGAAACCTGCGTAGCACCGGTATCCAATAAAAATACAACAGGCTGTCCGTTAATTGCGCCTCCTGTAATGTAATGCCCTGCTCTATTTTGTTTAAGCCTGACTTCAACTACCCCCATATTTTGAGATGAAATAGGCTGTGCATTTGGATTAAATTGCTCGGCTAGTTGCTCATCAAACATAAAAGTAAGCAAACCTAGGCCTATTACCCAAGCAACAATCAACATGCCTTTGCCCATTTTACTTTGTAGCATAACGACCTCTAAATTTTGATTGGCTGCATAGCTACATTTATAGCAAATAAAATAACGCGATAGCTGCCTTTCACTTTGTTATGATAATGAAATCAGAACAATCAAAATAGCCAATACGTTGATTAAGCAAGCAATTTTAACACAAGCTGAATATTACCCAAGCACGCACTGTGACGATAGGCCAGAAAATACAGATATTTCCTTGTTGGTTATTCATAATATTTCATTACCTCCAAATGAATTTGGTGGAGAATATATAAAGTACTTTTTTACTGGTAAGCTTAACCCTGAATTACACCCCTATTTTACCAGTATTTACAAAATCCGTGTATCTGCACACTGCCTAATACAAAGAGATGGGCATATAGTGCAATTTGTTCCTTTTAGTAAAAGAGCATGGCACGCAGGCATATCTAGCTTTCAAGGTCAAAATAGGTGCAATGACTTTAGCATTGGTGTTGAACTTGAAGGTGCCGATCATCTTCCCTACACAGATGAGCAATATAGAAGCCTGCAACACCTCAGCCTTGCATTACAGCAAACCTACCCAGCAATAACTCTAGGGCGCATTGTTGGCCATAACGACATTGCCCCAGGACGAAAAACCGACCCTGGTATATCATTTGATTGGACCAGATACAGACAGCTATTAATATGCAAATAGAGAGTGATATAATTTTTGTGTCACTTCCCATAATTTCGAAAAGGCTATTTACATGACATTGATCAGTTTATTACTGGTTTTATTAATTGAAAGAGTAACCACTCTATCTAAATATTGGCAAGCCGAGTTATATACCAATAAATATCTAGAAGTCATCAAATCAAAAGATTGGTTAAACTCCTCATCAAAATCTTGGGTATTAGCTTTAGTGGTGATACTTCCTGTTTTATGTATCTATTTATTAGTACAAAAATTCTCCGGCGGGTTAATAGAACTAGTATTAAGTACAGTCATTCTGATGGTGTGTATGGGTTGCCCTGTAATTCGAGCAACCTATAAATGCTTTTTACAAGCGGCAAGCAAAGGCGATATGCAGGCATGCAGCATGTACGAACAACAAATCAAAAATAATGCGACTGATGACCTTTCAATAGGACAAAACTTAATCTGGCAGAATTACCGTCATTACGCAGCCGTAATTTTATGGTTTGCGGCATTAGGGGCGGCAGGGGCAGTTTTATACGTTTTGATTCGCGAATTATCCAATAAACTAGAAGCCGATGATGAACACCAAATTGCCGCCGCTCAAACCAAACGTTTATTGACCATTGTGGATTGGATTCCAGTACGGATCACCACTTTAGGTTTTTTAGTGGTGGGGCATTTTTCACGTGCTTTACCAACTTGGCTCAGTTACCTACCCGACCCCACTGTACCTGCAAAAACCTTACTGCTAGATGTATCTAAAAAGGCAGAAGAAATTGAACCTGACGAAGAGGATTGCACCGAAGAGCCCTGTACTTTAGTTCGCTTAGCTAAACGAAATGTGATGTTTTTGTTGGTAGTTATTGCAATTTTGTCAATTTCTGGTTGGATAAACTAACAGGTCTGACCACAAAGCAAGTACCTCTTACCCCTTAATTTACATGGCATGAAGGGATTAACCTGCATCTTGCTATTAGTTAAATTAAAATTAAGATTTACCCCAGCGCAAATGTTTAATAAGCTATTGCACCAAATGGTCTTACCAATTTACCAAAGGTTAACTCCTCTGGTTGGATGGAAAAATTAAATGCGCCGAGTGCAATCAAGAAAAATATCTGATGACATAATGGAACAATTAGAGTCCATGATGCTTGATGGTAGATTAGCCGCAGGTCAAAAACTTCCTCCAGAAAGAACATTAACCGAACAATTTGAAGTATCTCGCCCATCGGTACGAGAAGCCATACAAAAACTAGAAGCAAAAGGCCTTGTTATTCGTAAACAAGGCGGGGGTACCTTTGTGTGCGACAACCAATTAAAAGGGCTAGCAGATCCCTTGTTTGACCTGATGTCAAAAACTCCTAGCACACAATTTGATTTACTAGAGTTTAGATTAGGTGTTGAAGGCATGGCTGCTTATTACGCAGCCATGCGCGGCACACCAAGTGACTTAAAAGTTGTACAGAACAAATTTGAAGCTATTGGACTTGCACAAATCGAAAATGACCCTCGCTTAGAAGCAGAAGCCGTTTTTGAATTTTTTATTGCGATCTGCGTGGCATCACAAAACAGCATTTTTTTACATTTAGTGAGAAGCATGGCGAGTCTAATTACAGATAATTTAGAACGTCACATTACTATGCTGGCCAGAAGTCCAGATATGTTTGAAAGAATGCGCAATTACCATAAGAAATTATTAGCAGCGATTTTAAGTGGCAAACCACAAAGAGCGTGGAACGAAAGTCACACCCACTTAACATTTGTTGAAAAAGAACTATTGTTACAGACACAAGAACAGAGCGCCATAAGGCGTTCAAGAAGTGGTATGCAACGATACGCATAAGTTTTTAACTTACGCATTAGTGAAATACACCTTGGCTAATTTTAATATTTTTAGTCATTTATTTATTTTTACCCTACAACATTGGAGACTAAGTAAATACTATGTCTGAGCTCCCTAACATCGATTTAGATTCAGCTGAAACGCAAGAATGGCTTGAATCATTGGAAGCCGTTTTGGAAAATGAAGGTCCAGAGCGTGCTCATTTCCTTTTAGAGAAGTTAATAGATCAAGCTCGCCGCAGTGGTACTCACTTACCATTTGATGCGAAAACAGCTTATGTAAATACTATTCCACCATCACAAGAGCCAAAAATGCCCGGTGACCAAACAATTGAAGCCCGTATACGTGCTGCAATTCGCTGGAACGCCCTAATGATTGTATTACGAGCTTCTAAAAAAGATTTAGAGCTAGGTGGTCATATTGGTAGTTTTGCTTCATCTGCAATGTTGTATGATGTGGGCTTTAACCACTTCTTTAAAGCGCCAAATGACAAAGACAGTGGCGATTTTATTTTCTCACAAGGTCATATTTCCCCTGGTATTTATGCACGCTCATTTGTTGAAGGTGCATTAACTGAAGAACAATTAAATAATTTCCGTCAAGAATGTGATGGCGAAGGCTTATCGTCTTATCCGCACCCGCACTTGATGAAAGATTACTGGCAATTCCCTACTGTATCTATGGGCCTTGGTCCATTGCAGGCTATTTATACTGCTCGTTTCTTAAAGTATTTGACTGACCGTGGTATCAAAGACTGTTCTGGTCAACGTGTATATTGCTACATGGGTGACGGTGAGTGTGATGAGCCAGAATCATTAGGTGCCATTGGCTTAGCGACTCGCGAAGGCTTAGACAACCTAACGTTTGTAATTAACTGTAACTTACAACGTCTAGACGGCCCTGTACGTGGTAACGGTAAAATAATCCAAGAGCTAGAAGGCACATTCCGTGGCGCAGGCTGGGAAGTAGTGAAAGTTATCTGGGGTAGTTACTGGGATGCACTAATCGCCCGTGATAAATCAGGTAAACTTCTACAACTTATGAGCGAAACCGTTGATGGTGAATACCAAAACTGTAAAGCTAAAGGTGGAAAGTACACTCGCGAGAACTTCTTCAACAAGTACCCAGAAACTGCTGCACTTGTTGCTAATATGTCTGACGAAGACATTTTCCGCTTAAATCGTGGTGGACATGATCCAGTTAAAGTATTTGCTGCTTATCAAAAAGCTATGGATACTAAAGGTCGTCCTACTGTTATTCTTGCTAAAACCGTTAAAGGATTTGGTTTAGGTGCATCAGGTGAAGCATTAAACATTGCTCACAACGTTAAGAAAATGGACGTTGATTCAATTAAACAATTCCGTGACCGTTTCAACATTCCAGTTGCTGACGAAGCGATTCCAGACTTACCTTACTTCAAGTTTGCTGAAGACAGCGTTGAATATAAGTACATGAAAGAGCGCCGTGAAGCATTAGGCGGCACTTTACCTCAACGTCGTATGCAAGCTGAAGAACAACTTGAAATGCCAGAGCTATCCATTTTTGATGCGATACTTAAAGGCTCAGGTGACCGTCAAGTTTCATCTACTATGACATTCGTACGTGTACTAAACAGCCTATTGAAAGATAAGAAAATTGGTAAACGTATCGTGCCTATCATTCCTGACGAAGCCCGTACATTTGGTATGGAAGGTTTATTCCGTCAAGTAGGTATCTATGCGAGTGAAGGACAGAAATACGTTCCTCAAGATGCTGACCAAGTTGCTTATTACCGTGAAGATAAAAAAGGCCAAGTATTACAAGAAGGTATTAATGAATTAGGTGCAATGGCGTCATGGGTTGCTTCTGGTACGTCTTACTCAACCTGTAATGCGACAACTATTCCATTCTACATTTACTACTCAATGTTTGGTTTCCAACGTGTTGGTGACTTAGCATGGGCAGCGGGCGATAGCCAGGCACGTGGTTTCTTACTGGGAGCAACAGCTGGCCGTACAACCCTTAACGGTGAAGGCCTACAGCACCAAGACGGACATTCACATGTTCAAGCTAACTTGATACCTAACTGTGTTACTTACGACCCAACTTATGGTTACGAAGTAGCAGTGATCGTACAAGACGGTTTACGTCGCATGTATGGTGAAAACGAAAATGTTTTCTATTACCTAACATTAATGAACGAAAACTATCAGCACCCTGCTATGCCAGAAGGTGATGACGTAGCTGCAGATATCATTAAAGGTATTTATAAGTTAGAGCGAGTTGAAGCGAAAAAAGCTAAATCTAACGTTCAGCTAATGGGCTCAGGTACTATCTTAAATGAAGTACGTAAAGCCGCTCAAATCTTAAGCGCTGATTATAACGTATCTTCTGATGTTTACTCAGTGACCTCTTTCAATGAACTAGCCCGTGAAGGCCAAGACGTAACACGTTGGAACATGCTAAACCCAGAAGCAGAGCCTCTTACTGCTCACATTGGTCAGGTTATTACGAAAGATGCAGGTCCTGCAATTGCAGCCACAGATTATGTTAAAGGTTATTCTGATCAAGTTCGTGCATTCATTGAAACTGATTATCGCTGTTTAGGAACTGACGGTTTCGGACGCAGTGATAGCCGTGATAACTTACGTACTCACTTTGAAGTCAATGCAGCTTACGTAGTAGTGGCTTCGTTGTACGAACTATCTAAACGTGGCGAAGTAGAAAAGAGTGTTGTAACAGAAGCAATTAAACGTTTCGATATCAACACAGATAAACTTAATCCACTTTACGCTTAATAGCGACTAGATAAGGAATCTTATATATGTCTGATATTCAAAAAATTCTAGTCCCTGATGTGGGTGGCGAAGAAGTTGAAATCATTGAAATTTGTGTTGCCGTTGGTGATGCACTAGAAGCTGATGAAGGTATCGTTACCGTTGAAACTGATAAAGCTTCAATGGATATCCCCGCACCTTTTGCTGGTGAGTTAGCAAGCCTAGCCGTTGCCGTTGGTGACAAAATAAAAGAAGGTGACGTAATAGGCGAAATCAAAGCCGCGGGAGCAGATGCTCCAGCAGCTGAAGAGCCAGCAGCACCGGTAGCTGAAGCTCCAGCTATAGAAGCGGCACCTGCACCAGCAGAAGCTCCGGCACCTGCAACATCAGGTGCTAGCGAAGTCATCGAAGTTGCCGTACCAGATATTGGTGAAGACGGTGAAGTTGATGTTATCGATGTACTGGTAGCAGTTGGCGATGTCATTGAAGAAGAAGATGGCCTAATCACACTCGAAACTGACAAAGCGACTATGGATGTACCTTCTACCCATGCTGGTACAGTAAAAGAAGTGTTCATCAAAACTGGTGATAAAGTTAAACAAGGTACACTAGTTATTAAACTAGAAACCGCTAGCTCTGCATCTGAAGCTAGTACAGCACCTGCTGCTCCAGCGCCAGAAGCAGCTGCTCCGGCCGCCGCACCTGCAGCAAGTGAAACCCTTGAAGTAGCGGTACCTGATATTGGTGAAGACGGCGAAGTAGACGTTATCGACGTGCTTGTAGCTGTAGGGGATGAAATCGAAGAAGAAGACGGTTTAATCACCTTAGAAACTGATAAAGCAACTATGGATGTCCCTTCAACTCACGCAGGAACTGTGAAAGAAGTGTTCATCAAAACTGGTGATAAAGTTAAGCAAGGTTCAGTTGTTATTAAACTTGAGACCAAAGGTGGCGGTTCTGCTCCAGCTCCAGCGGCAGCAGCTCCGGCTCCTGCTCCGGCTCCAGCACCTGCAGCAGCGCCAACCCCAGCTCCTCAAGCGAAACCAGCTCCAGCGCCTGCTGCACCGAGTGACTTTAAGTCATCAGGTCCAGTATACACTTCTCCGGCTATTCGCCGTTTAGGTCGTGAATTTGGTGTAGATTTAAGCTTAGTGAAAGGAACGGGTCGTAAAGGACGTATCTTAAAAGAAGATGTTCAAGCATATGTAAAAGCAGCGCTTGCAGCGCCTAAAGCGGCAGCTGGCAGCAGTGCAGTAGTGGGCGACAATGTATTACAAATTGTTCCTGTTAAACCGGTTGATCATAGTAAGTTTGGTGAAGTTGAAGAAGTGGCCTTAGGTCGCATTCAGAAAATTTCTGGCCCATTCTTACATCGCAACTGGGCAACTATTCCACATGTTACTCAGTTCGATGAAGCTGATATCACAGATATCGAAGACTTCCGCAAAGAACAAAATGCTTACCATGCGAAGAAAAAGACAGGCTTAAAAATTACGCCACTCGTATTCGTGATGAAAGCGGTAGCACGGGCATTGGAGAAGTTCCCGAACATGAACTCATCTTTATCTGAAGACGGTGCTAGCTTAATTCTTAAAAAGTTTGTAAACATTGGTATTGCAGTAGCGACACCTGGTGGCTTGGTTGTACCGGTAATTAAAGACGTAAACAAAAAAGGCATTGAAGAGCTGTCTCAAGAGTTAATCGTTATTTCTGGTAAAGCCCGTGACGGCAAACTTAAAGCGTCTGACATGCAAGGTGGCACATTCACTATATCTAGCTTAGGAGGCATTGGTGGTACAGCATTTACTCCAATCGTAAATGCACCAGAAGTGGGTATTTTAGGTGTATCTAAGTCAGATATGAAACCTAAATGGAACGGTAAGGAATTTGAACCCAGATTAATGGTTCCGTTAAGTTTGTCTTATGACCATAGAGTGATTGATGGTGCAGAAGGTGCTGCGTTCTCAACAGAGGTTGCTAACAACTTAACCGATTTACGCCGTTTAGTACTTTAAAAAATACAAATCGATAACATATAAGTGTTATCGATTTTGCTTAACAGCATAAATAAAGTTAAAAAATATTTATTCACAGTGTATGGTTTACACACTCTTTTAAGAGATATAGCCATACATACTGTCATAACAGGATAATTTGAGGTTCAAATGAGCGAAATTAAAACTCAAGTAGTAGTATTAGGTGCAGGACCTGGTGGGTATTCAGCAGCGTTCCGAGCTGCAGATTTAGGTTTAGATGTAGTACTAATAGAAAGCCGCGAAACACTAGGTGGTGTTTGCTTAAATGTAGGCTGTATTCCTTCTAAAGCCCTATTGCACGTAGCTAAAGTCATCGACGATGCAGAAGCAATGGCTTCTCACGGTGTGACTTTTGGCAAACCAGAAATCGACCTAGACAAAATTCGTGGTTGGAAAGAAAGCGTAGTTGGTCAATTAACTGGTGGTTTAGGCGGCATGGCTAAAGGCCGTAAAGTCACCACAGTTTATGGTTTCGGTAAATTCACATCTGATAAAACAGTAGTGGTTGCAGGTAATGACGGCAAAGAAACCACTATTGCTTTTGATAACGCTATTATCGCAGCGGGTTCATCGGTTGTAGATTTACCTTTCATCCCAAATGATGATCCTCGTGTTATTGATTCAACTGGTGCTTTAGAACTTAAAGACGTTCCGGAAGAAATGTTAGTACTAGGTGGCGGTATTATCGGACTTGAAATGGGTACGGTTTATAACGCTTTAGGTTCTAACATCTCTGTAGTTGAATTTGCTGACCAACTAGTGCCTGCTGCTGATGCAGACATAGTTAAAGTTTACACCAACTACAACAAGAAAAAATTCAACATCATGTTGTCTACTAAAGTGGTTGCAGTTGAAGCTAAAGATGACGGTTTGTACGTTACCTTTGAAGGTAAAAATGCACCGGAAGGACAAGTTCGTTACGACAAGATCCTAGTAGCTGTTGGCCGTAAGCCTAACGGTAAACTAATCGATGCAGAAAAAGCCGGTGTTGCAGTAGATGAGCGTGGCTTCATCAATGTAACTAACGAGTTACGTACTAACGTTAACCACATCTTCGCTATCGGTGATGTTGTTGGTCAACCTATGCTTGCTCACAAAGCGGTACACGAAGCACATTGTGCTGCCGAAGTTATCTCTGGTAAGAAACACGTATTTGACCCTCGCTGTATTCCTTCAATCGCTTATACCGATCCAGAAATGGCTTGGGTTGGTGTTACAGAGCGTGAAGCAAAAGAGCAAGGCTTAAAAATTGAAGTTGCTAACTTCCCTTGGGCTGCATCTGGCCGTGCTATCGCATCTGCCCGCACCGAAGGTAAAACTAAAATGATCTTCGACAAAGAAACTGGCCGTGTTTTAGGTGGTGCAATTGTCGGTATCAATGCTGGTGAAATGTTAGGTGAAGTATGTCTTGCCGTTGAAATGGGCGCAGACGCTGAAGATGTAGGCTTAACCATTCATGCTCATCCTACACTTAACGAATCAATCGGCTTAGCTGCTGAGATCTTTGAAGGCTCAATTACTGATTTACCTAACGCTAAAGCCGTTAAAAAGAAGAAGTAAAACCTAGTGTTTAACATGTTTAAAAGGGCCTATTGGCCCTTTTTTATTATCTAAACAAACACATACATGGAGAAGGTAAATGAATAGTTTTGAAACAGCAGCCAAAGAACTGCTTAGCCGCCGTAAAGCAGGTACCAAAGCCCCTTGCTTAGATGAATCAATCCGCCCAACTAGCAATGACGATGCATTAGCTATTCAAGGTGAAATGGCCAAACTACACAAGGTAAAAGGTTGGAAGTGCTTATTACCACCTGCAGAAGGAAAAATAGTCGTCGCCCCAATTTTTGATGTACAACAAGACACGAATACTATTGAATTATACGCAGATAATGGCGTGGCCCGGGTAGAGCCTGAGATTGGCTTTGTCTTAGCTCGGCCCCTTGGACCAAACAGCAGTGGTTATACAGACACTGAAATTATTGACGCAATCGGCAGTACACACATGGCCTTAGAGTTAATACAGAGCCGTTATGCTGATGATTCAGATAAAGAGTTTGCCGATAGCTTAGCCGATTGTATGGTGAATCAAGGCGTGTTTGTTGGCCCAGAAGTAGACAAAGCCACGGCAATCGAGTTAAGTACAGTACAACTTAGTGTGACTCAAAAAGGCGGTACTCAAGTACTAGATGGTAAGCACCCCAACCCTCGAGCCATTGACGGGCTAGTATGGTTAATCAATTATATGACTAAACGGGGCGTTAGCTTTGAAGCTGGTGAAGTGATTATTACCGGGTCATTCAAAGGTGTGTTAGACATGGCCTTTGACGTTGAAACCACAATTGCTTACCAAGACTTAGCTGAATATACAGTGACATTTAAAGCTTTAGTGTAATTGTTAATGGAACTTAGGCTATGACTAAGCTCCTTATGCGTTAGACAAAACTAAATTACAGACACTTTGCCCCTTAGTATCAATTATCAAAGGGATTACTGACCACTTGATATTGTTCTTTATCGAAGTCATATCGATACCAAGTTGAGTGACTTCTGAAGTACTCATAATTATTAATGTGAACGACATCGTGCTGTTTAGGGATAGTAGCCACCCATGTCCCTATTGGGGCGGCAACGGCTACATATCCAGAAGGTGTAGGTTTATAAAACACACCATCAGACAAATATAGATCATCTTTAACGGCAACATGTCTTTTTGGCAATGACGTTATAATGGTGCCTATTAACACCCCAGCCCCTAAAATAAGCGCGGCCCCTGAGCCACCCGCTCGCACGTGGCCATGTATCGAACCACCTCTACGTCCACCAGGACCAATGGCACAAGATGTGAGCGCTAAGCAACAAATAAAGCAAATTATTTTACTATGTTTCATAAATTGGCTCCTACTAAAATAATATTAATGACAGTAGGTCAGACATCTGAAGTTAAAATAATTTCAGGCGTAAGTAAGGAAACAATGTGCAAATTAGCCTTAAATAGCGGTTAATACCTTTACTCTTTACTTTGCGATGGCTGCTTTTGAAAACGAACTTAACGCCCCAGACACTTTGTTAATAACCAAGTCACAGCCTTTTATAAGGTGACGATTTTTCAAATAGCTAGGGTCGTTATAAGCCAACCACACCTTATTTTCATCTTCTGTTATCAACACTTTTTGTGGTAAATCGATGGCAGTATTTTGAGCGCATTGCATCAAGCGCGTACCCACTTTAGGGTTACCAAACAATATGACTTGAGTTGGCTCGAGTTCTAATCCTACCTTAGCGGCATTTTGCTGATGATCTATGACAGAAAACACAGTAAAGCCTTTTCCAAGCACTATGTTTTTAAATCGAGCCATAGTTTCATCCACTGAATAGGGACTTTCATATCGTATTAAGCCTTCGCTAGCAGATGCCGTAAAACTAATATTCAAAAAAACTAAACCTAAAAGCAGCAACCTATTCATTTTTATATTCCTATTTATTCAAATTACACTTCTTAAAAGCAAACAAAAACCACACGTGTTTTATCAACTCATCAATCTGTTAGAGTAAAAGCTAGGGTCTGAACTTGATTAGACGCGCCTCCAACCATAACATCGAACTCTCCAGGCTCTGTCCCCCAAGTCATATCAGCTCTGAAAAACGCTAAATCGGCAGGGGTGAGGGTAAACTTAACATTTTTGGTTTCTCCAGGTGCAAACTCTAGCTTCTGAAAACCTTTGAGCTCTTTTATAGGACGAGTAATTGACCCCACTTTTTGATGTGTATACAGCTGAATGACTTCCTCCCCCTTTCTATCACCAATATTTGTTACCTGTACCGTTATAGTCAGTTCACCTTTAGGCGTTAATTTTTCGCTACTTAATATTGGAGGGCTGTATTCAAACTGGGTATAACTTAGCCCGTGACCAAAAGCGTATAGAGGGGAATTGAGAGAATCATCATAACGGGAAGTATATTCTGCAGGCGTATGAGCCGGATTAGCAGAGCCTATTGGTCGCCCAGTGTTTTTGTGGTTATAAAATAGCGGAACTTGCCCCACTGTTCTTGGAAATGTCATAGGTAACTTGCCCGCTGGGTTGTATTTACCTAGCAATACATCAGCCACAGCTTGCCCGCCCATAGTGCCCGGATACCAAGCATGTAAAATGGCATCAACATTACTGTCAGCCCACCTTAAATCATTGGGTCGACCACTCATCACCACTAAAATAAGGGGCTTGTTCAAGCTACGTAGAGCTTCCATTAGTACTTGTTGGTTTCCGGGTAAACTTAACTCTGTGCGACTAGAGGCTTCGCCAGACATTCTTTGGTCTTCACCTAGAACCATCACCACTACATCAGACTCTTTTGCAATCTTAAGAGCTTCATCTATCTCAGTTTGTAAATCTTGTACAGTCTGACCTGAAACCGGGACATCTATGTCCATGAGTGAAGACATACCCGTATGAGATAACAAATATGAGTGAGTGGCTCCTTTGGCATAACGTGTGGTGACGTCTTCACCGAGTATACTTTCAAGTCCCTCTTTGACAGTTACCGGTTGCGCTCCACGGTCACCCGCTCCAGCCCAATTGCCAATCATGTCATAGCGGTTATCAGCTAACGGACCAATAAGTGCAATACTGTTAATTTTTTTAGTATCAATAGGTAGGGTTTGATTATGATTTTTTAATAACACCATAGAGCGTCTTGCCATATCGTTAGCTGCGGCGAGGTTTTCTTTTGTAAGAATGCGCTGAGCGGCGCGCTTATCATCATGATAACGGTAAGGATCTGCAAATAAACCTAAACGCCACTTCATTTCAAGAATTCGTCTTACCGCACCGTTTAACCTAGCCTCAGAAACCTTTCTCTCTTCGATTAATAGCTTCAGATATTTTAGGTAGGTTTGGCCCACCATATCCATATCTGCCCCACCATTAAAGGCAAGCTGAGCGGCATGCTTTTCATCTTTGGCATAACCGTGGGCCACTAACTCCTTAACTGCGGTGTAGTCAGTTACAACAAACCCTTTGAACCCCCATTTATCTCTCAGTACATCTTCAAGTAAATAGCGATTCCCCGTAACCGGCGTACCATTTAAATCATTAAAACCTGTCATAAATGTGGTCACCCCTGCATCTAACATAGCTTTAAAAGGCAGTAAATAAAGGCTCCACAAACTATGTTCAGATATATCTGTAGAATTGTAATCTCTGCCAGCTTGAGATGCGCCATAACCGACAAAATGCTTAGCAGTGGCCATGATAGTGTCATCTAGGCTGATATCTTCTCCTTGAAAACCTTTGACTCTGGCCACCGAAATAGCAGATGTTAGTAATGGGTCCTCTCCTACGCTTTCTGACACTCTCCCCCATCGTGGGTCTCTTACTATGTCTGCCACAGGTGCAAAGGTCCACATTATACCGTCAGCAGACGCCTCCTTAGCTGCAATTTTCGCACTTAACCGTATGGCTTCTAAGTCCCAGCTGGCAGCTTCACCAATAGATTGAGGGAATATAGTTTTATGACCATGGATCACATCATGACCCATGATAATCGGAATGCCTAAGCGAGTTTGCTCTACGGCTATTGTTTGTAAGCGTTTACCAAATTCCGCCCCATAGGCATTAAAAATAGCCCCGACATTGCCATTTCTAATTTGTTGTTCGTAAGCTGCGTTAACAAACGGACCTGTTACCCCTCTATAACCACTTTGTAAATCAAGCTGTCCTATCTTTTCGTCTAAGGTCATCTTCTCCAGTAAATCATCAATAAACTTATCCATTGAGAGACTACTGTTTCGCCAATCATTTTGAGACAGTTCTTGATTGCTATTAGGGTTAATTACATCACTAAACATAGTTGGGTTAGCGTGTATACACTGGGAGAATAAAAAGACTAAAGCACAGTAACTAGTTTTAATACAAAAATTCATAGGGGCCTATTTTGAAACATGTATAAGTCTTTTGACCAAAACAAAGTGAAATAGTTGTACTTTTTACTTACAACCTAACAGGGGTTAAGTAATCCTTTTGACATTTATCCATAAAATAATGACGCAATACAGATATAGAAACAATTTCTGACACTTAAGTTCAGGCTACTTTTGCACAACACTAAACCAGGCAGTAAAATGCCGCGGCAAATCCCCGATTAAAATCGAGAGTAAATTCATTACTCCGTGTAACAGGTAGACAGATGAAAAAAGTTAATTTACTAGCATTAGGAGTCAGTATTGCGCTAGGACTTAGTGCATGTACTCCACCAGAAACCAAAGAAGAGTCAGCACCAAGCGTAACAGAAGCGGCAGTTCCACTCACCTCAGGCATTGATTTAACGGCTATTGATAACACAGTTCGTATTCAAGATGACTTGTTTAGGCACGTAAACGGCGAATGGCTAAAGACAACAGAGATACCATCAGATAAATCAGGCTACGGAGTCTTCAATGTTCTTTATGACGACACACAAGACAATCTTAAAATCTTGATCCAAAACGCAGCAAAAAGTACCGCAGAGAAAAGCTCAAACTCTCAAAAATTAGGAGACATGTACAATAGCTATATGGATGTTGAGTTGGTAAATACCTTGGGACTAACGCCATTACAGCCGATATTAGATGACATAAATGCTATAGAAAGCATGGAACAGTTATCTAAAATGTTTGGGGAACTTTATGTTTTAGGAGTGGCTGGCCCATTTGGCTACTACAATACCCCAGACGCCAAAAATCCTACTATCGAGGCACTGTATTTATATCAAAGCGGTTTAACTCTGCCTGATAGAGACTATTACAGTAAAGAAGATGAGAAGTTTGTTAATTTCCGAGCGGCGACACAGGCCTACATAGCTGACGTATTAGCAAAAACAGGGCACTCATCTGCCACTGATGCAGCCAGTCATATAATGGCGTTAGAAAAAGACATAGCGGCTAGCCATATTTCTAGTGTTGAGCGCCGTGACGCAGAAAAAAATTACAACAAGCAAACTGCGACCCAAGTTAATGCTTTACTTGGCAGCTTTGATTGGAATGCCTACGCAGAGGTCGGTGGTATAGGACAAGTACAAGACGTAATTGTCAGAAACATGCCTTATTTCGAAAAAGTAGCCGATATCTTTGCTTCTCATAGTCTACAAACCTGGAAAGACTACCTAACCTACAATTTAGTGGACACTTACGCCCCTCGTTTAAGTCAAGATTTTGTGGATTTACATTTTGCTTTTCACTCCACCACTCTAAATGGCATTCCAGAACAACAGCCTCGCTGGAAACGTGCAGTAGCCTCTACCAGTGGTGTACTTGGTGAAGTTTTAGGACAACAATATGTAGAAAAGCATTTCACGCCTGAAGCAAAAGCCAAAATGGATGCGTTAGTTACCAACCTGACGAAAGCGTATGGAGAAAGCATTCAACAACTAGATTGGATGACCGCAGAAACCAAAAAAGCGGCGCTGCAAAAACTAGAAGCCTTTACCCCTAAAATTGGTTACCCAGACAAATGGCGAGATTACTCTGAACTAGAAATCCGCGCAGATGACTTAGTGGGCAACTATTTACGTTATTCACGCTTTGATCACTTTTATGAAGTAAACAAAATTGGCAAAGCCGTTGATACATCAGAATGGGGCATGACGCCACAAACTATCAATGCTTATTACCACCCGATACGGAATGAAATTGTCTTCCCAGCGGGTATTTTACAACCGCCATTTTTTAACATGGACGCCGATGATGCCGTTAATTATGGTGCCATTGGTGCCGTAATTGGTCATGAAATGGGGCATGGTTTTGATGATCAAGGCTCAAAATATGATGGCGACGGTAATCTACGTAGTTGGTGGACAGAGCAAGACAGAGAAGCTTTTGATGCATTAGGTCAAAACCTAGTAGCCCAGTTTGACAAGTTTGAGCCAATCGAAGGACAGCACGTAAATGGCTCGCTAACCTTAGGTGAAAACATAGGCGATTTATCAGGTGTTACTATAGGATACAAAGCCTACCAGATGTCACTTCAGAACCAAGAAGCGCCCGTTATCGACGGATTAACCGGTGACCAACGTTTCTTCATGGGTTATGCCCAAGTATGGCGTAGCAAATACCGCGAAGATGCATTAAGAGCAAGATTATTGAGTGACCCACACTCACCTGGCGAATATCGTGTAAACGGCATCGCCAGCAATGTTGATGCTTTTTATAAGGCTTTTGATGTAAAAGAAGGTGACGCTATGTACATTAAGCCAGAAGACAGAGTGAAAATTTGGTAATTTAACTCCCGCAGTAATAAATCAACAAGACCGCAATCATGCGGTCTTTTTTCAGCCTTTGAGAGTCAGATGAAATTTTGGCGAAAACTACATAAATGGATAGCTTGTCTGATAGGAATACAGATCCTACTTTGGATAAGTGGCGGCGTGGTAATGAGTGCATTTCCTATTGAAAATGTACGGGGTAAACACTTGCTACTGCCTACCTTAAAACAAAATCTTAAAAAGCCTGTAGTTACAAACGATATATCACTCTCTAAATGGCAAAGTCTGAGCTGGAAATTAAGTCAAAACAACTGGGTACTAGAAGCAGTAAACATTGAAGGACAAACATACTGGCTAAACCCTTCTACAGGAAAACCCGCTCCATATCTTACCCAGGCGAACATTCTGGCGTTAGCTGAGTCTCGCCATGCTAAGGGTGCAAAGGCTAAAACCGTCATAAATCTAAAAACCATTCCTTTTGAGGTTAGACATTTAAATCTGCCAATGTATCAAGTCAACTTCGACGACTGGATACACACGAGTTTTTATATCAACCCACAATCTGGAAAAATAGTCTCGGTACGCAGTGACATTTGGCGTCTGTATGATTTTTTCTGGATGTTACACATTATGGATTACCAAGACCGTGAAGACTTTAATCATCCCTTATTGATTGGAGCAGCAGGTTTATCTCTGCTGTTTACCTTAACAGGTTTAATACTTGTCTATTTTTCAGTCTTAAAACCTTGGTATGCTAAACTCAAATACCGTAAACGTTTTTGACCAATAACACCTGAGGCAATAGTGAAGCAGATTGAAATCTTTGAAATTACTAGCCCATGTATTGGCGTTTGCCAATCAGGGCCAAAGGGATTTTGTTTAGGTTGCTATCGCTCCAGAGACGAACGTTTACACTGGACAAAATTAGAACAAGACGTGCAAAGTAAAATCGTCAAAGCCTGCGGCATTAGAAAAAGGCGTGCACAACAAAATACAAGGCGTAAAAAATCACTTGATAACCCTTCACCACAACTTAACTTACTGGGTGATGCGTCAGAAGATAAATAAGTTGTTATTGACCTTACTAGCTAGCAGTCCCTATTAGTTCCAGAATATCGTTAGCTATCTGTGGTAACAACTCGTCGGGCAATGTATGCCCCATTCCCGAATAAACCTTTATTTTTGAATAGGGGATCGCCTGAGCTGTGGCAAACCCACATGCGACAGGTATCAGAGGGTCATCATCCCCATGTAGAATTAAGCTTGGGGTCTTAACAGCTTTTAATGCCTGCGTTCTATCCCCTGAGCTCAATATGGCAGCAAGCTGACGAATATTACTTTTAGGATTAAGCCCTCGCTTAACCGACAGCCTTAGTAACTCTGACACCTTCTCTTTTTGAAATTGATACGTGTTGCCATGTAAGGCTTGCCATAAAGACAACCCAAATGTCACAAATTCATCAGCTTGTTTAGGGGGCCGTTTAAACAAATTTTTCAGAAATATGAGCTTAGGTTTTGGTAATTGTCTATTGCCAGTGGTTGACATAATAGAAGTCAAACTTTTCACTCTATTAGGGGCATTGATAGCCATCAATTGCGCAATCATACCTCCCATAGACGCCCCTACAATATGAGCATGTTTTATCTGCAATGAATCCATTAAACCCAACGTATCATTAGCCATATCATTTAATGAATAGGGCGCATCTAGCGCTCGACCAAATATAACACTTGCCAACAAAGCTAAATGGGAAGGCGGATTAGCAGAATTACACCAAGTACTTTTACCGATATCACGATTATCGAACCTGATCACACGATAACCTTTTGAAGCCAAAATTTCACAGAACCTGACATCCCAAAAAACCATTTGAGTAGCAAGGCCCATAATCAAAATGATTACAGGGTGCTCTTCTTTACCAAAACTATCATAGTTAATCTCTATACCGTTTGTGCTGACAACACGCTCAGCTGTGTACATAGTTGTAGTCACGTAAGTTTTTATTTCCCAGCTTACAAGGGAATCGACTATAAAGTTAATGGGCCTTAAATTTCAAATAAATTTTGAATTACTATCAAAATCATATATTCAAAACTCCTAGATCGGCGCACTACCAATAAATTTGCAGATGCTCCCTTTAGCTACGGAAGGTGAAACTTTATAAGTTTCATTGGGTTGCTAGTTAGTTCAATTTTTATATATCTATACTCATACCTATTACGCTAAGAAGAGACGCAGAATTATCAAACTCTCGTTTATTATAGATTCACATTAAATGCTGAAGGATAAAACATGCCCCCTATTCAACCAACTGATATTGCGAAAGTAGCGAGTCAATCATTTGCGCTGCCGGATGTTTGCTTGCGCCTGAGGGCTATGTTGGATGATGAGCAATCCTCTTTAAATGACTTAGGTAGCTTAATAGCTTTAGATCCCTTACTGTCATCAAAACTTTTAAAGCTTGCAAACAGTCCATTATTTAGGTTTGAATCTCAAATAGACTCCTTATCCAAAGCTATAAATGTCATTGGAGGAGAGGCTTTGTATAACTTGGTAATGGCAGAAACAGCCAGCTCGGCATTCAACCATTTCAGTAGTGATGTTATTGATTTAAAACGCTTTTGGTTACAAAGTATCTATGCGGCCTTAGTCGCTAAGCATTTAGCAAAAATAATTAAAATCAGAGGAAGCGAACGCTTTTTCCTATTAGGTTTATTACACAATATAGGAGAATTATTAGTAGCAATGCACGCTCCTAAACTCGCCATTCAATGTGGTACGTATGATAGACAAATCTCACCTTGGAGCCTGCAGCAAAAAGTTTTGGGGTTTAATTATGCAAATTGTAGCTCTAACTTATTGGAGTTATGGCAAATACCTCCACAACTTTATTTACCAGTAATGCATGCTCATAACGAGGATAAAGCTTTAGAGGATATAGATGTAGCCGTAATTTATACTTCAGCAAGAGCTGCCGTGGCTATGACAAATAACGATTATTATTCAACAGATGATTTAGTGACCCAAGAAATACTTAATTACTTAAATGTCGATAAAGAAGATTTGCAAGATGCAATCAAATTTGCCCTAATGGAATCTGAAAATATTTTGAACATTATGAAACCATCACTGTCATAGAGTGGCTACAAAGCCAGCTATTGAGAAGATTAGTGACACATTTTTATAATGAAAGCTATCCACTTAAGCCTTTCTTTTCGATATACTTTTGACAAATCATTCACACTAAACACTATGCTTATTGATCAATGCGACAGTTTTTAATTCTTTTAATATTACTAGCTCCTCAATATAGTTACGCTAGACCAGACATAATGAAGTCAATGTACATGACTGAAAGACCGAACTTTGATGAAGAAGAGCTATCGGTCATTAGTGAGCTTGGCTTTTTACTTATCAGTGGCAATACCAACACCTCGACTACCGCTGCAAAATTAAATATTAGCCAAGAGTTACAGACCTGGAGCTATCAACTTGTCGGTGATTTTCTATATACACAAAGTGAATCTGAAGTGGATGGAAAGACCGAAGATGTTGCCAGTGCTCAAAAGCTATTTTTATCAAGTCAATTTGATTACAAATTTACCGATACTAACAATCGCCTATTTGTTTATAGTGATTTTGAAAGAGATCGTTTTAATGACTACCGCTATCAAGCTGCCTTAGCTGCAGGTTGGTCTTCTAGGCTTTGGAACAACGAACAAAGTGAATTAAGATATAGTATAGGCCCTGGCTATAGTATATCTGATGAAATGCCTGACACAATCACTGAAGACCAAAATGGTTTTATAGTAAGAGCGGCAATGGAATATAAGTGTAAAATATCTCCTCAAGCAACCTTTAGACAATATCTCAGTACCGAAGCAGATAACGAATATACTCGAACAAAGTCAGAAAGTTCTTTATCTACACGCCTTTCGGGTGCTTTAGCCATGAAACTGAGTATAATACTCAACCATGACTCTGGCATTAACAATACTGACGAGGAGCTTGATACCGAAGCTGCCGTCACCTTAGTTTACCAATTTCTTTAAAAATCAATGGTTTTAGAGTGCACACTAATTTATTGGTGTGCTAACTCGGCTTATAAAACAAAGGCCTAACTAAAACCGAAATACACAACAGGACAATGAAATGAAAAAATCTCTTATTTTACTAGCACTTTGTGCAGCGGGAAATGCTTACGCAGCTGACGAAGTTAAGCCGTTTACAATGGACGGCGAATTCGGATATATCGCGACTACTGGTAACACCGAAACTAGCACAATAAAAGGTAAATTATCTGCGCATCAAGAATTAGATCAATGGAGTAACGACTTTGTTTTTGAAGCTCTATACAAAAAAGATAAATTAGAAGATGACGATGGTGTACTTCAGCCTTCTGAAACCACAGCGCAAAAATTCTTTTTATCTGGACAAGCAAATTATAAATTAGAAAACCCTGATCACAGGTTGTTTGGTTTTGCTTCATATTCAGATGATAGATTCAGCAGTTATAACTACCAATCAACTATTGCTGCTGGTTGGTCACAAAAAATGTGGGAAAATGACACTAGCCAATTTAATTATAGTATTGGTCCAGGTTATTCATTTAACGAAACAATCGAAGATGTAGAGCAAAACAGCTTCATCGTTAGGGGCGCATTAGACTATCAATGGAAAATTTCTGATACTTCAACTTTTAAACAAGCGCTTAGTACAGAGGTAGGTAGTGATAACACCAAATCTAAATCTGAAACGTCAGTGTCTGCAGTAATTAGTGGTGCCTTGTCTATGAAAGTGTCTTTAATCATGGACCACAACACTGATGTGACTGATGATACTGAAAAACTTGATACCCAAACTTCATTAACACTAGTCTATAGCTTCTTTTAAGCCCTAGTTTCTAGCAGGTATAAACTTTATACCTGCTAGCATTTCAACTCTTCTGATTACACTACTTGCAATGCATTTTTTTAAACATAGCAGGTGACACTCCATACATAGCCACAAAGCTATTGCGAAAACCCAATTCAGATTGATAGCCCACTTTTTGATGAACAGCCTTTACGGCTTCTCCCTGCTCTAATAATAACTTAGCTCGATTTAAGCGCCTTTTCTCCAAAAACTTGGAAGGACTCGTTCCAATCTCATTAGTAAATTTTCGATAGAATGTACGCTCAGTCAAACAAGCTTGTGCAGCCATATCAGAGACTTTTATAGGCTTAGTTAAGTTATTTTCTAACCACAGTAAAACATCTGAAAACTTATGGTTATTTTGTACTGCAAGTAACTCACTAAATTGAGACTGATGTCCAGGTCGATGTACATAAACCACTAACCATTTAGCGATTTCATGCATGACTTTATTATGATGATCTTGGCCCACCATTGCCAAAGCCATATCAATTCCTGTGGTTACCCCTGCTGAAGTCCAAATATTATTATCAACACAATACAAAGCATCTGGCTCAACGTTAACAGCGGGAAACTCATCAGCCATTTGCGCAACATCAGCCCAATGGGTTGTAGCTCTTTTATTATCTAAAAAGCCAAATGCGGCTAATACTAAAGCACCTGAGCAAACTGAGCCGATACGTTCAGCCCTAGATATATTAGTTAAGAGCCAATCTTGTAATAGGGTATCAGAAGTGACCTTTTTGATAGCCCCACGGCTCCCTCCTACCACAATAAGAGTGTCATAACGACCAACCTGGATAGATGCTAACTTTTGACTATTCACTTCAATACCAGAGCGAGACTTAACTAGCCCTCCAGAAGAGGACACAGTTAACACTTGATAAGAAGGCTTTTGCAACAATCCTTGAGCACCATTAAATACTGAAGAAGGCCCGGATAAATCTAATAACTCGAACTGCTCAAATATCACAAATAACACTCGACGATTTGCAGTTTCTAGGCTGGCATTATTCATTATCTTCCCTATCACAAACAAAATACTGGCAGAAAAATATATTTTTATGTCATTTATGTCAAACAAATTAGCGGCTAATCTTTGTTGCATCATTACTCATAAGGACACGTCATGAAATTTGGCTTTATCGTTTATGCGCAGGTCACAGCAATTGATTTTACCGCTCCGGCTCAGGTATTTAGCCAACTGCCCGATGCAGAAATTCACCTAATTGGAGCCAATTATGATGCAGTAAAAACCGATGCGGGTTTTTCAGTAAACCCTACTTGCTCAATTCAAGACGCACCACAAATGGACCTATTATGTATACCCGGTGGCCTGGGACAAAAAGTCGTATCAGACGACCCAATGTTTATGAGCTTTATAGAAGGCCAGGGTAATCGAGCAAATTATGTAACGTCAGTTTGCTCAGGCTCACTCATTCTTGCTAAAGCAGGGCTACTAGATGGGTTTAAGGCTACGAGTCACTGGGCAACCTTAAATATATTAAAGAGGTTCAATGTAACGCCTACTAAACAAAGAGTCGTCATTGATGGTAATCGCATAACTGGTGGAGGGGCAACGGCTGGTCTTGATTTTGGACTAAGTGTGGTAGCACAACTTTTCGGCGAAGACCTAGCAAAAATGATTCAATTAGGACTAGAGTATGACCCAGCGCCACCTTTTACATCAGGCTCACCAGAACTCGCCGGTCCCAAACTAACAGAACAAGTTTTAAAGATTTTCTGTAAGGCTGAGATAATTTAATGCTGTTAACAAACCACTCATTAAATATAGGCATTTATATTTACGATAATGCCGAAGTATTAGACTTTTCAGGGCCCTTTGAAGTTTTCTCCACGGCTGTTCGATTAAGCAAACAACCAGACATCAACAACGTTTTTCTAATTGGTGAAACAGGAAGGCACATTAACGCTAGGGCGGGATTTAAGGTTTTACCTAAATTTAATATTAATAATCACCCTAACCTCAGTGTACTGATTATACCTGGTGGGTTTCACTCAAATGAATTAACTAAAGCACTGGTCATAAAATGGATTTCGCAGCAGGCAATGAAAGTACCTATTACTGCCTCAGTCTGTACCGGAGCATTTTTACTAGCCAAAGCAGGGCTTTTGCAAGGTCTGACATGCACCACTCACTGGGAGAATATAAATGAATTTAAAGCGGCTTTTCCAGATAGTCCCATTATTGAAAATATCCCTTGGGTTGACCACGAACAAGTTATTACCTCTGCCGGCATTTCAGCAGGTATAGATATGAGCTTACATTTAGTAGAAAAGTTGTTTAGTCCCTCCCTTGCAAAAAGAACAGCCAGACAAATGGAATATCACTGGTGTCAGACAGGAGAATCAAAATGTTAGAAATTAAACCCAATTGCGAATGCTGTGATAGCGATTTACCAGCTCACTCAGAACAAGCATATATCTGCTCTTACGAATGCACATTCTGTATCGACTGTGTCACCACCCTACTTCAAAATGTTTGCCCAAATTGTGGTGGTGGTTTTACCCCAAGGCCAATACGTCCATCGGTTGCCTACAGAACAGGAGTAAGCTTGCAACATCACCCAGCATCAACTCAGCGTGTCCATAGCGAATATTCGAAAACAGAATTATTGACCTTTAGCCTGAACATCAAAAATATAGCACCAAGAAAAAGATGAGCAAAATCACTCAAGGAAAGTCCTTTACCGCAGAAAAGCCATGGGAAGCAATAACCATTGCCAATATGAATGGCATCACCACCCGTTTACACTGGACCAATAAACCTTACTGCTGGCATATCAACGAAGGCGAAGAAATCTTTGTTGTCCTAAACGGTGAAGTAGTGATGCACTATGAGAATAACAGCATAATACAATCATCGCTTTTACAAACTGGGGATATATTTCACGGGTCTATCGGTACTAAACATTACGCAGAACCTATTGGTGAGGCGAGAGTCTTAGTGATTGAAAGCGAGGGAAGTATTTAAATTAACTAATACAACATGTCGTAAGAAAAATATTTAATCACCAACGATATTCCAACACCGCCAAACTCTGTTGTTGGTCGATACTAACGTTTTGACCTAGAGTAGCCCTGATATCTGCTGAGTTTTGATTAAAGTGTTGTTCAAGCCCTACTTGCCAATGCATATTCAGATCGTAGCGCCACGCTATTGTGAGGGCTTCACCATCACTATTATTTGGATCCCAAGGGAAAATATCATCTTCACTCACTTCAAATAAATCAAAGCGGGCACTAAACCTATGAGATTTATATTTATGACTTAACATCAAATACCAAGCATCAAAATCAATATACACAAAATGCTTCCCCATAATTGAGCTACCAGTCATCCATTGTGTAATCAAGCGAGTATTTTTATTAAACTTATGCTGCAAAGCAATTGAATGAAACTTAGTCCGCCAAGCATATAAACGTTCATAATTGACCACGTTAGGATCAGCTTGATTGTCATAATAATAATAACGAAAACTAGATTGTCGGTAATAATCTAGATGAGCTCCAAGGTAAAACCCAAATCGTCCATCTAATTCATGGAAAGGCTCAACATAATCTGGATGAAAAATTCTATCTTCTTGCACCACACTTGGATAGGCAGCAAAAGGGACCTTATCATTATTGAGACTTTGTCTATCATGCATTGCAAACCCTCTCCAACTAATGACTGTCCCTAACGTGTCATTGCCCTTATATACCGAACCATGCAACTCCCAAGAAAAAGCACTATTGCGACTACGCCCAGGACTATACAGCGTTAATTCAAGGCCAGCTGTTCGTAATTCTTCACCAATCCAGCTATTTATGGCTGATTGTGTATAAGTAAAAGGCGAGAGCCACCCCGTATCAACATTTTCTAGGGACATTTTAGGGTAAAAAAAACCAGCCCTAGCTCGCCATCTAATTTTATCTTTACTTAATGGCTTAAATGCGACCTGAGCTTGGGAAACGCCAATATTCTGTGAGCCTAATTGATAAACGTTTCCTACTAGTGAATAGCTCAATCCACTAGTGAAGCTATCAGAAACCTTCACTAGTCCTTGCTGCAAATTGACGCTATTCTCTGAGTAGGCCAGAATCCCAGTATCCTGCTCAAACCAAGCAGGTAATTCATCGGATTTGACATAATTAAGCTGAACAACCCCTTCTATTTCAAAAGCATAAGTTTTGGTAAAACTCAGTAAAACTATCCAACCAAGCATATGCTTGGTTCTAATAAGAGTTTTGATTAACACCACTAAAAACAAAAAAGAGGGAGTTACGTTTTTATTCATAATCTGAAAATTCATCAGCGCTTTGTTCGTAATCGCTTAGATCTGGCAGTAAATCATTGTTTAACTTAACCACCATTGAACCTTCTGTAGGAACTGTCATATTTAAAGCTAATACTTCATCTTTTTCTTGAAATCTAGGGTTCCACACCTTTACAACATACTCCCCTTCAGGCACATCTAGAATAACCTTGCCATGTGTATCAGTTTTTGCAAAATAAGGGGTATCGGCAACAAAAATATAACCCAACATCCAATCATGAATATTGCACCCTAGTTCAACAATACCTGTATTAGAAAAAAGCAATGGTTCAGCCCGAAGATCTTTATATAACTGTAACTCAAAAGTTTTAGCCGTTGAGAAAGAGTAAACATGGTGTTTAATGGAATCTGAATTAGGAAAAATGACCCTAGCGTCTTGCTGCACAATCAAAATATGGGGTAAAAACTGAGTATCGACTTGATCCATGATTGCGAGCTCTTCAGGGGCAGTATACTCTTTCTCCACCTTAGGAGTCAGGGCTACCACCACATTAGCAACGGCCATGTCATCTTTACTTAAAACTATAATAGAAGTTTCTTTAGAAAAAACACTACTACTCAAAAGCGCACTAAAAACAATAAAGTAAAATTTCACTTAAGTATCCAATTTGACTAAATATTAATGGTTATCAACGCCACTTTAATAACATTTTAGTTGGCGTATGCACCTCTGCATTATTAGAGACAGACAAAATACCAAAATTCATTCAATCAATACTAGATTCAGTCAAAAAAGATTTTAGCCTAGGTTGTCTAGTAACTTCTTAGCTTCGGCAACCTGTTTTGGTGTACCATTAGCGATTACATCGTCGATCAACTCTTTAGCTGAATCATCTTCACCAATTTCAATATACGCTTGAACTAAATCTAACTTAGCCCCCATGCCATCATCTGCATCAACATCAATCATTTCAAGGTTGTCTTGATCTGAAACAAATGGTTCTAGCTCTATATCTAAGTCAAAATCATTTTCAGTAAGCTCATCAGCTTCAGCATCCACACTATCATTTAGCAGAGATTCAACATCTAAAAAGTCTTCATCATTTTCTTCGTCTAATAGAGCTGCCGACTCTTCAACTGTATTATCACTTGGATTTTCATCTAATAAAGCTGGGATATCGAAACCTAAATTATCTTCTTCCTCTAAATCTAAATCAATGGCCTCGAGCATCTCATCAAAACTAGAATCATCAAGCTCTTCAATGGCTTTGTCATCAGCCTGAGGCTCATCACCTTCCGTTAACCAATCTCCTAACCCAGGCATATCCTCAAGTTCGCTATTATCCTCAACGGGCGGTAATTGAGAATTCTCTTCTAATGCGTTTTCAAGTATTGAATCGTCAAAATCAGAGTTTGAGGTGATATCATTCAAGTCAGGTAAATCATTAAGAGAGTCTTGCAACACCTTATCGATAGACTTTTCTTCACCTTCTAAAACGTCTTCAGAAACTGCTGAAAACTCTAGCTCATCAAGTGAACTTAAGGAGGAGTTCTCATTAGAAGTGAGATCTTCTAAAACTTCATCTAACTCTTCATTTTCAAAATCTTCCAATGCCTTTTCAAGCTGATCTTCATCTAGAGTATTGTGTTCGCCAAGCTCTTGCTCAAATGTGGGATCTAACTCCAAGTCAGATTCAAATTCATGTTCAACTTCTAACTCTGGTTCGGCTTCAACCTCTAACTCTGGCTCAGCTTCAAGTTCTGGCTCTGGCTCAGCTTCAACTTCTAACTCTGGCTCAGCTTCAACTTCTAACTCTGGTTCGGCTTCAACCTCTAACTCTGGTTCGGCTTCAACTTCTGGCTCTGATTCAGCGTCAACTTCTAATTCAGGTTCAGACTCAACCTCTAACTCTGGTTCAGCTTCAACTTCTAACTCTGGCTCAGCTTCAAGTTCTGGCTCTGGCTCAGCTTCAACTTCTAACCCTGGTTCAGCTTCAACTTCTAACTCTGGTTCGGCTTCAACCTCTAACTCAGCTTCAACTTCTAACTCTGGTTCAGCTTCAACTTCTAACTCTGGCTCAGCTTCAACTTCTAACTCTGGTTCGGCTTCAACCTCTAACTCTGGTTCGGCTTCAACTTCTGGCTCTGATTCAGCGTCAACTTCTAATTCAGGTTCAGACTCAACCTCTAACTCTGGTTCAGCTTCAACTTCTAACTCTGGCTCAGCTTCAAGTTCTGGCTCTGGCTCAGCTTCAACTTCTAACCCTGGTTCAGCTTCAACTTCTAACTCTGGTTCGGCTTCAACCTCTAACTCAGCTTCAACTTCTAACTCTGGTTCAGCTTCAACTTCTAACTCTGGTTCAGCTTCAACCTCTAACTCTGGTTCGGCTTCAACTTCTGGCTCTGGTTCAGCGTCAACTTCTAATTCAGGTTCAGACTCAACCTCTAACTCTGGTTCAGCTTCAACTTCTATCTCCGCTTCAGCTTCAACTTCTAGCTCTGGTTCAGCTTCAACTTCTAGTTCTGGTTCAGCTTCAACTTCTAGCTCTGGTTCGGCTTCCACCTCTAATTCTGGTTCGGCTTCAACCTCTAATTCGGGTTCAGACTCAACTTCTAACTCTGGTTCGGCTTCAACCTCTAACTCTGGTTCGGCTTCAAGTTCTGGCTCTGGTTCAGCTTCAACTTCTAGCTCTGGTTCGGCTTCAACCTCTAACTCTGGTTCGGCTTCAAGTTCTGGCTCTGGTTCAGCTTCAACTTCTAATTCGGGTTCAGACTCAACCTCTACCTCTGGTTCAGCTTCAACTTCTGGCTCTGGTTCAGCTTCAACTTCTAGCTCTGGCTCTGGCTCAGCTTCAAGTTCTGGCTCTGGTTCAGCTTCAACTTCTAGCTCTGGCTCAGCTTCAACTTCTAGCTCTGGTTCAGACTCAACTTCTAACTCGGGTTCAGACTCAATTTCTAACTCGGGTTCAGCTTCAACTTCTAGCTCTGGTTCAGCTTCAACTTCTGGCTCTGGTTCAGCTTCAACTTCTGGCTCTGGTTCAGCTTCAACTTCTAACTCTGGCTCAGCTTCAACTTCTAGCTCTGGTTCAGCTTCAACTTCTAGCTCTGGTTCAGCTTCGGACTCAAAAGTAGAACTTGTCTCTAAAAGCTCATCAATGTCAATTTCTGAACTTTCAGGTTCCTCATCTTCTTCGCCTAACAGTAAATCATCATCAAGGTTTTCAGCTAACTCATCTAAGGTTTGAATCCCAAGTTGTGTATCTTCGTTATCATCGAAGTCATCTTCTCCCAGCATATCTGCCATCTGTTCGACTTGCTCTAACTCGTCAATTAAGCTACCAGTAACTGCATCCAGCTCTTCATTTTGACTACTGATTTCTTTGTCTAGATTATCTAAAACATCCTCATTTATTTCTTCTGAACCATCAAGTAAAGAAGAGTCCTCTTCTAACCCTGAAGACTCAGATTCATCTAATAAATCATCAATACTAATTTCTGGTTGTTCATTTTCGTCATCCACAGGCTCGATCGAAGGAGCTTCTTCTGAATCGTCCTGAATATCTGACAATAGTTCATCTTCTAGCAGGTCTTCTATTTCATCACTTGAGCTAGTATCTTCGGATACATCAAATGTGTTATCAGCGTCATCACTGCTATCAATTTCACCTAGTAAATCATCTTCATCATCACTGACTTCAGTTAATAACTCTTCATCAGTGTCAAATAAGCTATCTAAATCTTCTTGTGCAACTGTGTCAGACCCAACTTCAAAGTCATCATCTAAAACCTCGTCACCTAAGTCATCAAATACGTTTGAACTATCATCAATTAAGGTATCATCACCAAGCTCGTCTAATGAGTCATCTAACGAGTCTTCTAACTCTTCAGCCAACACATCATCTAAAATATCATCATCGCCAAACAAGTTATCATCATCTAACTCGTCTTCAGAATCACTTTCCAATTCAGCACTTAGAGCATCTGATAAATCATCCATTTCTGCTGCATGTAAATCCAATGGTAGATTTTCTAATTCGTCATCTGTATCAGGCTTAGGCTCGCCTCCCTTACGTTTAATTAACCAAACGGCTATGCCTACTAACAATACCAATACAAATAGTACTGAACTCAAGATAAGATTGAGAGGCTCATCAAACCATGACGTGTTAGATGCCTTCAATTGAGCTTCTCGCTCAGCTTCTGCCTGACGAGCTTTAGCTAATAACTCTTGAATACTTTCACCCATGGTTTCCATTTGTTGGGCTTTTTGCTCTTCTTTGCTTCTTATTTCATCAATATCACTATTTACTTGGTCGAGACGTTCAAAGAGCTTTTGATTTTCATCCAATATGCTTTGAACATTACTAATAGACTCGGCAAATTGTTTCCTAATCGCCATAAACTGGCGAGTTTGTTCCTCGTCAATTGCGCCAAGTTTCTTCTCTAATATTTGTTTTGTTTCATCTAACGCTTCTGTACTAACAGCTTGCTTGTTTGCAAGTGCAGTAGGAGATTCTATTGGGCCTCGAAGTTTTCTCGCATCTAGTTCTGCTCTTTGTTTTGCTTGCTCTTTATCAACCCTTGAAATGTATCGTTGCGATGGGAGTTGCAACATGGCCCCATCCATCATTAGGTTAATATTTTCTTTTTCAAAAGCCCCTTCATTCAGTTCATATATGGCTAACATGATTTGATAAATACTATTATTTGAATTAGTTCGATAGCGGGTAGCAATTTGCCATAATGTATCGGAAGAGGTAATCGGCCCATATTCAATGCCAGAAAGGTGCGCGGTAGAGTCTTTAGGACCTCTGAGCTTTACTTGTTCGAAGTCTGCAGCGTAGACAGCTGTAATGAAGTTCAGCAATATCAAAAGTGTCAATGCACTCAGTCGCAAATTCATATTGTTCCTTCTTGCTCAATGATATTTATTTTAATTTTTAGGTGGTGCGGCATAAATTAACACTTAATGTTTACAACACGAATAAATCTTTACCAACCCTTTTGAAAAAGGATATATCTTTTAATATTGACAATTTAAATTGTCTAGCCCTTAGTCATTTTATTGGCTGTAAACGGGCGTAATAGTAGGGATTAGCAATTCGTATTCCAAGATCGAAATATAAACATAAATCTTACACAACTATAAACTAGATGCTGAGTTTGATCTAGATTGCCAAGCTTTTGATTAGCCAAGATAAAACCTATACAAGTCTATTAAAGTTGCAGTAAGTATAAAGCTATCGGCATTTGATTAGATTTCATGAGGGCCAGAACAACCAGAACTGGTTTGGCCCTCACTATAAACAATTAACAGCTCTAAAAACTACATGTAGTCCTTAATTAACGCCTCTGCTATTTGTACACTATTAGTTGCAGCGCCTTTACGGACATTATCAGAAACAACCCATAAATTAATGCCGTTAGGGTGAGAAATATCATTTCTTACACGGCCAACGTGAGTATCATCATTACCACTTGCGCTACTCACTTGAGTAGGAAACTCTTCTCGGTCGCGGTGCAAAACTACACCAGGCGCTTGCTCTAATAAGTTTTTAACTTCTTCTGCATCAATAGGTGCACGGGTTTCTAAGTGAATTGCTTCACCGTGACCATAAAAAACTGGAACACGAACGGCTGTCGCATTAACAAGAATCGACTCGTCGCCCATTATCTTTTTAGTTTCCCACACCATTTTCATTTCTTCTTTGGTGTAGTCATTATCCATAAACACATCAATTTGCGGAATAACGTTAAAAGCAATTTGTCGGCTAAACGCTTCAGGCTTAGCTTCTTTACCGCTTAACAATGCAGCAGTTTGGTGAGCTAGTTCATCAATCGCAGCTTTGCCACCGCCAGACACTGACTGGTAAGTAGATACGTTAATACGCTCAATGCCAACTGCATCATGGATTGGCTTCAGGGCTACCATCATCTGAATAGTAGAACAGTTAGGGTTGGCAATGATATTACGGTTGCGGAAATCAGCTAATGCATGGGCATTAACTTCTGGAACAACCAAAGGAATATCAGGTTCATAACGAAATTGCGAGGTGTTATCAATCACTACACACCCAGCTTCAGCAGCGATAGGTGCAAACTTTTCAGAAACACTACCACCGGCAGAAAAGAACCCAAGTTGCACTTGGCTCCAATCAAATTCGTCTGCATTTAAAACGGTAATCTCTTTTCCCTTGAAGGTCACCTTTCCACCCGCTGAACGTGCGCTGGCTAATGGATAAAGTTTGTTGATCGGAAAATCTCTTTGTTCAAGAATTTCAATCATATGTTGTCCTACTAATCCAGTAGCGCCCAACACTGCGACATCAAAGGCCCGAGACATGGTTCTAATACTCCTAAAAAATTAAAATAAATTGATTTATATTCAGATTCTTGAGCAATTATTTTGCTGCCAAAAATCCAAGGCCGTAGATTGCCTTTGAATGAGCTGAATTTCCAGCATTTACCGTCATTGCAGAAAACTCTCTTCTTATAGGATAGTGCTTTCGGATATATCTAAATGACTCAGCACCATCATGTTTTGTTTTAAATTGAGCATCATCTACAGAAATATCGTACACATCTAACACTAAATGTTCGATCACATCCCAAAACTCCTCACTATCAGGCAACGATTTTTGGCTATCTTTAGCAAGGGGTAAATAATCAGACAACTTTTTAGTGGGCTGCACATCAAGCTGCTTACATAAAGCAAAATACAACATTTCTGTGCCCCTAGCTTTACCTTCAATAGTATGTCCAGCTATGTGTGCCGTTGCTAAAGCAATATAAGGTACAAGCTCTGCTTCAATATTAGGTTCGTTGTCCCACACGTCTAAAACTAAATTTAATTTTTTGCCTTGTTTGAAAAGCGCTAAAGCAGCTTGATTATTAACAACTTCACCACGGCAAGCGTTGATCAACAGTTGATTTTCATTTAGTTGCGACAACCTTTTAGCATCAAATAAATCTTCAGTGATATAGGGTCCGTCAGCCACATAGGGCACATGTAAGCTAATCACATCACAGTCCATAATTTGTTCTATATTCACAAATTTTCGCGAGTCACCATTATCAGCAAGGGGAGGATCACATAACTTATGTTTAATCCCTAAAACAGTTAATACGTTTGCCAACACAGTACCCACATTGCCGGCACCAACTATACCCACAGTTTTGTCTGCAACCTGCCAATCTAAACGCTTTGCCATCACAAAAATTGCGCTAAGAACATATTCCGCCACTGCAACTGCATTACAGCCACCCGCCGAAGTAAAAGGAATACCTTTTGATGCTAAATAAGCTTTATCAACATGATCAGTGCCAGCGGTTGCAGTGCCAATAAACTGCACTTGCTCACTTTTACATAGCAAGGCTTGGTTAACTTTGGTGGTTGAACGAGTCAGCAAAACATCTGCATCAGCTAACATTTCAGCATTGACTGTTTTATGAGAAAACACCTGACACTCACCTAGCTCAGCAAAAAACTCAGTGGCATAAGGCATACTGTCTTCATAATAAATTTTCATAACATGGGTAACTCGTTTCGGATAATTTAACGCTTAGATAAACATTATGTCACGGCACGGTCTTGTAAAAAAAGCCAAGAGGGAATTATTTATGCTTTGCTGCAGCGAGAGTTCTTCAGCTATCTTATGTATTGGTTTGAGCTAAAAACTCAAAATAAAGATCTAGTACTTGCTCAGGAGCTTCTAATTGGGGGTAATGGCCTACTTCTAAGGCAGTAGTTAATGGATTAGGAATAATCTCTACATAATGATCTAACATTTGCTGTCCAGAGATAGGATCTAATACGCCATTAATAAAATACATTGGAATACTAGTCGTGATCATACTTTCAATCCAAGTTTTTCCAAAAACCTTACGTTCGTCAATGTAGGTAATTAACTTAGGTAAAACAACTTTGCCTTTATTATGCTTAAGTAATTTCCACAAAGTATCAATAGTAGTTTGGCTAGCTTGAGTGTTAGCCCCGAAAATTTTATTGAAGCTGTTAGATAAACTGTTTTTATTCAAAAACTGGCAGGCTAACTTACCATAACGACTTTGTAGCAATTTCTGAGAAAACAAAGGCCGATGAACCGCTGAAAACAAACCTCCATTCAAAAAGCAAATAGATGCGATTGTGTTATTACTAGTAGATTGTTCATGTCGGTAAAGTAATTCTTGGGCCACTGAATCCCCATAATCATGGGCCAATATATGGTAATTAGTCACGACTTTTTCTTTCAATAACGCCTCCACGATATCGGCCTGTTCAATTAAACTATATTGATGTTCGCTAGGTTTATCCGATAACCCGAACCCCAGCATATCTAAACTGACTAGCCGATATCGTTTCGCTAAATGTTTCCAGATTAAATGCCAATCCCAAGCCGCACTAGGGAATCCATGAATCAACACAATAACCTCTTTATCCACCGCTGTTTCAAAATCAACAGATTGCCAATGAGCAATTTTATGGCCACATAGCTCACTGTAATTGGCGTGTAATTTATAATTTTTGAAACTTAGCGTTTTCAATTGTTATTGATCATACCCTGGATTAGTTCGCTCTAATTTACGCAAAATTCCTGGCCATGCCAAGGTCCCACCAGCAGAGCGCGTTACTTGCTCTGCTTGAGCTTGAATTCCTGACAAAATTTCAGACGGTACTTGCAGTAAATTTTGACCACTAGATTGGGCCTTGAGTTGAATCTGACAGGAGCACTCTAATAAGTACATATACAAAAATGCGTCGGCTATATTATCAGCACAGGTCAACAAGCCATGATTTCTTAAAATCATAAAATGGGTGTCCCCCAAATCAGCAACTAACCTTGTTTTTTCATCTGGATTTAATGCCACACCTTCATAATCATGGTAAGACAAAGAAGAAAAAGCAAATAATGACTGCTGACTCAAAGGCAATAAACCTTGTTCACTTGCCGAAACTGCAATCCCAGCTGCGGTATGCAAATGAATAACGCATTTAGCGTTGTCTCGCGCTTCATGAACGGCACTATGAATCGTAAAACCAGCCGGGTTAATATCGTAATCAGAGTCCATTACTTTATTTCCCTGTAAATCAACTTTCACCAAACTTGAGGCTGTGACTTCTTCAAACATCATCCCAAATGGGTTAATCAAAAAGTGGTGTTTTGGCCCGGGCACACGAGCAGATATATGGGTAAAAATTAAGTCATCCCATCCAAACATAGCCACAGCTCGGTAACAGGCTGCCAAATTTACTCTAGCTTGCCACTCTTCTTGAGTGACTAAATCTTTTATTGTTTCTGTCATTTAAGCTGATCCCATTTGCATATCAATGGCACTAAGATAAGCTAATGAACCTATCAGAAACTGTCGCCAAATAGACAATTGAGAACGGTATGCAGCAAAGTGAAATAATTGAAATCCTAATTCAAAACCCTTGGTTTAACTCTTTACCCAAAGAATTAGCCGATACTTTACTGCATAAAAGTAAAATAAGAGTTCTCGAAAATAAGCAGTTTTTACATAAAAAAAATGATCAAGCAGATGGTTTTCATTGTGTTTTAAAAGGTAGAGTTCGCGTAAGTAACGTCACCCTGGAAGGAAAAGAACTGGTTCTCACTTGGATATTGCCTGGTACTTGGTTTGGTGAAATATCTTTAGTGGATGGGCAACCACGCACCCATGATGCCCATGCAGAAGGCGAAACCACTATTTTAAAATTACCCAATGGTGCTTTTGAAGCTATGCAGCAATATCCAAGCTGGCAGCAAGCCATCATGAAGTTGCTATGCCAAAGAGTACGCTCTACCTTTTCACTGATTGATGAAACTGGGTGTTTGTCACTAAAAGGGCAACTTTGTAAACGCTTAAGCTTGATGCATAAAGGCTTACAAGATCATCAAACATCGACGCAAAACACGCCAATCGAATTAAGCATTTCACAAGACTCATTGGCGCAATTAATTCATAGCTCTAGGCAAACGGTGAATAAAATTCTACAAAATTTACAAACAGAAAATATTATTACAATTCGTTACGGCAAGCTGCAGGTGCTAGATGTAGATTTGCTTGATAAGCTAAGTCAGATATAAATATCAGCCCAATTTAACTATCTGAAAACAGCAGTTCTTTATAGCGCTTAATGTTTAATATCAAAGATTTACATCCCCAAAACTTATAGATACTATCTAGCTGCGATATAGCAGTTCGACTAACAATAACATGCTCAAGCAGTTTCACTTCAACTTTATGGATGCCAAAAAGCCACTCATAAATTTTCAAATAATTATAAGACAAGGATTTTTATATGCTCAAATATCTATCGAGTATCACTTTTATTTTTCTCATACTTCTCCTAAACGGATGCGCTGGCTTAGGCAATATGAAAGAAGTGAAGTTTGAACAAGAAATAGCGTCAGATATGGCCATGGTAAATATTGTTAGAAGAGCGGTATTTATGGGAGATGGAGCAAAAGTTGAAGCCTGGGATGGCGAACAGTTTATTGGAACATTGGAAGCCGGTAAGTTACTTCAATATAAAGCAACACCGGGTATGCATACATTTATGGTGTATGTACAAGGAAGTTGGGGAGTTGCACAAGGTGAGCTTAAGCCAGGTAAACAATACTACTTAAAGTTTAATATGTCTGGATGGGGACCTATTAGTCTGGGTGTCGCTGATTTTGACGACGCTAGAATTCCAGAATGGAATACTATGACAACAGTAGCTATCGATCAATCTTCACAAAAACCCGTTCCTGAAAAGTATCTTCAGAAGGCACAAGCAGTTCTTCAAAGGGTTGCCGATGGCAATGCTAATGTGACTCCAATTACAGATATGAATGCCCTGTAGTTATTAAGTACAATATCTATCTGGGTTATTGCTTGTGTGAATAGGCAAGCCCAGAACAAGGAAACCACTTTGAATTTACAATCCAATATATTACTAATCGTTTTTTTTATTTTTTCAGCCCCCGCATTTTCAACGGACTTACAAGGTCAACTTGATGCAGAAGTAAATCAATTTATTACTGAGTTAGAGCAAGCAAAGGGTAGTGATTTGGTCGATCTTAGTAACCGCATTACTAGCTCAGGCCTTAGTGATAAACGCTTATTCGATAATGTGAAAAACATAATACTAACAAAGCATATTGACATAATGTCGAAATCTAAAAATGAAGAAGTGGTGATCCGTCAGGTAGTCGCTTTATTGCGTACCTTAGCCTCATCTGGCAATTACGAATATAGCTCAACATTAGAGCGATTAGTGCTCGAAAGCTCAAATAGGTCCATCAGGAACCGCGCCAAACATGTTATGAACAAAATTGGGTTTTACCAACAAAGAAACCAATTAATGCAGAACTTAGAGGGTCATTCTAACAGTCAAAGCTTACATACCACACGTATTTTAAACTTATTAGAAAGCGACGATTTGATTATGAACCGATTTGCAGCTGAAGAAATTTTTCGCGCAGGCTCCGCTGCCCCAGTAGTTCAAGAGTGGATTGCAACTCGGCTGAAGCGAGATTTGCATAATGCAGAATCCAAACTTCATATCGATACTTTAGCTTGGTATTGCAAAGTTTTAGGACTAGTAAATAAACCCAAATATTCAGGCTTTCTAAAAGAAATCGTACAAGATAAATCTGTCGATTCTAAAATTCGTAAGCACACCAAGAAAATACTCAAGTCTTAATGAAATACTCTAGATGAATAAAATTTAACAAAACGTCCAGACATAAAATATTATTGCAATTGGTTACAGCAAGCTGCAAATATTTAAAATTTTATTCAAGTAATAGTGACATCCATCGGATAAAGTATTAAAGGTGACAATAATATTGAGCAGTATATCGCCCAAAATACCTCTCCTTAAAACCGGCTGAATTTATTTTAATTACACTGCTTTAAATGACCAGCTCATTAGGCAATACTCATATCTACCACTTTTATTGTAGGACTAAACTGGCATGAAACGTTGGCTATCTAAAAATTTATCAAAATTAACACTCATCCCATCAATTGTTCTCGTTGTGTTTATGAGCCTAGAATTATTTAGAGAATACCATTCGTTTCAACAGGCACAAGATACCGTAGCAGATGCACAGTTAACTTCGTTTACTAGCCAATTAGTTCACGAATTACAAAAAGAAAGGGGTATGTCAGCGGGTTACATAGGCTCTAACGGAAGTAGCTTTAACTCCCAACTCCAGAAACAGAGAAAGTTAACAGACGATAGTTTGCAGGCATTTACAAACTTCTACCAAGCAGACAATTATCACACTGCAACAAACCTAACGATCAATCAACTAGTAACTAATTTAAATCAACTATCGAAAATTCGCGGAAAAATAAGCTCACTAAATATATCTTTATCTGATGCCTTAAGTTTTTACACTAGCAACAATAAACTCATTCTAGATTTGAATGGAATGTTAGCAGCAGAGCTAGAAGAGACAAAATCCGCTGAACGTTTTCTTACTTTATACAATCTTGCTTACGCAAAAGAACAAGCGGGCATTGAGCGAGCGGTACTAAGTAGCGTATTTTCACAAGATTCGTTTACATCACAATTATTCTTAAAATTCTCAGAGCTTGTTAGCAAGCAAGATGTTTACATTCAATCAGCATATGCTGTTTCAACGGCCAACTTTAAAAGTGAAATAGATAGGTTTGTAAATGCTAAAGCAAGTAAAGATGTTGATCGCTATCGAGACATTGCTAGAAACTCACAAAATAATTTTAATGTTGATGCTAAAGAGTGGTTTGAAGTCGCAACCAAGAGATTAAACAATTTAAGAAACTCTGAGCAAGTTTTACTAGAAGAAATTGCAACCTATTCTCAATCTAAAATGAACTCAGAACGTTTATTCATCATCACTGAATTAATTATTTTGATATTGATGATTTTGGTAACCTACGCAGTGTTTAGTACTATTCAGTTGCGAGCTTCTCAGTCTCAAGAAATCAATAGAGTCATGAATAAAGTTAATAAAACTAAAGATTTAACAGACTCAATTGAAGTAATTTCTGAAGATGAACTAGGAGCTATTGCCTCTTTAATTAACCACACCTTTTTAGAAATCAAACAAGACTTCATTAGTTTTCAAGAAGCTGCAAACCAAATTACATCAGCCACAAATGAAGCCGCAGCGGCAACGAATCAAAGTCAGACGAATCTAACTCAACTTCAACTCGACATATCTAATATAGCTAATTCAACCGGAGAAATGAGCGACAGCGTAAAATCGGTTATGGAAAATATGCAAATAGCGTCAAAAGGCGCAGAAAATGCAGCAAAAGAAACCGTAAACGGTGAAAAAGCAGTAGCCACATCCATAAGCGGAATCTCACTCACAGCCAAAGAAGTGGCTAAAGTTGGCGAGACCATTACTGAGCTTAATAACAGAGTGAGCGATATTTTAGGTATGGTAGATGTCATTAAATCTGTAGCAGATCAAACCAATTTACTCGCCCTAAATGCTGCAATAGAAGCCGCTCGTGCGGGAGAGCAAGGTAGAGGGTTTGCTGTTGTAGCAGATGAAGTTCGTTCTTTAGCCAAACGTACCCAACAGTCAACACAAGAAATCTCAGATGTTGTAGATGTGCTTAAGCATAGCTCTGAAGAAGCATTTTCAAGTATTGAGAGTGGCAACAAACAAGCGACAGAAGCCGTATCAAACGCTAATCAGATATCATCAGTGCTTGCAAATATAGTTGAGAACTGTCAATCAGTAGATGAAGTAACGCGAACCATTTCAACATCCACGCAAGAGCAAAATGAGGTTATTCAAAGTATTAATGAGAATGTATCTAACATTGAAATTCAAGCCAGAGAGAACGTGGTGGGTGCGGAGCAGTTATCAGCTTCAAGTTTACAGCTATCTAAAATTGCCCAAGAAATGGGACGAAGAATAGAGGTTTATAGAGTGTGATGCCCAATACAACCAATTAATTAAGTCAGGGTACTTACTAGTAATATTAACAAACCAACTAAACCTACAACGAATAAAACGCCCACTACAACAAAGGGTATAAAAGAAGGTTGTTCAAAGTCACTTTTATAATTGGCGTGGCTTTGCACTCCTAACATACTTGCTGCTACACCTTTAAATACTTGCCATAAGTTACTTTTGTTTTTAGACATTTAACAATTCCTAAAAGTACGAATTACAAACAATAAAAAACCAGCATAAGCTGGCTTTTGTTATTTTGCACGTTTGTTAAACGGTTATTTTTGGTATTTTTGCATCACTAATGTGGCATTGGTACCACCAAAACCAAAACTGTTAGACATCACAGTGGTTAAAGGCCCCTCACGGGTCTCAGTAACAACATCCATGCCTTCGGCTTTTTCATCTAAGTTTTCTACATTGATAGACGGAGCGATAAAGTCGTTCTCCATCATCAGAATACTGTAAATCGCTTCGTTCACACCGGCGGCACCTAAAGCATGACCAGTCAAAGACTTAGTTGCACTAAGAGCAGGAGTAGTATCACCAAATACTTCCCGTATTGCCCAAAGTTCTTTTACATCCCCTACTGGCGTAGAAGTGCCGTGAGTATTAATGTAGTCAATAGGTTTATCTAAACCTTGCATAGCTTGTTGCATACAACGCACTGCACCTTCGCCTGATGGAGCCACCATATCAGCACCATCTGATGTCGCACCATAACCTACAATTTCAGCATAGATTTTAGCGCCACGAGCTAAAGCGTGCTCTAGCTCTTCAACAACCACCATACCGCCACCGCCAGCACCCACAAAACCATCACGGTCAGCATCGTAAGTACGAGACGCTTTAGTAGGATCATCGTTATACTTAGTAGACATTGCACCCATAGCATCAAACTCAGCAGACAAGGTGTAATGAAGCTCTTCACCACCACCAGCAAAAATAATGTCTTGCTTGCCTAACTGAATTTGCTCTAACGCGTTACCAATACAGTGTGCACTAGTTGAACAAGCAGAACTAATTGAATAGTTCACACCTTTAATTTTAAAAGGTGTGGCTAAACAAGCCGATACTGTGCTACCCATACAACGCGTTACCATATATGGACCAATACGCTTCACGCCTTTAGTGCGCAGAATATCTATTGCTTCTACTTGATTTTTTGAAGATGCGCCACCTGAACCAGCAATTATGCCCGTTCTAAGGTTAGACACCATATCTTCTGTTAAACCTGAATCAGCAATAGCCTGCTCCATAGCAATATATGCATATCCTGCTGCTTCTCCCATAAAGCGTAAGGTCTTACGGTCTATGTGATCTTTGATATCTAAATCAACTTTGCCCCAAACTTGGCTACGCATGCCCGCTTGTTCAAATTCTTCTGAAAATGTAATGCCCGAACGCCCTTCTCTAAGTGAGTCAGTGACTTCTTCTGCATTATTACCAATACTAGAGACTATACCAAGCCCAGTAATTACCGCTCTTCTCATGATTAACCCTTCGAGGAAATTTTCGTATATGTTAATGATTTTCACTAACAAAGTGGTCTGCTTTCAGCGTACAAGTGTTAGCTTAAATAAAAATCGCCCAATTAGCCAGCCAAAATCAGCAGTTTATGGCACTATAAATCGCTACAATGACTCTCGTTGTATGTATATTTTTGATAATCTAAGTAATCACATATACTCAATTTACGTAGCTAAGTACCTAGTAATATGATCACAAGACTTGAAAATTCAAATGAAGATATTGCTAATCAGATCCGTCGTGTTTTTCAGAGTTCTTATAAAATTGAAGCCGAGCTGATTGGTACACCGGATTTCCCACCACTAAAACGAAGTGCTAAAGATATAGTCAACTCGACAACTGATTTTTATGGTTTTAGTGAGCAAACTTGTCTCGCAGCAATTATTGAAATACAAATAATTGGCAAACAATTAGACATTCATAGTCTTACGGTAGACCCAATTTTTTTTAGAAAAGGCATCGCAGACAAGTTGATTAGTTACGTTCTAACATCATTCGATATTAATACTGCTACAGTCGAAACGGCAGAAGTAAACCAGCCCGCGATCAATCTTTACAGGAAACATGGCTTTATTGAATTCAAGCGATGGACGCCATCACATGGCATTCCTAAAGTTGCTATGTCGGTTAAGCCTTTACCTTGTGGCCATTAGAAAGATTCCATATCAATGATTGTTGCTTTGGTTCGAGTACCTTAAACTACCTCTCCACTTTCTTCGTAGTAGCTTTAGGACATTCTTCACTTTGACCATTACCCATGCCGATATTCACTTTAATGAGAATGGCACACCTTACGCCACACAATTTGATGATTTGTATTTCTCTGATGCAAAAGGCCTAGGTGAAACTGAGCATGTTTTTTTAAAGAATAATCAAATATTAAGCCGCTGGGAAAGCTGCCAAACAGCGAATTTTGTTATCGCTGAAACAGGCTTTGGTACCGGTTTAAACTTTTTAGTCACCCTATTACACTTTGACCTATTTCTACAAAGCGTCCCTGACTGCCCATTGCGACTGCACTTTTTATCTATCGAAAAATTTCCAATCAATGTTGCCGACTTAACTCAGGCGTTGTCTTTTTATCCTCAATTAAAACAATACTCAGAAGAGTTACTGCGCCAATACCCTTTATTGGTATCAGGCTGCCATAGGCTCTCCTTTTTAGGAGGAACCGTAACCTTAGATTTATGGTTTGGAGACGTACAGCAAGTTCTGCCACAAATTGAAGTCCCCAAAACGGGATTAGTTGACGCTTGGTATTTAGATGGTTTTGCACCCAGTAAGAATCCAGATATGTGGAACGACTTTTTATTCCAGCACATGGCATTATTAGCTAAAGATCAATGTAGCTTTTCAACCTTTACCGCAGCAGGCTTTGTAAGACGAGGTTTAATAGCCGCAGGCTTTGATGCAAAAAAATGCCCAGGCCATGGCCGAAAGCGAGACATGTTAGCTGGGATTTTTACTAGTGCTCAAGCCAAAACTGTGCGGGTTCCTTATTTTAAAAGAACCCCAGCAACACATATCACAGCCCCAAGCATTGCAATAATTGGAGGGGGCCTAGCAGCAGCCAATTGCGCTTACGCCCTCAGTAAAAGAGGGATAAAAGCGAATATATTTTGTAAAGATAACGAATTAGCACAAGGGGCCTCGGGCAATAGCCAAGGCGGGTTTTACCCCCAACTAAACGCTACAGCAGGACACCCTAGCCAAATACATGCAACGGCTTTTACCTATGCAAGCCGCCTATATAAAACTGTATTACAGTCAGGGGGTAACTTTACCCATCAATGGTGCGGCACCTTACAATTAGCCTTTAATGATAAAGTGAAACAACGTTACCAAAAGCTAGCAGACAATAAAACATGGCCAGAATCACTGGTACGTTGGGTTGACTCACAAGACGCCAGTAACCTAGCCAACGTACCACTACCCTACTCTGGACTATTTATTGAGCAAGGTGGCTGGATACACTTACCTGAGCTGATAACAGCCTTAGTAAAACAATCAAAAGCAGAGGTGAAAACCCATCATCAGCTTGTGTCGGTCGCACGGCATGGAAGTAAATGGCAACTTAACTGGCTAGATGGCAGCCTGAGCCATACTGATATTATTATTTACGCTACGGGCAGTGATAGCAGTCAATTAGCCCCGCTGAATGCATTGCCCTTTAGGTTAGTGAGAGGCCAAGTTGAGTATTTAGAAAGTAAAAATGAACTAGCTAACCTTAACACTGTGCTGTGCCATAAAGGTTACATGACACCCAGCCTCAATAACATCAACACCATAGGTTCAACCTATGTAAAAGATGATACAAACTGTGACTATAGATTCTCAGAGCAACAACAGAATATTGAAAAGCAGCAAAAAGCCCTGCAAGACTGTCAGTGGGCAAAGGCTTTGTCTGAGACTCAAGGTGGCAGAGCTGGCATAAGGTGTAGTAGCCCAGACCACCTACCTATGGTGGGAGCGGTGCCAGATATCACCGAACAAACTAAGCAATATACAAATTTGTACAAAGCATTACCTGTGGCTCGCTACCCTGAACCCGTAGATATTCCCAATAGTTTTATGTTGTGCGGCTTAGGTTCAAGAGGGTTAACCACCGCACCTTTATGTGCAGAGTTATTAGTGAGTCAGATGTTAGGCGAGCCACTACCATTAGCAAACCATTTACTCGATGCCCTTAACCCCAACCGCTTTTTAATCAGAAATTTAATACGTAGGCAAAATTAACTTTATTGCAAAAAAGTATTCCAAAGTGACCACACTTGCTTTTGATCATTCGCTTCAAGCTCGTTGGCAGCAAACGCTTTATTTAAGCTTTGCTCCATCAATTCTTTAAATTGCGCTATGGTTTCAAACCCCTCAAGTGAGCTTTGGCCCGCAACAACGGCAAAATGCCCTTGCAGATAGCTGGCAGTAAAAAGCTGTTCGTCTGTGCCATGTTGTACAACATTATCTAAATAATGTTCAACTTGCTGGGTAAATTCTGGTAAATCCGTACTGAAATTTGTTATCGCTTGGGTCACACGTGTTCCTCATTTTCATCTTTAAAATTAGCCACAGGATATAGCACTTGATCATGATACCCAGTCACTATGGGTATTAACCCCGCCAGTTGCTCATCTAAACTTGGCTCACCCGAATCCACAATTAATGGACGACCCGACAGGTTATTCAACTTACCTTTACTAGCCACTAAAATTATATTTTCTTTGCCTAGCGTGCGTAAAAAATCAGCACTAAGTTGCTGATTACCCCGCCCAATAATATGTCCTTGGCCGCCAATTAAGGTAATCACTAATTTACAGGGTTTGTTTGCGGTTAAATTTAACAATTGTTGTGCAGTCAGGTCTTTTGCAAGCAGCTTTTGATTTTGCACAAGATCAACCCCCAATAGAGTGTTGTCTAAATTCAGTTCTTCCATAATGGCGTCAACTGTCGAGCCTGACCCCATTACAAACAGGTGCTCTGGATGGTCATCCATGACTTCAATTAAATGTGCAGCAATATCTGCAAGTACTAATTCATCAGACTCTTTACCGCCCATTTTGACCGCTTGGATATAACGCAGTTCAGTGGGCACTAACATCTCGCCATATTGACGGGCGTTTACCCTGCCTTTTCGAAAGAGCTCTTCGTCGATGTCCATCACTTCTGAGTCACTTACACTTACTAGGTCACCAGCAACCACTTGCTTTAATACTCTACCCGCTGCTTGTGGGGTAACTGCATATACGGCAGAGTGAATTTTGCAACCAGCTGGCACCCCTAACACAGGTATTTTATTCCCCACCACAGAACATAAATTACGTGCAGTACCATCACCACCAGCAAATAGAATTAGATCAACCTTATGATTAATCAACGCGGAAGCGGTGGCTTCGGTATCTTCACCTTCTGTTTGTATCTGTTTTGGGTGGTATACCACTTGATAGCTAAACCCCATATCTTTGACTAATTGTTCGCCCATTTCACCGTTGGCCACATATAACTGCACTTTTTCTTTAATGGGTAACAAACACTCAAGGGCCAAACGAGTTTTGAACATGGCTTTTTTCTCTGCCCCTAAGGCTAAAGCACGCTCCCGGACCTCTTTTCCATCACTGCCTTTTAAAGCAACCGAACCACCTATCCCTGCAAAAGGGTTGATCAATAGGCCTAGTTTAAACTGAGTTTCAACATTAATTGATGACATCAATCACCTCCTGCGCCTTGATATCTGGCATACCATAAAATGTTTGTAGAACCTCGATAAACTGTTGTGCTCGTGGCGGAAATCCTTGCTGAATATATTGCTGTAATTGCTGTTTTACTGCGGTCTGAAACGCCTCTGAGTCAACTGGCGCACCATTTAAATTGTCTGTGCTGACTCTAAATGTCTTACCTGCAGCGATTGAAAACGCCCACTCAATGGCTTGGGGTTTAACTTCAACCTTTTCAAACTCAGCTTGCTCATCTTCGTTACGACCATCGGGGCAATACCAATAGCCATAGTCTTCTAACAAACGCCGAGCCTTGCCTGCTATGCACCAATGGGCTATTTCATGAAGTGCGCTTGCAAAATAACCATGAGCGAAGACGATTTGATGTTTGGCATCAGCGCTTTTCGCTGGGATATAAATAGGCTCATCTTCCCCTTTAACCAGCAGGGTTCTTTCACTTTCAGCAAAAGTCTTATCAAAAAGCTCAATCAAGTCTAGGTAACTATGGCACCTAGCTTGACCATCCTTAAAATCAGGCATAGTTTGGGATATATATTTCTGTGTGGGGGCGTTCTGCATCATAGGGCCGGCATTTTACCCGTAAATGCCAAAAAAGTGTAATGGGCCTGTACAACTTTACTATTGTTTTCAACGACTGATTACGCCAAGCTATTACCCAATTAAAGCAATCATCAGGAAGATAGAAATTGATCAGTAAATATATACTATTGGCTAGCCTAATTAGTACACCCATAGTGGCAAATGAAATAGCATTTACGCCGACAACAATCAAAATAGACGGCATAGCAGAATCAACATGGGACCAAGCTGATTGGCATGATATTCCTTACCTTATTCAAGGCGAACAGCCTAGCGCAGCCGACTTCTCTGGCCGCTACAAAGTGTTATGGGATAACCAATTTTTATACGTTCAAGCTGAGATTGTTGACGACATACTTATTGATAAAATTGCTGACCCGTTAGAGCGTTACTGGGATGATGATGCCCTTGAAATATTTATTGATAGTGACGCATCTGGAGGTAATCACCAGTTTAATCATACGGCTATGGCCTATCATATTGCCCTAGACAACCAAGCCATTGATATTGCTGAAGACAAAAGTCCTCGAGATTTTAATGATCACCTTGTTAGCCAGTGGAAACGAAGTAGCACCGAGCCTAACCATATTATTTGGGAAGTAGCGATTAGGCTTTATTCCAATGACTTTACAGATGCCAAGCCATTGCCACCTATGCCTTTAAAAGCAGGGCAAAAACTAGGATTTATGCTGGCCTATTGCGATAACGATGGTAGCGATATCAGAGAGCATTTTGTCGGCTCTCACGATATTAAACCTGTAAATGGTGACAAAAACCGAGGCTGGATAGACGCTGGGGTATTTGGCCAATATACGCTAAAAAACCAATAACTCCGATGAACTGGCTGCTCCCTAACCCATTTTTGCACACTTGGAAAATTGCCCCAGAGCACATTGATCACTATCATCATGTCAATAATGTGGCCTATGTAAAGCAACTAGAGGTCACCTCTTGGGCCCATTCTAACCATCTAGGTTTAACAATTGAGCAATATCAAGAAATTGATAGGGGCATGGCCATAAGTCGGCACGAGATAAACTATTTGGCCGCAGCCCATGAAGGAGATGCCATAGACTGCGCAACTTGGATAGTGTCTTGTGATAGTAAGATAAAGTTGTCAAGGCAATTTCAATTTATAAGACGTCGCGACAAGGCTACTTTACTCACAGCCAAAACCGATTTTGTATGCATTGAATTATCTACAGGCTTGCCAAAAAGAATGCCTAAAGCATTTTCATCTGTTTATGGCCCTGCTTGCATCTCTGTTACACCGGAGCCTAAGTAGTGAATAGGTGGCACACAATGCTAGTCTTGTTGCTAACCCTATCTATTAGCTTAAACGTATACCTATTCTTTTCTATTACGACAGAAAAAACCTTAAGTTCTACCCTCAATTCAACAAAAAACACTAAACAACAAACCATCACTCAGCCAATCATTAGGCAGTCAGATGCAGGTCAAAGCCATTCTACGAAGCTTTTTAACAACCAAGAAAATGACCAGGCCACCGCTGGCCAAACTACAAACAGAGAGCTATTACTAGAGCAAGCCAATGAATGGTTACAGAATAGAGAGTTTGCGGCGCTTATTCCTTTTCTACAAAACTACTTAAAACAACACCCGCAAGATATGGCATTTTTACTTATAGAAGCCAAAATGAAAGTTGAAACCGAGTTACTCAGCGACGCCATTAGCCATTATTACGACTTGCAGCGCAGCCCCATGACGGCAGCACAGCAAACCGAAGTAGAACAACAAATTAGCAAGCTCACCGAAACTACTATTACTCAGTTAGAACGCAATTACTCTTGGGATATTTTGGCCATGTTTGTGGAGCCATTGTTGCAACTCGAACCCACCAGCAGATTGTATATTTTGTCGTTAGCCACAGCCTATGCCCAGCAACTGCAAGCAGGGTTAATGGAAAACGTCTTAGGGGCATTAGACTATTACGACCCAGACGCACAAAAAGTCAGACAAATAGTGTTAGCACAACTGCCTGCAGAACAGCACACAACACCAGAAGAGCAAACACAACCCCAAGAAAATGAAGTCATTGCCCGTTCAATCCCCCTTAAACAAGTCAGAGACCAATACCTAGTTAGTGGCGTATTAAGTGGTAACCCAGTGAACTTGTTGATAGACACAGGAGCTTCTATCACGGCTATTTCTGAGCAGTACTTTGACAGGCTAAGCAATCGCTATAAAGTCAATCACCTAGGGCGCTTTACTATTGGCACCGCAGGCGGCAGTGTTATGGCAAGCATCTATGAATTTCGAGAATTGACACTACAACATGTCACAGTCAAAAACTTACCCGTAGTAGTATTGCCAATGGAAGGGATCAGCAATGCAGACGGTTTACTAGGAATGAATTTTCTACGGGAGTTTGATTTTAAAATTGACCAAAAAAATGCACTAATGTTTATTGAATAACGCTCATCAAATAGAACAGCATCAAACAGCCTTAGATGTGCCAATAGCGGTCATTGCGCATCTTAAATTATCAATTCAACTATACGCCCAAAGCGGACTAAATAACTTAACAGGTTGAACGGTAAACTTAGTAACAAATGATACGTTTTAGCGAACCTGCCCCCACAGGTTCTCAATAGCGAAAGGAGTTGATGAAGCGCTGCGGCACATATTCGATGATAGGCTTTATCAACAATTGCAAGAACAAGATTTGCATCATAAAGATGTTTACTAAAAGAAAAAAATGCAGGCTTTGGTGAGTTAAATTAGGGTAAAGGTCTAGGTGTTATAATCTTTACAGCAAGCGTCGCCATTTCAATTACTTGCTTGTGGGTGCTTAAATTCTTTTTCTAACATTTTGAACTGCTCAAGTAGAATAGGAATTAACTTAGCATGCTTTTTATGAACAAAGTGATAGCTTGGGTAAACATCTATCACCTTAGTAGCCCACTTATCATTCAACTCGATACCAACATCTTTATGATAAGGCAATACAATGCCATTTACTCTGCCTGATGAAAGCATCTCTAGTAGGTGCTTCATATTCAAAACTTGGGTTACATGGGGCGTAAATGGGTTTTTAGCCAAATAATAATCAAAGGCTTTAAAGCCTCGTACCGTTGCCACAATATCCAGATTTTCCACATCACATGGATGACACCTAGCTGGATCGGTTACCAGCATTATCTCAAATTCAGCCAGCGCATAAGGCACTTTAAGTAAATTAGGATATTCATTAGTAACGGTATCAGTTCTTATCAGCACACCATCAAGACGGCCAGCATTGGCTTCAACTATGCTTCGAGCCATAGGGTAACCATAATGTTCAACTTGAAACCCTAAGTTTTCGTAAGACTTATCTAATACATCGCGAAGATACTTTGTTAGTGGGTTGGTAGCTCCGCTACTTTTTCCAGGTAAAAGAATGGTTTTTGCCTCACCTTTTTGGAGTTGCGCAAGGTTTGACTGGGCTTTGCAATTTAATGCAAAGCCCATAAAGCTTAAAAACAATAACACCTTAAAAGTAATCATGATGTTTACCTGATTGAGGATGTCGTTACGATAAAGCGGCCCTGCTTAGTGCCTCAGATAAAAACCAATGCACGCTTAACAGCTTTAATCACTTATACGTGGAACAACTCCTGTAAACCACTCTATATATACTGAGATTGAGATAAATTGAAACCGAGGCTCTAGCTTTATTTTGAAGTAATTCCATTAGTTAATGGCTCAATAACTAAGAGACCAATCCCAAGAAAAATAGTTCAAAAGGCAACGAACACAATATTCAAATAGTCTACTAGATCTCAACCTGCATAGTGCAAGTTAAATTCAGCTTATTATGAATATAAAAACAAATCAAAGTCTTCACTTCTAAGTCAAGATCGAAATATTTCAACTCGATACTCACACATGTTATGAATGCTTCAGCGAATCTAACCTTGCAAGTTTTCCCAATAAGCCGACGAAAAGGTTGTAGCGATTTAAGGTCGGATTAATTAGATTGTTATGAGTTTTTACGCTCATTATTTCATTCCAGCGCCAACAGTAGCCCTAACCGGTATACCTTCAGACTTAAAACCTTCAAGGCAGAACACATTTACACCAAAATAGTCAGGTGTAACTCGTTTTCTGTGGAATGGATAAATACCACACGTTTTACAAAAATAGTGCTCAGCTGTATTTGTATGAAACTGATAAGTGCTTAGATTTTCTTCACCAGAAACAATTCTCATGAAATTTTCATGAACTTTAACCATAAGCGCATTTTTCTTTACGCAGATTGAACAGTCACATGTAGTTAATTCGGGAAAGTCACTATCGATTTCGAATTGGACGGCATTGCAGTGACAAGATCCTTTATAGGTTTTCATATGCTCCCCATTTTACTACTCATAGCGAGAGTGTAGAAAACCCCACCTTAAGATTTATGATAAAAACAAATTGTATAGACACCCACTCTAATTTCAAAAAAATTACGATGGGTGTCCAGTTAGCGGTTTTTAGCTGAAAAACCTTGTTGGCTAAATGTATGCTTAATGCCATCTTTCCAAGAACCAAGAACCAAAAACAAATACGCCATCGTCCAAATTATTTGAGTACGAGATTATCCAGCCATTTAAGCTACCGCTTTTATCGGAAGCTACTTGAAAGCGCTGTGTCTCACCAAATGAATCAATTATTAACGGTAAAGCTGGCATTACGCCAGCCTCCGTCATTGCTGCTAACAATTTATCATTCATCGTTTGCAGACTCCCTTGGATAACTCTCTAGAATTAATTCTTCCAGTCTCACTCTAGTGCGAATATGTATTGGAAGCTTTAACGCTTGATTAATGGTAACTAACTTCCATGCCCAAGATTTACTTGGCGAAGATACATCATGGACAGCAATCCAGTATCCGAGCTTAAAAAGTATTGGGTTTATGTTTTGCGTAATATTGTGTGCATTATTACTTGTTAATCCATGCTTACTAAGCTCATCTGTTAAAATGCACGGGTTGGCTAAAATTACTTTTATCCAATCTTTATGCGTACCACAAGAATTGATTAATTTGTCCAGTGGGTTTGCACTACAGATTTTTGTGTTAATATTCATTCTGAATTCTCTTTTTAGTGGGGTTTTCAAATAAAAGGCTGGTGTTCAGTCCGGCAAGATAGACACCAGCTTTTTGCCGTTTTACTTTCATGCTGCTTCCTTTTTGCTGTTATCAATACTCGTTTGAATATAATCCTCAATATCTGACTTAATCCAAAAAACAGAGCGACTTCCAAGATTGACTGACTTGGGGAAAACCCCTTCGGTCATTAATCGGTAGATTGAAGTGCGGCTGTATGGGATCAATTTCATGACATCATTGAGCTTAATTATTTCGTTTTGGGGTTTAATATCCATTATGTATAGCCTCGTTTGTTTGTAAGTAAGTTTTGTCGTAAGAAGTATCTCAAACGCCAGTGAGAATATACTATTTCTCACCTCGTCTTGCAAAGTTTAATTTTTTGTAACCATTTGATTTTAAAGAGAAAAAGTATCACATGTGATATCCCTGCTAATGTCTGTTCTGTGTTATTGAAAAGGTAAGATTATGTTTTTAAAGAATAAGTTTTGTTGCTTATTGGGTATCATATTTGATACAAAGAAGGCTAAAATATTTACTTTTGCACTGAAAAAAATTCAGTATCCGACACGTTCGACAATCGCGGACAAATAAAAAAGAATAAAGGGGTCGGAATAAAGGGGTCGTAGTCAATTTAAATAATAAATTTCCCGCTAATGTGAGGGATTTTCAGAGAAATTAAAAATTGATACTGCTTAGGTCAGTTTTTAGGCAATTTTTGGATTTGACCAATATTACTTAAAGGCAAGAAAGTGCCTAAATATCCATTTTTTGAACGTCCGCTATCTTGGGCAAAGCAGCCGTTCGGCTATGTTTGCTACTATGTCTGCTTTCGCCCAAAGCGGATATAAACATATCCAAATAAATCGGGTGATCTACCCCCTTGATTTCGACTTGCTTAATTTTACACTGACCCTTATATTTCTTAAAACGGAATAAATTAAGGACAATCATGAGTTTATTTGGAGATGGAAAGGAAACAAAGAACCTTTGGACAAAAGCAACTACAGGCGAAAAGTGGTTTCTGTTTCTGTCTTCATTTTTATCAGCAACTTCAATTGCCACACTTGCTGAATCAATAATCAAATGGAGGGGCTTCATTAGAACGGGGGTTGAGTTTTATGACAGCTATTTCATAGAACCAATTTGTAGTTTATTTGACACCCTTAATATAAATATTTCCGTCTTTGAAATCACTTCATCTATATTATTGGTTATTGCTTTTAGAGCCGTTAATCTTTCTAAAATTGAAGCTAACAGTTTTGTTGAATTTATTCTCAACAAAACTAAACAATTCCCTTTGTCAGGCTCACTTTTACTTATTTGTATGGCGGTTTTATTCGCATATGTTATAGGTTATATAACAGGCCATGTTTTCGATATTGGTGCAGTTAAAGGTTATCTATTCTTAGCTTATTTTGGGACATTGCTGTTTTTAATTTGCAGCGTCAGAGTTAAATCTAGAGGTTTCTTTGAATTAGTCAGTATTTATAATTTGCCTTTTATTCTTGTGGGAATTGCTGCCGCTATCAATAAAGGCCTATCAGCATAAATAATGAAAATATAAGATATTCACAGAGGATGTAAATTAGATAAAGCAAGTAAGTAAGTCGATTCACACAAGTCATTGTCGCCACAGATGCAGCAACCGTAATAGCACGGAAAAGTAATGATTTTAAAACTTTAAAATTACTGCCTAGAGAATGCTCGGCCATTAGATTACTTAAACAAGTCCAGTAAATCAGGAATAAAGGGCTAGAGTGAACTTTTAGTCCGCTTTGGGTCGAAAACTGACCTTAATCCAGACTATCAGACAATTTTCAATATGTCTGCAATTCGCTCATAGCAGAGCCTAGTATTAGTGTAGATATTTGCTCATAGAGAGTAAGCCCATTGAAACCGGGTGTGCAGAAAAACAGTTTGTTCTATTGGTTTATTATCAAGGGTTTAAAAACAAAAAAGGCAAAGAAGAGCAGTTAAAAGCAGTCACTTACACTGCCTTAATCTGCTCCACCTTGCCTTATTTTATAGGGCTTTTACAAAGATGGGTGTGATACTAATCTAAAGCTATCAACATAAACTTCTGAACCGTCTTCTGGTGTCCCTTGTGAGGTTAAACTAAAGTCATCTATGCGGATATCGTCACCTAGGGTAGATTGATATTTTGCAAAGATAGTAATGCTAGTGTTAGCCCCTGAATTAAAGGTTAGGGTATCAGGTCTGAAGTCATCATCGCCCTCATCTTCTGATGATAGGTCGCTATAAACAGAATCCTTAGAAGCAATCACATCACCGCTATCAAAATCACCATCCACGACCGCATCACCAGTATGGGCACCAAACAACACTGTCGCATCTTGCTCATCACTACTTTTAAGTAAGATATACATAGTTAGGGTGTACTCAGTATTAGGTTCAACTGCAATAGTCTGAGCAATATACGGGTCATAGGGGGTACCACTATCATCATCATTGTATTTGAACTTGATAGAGCCATCGTTACCCGATGCTGAATTATCTGAATCTTGCACCTGTCCGATACCTGTGCCTTCATTCACCACCCAGCCATCTTGGTCATCATCGAAGTTATCGTTTTCAATATCAGTGCTCAATAACACTGAGTCATCAATTGAAGCAGAAATATCCACACTGGTAGCCGTACCTGAGTTAAAACTAACGGTAGTGAAGTTATAACTATCAGAATTTGATTCAGCCGAATACATGACACCACCCACATCAGCACTCAGTTTACCTGGGCCAGAAATATAAGCAGACAAGGTATAATTAGTGTTTTCTGCCACTGTGAGGGTTTGTGATAGTGAGTCTGTGGCACTGTCAAATTTGACACTGCTTCCCCTAGAGAACACTTCGTCAGTTTCTGTGGTTATTTCTGCGCCTGTATTAGTCCAACCATTAAAGTTTTGAGAATCAAAGTCATCATTACTAATGGTTACCTGAGCAATATAAGGCGTACCTACTGGCGCGGTATAACTTAGCGGCCCAACTAAATCAGGCGTTAACAAGCCCCTCATATCTGTTGCAGCTAGCACTTCTGTTAGTATTTCATCAGCGCCAGATACGGTACTGTCAGAACGAGTCTGTCCGTCCATATCTTTTGTAGGTAGTAAAAACCCGCCAGTATCTGCTGTTAAATCGGCAGACAAGTCAGCACTATTTTCCGTTGGGCGATACAAACCATCACTGTCTGCGCTTAACATTGGGTCAGCAAAGGTAAATCCGTCAACGCTGACTAAAGTTTCGTCATCGGCTAGGCTCTGGCCATAAATGTAGTTACCAGCAAATACCGAGTTGTTAGGCATTTCGTCAGAGTTTCTAAATACTGGGCCAATGGCGTCAGCCACCACGTTATTGACAAAATACACCTCTTCGGGATTGTCATCTTCATTGCCAGCAAACAGGTTAATACTATTCACACTGTCTACCACAGTGTTGTTGGCAACTAATACATTTTCGACATCTTGATAACCATTTGAGGTTGAGCCATCTGATGCACTTATCAAAATACCACCATAAAAGCCTGAACTTGGATTACGGGCACCTTGAATATAGTTATTGGTTACACTGTGGTTAGCGTCGACGATTCTTACGCCACCAGCGAATGGGTTTCCATCACCAATAATATAATTATTATCGATAGTGGTACCTTCACCGTGGCGACTAACGATTGAGCCGCGACTGTTACGAATAGTGTTGTGTGCAACGGTTACGCCACCTGCTTTCACAGAGATAACCTCAGCTTCGCCATCTATACGTTCAAAATAGTTGTGTTCAACCACCGCAAATGAATCACTAGTATGGGTAGAGCTGGTGCCAATTCGAATACCTTCATACTCGTTATCGCTATTATCAGCATAAGCTACGCCGCCAAAAGGTGGGCGGTCTGCAAAATAGTTGTGGTCAATTTGCGTTCTGTCTTCTGTGCCAGGCTCATCACCTCGCTCTACAATAAAGAGTGCTCCGCGGGTTTCTTTGCCTGATACCCAGTTATGATCAAAACGGTTACCACTGCCATAGATTTGGAACCATTTGGTGCTGTTGTCTTGGCCAGCATCCATATTCACAAAGGTGTTTTCAGTAATACGGCAATTGTTACACGCTGTATTACTGTTGGCGCGCGTTTGCAACAAACTGCTATCCATGTTGCCATCTTTAAACACAAAGCCTTGGAAAACCACATACGAGCCAGTCATTCCAATTGAAGACTCACCATTAATGATAACGTCACCAGGCACTGCGGCAGCCACAGTAATTGGCAAGGCTTCTGTGCCTGCGCCACCAAAGCTCAGTTCAAAATCACCGTAGGTGCCAGAAGCTAAACACACAGTTTCGCCAGGTGTCATATCATAACTAACGGCATCTTCTAACTCACTAGTAGAGCTAACGGTGACAGTACAATTAACTGTTGGAACGCTGTCGTTGTCACCAATACTTCCTTTGGTTAACCCAGCAGTTGCAGTGCTAACACCAGAAATGGTAATCGATATAGTGGCATCGCTGCCATCAGCTGAGCTTACTGTTACTTCATCTACTATGCTGTCGGATTCAGAAGCCAAACCTAAAACTGTGGTATTGGTGGTGTCTAAGGTGTAGGTCCACATGCCATCGGTAGCAATAGAAAACGTACCATAACTGGTAGCCACTGAGCTTTGCGCCACAAAAACATCTTCACCTGTATCAAGGTCAGTAATACTCAAGGTGCCCGTTACAGCTGTGTCTAAATCGTTGCTTATAGCAGAGCTATCTACACCGCTGCCGGTTCCAAATGTAGGGTCTTCATTTACACCATTAATGGTAATGGTCAAGGTGATGGCCGTACCGTCAACAGAGGTTACCGTTACCGTATCATCAACACTGTCGTTGGCGCCTAAAGCAATTATGAGGGCGTTGGTGTTATCCACTGTGTAGGTCCACTGCCCATCAGTATCTATTGTAAAACTACCAAAAGATATAGTCGCGGCGGTTTGTGCCACTGTTGCATCTTCGCCAGAGTCTGGGTCGGTTACTACTAGGGTTCCTGTGGCTGTGGTTCCGTCAGCGCTAAGGCTGCCAGTGCTATCACCAGAAAACACTGCGGGTGTATTCGTACCAGCTACCCCAGAAATAGTAATAGAAATACTTGTTGTGGTGCCATCTACCGAGGTAACGGTAATAGCGTCAGATAAGGAACTAGCAGTGCCAACTAGGGCTAGCACATCTGCATTAGTGGCATCTAGGGTGTAAGACCATTGACCATCCACACTTATAGTAAAGGTTCCATATGAAGTAGCTGTATCAGTTTGAGCAAGGGCTGAATCTTCACCATCATCAGGGTCTGATACAGACAAGGTACCAGAAGTACTGGTATCTGCGGATGTTAATGCGCCATTCAAGTCCCCAGAAAAAGAGGCACTGGTGTTATCTGTAGAGTCATCATCATTACTACTGCCGCAAGCAGAAAGTGCCGAGACAATAGCTAAAGCTAAAATTTTCTGTTTCATGATTTATTCCTTTATTTGCTGTTTAAAGCGTCAGTTCTGAGACCCAAAAATACTGCAGATAATCGCTATTCAGATATCAGTGGCCAGTACCATAACAAAAGACATTACCAAAAACACACAAATAAGTTACATTTTTCAAACATATTCAATACAAGTTGGTAATACCAATTTAAAGAAACAATAAATACTTAATAAAAACAAGAGCATAAAACATTAAATCAGTCGTCAGCTTTAAAACTACAAATAACCTTTTGGTTATAGAGACGCTAGCAAAAAAGACAAAACCTATATTACCAATTTAATAAATTTGTAATTTGGACTGTGTTGACACTTAAAAATAAAAAGGTTTTGAAGGGAAGCCTGTTAAAGCAAGTAACTGGTTACAACATAAAAAACTTGTCGCTAAGATACTCAAACGACAGGTTAGATTTACAAATAGAGAATTATGGAATCGCTGGATAGCAAAATAAGTAAGTGTACTAAACTTCGTTTGCTTCTTTAATACGTTCTATGCGCTCTTGCTCTTCAGCAAAAGCGGCTTTGATTTCTTCAAGTACTGAGTCCACATTAGCGTCTTCACCAGAGTCTTCAAAGTGTCCAGTTAGTTGAGTTTCAGGGGTAAGCTCTCCCGCTTCAAATAAGGCCCACATTTCATCGGCGTAACGGGTGTTAATTAATTCAGGGGCATATTGGCCGTAATATTCATTCATATTACGAACATCACGTTGCAACATACTAAAGGCATTATTATTTGCGGCAGCATCTACTACTTGTGGCAGGTCAATAATCACGGGGCCGTAATCATCTACCAACACATTAAATTCTGACAAATCGCCATGAACTAAACCAGCGCATAACATTCTCATGACGTAGACCATCATAAGCGCATGATCTTCGATGGCTTGCTCGGCATCCATAGAGACATCGTTTAATCTTGGCGCGACTTCGCCTTCATCATCGGTCACCAGCTCCATCAAGAGTACCCCGTCATAACAGCCATATGGCTCGGGTACTCTTACATCTGCTTTTGCCAATTTAAAAAGCGCATCAACTTCGGTATTTTGCCAGGCTTCTTCTTGTTGCTTACGGCCAAACTTAGAGCCTTTCTCCATGGCCCGAGCTCGGCGAGTATTACGTACTTTTCTGCCTTCTTGATACTGAGCTGCTTTTTTAAAGCTACGCTTCATTGCTTCTTTATAGACCTTGGCACACCGCACTTCTTTACCACAACGCACTGCATATACAGTTGCTTCTTTGCCACTCATCAATTGATATAAAACTTCATCAATTAAGCCATCAGCAACCAAAGGTTGTAGTCTTTTAGGTATTTTCATCTGGTCCTATAATTAAGCGACACCTGTCGCTGCAACAATATTTATACGTAATTTTTGGGCTTAGGCCCAAAGCCTTTGATTTGTATGATAACAAAATTACACCAATGAAACAGTTTATCCATTAACAAATCATTACAGCCAAGCAAACCCAACTGCCTTCATATAATTGACACATAATTGCAATACAGTAGCCAACACAATGCAGACAAAGTGGCTATGTAATAGTTCAGCACATGATATCTAATAGTCGAAAAACAAAATGAACCCAAAAGATCCATTTTTTGCATCTATTCCAAAACTTAGGTCATTTGTGCAAACCCGCACTAAGAATAATGATCTGACTGATGATGTGGTCCAAGAAACTATGCTTAGAACGTTTCGTAGCAGAGAAATTGATAATCTCCAAAATCCACTTGCTTACATGCTAACTGTATCTAAAACAGTGCTGTTTGATCACTGGAAGTCAAAACCAAAAGCAGAGACAGATATCCAACTGGACACTCTAGAAGACAAAAGCGCAGGTATCGAAGAAGTATATTTACAGCAAGAAAAAATCCGTATTTTACGTAATGTGCTTGGAAATATGCCGGAGCTGAGAAGAAAAGTATTCGAAATGCGCCGTATCGAGGGCAAAAGCCGAGACGATATAGCAGAAGAATTAGGGATATCAGTTGAAGCTGTTAAAAAGCATATTAATCGCGCCATGGTTGAATTAACAAGTTGCGCAGAAAAGCATGACTGGAATTTTTAGTGAAATATTTGTCCCCTTTTATGTTAAATACACGTTTTAATTATATAAGCTTTAGCTCCCTAGTAGAGAAGTAGTAATGAGACCCGAAATACTGGAACAAGCGGCACAGTGGCTTGACCAAGAAACAGAATTAACAACTACCCAGCAGACGGAGTTAAAAGCCTGGCTACAAACCCCAGAACATGCAGCTGCCTATGATAAAATGCAGAAGTTACTCAACTCAGAGGCTCTAGCTGAAGCTTTACGTCAACCATCAAGTCCTCGGGTTATACCAATAAATAGCAAGCCAAAATCTAAGATAACACTAGCCATTGCAGCCTCTGTAGCCCTAATTTTCGGGCTTAGTTACATGATTTTTCTCAATAACCTTGTACCAATTAAGCCAATTCAAACTGCGGCCCTTAGCACGCCTAACTACCATGTAGAAATCACAGCCCCCATTGCAAAACGTACATCAAGCTTGCTTGAAGATGGTAGCCATGTGCACCTTAACGCCAATAGCGTATTAAGTGTTTCTCAAACCAAAGAACAACGCTTTGCAGCACTTACCCAAGGACAAGTATTTTTTGATATAGCGCCAGACAAAAATAGACCTTTCGTGATTGATGCCGGTGATTCTGAAATAACCGTGTTAGGTACCTCATTTGATGTGGAACGTACTCCCAACTACACCAGCATTAGTGTTTACGAGGGGGTCGTAAAAGTAAAAGCGGATAAAGAAATCACCTTAACCAAAGGCCAAGGTATAAGAGTCGAATCAGGCCAGATAATCAGCTATACAGATAAAAACCATCAGATGCTCCCTCTATGGCGTACCGGCTGGCTAGAAGTAACTGATGCTGCAATTACAGATGTAGCAACACAGCTGCAGGCCTATCTAGAAAAAGAAATTATTCTAGAAGAGCCAATAACAAGTTTGCGTATTAATGGTCGCTTTGCCCTAGACCGACCCGAAGAGTCACTCATGCTTATTTCAAAAACCAATCAACTAGAGCTACACAATGAAGCACAACGTATTGTACTTCGCTCAAAGAAATAACCAGACAAGCATTTTAACTTCCCATGAGTGGGTTATGGGCCTAAACCATTGAAAGTTAGCCTAAAGCCACCTTACTTACCGTGTTTACACGTTATCCTGCCCCCATATGTCTACTTACTACTAGGGATCTTAGGGCTATTTCTAAGTCCCACTAGCTTTGCAGAGCAAGTGTTAAAAAGCCACTATTTAAATATTAAAAATAAACCACTAGCTGAAGTCGTTAAGGAATTTTCAGTAGTCTTTAATATTCCATTTGCGGTCAATTCAGATCTTGCTGATTCACAACTGGTAATAAATATTCAAGGTGAATATCCGCTAGATGCAGCTTTAGATTCTATATTCCAAGAAACACCCATCACTTACGAAATATCTGAATTTGGTGTCATGATAGTTCCACGGCCTGTACTTGAAGCAACCCAAGAACTCCCCGCCATAGACAAGATTACAGTCACTGGTATCCGCGGGACCTTAAAACGGGCCAGAGACATAAAATACACAACCACAGAAATATCAGATGCCATTGCCGCTGAAGACATGGGCAATTATTCAGATATCAATATTGCAGAATCGCTACAAGGCATTCCTGGGGTAACCATAACCAGAGAAGCGGGGGAAGGGAGACAATTATCCTTGCGCGGCACACTGCCGGATTTTACCCAAGTGACCTTAAATAACATGCCTGTGCTGGCCAATAACGACTCTCCTATGGATAGTAGAGAGCAAAAACAACGTGACCGTTCATTTGATTTCAACGTGTTTTCTTCCGAATTATTTAATCAAGCTCAAGTACTCAAGGCATATTCAGTGGAGCAAGTATCGGGAGGACTAGCGGGTACGGTAGCCCTGCAAACCAGTAAGCCGTTTGATCAACCAGGCTTCAACTTAATTTTTTCTCCGCAAATTGGCTACAACCAATACAGTGAAGAATTAGCTAAACGTTTCACAGGATTGATATCTAATACTTGGGGAAATTGGGGCTACCTGTTATCGGCCTCCTATGGAACAAGAGAAGCAGAAGAGCGCGGCGCTAACACCTTTAGGTGGCGCCACACAGCCCTGCCACAGAGCTCTTTAACTTTATTACCCGAAGCCTTGCAAGCAAGCTTACAAAGTGGCGATGTTATCATGCCAAAGGGCAACCGCTATTCAGTATGGCGAAGTGCACAAAGTCGCTTAGGTGTTAGCCTCGCCTTACAATACCAAGATCCCAAAACATCAATCACATTTGATGTACTACATGCTCTTCTCGATTCAGATAGAACAGAGTATCACCTATACCCAAGGGGTGACCAATCAACACCCATTATTGTTGACCAGACAAAAGTGTTAGATGTAGAAATAAACTCCAATCAAGAGCTAGTCTATGGCCTATATGAAAACGCAAGGGTAGCCACCGAAAGTCGCGCACAGCAAACACAAACGGATTACAATCAAGTTGTACTCAATGCCAAAACTGCAATCAATGACAATTTAAGTGTCGCTTTGGTTGCAGGCATAGAAGACTCAAACTTTGACATTCCACTCAGTAACAAAATTTACACTAAAGGCCAAAGTAACCTTAGTGTCGACTACAGAGCTGACCGTTTCTTTGCTGATATACACTATGATAATGACTTGTTAGGTGCAGATATGTGGCAAATGCAAGAAATTGATTTAGAGGAATATTCTGCCCATACCCGCTATCAACATGCCGAGATATCCTTTGAACACCAGTTAAAGTCTGGATTTTCTGCTAAATGGGGCGGTGAATACACCCAATTTAGCAATGCCAGTACCAGTTTATATCAAGACAATCTGTTAAAAGATAATTGGGCTGCATTTGCCAATGGAGTGGCGCCGGGCGAGCCAGACGAACATGGTGCCATAAGTCGGGACAATACACTTCCTCAACATTTAGTCACTCCCCTTTATGCCCATCCCAAGGTCGATTGGTTAAGGTTACAAACCAATACAGCCATTGAGTACTTTGGTATTGATCCCTTTCATTTAACAAATAACTCCCTAGAGATCACACAATTACAGAATGAAACAACTGAAACCAAAAAATCTGCTTTTGTGTTAATGTCATGGGGAAACACAGAACTAGATGCCAAATTTGGCCTGAGGTTGCAACAAGAAAAGGTAAAGGTTAACTACCATCTAACAACGGGTGATTTCTCCTCAGCGAAAACCCACCAGACCCTACTACCTAGCATTAACTTATCTTGGGAGTTTGAACCCGATTGGTTAATACGCGCCGGTGTATCCCGCAACACAGCTCGACCATCATTAAATGACTTGTCCAGTGCACCTACTTACTTAGAAGATAGTAATACTCTTCTCGGCTTGAATGACTCTCTGGCACCTTATATTTCAAATAATCTCGATCTCGCTCTAGAAGGCTATATTCAAGATAATATCTTGTTTTCGTTCTCTGCATTTTATAAACGAATTTCTGATTTTATCGCTACAAAATCTGAAACAATAAGATTTGCAGATACTGGGCTAGCTAATATTTTGCCAACAACCAATTTAAGCTCAGACTCTCTAGTTAAGTTAGTCACCAAAGATAACCATGAATCCGCTTCACTTAGCGGTATTGAAACTATGCTAGCTTACGAATGGTCTCATTTGCCAGCACCATGGAAAAACATAGGAATGATTGGGCAGTATACTTTTACCAATGGCAGCATGAATTACTACAACGAACTAACAGGTGAAAAGCTCTTCAGAAAAGCCTTCCCTTATTTATCAAAACAAACGGCTTCTGTGACACTATATTACGAAACAGACCTACTCAGTACCCGCATATCTGCAACCTATCGCGACAAATACATTCATCAAGTCAACAGCCAAACCTTAAACGAAGAAGATGAAACAGGTTTTCACGCTACAGTTTATATCGATGCGAGCTTAGCTTATCAACTAAGTCCTCAGTGGCAGTTCAAAATACAAGCTCAAAACCTAAGTAACCAAAGGGAAGAGCAATACAGTGACTCTGCAGACAGGGCGTATAATTCAGTTACTAGTGGCCGAACCTATTATTTGGGATTAACTTATCAGTACTAGCCCCCTCTCATTGGTTAGCCCTTAACTCTTTAAAACAACAACACACATTCGTAACATTCCTAGAGGTTAATTTTATGTGTTTTTTTCTACCATAAGAATATGTGATAGTTAGCCCTTACTTAGGCCATCTACCTTTGAAAATACTGATTGTTTTTGTGGTGAGACATAAAAAAGCCAGCATAAATGCTGGCTTCTAAACCGTCAGTAAATATTTAGACGGGTGCTTGTACTATTAATACATTAAAAGCTGTAAGTAGCCCCCACATAAAACGTACGACCATTTTTAGTGGTGTTATAGAGTCTATCTGCACTATCACTGTATTGCTCTTCACGTACATCCGTTAAGTTGGTTCCTTCTATGGTCACTTTAACCTGCTCAGATACATTGTAAAAAGCAGAGAAGTCTACATAAGTGGTAGCATGGAACCCTCTTTCATCTTCATCACTGTTTGAAGATACATTCGAGATATAGTCACTACGATGTGCTGCAGAAACACGTGCGCCCCAAGTATCTTGCTCGTAATAAATGGTGAAATTACCAGAATGCTCAGACAAACCAGGGAAAGACTTGTATTCATCAACGCCCGTGTTGCCTACGTTTCGGTATAATGCTTCACCATCTGCATAGGTGTAATTGGCAATCATCCCTAGATGATTAAAAGGAGCAGGTAAAAAGTCAAAATCACGCTGAAACGCTAATTCGTATCCCACTATGTCACTTTTATCGGTATTGATAGGTTGAATAACAGTAAAGATAGTGTCGGCTGACTGAGGGTTACCAAGCTCATCTACCTCTCCTAAAAACGACAATGCATAACCGGTATCGCCATAGGCCACCTCTGTGGTGTCAGTGACAATAAAGTTATCGATAGACTTATTAAAATAAGCAAAAGAAACATAACCTACTTCATCAAAATAATATTCGAGAGCCATCTCAAAATTGTTTGACTCAAACGGCTCTAAATTAGGATTACCAGCAGAAATACTTAATCCATTGGTAGAGTTTGGATCATTCTCTACAGTTCCAGCAGCGTTCAAAGCACTTAAAGAAGGACGTGTAATGTTCTTACCCAGGCTTGCTCTTACCACTAAGTTATCCGTTGCGTCCCACGCCAAATTAACTGTAGGCAATACACCTGAATAATCTTGAGTCACCTCAGCTAACTCTCCATTTACCACACCAAAAGAACTAATCTGTGTATCATAATAGCGAGCGCCAAGGTTGCCTCGTAAAAAGCCACCAGCAAAGTCAGCTTCAAACTCATATTGTAGATACGCACCTAGGGTATCTTCAGTGACTTTATCTGAATACTCAGCCTTGGCTAGGTTATTATCAATACCAAACGCGTTTAGCACACCATTTACATCAACCGCTAGCCACTCTTGCTCTTTATGACCGGTATAAGTGTAAGTAAGGCTAGGGTCAACAATATCGCTAACGTCACCTTGTTCCCATTCGGTGCGCAATAGATTACCTTGGCTGTTTTCCCATGCTTCATTTTCAAAGGTTTTTAATGATAAGCCCGCCGAAATAGCCCCTGCATTGTCAAATACATAAACACCATCTATTTTAGCGATATCAAAGGAGTTCTCGATTTGGTCTTCTTCTAAGTCGACTTCATGGTAGCGGTATTCGTTTACATCTGTCACATCATAACCATAAGTGTTCACACCATAAAAACGGTCTTGTCTGTAATCAATGGTTTGCTCACCAAAAGACTCTAAATAAACCTTAGTGCTACCGGTTTCAAATTCGCTGCTTGAAGTGCCTAATAAAGCGGTAAGGGTAAAGTCTTGGTTAACATTCCACTCACTGTTTAAAACCATTTGTGTAAATGTAGTATCGGCGTATTGCTGACGGCTTTCTGAGTGAAGAGCGGCATTATCGAAATGAGAATAAATCACTTCGTTACCCCCATTGTATTCAATGTCTAATAGACTTGAACAGATTGCCTCATTAGCGACGTCTTGAATATTAACGTAGGTTGGGCCAGTACAACCTAAAGCAGTAGAACTTGAGCCTCGGCTTTGCAAGTGAAACTCATCCCGAGCATTATCTAAAACACCATACAGGCCATCAAAGCCTAGTTTAAAGCTATCACTTGGGCGGTATTGTAATGCCACTGTCGCCCCGACTCGGGTTTGCTCATTCTCAAAGGTTGAATAACGGCTACCACGAGAAAAACGTAGCTCGCCAGAATTAACCGCTGCTTGGTCTGCTTCTGATAATGCAGAAATGTCTGAGCCTTGTGAGTTTCTCAAACGCCAGCGATAGGTATCAAAGCCCTGTTCACTAGTATTACGTTTACTATAAGCTACTGAAGCCAAAGCGCCAAAGTCTCCCCAGGTATTCGAAATTAATCCGGCAATACGAGGACTAGTTCCATCAGCCAAAGTGTTTTTTCCTATTTGCCCACTCACTGCACCTTTAAAGCCATCGTAGTCAAAAGGTTTAGCTGTTACTAAGTTAACCGTACCGCCTATGCCACCTTCATCCATATTGGCAGAAAAGGACTTACTCACGTCTACTCGATTGAATAACTCTGAAGCAAAAATATTAAAATCAAACGCACGAGAGCGGCTAATAGAGCCTCGGCTATCCATAGCAGAAGACGAGGTACCTAATGCTTCCATGCCGTTAAGTTGCACTTGGGTAAAGTCTGGCCCTAAACCACGTAGAGATATTTGGCGACCTTCGCCCCCTTCTCTAGTAATAGCAATACCAGGAATACGCTGTAGCGCATCAGCAAGGTTAAGATCCGGGAAGTCAGCTATATCTTCAGCCACGATAGAATCTTGAGAGCCTAGGGCTTCACGCTTTAAATCTCGCGCTTTAAGTAAGCTTCCTCGAAAGCCATTTACTTCAATTTTTTCAATATCTTGATTGCCAGCGTCTTGATTACTTTGCGCCAATGATGCAGCAGACACTGAACTTAGTCCGGCTATTACCGCTAATACTAGAGGTTGTTTAATAAAACGTTTTTGCATGTGAAACTCCAAAAGTGTATTTAAATTTTAATTGTTAAGCCTTGATGAAAAGACATGAAAAATAGGGTTAGGACGAATGAAATGGTTAGTGTTAAAAACAACGGAATAACCCGCCTCTTGGGCCTGAGTTGAACCTTGATAAAAATCACTAGAAATTACCTGCGCGCCACTATTAAATGCAGCTTCTTTGCGGCTAGCACGCTGAAGATTAGTCGCACTCAAATTAGCGTCTGAGCGGGTTCTGACCATGTAGCCCTGCTTCACAGCCGAGTGGATTTCTGCAAATTTTTTAATAGGATCATTTATGATTAAAAAGGCTGACTCTGCTTGGCCTGGGGCAAAAGATGCAAACATGGCTCGGCCCCTTAAAGAAGCATGCTCAGCTGCATACAAACTGTTTTGTCTAGGGTTACCATCAAATAAGAATAAGAACTTACCTCTTAGCTCTGCTAGCTCTGGCCATCCTTGCGTCAGCACTGCTTTTTCTAAGGTGGAATAATTGCCCCGCAGCTTGTCTGGGGTAAACAGTTTTTCTTTTGGCACAACTTGCCTAATTTCATTGTCTATCTGGGCATAGTCTTTGGAGTGAAACGTGAAAGGCTGCTGTCCTTTGATAAAACCAACAGAACTTTCTTTAACATTAATTAAAATGATGAATGGAAAATGATTGGGGTGGGCCTCAGACCAACTTAAAAGTTGAGTTAGGCACTGTTTAAACAAGTTACAATGAGACTTAACATCAACATCAGGAATATGTAAAACCTTCAAACCTGATTGCTTGAGTAACTCTCGCTCTGATGTATTTAATACAGTCTGCTCAAGGATTTCTTCCAGTTTAGGATGAGCATACATGCCACTGGTAGGGTCAAGTAGCAGGTCAATTTCAAAGTGTCGAATGCCTAATTTTAATTGCTCATTTAACGGAGGATGAGAATAATCAATCGCCTTAGCTAACTTTGGATCATGAGACATGACATAAGTTAAGGCGGAAATTGGCATCACTTGTTTGTAGCTATTATGTGATCCAATTACTTGGAACTGATTGAAGGGTTCTGCCAAAAGCGGCAAGCTTCCAAGCAACCCCAAAAAACTCAATACCTTAGTTATTTTACTTAAATTACTCACAGTAAATTGCTCTGTCTGTATCAACTGACCCTATTGAGTAGTAATCCCCTAAAAAGGGGACAGAGCATTTTCTGCTAGCTAGCAATCTTCATAAAAGTGTCACATAAAACACTGTTTTTAAAACTATTTTACAATAATTTGTCCCCTTTTAGGTTGTGACTCAGTCTTACTATGATCAGTCAAAAATGCTGCCTTAAAAACCCTATGATAAATATGAGAATGCTAAAAAAAGTCATAAACCTATTAGTGATTCAGTTTTGCTTTGTGATATCAATAACGACATACGGGGCTACGCCCCCAAAACAAAGTATCAAGATTGCATTTTTGGCAGATATTCACCTCCATGATATTTATGCAGATATAGAACTCTCCTCTGATCAAGACCACGACTTATTTCCTAAAGACAAAGACAAAAAGACACTGATAATGCGGAGTATGTCTTCCCAGTTAAAATCAACTCGCCTTTTTAATGAAAACTATTTTGTTCTAACCGCAGCACTAGACGATATTGTCGCTAGAAACATAAAATTAGTGGCGTTACCTGGCGACTTTACAGACGATGGTCAACCAATCAATGTACAGGCTGTCAAAGCCATCTTAGATAGATACAGCAGAGACCATGACATACAGTTTTTTGTCATTACAGGTAACCATGATCCAGTTAGACCATTTAGTGTGCCTGGTGGAAAAAGTGATTTTTTGCTGCAAAACGGCGAAGAAGCTGGAATTTACAGCCTCAATCATAGCAAGTGTAAAACCCAGTCTGATAATCAAAAGCAAGTTTATTGTTCAAAAGACATTCAGCACTGGGGTTATCAGGAAATAATGGAGTCTTTAGCCCACCATGGTTTTATGCCAAAAGCAGACTACCTGTATTATGAAACGCCTTTTACCCAATCCAATGACAACCTAGCTGTAGATCATTCTATGCAAAAGCGTTATTTGGATTGGTGCTCAGATGGCCAACCCAAGCTATGTTACAAAATGCCAGATGCAAGTTACCTAGTAGAGCCCATTGATGGCTTATGGGTGTTAGCCATAGACGCAAACGTATATGTCATTGATGATAACGATAGTCACAAGTTTCAAGGCTCAAGCAATGCTGGCTACAATGCAATGTTTAGATATAAAAAGCCGGTATTAGATTGGATTGAGTCTGTGGTTACTCGCGCAAAACAATCTAACAAGCAGTTAGTGGCCTTTAGTCATTTTCCAATGACAGATTTCTATGATGGCGCATCTGACAGAATGCGCGCTCTATTCGGTAAAAACACCTTTCAAATGAAAAGGTTACCCACTGGGCAAACAGAAAACCTGTTAGCTAACACAGGACTACAATTACACTTTGCAGGGCACATGCATATAAATGATACAGGCTCGGCAAAATCAGACTCTGGCAGCACCTTATATAATATTCAAGTTCCTAGCTTAGCGGCATATCAACCCGCTTATAAATTACTCACATTATCTGCAGCAAACATTGCGGAAATAGAAACTATTTCAGTTAGTAAAGTGCCTGAATTTGATACGCTTTTCACTCACTACCAAACCGAATGGCACTTTAATCACAGCCATAAACTCCCCAACTGGGATCAAGACATACTGGCTGTAAGTTCATATGCAGAGTTTACAGACAAACATTTACAAGGGGTCATTACTAATAGGTATTTGCCCAAAGAGTGGCCGCAAGACTTAGTATCTTTTTTAGAAAACAATTCGTTATCAACTCTTTTAGCCCTTAACAGCTGCGCCCCTTTGGACAACTTAGCAAACCAGGCTTACAAGTCGATAGCAGCAAACAATGCCTTAACTTTAATTTATGATTTCTACCGAATTAAAAATGCGGATCATATTGCAGCCATTAACGCCAACAAGAAGAGGTTTTACCTGTATTTAAATCAAGCCTATGAACACTGCGAAGTAGCAGACAACCAATTGTTTACACAGCTTCAGAAACTCCTATCTACCCTCGCCCTAATGTTACAAAGCGAGCCCAGTGCTAATTTTATTATCGACTTAAATACCCATACCCTAACGAATAAAACTGAAAAACCGCAGTAACATAAATCGACAATAAAGCTTATTGGTTAATGAATGATAATCCTTTAAGCTTTCCCCATACTCTAATTTATTTGAAGCAGATAATGAGCGCCCATAGCGACGTCACTAAACGATTTTTATTAGCCACCAAGCGAGCTGAAATTAATGCCCTGCAATTAGTCGCCTCTAATTGCCAAGTGGTGACAACGGTTTCTGAGCTCATCCATCAGCTGCAAAAAGAAAGAGGGATCAGTAATATCTTTTTAAGCAGTGCAAATAGAAGGTTTGAACAAGAGCATAAAGATCAAATTGATAGGGGAATTCAAGCAGAAGAGCTATTGCGAAGCCAATTAAAAGCTAAGTATTTGCACTCCGATGACATATCTAACAACATGCGTTTGTTGAACACTATTACCTTAGCCCTACAAGGATTAGATTATATTTCTACCCTTAGGTACAAGGTACAAAAGCAAGAGCTGACTGCGCTACAGTCAATGCAAGCTTATAACCAACTTATTAAAGGCTTGTTGTCGGTCGTATTTGAAGCGGCGGATGTGGGCAGCGATCCAAGTATTGCCAAGATATTAGTGGCCTTGTTTAACTTTATTCAAGGTAAAGAATACGCAGGACAAGAGCGAGCTACTGGCGCTTTAGGGTTTTCAAAAAGCATGTTTGACCAGTCTTTATGCGAGAGTTTAAGTCAACTGCAACAAGCGCAAACCGACAGTTTTACAACCTTTGAAGAATTTGCTTCGAATCAAGAAAATACCATGTGGCATTCATTACAAGGCAAAGACACAAACAAGCAGTTGCAACAAATGCGTACTATGATGCAGCAGCTTGCTGATGGCTCTGCCATTTCTTCAGAAATTAGCGAAGTATGGTACGAACTCACCACCCATCGAATTGATGCCATGCGAGCCATTGAAGAGCAGCTTACCTCTAGACTACTAGAAGTGGCGCAACAGCGCGTTGAGCAAGCAGATAAAGAGTTATCGGAGCATAAAAAACGGGTTAATAAATTAGCAGCCACATCTCCCCTTTCTACTGAGCTCACCTTAGATATGGTACTCGATGTATCTGCTGAGAATATCCCTAAGGCCTATAACTCCCAGTTAAATGATCTAGCAGATAATTCTTTGTACGACTTACTTCGTGAGCAATCAGAAAATATTAAAAAGATGACAAGCGAACTTGAGCTCGCCAAACAAGCCATTGCAGAACAAAAAACCATTAACCGAGCCAAGCTATTACTTATGCAACAACTAAAATACAACGAATCTCAAGCCCATAGAGCATTACAAAAACAGGCAATGGATCAAAAAGTTAGCCTTGCTGAAATGGCAAGGTTAGTTATTAAAGCCAGTGGTTCAAAATAATATGACAATACAAAAAGTAGCTGTCATTACTGGAGCTAGCCGTGGAATAGGCGCAGCAACGGCTAAGTTATTTGCCAAGCAAGGTTATGCTGTATGCATTAACTATAAATCTAACAAAAACGCGGCTGAAGACGTAGCTCAGGCAATCACCTCTGATGGCGGAAAATGTATCATAGTGCAGGCCGATGTCTCTTGTGAGAAAGACGTAGTAAATATGTTCGAATCAGTAGATAAGGCTTTAGGTAAGGTTTCGGTTTTAGTCAATAATGCTGCAATGTTAAAAACACAATCTCGCCTAGAAAACATGACAGCTGCCCGTATCAATGAGGTGCTGACAACCAACATCACAGGATATTTTTTATGCTGCCGCGAAGCAGTAAAAAGAATGTCTACCGCTCTTAGTGGCGATGGCGGGGTTATTGTGAACGTATCATCGGCAGCAGCCAGAACTGGCTCTCCCAATGAATATATTGATTACGCAGCATCTAAAGGAGCAATTGATACGTTAACAAAAGGGCTTTCATTAGAAGTGGCTGCAGAAGGAATTCGGGTAAACTGCGTACGACCGGGCCTTATTTACACCGATATGCATAGTGATGGTGGCGAGCCTAAAAGAATAGAACGTTTAAAAAATGCCATTCCCATGAAACGGGGCGGCCAGCCCGATGAAGTTGCCGAAGCAATTTATTGGCTAGCATCAGACAAGTCTTCTTTTGCAACGGGTAATTTTTTAGATTTAGCAGGTGGTTTATAACCCTAGTTAATGGCTAAATTCCCGCCTGAAATTAAACGTTATTTAGCCAACAACACCACTATTTGTTTATGGAGCTCTTCAGCATCGAGTTGCCCATAGTGAATTACTAAATCTGACTTACCATCTTTATTTAAATCTACAGAATCTATTGATGACGCATTTTGTGGCATGATCATTTTTTGTCTTAAAGAGCGCCTAGCATACGGTTTTTTACCATCTGGAGTAGCAAAGAGTACTCGAATAGCTGAGTCGCCATCGGAAAAAAGTAAATCTTTGACATTATCTCCATTTATATCAACCACTTTGATAAGGGGCTCGCCAGTGGCACCTTGAGATAAACTAAAGGTCATTTCAACTTCTTGGCTGACAAGTGGTTTTTCGCTATATTCGCCATTTTCACCCATGGCAAACAACAAAACATCTTGATCGATTCCCCCAGACAAGAGCGCACCTATGATTTGAGAAATACCAATATCAAAGGAAGATACAAATACCTCTTGAATACCATCACCTTCTAAGTCAACAAATGCTAAACCAGATAATGTTTCATCCCACTCAACACTAGTCTCAGCCTCTTCTGAGTACTGAAGTTTTTGTTGTTTCTGCCCAAAGTAAAATTCAAACTCGATATTTTTGTCTAATACACCTGAACTCTGGGTAAATTGTACTGCTAGATCAGGAATGCCATCACCATTAAGATCAGTAACCTCTTTAACAGTACGATGTTCTAAATTGCTTTGATTGAGATCTCTGCCATTGGGGCCTTTCATATCCCACCAGTTCAAACCATGTATGGTTTGTGCCAAGGGTATTAATATTGGCTTCACTGAAAACTGCATGTCTGGCTGTTGCTGAAATACCTTAAGGTTTCCTTGTTCAACTATAATCAGATCTGTTTTAGCGTCAAAGTTCATATCTTCAAAAAACAGCTTATTTTCATAAAATGAAACTCTGCCTTCTTCCATTTCTATTCTTGAATCAATAGGCAGTTTCTGGGGGTGCCTTAAGCCGCAACAATCCGACAACCATAAATTAAGGGATTCAAAGCTCTGTAAAACTATGTCGTTTAAGCCATCATCATTAATATCCTGAATAAAGTTTTGGTGTATAAAAACATCAGCAATATTAACTAAATACAAAGAAGACACTTGCTCTTCTTCAAGTATCCTTGAGGGATGTGACATATGCGCGGGAATATATCTAGTGACTAGATGTTTAGATAAAAAATAAATACTTTGCAAACCGGTATGATCAGGGTCGCCCACATCATAAGCGAATACTTTGGGGTCGATAGTGACGCTTTCATGTGTAAGATATTGGTGCGTCTCTGGGTCTAATTTTAAGATCAACAAAGTACGTTGCTGTAGCTCATCTACACCCACTACAATTAACTCAACACCCTCATCGTTCAATACATCAGCGGCTAAGACGGGCTGAGTTACCGTAATATCTAATGGAATAACTTGCTGCTTAAAAAGCTCGGTATATTTGGCGTAGCTCGGCCAAGCAAAGGTCCAAAGTAACGTGACGAAAACTATTGAGGGCAATGTAAATTTAGACATCTGACTCTGCTACTCCATGTGTACAATTATAATAATCATCAATTTAGCAAATTCCGCTGACAGGTATATGACAAAACTGTAAGGGATTAATACAAGTCCCATCACCATGCTAAAGATTGTTTAAAAACACCATCTTACTGTTTTTAATATAAAATTCGCAACATTCAATTCCCCCAAGCTGCATACAACGCCATTGCCTGATAAGCTAGCTCTAAGCTAACTTTTAGAGTCAAACAGTATGAAAATTGGGGCAATCAGCAAGGCCACAGGCTTAGGCATTCACACTATTCGATTTTATGAAAAAAAAGGCCTTATTCATCGGGCAAAAAAAGATGATAGCGGTCATAGAGTATATAACTCTAAAGATGTGGAACTTTTAAATTGGATAGCCTGTATGAAAAACTCTGGCATGCCATTAAGCCGAATCGAAAATTATGCTCACGCCTTTTATAGCGATAACAACCTCGCAAGCCTAAACATTTTAGAGGATCATCTAAACAAGCTATATCAACAGCAAGCAGATCTGCAACATTATATTGATGTCACCAGTGAGAAAGTAGCCCGGTTAAAAAAGTCTTGACCTAGAGTATGGTCTAGGTAGTTAGCATTAGTTCTCAATTCACTTGGAGAACAAACATGAATATAAACGTAGCAATACTCAATTCCTTTATTGATGGCACTACAGGCGGTAATCCAGCGGGTGTAGTTCTCAATGCAGACACCTTAAGCACAGCACAAAAGCTCACTATCGCACAACAAGTCGGCTTATCAGAAACCGCTTTTGTTTCGGCATCTAGCAGCGCTGATTTCAAACTTGACTTTTTTACACCTGAAAAACAAATAGCTCACTGTGGCCATGCAACCATAGCAACGTTTAGCTATTTGTCTCAGCTCAATTTAATCACTAATCCAAAAACGTCAAAAGAAACCATTGAAGGTAATAGAGATATCGAAATTAAAGGTGATTTGGCTTATATGGAGCAACTTGCCCCAACTTATCAAAATGTTGACTCTGATCGCGATGATATTTTAAAAGCCCTTGGGATCACTCAAAATCAGCTCTTAAAAGCTCCAATGATTGCAAATACAGGTAACAGCTTTCTCATTGTTGGGGTGAAAAGTAAAGGTGATTTAACCGCTATAAAACCAAACCAAACACTGATAGCTAAGCTCTCAAAAAAATATAATTTAATTGGATTTTATGTTTTTACGACCGAAACTAACCAAGGAAATAGAGACGCATCAAGCCGAATGTTTGCGCCTTACTATGGCATAGATGAAGAGTCGGCCACGGGCATGGCCGCTGGTCCTTTAGCTTGTTACCTATATGATGAGATGGAGATTCACAAAGACACCTTCGTTATAGAACAGGGTTACGCTATGCAACCAGCATCTCCGAGTTGTATTGAGGTAATGCTTACATTAAAAAATAACACAATTACTAAGGTGACAGCAGGTGGAACTGCAACTGTGTCAAAGATGCTAGATATAGAAATAGACTAAACCTATCCGCTAGCAGACAATCTCTAGTCTGTTAGCGAATGCAGCATTTCCTTGAATCACAATATCCAGTATTCAAACTTCGTCAATTTTAATGTTACTCTAGTTTAAATTGCAGATTAAAGGTCCAAAACCTTGTTAAGAATACTCATACTAATTTCCGCATTATTGACGATAGTAGCCCAAGCGACACCTCACCCATTCGAAACATTAAGTGGTTTAAAACGTTTTGATAAGGCAGCTACCCTGCCAAAAGCTGCTATAAACAGCTCTAAACTGTTTGATATTAAAGGGGTGAAAATTGGAGATAATGTACTATCACAAGCCATTAATCTAGACTCCCAAGGGGGCGACTTAGGTAGGATTCGAGGTGGCTATCGTAGCGATAAAATTCAATTTAGCTTTGACCAAGCGTACTTGGGAACTCGCCTTAATCAACTGCTCTCTCTTTACTTCAACAAAGATAGTGGCTTTGTAAATCGTATTAATATCAAATATTTACTAAAAGATAGTTATTTTGATATTACCCCAGTAAAAGAGCAAACACTGCAAGCAGCCATTCAAAAATATGGTGCTCCGTTTTCGATAGCGCAAGCCTACGCAATCAGTAAGCAACAAAAGGGGAATATCTCCTTAGAGCAGTTTATTGATGAGCTGCGAGAAGAGAACTCGATACACCCACTAGCTCTTGAATATTTAGAAAATAAAAACATCTCTAAAAGTGCAAAATTTGTATCAGACGATAATGAATATGCCCTTCTGCATACTGGTTTTGACCGTTGTTACCTATGGCAACAAAACAATTTCACCCAAGTATTGAGCTTTTGCTTTTTTGATAAAAGTGGGGCAAATATGAACGGCAGAGGAGTTGAACTAGAATTGTATAATTTTGTAATTGCTGAGGTAATAGCCACCACCAAGCCCAAAAGTATCACCCCTCCACTGTTAACGTTATAAAAATTAACTCTAGTCACAAACTATAAAATCATTCAGGAAAGAAGATGTTTCAATTTAGGATGCCAATTCGTCAAACAGCTAAACTATTACTCTGGGGGCTAACCCTATTAGGAATATGCCTTCCTAGCATAGGTGCAACTAATGTCAATTTGCACTCAGCCAAAGTATCCAAGGCAGCCCCCGCTCCATGGGTAGCATTGCAAGCCTATCAAGTAGGTGAATTGGCATCGCTCAATAGTCCAACCCATTATCATTTAGTAGACAATCAAATATCAGGAGTAAAGGGCAAGCAAGCCTACTCACGTTATGTGTATTCGCTCACAGATATTACCGGAGTAGAATCAAATTCTGATATCCGAGTTCGCTTTAATCCTGCATATGAAACCCTAGTAGTACATGATGTTAGCGTTCATCGAAATGGTAAAGTAGTCAACAATTTTGATATCGATGATATTGAAATAATTAATGCTGAAGAAAGTCAAGATAAGAACATTTATTCGGGCTTAGTTGATGCGTTATTGCTACTGAAAGGCACTCGAGTGGGAGATATTATTGACTATAGCTATACAGTTATTGGTTCAAATCCAGTATTTGGGAGCCGCCTTACTTATAGTACTTATCTAGGTTGGACTATACCGGTAGATAAGGTGAATGTTATCGCAAAAATGCCTAAAGACAGACCATTGAATCATAAAGTGTTTAATTCAAATGCCCAAATAAATACCAACGTATCAGGAGATTTACTAAGTTATTCACTGACTCTCACTGATGCCCCTGTTTTATTTGAAGAAGACAATATGCCCACTTCTTATAATCCCTACCCTTTTGTGCAGTTTAGCGAATACAATGACTGGCGTGATGTAGCCACTTGGGCAAATGACTTATTTACCACTGATTATATTCCGTCAAAAGAACTTGATGCTTTTATCCAAGAATTAAAAAGCCTAGATCAAGACACTGCGATCAGTCAGGCAATAAACTTTACACAAGACCAAATTAGATACTTAGGGTTAGAACTAGGTGAAAACTCCCATCGCCCTCATCGCCCATCAGACACATTTGAAAATAGAACCGGTGACTGTAAAGACAAATCCTATTTACTGGCTTTTTTACTGACTCAATTAGGAATTGACGCCCACCCTGCTTTAGTTTCAACAAGCTTTAAAGAGTCATTAAATAATTATTTACCTAGCCATAGTTTCTTTGACCATGCCATTGTAGAGTTTTCCGCCAATGGTCAGCGTTATTGGGTAGACCCTACTATCACCCATCAAGGAAAAACTTATCAATCAAAACATCAAACCGATTATGGTCTGGCATTAATTGTGAGCCCTGAGTCTTCAGGGCTTATTGATGCAACACCTTCCCAAAACTTTCTATCCCATATTGGTATTAAAGAACTTATTCTGAGTGCTGATTACATGTCACCGGTTCAATGGAAGATACAAACCAAGTTTAGTTTTCAAGAGGCAGAATATATTCGATATAGAGTTAAATCACAGGGAAAAGAAAAACTAAGTAAGCAGTATATGAACTACTATGCAAAACGTTTTCCAAACATAGAAGTACTAGAGCCATTAACAATTGACGACAATACTACAAGTAATATTGTAACCATCACTGAACATTACTTAGTTCCTGACTTTTGGTTTTTAAATGAGAATAATAGTGCAGAATTTCAATTAATAGGGAATTATGCAGGTCAATATGTTGAAAAACCTAACTCAATAAAGCGAGACCACCCCCTTGCTATAGCTGAACATGTATCAGTTGACCATGATGTGATTTTACAACTTCCTGAACATATTGATTTTACATCTGAGACAGAACATCTGGTTTTAGAAGACCAATACATCAAATTTATTTCAGATTTATCATATGATAGGCGTCGTTTTAGATTTAGAAACCAATATATTACAAAAAATAATAGTGTCCCTGTAAATCACATTTCAGAGCACATTGCTTTATTAGACAAAATCCAAAACCGTATGGCCTATAGCAACAGCATTACTAACGTTACCGAAGAATATGGTAGACCAGAATTAAACAAGCTTCTCACTACATTAAACTCAAAACAACTTACCCTTATTTCAAACACAGGACGTTAATATGCAGCTCAGAAAAATACTTAGTGGATATTGGGCAATACTACTAATAATTGTCATCAGCGGCTGTCAATCTACTAACGTTGAAGTGCCAACACCAAAAATCGAATTAAAACCATTAGAGCTAAATGCCAGCACTCTTTTTACATTCAATACCCAATTAGAAACGGCATTAAATAATGCCGACCTTGTATTTTTTGAAAACCAGATAAGCACTAGTCTAATAACAGAAAAGTTAACTAAACGCGCTCCCCAGCTATTCCTCACTTCAAAACAAGTGCATAAAACCGCATCACAGTTTAAAAATAAAATTATTGAATCAGTTACTTTATTTACGGAGGAGTTTAATTGGGAATACCTATATTCAGAAACCTTCTCACAAGGACAGGTCGCCAGTTATTATCGCTTAGAAACCTCAGAAGGGTACAACTACTTTACCATCTGGCTTAACCCCAACACCTTCCAAATATTTGACTTTCACCCAGTATCGTATGAATTATCGGGGCTCAATTTCCTAATCAGTTTTACTTCACTCATGAGTGAAAATAGTGCTGGAGATAACAAACAATTGGTTGATGATTTGTTGGTAGCCGTTCAATCACAAGATATACGAGAGATAGTCAAAATCTATGAAAGATCTGAAGATACTATATCTCCCAAAGGCGCATTAGATGACTTTGTATTGCGTTCGATAGGCCAATTTGCAGCAAATGAAAACTACACACAACTGATTGAGTCTATTATCGGAAACTTTGAGAAACGTGGTAAAACATCACTGATGTTTGAAGGCCACTATTTTCAGAACAAAAATTTTAAAGCCGCTATAAACGCGGTTAATTCAATCCAGCCATTCGCTTTGATGGACAGTAAAATGCAAAGTGAACTGGCGATTCTATATGGTTATGATAACAATCATACCCTTGCGGCTAAACATGCGAGGGCAGCAATATTATCGAATCCACTAGATGAAGAAGCTTACTTTGTTCTATTACAAGTTGCATTTTTTAGTGAGGATCACGATTTAGCAACTGAAGTTATCGACGTACTGATAGCCAAGTTTGACTATATAATTAATTCAGAATTAATTTCCTCATTAGAAAATCACCAAGCTTTTTTAAAGTCAGACATTTTTGCGACTTGGTCAAATGAGCATAATCAGACTTAATGTAGCAATTGGCATAACCTATAAATAAAAGTAGCTGCGATTTGCTCCAATAAAAGGGATAATTACCCAATAATTAAATCCCTTTTAGGACAATAGTATGACAATCACTCGCAATGGTCATCGATACCTCGATGTAGAAAGTGGTAAAACCTTAGATGTATGGTTTCCTCGTAGCAATAAGTATATCTCACGTAACTGTTTAGCCAGCAAAGTTGGGTTAATCAAGGGCGAATATGTTGAAATCACCATCGATATAGACGCAAAACCAGAGTCAGCAGAAGACGCATATCTACGTTTACACCTTTTATCAGAATGTGCAGTACAACCTAACCAAATTAACCTTGAAGGTGTTTTTGGTTTATTAACAAATGTAGCCTGGACCTCAGCTGGCCCGGTATTACCTGCAAAAGTTGAAGTTTTACGCGAGCTTATTGCTGAAGAAGAACATCACTTAGCAGTGACTTCTATCGACAAGTTCCCAAGAATGACCGATTACGTTATCCCTGAAGGTGTACGTATTGGCGATGCAGACAGAGTTCGTATGGGCGCACATTTAGCTTCTGGTAGTACTGTGATGCATGAAGGTTTTGTAAACTTCAATGCCGGTACATTAGGCAGTTCTATGGTTGAAGGCCGTATATCACAGGGTGTTGTGGTAGGAGACGGCTCAGACATTGGCGGTGGAGCCTCAACTATGGGTACTTTGTCTGGTGGTGGTAAAACCATTAACTCTATCGGCAAAAGCAGTATGGTTGGTGCAAACGCCGGTATTGGTATCTCTTTAGGTGACGACTGCATCGTAGAAGCAGGCTTATATGTAACTGCCGGAACTAAAGTGACTACACCTGATGGTGAAGTAGTGGCAGCGCGCCAATTATCAGGCATGAACGGTTTGTTATTCCGCCGTAATAGTCAAACAGGTGTAGTTGAAGCCGTAGTCGCTGACTCATCTAAATGGGGCGGTTTAAACGCTAGCCTACATAGTAACGACTAATTTTGATGTAACTAAGCCCTTAAATCTGAGGGCTTAGTCTTCTCTTATACCGTCCTTATACCGTCCTTTTATCGGGCGTTTAATACTGTGACTCCACCCAACTTTCAAAAATCAAACAAGCAGACACACTATCTACTTTTTGTTTATCTAATTTTTTATATCCACCCAGCTCAAATAAACGTGCTTTAGCATCTACGGTTGTTAAGCGCTCATCACAAGTTTCCACTTTAACCCTATACTTAGCGTTTAAGCGGTTGGCAAACTTTTTAGCTGCAAACGTTACTTGTTGATTCGAGCCATCCATATTTAACGGCAACCCCACAACAGCTAATTGTGGCGACCATTCCTCAAAAACCTTAGCGAGTAGATCCCAATTTGGAATACCATCAACTGCTTTCAAGGCGTCTAAAGGGGAAGCCGTGCCTGTGATCTCTTGCCCCACGGCAACACCTATACTTTTAGTACCAAAGTCAAAGGCCAGTACTGTGCGTTGTCCTTGCTTATTCACTTATGCGTGGCCTACATCTGGTCCAAGCTGCCATACATCAACTCCTAGGCGATGTACGGCTGTTTCCCACTTTTTATGAATAGGCACATCAAAAAGTAGTTCTACATCTGCCTCTACCATTAACCAAGAATTGGTTTGAATTTCTTCTTCTAATTGGCCAGCAGACCAGCCTGCATACCCCAAAATCACTAAAGATTTATCGGGAGCTTGTTCATTACCTAACGAAGAAATTATGTCTTTAGACGTAGTCACCATGATATCTGAAGTCATAGTTAAACTTGAACTCCAGCCGGGTTGTGAGGTATGCAAAATAAACCCACGGTCCTGACTTACGGGGCCACCTGCCAAAACAATTTCATCTGCTTTTGCGTCGAGTACTTCAGCCTCTTCATCCACCTGATTAATAAGCTCTTTTAACTTCATACCAACAGGTTGATTTATGACTAATCCCATGGCCCCATTTTTATTGTGTTCGCATATGTAAGTCACAGTACGTGAGAAATAAGGGTCTTCCATGGTAGGTGTGGCAATTAGCAGATAATTTTGCAAACTTTGCATTAAGTCTTAAACCTCTTAGGCCGTATTGCCACGAATAGCCGCTACACGTTTTTCTATAGCATCAAACAACATACCAGTGATATTGACATCATAGGCCGCTTCAATTTCTCGAACACAAGTAGGGCTAGTCACATTAATTTCAGTTACTCTATCACCGATAACATCAAGTCCTACAAAAATGAGTCCCTTTTCAACCAATAGAGGTGCAATAGTTTCAGCAATTTTCAAATCTGATTCAGATAATGGTTGCGGACGACCTGTACCACCAGCAGCTAAATTACCTCGGTTTTCACCTTTAGTGGGTAAACGGGCCAAAGCATAAGGCACCACTTGCCCATCTACAATTAAGATACGTTTATCGCCGTCTTTAATTTCAGGTAAGAACTTTTGAAACATAGCATAGCGAGAACCCAGTTCTGTTAAAGTTTCAATAATAACGCCTAGATTATTACCGTCTTCTTTAACTCTGAAAATCGAGGTGCCACCCATGCCGTCTAAGGGCTTGCAGATAATGTCTTGATGAGTTTTATGAAACTCTCTAATTAACTTTGAATCACGAGTAACAAGAGTATCGGCGACTAAATCTGGGAACCAAGACGTAAATAACTTTTCGTTAAAATCACGTAGACTTTGTGCTTTATTCACAATCAAAGTACCACTTTGTTCAGCCAATTCAAACATATGTGTAGCGTAAATAAATTCGTTATCTACAGGGGGATCTTTACGCATCAAAATCACGTCTAGTTCAGCTAACCCTAGATACTGTTCTTGCTCTAAAGCAAACCAATTATCGGCATCTTCTTGAACAGACAATCTTTGCATACGTGCCATGGGTTTGCCATTTTGCAAATATAAGTCAGCCATTTCCATGTAGAACAACTCATAGTCACGTTCTTGAGCATCCAATAACATGGCGAAACTAGTATCTTTTTTGATGTTAATTGAGGTGATGGCATCCATCACTATACCGAGTTTAATGGTCAATATCGTTCCTTAAGAAAGCAGAAAGGCAATGTAATTATTCGCCTTACAATAGATGAACCTTATGTTGAGGGTATTATTGCAAAATTCAAGGAAGATTGTTTAGTAAAACCACGCTGAAGACCAGCGTGGTAAGAAGTGATAGCTTAATCAGGAGTATGCTTACATCTTTTTGAGGGCCTTTTTAGCTCCCTTAGCAACATCTTGGAGACTTGACTCTAGTAATTCTTGATAAAGGTTTTTGGCTTCTGGCTTTTGACCATTTAAGGCTAATAAGTTAGCCAAACGAAATTGAGCCCAGGGTATAGGGGCTAAACCTTCTAAATCTGGATAGTTTGCAACATATTCTTGAAGGGCACTTATTCCTGTCTCAATATTTTGTTCACTTAATACAGATGTTTTACCAAGTTGGTAAAATGCAGAGTATTTTGCTTTCACACTCCTTTCATCTTCAGCTTTTTTACTTATAGCTTGGGTAAAATATTCAAAGGCTTTTGAATAGTTTTCCTGACGTTGCTGGATCATTCCCGCATCAAAATAGAAATCAGGAATATCTTCATAGGCTAGCATCGCATCATTAAGTAACTGTTGCGCAGCTAACTCATCATCTTCAGCAAATGCATAATCAATTTCTGCTTTTAAACCAGCCTTAACATCTAACTCTGTTATGCGTAAAACTTGTTGTTTTGCTATTTCGACATCGCCACCGGCGATCCCTGGCGCTTGAAGATGAAATTGCATTAGGGCGTTTCTATAAAGCACAGAATCAGGCTTCAACTCAACTGCAAGCGTAAAACTATCCAGTGATTTACCTGCATAACTTAAGGCAGAAAAAACTGAATTTTGTGCTTGGCTACCCATAATTCTGCCACGCCAATAATGAATTTCAGCGTTATCAGTTTGCTTTTCTGCTGCCTTCTCAATCCAGTCTTCGGCTTCATCTAGGTCAGACGCAATATAAATTTTTGCTAGTTGCAACATAGCTTGAGGGTCGTTCTCTTGTTTTTTAAGCAACTCAATGGCTAACTCTGTATCTCCAGATTTTAACACTGCAGTGGCTTGCTCAACGGCAGTCGCTTGCTTTGCTGAGCCTGCGGCTGAAAAACTCAGAGATAGACACAACACAATTGCTGATAATTGATTCACTAATTTTCCTTAATTTTTAATAAAGTACAAAATAAAGACAGCTTATATTTTATTGAGTTCAACTATTATTCAGCACTAAATTAAACTAGGAAAGTTGTAAAATAGACGATGTAAAAAAGGGCTGAGCCATACGGCAACAGCCCTTTTCAATCCAAGGAACAATACATGTTAAAGGTTCCCCTAATTAATCATGTATTCATCGGTCACTACTCCGACACTTCAAGTGTAGAAGCGTTATATTACGAAAAAACGAAAATGTGACGAAATACCTTGTACATAAGATAAACTTCACTAAAAAGTTATCGAGAAACATTTAGTTACTAGCTAGCAATCAACTGCAACATTTGCACGCGTGAATTGTTAACTCTCTAACGAGAGGCTTTATCACCGAATGTATTCAGGTATTTAATTAAACTAAAAGCCCTGTAAACAGGGCTTTAATTGGGTTTAGAGGTTGATTTAAAATGCATTCTCTTGATGAATCTTTATAAATAAGGGAGTGCCATATTTACTATAATCAACTTTATACTCTTTACCGTTAATAGTTTGGATGAATACCAAAATCTTTTCTTCACCAAAAACGTCAATACTACTGATATCAACTTTTTCTAGATCTAAAGCTTTTGCATCCCGTTTGTTTTCAGGGATTTCTCCGGTATATTCTTTAATGCCTTTATGGCTCACCAATACTGGTGGATGATCGTCACCATTTACAATCAGCAAATCTAACTTTCTTACTTTATGAATAATGGTATTGCGACCACTTACTAAATAGGGTTTTTCTGTCACTTTAATCTCCAATTCAATGCGTGAAGTGCATTTAGTATAAAGAAGATACCAAAGTTTATTTGGCCTTGCACCTGTTAGTTAAAGGGGAACAAAATTTTACGGCAGCTGTTTTATTATTTAGGTTTGCTCATTAAACTAATGTTTTAATACTAAAGTTTAATACAGTTTAAATACTCAAAAAAACGTAATCTAAATAAATATTGGATAAATTCTCGATTTAAGCAAATCTGAAACAGTAAAAATAGCTTCATTAGGCCAAGCTGATGAAAAATCCAGCAACCAAACTCTTTTATATAACAAGTAAGATGACAATCCCTAAAAAACTGCTTATACTGCGCCTCGATTTTGATTAGCCCTTGGTTTTCAAAATCAATATCTTAGATGTGGCCCTTTAGCTCAGTTGGTTAGAGCATACGACTCATAATCGTCAGGTCCCCTGTTCGAGTCAGGGAAGGGCCACCATTTCTTACGTAGTTCAGAAATTTCCTTGAATATTTAACATCCCTTTCCTATTTAATTCGTTTCATAACACATTTATTTCGCCCTACAAATTTAAAAACTGCAACTTCACACATCGAAACCATTTGAATTCTCTTCATTTGCTCGTCAATTAATTATTATTCACAGAAATACTATCCACAAATCACTGTAGATATTTTAGATTCAGGTAATAAAAACAACCAACATGTGCATTCTGTGTAAAATCTAAGTAAAGCTATTGACTATTTATGTTGGGTGAGTAAAAAATAAGCAGTACAAATTAAAAAATTTGTGTGTTAAACAAAATAGACGTTTTGTTATTAAGCTATCCTAAAATGAAGGTATTCAACATGAAGGTATTTAATGGAGTAAAGACTAGTATTCGGGGTAGCGCATTGCGCACTATACCGATTATTAGCAAGCGAAAGAACTTACATAAAACAGTTATAAAAAATAAACATTCTGTTCTTGCAGTATTTAGTTCAATATTTTTCAGCTTTAGTACAATCTCACACGCTCAATCAATAGAAGTTGTTCTTCCATCAATCGCATCTATGGATGGGATTGTAGCTGAAAGTCCAGCTTTAAATGGTAATGGCGGGTTTAACAAATCCAATCAAACTGGAACTTCAGCTCTAGTTATTGGAGACTTTCCAGATAATAGACAAGTAAAAACGATTGTATCTTTTGACACATCTTCTATTCCTCAAGACTCAACAATTGACTCTGCGACTTTGCGACTAAGGTTTGGAAGAGCCATTGGGCAAAACGTATTTGAGACATTGGGACCATGTTTAATTGATGTCAATAGTGGAGCATTTAGTGGTAATTCGGCTTTAGAATCCTCAGACTTTAATGCCACAGCTACGGCTATGTCTGCAGGAACCTTAACGAATGTCATAACCCCTGGAGAATGGTCAGAAGCACAATTAAATTCTAACGGTTTAAACGCTATAGATACTGCGGGTATAACCCAGATTAGAGCTTACTGTGTCGTAGACGATAATGGCGACTCCAGCCAAGACACCGCAACTTTTAGCTCTGGTGAACTAGCTCAATTTAGTCCCGAATTAGTCATAAATTATTCAGAAGTAAACACACCAGCCGAGCATTCAGCTGCTAGGCAATGGAACGAGGAGCTATTGGAAGCAATTCGCCATGATTTCGCTCGCCCAACCGTTCATGCTCGTAACCTTTTTCACACTTCAGCGGCCATGTATGATGCATGGGCGGCCTATGACCCTGAAGCAGGGCAGGTATTACACCATGAAAAAATGGAGCCTGTAGAAGATGTGTCTGCTGCACGCTTTGAAGCTATTAGTTACGCAGCCTATCGTATATTAAGTTGGCGCTTTTCAACATCTCCAGGTGCTGAAACCAGCTTAGCTGACTTTGATGAAAAGATGGATGAACTTGGTTTTGATAAAGAATTTACATCCACCGAAGGAGACTCTCCTGCTGCACTAGGTAACCGAATAGCGTTTACTGTTTTAGAATTTGGTTTAACAGATGGTTCCAATGAACTAGGAAGTTTTAGTAATCTCTATTATGAAGCGGTAAATCCTCCTTTATTACCTGATCTGCCAGGCAACCCAGACTTAATCGATCCAAATAGGTGGCAGCCATTGTCACTGGAATTTTTTATTGATCAGAGTGGCAACCCAATACCCGGTGGCGCATCAGAGTTCCTAAGCCCAGAATGGGGCCAAGTCACTCCTTTTGCCTTAACAGAAGAAGACCTTACCATCTATAACCGTGACGGTTTTGATTATTGGGTTTACCACGATCCAGGGGCCCCACCAGCATTAGGAACAGATGATTATAGAGAAGGATTTCAGCAAGTCGTTGAATGGAGTGGATTCCTTGACCCAGCCGATGGCGTAATGATTGATATAAGTCCTGCATCTAATGGTAATAATCCAATTGGTACAAACGCTGGTAATGGCCACGATTTGAATCCAGCAACAGGTTTGCCCTATGAGCAAGAAATTGTTCCAGCTGGAGATTATTATCGAGTTTTAGCAGAATTTTGGGCTGACGGTCCAGATTCAGAAACTCCTCCAGGCCATTGGTTTGGCATAGCAAACTATGTAATGGACCATGATCTTTTTGAAACTCGATTTAATGGTGTAGGTGAGTTACTCGACCCATTAGAGTTTGATGTAAAAGCCTATTTAGTATTAGGCGGAGCAATGCATGATGCTGCAATCTCAGCTTGGGGAGTTAAAGGCTGGTACGATTACATCAGACCAGTATCAGCTATACGCCACATGTGTGATCTGGGGCAATCGTCAGATCCGAGTGGTTCTAACTATAATGCAAACGGCCTAGCTCTTGAATCAGGAAAATATGAATTAGTAACAAGTACAACTGCCGCACCTGGAGGTATTCATGAGCATTTGGCAGGTGATAATGGCGAAAATATTGGAAAAATCGCTGTTATGGCTTGGCGGGGTCCAGACTATATCTTAGATACAGAAAACGATACTGCCGGCGTAGGTTGGATATTATGTGAAAATTGGTGGCCATATCAGCGACCAACTTTTGTAACTCCTCCTTTTGCTGGATACGTGTCTGGTCATAGTACTTTCAGCCGAGCAGCTGCAGAAGTCATGACTTTAATCACTGGTGACGAATTTTTTCCTGGCGGTATGGGAACGTTTGAAGCACCGAAAGATGAGTTTTTAGTATTTGAGGATGGCCCTAGTGTTGATATCGTTTTGCAATGGGCAACCTATGCTGACGCTTCCGATGAAACCAGTTTATCCAGAATATACGGCGGTATTCATCCAACAGCAGATGATATTCCGGGGCGTTTCATGGGAGCCGAAATAGGTCCAGATGCATTCAACCATGCTGTATCGATATTCTCTGGTGAACTAGGTATTTTACCTACTGTAACTATGGTTACATCTGTAGATGGTGAGGTATTCGAACCAGGAGAATTAGTTGAGTTATCTGCTACTGCTTTTGATTCTGATGGCCTTGATATTTCAGAAATGATTGTATGGGCATCTTCAGTAGATGGTGAGCTAGGGACAGGCAGCTCAATATCCACTGACAGTCTTTCAGACGGTGTACACGTTATATCTGCCACAGTCACAGACAGCGATGGTCAAATAAAAGTCATTTATTTTGAAATATCTATAGGCAGCCAAGCTCCTACTTTAACTATTTTAGCGCCTAGCTACGACACACGTGTTGACCAAGGTGTCGATTTGTTCTTATCAGCTCAAGCTGATGATTTTGAAGATGGTGATATTTCTACTGCGGTAGTGTGGAGCTCTGACGTTGATGGTGAGATCGGCTCTGGCGATACTTTAGTAGTTTCAACACTATCACCAGGTGAACATACTATATCAGCTTCAATAACAGACAGTGAAAGTAATGAAACTTCGGCATCTACTTTTGTAACTATTTACGGCCAATTAACACCTAGTGAGGCAACCTTTACCTCAACAGCCGAGTTTGATGGATTTGTAATAGAGTCTAACGAAAATACTAACCAAGGCGGGTCTGTGTTATCTACTTTTGCAGGAGGTGGGGCGTTACGATTTGGTGACTTTAGAAATGATAGTCAAATCAAGTTATTCACTTCATTTGCATTAGATATACCAGATGGCAGTGTGTTAAGTGCGGCTACATTGAATTTAAAACAAGGTGGTGTTTCAGGTGTGGATCCTACTCAAGTCTTAGGTCCATGTTTGATAGATATACATACCTCTGGTTTTAGCGGTAATTTAGCCCTTGAATCCAGTGATTTTCAAGCCACTGCAACAGTAGAAAATGCAGCTACATTTGATGCCACTCTCGACCCTGAAAACTGGTCAAGCACAAGCCTTAGTGAAGAGAGTTTAGCTGCCATCGAATCGGCTGAAAATGTACAAATGAGGGTAGCCTGTAGCTTAGATGATAATGATGACAATGTTGAAGACTCTTTAGCATTCTATTCAGGTGAAGATGCGAATGCCGATAATCACCCACAACTGGTAGTGTTATTCTCGGATCCTAGTGGCAACACAGCACCATCAGTTGTCATAAGCTCTCCTGTAGATGAATTAAGAACTGAAGATGGCCAATCAATTTTGTTTGATGCTTTAGCCAGCGACATTCAAGACGGTGATTTATCTAGCGGAATTACTTGGCGCTCAAGTATTGATGGCATAATAGGTAATGGTAGTACTGTGAATACAGATTCTTTATCTACTGGCTCTCATATTGTTACAGCGGAAGTATTAGATAGCGCCGGTGTGCCAGGGCGTCAAACTATCATAGTACATGTGGGCGTTAACTTAACACCAGAGTTTACTGATGTTACCGACGCAACCGGTCTTAATGTGATTCCAGATGCAGTTGGGTTAGCCGCTGGAGATTACGACAATGACGGCTGTGTTGATTTAGCTGTCAGTACTCGAAACCAAGCGGCTAAACTGCTCAAAAATAACTGTGATGGTACATTCAGCGATGTCAGTATCGCCGCAGGCGTTGGTGTGAGTGGTAAAACTAGGAATAGTGCAGTGGTTTGGGGTGATTATGATAATGATGGACTACTGGATTTATATATTGCCAATGACAATCAATTAACCGCAGGAGGTGAGTTGTATCACAACCTCGGAGATGGCACATTCGAAGAAGTGGGTGCTATCGCCGGCGTAAATACAGCTACTGGAGCCACAGGCGCGACTTGGAATGATTATGACGGTGATAACGACTTAGACTTGTTTGTATCAGTACGTTACGGCACAGATCCTTTGTCTATTCTGTACCAAAATGACGGTAATGGTAACTTCGTTGATGTTGCTCCATCTCTTGGTATACATGGCGCTCCGTCTAGACCTACATTCTCGGCTGCATGGGTTGATTTTGATGAGAATCTAACTCAAGACCTTTGGGTAGTTGTAGACTTTAGTCCAGATGAGTTTTACCGAAACCTAGGAGCTGGCAATATGGAAGATGCCACAGCTGCGGCTGGCTTAGATGATACCGCCCAGCATGGTATGGGTATAGCGGTGGGAGATCCAAATGGAGACGGATGTCTTGATGTGTTAGTTACCAATAACGCCAATAGTCAAATGACAAGCGATGCCGCAGAGTCATACCTTCATGCAAACAACTGTGACGGTACCTTTAGTCGTATAGGCCAAGCAGCCGGTATTCTAAATCGAGATGTTACCGAGTGGGGTGCGAGCTTTGTTGACTTTGATAACGATGGAGACGAAGACTTAAGTATAGTGGCAGGTGGCTTTGCGACATCTCCTAGCCAAGCAAATGTACTCTATCAAAATATTTCTGATGGTACTGGGGAGCTAGAGTTTATCGAAGTTACAGAGGCGGCAGGAGTGGCTAGTGATGGCAAATCAAAAGGTACAATTTGGTTTGACTTTGATGAAGACGGTGACATGGACTGGTTTATAGCCCATGAAGATACTGGCGTACAAGTATTCCGTAATGACGGACCTGTAGGTAACTTCATTAAAGTTCAATTACAAGGTACTACCAGCAATAGTTATGGTGTAGGCGCTAGAGTTGAGGTAGTGGCCGACGGCAAAACTATGGTTCGTTACCTTAGAGCCGGTTTAAGCTTTGCCTCTGCAGAGGAACTAGAAGCAACATTTGGTTTAGGAGATCTCACATCTGCTGAGCAAATAACAGTTAAATGGCCTAGTGGAACAGTGGATAAATTGTTTGGCATAGGTGCAAATAGCTTGTTGCTAATAGAAGAAGGACAATACCCATAATTGTTTTCTGAAAGTAACTTTAGGTAGAAACATACTTCTACCTTTTTTATAAATCTCATACCCTATCAGAAATGATGGGGTATTTTTTTATAGGCTTTTACGTTTTAATAACCCATAAGTTTTTAAAAGTAATTTTTAATTATAGTTACATGACATTTTTCCAAAGGGGCAAGGTATTAAGTACTTTTCAACCACGGCACTAGCCAAACGACAAAACTTAGAGCCCAAAGTATTGTTTTCCAAACTCCTTGAGGTTAACTATATTCTTCGCGAGTCTGATAAATGGCAACTCACAGCCAAAGGTAAACTTGCCGGAGGTAAAATCAAAACCTCAGCCAAGCTTGGTAACTATATCGAATGGCCTGAGAATTTTGATCTAAGTAAACTGCCCCCCCATCAAACACCAGATACTCCAATAGCAATGATAACCTCCAGTAAAATGGCTGGGACATTAGGCTTAACTGCGAAAAAGCTAAATCATATTTTCTCAGAACTAGGGTGGCTGAACAAAAATTTAAAAGGTTGGCTCGCAACTGAACATGGCCTCCATCAAGGGGCCCTTCAAAATGAAGACTCGCGTACCGGTATCCCCTATGTGAAATGGCCCGAGACGCTAATAAATTCACCAATACTGTTAGGCGCAATTCAAGCTATGTCAAAAAGCCTAGCTAATTTGAATGATAACGGTCAAGAAACACCCACTAAGTTCTGTTCTGTAGATGGTCATTGGGTAAACTCTGAATCAGAAATGTTGATAGATAACTGGCTTTATCTGGCAGAGATTACTCATGCTTATAATCGCAAGCTACCTATTGAAGAAGAAGTTTATTGTACTTTTTATATTCCAACAGGAAAAGTGTACATTGAATACTGGCGTAATAATCTAGATATAAAGTTACAAGCAAAGAAAGACAAAAAGCTCGCTATATATAAAGAAAACAAATTCAAACTCATAGAGCTAACAGGCCAAGATATTCTAAATCTTGACGAAGTGTTACCCCGCCATTTACTTAGATTTGGCATACAAACTTATTGATACAAGCTATAAATCTAGCTACAGCGTAGTTTCTATAACTAAACCAATGGCAACCTAGACAATGAAACAAACAGCTTTAATGAAATATATATTTGCAGTATTGATATTAGTATCACTGTCTTATGATGCATATTGCCTTGATAAAATTAAAGTTCTTAGGCCCCTGTTAAAGTCAGATAAACGAACTCAGCATAAAGACGAAGTTATATATCGAGCACTTGAAATAACTAGGTCAGAGTTCGGCCCTTTTACATTTGAAACAATTGATGTGGATATGACCCCAGGCAGAGCATTTGCTTCAATGAAAACAGGGGAGTTAATCAATACCTATGTAGCCCCAGGAAACCAACTTTGGGACCAGAGCACTATTCCCATAAAAATACCAATACGAAAAGGGCTGCTCAGTTATCGACTACTCCTGATAAATAAAGCCGATTTATCAAAATTTGAAAATGTAAAAACCTTAGATGACTTAAATAACCTAACAGCAGGATTACAGACAAATTGGGCAACAACTAAAGTCTTTAATGAAGCTAATATTAATATGACTGTGTCTCACACCTTTGAAGGGCTATTTTTAATGTTAGAAAAACAGCGTTTTAATTATATCCCACGAGCAATTTACGAAGTATTTGATGAATTAGATAACCGAAAATCACAGTTAAAAAATATTATTGTAGAACCAAACTTAGCCCTTCATATTCCTATGACCACCTTTGTATATGTTTCGAAAAGTTTTCCTGAAATAGCAAAGCGTATTGAAACGGGTTTGCAAAAGATGGTATCCAATGGTGAACTACATGCAATATTAAACAAATATTATGCTGAGGACATTAAGAGAGCTAATTTAGGATCCAGGCGTATAATTGAAATTGAAAACCCTTATTTTGGAGACGAAAACCAAGATATAATGCAAGACAACAACCTATGGCACCAACAATTAACCCACAAAGAAAAAAGTAGTAGCGTAGAAAAAGTTAAACTGAATAGCATGATGGAAATCATGCCCCTAAACCGATAAAATTGAAAACACGCTACTGTTATCAAGGTAAAAAACAAGGACTTCAAAGCCAGAGCCTGTTTTAAATGTCGATTGAATATGGTTGAAGTGTATTGGATAATAGTACACCTGCATAAGCATATAAGAAGATGACTTAATGGAAAAAAAAGGGACAGCTCGCCAACTAGGTATTCAAGTTATTTCTAGAGCAGCGAAAGTGCTAAAGTCTTTAGAAGGACAGTCAGAAGGTCTAAGTCTAAGTGCGATTGCCAAAGAAGTTGACTTACCTCGTTCCACAGTGCAAAGGATAGTTGCAGCGTTAAGTACTGAAGGCTTTCTGATTTCAGCCAGCGTTGGGGCAAGGGTACGTTTAGGCCCAAGCCTTGTTTCTCTTGGATCGGCTGCAAAAGCGGATATTGATCGCGTTATCCTTCCCCACATGAAAAGACTATCCGTTGAAATAGAAGAGACAGTGGATCTATCTGTTCAAGATGGCAGCGTGATGATTTTTATCGATCAGGTTGTGGCTAATACCCAAAAACTTCGAGCGGTATCATCCGTCGGGGACGCCTTTCCTATTTACAGTTGTGCCAACGGTAAAGCGATATTAGCAAACATGACAGATGCCGAAATTGACGAGTTATTGCAAACTAAGCCGTTAAGTTCTCTTACCGAACACACTATCAGTAGCTTAGATAAGCTCTATATTGAGATTAGTAAAATCAGGAAAAAGGGCATTGCCTTTGATAAAGAAGAACATTGTGATGGTGTATGCGCATTGGGTATAGCGATTGAAGATCCTTACGGTAGAAATATTGCTATTTCTATCCCTATTCCTTCAGTTCGTTTTAATCGAAACAAAAAAGTCATCGCGGAAAAACTCATGGAGTATAAAAAGATTATAGAACAAGCTCTTGGCTCCACACTTCAATAACCCTAGTTTAAACTCAATTGATTTAGCTGCGTAACAACAGCTAAATCACTTTTACCCAAGCTATTCCTTTGCGTTGTTTCTCACTTGCCAAAACGAAAAGAAATAATAGCCAACACCAAATAAAATAATACCAGCCATCCACAGTTCAGTTGCTAGATCTACGTTCATTACTTTGCTCCAAATTTATCGACAATCTTGGCGATAAGGGTAAAGGTGATTACAATAACGGCAATCATTGTTAGTGAAGTGATAAATAATACCATTGCTAAGTTCATATTTGTTTACTTTTTTTTAACATTATTTAAGGTGTGAGTTTGGCTTCTTCACTATGAAAAAGACCATTCTTAGACTCACGAATCACAAGATTGCCGACCAAAGTAATAATTAACGCAATTAGAGCGACAATATGAGCGTTTTCCAACATGGGCAAACCAATATGGTGTTTTATATCGGTAAATGACCAAAATAGATTTACCAGCCAACAGCTTAGAAGTACTAGTGTTGCGATTTTTGTATTTCTCTTCCAAAACAAACCAGAGACAATAATGAAGAAGAATGGCACTAGCCAAGCAAATAACCAGGTTATGGCAGGAATCACGTTAGGTTGTAAATAAAATGTCATGGGGGATGCCAATACGCCTATAACAATGATCGTTCTGCGGATCAAAGCTTTCTCTTTCGCTGGGCTTAACCCACCCTCAACATTAGCCCCAATAATATCTTTCGCAAAAATAGTCGCAGGCGCCAAAGCGGACATAGCAAAGGTAGATAATAAGGCTCCTAAAAAGCCGGCTTGTAAAAGGACAACTAACCATGTTGGAAGCAACTCCACTATTAATCTAGCGCCTGCTAGTTTAGGACCAAGTTGTGCAAATTCGGGAATAGTGGCGGCAGCTAGACCAACTAAAACAGGGAACACACCAAATAATCCATTGATTGGAGCCGCTATCCATAAGGCTTTTTTGATGGTTTGCTCATTTTTTGCCGACATTGCTGCCTGCATACCCTGTTGATTAACTGATTGTGAAAACACTACCGAGAATATCGCCGCTAAGCCAAAGCCCACTAATAAGTCTGGCGTGCCTAATATAGACAACTTAAATTCTTCCCCACTATTTACATAATGTTGAGTGACCCCCTGCCAGCCATCTGGTAAAACAAATGCTAAGTAAATACCTGCAATAATCACAGCTGTGTACATGACCACCGCGTTGACTAAGTTTACCCACATGGTCTGTTTAATACCTCCCATGCATACATATGCGGTGCCAATAGCAGCACCTAACACAGCAGACCATCCTAATGACCAACCAGACATTGCAGATATGCCTATTCCAAGGGTTTGTGTCTCTAAGGTAACTAAACCAAATACCACCATGGCACCCACGCATGCCGTATAGGTACGCAATTTTTTTCCGTACAATTTACCAATTAACTCTGGGATTGTGGCCGAACCCACACGGCGGATCCATGGTCCAGTTCCAAGGCAAATGACACACAATAATATTGTATGAGCGAAACAAAACCAGAGGGCCACAGCTCCTATTGCAAAAGACATCTCCATCAAGCCATACACATGTGCTGAGCCTAGGTATGTAATAGCTATAGTCACGGAAAACATCGCGACGCCAGCATCTCGTCCACCTAACGCCATATCTGTTATTTGCTGCTGTTGCTTAGCTTTGTAGCTTAAGTATTTTCCAATACCGCAAATGACGATAATGTTGTAGACCAGTACCAAGATTAGAATACTGTTCATATACTACCTCTGTTGTCACTTCTAATTATTATCATTATTGAAGGCTCTACTTGTCGCAGGTTACCCCGCGGTGCATCCGCCATCGACATAAACAACCTGACCATTGATAAAGTCTGAAGCCGGTGCTGACAAGAATAATACTAAGCCCACCATATCTTTAGTTTCAGCCACCCGCCCCATAGGTAATCTTGCCAAAAATGGGGCAATCCGCACAGGGTCTTCACATATTTCTTGTGTGAGCGGCGATTTAATCAGTGTAGGAGCAATGGCATTGATGTTGATCGCAAAGTTTTCTTTCACTCCTTTTATCGACCATTCAGTTGAAAGTTGTTTAGTTAGGCTATCAACGGCAGCTTTAGAAGCCGCATAGGCGGTGTAACCATCAGGATGACCGCAAAACCCACGAACCGATGAAGTATTGATGATTTTTCCATGACCTTTTTGCATAAAGTATTGACCAAAAGCTTGGCAAGGGATCAAAGTGCCAGTCACATTAACATTCATGATTTGAGCAAACTTATCAGCTGGCATTTGTTCTGCCGGCGCTCTAAATGCCATTCCTGCATTGTTGACTAATATATCAATGCGACCAAATTGTTGATCTACGGCTGTAACCAATGCCGCAATGGATTGAGAGTTTGTGACATCAGATTGAATGGCGATGCATTCGCCCCCTACTTCTTTTACTGATTCAACTGTCTCTAGTAGTGTTTGCATGTTTCTCGCCGTGACCACTACTTTAGCGCCGTGCAAAGCAAAGGCTCGAGCATAAGCTGCGCCTAAGGTGCCGTTACCGCCAGTGATAACAGCAACTTTGTCTTTTAAGTTGAACATACTTTGTGCGAAGTCATCACTCCACGTTTCAGTCATTGACATGATTTATCCTTTATTACTAATGGCTTATGAAGTAGAGACAGTCACTAACACTGTGGCTGTTCTATTGGTATTGTTCATCAACTTACGGCCTTCGTCTGGATGGATGGCGACAGAATCACCGCCACTGAGAATATACGACTGATTTTTTTCATCAGTAACAGTCAACTCGCCGTCGATGACGTAGTAAGATTTCTCAAATTCAGCACCAAAGGTATTTTTTTGATACTGCATCTCTGCCCCGCCTTTAGGTAAAAAATAACTGAGACCTTGCCAAAACTTCTTTAGGCCGCTTTCTTCAAGCCCTTGCATTTTTAACGCAACCATATTGAAATGTGCAGGTGGGTTGTAAGGCTTTAATGTCGTTAAGTTAACTATTTTCATCACATTCTCCTTGTTAAAAACCGACTTGGTCTTTGCCTTTCAAACCTAAGATCTGGCGAGTTTCTTCTGGGGTGGCAATGTCTAAAGAAAACTCAGCCAACACACGCTTAATCTTTTCAACTTGTTGAGCATTGCTTGTAGCCATTTCACCACGACCAATAAACAAACTATCTTCTAGTCCGACTCTTACGTTTCCACCCATCAAAGCCGCTTGCGTTGAAAATGGCATTTGGCTTTTTCCGGCTGCCAACACTGACCACTGATAATCATCACCAAATAATCGGTCTGCAGTGCTTCGCATAAACATCAGGTTTTCTTCATCTGCGCCAATGCCACCTAAAATACCGAATATGGTTTGAATGAAGAATGGCGGTTTGATTAGCCCTCTGTCGGCGAAGTGAGCAAGATTGTAGAGGTGGCCCACGTCATAACATTCATGTTCAAACTTGGTACCGTGTTCTGCCATGATTGTCATGATTTTTTCAATATCTCTAAAGGTATTACGAAATATGAAGTCATCACTGCTGCGCACATACTCTTCTTCCCAATCGTATTTCCACGTTTTGTAACGATCGGCTAGGGGGAACATGGCAAAGTTTAAACTGCCCATATTCAAGGAACACATTTCTGGCTTAACTAACATGGCTGCAGAAAGTCGCTCTTCAACCGTCATGGTCGGACTGCCCCCCGTGGTGAGATTGATAACGGCATCTGTTCGTTCTTTAATAGCCGGCAAAAACTTCATATAAACTTTTGGGTCGCCAGTGGGCTGACCATTTTCTGGATCTCTTGCATGTAAATGAATAATAGAAGCACCCGCTTCAGCGGCTTTAAGCGACTCATCGGCTATCTGTTCAGGGGTAATAGGTAATGCATCTGACATAGTTGGGGTATGCATTGCACCTGTAATAGCACAGGTAATAATAACTTTACGATTAGGTTTCATCTTGCTTCTCTCTTTTGTTTTGTGCGTTAAGCAAATATTGGTTGAGATTATCTCTAACACCTTGTGCTTTTTCCGTTGACCATTGAATAAACCCTTTTCCAGATTTCATACCCAAATTGCCATCAGCTACTTTATGTTTAAGTACATCTGCAGGTGATTGCTGGTTGTTAATGCTAGGAAGGATGACATTGTGAATGTCTAGCGTAAGGTCTAACCCGACTAAGTCGGCATTTTCAATGGGGCCTAATACGGGGAGTCGCAGGCCAAAACTATTTTTCACTACTAGGTCGATACCTTCAGGTGAACATACCCCGTCATTGATGAGTGCAATGGCCTCTCGCCAAAGTGCGTGTTGCATGCGGTTACCAACAAACCCCGGAACATCTTTTTGAATGTGTACAGGCGTTTTTCCAACATATGTCAGCAGCTCCATCATTGTATTAACAGCCTGCTCACTACTTTGTTCACTCTGGACTACTTCAACTAGAGGCACCAAATAGGGGGGATTCCACCAATGAGTCCCAACAACTTGATCTTGATAATTTAGACCAGAAAATATATCGACAATAGGGATGACTGATGTATTGCTTGCAACTATTGTTGTGGGTTCAACAAAAGGCAAAATATCTGCAAATATCTTTTGTTTAATTGCCAGCTTTTCAGGTGCGGCTTCAATAATAAAATCAGCATTGGATATGGCTGATTGCATATCACCTGTTACCTGAATAAACCCTAGCGAAGCATGCGACATGTTTAAACTAGTTAGATTAGCTGCTATTTTGTCTTTTGCAGATCCGCGCGCTTCGGCAATAGAATCATAAATGGTCACCTGTATATTTTTGACAGCAAACACTTGGGCAATACCACAACCCATGAGTCCTGCGCCAATAACGGTAACGTTTGAATTTTTGAACATAAGGCTATCTCAGCTTATAAAAGTGAATAGTTTAAAGGTGAATAATTGCCTCAGCAGTTTGAGTCCGCTGAGGCAGGTTAATTACTCAGTTTCACCTTTTCCAATTCGATATTCGCCTGACGGATCGACCATAGCCACTAAACGAACAATACAACCGTCTCCCCCTTTCCAGCGCCATGGGAAAGCTGCAAGCGTGCAGCGTTTACCTGTGACTTTATCGAGTTCACCGCCAACATTTTCTATTCCGCATATGCCGTTGCTTAACAACGCGTTATGGCAAGGCTCCCAATCTGGGAAATCTTCAAGCACTGTGCGCCCAGTGTGTTCTTGGTACTCTTTTTCAAGATGTGGAATAAGCGGGCCAGGACCATGAGGACCAATTGCAGTACCAAGAGGGTGGTCAAGTGCTTGCACATCAATCCCGACCATTTTTACTTTTTTCTTGGCTAGCCATTCGCCAGCTTCTTTATACAAACCTGGACCATAGTGATAGTACTCAGCTGAGTCTGCATAAGTATGATGCCAACCAGTATTGATGATCACTATGTCACCTTCACGAATTTTAGGGCGAGCATTTTCTAAATCTTCAGCCGTGATCACTTCCCATTTTTTCTTAGGAATAGACACTACAACACCCGTACCAAAAAAGCGTGGTAGTGGCATTTGATCCATAAATGGAGTGCCTTCAACTACGTGAGCTGGGGCATCAATATGGGTACCAGAATGCATGACAGTGGTAATACGCTGAGTGAGTACACCTGACTTGGACATACCGTGCAAACGCTCAATTTTTACGTCTTCAAAGTACGGCCAACAAGGTTGACCTAAGCCCCATTCGTGACTTAAGTCATAGAATTGCATACCCGTGTCGTTGTTTAAATTTTCTTCTTGGATCATTGCATCCATATCTTGCTTAGGAATTTTATGAACGCGTTTAATATCATTAATTTTCATTTTTCACCTGACCGTATTGTGGTTAAACTGTATCGCCTAGTGAATCTACCAGCAGTTTCCGCACATGTCAAACATATGTAAATATTATGTTTCAATATGTTTAAATTTAATATGCCCATAAAAAACAATGACTTATATTTTTATTTGGATTGTCGCAATGTTAAGTATCGGAAATAAAAAATAGAATAAAATTAATTTACACTTTATTCACAAATATTTGACAACTCATTACATGTGGGTGTAGGTTACCTACCTAGCAATACATCTAACCCACATAGTGGTTAAATTGCAGAATTTTATAAACCTTACTTATCATCAAAAATATCTAAATGTCATGCGCCACAGCTGCGATATTTCGTACAAGGCGTAAGTGGGAGAGACCAAGACAATGAAACGAAACAAGCTCAATGCAATTTGCAGTAGAATATTATTAGGTTACGTGGGTGTTAACTCACATTTAATATATGCAGCCCAAGATATTAATGACACGCAAAATAGCGTTAATGCAGATACGTCAGTAAAAGAGGCTAAATCAGCCACGCTAGAAGTTATCCAAGTTACCTCACAGAAGCGCTTGCAAACCTTGCAAGAAGTACCTGCTACGGTTACCGCAGTTTCTGGCGATGAGATTGCTGAATATGGTATAGACGACTTATTTGAAATTGCAGCACTAGTACCTGGTATGGTGTTCTCAAGAGCGCCAGATGATGGGCTAGCGCTTACCCTGAGAGGCTTAGGTACACCGGCAAGAACACAATCTTTTGATCAGTCTGTTGCGTTGTTTCAGGACGGTATGTTTTTAGGTAAAGGTCGAATGTATTCCACTGCATTTTTTGATGTTGAGAGAATTGAGGTAATCAAAGGGACGCAAAGTACCTTGCTGGGTAAAAATACCAGTTTAGGGGCCATCAGTATCATGTCGAAAAGGCCAAGTGGTGATTTTGACGGCAACATTACCGCCGGTGTCGAAGTGGCAAATGGAGGTTGGAGTCTAGACGGAGGGGTCAATATTCCTGTCTCAGATGACTTCAACGTGCGAGTGGCAGGCCATTTGGTACAACAACAAGGTTGGGTCACCAACTTAGCAACAGGGCGAGATGTACCAGAAGATGACGATATTGGTGTGCGTGTTACGGCGCAGTATACTCCCACTGATTCACTCACAGTCACTGGCATTTACCAACATTCAGTTAGCGAACGTATTGGTAATGGTTATCAATGGGTGGATAACGGAGGGTATTTAAGTCAAGACGTGTTAGATCTTGTTGGTGAAGCAGATTTAGATGATACAAAAACGGCATTGTGCATTGAATGTCCTAATGAAGAGAGTTTTCACGAAACGAACGTAGATTCATTTAACTTGACCATAGAATATGACCTAGACGACCATACCTTTACTTCCGTTACCTCTTCCGCCACCTATGATATCAGCTTCTTTGATGATTTTGATTTTGGCAATGCCATTGATGAAGTGACTTACGTCACCACTGGCGAAGTTGAGTATTACAGCACTTACTTTGAACGAAATGAGACTTACGACCAGTTTTCTCAAGAGTTTAGACTGGCGTCAAATGGCGGTGAAAAGTTAGATTATATGTTCGGTTTATTTTACTTTAATAGTGACTGGGACTCACTGGAAGAGCAGTTTTTTAATACGCCAAATTTTCCCCCTGTTGGCCCAGTAGGGCAAATTTTTAATGGATCTTTTGGCAATGATTTTAAGCAGGAAACAGAAACTCTCTCTGCTTTTGCCCAATCTGATATGTATATCACTGATTCCATCACATTTTCAGCTGGTTTACGTTATACCGATGAGTCTAAAGACGTGATTTTTAATCGTATTCAAGGATCTGTTGCCACCTTATGGAATACTGTGATCAATCCTCCCTTTGAATCGGAGTTATACTTTGAAGATAGCTTTTTAAACGGCAATATGTCTTTAAAGTATGAGCTAAGTCGTAACACTGTGCTCTACACATCTTATGGTTTAGGTAGCAAAACAGGGGGGTTTGCGGAGTCGGCTGAAGTGACAAGCGGCGATCCATCATTGCATGTATCTGAAGGAGGCGCACAGGTTAAATCTGAAGAAACTCAGACCTACGAGATGGGCAGTAAGATGGTATTGTTCGATAGCAGAATGAATCTGAATGCGGCGTTATTTTACAGTGAGATTGAAAATTTCCAAGAAACCTCTTTTCTTGTTACCGATGAAAGCGCAGGTTTTCTGACTCAAAATGTGGATGTGGAATCAACAGGTTTTGAATTAGATGGAAAGTACCAGTTGACGCCCGATCTGCGGATAAATGGTGCCATTACCTACGCAGATACAGTACATGTTGATGACGGAAGTGATCTAGCCCAAGCCCCAAAATTAACGGGTAACATCGGATATTTTTATGACACGGAAATATCATCTGGGATGATCCTCACATCAAGTGGTGATATTCGTCACCGCGGTAAGATGGTCAGCCAAATTAATGAAACCTATCCATCAGACAGTTTAACTACAGCTGATTTAACATTGGGTTTAGCATCGGCAGAAGAAACATGGAAAGTGATGCTTATTGTACAGAATATTACCAATGCACGAGCGAGTGAATTTAGTGGGCCACCTGCAGCGCCTATTGGTGCTGTTTTAGGTGCGCCAACAGGAGACCAAGGTATTACAGCGGAAACCCTCAATACTCAGCGTATGATCAAGCTACAATTTAGTTATAACTTCTTCGACTAAGTGTGGCCTCTCTAAAAAAGCGCTGACATCTGTACTGGTTGTCAGCGCTTTTTAGTTTACAAAATGATTGTCCACATATGCTGCCAGCGCCCGAGTATCAATCGACAAACCCGCCGCAAAGCGTTTTAATGAATTGTTCTGCGCTTTTAGATAAAGGCGCTCTTTTTTTGGTAATGATACCTATATTTCTGGTAACAGTAGGAATAACTAAAGGCCTGTATTCTATGCCTGATTGAACGATATTATTCGCATAGATTTGCGGCATTGCACTTACTCCCAACCCTTTAGCTATTAAGGTGACTATAGTCAATAACTGATTAGCTTCAATTTCAACACTTATGTTACCGCCTACAGTTGCTAGACTTTGCTCGATTAAGTATCGAATGTTAGAAGGCTTTTGCAAAGCAATAAAAGGGAAGCGGGTAAGTTGTTCCCAACTCACGTATTGATTCTCCAATAAAATATGGCCTGTCGGCAAAGCTGCCACAAACTCATCGGTAAACAGAGGTTCAAAACTTAGGTCATCGAGTTCACTGGGTTCAAAGGTAATCGCCAACTCTGCACGCTCTAACCTAACCATTTCGATGGCTTCTTCGGCCACAACATCAAAAATTTTAATATTTACTGCGGGGCACTCTGACTTAAAATGTTGAATGTATTTAGCTAAATTTGCACTAGCAAAAGACGGCATAACAGCAATATTTAGAAGACCCCTGCTCAAACCAAATAAATTTTTTATTTCACCAAGCGAACTCTCGGCATCTAACAGTAATCGTCTTGCTGAATTTAAAAATACCTTGCCCTCTGGGGTGAGCACTAATGCCCGCGTCGTACGATAAAATAATTTACCACCAACAATATCTTCTAGATTCTTAATACTTATACTTAAAGCCGGCTGGCTAATATGTAAGTACTCACATGCTTCTGCAAAACTGCCAAATCTGGCCACCGTAGAAAAAGCATTTAATTGCTTCAATGTCATACTTTTATTCATCATATTTGTTTCTACTTTGTTTAAAATAACAATTAATAAATTTTATTTATTAATTGTTATTTTATTTATATTTGATAAATGAATATTAATCAATCAATCTTAGTAAAAATATCCAATAAGAGAATTTTCTAATGTCAGGTTTTAACAAAGTGGTAAATAGTTATCAGGAGGCAATGGCTGGCTTATCTGATGATATGACCGTGATTGCTGGCGGTTTTGGTTTATGTGGTATTCCCGAAGGTTTGATTGCAGAAATTAGACACAAACAGACCAAAGGCTTAACCGTAGTATCCAACAACTGTGGGGTAGATAACTTTGGTTTAGGCTTATTACTCATCGATAAACAAATCAAAAAAATGGTCTCTTCTTATGTGGGTGAAAATGCCTTATTCGAAAAACAACTTCTTTCAGGCGAGTTGGAAGTAGAACTTACTCCACAAGGCACACTAGCAGAGAAAATGCGTGCAGGCGGTGCGGGTATCCCTGCATTTTATACTGCGACTGGATATGGCACGCCAGTGGGCGAAGGCAAAGAAGTGCGAGAGTTCAATGGTCGTAAGTACATTATGGAAGAGGCTATCCAAGGCGATTTCGCCATAGTGAAGGCTTGGAAAGCAGATACATTCGGCAATTTGGTTTACAGAAAAACCGCCCGTAATTTTAATCCTATGGCAGCCACAGCGGGGAAAATCACGGTAGTTGAAGTAGAGGAAATTGTTCAGCCAGGAGAACTAGATCCTGATGCAATCCATACCCCTGGAATATATGTTGACCGATTGATTAAAGGGTCGTTCGAAAAAGTAATAGAGCAACGCACAGTGCGCCAAGCATAACCAGAATAGGAGAAACATTATGGCTTTATCTCGTGAACAATTGGCGATGCGTGTCGCACAAGAATTACAAGATGGTTATTACGTGAATCTAGGTATTGGGATCCCCACCCTTGTAGCTAACTATGTACCCCAAGGCATTGACGTTATGTTGCAGTCAGAAAACGGCTTATTGGGTATGGGACCTTTTCCTAATGAACAAGAAATTGATGCTGATTTAATTAATGCAGGCAAACAAACTGTCACTATGGCAACAGGGGCGGTGTTGTTTGATAGTGCCGAGTCCTTCGCCATGATCCGCGGCGGGCACGTAGATTTAACTGTACTGGGAGCTTTTGAGGTAGATGTGAACGGTAATATTGCGTCCTATATGATCCCTGGCAAGTTAGTCAAAGGTATGGGCGGTGCCATGGATCTTGTGGCAGGCGCTGACAATATTATTGTCACTATGACCCACGCATCAAAACATGGTGAGTCAAAACTGCTAGCTAACTGTACCTTGCCGCTCACTGGTCAAGGCTGCATTAAAAAAGTATTAACCGATTTAGCCTTTATTGAAATAAAACAAGGAAAATTTCATTTACTGGAACGCGCCCCCGGGGTCTCAGTTGAAGAAATAATTAAGCTGACAGATGGCGAATTAGTGGTGCCAGAACATGTACCTGAAATGAATATTTAGTCACTATAAAACAAGACTTGGATAGATAATATGAGTAACAGAGAAGTAGTATTTTTAAGCAGTGTAAGAACGGCAATTGCCGATTTTGGTGGTGGGTTAAAAGACGTCGCCCCGACAGATTTAGCAGGCACAGTGGTCGCTGAAGCGATCAAACGTTCCCAGGCAAAAGTGGAAGACTTTGGTCATTGTGTCATCGGCAATGTAACCCATTCAGACAGACGTGACATGTACATGAGTCGTGTGGCGGCTCTTAAAGGTGGACTACCAGAGTCAACTCCAGCACTCACCGTCAATCGTTTATGTGGTTCAGGTCTGCAAGCCATTGTATCCGCCGCGCAATTATTGCTATTAGATGATTGCGACCTCGCAGTCGCTGGGGGCGCAGAGTCCATGTCACGAGTGCCTTATTGGGCGCCTAATGCTCGCTTTGGTTCTAAAATGGGTGATACCACTATGGTTGACCCAATGGTGGGCGCACTGACTTGCCCCATAGGTGATACACATATGGGAGTCACCGCCGAAAATATTGCACAGCGTTGGCAGGTAAGCCGTGAAGAGCAAGACATCGCGGCAGTTAATTCTCATCATAGAGCCCAACGTGCCATCGAAGACAATCGGTTTGACGGACAAATTGTGCCAATTGAGATAAAAACGCGGAAGGGCGTAGTAGAATTTAAGACAGACGAGCATGTAAGGTTTGATTGTACGCTTGGTGATATGGAAAAACTTCGCACCGTATTTAAAAAAGACGGCACTGTGACAGCCGGCAATGCATCAGGCATCAATGATGCAGCCGCAGCGTTAGTCATGGCTGATAGTGGATATGCCAAAAAACACAATCTACAACCCGTAGCAAAGTTAGTCGGTTATGCCTTCGCTGGAGTGGCACCAGATATTATGGGCATTGGCCCTGTGCCAGCAGTTAACAAGTTGTTAGCTAAAACAGGGGTTGATAAAGATGATATAGACGTATGGGAAGTCAATGAAGCTTTTGCTGCACAAGCACTAGCAGTTTGTCGTGATCTCAAATTAGATATGGCAAAAGTTAACCCCAATGGCTCAGGTATTTCATTAGGTCACCCTATTGGTGCCACTGGCGCGCTCATTACTGTTAAAGCTATCCACGAGTTACAACGCATTAATGGCCGGTATGCGGTGGTCACTATGTGTATTGGTGGTGGCCAAGGTATCGCGGCGTTGATTGAAAAATGTTAGTCAACATGGAACCTGTTTAAAAAATAAACCTAAATGCCTAGTTCAAAATCCAAGCTTTCTACAAAAAGAGAGCTACCTATGACGGAACAGGCATTTAATACCAATCCGTAATGATAACTACCCACTCAGAATGCAAAGAAAGCAATAATTATAAGTATATTCACGTATATCATACCCGACTCAAAAATATCATAACTCATTGTTTTAAAAAATTTAAATATTAAAGCAGCAATACCATGGTATTCAACAAAATACCTACAAAGTCCCTCACTAGTACTACTCTAATCCTATCTTATATACACACCCAATACATGAACGACCACATTAGGAGAAGTAACTTGTCAACCATGCCCATTTTAGAAACTAGATTTCGACTTGTAACACGGAGCGATTTCGATGGCTTAGTCTGTGCTGTTTTATTAAAAAAATTAGACCTAATTGATGAAATCAAATTTGTGCATCCAAAAGACATGCAGGATGGCAAAGTCGACATTACTTCCAATGATATCACCACCAACTTACCTTACGTGCCTGGCTGTCATGTGGCTTTTGACCATCACTTAAGCGAAATATCGAGACGTGGAAACGATCCTAAAAGTAACCATATTATTAATCCAAACGCCCCATCTGCCGCGAGAGTAGTTTACGATTATTACGGTGGTCATGACGTATTTCCTGAAGCCTGGGATGATATGATTGCGGCGGTAGATAAAGCCGACTCAGCACAATTTAGCAAAGATGAAATACTGAACCCTGAAGGGTGGGTACTATTAAATTATTTAATGGACAGCCGCACAGGACTAGGCCGTTTTAGAAACTTCAGAATTTCTAACTACCAACTGATGATGGAATTAATTGACTGTTGTGGTACTAAAACAATAGATGAAATTATCGCTTTACCAGATGTTCAAGAACGTATAGCTCTTTACACTGAGCACTCTGAATTATTTACCGATCAAATAAAGCGTTGTGCCACTGTTTTCGGTAATGCTGTTGTTTTAGACTTGAGAGAAGAAGAAACTATTTATGCCGGAAATCGCTTTATGATTTATGCGTTATTTCCACAGTGTAATATTTCAATTCACCAAATTTGGGGTTTCCAACGCCAGAACGTTGTGTTTGCTATTGGCAAATCTATTCTTGATAGAAGCTCTAAAACCAATGTAGGTGAATTATGTTTACAATTTGGCGGTGGAGGCCATAACGCAGCAGGTACTTGCCAAGTATTAGAAGCACAGGTTGATGAAACCAAAGCTGCGCTAATACAAAAAATCACCAATGATGGTTAATCTATTCCATTAGATTAATACCTTTAAAAAAATAGCGGCCTTAGCCGCTATTTTTTTATTCAAATTACTTATCTACAGAGTAAGGGTCTTCAGCAAGTAGGTACGCTCTTAAGTCAGACTTTTGTTCTTGGGACACCAACCAGTTGCGAATTTCTTTAATCTTAAGGTAGTTCTCAGTACCAAATTTGGCTTCATAGATATCAGAGAAATTTTGTCTGGAATTATTATTGCGGATATTCTTTTGCCAATGTTGAGTCACTACTGCATTTAAACATCCAGCTAGCCCCTCGCTTTTTAATAATTCCCATTCACCTTTATCTAACCATAAACCACCAACAACCGAACTATAATCAAGTTTATGTTCATTCTCTGCAGAAATCCTAAACTTGCGCATTATGGTACCCGAAACAGGACATAATAAAGCATTTTTACTATCTGAAATTTCTGACTCATATACCGTTATATCTTCAGAAAACGCATAATCAGGATTTCGTTCCTTCCATGAGACATAGTCTTCAATCAACACCCAGCTACCAGCGCAATTTGAGCATGTATGAGCTCGAAATCGACCATCTATAAAGCTTGGGGCTAAAGACCCTTTTTTACAACTAGTACAATTCATAACCATCCTTAAATACAATAGTTCGCGCTAGAAATTGAAAAACGCTAAACAAAAAAACAACCTAAATAATAACAATAAATTGATACTAATAC
>NZ_SAIS01000004.1 GCF_004360155.1 Paraglaciecola marina | reverse complement strand
TTGGGTATTTTATTGCCATGCGTGTCTTAGTAAAATTTTTAGTTGGTTACCTAAAAGTGGTGTGCAAAGCGGTTAGTTTTTTAGCGCATTACGGTCGGTAAAAGTAGTTCACGTAAACAACAAGTTCTGGCAATATAAATCATCAAATGCTGACAAACCAAAAGGCAAGGATATGCATCTACTCAATTCAATAATGGAAGTCACAGTTTGTTAGTTCATCAACCAATTCAAACAGCAGCACGCCATGCGGCTGCTAACAAAAAGCTTAATCAGAAAACCACTCGCTGGCCTTCGGCCAAAATGCGTCGTGTTTTCTGCTTAGCTTAAGCGTTAGTGTTCTTGGAGAATTGAACTGAGAGTTAAGGCCAGTAAAAAGCTTAAAGGTAAGATGCTTAAAAGAGTATTAATAGCTTTTGGCCTCTTTGCAGTGCTGATTTATATATTAGCGTCCCCAAATGGTGTTTGCTTTGAAGTTTTATCTCGTGACCTTTGTAACGGAAAAGATAAATCTGTTTTATTATTTTGGTTTTTTATATTCGATGGGATTTTGTTGGCTTACGTAGCATCACCATTCGTATACTACGGAGCTATGAAGTTCCTATTGAAGGTTAAGAACACTAACAAATGAATTATGTTGTTCGTAAACTCACGGGGACAAATACTCGCTGGCCTTCGGCCAAAGCGCTCATATTTGCCCCATATTCAAAGCGTTAGGCACTAAAAGGAATTTTAAACATGTTTAGTTTTTTAAAGAAAAAAGAACCTCAGTACATTGTAGTAAACCTCAATGCAAGGCTTCAACCAATGCACCGAGGGGAACTATATGAAGAGGCTCTTGAAAAGTTGCTTAGGGAAAATAAACTAGGGGAAGTATCAGGTGGTGGCACATTACAGTCTCAATCTGGAGAGATCGAATCGTGCGACATAGAAATTGAGGTAAAAAACTCAAATTCATCAACCATAGAACAGATTCGACTTTCTTTAGAAAAAATAGGAACGCCGAAAGGCTCAAAAATAGTGGTTGAAAAAACAGAAGAAGAAATCCCCATAGGTGAGCTGGAGGGACTTGCGATCTATCTTAATGGAACAGATTTACCAGACAAAATCTACGAGGAAAGCGATTCAAACTTTGTCTATAACGAATTGGACAGACTTACGGAAGGTCATGGAAGTGTTGCAAGCTATTGGCAGGGACAATCAGAAACCGCATTTTATTTATACGGTAAATCCTTTGAAACAATGGATAAACTAATACAGCCTATAGTGGCGTCATATCCACTTTGTCAAAAATGTAGAATCGAACGAATAGCGTAAACGTGCCTAACAAGCGTTCAACGCTCGCCCTCAATCGGGCTGGACCTTCACTGCGTTGCTGAATAAAGGGGCCCTAGTTATTCCTTGTCTATCTGTAGAGTTTTCAGAGAAAATAAAGATTAATCTCTTTGATGCTAGCTGTCAGGCGATGGATTAAATCACAATCAATTGCTTCGTCCGTTTTTTGGGCAAAGCAATAATCCCATTGTTTACAAGTTGCTCATAGCAGCCCTAATTTAACAATTAAGGCTGATAAACAATCGGCTCGCCTGTTGTTGGATCAATCCTATCCAAAGACGGGCCATCATAACTATCGTTTAGTAGTTCTACCGTTGCATCGCCATAGCGTTTAAACCAAAAGTCCCCTAAAGCTTTTAATCTTTTTATATTGGTTTTACTAATATCGTCCATGGCGTCGTCAGGGGCTTTGAGGAGGCCGGGCTGGGTACGCATTTCTGCATTTACTCGAATATATTTACCTGGTTGGGTAATAGTAATGGCTTGGTAGGCGACGACTTTTTCGTCTGACAATAAATCTATAATTTGGCCCTTTAACATCCATTGTACTGCGCCCCATTTGCGTGAGTCTGGGCCATTAATTTTGCGAGTGTGGGTACCTGTGCCTATGGTTAATACTCGTTTTTCAAGTGTGGGCCATAAACGGCTTGCCTCTGCATACGCGCACATAGTGGGGTTGTTGGCTACCACACCGCCATCAATTAACCAGTGTTCTTCGTTATCAGGGGGCAGTAACAACTCCTTTGTGGGGAAATAGGTAGGTGCTGCACTCGATGAGTCTGCCACTTGGTAAGAAAGTAGTTTTTGATATTCAGGTTTAGTGGACTTAATCACGAAGGGGCGACGTTTTTCAACTCCATAAGTCACTGCAAGTACGTGTTTTCCTTCAGGCACATCACCCAAGGTTGCTGCGCCTAGCTTGTCTTTTAAGGTAGAAGACTTGCCCCTTGCTTCGTACTTGGGGGCGTTAATGCCATCTAGCTCGAACACGCCTTTGTTGTCGGTAAATATCTTTTTGGCATTGGTGACATTATATAAACTATTGATGTCATCCATAGACATATCTGTGGTGGCTAACGCCAAAGCAATGATGCTACCTGTGCTGGTGCCGGCATAAAAATCAACACAGTCACGTACCGACTTTTGATACTTGGCTTGTAGTTGAGCTTCTACTTGGCTTAAAAATTGTGTGGTGGCAGCACCGCGAATACCGCCGCCATCCAGTGATAAAATAAGTTTAGACATGGTGAAATCCTTTTGGTCGTTGAGCGCCAATGTAAATATTGACGCTAATAATCATAGTCAAAAAATACAAAGTTATAGTGTTGGCTTTGTATTCTTTATCTCACTCCTAGAGTTACTTTTTTACGCTTTATATTTGCTGTAGTCGCAGCGCGATTTCTGGCTCTATTAGCGCAGTCACCTCATTTTTAAGTAGGTCACTTTGTTTGGCATAGCTCAATTGCCCTTGTTCATCTGCTTCTACTAGGCCGTTTTCTTTTAACGCGTTAATAAAGGTCGCGAGTACTTTTTTGTCAAAAAACTCAGGAGAGTTAATGCCGTTCAAAGCTGACAACCGAGCTGCAAACTGTGTACTTTGTTTTTCTAGCTCTTTACGGTTTATTTGCTCTTCTTTGCACAGCAAAGTGAGTACAAGTGCGTAACGTTGCAGGGTTTCTTGAATGCTGCGATTAAGTAAATACACAGAGTAAAAGGCATGGCTTGAAGGTGTGGCGTGCTGAATTTTTCCATTTTCGTCAACTAACAAGCCCATGCTCAACATCTGATCGATAAGTGACTCTATGTATCCTTGTGCCTCTTGATGATCCATGTACATGAAAAGCTCTTGCTTAAGCAATGGGTAGAGGTTTCCGGTTAGTTTAACTATTTGTGATTTGTCTAGCTCGTCGTGTGCGAACACTATGGCAGCTATTAGTCCGGGTAAAGCGAACAAATGTAGAATGTTATTTCTGTAATAGGTTTGGGCCACGGCAGTGCTTTCTTTTAGAGAAACGATTTCGCCAAAGCTGTCTTCGGTCACTGTGAGCTTGTTGAGTTTTAAGGTATTGGCTAGTAACTCGGCTCCGCTTGTTTCTGGTATTGTTACCATTTCGCTGTATGGAGAGTCTTTGAGTAGCGCAATAAAATGATCCATTGCTGTTTCTAACTCTATCCTCGACATGGCATGTTTATTCGATGACAACAAACATAACGAGCAAAGTGCCATGCCATTTACCGCCGCCGCTTGGTTAATTCTGCTCATCACCTCTGTGGCAAGGCTGTTCACTACAGGTGTTAACCACTGAGGCTTTTTGTCGATATTGGCTTGTTGGTCATCACGCCAATCTGGGGCTTGTTGATCTAAAAAGTTTGTAAGGTTGATGGGTTCGCCAAAGTTTAAAAAACCAGTTCCATAATTTTTAAGTTTTTTAATGGCTGAGAATATTTGGAAAAAAGATTCTTTCTGCTTACTTTTTCCATGGAGCTCTTTAACGTAACTCGATACTTCCATTACGTGCTCGTAGCCAATGTAAACAGGCACAATGCTCACTGGGCGGTTTATACCTTTTGCCACGGCTTGCATGGTCATGGCTAGCATGCCCGTTTTAGGGGGTAATAAACGCCCTGTTCTACTGCGACCACCTTCAGGAAAATATTTCACTGAATTACCTTTTTTGAAAAGCAACTCAAGGTATTCACGAAACACTGCTGTGTATAGTTTATTGCCAGCAAAACTGCGGCGTAAATAAAATGCTCCAGCTTTACGCAAAATGCCGCCAACAGGTGGAAAGTTCAGATTAATCCCTGCAGCTATTCTTGGAGTCACTAATCCTTGATGGTAAATAACATAGGTGAGTAACAGATAATCCATATGGCTACGATGGCAAGGAACATAGATAATTTCGTGGCCATTTTGTGCTAGGTTTCGGACTTTTTCGGCGTGATTAACTTCTATGCCGTTGTAAATTTTGTTCCATATCTTGGTTAAGATCCTTTCGCTAAGGCGTATTAACCCTGGTCGGTAATCTGCGGCAATTTCATCTACATACTTTTTGGCTTCTAGCTTGGCTTTTTGCTGGCTAATATTTTTTGTTTTGGCGCGGTCATCTATGGCTTTAAGTACAGATTCAGAGCCTAACACGCCGTTATATAATTCGTGCCTTTCTAAAATATTTGGACCAGTAAGGGTTTGTTGCCTGCGATGAAAGTGAGTACCGGCGACTCTAATTAACTTATGGGCAATGGTATGGTCGTCGCCTTTGAGTTGCACCATGGAACGAGATGACACTGCTTTGCTGTAACAAACAAAGTTATCGCGCCCTAAAAACAGCACAATAAAGAATTTACGCAGCCAACTAGGTGATACCTGATTGGCAATAATATCAGACCAACTTGATAGTGTTCTGTCGGGCGCACGGCCCCACAGAATAGATACAGGGACTATTTGAATGTCTAATTCTGGGTTTTCTCTGTGTAATTTAAATAAGGTGCTGGCGTCTTCAAGAATATCGGTATTACTTTTTTTACGATTGAGTACTGACCTAGGCTTTTGTAAAAACAAACAAGAAGCATGGCTTTCCCCTGCGACTTCAATCGTGTCTGTTGGTTTAGGTAAGCCTAAAGTTTTTGCAGACATTTTTAATGCAAGGAGATCAGTAATTGAATGGGTACGCAGTAAATAAACAATAGGCTTAGACTTATCTATACCTAACTCACCTTCGATATCTGTTGGTGTACTGTTTGCTTTCACAAGCCATTTAACAGGAACCGCTATCACTGCAGATAACAATTTATGCAACCACATTTTTTATCTCAACTTGTAAACTCTAGAACAGGCAAAGGATACCACAGAGCACAACCACTTTGCTTTTGCTGTTTTATCTACACAGTAAAAAATTGTCGGTTTAAAGTCGATTTTGTTATGAAATATCACTCCACTTCAGTCCATATTTATTTAGGTATTTCTGCAATCGACTAGAATCATTAGGCTGAGATTTTAATGTGCGGCTGACATCAAATAACTCCCTACCAGCAGATGCCATAGTGTTATGCCGTTGACAGATATCTATTACATAACCAAGTTGATTACTATCAAAGCTATCGAGTTTGTCGAGTTGCTCTTTTGGTAGGTAATTTTGTAGATTATCCCCTGATGGTTCAAGAGTTGGCCTCCACGAGTACTTCAACCTTTCGATTTCATCTTTTACATCGTCTACTGTAACCCTTGATGAGTCAGCTAATGTACATAGCCGAGTAATTGCCGAGCTTAGGTCTCGAAAATTTCCAGACCACAAGGCCTCATTTGAGGTAGCAAAATCGATAAATATATTCTTTGCCTCCTTGTTAAATTGCACGCGATGGCCTGACTTCTGGGAAAATAAATCAAGTTCGTACTCAAGGTTGACAGGTATATCTTCTTTTCGATTTTTTAATGCGGGTAGTTCATATGTCCAAAGGTTGATACGGGCAAGTAAGTCTTCACGAAAAGCTCCTTTTTTTATCTCTTGTTTCAAATCTCGATTGGTGCCAGCGATTAATTGAAAGTCACTTGAAACTGTTGCGTCGCTGCCTACAGGGTGAAATTTTTTGTTTTCAATGGCATGCAACAACATGGCTTGTTCCTCTAAACCCAGCTCTCCAACTTCATCTAAGAATAAGACACCATTATGAGCGGTAAGCAAAAAGCCATCCCTAGATTTTAATGCTCCGGTAAAGGCTCCTTTAGTATGCCCAAACAGCGCAGCCATAGCATTTTCACCTTTTAAGGTTGCGCAGTTCACAGAAACTAAAGCGCCTTTTAACATCGAACGTTTCTTCTTTAATTGAAATATACGTGTTGCTAGTTGGCTTTTACCTGCACCTGTAGGTCCAGTAAGTAACATGGGATCTTGTGACCGTATCGCAACTTTCTCTATCTGAGTTATTAGCTTATTAAAGGCTTTATTTTTAGTTTGAATTCCACCTTTTAAGAAGTCTTTGCCTTCTTGATGTTCAATATCAAACCGTGTTGCCAACTGATCATATTTAGATAAATCTAAATCAATGATTTGTATTCGTCCAATCGACTTATTTTTATTGTTGTGGTCTGGGGAAGTCTGAATAAGGCGCCCTGGGAAATGGCGGCTTTCAGTAAGCAAATAACTACATATTTGTACAACATGGGTACCCGTTGTTATGTGAAATAAGTAATCATTTTTGTCGGTATCAAACTCTTGTTGTTGGCACCAATCAAACAGCTTGGCGTAAACCTCTTCAAAGTCCCATGGGTCTTTGAAATTTGTGGTGTGCAGGATCATCTTAGTTTCAGGAGAAATAGACGAAATATCCACAGCAACGTTGTTCGCTAGCCGGCTACTATGATTGTCATGGAGCATATGAAATTCATTGACAATTAGATCTTGTTGGCTGCACAAACTGACATTGGGTCGCCACTTAGCCCACCTATCTACCCTTTTACCTACATAGTCCAATTGGGTTCCAATTAAACTTACCACAACAGTATTTTTCATTTTTATATATATCCAAATGGATAGTTTTAATATCTATAATGCTATCAAATTTGATTTTTAGTTTCATCGAAAAGTATACATGAAATGAAAGTTTTCAATTTTGTTGTTTAATAACAGTGGTTTAGGTTTTATTTTGGGGTTGGTTTTAAAGTGGCACATGACTTGTAAATACCTAGGTGTCTGATTAATAAGAAGTGATTCAAAAAGTCACTCTGGTGCGCTGAACAATGTGACTGTGTATACCTAATCAAACAAATATTAAGTAGCTCAGAGGTAGAGCAGCAAAGAAATTTTGCCGGACATGGGTTCGAATCCCATCTTAATAACCGTTTAAGTAGCTCAGAGGATAGAGCAACAGTTTAGTGCTGTTGGCGAAGGTTCGAATCCTTCCTTAAATACGGGTAGCTCAATTGGTAGAGCATCGAACGTTTAATTCGATTGTTGTGGGTTCAAATCCCACCCTTTATACAAAAATGTATGTAATGAAATGTTAGTAAGTCGTTGGTACCAATGTTTGATAAACGCTAATTGAGAACAAGTTTTGGCAAGCTGGATGCTCCCCACAACTTTAGATTTTGAAGCCTTTACCAAATAAGTGCATAGCCCTTACCAACACCACCTCTAACGAGGTGAAAATAAGGAATTTAATAATGTTTAGAAAAACTAAGTTAGTAACAGAAAATCAAAGAGTTCTGGTATTCAAAAATCAAGAATTAGAAAAGGTATTAATGCCTGGAAAATACAAAGTTTGGGATATTAAAAACGAATTGGATTTTGCCACTTTTGATATTAATTCGCTGTATTTTTCAGAGAAAAATGCCGAACGTCTGTATCGAAATAACGAGCAATTAAGTAAACATATTTCTCACTGGAAATTAGATAGTACGGAAGTCGGCTTACTGTATGTCAACGATTTACTTAGAGGCATAGTTGCGCCGAGTGAGCATTTGTACCTTTGGAAAGATGCGGGCGAGATTAGATTGGAAAAAATGTCGATTGATGAAGACATTGCAATTGATGATAAAACATATTTCCTAATCAATCGTGCGGGAGCGAATACTTCTTCACGATTAATTAGAAGTGAACGTACAGTTGCGGTTAAGCCTGTTGCAGACCTAAATGTAGCAAAAAACCACATTGGTCTGTTGTATGTGAATGGTCAATTAACCAAAAGGTTGGAACCTGGTCAACATGGATTCTGGCAGTTCAACCATACAGTGGAACTAAAGTCATTTGATTGTAGAACGCAGTTACTTGAAATTTCTGGGCAAGAAATTTTGAGTAAAGACAGAGTTAGTCTTCGTATCAACCTTAGTGCCAGTATCAAAGTTAATGATGCCGAATTAGCTGCGCGTAGTGTCGATAAAGTTGAAGACTTTGTTTACAAAACATTGCAATTGGCTTTAAGAGAAGCGGTAGGCACAAAGTCGTTGGATGACATTCTATTAGACAAGTTATACGTCAACGAAACCGTAAAAGAGCTAGTGAAAGACAGATTGTCAGACATTGGTATCTCACTGTTAAGTGTTGGTGTAAAAGACATCATATTGCCAGGTGAAATGAAAGCGATACTGAATCAAGTGGTAGAAGCGCAAAAAGCCGCTGAAGCAAATGTGATTAAAAGACGTGAAGAAACCTCAGCCACTAGGAGTCTTCATAACACTGCAAAAGTGATGGAAAACAATCCCACGTTAATGCGATTGAAAGAACTTGAAGCCCTTGAAAAAGTGGCTGAGAGAATTGATAGCTTAACGGTTTATGGTGGTTTAGATGGTTTGATGAATGGTGTTGTGAAAATAGCCTAGTTAAAGATTCTGAAAGGGCTACAGAATAGGCTGTAGTCCGCTAATCGAACAAGTAAAAATTATAAAGGGAAAGATAATGTGTAGAAATTATAACGTTATTGAAAATGAAGGTAGAGCAACAATAAAAGCGTGGACTAAAGGAGTGCCGTTTGAGGAGCAAGCACAGTTACAACTAAATAATATTGCGTCCATGCCTTTAGTTCACTCGCATATAGCGGTAATGCCAGACGTACATCTAGGCAAAGGGGCAACAATTGGTAGCGTCATTCCGTCAGTTGACGCGGTGATCCCAGCCGCTGTAGGTGTCGATATAGGATGTGGCATGGTAGCTACTAAAACTACTCTAACAGCGAGTCAACTGCCAGATAACCTATCAGCTATTCGACATGCTTTCGAAGCAGCTGTACCCCACGGTAGAACCAGTAGTCGTGGACAGAGAGATCGAGGCGCTTGGCATAATATCCCTGAAGTGGTGTCTAAAGAATGGTTGAAATTGCAACTAAGATTCGAACGAATTTGTGAGAAGCATCCAGCCATAAGAAAAAGCAACCACGTAAATCACTTGGGTACTATGGGTACGGGGAATCATTTTCTAGAGCTTTGCTTAGATGAGAATGATGCAGTTTGGATCATGTTACATTCGGGAAGTCGTGGAGTAGGAAACCGAATAGGTACCTATTTTATCGAGCTTGCAAAAAAAGAAATGCAGCGTCACCAAATTAACTTGCCAGATACGAACTTGGCTTACCTAGAAGAAGGTAGTGAGTATTTTGATGATTATGTTGAAGCCGTTGAATGGGCACAAGACTTTGCGGCTAAAAACCGAGAAATTATGATGTTTAATGCAATAGCTGCATTAAGAAAGGAGTTGCCTGTGGAGTTTTCGACTGCTGAGTTAGCAGTAAATTGTCACCATAATTATATCTCTCGTGAGCGTCATTTTGGTAAGGATTGTTATGTCACACGAAAAGGTGCAGTGCGAGCTGAAAAAGGTGAGATGGGGATTATTCCTGGCAGCATGGGGGCACGTTCTTTTATTGTGAGGGGGTTAGGTAACCCAGAAAGCTTCAATAGTTGTAGCCATGGAGCGGGGCGAGTGATGTCGAGAACGAAAGCTAAAAAAGTGTATAACGTTGATGACCAAATTGCAGCGACTCAAGGCGTTGAGTGTCGAAAAGATGCGTCAGTTATTGATGAAATACCCCATGCCTATAAGGACATTGAAAAAGTGATGGAAGCGCAGAAAGATCTGGTGGAAGTGGTGTACACCCTCAAACAAATTGTATGTGTGAAAGGGTAAAAGCATAAATAGTAGTAAAGGAAAAATAATGTCGTATCTAACGATAGATGGCTCTCAAGGAGAAGGAGGTGGTCAGGTGTTAAGGACGGCACTGACACTGTCAATTCTAACCCAACAATGCGTTGAATTGATTAATATTAGGGCGGGCCGTAAAAAATCAGGGTTGTTGCGTCAACACTTAACTTGTGTGTTAGCCGCGCAAGAAATTTGTGGCGCAACTACTGAAGGAGTAGAGCTTGGATCTACTAGAATTTTGTTCTCACCTGGGCAGGTAAAATCTGGGGATTATCATTATGCCATTGGTACCGCGGGTAGTACGGTCTTGGTGTGCCAAACTATTTTTCCTGTATTAGCTTTAGCAAAAGGTAATTCAACTATCACGTTTGAAGGTGGAACCCATAACGGTATGTCACCTTCATTAAGTTTTTTTGAACACTCGTTTTTACCATTATTAAAAAGTATGGGTGTGAATGGAGTGGTAAATATTTTTAGTTTAGGTTTTTATCCTGCTGGTGGAGGAAAATGGCAGATAAAAATAGAACCTACTAATAAGCTGGCGCCGATTTATCTAACGGAAGCTGGCTGCAATTTTGCTAAGTTGAGCCAGAACTGTTCAGTACAGGCCCTGGTGAGTTTGTTACCAGAAAATATAGGGCAGCGAGAAGTGGACACGGCGAAAAAGATACTGAATTGGCCTGATGCACTGAGCGAGGTTCAGAGTGTAGTAACAACCGGCCCAGGTAACAGTTTGCAGTTAGGCATTAAAACTGACACTCATCGTAATATTTTTGAGCTTGTGGGTGAGCTAGGTGTTTCTGCAGAACGAGTCGCAAAACGCGCAGCTGGCCGAGTAAATAAATTTATTCATGCTGAGGCAGCCGTTGAGGAGCATCTAGCAGATCAATTATTAGTGCCCATTGCACTAGCAGGTGTGGGAAGCTTTACGACCACTAAACCTAGTTTACATACTACAACCAATATCGAAGTGATTAAGCTGGTATTGGGAGTTGAGATACAAACCAAGCAATTAAGTGATGTACTTTGGAAAGTATATTTGGAGAAGTAAAAAATGGAAACTAAACAAAAGAAAGGGAGTGTGGAATTAGCCAGCCCAATCTCCCTAGAGGTGCGAGTTGAGATCTTACGACGAATCAAAGCTGCAGAATCAGAGCATGGAGTAAAGGTACTCTACGCCATAGAGTCTGGTAGCCGTGCATGGGGTTTTGAATCACCTAATAGCGATTATGACGTCAGATTTATATACGTCCACCCTAAGGATTGGTATTTAACCGTTGATGTTGAAGATAAGCGAGATGTGATTGAATATCCGATAGTGGATGAAATTGATATTAACGGCTGGGATATCCGAAAAGCGTTAAAACTATTTTGGAAATCCAACCCAGCTTTTATCGAGTGGTTACAGTCACCCATTGTGTATGCAGATGATGGTCACTTTGCCAATAAAGCCCGTGAATTAATGCCTTCAATTGCATCTTCTCAAAAAGGGATTTATCACTACCTGCATATGGCAAAAGGTAACTTTCGTGAATACTTGAAAAAAGACTTGGTACCTCTGAAAAAGTACTTTTATGTACTGAGGCCATTACTGGCTATCATGTGGCTTGAAAAATTCAACAAGCCAGCACCAATCGAGTTTGAAGTGTTACGCAAACTAGTATCTGACAATAAGCCTTTAGATGATGCCATAACAGATTTGCTGCTTCGCAAAAGAGCAAGTTTAGAAAAAGAATATGCACCAGCAGTACCTGTAATAAATGAGTTTATCGAATCAGAATTAGCAAGGCATGAGAGTTACTCTGCGAAAATGAAAGGGAGGGAAGCAGATTTTGAATCTCTGAACATGTTATTTAAAGCTGTATTAGAAAGGTACTAAAAGCTGGTCAGCTAGGCCGGATAACTTATTAAAGATATTAAGGATTGAGTTGTGACTGAAAAAACAGAGCTAGAGCTCAAGGTATCTGTCGCACTAAAAGAATTCGTAGAAACGAATAGACCATCAAATAAAGTAAAGCCTAATTTATCTGCAGTTACTACGGCTACCTCTGAATTACCTTTAACAAAGCTAGAATACTGGGAAAGGTATATTCGAGATGAATATGATAATGCTTTAGCGTCTAGTCATTCGAATAAATGGGCCTTTTGGCAAAAAAATACACCACCAGTTACGCTGCTTGATTTGTGTAGCTGGGATGGATTCAGACGAGAAAAAGCACTAAGAGCTATTGGCCAAACAGTGCTAAATAGGTTCTTTTTAGCGCTTGTGCTTAGAAGGCTTAATGATTGGGTGCCCCAAGTAAGGCAAGCCAAGCTGCGCAAGGCATTCTTTCCAAAGTGCTTGTTAACTCTGAACCTTCTTATGTTGCGGATGCGATTTTTTTCACTCTAAGTCACTGGTCTTCTTGGAAAAGAATTGACGATTCAAATAGAAATACGTTACTCAATACTTTATCGAATAGAGAAATAACTAATCACCTTAAAATGAAGTTACTTTATTCAAGCTCTGGACCTTTAGTCTTAGTGATGTCTGAGATTGGTCGTACTTGCTTCTTAGATAGTAGCTTGGAGGTGATTGCTGTAAAAGCAATTCAACCTTCTTTGAGAGCTAAAGCTTATCGCAGTCTGTTTGAGGGGAAAAGTAGTTGGTTTGCAGGCAGAGAATGGGAATGGACAGACCGCAGGTACGGAGAAGGTCGTAGAAAGGCATTGGTTGCCACCCGCATATTAACAATAAAAATTCAGCGTTTACCGACCCTACTTTTGGCAGCTAATGACCGCTCCTCTTTGGTAAGAAGGGTGGCTGCTGAAATGCTTATTAAAGAACTGGATAATCTCAGTGATAATGAGTCATTAGGCTTAGCCAAGAAATTTTCAAACGATCCTTCTATCGCCGTTGCTGAAAGAGGAAATTTCGCACTGAAAAAACTGGCTGGTGGCACTCTTTTTTAAGTGAGCCGTGTCTATCAAGTTCTATTTTACCCCGTATTGCCCTGCATACCTTGGTATATATTAAAATTACTACAATGTAGTTATTTGTTTTGCAAAGCCTATTTTTAAAAACTACATTGTAGGAAATATCAGGAGGGTGTAATGAATCAGAAAACGTTAGGTGAATTTGAACAAGTTGTTTTGCTCGCATTGTTGCGCTTAGAAACTAATGCATATGGTGCGGCTATTCGTCAGCTTTTACAGCGCGAAATAAACAGAGATGTTGCTTTAGGGGCTTTGTACTCAACACTAGAGCGAATGGAGAAAAAAGGTTTGGTCGTGTCTAAACTCGGAGAGGCCACCGCGCAACGTGGCGGAAGACCTAAGCGCTTTTTTTCGGTAACAGCTGAAGGCAAAGCCGCACTTAAACACGCTAAGCAAACCATGGATACCATGTGGCAAGGTGTTGTACTTACAGTGGGAGGTGAACATGCTTAATACTCATTCATCTCAAAAACAGCACTCGACTATGCCCAAGTTGGCGACTTGGCTGTTGTCACGATTAGCTAATCCAACCTATCGTGACGAGCTAATTGGCGATATGGAGGAAGAATACACAGAGCGCCAGCAGACTAATCAAGATGCAAACAACTGGCTACTAAGACAAACCACATTGGCGATTTGGGATGGGCAAAAAGCGATGATTAGAACAACAGGTTTTGTAAAAACACTCAGCATTCTTTTATGTGTACTGGCGTTGCCAACCATTGCTTTATTTGTTGGTTGGTTGTCAAACATGCATATGCCTTCAGAGCATTTGTGGCAGCTTTTGATGGCGGGTGAAGTGCACTACATATTGTTTAATAGCGAATATTGGGGAATTGCATGGAACGAAAGTGGTGTATCTCGCCTAGAGGTTGACATGTTTATGCATATCCCATCCATACTTTGGGCAATGATATTTGCAGTATCGGCTTACTTGTTCTTGAAAAAATCAAACCCGTCTGTCTGGATGTTTAGTGCCTTTACCTTGGTGTATATATTGTTGCCTTATCTGTTTGGATACGGGGTGATTAGTTCGTTTGAGCCGCCTCCGCAAAAAGTAGGGCCGATTCTAGCTTTTATGATGTTGGCACCGTTTTTCACTTTACCTATGTCTGTTGGTTTTTTGTTGAAAGGGTTTGCAAAGTAAAGCTAGGTACTAATGAATTAGCACAGCCGGCAAATGCCGGCTTTGTGTTTAAGTTTGCGTAAATACGCTTACATCTTTAAACCCAAATAACTCCCCACTGTTTGCTCTACAATTTCTATTAACTCTTTACCCATATATTGATACTCATCTGGGATATCGAGTACTTGAGTTGGTTTATGGTCTAATAGCCTTGTAAATTGCGCCTTGAGTCTGCTTTTGTGTTTTTCTTCCATCACAAAAATCACGTCAGCCCATTGAATGTCTTTGACACTTACACTTCTTTTCGCTCTTGGGCTCGTACCTGCTGACCTGACGTTTAACTCTGGGCGATTCTTCCAAACCTTTTCAGCAGTTGGGCTGCGCCATTGGTTCCGGCTACAAATGAAAAGTATGTTCTTCATTTGATTCTCCTTAATCGATTGTTCTTGTTTTGAGGTTTGCCTCCACACTTTGCAGAGGCAACCAAAGTGTGTGTTAATGGTTTAATACAAAATTTTCGCCTTTAAACGTTTTTACTGGGTTGCCCCTTTGTACATCCCAGTGTTGTTGCCAACGGGCTTTTTCTTGCTGTGTCATTTGCTGTAACTTTGACTCTTCTAGTTTTTGAAACAACAAGGCTTTGGCAAGTCGCTTATTGGCATGTTGACTGCGCTCGCTTTCAACCCGAACTGAAATTCCTGTCTCAGTATGTACAGCACGAACAGCCGAGTCTGTGGTGTTTACATGCTGGCCACCTGCACCAGAAGCCCTGCATGTTTGAAATTTCACTGTGTTGTCTAGCTTGGCTTCGTTTACCTCATACATTTGCCCGCTAAAAAACCAGTTTTTGCGTTTATGTTTGGGACGAAACTTACTTTGGCACACCCACAACAAGGCACCTTGCCATGACTCAGCTAATTGTTTAGCTGAGTCATCTTGCTCTGAATCAAGTTGTACTATTGCTGATTTAAAGCAGCCTTGCTTTGCTGCCGAGATGGCTTCTACAAGGTTGAGGTTTATGTTGTTTTCGCGGCACTGCTTCTCAATGGTTTTTAAGGCTAAACCAACGGCGTAGCAGCATTCGATTGGGCCTTGCCCTGCGGACAGTTGCAGTAATATCATGATGAACAATCTCCATTTGTTTTAAAGGTTAAAACTGGTCGTAGCTTTGCGACCACTGTAATTAACCTTGCATCTACCATATCGCTGATCACAGTTTCACATTTTTTATATGCTTGCGGTGCCTCATCGTATAGCAGCTCTTTATTGCCACAGATCACACGGCTTCCAAGTGCTGTTCGATATAGGTCTTCACGTTTATATTTGTGACCTAATCGACCATGACACTCCCCACGTTTCCATTTTCTGCCTGCGCCATGGGCTAGAGAAAATAGACTTGTCTTGAGGTTTTCAGCATTGCTTTGGTCATCCAATAAAGGTTTGACTAGATAGCTATAGTCTCCCCGTGAGCCAGGTATCACTGCGTAACCTTTGTCACTGGGGGTTGCTCCTTTTCTGTGTAACCAACCATTACAACCATTAATATTTTTAGGTGAAACTAAGTTATGGTTAATGTCTAAAACACAACTGCCATTTGCTCGGATAGCGTCTAAAAATCGCTTGGCAATAAGCTCACGATTTAATTCAGCCCAGCGTACCGCTTCATCGTGCTTGGTTAGGTAATCTTTAAAGTCATAGTTACTGTTGTTTTCAGCATCAGTAACTAACCCGTCATGGTTGTGCATAGTTATATGCTCAACCAAAATAGACTGCCCTAACCCTCTAGAGCCAGAGTGAACAAGAAGCTGCAAATGCTTTTTATTAAGCCCTAACTCTTCTAGTACTGCTTGGTCATACACTTCATCAATAGCCTGAAATTCAGCAAAATGATTACCGCCTCCAATAGTGCCTAAAGCGTGGTCATAACTATTGTTAGAAATACATTTTTCAGATTTTCGTTGTTCAATTATTGCTGACCAAGTTTTATCTAATGGCTGCTCTACATGCTCAAATTTTTTGGCCAGTTTATCTAAATTAACCTTGGATACTTTTGCTGAGGTTTGCCAAAACGACATACCACAGCCAATATCATTGCCCACAAGCGCAGGGTATATTTTGTTTGTTGTAAAAAATGCCGCACCTATGGGATAACCTCTCCCTGGGTGCAAGTCAGGCATACCCGCAACGCGATGCATGCCATCTAATTCTGATGTTTTAATCAGTTGTTGAATTGCTAGCCCTTCGACCCACGTATCGGTAGATGCAATAAGGCTAACGTTTTCTGTAATTTTTTGGACGGATTTGCCCATAATACCAATTCCTTTCTCTTAATTAGAAAATTAGGATTTAAAACGTAATACGTATTGGCAGGTCTTTTTATACGGGGAAGTGACCGAGGCGCAGCTTTAAAAAGCTACAAAATAGTAGATAGCTTTTGGTTTTTAGCCGAAGCGGACAAGACCTGCAAAGGATAATAAAGTTAATTTCATGTTTTTTACTCCTTTACAGTTAGTGGTTGAATCCACCTAAAATATTTTAGGTGATGAATAATTAAGCGGTCGCATAGTAATCAGCTTTTAGCGGTAAAGCAAATAATTAGTTGAAGGCTCTGCATTAATGTGTGACTTTTTATGGATTAATTTTAAAAGGAAAAGTGTTTTGATTAAGTTGCTTACTAAGGTGTTATTTGTTTTTCTTTTATTTTTCTGCCTACTCTTCGCCTATATTTTTGTTGATTTAAAAGGCCCTGAGCCAGATCCTTATACTAGCCCAACGACTATTAACGACATTACTCAGTTAAATTCTATCGAAGTTGATCGTGTTATTACTCCCACAAGCATTGAAGACATTGTGACTGCTATTAAAACTACGTCAGGTCCAATTTCGATCGGTGGTGGGCGATATAGTCAGGGCGGACAAACGGCATATCCTGATAGCCTGCATTTAGATATGCGAGCATTCAATAAGGTTTTGAATCTTGATGTAGCCCAGAAACAAATTACTGTGCAAAGTGGGATCACTTGGCGTGATTTACAAGAGGTTATCGACCCACAAAACCTTTCTGTAAAAATAATGCAAACTTATGCCAATTTTACTATTGGCGGTTCACTAAGTGTCAATGTACATGGTCGTTATATTGGTGAAGGGCCTATTATTCGTTCCGTTGAATCAATAAAACTAGTGACTGCTGATGGAGAAATTAAAGACGCTTCTGCAACTGAGAATTCAGAAATGTTCTACAGTGCCATTGGTGGCTATGGTGGTATCGCTGTGATTGCTGAAGTTACATTAAATCTAGTGGATAATGTCAAAGTAAAACGAGTCACCCAAAAAATGACTTTGCATGAATATGCTGAATATTTTTCCAACAATATTCGTAATGATGAAAGCATTGTTTTTCACAATGCAGATATTTATCCTCCTAACTTTATGGATATACGTAGCGTAAGCTGGATAAAAACTGATGAAGAATTAACGATAAAGCAAAGATTAATTGCTAAAAACAAAGACTATACTTGGCAGCCCAAGTTGGCAGAGTTTGTGGCCGATTCTAATTTTGGTAAATGGCTACGCCAATATGTTTTAGAGCCAGTACTGTATTCGTTTGACGCTGTGCAATGGCGAAATTACGAAGCAAGTTATGATGTAAATGAGCTTGAACCCAAAAGCCGCCGTACTCATACGTATGCTTTACGAGAATATTTTGTACCAGTAGAAAGCTTTGACAGATTTGCAATAGAAATGGCTGATATATTTAAAAGGCATAATGCGAACATTATCAATGTTTCGGTTCGGCATGCATTACCTGATAGCGGCTCCTTATTAGCTTGGGCTAGAACTGAAGTTTTTGCTTTTGTTGTGTATTACCGACAAGGTATCAGCAATGGAGCCCAACAAGAAGTGAAACTCTGGAGCCAAGAAATGATCAATGCAGCGATAGCTGAACAAGGCGCTTATTATTTGCCCTATCAGTTAAACGCAACCACTGAACAATTTATGAATGCCTACCCAAACTATCAACAATTTTTTGAGCTTAAACAGAAAGTTGATCCGAACTATCGTTTTAGAAACAAGCTTTGGCAGCAACACTTTGAGGTGTATAAAAATGCAATTTCCGATTTGAAATATGAATAACTTAGAACAGGGTTTTGCATTTCATGACGAGTTTTTATCTCAAGTAGAAGTTGCAGCTTTGATTGATGATCTAACCTTAAGTGATAGCAATGAATCTATGCATGGGGTTCGTAACGCTGAAAAGAAATTTGCTTGTATTTCCAATCTTGTTCAGTCAGAAAAGGTGTTAGCCAAAGCCAGGTTATTTCTGGGTAAAGAGCCGCAACTTGTTAGGGTGATTCTATTTGATAAAACACCAGATAAAAATTGGTTAGTCAGTTGGCATCAAGATAAAACGGTATCGGTTAACAAAAAACAAGATATTGATGGTTGGGGACCTTGGACGGTAAAAGATGGTATTCATCATGTTCAGCCAAGTGTGGATGCTTTAAATGACATGATTGCTTTTAGGGTTCATCTAGATGATTCAAATGCTCAAAACGGATGTTTAAAAGTGGTCCCAGATAGTCATCTGCTAGGGGTATTAAGGCAAGGCGACATAGATGATGTTGTAAATAGAGATGAATCTATTGAGTGTGAAGCCAAAGCCGGTGACATGTTGATTATGAACCCTTTAATATTACATGCGTCAAGCAAGGCCATATCCCCAAATCACAGGCGAGTTATACATATTGAATTTAGTGGGCATAAATTGCCCGATGGTCTTAGCTGGGAATAAAAGGTCTATATTTTGAAATTAGTATTATTGCCAGGAATGGATGGTACAGGAGACCTATTTGAAGAATTTTTGTCATGTTATGACGGTGAGAAATTAGTTATTTCTTTGCCACAATGCGGTCCCCAAGATTATTTGTCTTTAGCTAGAGCAATAGAAATGCAATTACTAAATGAAGACTTTATATTACTAGCTGAGTCGTTTTCGGGTGGCATTGTGCCAGAGTTACTTAAGCGAAGCCCCTCTAATATAAAAGGTGTTATTTTCGTAGCTAGCTTTCTAAGTTGCCCTAACAGGTACCTACTACCAATAGTTAAGGTTTTACCACTAAAAGCATTGGCGTCAGCCCCGTTATCCAAAATTGGCCATAAAATTTTATTACTTGGTCAAAATGCATCAGAAGCACTTTTGTCAAAATTTATAACAGTAATTAAATCTATCCCAGAGCAAATTTTAAAAAGTAGATTAGCTGTTATGAGTCAACAGAGGCTCCCTCAGGCTAACTTTGAAGTGCCTACTGTTTATATTCAAGCAATGTCAGATAGGCTTATCATGCCAAGAAAAAGCCGAGAACTTTGTAATGTATTCAAAAATATTGAGTACATTGAAATTGATGGGCCTCACTTTGTATTACAAGCCAAACCTAAAGAATCATCACAACTAATTTCTAAAGCGGTTGCTTTAATAATGAATCATAAAGGAAATTCTTAATGCCTTTTACACCAATTCATATGGGGCCGGGAATTTTCATTAAATCATTGCTACGGGGTAGCTTTAGCTTGATGGTATTTGGTTGGACTCAGATTGTAATGGATATTCAACCCCTAGTCGTTTTACTTTCTGGTGAAGGTCATTTGCATGGTTTTAGTCATACTTATATTGGCGCCACTATCATTGCCATTCTTGCTGGAATATCAGGCAAATATTTATCTGAGTTTGGTTTGAAGGTACTCAGGATTTCGAAGTATGAAAATCCTATTTCAATTGCCTGGTGGGTGGTGTTTTTGAGTGCTTTCATTGGTAGTTTTAGTCATGTTTTACTCGATAGTATTATGCATTTAGATGTTGAACCCTTCTTTCCATTTACCTTAGATAATCAATTTTTAAGTTTAATATCGGTAACAATGTTACATAAAGTATGTCTGTACAGTGGCTTAGCCGGCGCGGCTATTTTTTACAGTGTTAGCTGGAGATTAAAAAGGCCATGAGAAAGGCTCTAAAATTTTTAGTGATGGGCTTGAGTCTATTTTCTTATGTTGCCTCTGCAGAAAAAAGCAGTTGTTATGGCACGACCGCAAAAGGGCGGCTGGAAAATGGTGTTGAGATGCCAAGTTCTGGAGATAATTATGTTACCTATAGCAGAGTAGCGCGTCTTGCTGGAAGGACATATGTTCACTCAGAAGTTATAAGTATTCTGGTAGATGCCTACAAATCTTTAGGTGAAGAGTTGCCCTATAAAGTATTCAAATACGCCGAAACTGGGTTTGCGGAGGGCGGTGTATTTAAACCACACAAAACTCATCAAAATGGCTTGTCGGTTGATTTTATGACTCCTGTTGTTAATGAGTTGGGAGAGTCAGTTCATTTACCTACACATGTCTTCAACAAGTTTGGCTATAACATTGAGTTTGATAACGACGGAAGTTACAAAAATTACTCTATAGATTATATTGCATTGGCTGCACATATTGTTGCTCTGCATAAAGCAGCGCTTGCTCACGGTGTAAATTTGTGGCGAGTGATATTTGATCCTAAGCTGCAACCTGAACTATTCAAAACATCCTATGGGCCATATCTAAAGAAATATATCCAGTTTTCTAAGACGCCCTCTTGGGTCAGACATGATGAACACTACCATGTTGACTTTGATATTCCATGTAAGGCTTTGCCGTAAAAAGTGTTGCCATCGGGTTGACAATTATTTCGCAGGGAAAGGTAATTGGCTTTCGCAGAGAGAGATTAAAAGAGGGGCAGAGGTTATCTGGCATTGGGTCATTTTCCGTAAGTAATCACATTCCCTGTGTCTCGTAAATGATCAACGCCAGCTCTTCTTCAAAAATAAGAATCAAAAACTTGACTGCCGTTTCCGCACCGAGCATATATACCATAGGGGAGATTATATAAGCTTGCGTCCATGTCACCAGTATCTTCATATGGTCTTAAATTGTAATACTTCTCAGTGCCGTCTTCGTTAGTCACTCGAGCTCGGCAATATTCATCGCCTGTGTTATCTAGCGAAAAGTATGCATAGCCGTTCCACACTCCTCTTATAAACTTGACGTCACCCGCATAAGAGCTATCACTTTGATTCGGATAGTATACTTCCTCACCATTTTGCTCTGCCATTGCATCCCTAACGGCCCTTAAGTGGCCCAAAGAGCATGCCTGTAGTGTGGAAACTAGTACCACTATTAATAAAATCTGAATAATACGCATCGCCAGTTCCGATTGGTAATTGATTAAACGAAAAAAAGTTAAGTTGTAAACAGAACTTTATTAAAAAGTGTTTTTATTTTCGGTATTAAATATTTAACTTTGGTATGTATTCAAAACAGCTTTTAGCTGTTTGTTTAAACTATCAATGTAAAACAAATTTGAGGTTTTTAAATAACTGTATATACTCACACTAACTGTATAGATAAACAGGCTGGTTATGCGTCCATTAACGAAACGACAAGAAGAAGTTTTACAACTCATAAAAGATACTATGTTAGATACAGGTATGCCCCCCACCCGAGCTGAAATTGCCAGAAACCTTGGTTTTAAATCAGCCAATGCAGCTGAAGAGCATTTAAAAGCTTTGGCACGTAAAGGGGTTATCGAAATTTTACCGGGAACTTCTCGCGGTATAAAACTCAACACACCTATTGAAGACCAACTTGAAGATCTTGGTTTACCACTAATTGGTCAGGTTGCTGCTGGTGAGCCTATCTTAGCTCAAGAGCATGTTGAGGGGCATTATCAAGTTGATCCTAGTTTGTTTAAGCCCAGTGCTGATTTTTTATTGAGAGTAAACGGTATGAGTATGAAAGATATCGGTATTTTGGACGGTGATTTATTAGCCGTGCATCGCACTACTGATGTCCATAATGGTCAAGTTGTTGTGGCTCGTGTAGATGAAGATGTGACAGTAAAACGCCTAGAGAAAAAGGGCCGTGAAGTGTTACTGCATGCTGAGAACGATGACTTTGCGCCTATTAAAGTTGATTTGGCTAATCAACCTTTCAATATCGAAGGTATTGCTGTTGGTGTAATTCGTAACGCTGATTGGATGTAAATAAGCTATTTTGGCGCAATTGCCCAGGTTGCGCTTTTCTTTATCTTTTGTTTTCCTCGCTATAATTCTTTGATTCTATTGAGCAATATAAGTTTTTTAACATTTAATTGTTTAAAAAATAACCATTAGATTGTATTTTATACAAAAAAGCTAGACTAACCCCCATAAAGTAAGTCATTCTTAACACTCTCGTATCAAGATGTAACAATAAATTAACGTATTATTAACCATTGTTCCGCGTGATTTTTCGCTTCTAATGTTTTTTACAATGAATAAATAGAAATACGTTTCCTGTTTGTGAGGTGTCAAAGTGAAGAGAATTTTACCCAAGGCTGGAGTATTGCTGTCCTTGTTAATGACCACTCCAGTGTTTGCAGAAGCCACGGATAATATTGATCAATATCAGTTAAATATGACTAAAGGCGTGACTGATATCAGCGCTGAAGTTTATGACATGCATATGTTGATGTTCATTATATGTATCGTCATTGGTGCGGGCGTGTTTATCGCCATGTTTATATCTATGTATTTTCATCGCAAATCTAGAGGGGCTAAGCCCGCTAATTTTCACGAAAGTGTGAAGGTGGAAATAGCCTGGACGGTTATCCCTTTTATCATTTTAATTGCTATGGCAGTGCCAGCCATGAAGCTATTGATCGACATGGAAGATGCGAGTGAACCCGGTGTCACGGTTTTGGTAACGGGATCTCAGTGGAAATGGCATTACAAGTATATGGATAATGATGTGGAATATTATTCAAAAATGGCCACCCAAGCCGAACAAATATCAGGAAAATTTGAAAAAGGTGAAAACTATCTTCTTGAAGTTGATAGGCCTTTAGTTATCCCCACAGGTGAAAAGGTCCGGTTTTTAATTACTTCTGATGATGTTATCCACGCTTGGTGGGTACCAGATTTTGCAGTTAAACAAGATGCCAACCCCGGGTTTATTAATGATGCATGGGCGTTAGTTAACGACCCCGGTATTTATCGTGGCCAATGTGCTGAGTTATGCGGAAAAGACCACGGTTTTATGCCTATTGTTGTGATTGCAAAAGAGCCAACTGATTATAAGAACTGGATTACAGAGCAAGAAGATATTCAGTTAAAAGCAAAAGAAGAAGAGCAAAGATTACTGGCAATGAATATGACCATGGCTGAAGCTATGGAGCAAGGTGAAAAAATTTACAATGCCAACTGTGCCGCCTGCCACATGCCAAATGGTGAAGGGCTACAAGGGGTGTTCCCAGCCTTAAAAGGCAGTCAAATTGCTATTGCTGACCAGCCTAAACATATCAGTATTGTGCTCAATGGTGTATCTGGGACCGCCATGCAAGCTTACGCCAAGCAGTTAACCATGTCTGAATTGGCTGCTGTTATCACATACGAGCGTAATGCTTGGGGTAATAACACAGGTGACTTGGTGCAAGCTAAAGATATTAACGCCGCATTAAACGGACAATAGGAGAGGTGACCATGACTGCAACAACAAATGACACTCATCATGATGGCCCTCATGACGAAGAGCACCATGAACATCATATTCCAACAGGTATAAAGCGTTGGTTATATACCACTAACCATAAAGACATAGGTACTTTGTATCTGTGGTTTGCGTTTATTATGTTTCTAACCGGCGGCGCGATGGCTATGGTGATTCGCGCTGAATTATTTCAACCCGGTTTGCAAATTGTAGAGCCGAACTTTTTTAATCAGATGACCACTGTTCATGGTTTGATCATGGTGTTTGGAGCGGTTATGCCCGCTTTTACAGGTTTAGCTAACTGGTTGATCCCTATGATGATAGGGGCGCCAGATATGGCTTTGCCTAGAATGAATAACTGGAGTTTTTGGATCTTGCCTTTTGCCTTTGCAATTTTGTTGTCTTCGTTATTTATGGAAGGTGGCGGACCTGCATTTGGTTGGACATTTTATGCACCTCTTTCAACCACTTACAGCAATGATGGCACCGCTTTGTTTGTATTTGCGGTGCATATTATGGGGGCGTCTTCGATTATGGGCGCAATCAATGTGATAGTTACAATCTGGAACATGCGGGCGCCGGGTATGACTTGGATGAAAATGCCCTTGTTTGTTTGGACTTGGCTGATTACTGCGTTTTTACTTATCGCCGTTATGCCTGTTTTAGCGGGTGCTGTAACTATGGTACTCACAGATAAGTTCTTTGGTACCAGCTTTTTTGATGCTGCTGGTGGTGGTGACCCTGTCATGTTCCAGCATATCTTTTGGTTCTTTGGGCACCCAGAAGTGTACATAATGATTTTGCCAGCCTTTGGCATTATTTCGCAGATCATTCCAACTTTTGCCAGAAAGCGTTTATTTGGTTATGCCTCTATGGTTTACGCCACAGCTTCTATTGCTTTGTTGTCATTCATTGTTTGGGCACATCATATGTTTACTACGGGTATGCCAGTGGCTGCCGAGCTGTTTTTTATGTTTGCTACTATGTTGATCTCGGTACCTACTGGGGTAAAAGTGTTTAACTGGGTTGCCACTATGTGGCGCGGCTCAATGACATTTGAAGTGCCTATGCTATTTGCCTTAGCCTTTATTGTGTTATTTACCATAGGGGGCTTGTCTGGCCTGATGTTGGCTATCACTCCAGTGGATTTTCAATACCATGATACCTATTTTGTGGTGGCTCATTTTCATTATGTATTAGTAACAGGTGCAATCTTTTCTATTATGGCGGCAGTGTATTATTGGCTACCTAAGTGGACTGGGAAAATGTTTGATATTGGCTTAGCTAAATGGCATTTCTGGTGTTCACTTATTTCAGTCAATGTGCTGTTTTTCCCTATGCATTTTGTAGGGTTGGCGGGCATGCCTAGGCGAATTCCTGATTACGCCTTACAGTTTGCCGATTTCAATAAATGGATAAGCATTGGTGGCTTTGCATTTGGTTTATCACAACTTATTTTCTTAGCCTTATTGATTAAAGCCTGTAAGAAAAAAGGTGAGCCTGTATCGGACCAGGTATGGGAAGGCGCTGAAGGGTTAGAGTGGGAAATCCCCTCTCCTGCACCTTATCACACCTTTGAAACTCCACCTGAAGTGAAGTAGACACAGTAGGGCAATTCCTATGGATAAGCAGCAAGCGCAACGCAAAAATAGCAAAATGGTAGTGAAGTTAATGGCTATCGTTCTGGGGATGTTTGGCTTTGGGTTTGCCTTAGTGCCGCTTTATGACGTGTTGTGTGATGCATTGGGGATAAACGGCAAAACATCCGAAGTAGCAGCGGTTTACGAGTCAGTTGAGGTAGATACAAGTCGGCTCATTACAGTGGATTTTATCACTCGTATAAATACAGGCATGCCCTGGGAATTTAAAGCCAAAACCAGACAAGTAAAAGTTCACCCGGGTGAAATGAGCCAAGTAAACTTCTATGTTCGAAACCCTACTAAGTCTTTAATTGTAGGGCAGGCTGTACCTTCTGTATCTCCTGGACCTGCAGCACTTTACATGAATAAAACAGAGTGTTTTTGTTTTGAGCAACAAACCTTACAGGCTGGAGAAGAAGTGCTCATGCCAATGAAGTTTTATGTTGACCCACAACTACCTAAAAATATTACTTATTTTACCGTTCAATACACCCTATACAACGTCACGGCTTCAGCAGAAGTTGTGGCGATGAATTAAGGGGTTAGGAGAGCAAAAATGTCAGAAAAATATGAAAAGTATTATGTACCAGCAGAAAGCCCTTGGCCATTTATGGGAGCTGTTGCTTTGTTTCTTATCGCCGTTGGTGCTGGAAATTTTGTAATTGAGACTACTCGAGATAAAGAAGGTTACGGCGGTTATATTTTGGCTGTAGGGTTAATAACCTTAGTGGTGATGTTATTTGGTTGGTTTAGAAATCAAATACATGAATCGATGAGTGGTATGTATAGCTCCCAATTAGGGCGTTCTTATCGGCAAGGGATGGCGTGGTTCATTTTTTCTGAAGTGATGTTTTTTGCGGCGTTTTTTGGGGCCTTATTTTACGCAAGAGTTATTGCGGTTCCATGGTTAGGTGGGGCGTCTAATAATGACATGACAGGTGAAGTCTTGTGGCCAACTTTTAATGCGATTTGGCCATTGATTGAAACGCCAGGTGGCATAAAAACAGAAGCTATGGGCTGGTATGGTTTACCTCTCATAAATACCATTATATTGATGGTTTCATCGGTAACTTGTCATATGGCTCATGTTGCCTTAGAAGAAAACAAACGAAAAAATCTAAAAATCTGGTTAAGCCTTACTGTGATTTTAGGTTGTATATTTTTAGCTCTGCAGGTTGAAGAGTATATCCACGCTTACACAGAAATGGGTCTTACTTTAGATGCAGGGATTTATGGCAACACTTTCTTTATGTTGACCGGGTTTCATGGGTTCCACGTAACACTAGGAACTGTCATTTTATTCATTATGTTACTTAGGGTCTTTAAAGGACATTTTACTCCAGACAACCACTTTGCTTTTCAGGCGGGTAGTTGGTATTGGCATTTTGTAGACGTGGTTTGGGTGATGTTATTTTTCTTTGTTTATATTTTATAAATTGATGAGGATATTTTTAATAGGGTGATGGGTTTGGTGTAATCAAACCTGTTGCCATAGCCACCAATATTAATAGGATAATAACTGCTGATATCATGACTCTGCGGCCAATGAATTTAGTCATTGAAGGTTGAGTCGGGTCGTTTTTTAACATGATCATCATGGCTTTAAATAGGTTGAACAACATAAACAACAGTAATGCGCCAATGAGAATTTTGATGATCATCCAATTACTCCTAAATATTGATTACTAAGGGTATGAAAAACTCTAAATTGAATTTTTTATCGGTAGCTAGCTTAGTAACATTCTTTGCAGTTGTCATTATGTTTACATTAGGTGTTTGGCAGATTCAAAGAGCACAGGAGAAAACTGACAGGTTGTTGTCAATTCAAGAAGCGGAAAATGCAGGTCAAATGACCTTACATAACCTGCTAAAGGATAACAGCAACAATATGCTAGATATGCCGATCTCCATGGAAGGTGAAACAGACCCCTTTAGGTACTTTTTAGTTGACAATAAAATTCACCAAGGTCGGGTTGGTTACCACGTTTTAGTTCCAATCAAAACTCTACAAGGTTGGGTACTGGCTAATTTTGGTTGGATTGCGGCGATGAATAGTCGCAATACTTTGCCCGCAGTAAAGCTGCATTCAGATTTAACAGAATATTTTGGCATGGTAGCCATCCCAACTAAAAACGTAATGGTACAAGAAACCGCAAAGCTCGATGGTGAGTGGCCAAAGCTTTTACAACAAGTGGACATAGAAATTATGCAGCAACATTTGCAACAGGATCTCTTACCTTTTGTGGTGCTATTAAACCAAGATCTAGAGTCCGGTTTTGAACGCCATTGGCAAAGGGTCGTGATGCCACCAGAAAAGCACCTTGCCTATGCAGCGCAGTGGTTTTTATTAGCGATTGCTGCAGTTGTAATATTTGTAGTGGCACATCGCAAAAAGCAACAAAGGAATACCTATGAGTCCCGTTAAAAAATCAACTAACAAAAGTACTATTTTTATCTTTATAACAGCTTTTATATTGCCGGTTATTTTAGCGAAAGTAGCTTTAGACAATAACTGGTTTAATCAAGCTGCAACAAATAAAGGTGAGTTAATTCAACCAGCTCTTGATATGACTAGCTTACAAGGCGGCTCTAAAGAGCCTAAATGGAAGTTACTCTATGTGTTACCAGAGCAATGCAAAGAAGCATGCGAAAATGCCTTGTATAGCGTAGCTCAGGTTCATAGCGCTTTAGGAAAAGAAAGTGATCGAGCTGAAGTGGTGGTGCTGGCCTATGACCAAAGTGATAGCGAGCAACTTGCATTGATAAAAGAGCAGCCTAATTATCGTTTACTAAATACTAACTTAGACAGCTTAAATCAAGTGTTTGATGGTGCTAGTACTCAAGGTGTTTTTATAGTTGATACTTTAAACAATATTATTTTGCGTTACCCCTTATACATTAACCCTGAAGATGCCATTTTACATAGTCGCGATATATTGTCTGACATGCGTAAAGTACTTAAGTTATCTCGCATTGGGTAAAGGAAAGGTGATGAAAAAGCTAGTAGTTGTGAGTATATTTTTAGCTTTAGTTGTTATTGTCTTAGGGGCCTATGCTCGTCTTACTGATGCCGGCTTAGGTTGTCCTGATTGGCCAGGGTGTTATGGGCACTTGAGCTTTAGTCAAACCACAAAAAACATAGAGATAGCTCAACAAGCCTTTCCCGATAGGCCATTTGAAAAACACAAAGCTTGGAATGAAATGATCCACCGCTACTTTGCAAGTGGCCTTGGTTTTATGATTTTGGTTATTTTTGTGACAAGCTTATTTAAAAGAGCTGAAAACGCCCCCGTTAAACTCCCATTTTTCCTGTTGTGCTTAGTGTGTTTTCAGGGTGCTCTGGGAATGTGGACTGTGACTTTAAACTTGTTGCCGATTGTCGTCATGGGGCATTTGTTAGGAGGGTTTACCTTACTTTCGGCTTTATTCTTACTATATTTAAAACTTAGCTCTTATCGAATACCTGGTGGTGACCATAGTGTTAAAGAGTTTCGAAAGTTTACTATTTTTGGGATTGCGATTGTAACAGTTCAAATTGCTTTAGGGGGCTGGACGTCAGCCAACTATGCAGCTTTAGCTTGTACTGAACTTCCAATATGTGAACAAGGCTGGCTACAACGGCTGGATTTTTCAGGAGCTTTTAGCATTCCTGATGTAGAAAATTATGAGTATGGTGCTCATGATTATAATGAGCGAATGACTATGCACATAATGCATAGAGTCGGCGCCCTAATTACCTTTATATACCTGTGCTGGTTAGGCATGCGTTTGTTTGCATTGGCCAGCTCTAAATTAATTAAACGGTTATCAGCAATAATGGTAGTAGTGTTAGGGGCACAAGTTATTTTAGGTGTGAGCAATGTGGTATTTAGTTTACCTGTGGTTATAGCGGTAATGCATAATGCAATGGCTGCATGTTTGTTACTGTCATTAGTGGCCATCGCATACACCTTATATCGAAAAATATAGGAGAAGGTTATGAGTAAAGTTATGACTGTGGCACAGCGAACTATCACATTTAATTTTTATGCTACATGTAAAGATTATTACGAAATGACTAAGCCTAAGGTTGTTTTACTACTGTTGTTAACTGCTTTGGTAGGTATGTGTTTAGCATCTGAAAGCTGGATTGAATGGCAGGTATTTACTGCAGGGTTATTAGGTATTGGCTTTTTGTCTTCTGCGGCAGCAGTGGTTAACCATGTAGTGGATCGTAAAATAGATAGTCAAATGGCTCGAACCTTCAATCGCCCTGTAGTTAAAGGAAAAGTTACACCCCAAAAAGCGTTGGTTTTTGCAGCTCTACTTACAATCGTGGGTTACGTTATTCTTGAGTTTTGGGTGAACCGTTTAACTGCAGTGTTAACTTTAGCTGGATTACTTGGTTATGCTGTTGTTTACACTATGTATTTAAAAAGGGCGACGCCACAAAATATTGTTATTGGGGGCTTAGCTGGAGCTATTCCACCTTTACTTGGGTGGACTGCAGTCACTGGGGAAGTGCATGCCAATGCTTTGTTGTTAGTTTTAATTGTATTTACTTGGACCCCCCCGCACTTTTGGGCTTTAGCTATCCATCGTGAAAAAGATTACGCCCGAGCTCAGGTTCCTATGTTACCTGTTACCCATGGAATTGAGTTTACGAAAACCTCTATATTGCTATATACGGTTTTATTGAGTGTAGTGTGTATGTTGCCCTACCTAATAGGTATGACAGGTATAATTTACTTGATAGGTTCGATAGTGTTAAATGCGGCATTTTTGTATTACGCTTGGAAACTGAAGTTCGACGCTAATGATAAAACTGCTATGGATACTTTTAGATTTTCTATCATTCACTTAATGGTATTGTTTGTAGTGTTATTAGTGGACCATTATGTACAATTTTAAAAATAGAGTAAGTTATAAAAATGAGTAAAGTTCAAGCAGGAGTGGTTGCCTTAGTTGCTTTGATAGTGGGGTTGGTTGCTTCTGTTTATATAGCACCACCACAAGTAGGGCCTCAAACCCAACATGTTAGTTTGTATCCCCAAGCTCGAGTATTGCCTGACTTTGAATTAGTGGCAAATGATGGTCAAAAAGTGACACCACTCACATTAAAGAATCACTGGAGTTTAGTGTTTGTAGGTTATACTTATTGCCCTGATATCTGCCCAACTACTCTGGCAGAATTAAAAGGTATTTATCCTGAGTTGCAAAAAATTCCTACCGATAACCCAATTCAAGTCATGTTTATTTCAGTAGATCCTAAACGCGACTCCACTGAAAGGTTAAATGAATATATTAACTTTTTTAATCCTGATTTTATTGCAGCTAGCGCCGAGCATGTGCAACTGTTTCCTTTAGTAAGAGCAATGGGGATGATGTATTCAATGTCAGAAAGTACCGACAACCCTAATTACTTAGTGGACCATAGCTCTTCTGTTGTGGTGGTAAATCCAGAGGCGCAAGTCATAGGACGATTTAAACCAGACTTTGAAGTGGGGAAATTACCTATTAGCGAAGGCCAAAAAATTCTAGAAGATATGCCCGCTATTATTGCTAGAGCCCAGTCCTGACTATGGGGTGTAAGGGTAGCCTAAGAAAACATAATAAGTGAACATTAGACGAGCTAGGCAATCTGATGCGCTAGCGTTAGCGCCCCTTATTCTTGCTTCTGGTCCTGAAACTCTTGCTGCTATCTTAGATATTAATACCGACCTAACCGCTTTAAAATTTTTATCTAAAAGTTTAACTGAGCCGGAGGGGCAATATGGTTACCTTAATCATTGGGTTGCTGTGGCTAATCTAGAAACGGTAGCTTGTGTCTCAACTTGGCATAACAAACTCAGTGCAGCTTTTCACCAAGCCACCCTTAGTAGTTTACTTGAGTTTTATGGGACCTCCCATGTTCATAATATTCTTCGCAATAGTTTAATTACCCAAGATTGTATTCCCAAGCCAGCTGCAAATGAATGGTGTGTTGGTCACTTATCTGTGACACCTAAACATCAAGGCCAAGGTTATGGAAAAGCGTTATTAGATTTCGTTGAGCAGCAAGCTGTAAATGCCAAAAAGACTTTTTTAAGTCTAGATGTGGCGGTTAATAATACCCAAGCTTTAGCGTTCTATGAGCGTCAGGGCTTTGCAAAAAGCACAGGGTCTGGTGTTACACAGCGTATGCTTGATTTAGGTATTGGTGCACATTGGCATTTGCTAAAGGAATTAAAGGTTTCTTAGTCTATCCATTTTCCATCTGTTGTAGCCATAAAAAACGGCTGTGAGAACCAGTAGTATCTTGAGTTGTATTTTTTACTAGGGGCAGTGCAATTTATTCTATGCCTACCTGCTGTACTTATTGGGTTAAGGGTTAAACGTATTTGTTTACCTATTACCTTTTTAGGCACTACTTCATTGCTTTGAAAGCAATTAATCTGCTGTGAGTTTAGATCTGCATCGTCTATATTAAATGTTAGGCTTTGTGGTGCTGAGATAATAACTGGATCATCAGGATTTACGTTAGAAACCGGCATAGCTAAGCTATTTAATTTGGCCTTTAGGGTTTTGATATTGCTGTAAATGCCTGCAGCAGGGAATCGTGGCAAGGCTGAAAAGTCACTATAAGAGGCAATCGCGCCACTATGTTGAGCAAAGCTTATATACCCTAATTCTGTTAACCGATTTTTAAGTTTGTTGTTGAACTCGCCATAAGGATAGGCAAAGTATTTCAGGCTATAGCCTAGTTTTTCAGTTAATTGTTGCTCAGCTTGCTGCACGTCTTGGACTGATCGTTGTAGCCAACTGTCCTCATACTCGTTGGCAGCACGTGTCAGCATATGGCTATGGTGATTACTATGGTTAGCAAAACTAACACCTTGTGTTGTCATCTCTATTACCTGCTCCCAATCTAGCTGATAATGGGCCTTGCCGATTAGTGGTGGGTTCACAAATATGGTGTAAGGAAACTTAAATTCTTGCATGATTGGGTGGGCATTATCGTAAATATTCTCGTATCCATCATCAAATGTAATGGCCACTGCTTTATCGGGTAATGGTTGATTATTTTGTAGGCTCTCTACAACCTGCTGTAGTGGCAACACTGTATGGTGTTTGTGTAAATAACTCATGTGCTCTCGGAAAGTCTCTGGTGAGACAGAGGTCACCGGTGGTGTAGAGGTACTTACATGGTGATACACCAAAATGACTGCGTTATCATTAGCCCATAACTGTATGCTAAACAAAGTGAATGTTATGCTGATTAAGAATGATCTTATGTCCATAAATGGGCCCGCAATAAAATGGTGTAAAAATTAAAGCACGTATTCTATCAAACTTCTGGAAGTTCAGCCTGCATAAGCAGATTTTGCTTATCGCATTTCCAATGATCCTTAGCAATATCACTACACCTTTAATGGGATTGGTAGATACGGCCGTTTTAGGTCATATGTCGGGTAGCTATTTTTTAGCTGGCGCGTCGGTTGCCACTTTGTTGATTACCCAAATTTATTGGGTATGTGGTTTTTTGCGAATGACCAGTACTGGTTTGAGTGCACAGGCTAAAGGCACTGCTAAAGTATCTCAAATTAACCAATCTTTGTTTCAAAGTATCTTGATTGGGCTGCTATTAGGGCTAGGAATACTTGTGTTACAGGATGTAATTTTGAGCTTAGGTTTGCGTTTCTCAGAGACAACCGAGCTAGTTGAACAAGCTATGACCGATTACTTTAAAGCGCGCATTTGGGGTGCCCCTGCCGCTATGTTAAACCTTGCATTAGTGGGCTGGATGATAGGTCAACAACAAACCAAACAAGTATTGGCAATTCAAGTGGCCGGTAATCTAATCAATGTGGCGCTGAGTTTATGTTTTGTGTTTGTATTTGGTTGGGGGGTTGAAGGCGTGGCATTAGCAACTGTTGCCAGTGAATACACCATCACCGTAGCAAGTTTATGGTTGGCCACAAAAAAATTACATAAATTGGAGTTCGATAAACACTGGTTAACTTTTTCACAGTTGAAGCCCTTACTACATTTAAATGGTAATACATTTTTTCGAAACTTAGCGTTACAGACCTGTATTGCATTTTTGATTTTTAAAGGAGTAGGGTTCAGCCCTACCAATGCTGCTATTAATGCCATTCTTATGCAGTTTTTTACGCTTATCGCCTTGGGGTTAGACGGTGTTGCCTTTGCGGCAGAAGCATTAGTGGGTGAACAAAAAGGCCGTAGTTCAAGGGAAGGCATTAAGCAAGTTACTCTGCATGGATTAATTTGGTCTAGTTTGTTAGCGATTGCTTATAGTTTAGTTTTTATAGTGTTTGGAGAAAGAATTGTTAGTTTACTCACAGATCAAAAACAGCTGCAATTGGCTATTACAAATTACCATTGGTTTATTTTTAGTTTACCTATTATCGCCCATTGGTGCTTTTATTTTGATGGGGTCTTTGTTGGCTTAACCCGCGCAGTAGCGATGCGAAACAGTATGCTATTTTGTGCTTTGGTTGTGTACTTTCCGTCTTTTTATATTTTTTCAGAGTGGCAGAATCAAGGCTTATGGATTGCTATGGCTTTGTTTTTACTGGCAAGAGGTATGAGCCTAGGAGGTTACTTTATTTATCTTTATCGCTATGATTTTCAAAGTCAGCAGACGGTGGTTTAAAGCTGACAGTCATACGGTGAGCGAAAATACCAAGGTAGCCTTTTATGGCGTATAGGCAACCTATTGCGAGAATTAATAAACCAGGTATTTGAATGAGAGCATTATATTTTGCCCCCACTAATATCAATACTGCCCCTACACAGAAAATCCCTAAACCCCGCTTAAACTCTGTCCAGCTTTTAGTGGGGTTTTTGGCTAGCTGTTGTAACCAGTTAATTGGGATATCCTTTGGTTAGGTGTTTTTAGTAATAAGAGTGTTCACCAGCTTGATGTTCTGTGGCATCTTTCACCGCGGTAAGCTCGCCGGGGAACTGATCTAGCATCTGTTTTTCAATACCGTCTTTTAAGGTGACGTCAACTTGTGCACAACCATTACAACCACCACCAAACTCCAGAATGGCTTCTTTGGCTTCAGTGATTTCAACTAACATAACTTTACCGCCGTGGCTGGCAAGTTGTGGGTTGATTTCAGACTCAATCATGTAAATCACACGCTCGTTTAATGGTGCGTCACTGTCGACTTTTCTGGCTTTCGCATTAGGCGCTTTAAGAGTCAGTTGTGAGCCCATCTGGTCAGTCACAAAATCGATTTCCGCTTCTTCAAGGAAAGGGGCGCTTTCTAAATCAACAACAGCATCAAAGCCGTTAAACTCTAAAACTGTATCTGAAGCTTCGATTGCATCTGGTGGACAGTACGATACTCCACACTCTGCACTGGGCGTGCCTGGATTGACCACAAATACACGGATATTGGTGTCTGGCTCTTGCTTCTCAAGTAGTTTGCCAAAATGGGCTTGAGCTGTATCAGAAATTGTAATCATTGATCAAATACCTTAAAAACATTAATGACTACAGGATAACAAAATTACTTGACTAAAACACTCGGGTAATAGCATTTCCTTATGTTAATTTTAACTAAAACGTGCGACCCTTTTCTAAAAACTTCTGCTTTTTCACCGGATCGAACTTTATGAATTTAATGCTGCGACTTTTCGCTTATTTCTTTTTAGTTATTAGTCACTACGGTTTTGCCGTCAGTGATAGTGCCTATTTACCTAGAGATACAGAGTATAATCCTAATATTACTTCACCCACACAAGCTTTGGGAGCCGAAGTAGGTGAATGGCATGTGCGTCATGATCAACTGGCAAATTATATGCAGTTACTGGCAGCTCAATCAGACAGGGTGAGTATTGTTGAAACAGGCCGAACCCATGAAAATAGACCGTTGTTTTTATTAGCATTTAGCTCTCCTGATAATCAGAAAAATCTAGCAGCTATACAAGCAAAGCACATGAAAAATCTAGGAAAATCAGCAAATGAAAATGATCCACTCATTCTTTGGATGGGGTACAGTGTTCATGGCAATGAGGCTTCAGGAAGCAATGCAGCATTGTTGGTGGCTTATTATTTAGCGGCTGGCGAAAGTCAAAAAATAGATGACTTATTAAATAATAACGTGGTGTTATTAGACCCAAGCCTTAACCCTGATGGCTTGTCTCGTTTTGCTCAATGGGCCAATATGCATAAAGGCAAAACCTTGGTGTCTGATCCACAAAATAGAGAACATCAAGAAGCTTGGCCATCAGCAAGAACTAACCATTATTGGTTTGACTTAAATCGAGATTGGTTGTTGCTCACTCACCCTGAATCTAGAGCAAGAATTACCCAGTTTCATCAATGGCGTCCACACGTACTGACCGATTTTCATGAGATGGGATCAAACAGTACTTACTTTTTTCAGCCAGGTATCCCCTCCAGAAAAAGCCCATGGACACCTAGAAAAAACGTTGAGTTGACTGCCAAGCTAGGAGATTTTCATGCTGCAGCGTTAGATAATACTCAGCAGTTCTATTTTAGTGGTGAGTCTTACGATGATTTTTACTATGGTAAAGGCTCAACTTACCCTGATGCACATGGAAGTATTGGTATTTTGTTCGAGCAAGCCAGTAGTCGCGGTCATGTTCAAGATACTGTAAACGGAGAATTATCATTTTCTGACACCATTCAAAATCAAGTGACGACATCCTTATCTACTTTCGAGGGGGCATTAGCCAATAAGAAAGCCCTGTTAGATTATCAAATTGAGTTCGTTGAGCAGACAAATGACTTAGTGAAAGATGATGATTTGGCCGGCTATTTGTTGCAGGAAAAGCTCGATAATACCCGTCTCAATAAAATGTTATCAATATTGGCAGCCCATAAAATTGAGTATTGGCCACTAGCTAGAAATACCAAGGTAGATGAGCAAACTTTTGAAGCACAACACAGTTATTTTGTGCCACTGAATCAACCCCAATACCGTCTGATTAAGTCCTTGTTCTCGACTCGTAAAAGCTTTGACGATAATACCTTTTATGATGTTTCAAATTGGAATTTACCACTGGCATTTAATATTCAATATGTCGAAGTAGAGAGAGTCCCAAGAATCAATAAACAAAGTGCTTCTGCGTCGCAAGCTATTTTACCTAAGTTACAATCAAGCGCGTATGCCTATGCTTTTTCTTGGGATGATTATAATGCCCCTAAATTATTACAGCGATTACTTGCCAACAATGTAAAAGTTAAAGTGGCTGGTGCGGCCTTTTTTGCTAAAACAGATCAAGGTGGCACTAGTTTTTCTGCAGGTGCGGTTATTGTACCTATGGCATTAAAGCAACCCGATAATGTGATGACTATTATCGAACAACAAAAAGCAGGTTTGGGGATTTCGGTTCATTCTATTGTTTCAGGCTTAACCACACAGGGTATAGATTTAGGTAGCCGTAAAATGCTCAATATACGCCAACCTAAAGTATTATTAATTGGCGGAAAAGGCACATCACAATATGAAGTAGGTGAGGTATGGCATTATCTTGATCAGTACGTTGATATGCCTGTGACAATTACGGATGTATATGAACTTGATTCATTTAACCTAGAACCCTATACCCATATGATTTGGGTTCAGGGGGCATATAATAACCTTTCTGACGGAGTGACTTTAAATATTGATACCTGGCTTCGTAAGGGCGGAGTTCTGATTGGGCAAAAATCAGCGGCGACTTGGTTTTCAAACAAAAATTGGCTTCAAGTTGCAGTTAAAAGTGCTAGTGAGATTAACTCAGCATTTGCAACAGACGATTTAACCTATAAAGATAAAGAAAACTTATCAGCTAAGCAGCGTATTGCAGGTGCCGTTTTTGAAGCTCAATTAGATTTAAGCCACCCACTTGCTTTTGGTTATCACACTAAAACTTTACCTACTTTTCGTAATAGTACTTTAGTGTTTCGTCAACCCGCCAAACCCTTTATTTCAGTCGCCTCCTATCCTCAAACCCCTCTTATGGCGGGCTATACTGCCCAAGAAATACAAAACCAAATAGGTGGGAGCGCAGCTGTTGTAGCGCATAATGTTGGTAAAGGAAAGGTTATTGCCTTTGCTAATAATGTTAACTTCAGAGGTGTGTGGTATGGCACAAGTAGGTTACTGACTAATGCCATATTTATGTCTCAATTTATCGATTCTCAAGGGTAAGGCAGATACACCAAATGTCTATCTTTAGGTGGGGGTAGGCTGCTTTTAAGGTGTTGTAGGCATAATTCATTGTAGTACCTGTAGTAATCACATCATCAAATAAAGCGACATGTTGATATTGCATTAAGTTATTGTTGATACTTATTTTAAAAGCATGTTTTAAGTTTTGCCTACGTTTAGCTGCACTCAAGTTGGTTTGTGCATGTGTGGCTTTGTGACGGTACATAATTGATGTATTTAAAGGAATATTCGTTAGTTTATTAATGTGCTTAGCCAGCTCAATACTTTGGTTATACTTTCGCTGCAAATAACGATTTTTATGTAGTGGTATGGGTATTATGAGCTGGGGAAAGGTATTACTTTCTTTAATACAATGCTCAACAAATAAGGTCGCCAGTGCCTTGGCATTGGGTATATAAGCTGAAAATTTCAGCCCAGTCAGTAATTTTGAAAGTGGCCATTGATAATCGCCCAAGGCCACTAAATGGCTAAAACTCGCCTTTGTTAGTCCCTTTTTTACTTTAGGGAATAACATTAGATTGTATTCATATGCTGCCAGTTCAAATAAGGCTAAGTCTTCTTTACAATAGCCACAAATAAGCTGGGTGGATGATTGTTTGCATATTAAACAATCTTGCTCAAAGGTTGTGAACATTTTCTGGCCATCCTTGGTCGGTTTTTGCTTCACTTTGATATCGCTCAATAATTCTAAAAAGAGATTGCTGTTAACCCTCAATTAAGTGTAGAAGAAATATGTCGTTTAGTTTAAATGTCACAACAGTTGGGCAAGGTCACAATATTGCGTTTTTGCATGGTTGGGGGGTAAACAGTGGCGTATGGCAACCTTTGGTAGATATACTTGCTAACGATTACTGTATTACTACTATCGATCTTCCTGGGTACGGGCAGAACCATGAAAGGATGCCAGACCCATACAATATAAATAGCGTATCTCAAATGATTGCAGAACATTTACCTAACAACTGCATATTAGTGGGTTGGTCGTTAGGAGGCTTAATTGCGCAGCAAATCGCTTTTGATTATCCCGATAAATTGAAACAGTTGGTTCTAATATGTTCTAGTCCTAAGTTTTCAAAAAGCCCCGACTGGCCGGGCATAGATACTGATGTACTGGCACTCTTTGCCAGTCAATTGGCATTAGACTTTTCTAAAATGCTGGAGCGATTTTTAATGATTCAAGCCATGGGAAGTGAAAACGCTAAATTTGATGTAAAGACAATTAAGCAGAATGTGCAACAGTATCCGAATCCTTCCAAAAAGGCCTTAGTTGCCGGCTTGAATATGCTTGAAAATGTTGATTTAAGGGAGCAACTTAAACAGCTAAAAATGCCTTGCCAGTTGTTTTTAGGGCGCCTTGATAGTTTAGTTCCAATTAAAATAGCTGATTTAATTAATACATATTCGTACTTAGCTAATGTTGAGATTATTGCGAAGGCATCACACGCACCTTTTATTTCCGATACAGAGGATTTTGCTAAACGACTACGGGCAGTTTTAATTTGATAGCCTTAAGCAGGTATAACTGCTTAATATAATTACAATCCTTTTCATTTAAACATAGGCTAAGTAAATGCTTTCATTATTCTGCTAAATGATTAATAATTGCACAGTTAAGGTTGAATTGTGGGGACGCGCCTGTGAATGTAAGTAATAATATTAATTCTGCTATTGTCAGTGGTACTTTCGGTATTCAAACTGCTTCTGATAATATCACGGAAAATGCCTATAATTTGGCTAGCCTTTCGGTTCAGTCTGCCCCATCAAGTGATCCTCAAGAATTTTTAGCGAATGCTACTGTTAATCAGCTCAGCAGTGTTAAACAGCTTCTACCAGAGAGTACATCTGGGATAACTTCCGATTTAGTGGGCATGTCGATTAGTGCAAGTAATGCGGAAGCGTCAGCTAAGGTTCTAGATGTTGCCAATGGTACAGTTGGGACCCTACTCGATATTTTTGCGTAATTACACTTTAATACCATGAATATTATTCCGCCGGTTCCTACCCCTACAATTTTTAATGCAGGCACAGTTAATACTGAATCTGTCCGTAGGGATAATATTCAACGAGAAACCGTTCCAGCCATTAGTTCGGCTGAAAACTCTGCGGCAGAATCTGGTGTGGGGTCGGACGCTGACAAAGTCAAAACGCCAGGGCAAGCTCCACAACCACTTACCTATGAAAAACCGACCCCTCAAGCCGGGCAACCACTCAATAATCAAAATGAATCTAACCAAGATAATGGGCAAGATCAAAGTGCTGGCAAAGAAAGCGCAGAACAAAAGCAACAACAACAGGCAGATGAACAGCAAACTAAAGAGTTAAAAGAACGAGATGCTGAGGTTCGAACCCATGAACAAGCTCATGCTTCTGTAGGGGGGCAATACGCGGGTTCGCCAAAGTATGAGTATGAAATTGGTCCAGACGGTAAGCAGTATGCGGTAAGTGGAGAGGTTTCTATAGATGTTTCTAAAGAGTCGACTCCTGAAGAAACTATACGTAAAGCCCAACAAGTTAAAGCCGCTGCGTTAGCGCCAGCAGAGCCAAGTGCTGCAGATTTGAGAGTAGCAGCAGAGGCCTCTCAAATTGCTCTTGAAGCCCGTACAGAAATTGCTTCTGAAAAATCTGAGCAGGCTCATGTCGCGTTTAGGGAGTCATCACCTAGCATTTCAGAAGAAAGTAACAGTAATATTTTTGAAGGGCCGGAGTTAGATGAAATTGTTGATGCTATCGATGAAGGACCTCATACTCGCGCTTTAGATAACAGCTCTGTTTTAGTCGACAATGAAAGTGGGCAGCAATCTTTTGAGTTTGTTCAAGATGCCGCTAATCAGGCTCTACAGAATAGAAGTTTAGAAATAATCCGTAGGGTGTCTGTGATTGAAAATTTTTATCAGCAGGTGAGTAATCCAAAAGGCGATAATTTACGCCAGTCAGCATAAAAATAAGCCCTCATGAAGAGGGCTCATTTGTTTTAGAGTTCTTAATATCTAAGACATTTATACGGAGGGATTATTTTTTAGCTTTAGCAAATGCATCTGCAAATGCGTTCCCCATCATTTGATTACTTTGCTTTGCGGGTTTAGATGATTGGTGACCGCCATTGGAACGCTGATTATTTTGTTTGGCTTTGGTGTGCTTAGGTTTGTTAGCCTGATTAGGGGTATCTCCCATACGCATAGTGAATGATACCCGCTTGCGATCTGCATCAACTTCCATCACTTTAACTTTTACGATATCACCGGTTTTTACAATCTCACGTGGGTCAGAAATAAACTTATCTGTCATCGCACTGATATGAACTAAACCGTCTTGATGTACGCCAACATCAACAAATGCGCCGAAGTTAGCCACATTACTCACTACGCCTTCCAAAATCATACCGACTTTCAAGTCTTTAAGAGAATGTACATCGTCTTTGAAGTTAGCTGTTTTAAACTCTGGGCGAGGATCTCGGCCTGGTTTGTCTAGCTCGTTAATGATGTCGGTAACTGTGGGTAAACCGAACTTGTCAGTGACAAAGGCTTCAGGTTGCAATTTTTTAAGGACATCTGAATTACCCACAATATCGTTTACCGCAATTGATGCATGTTCAATAATTGAATTTACCACAGGGTAAGCTTCTGGATGCACAGCAGAGGCGTCGAGTGGGTTATCGCCATCCATAATTCTTAAAAAACCTGCTGCTTGTTCGTAGGCTTTAGGCCCAAGCCTTTCTACCTTAAGCAAAGCTTTTCTATCTTTAAAAGCGCCACTTTGGTCACGGAACTGCACTATATTATTTGCTAAAGTACGATTTAAGCCAGAAACATGGCTAAGTAGTGCACTAGAGGCAGTATTGATATCCACACCTACGGCGTTTACGCAGTCTTCAATCACGGTATTTAGAGATTTACCTAGATTGCTTTGGCTGACGTCATGTTGATATTGTCCCACCCCAATGGCTTTAGGCTCTATTTTTACAAGCTCTGCAAGTGGGTCTTGTAAACGTCTAGCTATGGATACCGCGCCTCGCAGTGATACGTCCATATCTGGCAGTTCGTTCGATGCAAGCTCAGAGGCAGAATAAACCGAGGCCCCAGCTTCGCTTACTACAATTTTACTTACGCCAAGTTCTGGATTAGCTTTAATCATCTCTGCAACCAGCTTATCGGTTTCTCTTGAGCCAGTGCCATTGCCTATACTGATAAGTTGCACTTTATGCTGCTTGCATAAAGTGGCGATAGTGCGCAGTGATTTATCCCACTGATTTTGTGGTACATGGGGGAAAATAGTACTAGTCGCTAATACCTTGCCTGTTGCATCTACTATGGCTACTTTTACCCCTGTCCGTAAACCTGGATCTAAGCCCATAGTCACTTTAGGTCCAGCGGGTGCAGCCATTAAAAGGTCGTTTAAGTTTTTAGCAAATACGTTGATTGCATCTTGTTCGGCTTGCTCTCGTACTGCGCCAAATAGCTCGTTTTCCATGTGTAGTAAAATCTTCACACGCCAAGCCCACTGTACAACTGAGCCAAGCCATTTATCTGCTGGTTTATTAGCAAATTTTATATTGAAGTGCTCGGCTATGATTTGCTCACCGTAAGAGCTTCTATCGTTTTCGTCTTTTTCAGGATCGGCATCTAGGCTTACTTGCAGAATGCTTTCATTTCGCCCTCTGAACATGGCGAGTGCTCGATGAGAAGGAACCTTCTTCAATAACTCAGTGTGAGAAAAGTAATCTTTGTATTTGCTGCCTTCACTCTCTTTGCCTGCTACTAGCTGGCTCTTAATATGTGCATGCTTATTAAGGTACTGACGGACTTTTTGTAATAGCTGAGCATCTTCAGCAAACCGTTCCATTAGAATATATTTAGCACCATCTAAGGCTGCTTTAGTGTCTGCAATGGTATCTTTGTTTACAAAACTGTTGGCTTCGGTTTCAGGATCTAACTGTGGATCATTAAACAATTTGTCGGCTAAGGGTTCAAGCCCTGCTTCAATAGCTATTTGGCCTTTAGTACGACGCTTAGGTTTGAATGGCAGATAAATATCTTCTAGCTCGGTTTTGTTGTCAGCGGCGAGTAAGCTGGCTTCTAAAGCAGGTGTCATTTTTTCTTGGTCTTGAATCGATTTGATGATGACCTTTCTTCTATCTTCTAAGTCACGCAAATAGGTTAGGCGTTGTTCTAGCTTTCTTAAATCTGCGTCGTCTAGACCGTTGGTGGCTTCTTTTCTGTAACGAGCGATAAAGGGAACGGTAGAACCTTCATCTAACAAAGTTACGGCTGCTTTTACTTGTTGTACTTGCACCTGTAACTCTTGTGCGATTTTTTCCAATATCATATTTGATGACCCTAGTTGCCATTCATTTTTTATCTAGGCAACTATATAGGGTTTGAGTCGTCAAATTACTAGCAAAAAAACAAATAAAAATGAAAAATCAGGCTCTGCAAGGTACTTTAGTTAAGTAAACCTTAGTAACCATCATTAATTTTTATCAAAAGCCTCTTTATACTCAATGGAATTGATAAACCACTCTTTGGTTCCTGCTGGAGTTTTAACTTCAAACGCCTCATTAACACTCTTTTTAAGTAAGGCTCTTGCCATAGGTGAGTCGATCGATATAACGTCTTTTTCTTCGCCATAAATCTCTTCAGGCCCTACTATGCGAAAAAACATAATGTTGCCTTCTTCATTTTCAATCTCAACAAACGCACCAAAAAATACCTTGCCATCTTGTTGAGGTGAATGATGCACCACCTGTAATTCAGGAAGTAACTTTCGAAGGAAACGAACACGCCTGTCTATTTGTCGTAATAAACGTTTATTGTATTGATAATCTGCGTTTTCAGAACGGTCTCCTAGGCTTGCTGCCCATGTTACAACTTTGGTGATTTCTGGGCGCTGTTTAGTCCACAAGTACTCATGCTCATCATGGAGTTTTTTGTAGCCTTCAGGGGTAATTAATTTTGTTTTCAATTTGGTGGTGTTTACGTTAATTGATTCATTGCTAGTGATTTTCTAACGCTTTTGTCATTGCTACAAGAGGAATCGAGCAGTAGTTAAGTTCAGCTGTAAGTATCCTTAGTCAATATTCTTAAATTTGTAATATTAAGTTGTCATAAGTAGCGTTTTGTTAGCGCAATTTATTACAAGAAATGTTGTCTTTATAATTGGTATTAATGGATTGCTCGGCTAAGCTTTGAAGTAACAAATAGGGGTGGTTAGCAAGTAAATATTCAAGCTATCACGTAAAGTCAACTCCAACTTGAGGTAAGTTTAGTTATATCTAAAAGAATAGTTTTACAACCGACGAATAGTTGTTTTGATTCACCCGATTTAATCGGGATTAACGCTCTTTTTAAAGGGCAATAGTACTGAGGGAATAAGGTTTAGCAAGGAGATTAGCTAATATATCATTATGATAGTAGTAGGCCGAGCATGACAACATGTTCGGCTTTTTTATTAGGTACGCATTAGGTTAACCAGCTGGAGTAATTTCCAATAATTCCACTTCAAATATTAAGGTTGAATTGCCCGGTATTTTACCTGTAGTGCGAGCACCATAAGCTAATTCTGAAGGAATATAGAATTTAAATTTCGCTCCCTTTTTCATTAATTGTAATCCTTCAGTCCATCCTTTGATTACACGGCTTAAAGGAAAGCTAGCGGGGTTATTTCGAGCATAAGATGAGTCGAACTCTGTGCCGTTAAGTAAAGTACCTTTATATTGGACTTTAACAGTATCAGAGACGAGAGGTGAGCGACCTTCACCTTGCCTAAGTATTTCATACTGAAGTCCAGATTCTGTTTGAATAACTCCAGTACGTTCAGCATTTTCTGTTAGAAAGGCTAGCCCGGCAGCCTTGTTCTCTGCTGTTTGTTGTGCCCTAATCGCTTTGGTTTTTTCTCTCACTTGAGCATCTAATATTTGGTTTAGTGTTTTTACTTCTTTATCAGTTAACTGTGATTTACCCTGCATGCCAGCAATAAAACCTTGCACAAGTAATAAATGGTCTAGCTCAATTTCTACTGCTTTTTGTTTATTAAGCTTATCTTCTACAATTTGACCAATGCTGGCACCTAGCGCGTAAGAATGTTTTTCCAGATCTGACTCAAGGGGAAGAACTTCAACTTTTAACGGATCTTTGAGTGGTTTGGGCTGTGGCTGACATGCACTTAAGATGACAAAAGATAGCGTTAGCATGGTGAAAATAGACTTTTTCATTATAATTCTCGCAAATGTGAATGATTCGCTTAGGCCATGAGCATATACTATGTACCTCACTAGAAAAGAGAAATCCATTGAAGAAACTCCTTCCTAACCCAAGTGTTATGTTTGTCGTCATTATGTTGTTCATACTGGGTTGCAGTGGGACAAATGACACTCCTGTAAGTTCAGTTAGCCATGCTTCTGGTGGGTCTCATGCTGCCAACATTTCACCTGATAGCAGCCTTGCTGTGGTTTCGAGTATTGATAACGGTATTACGGTTTGGGATGTAACAAACAATAGCCAAAAATATGTGTGGCGTCATCAAGACGATGGTAATAATTCAGTGACCAATATCCATATTGCTTATGATAACTCTTATGTAGTGACTTCAGATAGAGAAGCCTTTGCTTTATGGAATATGGAAATTGGTGAGCCAGAGGGCTTTTGGCGCATAGATGAATCGAGCATAAGAGATGTTGCGGTGTCAAACCAAGGTCGTGGCATATTAGTGGGTCGTGGTAGTGGTAAAGTGATGTTTTTTGAGCCAAAAACTGGTCGCAGGTTAGAGTTTTTGGGTCATCAAGAAAAAATCAACAGTGTAGATATCTCACCTAATGGCTTTTATGCGTTAACTGGCGGTAACGATTATGTTGCTTACTTATGGGATACCCGTACCGCACAAGTTATTCATAAATTTGAACATTCTAGCCGTGTAACTGAAGTCGCACTTGATGATGAAGGTCGCTATGCTTTTACTGCAGATAGTAAACGAGCAGCTAGAATTTGGGACTTAACAACTGGTGAAGAGGTCAGCAGCTTAAAATACTTAGCGAGACAAAGAATATTCACCACTGCGATTTTTTCAGCAGATGGCAAATACCTATTAACAGGGTCTCCATCCAGAAGAATAAATCGTTGGGATGTCAAAACAGGGGAAGAATTAAACGAATGGCGCGTTACCCCCAGAGAAGGCAGTAAGCCTGCATCAGCAGTGGTGCATAGCGTTGGTTTTCTCAATGCGACTGAGATTATATCCGAAAGCAGTAATGGCAAATTAGAAAAGTGGAATACGGAAAATTAATGAGTATATTAGAAGCAGATATAGAACAATTACAAATGAAAGTGGCGTTTCAAGAAGACACCATAGAAAGCTTAAACCAAGCGTTAATTGAGCAGCAAAAACAAATAGACTCCCTGCAGTTTGCCCTCAAACGCCTAGACTCAAAAGTCAGTGCCATAGAGCCAAGCAATATGGCGTCAGAAAAAGAAGAAGCGCCACCTCCCCATTATTAACCCCCAAATTTTGGCCCGTAAATAGAGTTTTTGTTGAAGTAGAGAGGAATGCGAAAGTGGTAACCTGTTATCTCAGATATGTAATTGACCCAGAAAAATTAACTGAATTCGAAAAATACGCGAAAATGTGGATCCCATTAGTGAATAAGTTTGGTGGCATCCACAATGGGTATTTCTTACCATCAGAAGGGGCGAACAACATAGCTTTAGCTCTATTTACCTTCCCTAGTTTAGCTGCTTACGAGCAATATCGTGCCGATTCATTTGCAGATGCAGATTGCATGACGGCATTTCAATATGCAAAAGACACTAGGTGCATTATTAGCTATGAACGCAGCTTTTTCAGGCCTGTTTTTGAGTAGTGCTGTAAAACAAATAGCCTGTCAGGCTTTTAACTTTACTAAAAGCTATATTAGATAAGTCAAAATAACGGATTTATTTCGTTTCAGTCTAAAATATTAAGGAGTCAAAATGGATATAAATAACCTCATCACTTTTATTGCTGTGGCATCATTATTGGTGATATCTCCGGGGCCTAATGGATTTTTAATCGCTAAAACCGTGCCTTTATTGGGGCAAAAAGCAGGGTTTGCCAACATAGCTGGGTTTGTGGGCGCGTTTTATCTTCATGGAACACTATCTATATTCGGTATATCTATATTACTCGTGCAATCGGGAACGGCCTTTTTAATCTTTAAAATGCTCGGTGCGGCTTATCTAGTATGGATTGGTATTAAAGCGATAAGAAGTGCATTTAGTCAAACATACACACCTCCAATTGAAGCTCCTCAAGATATGCAAAAAAATGGCTCAATTCGTAGCGCGTTTTTCGAAGGTTTGATAACAAACACCCTAAACCCCAAAGTGTCTATGTTTTACCTAGCTGCCTTTCCTCAGTTTATCTCTCATGGTGACAGTGCCTTAAATGCGTACGTGCTTGTATCGGCCCACGCAATTGTTAATCTTATATGGTTTTCGATTATGGTAATGGCCCTGGCTCGTGTTAAAAATGTGGCTAACAGTACAAGCTTTAAAACTTGGTTAAATTCAATTACTGGTGTGGTATTCATAGGCTTTGGTGCAAAATTAGCCTTGATGAAAAGTAACTAACAAAACAGTTCTTAGCCCCCTGACTCGTGAAGTGTACTGATATAAAGTGCCTCAGAAGTTATATGTTGAATATAGGTGAAAATAAAAGTCGCAGGCGCTTGGTTTTTACTAAGCGCAAGGTTGAATGCTGAGCCTTTTACCGTAATGGTTGAGGCTAATGTTTATGTTTTAGCTCCTAGTGATTAATTAGTTTTTATTTTTTTAAAATCAAGACAGGACAATTGCCACAATTGAGACGCTTACGGTTCTTAATATTTATTTGTGTATTCGTTGGCTGTGATAACACTAATGTCGTAAATGACCGCGCACTTTATTGGAAGAACGAGCTAGAAACACTTGTTCCAATTGGCACACCCAAAGAGCATGCACTTAGGTTAATCTAAGAGGTTGATCCCACCGCGTCCGAAAATCTATTCTCAGGTCATATATATTCAAATTTAGAAATTTTAGAAAGTGATTCTCTATCATGTAAAAATTGGGCTATTACTGGTACCACTACAATCACTAATAATATTGTGTATGAGCACTCCATTGCGAGTGTTGGACGCTGTTTGTAGTTGAGAATTAACTCTTAATTTCAACCCTATTTGTTGTAGCATGATTTCTATGTTGTCTTGCTGGTTACTACACTTATGAATATCACCCCGTCAGAGCGTTTACATTATAAATTGATGACCAAGGCCGATGCTGAGCTTTTATTTCAGCTTGACCAAAACCCAGAGGTAATGCGTTTTATTAATGGCGGTAAGCCGTCTTCGATGCAAACTATCAATGAGGTGTTTATCCCGCGAATGGAAAGCTACACCAATATTCACAAAGGCTGGGGGTTATGGCAAGTCAATATCAGTGCTACCAATGAGTTTATCGGGTGGATATTAGTGCGGCCCATGCTGTTTTTTTCTGATACCCCAGAGTTTGATAATTTAGAACTAGGCTGGCGGTTTTTGCAATCATCTTGGGGTAAGGGTTACGCCACAGAAGCGGCACTGCACATTAAAAAGTCCTTAGCTAAAAACAAGGATATTAAGCACTTTTCTGCCATTGCCGATGAAGACAATTTAGGCTCAGTTGGGGTGATGAAAAAGATAGGCATGACTTACGTGAAACGTTACTTACACCAAGACCCGTTATTTGAGTGCGAAGTTGTTTACTATCAGGTGGAAAATTAAGCTTAATTGGGAGCCTGTTTAATACCGTCAATCACGATGAGCAAAAGCTAATGTCGTTAATTTTGCTGTAACGGGACTCTGCCTGCTTTTACCGCTTGTTTCACTAATTTTACTTCTGGTGCCAGTTTAAATAGGTCACCATTCAGGCCTGTTAGGCTTTGAGGAACATGGCTTTGACTTGCCATTTCAGCATTGGCTTTTAAGTGCTGTGCTTCGCCATGGGTTGGCACAGCAATGTCGGGGCGCACCCAGTTATACATTTGCTTGAGCTCTTCTTGGCAAGGATGCCCAGATGCATGAATAGGAAGTGGTGAATCTTCAGAAGTCAAAGTGTGTATTTTGCGGACTTTAAAAGCTTTTAGTAGGTTTTCTATTGGTTTTTCGTTACCTGGAATAACGATAGAGCTAAACACAACCCAATCCCCTTCATCTAAGGAGACATCTCTGTAGGTGTCTTTTGCTAATTGATTTAATGCGGCTCTTGGCTCACCTTGGCTACCGGTTGCCACTGCAAGTACTTCTTCGGGCAGTAAGTACCCAGTATTGAACGCGTCTAGTACGGGTAAATCGTCTGGCCAGTGCCCCGTTGCTTTTGCAGCGCCGACAGTATTTTGTAATGAGCGGCCAAGTAGTGAAAAGTATCGCCCTGTTTCTTTGGCGATTCTGGCTAAAATAATCAACCTTGCAATATTGCTACTAAAACACCCTACCACCACACGGCCTGTTGCCCCTTCTACCGCTTGCTTTAACCCTTGATAACAGGCTTGTTCAGAAACAGAGTATCCTGCCCGTGTCGCATTAGTGGAGTCGCAGACCATGGCTAAAATATTCTGTTTTGACAACAGCTTAAATGGTTGCGCATTAAAAGGGTTGTCAGTGACAGGTGCTAGGTCTATTTTCCAGTCGGCGGTATGAAACACATTGCCCGCTTCTGTTCTGATTACAAATGCATGAGCTTCCGGTAAAGAATGGGTTATTGGCAACCATTCCACATTAAATGGACCAATATCTATACGCTGGCCGCTATCAATTTCGATTATAGGTATGTTGTCACCAAGCCCGCCCCTGGCCAACTTACGTCTGAGAATTTCTGCAGTGTATTTAGTGGTATACACAGGGCATTTAAAGCGTCGCCATAAATAAGGTAACGCCCCTAAATGATCTTCGTGGGCATGGGTAATGACTATTCCGGCAAGGTCTTCTTTACGCTGACTAATAAACTTAGGGTCTGCGGCGACCACATCGTGCTTATGTTGACCCGGCAAGTGAGCCTGCGCCTCTGGGCACAGCGGGCTATTAAAAGTAATACCACAATCTAACATTAACCATTGCCCAGCATGACCATACAGGTTCATGTTCATACCTATTTCGCCTGTGCCTCCTAAAGGTAGAAACCACAGGTCTTTATCACTGGGAATGAGAGATTGAATACTTAACTCCGAAAATTAAAATTAAAATTGAATAGCTAAAAGGTAGGCCTTTGCTACTTACTCTGGCTTAAAAACACCAATAACGCTTTCGCTAGTGCGGGTGGCTTTAGTGACATTTTTATCAGTTTGAGACTCTGAATAATCACACTCTACGCACTGCAATTTTTCTACGTTGTTTTCAAAGTACAACATAATTGTGTCTAACGCCCGGCACTTTGGACAAGTTGCACCGGCGACAAAGCGTTTTTTTGTTTTGTTAACCATTTATTTTAACCATATTAGGGATTTTTTCGTGTTGCCATCTTGCTATGATACCTGCAATTAAAATGTAGTGTTATCCCTTGTTTTCACAAAGCTTTGATATATACGAGCAAAATAAACATAGGGGTCAGTCTTAAACAGGTTTTCATGATTCAATTTTCTGATGTTTCTTTAATGCGAGGTAGCAAAATGCTACTTCAAGATGCCAATGCTGTGGTGTACCCAGGCCATAAAGCAGGCCTTATTGGCGCAAATGGCTGTGGTAAATCTACCTTATTTGCCTTAATCAAAGGTGAATTACACACCGAACAAGGTGATTTTAATATTCCTAAAGATTGGCAAATAGTGTCTGTCGCCCAAGAAACTCCTGCCGTTGAACGCTCGGCCCTTGATTACGTAATAGACGGGGATAAACAGTACAGACGTTTACAAGCCCAACTAGCAGAGGCAGAGCAAACCCAAGACGGAGAAAAAATTGCCACCTTACATGGACTACTAGAACAAGCTGGCGGCTACGATATTGACTCACGGGCCGCAACCATATTGGCAGGCTTAGGCTTTGCTAACAACGCCATGAAAAACCCAGTATCAGCGTTTTCGGGTGGTTGGCGTATGCGCTTAAACTTAGCGCAAGCTCTGTTATGCCACTCTGACTTATTATTACTCGATGAGCCTACCAACCATTTAGACTTAGACGCCGTTATTTGGTTAGAAAAATGGCTACAAAGATACACTGGCACATTAATGCTGATATCCCACGATAAGTCTTTTCTAGACAGCACAGTAAACGAGATTATCAGCGTTGAACAACAGCAACTCGTTAGTTACACAGGTAACTATGATGCTTACGAAAAACAAAAGGCTGAGCGATTACGCTTACAAAGTTTGCAATATCAAAAGCAGCAAGACCAAATTGCTCACCTAGAGTCTTTTATTAATCGCTTTGGTGCCAAAGCCAGTAAGGCCAAGCAGGCTCAAAGCCGCGTAAAACAATTAGCCAAAATGGAAGCCCTTGCCCCTGTGATGGCGGCATCTGAATTTAGCTTTGCCTTTTTTACCCCTCCTAAGTTACCTAACCCTTTGGTGAAAATAGAACAGGTAAAAGTAGGATACGACAGCACCATCATTTTAGAAAAACTCCACTTAAACCTAGTGCCCGGCAGCCGCATTGGGCTGCTTGGTAAAAACGGCGCCGGTAAATCCACCTTAATCAAATTACTCGCCGGCGAAAAGTCCCCCATGGAAGGCATTTACGAAACCTCGGCAGGTTTACGTATTGGGTATTTTGCCCAGCACCAGTTAGAATTTTTACGGGGTGACGACACTGCCCTTGCCCATATGCAAAGGCTAGATAACAAAGCTACGGAGCAAAGTTTACGTGACTACCTAGGTGGCTTTGGCTTTAGGGGCGACAACGCCCTTAGTAAAGTCGCGCCTATGTCGGGCGGAGAAAAAGCACGGCTAGTATTAGCCATAACCGTGTACCAAAAACCTAACCTGTTACTACTCGATGAGCCCACCAACCATCTAGATTTAGAAATGCGCCACGCTTTAAACATGGCATTGCAAGGCTTTGAAGGCGCCATGGTACTGGTATCTCACGACAGGTTTTTATTAACCTCTGTGTGCGATGACTTTTATCTAGTAGACAGCGGCCAAGTGCAACCCTTTAATGGCGACTTAGACGACTACAAAGACTGGATCTTAAAAGGTGATAAAACCAAAGACAGTAACGATGAAAAGCCCGCCGCAAAAATCGACCGTAAAAATGTTAAACGCCTAGAAGCAGAATTTAGACAAGCCACTAAACCCATACGTAAAGCCATAGAAAAACATGAAAAAACCATGGCTGACGCCCAGAAAAAGCTCGCCACACTCGAAGAGCAACTAAGCGACACCGAACTGTATAACGCAGACAACAAAGAGCAACTTAAACAAGTCCTAGCTGATCAGGCCAAGCAAAAATCAACCCTAGAAGACGCAGAAATGGAATGGCTTGACCTACAAGAACAGCTTGAACAAAAGCAACAAGACTTCGATCAAAGTATGGCCGAATAACTCCGCTAGCTATTAGTAAATCAAAAGGTAAACAGACCAAACCATGGAACAAGCCATTGCGGGTTATCACAAAGATGAAGAAGATGATTGGGTGGCCGAATTAGCCTGCGGCCACTTTCAACATGTAAGACATAACCCACCTTGGACCAGCCGCCCATGGGTAACCACCCCTGAAGGCCGCCACGCCATGCTTGGCCATAAACTTAACTGCAAAAAGTGCGACGAAGGCCAGCCACCAGATAAACTCTAACCACAAATAAGGGAGTGTACCCCTTAACCCAAAGTTCTTTCCCCCAAAAAGAAGACTATAAAGACCTTGTAGATCGGGCTGTAAGCCACCAGCTAATTTTCTTGGATGCTCATATAAGTACCCTTTTGTAGGTCGGGCTTGAGCCCGTCAGCTTATCTAGCAGTAACCATTAACTGCTAATTCAACTTATCCGGTTGAACGCCCTAGGCTCTTAAACCGTTAATTATCTTGGAAGCTCATATAAGTACCCTTCTGTAGGTCGGGCTTCAGCCCGTCAGTTTATTTTGCAGTGACCATTAACTGTTAACTCAACTCCTCCGGTTGAACGCCCTAGGCTCTTAAACCGTTAATTATTTTGAAAGCTCATATAAGTACCCTTCTGTAGGTCGGGCTTCAGCCCGTCAGTTTATTTTGCAGTAACCATTAACTGCTAATTCAACTTATCCGGTTGAACGCCCTAGGCTCTTAAACCGTTAATTATTTTGAAAGCTCATATAAGTACCCTTATGTAGGTCGGGCTTGAGCCCGTCAGTTTATTTTGCAGTGACCATTAACTGCTAATTCAACTGCTCCGGTTGAACGCCCTTGGTTGTTAAACAGTTAATTTTCTTAACAAATTATAATTAGCGAACAAGCCGAAGAATAACACTTGGTAAAGGCTGGATAAATTTGATACAAAGGATACAAGGATAAAATGAGGCAAACAGCCAGTAGAAAAACAGGTAAATTGCATCATATTAAATCGTCTTGCATAACCTCAGCTGCAAACTGTGGCGAAATACTCTAACTAATAAGGAAGTTATAAATTGACAACATCATTAAGAGAAGATGCTTTAAAATTTGGTAAAATTAAAGAAGTTGACGGTGCCGCAATTATACTACATGCAGATGTTCTAGAGCGCGAGTTTCAAGGTATAAAGCACTGCGCTGAGGTTGGTGCTTATGTTAACTGTGGCGGAGCACACGGTAATACAATTTGTACCATAAACAAAGTTCAGATCACTGAAATTGAGAAAACAAAAAGATCAGTTGATGGGCTTGAAATTGTTAGGGAAGAGAGGAAAGTTGTAACTCTTTCGATATTAGGTTGTGCTATAGATGGGAGATTTAATAGAGGCACTAAACGGCTTCCTACGATAAATTGCAACACATACTTTCTTAGCAGTGACCAAGTAAACCAATTAATAGGAATAGATTTAAAAGAAGATAAAGAGCACTTTTGTGTTACCGACCCAAGTGATGACGACCAAACTTATTTAAACTTAGATAAGTTAATGGGGCGACATACTGCCATATTAGGTACAACAGGTAGCGGTAAAAGTTGCACTGTTGCATCGATAGTTCAATCGATTTTATCGAGTTATGAGTGCCCTAGAATATTATTTTTTGATATTCATAATGAATACCCTTCAGCATTTGGCTATAACGATAAAGCACCAAACGAGGACTTTAAAAATAAAACAAATGCAATTCCTTGGAATGAGTTTACGCTTCCATACTGGTTTTTAGATTTAGAAGAGTTCTTTGGTGTTTATAATCTTGAACCTGGATCTAATCAGAAAGCCATAATAAAAAGGCTTATTACGAAACAAAAAGAAAAAGAGGCTAAAAAGAAAAATATTGATGGCGTAGTAGTTTCTGCAGACTCACCAATATTTTTCAATATTGATACTCTTTTAGATGAAATAGTAATTGAAAGGGACTCTCAAAGTAATGCCACTGCCAAGAAGCCATATGAGAGTATTATCCTAAAGCTCCAAGCTATTCGATATGATACTCGCTACTCATTTCTTCATAGACAAATTGAGAATGAAACCTCAATAGTCGAATACTTTGAATTTATATTAGGCTTAGCTGAATCTGAAGCATACTTAAACATATTAGATTTAAGTGGTTTGCCAGCAGAAGTAAGAGCTGTATGCGTTGGTGTTATTTCAAGATTATGTTTCGACTTTAAATATTGGGATTTAGACCCTGAAAATATTCCTCTTAACTTAGTATTAGAAGAAGCTCATACCTATATTCCAGAAGAAAACGATTCAAAGTTCAATATAGCAAAAGAGCGGGTTGAGAGAATTGCGAAAGAAGGGAGGAAGTATGGTATTGGTTTGACCGTTGTTACTCAACGCCCATCCAATGTTTCAACGACTGTCTTATCTCAATGCGGAACATATATATCCCTTCGGCTTACTAATGATCTGGACCAAAACAAGATTAAAAGGTTGTTGCCAGATACATTAGCTGGTCAAGTTGACTTCTTGCCTAGTCTTAGAGACGGTGAGGCATTTGTTTCTGGAGACTCAATTAACTTACCAAGAAAAGTTCAATTTAGGGAGCCAAACCCAATGCCTAGAAGTAATGACGTTAGATATCATAAATCTTGGAAACTAGGGAAGCCTGAGAACTATTCATTAACAGCCTTAGTTGACTCTTGGCATAATCAGGACAAATCTAAATGAAGATTGACTCTATAAAACTTTGTGGTTGGCGCTCATATGATTTAAATGGCGTCTATATAAGCGGATTAAAGTCAATCAACCTAATTATTGGGCCAAATAACTCAGGGAAATCTAATTTAGCAAAATATTTTAATTACTTAAAAAGCATAGCTAGTGGTGAGTTGTCTTCTGGAAAACTTATTACAGTTGCGGCTGAGCTTGATGAGAGTCAAACATGGGCTTGGAGAAAGGACAAAATAAACTGCGAGATTACACTTTCTAGCGATAATGACTTTACGATGGATGATAAAGTTTCTTATAGAGTGGATGAAAATCAAGTTACTTTAAATTGCTCTCATGATGTTAGCTCTAACACATCTGTTTTAAACATGAAGGTTAATGATAAACCGATCTACGATGAACGTAATTTAATCTGTTCTGACTTGGATAACTGTAAATGGGTAGATCCGACTGATGATGTTGCAGGATTTAGTGATAATGAATTCTATTGGAGTCTTTTCTTAAGCTCTTTAGTATTTGTTGACCCCATTCGCCATCACTCTCGTAATTCAACTAATAAACAAAGCTACTATTTTGATGGCGCAAAAATAATTGAAGAGCTGGATAAGTTAAGACTTGATAGGGCAACACCATCAAACTGGGCTGGTTATAAAAAACAAATTAAGCAGTGGCTAACCGAAATTTTATCTGAAGAAGTAACCAATATTGAAATAGTGGATAAGGATTTAAGCCTTGATTTTAAGTCAGGATTATCCTTTTCTTTAGATCAGCTAGGTACTGGCGTAGCACAGATAGTGATGTTGCTTTCACACCTTTGGATTAACAAAGATATGAATTTAAATGTATTTCTGGAGGAGCCTGAAGCTAACTTACACCCTGAAGCTGTCGTCAAGCTTGTGAGCATATTCGAGAAAGAATTAGTTAACCATAGGTTCTTTATAACTACACATTCGCCATCCCTTATTGACTGTCTAAATGAAAACTGGGCTGTTTACAGAACTTTAAAATTACCAAATGGCGCAAGCTCAATTACTCCGAATGATAATGTAATCAAGTATTATGAAACATTAGATTCACTGGGCGTAAAAGCTTCTCAAATACTTCAATCTAATACCGTTTTATGGGTTGAGGGTCCAAGTGATAGGATTTACTTGAAAAAATGGATTGATATATATTCAGACGAAGAACTGAAAGAAGGAATAGACTATTCCTTCTTATACTTTGGTGGTACTAACTTAGCTTCTTTCACTGCACTAGATGATATTGATGACAATCTAATTAACATTTTGAGTACCAGTAGAAAAGCATACCTAATAGCCGATTCTGATTGTTCTTCACAAGTAAACCGAGATGATGGAGATTTTAAAGCCTATCTGGCTTCAATGTTAACTAGGCTTAAAGCAGCTAATACTGAGAATATAGGTTTAGATTCAACTGTAGAAGACTATGTCAAAGTCTGGATTACGGAAGGTCGCGAAATTGAGAATTATATTTGCAAAGATCTATTTTTTGATATTTTAACAAGTTCAGGATTCAAGCGTGAGTCAATTGGTAAGGGAAGTGAAAGGAAGGAGCTGGAGTTAAAATCAACCCAATCCTCTAATTTTAGTTTTGAAAAATTTGATTCGTTCGATAAAGCTATTTCAGATTGTTATCAATTTGGTGATGCTACTCAGCTAGATGCATCTTCATTGAATAATATTGCTTTAAGTTATGCAAACAAGAAGGTACCTATTGCCAAAGCGCTAGTGGATAAACTTGATAAAACACATTGTTCGATGTTTGACTTAGAGAATAAAATTAAACATTTAGTTGAGTTTATTCGGAAATAGTTTAGTTGGAATCGGCCATTTAATCGAATAATCGAGACTGTCTAGCCTACTGTACAATTAACACTGCCGCTTTAACCACTTCCCTACAGCTTTAAATTGCTTGAATAACGAAAACTAGTTATAAAACACCTTGCATAGGTCGCCTACTAATCTAGTTACATCTTTTAAGGAACGTTATGGTTCAGGAAATCACTGTAAGCTCAAACCATAAAGACTTAGACATAGAGTTAGTTCACTCTTTTCTAGCCAAATCTTATTGGGCTAAGAATATTCCTTTTCATACCTTGCAGAAATCCACACTAAATTAAGTCGCTCATTTCCGTTATTTGATCCACTTCTGCACTTAGCTCTTCAACTGATTCACCAATGATTTGAATACAGGTATCAAGATGCTGTATTTCAGAATCAGTTAACTGCTGTTTATGTACATCAGCTTTGGCTAAATCAACAGATGCTTGCACTTGCTTGATCATTTGCCTCATCAACAATTGCAGACGAGGGAGTGATATTCCAAATTCATGGGCAAAATCAGCCAACATGTAAGCAGTAAACGGGTAATTAAAATTACCGGCACTGCCAGTACCATATTCACCTATCGACATCGCGAAATGGTTTGCCATTGGCGCATTAGAGTTTTCATCAGCTTGCCTTGCCCGGATCTCTCGAATGATGGCCTCAATATTTACCAAATCGTAAAATGGCGTAAGACTTAAACCCTGTTTACCTACAAAGAAACTGATGTTCTTACCGTGAGCATCATAGTTACGCACTAAAATATTAAAAGTCATCCAGCGTATAAGTTGCGTTTGATACGCTTGGGCATTGGTTGTTTCTATATTAAATAGCTTCGAAAAAGACACACCATCACGAATATAAATACCGTCGCCTTCATCACCGTGTTGACGCTCGTATTTGTAGGAAGGGGGTAGGTTGGTTGCTTGGCAGCCATCGATCACGTGACGACGCATAACACGCTGTTGCTCAGCTATTAACTTACGGTCAAAACGGTCAATGACAAACGCGCTGACTTCTCCATATTTTCTTACAGCGACCTCTGGTACATCAATACCCGAATGTTTTGCCAATAACATGGTAAATAACTCATTCACGGCAATAAAAGGCGCTTTTCCCGTTTCAAACTTAAAGATCTTATTGGAGCAAAGCTGACCTTCACCAAAGCCTAATTTGCCATCTATTTCTAATAAGTTAAGTTTATCTTGTACACCCGCGACTGATAGCCTTGTTCGACCATCCCAATAGGTAATTGATTCTCCGGCATTCTTAAAACGAGCTAACTTTTCGATTAGTTCTTCATTAGTGACTTCTCGAAATGAAGTTTCGATTTCTTCATGGCTTTGACGGGTAAATGATAACGCGCCAGATGTATCAGCGCCGATGATCTTGATAAGCCCAAAGGTGTTATTTTTGGAGATAGTGGTATGACTAGTAATCTCTTCTAACCCTTTACCTTCAGGTAACAAGTTTTGTAGAAAGTTCCGAACCGCCCTGTGATCAAACTCACCATTCAAAGGCAGGTGGGGCGAGATAGCAAAACCCTCTTTAATCCAATCAGGCTCGTAAGTTAAGGTTAATTCGGTTTCGGAGCCTACAGGAATGGTTATTGCCGCAACTCTACGACCATGACCGATATAAACGTTCAGGATATTTAGATCAGTACCAGTCATCACTTACCCCTGCTTCTTCTTTGGAAGTAGCATCATCACAAAGAAGGCAGAATGAAAGACCAAGGTATTCCATTACCTTGAGAAGGTTCGCTAACTTTACATTGGTATCGCCTTTTTCTATTTTCACCAGTGTAGGCTTTGAAATAGACAATGCTTCAGATACATCTACGAGAGACATCTTCATACCCGTTCGCTTTGCAGTGATCGCCTCAGCGAGCTGACTAGGAGTGAAGCGTTCTGATAAGTTAGGCATCACTGTTGCTTTAACCGCTTTACCTGTTCTGTTTGTCTTGGCAAGATTACTCATATAAGTTAACTATTATTTACTTTTAAACATAAAATAATGCCGAAACATCTATAAGTCAAATATAATTAACTTATAGTTTCTGAGAGCATTTTTCTCATTAAAAGTCACTTATAATTTACTTTTAATGCTCTACATAAAAGTCTAGGGAAGCTAGTTCACTTTTAATAGCTCGCCTGACTTCAGCACTCTAATGATCTGTATAGCCTAACGAGTATTCTTGTATCCAATCATGCGCCTCTCCAATAGAAAGAACATGCATTGAATGCATGTCATCACGCAAAATCTCATAGGCTACATCTAACCAGGAAGGGGCATCATTTAACCGAAAATGTTCTACATTATTTCCATATGGGTCAAATGATGCTTCGATAACTTGACCGCTACAGCTCGAGCTCTAAGAAAATGTAAAGGCGTTGCTAGTAACGATGAAATACAAAAACTGATAAGTAACAATGAATTAGAGAGGCATTTTATTGAGTCTATTCAAGCCCATACTTCTTTCTGCTCAGGCCTCATAGAAGTTAAGACCACTTGGGAGCTAAACGAATGGGAGTTGGCTATTTGCAAAGTAAAAATGATGTGCAATCAAAATATAATGGAAGCTTACATTGAATATTAAAATGACTCAGCAACATTATACGCAATAAGAAAAAAGTCAGAGATTATTGCTGATGCTATTACAAATAAGGATAGAGAGTTACAAGAGTTATTTGAAAACCACAATTAACAAGTCATATATCGCTAATAACAAGACAGCCGCTTTTAAAAAAAGTAAAAACAGCGTCCCAGTGTCATTTTGAACTGGATAGGTGTCGAAAATATTCAATACCTGTTTTGAGTCATAACTTATCTTAGCTCTAACAACTATTATGGAGATAAGATATGACTTTACGTGCAAACTACTTCGAACTAGCATCCAAAGCAATGCAGATTCTGATAAATCAAGAAAGCTATTTGCGTGAACAATTTAGCATTTCAGAAACACTGACGGTCCAAACCTGGGAATTGGTTAAGTTAAGATTGTCACAAATAAACCAGTGCGCCTTTTGTATTGATATGCATAGTAAAGAAGCGTTGAGTCAGGGTGAAAATCAAGAGCGTATTATTGGTTTAAGCGCATGGCGTGACATGCCTTTTTACTCTGACACAGAGATTGCTGCACTGAATTGGGCTGAGCATTTGAACTCTGGTAAAGCAGTGGATGATAATAGCTATCAGAAAATAGTAGAGGCTTTGGGTGAACAAGCCGTAGTGGACTTGACTATTGCGATTAATGCAATCAACAGCTGGAACCGGATTGCTAAAACATTTAGGCCTGAGGTGGGAAGTTATAAACCGTAATAAATCAATTAAAACGGCGTTGAATTTAAAGCTGTCTCAGCCCTCGGGACAGCTGTCTGCTTTTATTCAGGGAATATGGTCAGCGTCTGTAGATCAATCAAATTCGGTTGTGAAACCACTGTATTCTGATGCTGGAAGCGGCATTATTTTTAATCTTTCTGGTGATGTCATGATTGGCAATAAAACTCTACCAGAAGGTGTGATCATGCTCCCAATACAGAAGAAAGCTGAAAACATTGTGCTGTTACCTAGTGCGCAACTCGCAGGTATTCGCATCCATCCGGCAATTGGTTATGGCGTTTTAGGACATCACTACGACAAGCCAACGTTACTATTACCCGAACGAGATAAGCTATATAACCTCTACCAAATTTATTATGAACTCAGAATGCAAAAAAACAGCGAAAGGCAAATTGAAGCCTTGTACTTATGGGCAGAAAAAAGCTTAAATTTTACCAATGTAATTCCAGATTCTCTGGAAAAAGCACTAGAATTTATCGAACAAAACGAAGTCCTTGGGCACCTAAATGAAAGCATTGAATTGAGTCAGAGACAAATAGAGCGCCTTTTTAAACTCTGGCTAGGGATGGCACCAAAACATTACCAACGCATTTTGAGGGTAAAGAAAACAATCAGCTTTTTACGGCTGCATAAAAACGTTAGTCTGGCAGATACTGCTCAACAATTCGGATTTAGTGATCAAGCTCATATGACAAGGGAGTTCCGCACTATTGCCTGTATTACTCCAGGAAAAGTATAAAGTGGGCTGACACCGACTAACGCTATGCCTCATTAATAACAAAGCCTCAATTTTAAAAAAGTAAAAAGCCGGGGTGAGTATTTTGCGAATTTTTAGAATGGGCGTCATGATTAGCTGATACAACACCATGTATAGGTCGCCTACTAATCTAGTCACATCTTTTAAGGAACGCTATGGTTCAGGAAATCACTGTAAGCTCAAACCACAAAGACCTAGACATAGAGTTAATTCACTCTTTTCTAGCCAAATCATATTGGGCTAAGAATATTCCTTTTCATACCTTGCAGAAATCCATCGAAAATTCGTTAGTATTTGGAGCTTACGATCAAAGCAAAAACCAAGTAGGCTTTGCTAGAGCAATTACAGATAAGGCAACATTTGCTTATCTCGGTGATGTGTTTGTCATTGAAAAATATCGTGGTAAAGGAATTAGTAAATTACTTATGGAAGCCGTTTCGTGCCACCCTGACCTACAAGATCTACGTAGGTTCATGTTGGCAACAAGCGATGCTCACGGTTTGTACTCAAAGTTTGGATTTGTTCCAGTGGAAAACCCTGAGAAACTCATGCAAATATTGAAGCCCGGTATTTATGAATAGCGCACTAATAATGCTAACAGGACAACCATTTAACCCTATGAAATATTTACTATTTATATTCCTTACTCTGTCAAGCGCTGCAGTATTAAGTGAAGATGATGACTTTTTTCTTAAAGAACGCAATGATCCAACGGTAGAGAATGCATTCGCAGCCGCGAAAGCAAATATAGATGTGTTTTTAGATGCTCTGAAGGCAAGGGGTTCTGACGGTTCTAAGTATAACTATTACGGCGCGTACCTTAAGTTCACTGAGGGTGATACCGTAGAGTTTTTGTGGTTGGCCGACGTGCAAGAGTATAAGGATTTTTATATTGGCGTCATTATTAGTGAACCCCAGCTATTAACCGATACCAAATATGGTAAAACTATTGGGTTCCATTCATCAGATATATACGATTGGCAGTTAAACGAAAAAGAATCAGGCAGGGTTTTAGGGACATTTTTGGCTTGTGCCACTTCCAGTGAAGACTACCTTAATGAAAACGGGTTTATCTGTAGCAAGTGATATTCATAACAAAGTTATCAACCCTTTCCAGCAAGCTAACCGGACCCCAACACCTTGCTTCATAGAAGCGCATAAAGGTGTCGAAGTCCTTTTAAAACCAAGCCAATAACACGGCACCCACTTTTAAAAAAGTAAAAAACAGCGTCTTAGATTCTAATTGGAAGTGCACCACCTAGTTCATTATAGACTCCCATATTACATCTCCGTAATTAATAGGTTAGCAAAGGTGGTGCACTTCTGCCTTGAAGCTGGGGCGAGTGTTTTGCCATTTTTTAGAGTGGGTGTCATGATTAACTTTCTACTTATTATTGTGTGTAGATCCAAAGCTGGCGGATAGTCGGCCTATGGTAGAGGTATTAAGGTGCTTTTCCCTTCCCAAAAGCAGGTGACTCACACTGTATGACCTGATAGCTATAGCCTACTTCTAATTCATCGTTGGGTTCGATTAATAATATTTCGTAGTTATTAATTTCGACAACGCGTGAATTTGCAGGATGGGCGCACCGCGATTTACTATCTGCTTCGTAGTTAAACAAAAAACTGGCCAGCAACTCTTGTTGAGCTGACTTATAGTTGGCGAATTTAGACAAAATACCGTTTAACGCTGCTTTTGCTTCTGATGATATATTTTCTTCAGTTAACGGTTCGGTTTGGCCCAACTCTCTGACGTCGGGCGTTGCTACTTGCATATCTACGTTTGTGTTAGGAAGGAAATCCAGCACTCCAGACTCTACTGAAACAACGGCTACTTTTACTAATAGTGCAATTAACCACGCATATCTGACTACTGCTGTGGTAAAAGGATATTTGTAATTGGCATCATGCCATAGCGCTCGGGAGCCAAAAGGTTTCAAAATCAATAAGATAATTAGATATATTGGCATGAATACTTGAACTAAGAGCAGGCCTAATAATGAAGTGATAATGAACCAGCCTGGGACCATTAAGATCATTGCATAGTTGTGTGTGTAAGGAAGGGCTTGTGCTGATATGCCTGTAAGTGAATTTACCATTGAACCGGCACTTGCTAGTGCAAAGTTTGCTACCACAGCGTATATAAACAATATTAGGGCTTTACCGGGAAGTAGATGCCACAAAGCCGCAAACTTCGGGAAAACTTCCTGAACTAAACCAAGAATAACCAGAGAAAATACGATAAAAAAGCTAAGGTTACTGGGAACACTTAGTATTAGACCAGCTAACCAAATAAGGATTGCTAAAAAATAACACTTTTGAGCAAAGCGCAATTCACTCAGTCTTTGTCTAATACTGTTCCAAGGGCCATAAAACTTGGTCTTAACACCTTGTGTAATAGGTGCAATGGGCAGAGTAATCCGTTGATACCACTTCATATTATCATTTTTCTTATTGAGTTATTTATTGCTGAAAGACCGGAGTTTAAAAATGATACCGTTGATCACCCTAAGGCTATTTTTTATCATAGTTCGATTCATAAACGCAAATTGCGCTCTTTGGACGAAATGGCAACTCGTTTTTACTATGGATACAGTGTTAACTGGACAGTCACTTTAATCGCTTCAATCGTGAGTAATTTGTGCTTGATAGGCAGTTAAATTTTTATCTCTATCATTTGGATAACGGATAGTTTGCGGAGTAAAGTCGGATATTCTGTCTAGCCTAAAATTGCGAAATGATTGCCGAAGTTCACACCAGCCCGCAAGTAACCATACCGGGCTAAATGAGATCAGTGCCAGCGGCCAAATAATTCGCTGGGTTGTATGGTTTTTTAAGTCCTGATAGGTGAATTGAACCTTTTTGTTACTCCGAATGCACTCTCTTACTTGAGTAAAGCTTACTTGCCATTGGGTTTTGTAATGGCTAGGGGCTGAGAATGTGCTGATTTGATGCAAATCGTGAATCAGCGGTGCGGGTAAGGTAGCTTGAATTTTTTTGTAAGCACTTTGGGCTTTAGCTGCAAACTGATCGTCGGTGCCGTTGCCGACCATACCAATCCCTAAAGCTATGGCTTCTAACTCGTCGGCATCAAACATGATCGGTGGTAAATGATAGGTCTTATCTATGACATAGCCGACACCCGCCTCCCCATTAATTGGTACACCAGAATCGACTAAGTTTTGAATATCTCGGTATATAGTGCGTAGCGAAACTTCAAAGGTGCCGGCCAAAGACTGCGCAGTCACTGCTTGGTGCATTCTTCGTAAATGATGGACAATTTCGTTTAGTCGCTCAGCTCGTTGCATGGCAAAACCCCCTTAAGGTGGTGATTGGCGTAGTGAGTAGTGTATTGAAACACTACTGACAAAGACTGTCAGTAGTTAAGCAGTAAGATGCTGGAGTTCTAACAATCAACCCACTGGAGAATATTATGATTGGTTACGTTACCCTAGGGACAACAAGTTTAGAGAAATCGGGGGCATTTTACGATGCATTACTTAGCACAATAGGTGCAACAAGGTTTATGGAAGAGCCGGGGTATTTTATCGCGTGGGCGACTGCTGAAAACGAGCCCTCACTTGGCGTGTCTATTCCTTTTAACAACGGACCAGCAACGGTCGGTAATGGCACTATGGTTGCTATTGCTTTGGAGACTTCTGCTCAAGTTACTGAGTTTTATAATAAAGCCTTAGCGCTAGGTGCTGCCTGTGAAGGTAAACCTGGGTTTAGGCCAGATGGCGCCTCTACAGGGTTTTATGGTGCCTACTTTAGAGACTTAGATGGCAATAAACTCAATGGTTTTTGTGTAGTGAAATAAATATACGAATACACATTATACACCGGATGAAAAGCGGTATCCGGTGTATATAAACAACTAAACAGGGGAATAAATTTAATGCTAAGTTCTAATGCAAGCTGTCTTTGTGGTGCTGTAACTATGTTAGCTCGTTCTATCAATCCTAAATTCACAGTGTGTCACTGTGAATCTTGCAGAGGATGGGGTGGTGCCCCATTTTTTGCTGTTCAATGTGGAACAAATATTGAAATAGAAGGGGCTAGCAAAATTAAAATGTACAATTCATCATCTTGGGCATCTCGCGGGTTTTGTACTGAGTGTGGTACCCATTTATTTTTTAAGTTTAATGAAAGTGGCGATTACAACATGCCTATTGGAATATTCAAAAATATTGAAGGCCTAGAGATGGACATGCAATATTTTAGCGACCAAAGGCCAGACTATTATTGCTTCTCAAATCAAACCAAAGAAATGACAAAAGCGGAGATCATGGCTCATTTTGCAGCGGCCATATAGCCGCATCCAGTATACCTGACATGACTTGATATGCTTTTCTATGTTCAGTAGCAGGACGGTCACTTTAATAACTTCAATGAAAAATTACAGGATGACCTAGTTTCTAAGAGGGAGTGCACCACCTTGTTCATTGCCGGTTTCAAGTATGTGCTAATCAAAAATAAGTCCATTTATTGCTCGATAATCAAGCCTGAAAGTGATTGCTCCGGAGATTTTTGAGATCTGCGAGAATTTAGTGGCTAATTTTTAGGTAACCATAGGGAGCAGGTATAGAGAATGCCTGCTCCCTTCATTATGTCGAATCAATTGAGGGGGTTATTCTCCTTCTAGATACAAAACTAAGCTGTTTAAAAATGCCAATAAGTCTTCTTGATTATCTTGGCTAGCGTTTGCAAATAGGTTTTTGCTATCTTGTGCATCGCCACCGTGATACATAATAGCCTCAGTTAATGTTGTGGCTCTGCCGTCATGGAGGTAAGGTGCGGTACTTGCCACTCCCCATAAATTCTCTGTTAAAAATACCGATGCACCTACATTTCCTTCATCAAAGTCTTCTGCTAAGGGTGCGCCCATATCATGACGTTTCATATCGCCATACAAACGAACAATAGCTGAGCCATTTTCATCTTTTTCGAACTCTCCTAAAGTTTGACCCGAAGATAACTCTAAAGGATTCACAAAAATATCTTCGGTAATATCAAATTCAATCGCGACATTGGGTAAAGGTATTTCTTCGCCAGCTGGGAATATTTCATCTCGATAATCAGTATGTAAAGAGGGTTCATAAAACCTAGGTGTATTTACAGTTAATGCAGGTGTATGGCAAGACGCACACTGCATGTCAGAAAATACCTCTGAGCCTCTTTCAATACTCTGAATCTCAGTTAGTGAGAGGGGTAAGCCATAGGTTTCACGTTCCTCAAGTGTTAATTGAGTGATGACTTGGTTGAGTTCTAATGTAGTCACTGGTCTTTGCTGGCCTGCAGAGTATATGGATAGCGCGGTAATATCCCCCACAGTAAATTCGTTTGTTATACCATCAAAATCTAGGTCTTTATCTGCAACTAGTTCTGTTGCTTGCATACCTAGTTCTTGGTGAGCAGCTCCTCTTACAAAGTCACGGGTAAAAGCGGTAAGACCTTTCCATTCAAAGGGCTTAACAACAAGATCTTTGTCAATACCAGCCAAGTCGCGGTAATTAATTCGTTTACATAAAACATGTAGGCTACCAAAATTAATGTCTTTGGCAGTCATAGATATTGATAACCTTGTTTTGGTTTTACAGCTATCAATAATGGCTTGATCTCGTAGTAACTGTAATTCTGTGGTCATTTCTTCTGCTAGTAATTGTAGTCCCCCTAAGCCAAATATATGTGGAGCTTGCCTTTCGATAAATCCACTTTGAATACGCTCAGGGTCGATACGTATTGTATTATCATTAACACCACCTGCACCATCAGAGATAGGCTGGTTATGACATGATAGGCATGAATTTCCATTGGGGCCTGTTGCTCTTGTAGGTAAAACGTTGGCCCAAGCCATATCACCAGTAAGATCTAAACGTGGAATAGATGAAAAGCGTTTGCCGTTACCTACATTTATGCCTACACCGTCGAGAGCATTAAACTCGATTTCAAACAGTTCATCCCCTTCTTCAAACGCTTCTGTGAATGCGTCAAGTTGCCCAAGAGATTCTAAGTCGGCCTGTTCAACATGTTGACCTAAATGTTCTTCAACAGCTCCTTGATTAAGAATATTTAAAAGAGTAGATACATCATTGTAATCGAATGGTGTTTCGTTAATTTGTGTAGTTGGAGTATTTTTATCTCTTTTATGTTTATCTTTATGTTTAAAGCCGATATCGGCATATGCGAAAGCTGATGCGAAGGTCATGGTAGCTATAGCGAGTGGGGTGATTAATTTTTTGTAATGCATGTGTTTCTCGAATACTTATTATGATGGGTGAGCAACACATCTATAGGAAGTTTAATGCCAAAATTTCAAAACTCTGAATTAAAATTTAAAATGCTTTTTATTTACTATTAACCCTTTGTATTTACGGAATATTATTGTAATACGCTGCTTTAAGAAAACTACAAATAGGTGTAATAAACAAACAGGTAGCAATGAGAGAGTGATGACCTTTTGTATCGAAACGAAGACAGCTGTAGCCATGTTTTGCGGTATTCGACTTTTATGTAGTTTGCGGTAAGATAAAGCAACCTTAGTTAAACATTTTGTAGTAAATGTCCGTACAAGCTCCCCCTGCCGATAAAGTCCGTTACGGTGAAATTGTTGAAAGTGATTTTGTTCCGCCTTGGTGGGCCAGAAATCGTCATGTGCAAACTATTTTTCCTCGATTTTTTCAAAAACGCGCCAAAGTAGATCTTCGTAAGGAGAAGTTGGCCTTGCCCGATGGCGATTTTGTTAATTTAGTTTGGCTTGGCGATGTAAAAAGGTCTTTAGGTTTAGTTGCTATGTTTCATGGGCTAGAGGGGTCGATACGTTCCCATTACAGTAACGATATGGCTGCCAACTTGGTAAAGCAAGGTTACGCTGTAGTGTTAATGCACTTTCGCGGCTGTGGCGGCGAAATCAACACTAAACCTAGGTCTTATCACTCTGGTGAAACCGAAGACGCATGGTACTTTTTAAATTGGTTAGAGAGAAAATTTCCAGAAACCAAAAAGACGGCTATAGGATTTTCCCTAGGAGCTAACATGTTGCTAAAGTTGTTAAGTGAACACCCTAAACAGCAGATCATCAGAGCAGCAATGGCAGTTTCTGCTCCTTTTAAATTGGATGTGTGCTCTTTGAGCATTAACCAAGGCTTTTCTAGGGTATATCAAGCTTATCTATTGAAAAGTATGGTTAAAAACCTTCTGCTTAAAATGGGAGCTATTGATTTTGGAAACCTAATAAAGGTAAATGAATCACAAATTAAGGCTTTTAAAAGCTTTAGAGATTTTGACCAACATGTGACCGCTCCATTACATGGCTTTAAAGATGCAGATGATTATTATAAGAAATCTAGTGCCGGCTTGTTTTTAGGTAAAATAGCGACCCCCACCTTAGTATTGCATGCCAAAGATGATCCTTTTATGCATGAAAGTATTCTTCCTGATGTTACGAATTTATCTCCTAGTGTGTGCTTAGAGGTAAGCAATAAAGGTGGTCATGTTGGCTTTATGCAAGGCGCTCCTTGGCGTCCTAGAATTTGGATGCATCAACGAGCTAACCGCTTCTTTGCATCTTTCATGAAGCTTAAGGAGTTAAACCAATGATTATCCCAATTGCTGATGTAGAGTTAGAAACGCTGTTAAATATTATTGAAAGCTTTGTGCTTCGTGAGGGTACTGAATATGGAGAAGCGGATGTATCGCTTGATGATAAAGTGCAACAAGTTCATGAGCAGTTAAAAATTGGCGAGGTGTTGTTGGTGTATTCTGAGTTACATGAAACTGTGAATATTATCCCCAAGCAACAGCTTGGGGAATTTGAGGCTGCAGAGGTTAATGAATCTTAGTTTGACTTAAAAACTAGGTTAAAAGTAACCGGAACCGTTAACCCTATTCCGCTTAATCCTGCTAACTTCTGTAATACTTCGATACCTGGTGCTAAATCATAGTCTTTCGCTGAAATAAGAATAGGTTTAGTGCTAGTGGCTACTATGCCATTGTCTGCCTTACGGGTAACTTGCACACTAACTTGAATTTCATTGCTGTGGCCAAATAAGCTTAATGTTGCCGGTAAGCTGACTAACCTGGTTTCACCTTTAGGTAGCGCTAAAACTGCTTTTGGTAATTGCGCGATTAACTTAGCTGTTGGGAATTTGTCTACCATAAATAGCTTTTCACGCATCCGTGTATCGCGGATTTCAATACCAGAGTCAATGCTCGCCAAATCGATATCAATGGCTAATTTTCCATCACTTCCAAACTCTCCATCAAGCTTAGTGAATTTTTGAACTTCGCTAATGTGTTGGTTTTTAGTGGATACAAAGTTTACGCTTGATTCATCTTCTACTAGTTTCCAATTTGCATTGGCGCTGCCACAAATAAGACTTAGGCTAATAAACGCAGAACTCAAAATTTTAGATTTCATAAGTCTCTCATTTAGGTTGGTTGTTGTTACCAAACTCTTGCTTGACAATATTTAGCCAATCAACATTTTGGTCTCCGGTAATAAAAAAGTCAGGGTTAATGATACTTTCTCTCTCGTTATAGCTTAAAGGCTCAAAGTTGCGGGATAAAATTTTGCCTCCGGCTTCAACAACTATGCATTGTGAAGCGCCAGTGTCCCACTCCCCTGTAATGCCAAAACGTAAGAAAACATCAGCTTTTCCTTCTGCAATAAAACAGGCTTTTAGAGAACAGCTACCGGCTGGTAGAGTCTGATAAATTCGATCTTCACTGAGGCTAGAAATAACTCTTTCTCTAGGTTGCCTGCGGCTAATTGCGATAATTAATGGGTCGTTACTTGGTTCATCTAATTTACGTACATGGATAGGTTTGTGTTCAAGTGGGCATTTTTTGAATGCTCCATGACCCTTTAAAGCAGAATATAAGGTTTCACCTGAAGGCCAGTAAATCACTCCCATAATAGGGACGTTGTTTTCTATTAAGGCAATATTCACTGCAAAATCACCACTACGGGCAATAAACTCTTGGGTACCATCTATGGGGTCGATTAACCAATAACGTGTCCACTTTTTTCTTCGTTCTAAGGTGCCTAAATCTGTTTCCTCAGACATAATAGGAATATCTGGGGTTTCCCGTTTTAATATATCTAAAATTACTTCATTGGCTTTGTAATCAGCGGTAGTTACAGGTGAATCGTCGTCTTTCTGGTAGCTGGTGAAATCACCACTGTAATAAATTTCTAGTACTACTTTTCCCGCCTCTACAGCCGCTTGCTTTGCTACTTCTAATAATTTCTGTGCGTCTTGGATGGGCATTACTGTCCTCTCTTCCACTTTTCCGCCAATAATAAGGCTGCAATACACCTTGCTTCAATAAAATCTGTACGGGCCATCAGTGCGTCTAACTCATGTATAGACCATCTGACCACTTCTAAAGGCTCAGGTTCATCGCCTTTTAAACTTTCAGGATATAAATTTTCAGCAATAAATATATGCATTTGTGCGTCAAAAAAAGCCGTCGCTAAACTTAGTTTCTGAAGAGGGTGTAAAAGCTCAGCCCCAAAGCCCACTTCTTCTTTTAATTCACGATTGGCAGCTATATCAGAGGTTTCTCCAGGATCAATTAAACCTTTAGGAAAGCCTAATTCGTAGCTATGTGTACCAGCGGCATACTCACGTACCAACAAAAATTCATGGTCATTAATAAAAGGCACTATCATCACGGCTCCTCGACCGCTGCCACACATCCTTTCAAATATTCGCGTTTCTCCATTCGAAAATTCAAGATCAAGTTGTTCAATCTTCATCAATGAACTTTCGGCAACGATTTTACGTTGATGGATTATTGGTAGTGTTTTATTTTTGTCTATGTTGCTCATCTGATGTTTCAAGTAATATAGCTAACTGCTTCATCATTAAGCAGTTTTAGTTAATTGAATATACCTGTTAAATAGAGGACTTGCCACTTGTCTACGCTTGCTTGGAAAGAAATTAATACTGTTTTATTAGATATGGACGGTACTTTGTTGGACCTACATTTTGATAATCATTTTTGGTTAGAGTACGTGCCAATTAAATTGTCTAAAAAACGGGGTATTTCTATAGAAGATGCAAAAGCGTTTATGGTTGCCGAGTATGAAAAAGTGATCGGCACCTTGAGTTGGTATTGCCTCGACTTTTGGGCTGAAAAGTTAGACTTGGACATCATGGAGGCCAAACGAGAAATTACTCACTTAATAAGTATGCGAGACGACAGTATTCCTTTTATTGATGCTTTAAAAGCCTCGGGGCGGGAAGTGATCCTGGTGACTAATGCTCACCCAGATGGCCTTAGCTTGAAGGTAGAACATACCCAATTAGATGCTCATATCGACCAGCTTATCTCTACCCATGAGTTTGGGGTAACCAAAGAATCCCAAGAGCTGTGGCAAAAACTGCAAGCTAAGCTTGGGTTTAACCCTGACACCACTTTATTTGTTGATGACAGTTTAGGGATTTTACAGGCTGCAAAAGAATTTGGAATTAAACACCTACTTGCGGTGAGTAATCCTGATAGTAAAAAGCCTATGCGAGAGATAACTAATTTTCCTACGGTACAAGATTATCGATATTTATTGGATGATATTAGTGCTACAGAACTTTAAAAATAACTATTTTATGTTTGTTCAAAACGACAGTTACTAATTTTAAATATCTATGTTGAAAAATTAAATAAATCTTATTAAACAATAGTTTAACTTCGCATGACAGTGCAATTGTCATACGACAAAACATCTACTGGCATACTGCTGACGGCGTAAAAAATAAATTTATAACGTAAATTAGCATCATCAACTGAACAAGGATAACGATGATGAAAAACGACATATTAAATACTAAAAAAATAGGCTACAAATTTTACTTTCAAGATGGCGATAATCAAATAGCTTGTTTTGGTAGTTTCTTCACAGGCAAGGAAGAAGTCTATATCAATGATGATTTAGTCAGTAGTAAACGTAGTATGGGATTGAAAAGTAAGCATCAATTTGAGTTCGCAGAACAAAGTTATCAAATTGAATATGAGATGATAAATATGCTTACTGGCAAGGTTGAGTGTAGCTTTTTTAAAAATGAGCAGCTTTTGGAGCAGCAACAACAAACACTGATATCCCTGATTAAAAACCCTACACAAGCTCTATTGTTTATTGGCGGAAGCTTTGCTATTGGGTTTTTGAGTGGGTTGGTTGGATATGTTCTCGTATCTACAATAATGGGAGGTTAATGGAATGCAGTTAAACCCCAACACCATAAAATTGCTTAGGCAAAAACATAACTGGACTCAACAGCTTTTGGCTGATGCTTGTGATGTAAGCCTGCGCACCATTCAGAGAGTTGAAAAAGAAGGTGCTGCATCTAAAGAAACCACTATGAGTTTATGCTCTGTATTTGAAGTTCGCCAAGGCGAGTTAATTAAACTCGACAATACCGAAACAGCCGTAAAAGCAGACCATAAGAAAGTACAAAAGCTATATCTGATAATCATTTTAAGCTCTTTAATTAGCTTTGGGTTGGGCATGAGCAGTGTGTTGCTCTTTGTAAAATAGACTAATAGATTGTCATAGCCGTTTGTTAAATAGGAGTTTCCAAATAATGAAAAAAATACACAATAATTACACTAACAGCGCTGCAATGCTAATTTGCTGTAGCTTGGCATTAAGCACTTCTACTCCCCCCTTCTATTTGGATATTGTTCTCGCTTTTATTGCAGTAATATATGGAATAGTTGGTTATCAAAAAGGTGAAAGCTAAGCTCGGTACTTAGTGTTACAGAGAGTAATGATATTTACGCCCATCCGAGCATTTTGTTAATGGGCGTTCTATATGGGGAGATGCAGGGTTACAATTTAATAGGGTAGTAACCGTTTGCGTCAGGCTTTCCGAAAAAAGTAGCGGCTTGATGGACTTCATTGGGTAAATCAGCATCAGGTTTAAAGCGCCCATTCACTTTAAATTTCATATTTGCCGGTAGTGTGACTGTAGCCGATAAACCAAAACTGTTGGGCTCTTTGACATCTACAATGATATTTTCATCTAAGCAGCTTAAGTCTGCATTGAAGTTACCTAAATTAATCACATCTTTAGGCCCAGTAAAACTGGCATTTAACCATTGCCCAGCACCATCAATAATCTGACAACTTTTAGTATAATCAAGGGATTTTAGCTGTACTTTAAAACGGCCATTTGCTTCAACTGGTATGGGTAAGGGTAAAGCACTCACTACAAACTCAGCAGGAACGTAAGCAACTAAATCTTCAGCCTGAACTCTTTGTTGAGAAATTGTGACCGAACCATTTAAGGATATTTGCTCTAAATCACGAATGCTTCCGGCGTTTATTTCTGCGCTAGCTTTACCTGTTAAAAGTGAAAAAAACGATAAAGACCAGTTTACGTCATTTAATGGAATACCATTTACAACCACTTGTTCTAGTTGCCCTTCCCAAATAGTGCCAGAAATACCACTTATTTTAAGATCCTTACCTAAATCTATCCGAGTAAGCACTTGCACTGCAGGCAATTTAACAACTAAAAAAATGGCATAAGCCACTAAAGCCAAGAGGCTCCACTTCAATACTGACTTCATGATTTTCCTAGTTTTAAGCGACGAATTTTAACATGACCGGGTAGGTCTGATTCAGCGATATCTATATCTAGAATGATAATTCCCATTTTTTCTAGGCTTTGTAACCAGCTCAAAACATCATTAAAAGGGGCTTGATCTACCCATACTTGGATTTCATTGTTCTGAGGTTGCATACGTGAAATAACAATTTTTAACCTATTGGCAGCCTGATTTACTGCTTGTGGTAATGAGCCAGAAAAGCCACTAACACGGCCCGAGCTACTGCGTAACTGTGCTGCTCGATTGGCATTTTTTTGGACCCAAGTTAGTAGGCTTCTTTGGCTATCTATGGCGGCTTGGCCTTTTTCAATAGAGGTGGTTAAAGGTGACCAAATACCCCAATAAAATATCGCCACTATTAGAAATACAGCAGATATTAAAACTAGACGCTTTTCTCGCTCATTTAATTGCTGATAAATGCTTTTGATTTTTTCCATAGTGTTTAGCTCCTCACCGATAAGGTGCCGACAACTTGGCTGCCTTTTTGATTAATGGCCCCTTGCTCTACTTCAAAACCTTGGGCTTCAGCTTGGCGCTTAAATTTGTCTAGTGCGTCAATGTTAGCGGCAATCACTTGGAGACGAATTTCAGTGCGTTTTTTATCAAATCGCAGGGTTTGTGGCTTAACTTTAGACTCTCCAAATGCAGACTCTAGCTGGTTCAGCATCACTAACATTGATGTTCCGCCGCCACCTTGTTCGAGGCTTTGCATTTGACGAGTCATAGTACGTCTTAAATCACGGTAAGCACCAGAGTTTGGGAAAGCGCTTTTGTAAGCTTTATCTGTTTGTTCTTTTAAACTGGCTAGCTCTTTAGAAACTCTTTGTTGTTCAAGGCTTTTGTCAATTAAGGTTGTGCTTAAAGCAATGATGGCTAATACCGCAGCAACACGCCATTTTCTCCACGAACCAGATTTTTTGTTATTAACCTTAAATTCGCCCTGTAACAAATTGAAGGTGCTATTTTTAGCACCGCTGGCGAGTACTTTCATGGGGAGGTCTAAAGGCTGGCTAGTGACTTCTAGATTATCAATATCTGCTAAATCTACACCAGAATAGTCACTGACTTGCAAAGGCGTTTCATTGCGTCTGGCCTGATGGTTTAGTGCTTGTTTTAACCAGGTTACTTCACCTTGCAGCCCGGCCCAGTCATCTTGGCGAATTAAAAGTTGTTCGCCTAGCTCCAAAATAGACCAAGCTTCTTTATTAGCTCTAGGTAAAGCTAGGATATCCGGCAACATTTGGTCGCAGTTTAGCCCAGCTTCTTGAATTAACTCTAACCAAGCGGTAATAGTGGTTTTTTGCATAATAGCGACAGCTTGTTTATCCCCTTTTTTGGGGCCTAAAGCAAAAAACTGCTCGTAAATGTCTCCGCTTATATCTTCTTCTAACATAAACGGGATGGCTGCAATGGCTTTACGCCCGGCTTTAGCAGGTAAAGTCACCCACTTAAGTAAAATATCACTAGTAGGTACTAAGGCGCATATTGGCCTGCCTCCCGCCCTGTCAGCTAAAGTGGCAAGATGCTCGGCTGAGGGTAACTCACCGGATGCAATAATCTCATTTTGTTGGCTGGACCACACAAGCCAATGAATTGGCTCTTGTGAGCTGGCACCTAAACGCACCACTAACTGTTCCATTTGGTTACATTACCTTTTGACTTATCATGTTAGTTTAACAATTTGAATATCCGATTATATACTCAAACCACCTCTAACTCGCGTACTTTGTAGTGGCTTGACTATATAGCTTAGAATCCGCTAAATTCTCTGCTAACAACTGTTACGCTGTTATCTTCATTTATTTTTAACACACTTTGCATTGCGAAAGTGGCGTTATTGTACTTAGTTCTGGTGTGCAACATAAAATACGAAGTTGTGACATCGAACCATTCTTTTTGTTCATCACTGAGTGACAAGGCTGTTATAGCAGGCTCTGCTAAAAAATCTGTAGCTTCTTGAAACCCCTCTGCCCCGCGGTTTGCTAAAACAGACTGGGCATCGGCTAAGCTTAACCCAGTTGCAGCCCCTATTACTGCTGCGTTTTCTTCGGTAACCGTATTTACATTGATTAAAAATAAACTATCACTCGGGAGCACGCATACCAGTTCTAGTAGTTTTTCTAACCATTGCACTTCAACACCGTGTATTAAACGTAATTCTGATTTATGGGCCATAAAATTATTGGCTGGTAAATATGGAAATTGACGGCTTTCATATTCACCATCTTCTGCCCCAAGTTGAGTAGGTTGGTCATCTTCATCTAACCAATCCAGTAAGGAATCACGAATGGTTTCTACGTTATAGGTGGGAATATCACCCTCAACCAATTCTAATAACCTTTGAAAGGCTAATACTCGATCTGGCAAAGCCGTTGTGGCAGTGGAAGCTGCAGTTGTAGTTGTATCGGAGTTCGCCTCCGCAGTTGTGCCGGTATTGTTATTTGATGTACCGCCAGGATCTCTCAAGGCATTCAGATTAAAGCAGCTTTGCATATCGACCAGTTTGGCTTCAATGCCACCACCATCAACAGGGAATACAAATTCTTGATTCCATGCCTGATCCAAATAAATTAAATCTCTGTCATTCTCGACTAAATCTTTTATTGATTTACGTGCGTATTGCTCTGCACTCATGGCATACCAATACGCTTGATTATTGTCTTTTATATTTGAGGCGCGTTTGATTTGCAGTTGTAATCTAGACCCCATTTCTGTGGCTAATATGCTTACTATCGCGACTATCATTAGCACTATAATAAGGGCTACTCCACCTTGCTTTGAAGGCCTACGATGCATTATTCACTGCCTCCCACCAAAAACTCTCGGCGTATTTCACCAAAGGTTTTACTAGAAATAGTGACAGATATTGCAAGTGGCAACGCCTCACTTGAGTATATCTCTTCCCAGTCTTCGGCATCTTCTAGCTTTGTTTCATCGGTCAAAAAGCTAACTTGAAAGTCCTCTATGTCTGACAATAGAACCCTAACTTTAGGTTCATATCCAATTACATTGTCAACATAGTTACCATAGACACGCTGCAACTCTTTTTCTTGTAAACGATAGCCGACACTTTGTAAGGTACTGCGGGGGAGTAACATCTGAGGGTTATGCCATCCAGATCGTACAAAGGCTAAACCTCCTGCATCACTAGACATTACATCTTCACCACCTGACACAACTACACTGTTTGCTTCACCATTAATTCTTACTGAGCGATTAGTCATTTGCATGATGTCCCGCTCTATGGTCAACATGGCCCGTTGTAATTCTTCTAGTTTGGCGAACCTCTCTTCTGATAATTGATCGCTCTCAATTACCGAGTTTAAAACACCAGTACTTGCTACCCCAATTAAGGCAAAAATCGCAATAGCAACCAGTATTTCAAGTAGTGTAAAGCCACGGTTACCTCTTAACTTAATAGCAGCCATGGTTAATCTTGTTTCGCTATAAATGTGACGGCAGAGCTAACAACCCCTTCGTAGTCTTCATCTAAACCAACTGACACTTCAACTTGAACCATTTCAGAATCACTGGTTTTTTCTACTGTTTGTTGCCAATACCAAGTACGACCGGCCATCTCTTGAGAGCCTTTCTTGTTGTTTTTGACAGGCCAGCTAGTATCAACATGCAACTGAGACAATCGATTATTAGCCACCCAAGTGGCAAAGGTAATATCCTCTATTTGAGAAACACTGGTTAAGTGTTCGCTGGCGGCTTTCATAATAGCAGTAGCGGTTAATGCAAATATAAGAAGTGCCACCATAACTTCTAGTAACGTCATGCCTGCAGAGCTATGTTTATAGCTCATTTAAAGGACCTTCCATATCGATTGGGCTTATATCTTGGCCATTAACTCTAAAGTAAACAGGTTGCTCATTACCAAAGTCAGCTTCGTAAGCTAACGACAGAGAAAAGGGAGTGATTTCGCCACTAGAGAAAATAAAAACTTGAGGTGGGTCGAGGGGTTTGTCTTCCTCGTTACCAATTTCAGTGCCATCTTCAGAAAGAGAAAAGTCTTCTTCAAATAGGTCGTCGTCACTAAATAAGCTTTGACCTGTATCCCAAGGTAAATCCGTTAGAGACAATTCAATGGAAAATTCTTGTGGCAAAGTATGGTCACTTAATAACTTGTCATCTTCGAGTTTTTGCCAAGCTTGCTCTTCATCTAAATACATAAAATAATATGTATTCTCGTCTTCTTCTATTCTCAACCCTAATTGTCTTTGATTCAGTACCGCGAAATCTGCGGCCATATTAAAGACAATCTGCAAACGTTGGGTTTGTTTTTTCAGTCTGTCCTGAGCGCTTTCACCTGAATAGTTGAGTACCACAGCCCCTACTGCCAAGCCCATGATAAGCAATACCAGCATTACCTCTATTAAGGTAAAACCAGTTTGCTTTTGATGCTTGGGGGAGTATTTGCACATAGAGGGCGCTCAAACTGATTAGTTTAAGTAGTCGTTAAGGTTCCAGTTACCAATATCGTCTTCTGTACCTGGTTCACCGTCTGGTCCGTTTGAAAAGATATCAAACTGACCTAATTCACCTGGACTTAAAAGCTGATAAGGATTACCCCAAGGATCATTAGGTAAACGTGTGATGTAGCCGTTTTGGCGATAATTACGTGGAATAGGGTCAACCGTAGGTTCAGTGACTAGGGCCTCTAACCCTTGTTCAGTGGTAGGAAATACATTGTTGCTTAACTTATATTGAGTTAATGCGTTTTCTAAGCTTTGAATATCAATAGCTGCTGTTTTAACTTGCGCTTCTTCTTGATTTCCTAATATTTGCGGCGCAATCATACCTGCCATAATGCCGATGATAAGCAGTACCACCATGACTTCTATTAATGTGAAGCCTTGAGATTTAAGAGATGCAATAGGTTTTAAGTGTTGTTTCATTAGATATTCACCATAGAGTTTAAAGCCATAATTGGTTGTAAAATTGCTACGACTATTAGCAAAACCACCACAGCCATAGTCACAATTAAAATAGGTTCAAATACTTTGAGTGAAACACTCACCAAAGATTCAAATTGTCTGTCTTGATTATCGGCCGCCCGGCCTAACATTTGTTGAAGTTCGCCACTACGCTCACCCGATGCAATCATATGCATCATCATAGGTGGAAACATTTTTGTTTGTTCTAAAGACGCGCGTAAACTAGAGCCTTCTTTTACATGGCCTGCAGCTTCTTTAATTGCTTCTTTGATATGTAAATTTTCTAACACATCACCGGCAATACGCATGCTTTCAAGTAAAGGTACTGCACTAGATGATAAAATACTTAAAGTGCGGGCAAACCTAGCGGTATTTAGGCCTTTAGATATCTTGCCTAGCATAGGCATACTCAAAATGGATTTGTGGTAACGCATTTTCATAGTGGGTTGTTGTAGCACTCGATTAATGATGACTATGATGAGTACCAAAGCGATAAATACAAAAATACCGTACGCCTGTAAGAAATCACTGACGTTAATTAATGCTTGGGTAATGGTAGGTAAATCTTGCCCCATATGCTGAAACTGCCCCACAATTTTGGGTACAACTTGCGTCAATAGTAACAACACAATTGCAAAGGCAAAAAACAGCATAATGCAGGGATAAACCATAGCTTGGGTAATTTGGCTTTTGGTTTGCTGGCGCTTTTCTGTGTAATCGGCTAAACGATTTAACACTGTGTCTAAGTGTCCTGACTTTTCTCCGGCGGCAACCATGGCTCTGAATAAGTCATCAAAAACATGAGGGAATTCTGCCATAGCGTCAGCCAGAGTATGACCTTCTACAACCTTACTACGAACCGCCATCATCATGTTTTTCTGACGTGGTTTTTCACATTGCTCAGCCACAGCTAGTAAGGCTTCTTCTATTGGAAGAGCGGACTCTACAAGTGTTGAAAGCTGCCTAGTCAATAAAGATAAATCAGAGGCTGAAATGGTATTTTTAAATAAGGTGAAACCTTGCTGAGACTTACGCTCTTTTTCAGCGACTTGGTCCACCTGCATGGGAATTAACCCTTGCTCACGCAACAATTGCCTTACTTGCCTAGGGTTGTCGCCCTCTAAAACACCATTTTTGGTTTTGCCACTTTTCTCCATGGCTTGATAAGCATATGCAGCCATTTAGTCTTCCCTAGTTACACGCAACACTTCTTCAAGTGATGTATATCCTAACAATACCTTATTACAGCCATCATCACGGATACTGGGAGTTGACTGGCGAATATACTTCTCTATCGCCTGCTCGCCATGGCCACTATGCATTAACTCACGAATACCTTCGTCGACTATTAGTAGCTCGTGAATACCTGTTCTGCCTCGGTAGCCTGTTTGGTTACAAGCAGCACAACCTTTAGGGGAAAATACAGTTTTAGCCTCAGCTGCGGAACTAATACCTAAAATTTGGCATTCTTGTTCGCTAGGTATGTGACTAACTTTACAATCTGGGCATAAGGTTCTGACTAGTCGTTGTGACAACACCGCTAGTAAACTGGACGATAACAAAAAGGGTTCAATACCCATGTCTTCTAAGCGTGTGATTGCACCTGCTGCTGTATTGGTGTGTAAGGTTGACATCACTAAGTGCCCAGTCAAACTGGCTTGAACACTAATCTGCGCGGTTTCTAAATCACGTATTTCCCCAACCATTACCACATCAGGATCTTGCCTTAATATTGCACGTAGGCCCCGAGCAAAGGTCATATCAACCTTGGCATTTACTTGGGTTTGCCCGATGCCTTGTAAATCAAATTCGATAGGATCCTCTACCGTGAGAATGTTTCTGTCCTTTGAGTTGATTTCACTTAAACCGGCGTACAAAGTAGTAGATTTACCAGAACCAGTAGGACCGGTTACCAGAATAATACCGTGGGGTTTACGAACCAAGCTTGAAAAATACTCTCGGTTTACCTTGGTCATACCCAAGTCTTCAAGGTTTAGCCTGACATTGTTTTTGTCTAACAAACGTAAAACCACCCGCTCGCCATGACTAGATGGCATAGTTGACACCCGCACATCAACGGCTCTACCAGCAATTCTTAAGGTAATACGACCATCTTGTGGCACACGTTTTTCGGCTATATCCATTTTAGACATAACTTTTATACGGGACACCAACATAGAGGCCATTTTACGATTAGGCCGTAATATTTCTCGCAGCACACCATCAACTCTAAAGCGCACCAATAGCTGGGTTTCAAAGGTTTCGATATGAATATCAGAAGCCCCTTCTTTAATCGCTTCACCTAACATGGCGTTGATTAATTTGATGATGGGCGCATCATCTTCACTTTCCAGTAAGTCTTCGGTATCCGGCAGTTCGTCAGCTAAGCTAAACAAGTCTGTCTCGTTGCCAATGTCTTCCATCAACTGTTTTGCGGCCGAGGAATCACGCTGAAAAGCATTAGTTAGCAAAGATTCAAACTGGTCAACTTCAATCTCTTTAAGGCGGAACTCGGCTCCCAAAAATCGTCTAACCTCAGCAAATACGGGGAATTGAGTTTCTAAGGTATGGTATAAAATTGCAGGCGTCTCGCCTGTATCTAGTAATACTTGATGCCTTTTTGCAAAACTAAACGCCAGTTGCTTATGCTCAGGCTCATCAATAGGGGCATTAATATCAGCCCCCGCTTCTAATAATGACTGCTCCTCTGCTTCTAAAGCACTTCGTTCTAAAGTTTCATCGACATCAGGCATAACTATTCGTCATCCTTTTCTAGATCTTTGCTTTCGATATAGTCGTTAAACGAAGGAGGCAAGCTTAATGAGTCGTCCCACTCTGGTAGTGACGGTGCATCACTAAAGGGCATTAAAGGAATGCCATCAGCTTGATGCTCTAATTGTTGAGCTCGTATGTATTGATATTTTTGCTTGCTGATTTCATTCATAGTCACGCCATCACGAATAATAGTAGGGCGAATAAATACCATTAAATTACGTTTTGCTTTGCTAGTGGTTGTAGACTTGAATAAGTGACCAATAATAGGAATATCCCCTAACAAAGGCACTTTAGACACACTTTCTTGTACGTCTTCATCTATCAACCCACCTAATACGATTGTGCCGCCATCATCTACAATAACCGATGTTTTGATCTCACGTTTATTGGTAATAATATCAACACTAGTGGCACCACTCAGGCTAGATACTTCTTGTTCAATCAATAATTGAACTGCATCACCTTCATTAATTTGAGGCGTCACTTTAAGTTTGATACCCACTTCTTGACGGTCAATGGATTGGAATGGATTAGCGTTATTAGTGCCAGTTGTTGAACCTGTGATAATGGGAACTTCTTGGCCAACAATAAAGTAAGCTTCTTCGTTATCCATGGTTGTTAGGTGTGGTGTGGCTAGGATATTGGCATTAGTATCGGAGCTTACTGCTTGTAACACGGCCCCCCAGCCATCAAATACTCCTCCTACTAGAAAGCCACTAACACTACTCATTAGAGAAGCTAGAGTAGAATAATCGCCTTCTGTCGTGGAGTCGTAAGAGTACGGGTCACCGTCATCATCGAAACCTGTGGTAGTGGTTGTGGTATCAGAAGCTTCTTCAACCCCTACCGCCAATGAGCCAATACCCACTACACCATTCGAAAATTGTGTGCCACCGTAATCTTCACTGGCCCATTGCACCCCTAGTGTGGTGCCGTCACCTTCGTACACTTCAACAATAATGGCTTCTACTTGTACTTGCGCGCGGCGTACATCTAGCTTGCGGATTACGTCTTCGAGAGAACGCATCATATCTGGCTCTGCAGTAATTACTAATGCGTTTGAGTCTTCGTGCGAGTCAATGCTGACTTCGCGATTGCTGGTTGACTTTCCTTTGGTGGCTCCGTTTTCTTCAGCCTGAATACTGGCACTCACACCTTGTAGAACTTTGACTAAATCTTCTGATTTTGCATAGTTCAAAAATATAACCCGAGTATTACCACTGGTTTCTAGCTCTTGGTCCATACGCTCAATTAAATTGACGATACGCTGACGGGCTTTTATGTCTCCACTGACAATGATGCTGTTAGTCCTATCATCGGCAACGACTCTTGGGTCAGACTTTCCTGAGGTATTGGCCTTACTTTGTGATTTGTTAATGCTTTCAATAATGCGCACTATTTCAGTGGCAGATGCAAATTTTAACTTAACAATTTCTACTTCTTCATCTCCGGCTTTGTCTACACGTTCGATGATTTCTACTAAACGATTCACCACCGCAGCACGGCCTGTAAGCATCATAACGTTTGATGCATCGTGACTTACAACATTGCCACCGCCAGCTGTATCATTAAGTTGGCGCAACAAAGGCGCAAGCTCACGAACGGGTACATTGTATACAGGCATAACACGGGTGATCATTTCATCACCATCGAAAGGACTGCCTTCTACTACCGGAATATTAGAAGCCTTGGCGTCTTTTGAACGAATAACTTTGATAACACCGCTTGGCATAGACACAGCTGAGTAGCCATACACTTGCAATACATTAAGGAAAAACTGGTAGTACTGCTCTTCGTTAAGTAAGTCGTAACTACGTACAGTGATTTTTCCCCTAACATTAGGATCAATAATAATGGTTTTTTGTAGGTTTTTACCCACAATATTAATGAATTCGCCAATATCTGTGTTTTTGAAATTTGGAGAGTAGTCGGCGGCTGCCACTAAGCTAGACATTGCATAGAAGGCACCACTCGCGATGGCGAGTAATGCTCTTGATGTAGCTAAGCGTATAATAGACTTCATATTTTATTGTTCCTCTTCCCGTTCGGGCAAATCAAGGTAGATGGTAAGTAACTCATCTTTACGTTGTATTGTCATTTGTAAAGACTCTAATTCTCTTAATAAATTCATTGCTTCAAGGCCTTGTTGAATATCTGTTAGATCTAAGCCGTTAATATCAGTGATAACGTCACCAGACTTTAAGCCTACTTCTTTAAATAAAGATGAGTTCTTACCTGGACTCACACGATATCCTGTTAGCTCTCCATTTTCTCTATTGGGGGCAACAGCAATATAGTCGGTAAAACTGCTGGGTTTTTGCTGTAATTCTCGCCTAGCTTGTAATGCATCTGAAGATAAAGTGCGCCGATTCTCATCTTCATCCATTGGAGACTGTGCTTGGGGTGTTGGGCGTGGTTTAGCTGCAGAACGACTAGATGGTTTGTTGTAATCTACGCCATCTAACATTAGGGTTTCATTTACCCCATTGTTACTAATAATTACTCGGTCAACGTGAACTTCTTCTAAGGTAGCATTGGTGCCTTCAATTTCATCATTCACACCATAAGTTTCTTGTTGGTTGCGGTTTTCTATAATTGCAGCACCGTGGCCTTCTTCGGTACTTGTCACCACACCTGTAAGGATTAATTTTAATCTAGTAACAGGAGCATCGGTTACTTTCTCTTTTTTCTCTTGAACTGGCTTAGTGGTTAAGTCGCCGAATAAATTCAATCTTTTTAGGGCAGCTAAATTAAGAGTTTGAGGACTATTCGAGCGAGTTGGTTTATTTGATGTAAGTGTGCTTTGGCCGCTAGTTTGTTCTGGGTGCGGCCATAATCGCCATGTTAATTCAGCCGCATAGGCTAGAAGAAAAATACTCAATAGTACAACCACCACAAAATTAATTTTATGTTGATTTTTAACTAATTGGAGCCATAGTTGATTGAAGTTATAATTTGCGACTGTCATTGTCTCTCGGTGGGACTGATTAAAATGTCAAAACATGCTTGCTAGATTATTAGTTAAGCAAATAAGTCCTAATAATAGCGAGTAGGGGCGAGCGCTACAACTCTAATCCCTAAACGTTACAAAAAAACGATAAATTTATCATGAAAAAAAATATTGATATCCCTGCAAGCATTCGTCTAGACAAATGGTTATGGGCCGCCCGTTTTTTCAAAACTCGCGCCTTAGCTAGAGATGCAGTGCAAGCTGGTAAAGTACATTACAATGGTCAGCGCAGCAAACCTAGTAAAATTGTAGAGCTTGGAGCTTCTATAAAAGTTCCCCAAGGTTTCGATTTTAAAGATGTGGTGGTGCAACAAGTAAAAGAGCAGCGACAAGGCGCGCCCGCTGCACAACTTATGTATCAAGAAACAGAAGACAGTGAAAAGCTGCGTGCAAGTAACGCTGAAGCGCGTAAACTTAGCGCCTTTCATAGTCCTAAGCCTTTACATCGGCCTGACAAAAAACAGCGTCGTCAAATTATCCAATTTAAGCAACAGTAATATTCAAGGTAAACATACATGGCATTTGATCAACTTCATCGTTATCTATTTAATCAAGGGAATGTCAGAGGAGAGTTAGTACGTTTGCAATCTAGTTATCAAGCTATTCTAGATTCTTACCCTTATCCCTCAGTGATTCAAAAACTATTGGGTGAGTTAATGGCTGCCACTAGTTTGCTAACAGCAACCTTGAAATTTAAGGGGGATATAGCCATTCAAATTCAGGGAAAAGGCCCTTTAAGTTATGCTGTAATAAACGGTACTGATAAGCAACAGATGCGTGGTGTGGCAAGATGGGATGAAGAGTTAGCCGAATTGCCAGAAGAGTTTGCTGAATTGGTACAAAAAGGTGTTTTAGTGATTACTATTACCCCTGAAAAGGGAGAGCGTTATCAAGGCATGGTGGCGTTAGATAAACCTACTTTAGCTGAATGTATTGAAGGTTACTTTGAACAGTCAGAACAGTTAGCTACTAAGGTCATTTTACGAACCCAGCTTTCTGATGACGCAGCTAAAGCTTGTGGCATGTTTTTACAGATATTACCCACTAGCAGTCAAACTACAGAAAAAACAGATACAGATTTTGACCACTTAAGTACTTTAACCGACACCATTAAAGATGAAGAGTTATTCTTGTTATCAGCCGAAGATATTTTACATCGCTTATATCATCAAGAAGAAATAGAGCTGTTTGAGCCTACAACTGTCATTTTCAAATGTAGTTGCAGTAAAGAGCGCAGTGCCCAAGCATTAACCAGCGTGAGCAAAGATGAGTTATTAGATATTGTGGCCAAAGATGGCGATATAAAAATGAATTGCCAATATTGCCAAGCAGAATATAGCTTCGATAGTATCGACGTTGAAAGTATCCACGCCGGTACTTATGGTCTTCCTGCTGGGCTGGCTTAATTCACTTAATGCTTTTAGTGTTTATAAACAAGCGGCCAGTATTTAGGCCGCTTTTTGGTATTGATTCGTGCTATCCCGAACGAATTTATTCAGGGTACGCGTTGTTTAACTCTTTAACTAACTCCAATAAATCATTAACCAAATAATCTGGTTGCGGAGCGAGTGGATAAAGTTGCTTATTTGGGCGAGCAATAAAAGCGGTTTGTAAGCCGGCAGATTTTGCTCCAGCTATATCCCAGCCATGTGCTGCTACCATAAGTACCTCTTCTGGTTTAACACCCATTTCTTTGAGTGCCCATTCGTAACTGCGTAAATCTGGTTTGTAGATACCTATATCTTCCACACTTAAGCGCTCAACAAAAAACGGCGTTAAGTTAGCGTGTTTAAATTGTGCTTTAACTCCCGCATTAGAACTATTGGTTAAGCTGATGATCTTATAACCTGCATCAGTTAACTGAGTTAAACCTTCACGAACATCTGGATGTGGAGGAAGAGATAGCAAGGGGGGCACTATGGCTTGTTTTGCTTGTTCGTCAGTTAAGATAATACCGTTGTTTTTAGCCACCATTTGTAACGCAGCAACACCAATTTTTCCAAAGTCATGAAACTCCCCTCTAGTGGTATCTACCAGTGAGTAATGCAGCATAGTAGAAAACCACAAAGGTAAAAGGCTTTTGTCATCATTCAGCGCTTTACCCACTGAAGTACGCATTGACTCAAGATCAAGCAAGGTTTCGTTTACATCAAAAATGATGAGCTTTGGTTTTTCGTTTGCTTGTAGGTTAGCCATGGTAGCTATCATTAAAAATGTAGCGATAAAAAAGCGTGTACAGATTTTCATTGTTACTCCTGTGAGTGATTTTAAAGGTGGCTTTAACACTTTGAATAAAACTGAGGTTTAGCTTCAGACAACATTGACCAGAGAAGTTAAAATAAGGTTTCATTATTTTGTAGTCTTTATTTTCAAACCTTTACTAAAACTGCATACTTAATAGACTAAAAGCATAAGTGATTAGCTTGAATTTACTTTAATATTTAATAACTATTGATTTAGCCGCAATGGGGTTTTACGACTTACATTCGTTAAAATTATTGAAGGCTGTGAAGTGATTCATTTTACATGATTTAAAACAAGGATGAGTTTCTCCTCTAAAAATACCTATGAAAAAAAGGTTATCCATCTAATAGCTATATTTATTTAAGTTTATACACCTGAAAAGAGATTTATGAATCCATGATAGAAGCTGCTTCAGTATTATTTGTTTTGTGTGGCTTAGTCTTTTTGGCGTTAGCGGTAAAGCCAACCTATCGAATTTGTCAAAATATTGAGTACCGAAGTTGGTATCTACTATTCATACTTATTTTGACTTTCATATTAGGTTACTCGTTCTTTTTATCAGTATTATTATCCAATCCAGTCACATTTTTGGAGTTAGGGCTTTCTGCTATTTTGGCTGCTGGGGGAGCTTTCGTCATTATAGTAATTCGTTTGAGCTTAAGTTCGATGACGCAAATTCAAAAGAATGCAGATGCCCGTTATGTAGAAGCTCGGAGCGACCCTTTAACTAAACTATACAACCGTTTGTATTTTTCAGAATACTTAAATCAGGCTATTTCTAAGGGCGCGCCTTTTGCGATTATTATGGCTGACTTAGACCGCTTTAAAGAAATTAACGACACCTTAGGCCATGCCGTTGGAGATAAGCTTTTAATTCAAATTGGTGACCGTATACAAAACAGCTTATTAAAATCTAATGTCATTGCTCGTTTAGGTGGAGATGAGTTTGCTTTAATTATTAATAACGTAGATGAAGGCTCATGTTTAAGTGAAGCTCAAAAGTTAACCGACGTCATGGAAGATGCTTTTGCTATTGATGACCACCTGTTGGTCATTGATATGAGCATTGGTATTGCTATGTTCCCTGAAAATGGCTTAGATAGTGAAGCACTATTGAAAAATGCAGACATTGCCATGTATGTGGCTAAACAGAATAATCAAAATTATGTATTGTACGACCCTTCAATTGACACTCTATCTCCCAAAAAAATAAGTGTGATATCTAAAATTAATGATGCGCTATTGGAGCAAGAGTTCGAATTATATTACCAACCTATCTTGAGTCCTGCTGACAACCGCTTGAAAGGTTTTGAAGCGCTTATTCGCTGGCCGCAAGCTAATGGTACTATTATTTCTCCCGCAGAGTTTATACCATTAATTGAGCAGAGTCGTTTCATTGGCAAAGTCACACGCTGGGTTATTTTACAAGCCATACAAAAGGCTTATGGCTGGAATCGAGATTACTTGCCGGTATGTATGAGTGTTAACCTTTCATCTTCAGATGTATTAGACAAAGAACTAGTACCTTATATTCGTGACTGCTTAGACCGCTACCCTATTTCACCCTCATTATTGTGTTTTGAAATTACTGAAAGTGCCATTATGTTGAATATGGAAAGGGCTAAATATGTAATTCATAGTTTAACTTCAATGGGAGTTACTATTGCATTAGATGACTTTGGGACTGGTTATTCTTCCTTGTCTTTGCTGCGAGAGCTACCTGCTCAAATCATTAAAATTGATCGCTCATTTGTTATGCAGATTACAGCTAACTTGGAAGACTTTTCTATAGTAAAGTCAATGCTAGAGCTCTGCCACAGATTAGGGAAAAAAGTTGTCGCTGAAGGTGTCGAAACGCAAGCTATATATGAAAAATTGCAGAATATTGGGTGTGACTTTGTTCAAGGATATTATTGTTCTATGCCAATAAATTATGATGATACTTGCGTTTGGTTAGATAGTTACATTAAAAATAATCAAACTGTAATTACTATGGGGTATGAACCGAATACTTCTTGATGATTAACTCATTTGCAAAAAGCTTTAGAGGCTGCTGGGTAACATTGCATATCGACATGTAATGTTACCCAGCTAATTGTTCGCGTTATGCTAGTAAGTAAATAAACTATCTAAACATTTGCACTTATAAATATAGTTGCGATAAGTCCGCCTTCAGGGTGGTTTTCTAAGGTGACATGGCCTGAGTGCATATCCACAATACGCTTAATAATAGCCAGTCCCAGGCCTGACCCTAAACTTCCTCGAGCCTTATCACCCTGAGTGAAAGGTTCAAACAGACTCTGGATACAATCATCTGGTATGCCTGGCCCAAAATCTCGCACCGAAAAATACAACTGATTATTTTTTTTATTATGAGCTGAGCTAATTTCGATATTGTTACTGCCATAACGATAGGCATTTTCGATAAGGTTATCTAACACTCTTTTTAATGCTACTCGTCTAATTAAGGTGTTAGGTAGTGGTTTCAAATTTAATTTAATATCATGATTTTCTTCGATATTTCTAGCTTGTACGGCTTCATTAATCAAATCATTCAAGTTGCCGTTTTCTAGGCACTCTTGTTGATCTTGACGCACATAATCAATGAATTGATCGATGATTTCGTTCATATCTTCGATATCATGCACTATGCCCTCTTTAATCCACTCTTGATCTTCCGGCAACATCTCTGAAGCTAACCTGATCCGTGTTAATGGGGTGCGTAAGTCATGGGAAATACCCGCCGTTAATAATGCTCTGTCATCTTCTAGTTGTTTAATACCCTTGGACATTTGATTAAAAGCTCGGGTCACAGCAATAAGCTCTGTTGAGCCTTCTTCTTTTAAAGGTTTAGGCACCAACCCTTTACCTACTAACAATGCAGCGTCTTGTAGGGCTTGTAATGGCCGATTAAGTCTTCTTACAAATATCAAACTGCCACCAACACTTAGGATACCTATCATTAATAAATACACTAGGTGAGGGGAGCCGTCTCCCTGTCCTAGGCCAACCATAGGGATGGTAATCCAAGTTGATGGGTTTTGAGGAGGGTTTATCCAATATAGATAAGGCGTATCTTGGCTGATCCTAACTTGCGCTTTGCCACCTAGAACTTCAGACATCTGATTAGACCAAGATTGATAATGGATCGCCTGGTCTAGCCCGTGTGCGATGGCTTCTTCTTGAGTATAAATTTGCATGCCAGCCACCTCATGTAATTGAGGCTGTAACGCTGAATTTTTAGAGTCTATACCAGCGACATATGCCATTTTTATTTGGTTAGCCAGTAGGTGGTTGATTTGCTTAACGTTTGGGCTGACAAAATAAAAAGTGACTGACACCAAAGACACAATTTGGTTAATTAGCAATAAAATGGCAATCAATAATACAGTTTGCCCAAAAGCACTTTTGGGGAGTAACTTCATAGTATAATTGCCTGCTTTTTAGATATTGAAATAAATATATTCAAAACTAACTTGCACTGCCACCATCGGGTACAAATACATAACCTAGTCCCCAAACTGTTTGAATATATCTAGGGCTAGTAGGGTCTTCTTCTAACATGCGGCGTAACCGGGACACCTGCACATCGATACTGCGCTCTAAAGCACTATAATCTCGACCACGGGCAAGGTTCATAAGTTTGTCTCTTGATAACGGTTCTCTGGGGTGGGTAACTAAAGATTTGAGTACTGCAAACTCTCCGCTTGTAAGTGTCATTGGCGTATCATCGGCAAGCATTTCTCTGGTACCCAGGTTAAGTGAGTACTTGCCAAAGTTTACTATTTGTTCTTCTAACGACGGTGCGCCAGGGGCTTCGGTAGTTTTGCGTCTTAATACTGCTTTGATACGAGCTAGTAATTCCCTAGGGTTAAATGGCTTAGGTAAGTAGTCATCGGCGCCCATTTCTAAGCCAATAATTCTGTCAACCTCATCACCTTTGGCTGTTAACATCACTATAGGTATTTGGTGTTCTTTTTGTCTGAGACGGCGGCAAATAGACAAGCCATCTTCACCAGGAAGCATTAGATCTAGGACCATCAAGTGAAAGTTCTCCCGTTCTAATAAACGGTCCATTTGTTCAGAATTGGCGGCAACCCTTACTTGAAAATCTTGTTCAACTAGATAGCGCTCTAACAAACTGCGTAGACGCATATCGTCATCTACCACTAGAATTTTTGTTGTTTCTTGTCCCATAACCTTTCCAGAAAGTGTTACATACTTAAACACACTATATGTGAAAGCCTATAAATTCAAAAGGTTGCAATCATGACTAAACGCTATGGATTGTTACAAAGTTTGTCATAGGAGGGTATGCAACCTAAGTTAAGGTTGCAGAGTATTGCTAATCTAACTATCTGCAAAAGGAGTGCTGGCTTACACTTCTGACTGAAATTTTGACATTTTTTGTAAAAATGTAAGTGCCTGTTGTGGTGTCATATCTGCTGGAGCAAAGTCTGTTTGCCCGAGCTCTTTTAACAAAGTCGCAAATTGAGCTGAACTGGCGGCATATCCCATTTTCCATTGTGGGAAGCTCGGCTGAGTCACTTCGTTATAACTGATAATGACTACTTCGTCATGTCTGGCGTCATCTGCTATATCTAAATATAACTCGTTGAGTGTTTCTCGCTCCCCTTCTAACGCTTGCAAAAAGTATTGTTTGTCGTAACAAAGCATGCCGCAAATGTTTAAGCTGTCGTTGTTATTTCTAGCGGTATCTAGAACATCTTTCAAATCTGCTAACGACATTTCTCGAGAGGCTCTGCTGTAATAGAGTAGTCTAACTAGCTTCATATATGTAATCTCCTGCTTAATGTCTAATATTAACAATAACTTGCGGAACAAAAAATCTAATCTAGGCTATATACTCTAGCAGGTTTTTTAGGATCCGTGAGATGGCAGAGGCGAAAAACATAGCAGCATTGGTTTTTAGTGTGGGTAATCTAGAGCTACACCAGAAAGCTTTAGGAAACTGGTGTGACTTTAAGCACTATGACAGCTTTCGCCAATTCAAAAAACAATTTAGGCATGCTAAACCAGCTTTGATAGTAGCAGGTATTGGTAGCGATAAAGATGAAGCATTATGTAAAGAAGCAACTCAGTTTGTCCGTAGCGGCTTGGCTAATCAAGATTCACGTATCGTTATCTTACGAGACCCTAGTTTTGATCTAGATGAAATACATTGGATGGAATCTTTACAAGTAAATGCTTGCTTGTCTGGTGAGACTGAAAAACAAAGTGTTAATATTACAACTCTTAGGCGAGAAATAGATACATTTCAATACATTGACAACCATAAGCGTCAGCACGACGCCGAAACAGAGATGTTAATGTGTATTACTAAATTTTCAAGGAGCAATGAATCACTTACTAGTTTGTTGCAAATGTTCTCTTCTTCCTTGTCTGCTTTGTGTTACGCATCTTGCGCATTTCATATAAAAATACTCAATGATAACCAAGGTGAGATTGAGTTTTGTGAAAGTAACGCAGGAGACATTAAGGTTGAATTAAACCTAGTGTTAGGTTTACCAAAAATTTCCCACTACTTAAAAAGTGCTCTTGATGAAAAACTGCCACAAATTAATCTTCTATCAGAAGACATTAATCTCACATCTTTAGAAGAAAAATTGCCAGAAAAAGTTGGTAGTTATTTAACCTTTCCCATCATTGTATACAACAAGCCCTTGTACCTACTTGTTTATTTTATTCCTGAGAGTGAAATGGATAAGGTGTCCATGAAACAAATCAATGTAATCAGTAAGGCATCTGAGCAGCTCACTATGTTGTTAGAGCGCAGGCAAGCTGAAACTAGCTTAAAGAAGCAATATACAAGATTAAAAAGTACATTAGTTGAACTAAAGACCACTAAACAAGCATTACAACATCAAGAAAAAATGGCCAGTATAGGGCAGATGGCTGCAGGTATAGCCCATGAAATAAATAACCCCTTGTCTTATGTTATGAGTAACTTTTCTTCTATGGATGATTACCTAGACAGTATTTTAAAGTTACAGGAGTTGCAGTCAGAGTTTTTAAGCTCCATTGATCTGGGGCAAGATAATAAGGTCGTACAATTAAAAAATAATATCTCAAAATTTGCTGAAGAAGAAAATATGGCCTTTGTCTTAGAAGATATTCGAGCTGTCATTAGTGACTCTCATAGTGGCTTAAAAAGAGTGAGGGATATCATTACTGATCTGAAATCTTTTACTTATAGTCAGTCCACTGAATTAGAAATTTGTGATTTACCAAAAGTAGTCGAAGATACCCTCAAAGTTTTAAGTTATGACCTTGGGCAGGCAATTGCAATAGATACACGACTAAATGAGTTACCAGAATTTATGGCTCACAATGGTTTAATGCAACAAGTACTCACCAATTTAATTAAAAATGCAGCACAAGCTCTAACTGAAGCGGAAACAGATAAGGCTAAAATTTCTATTAACGCTGAGCAAAAAGACCAGAGTATATACATTGTAGTAAGAGACAATGGTCCAGGAATTCCCGCTGATACTCAAGAAAAGATATTTGAACCCTTTTTTACAACTAAAACCGTTGGAGAAGGCACAGGTCTGGGACTGTCTGTAACTTTCAATATTATTAAAAAGTTGGGCGGGACGATTAACTTAAATAGTAAAGAGGGGGAATTTGCAGAGTTTGTAATTGTTTTTCCAATTGAGACTTAGGCTTGCTATTTTTCGCTAACCCAGTCCATTTGAAATCCCGCGCGACGTTTTTTATCGAGAATTTCCTCTAATAGTGGCATCAAAATCAGCTCCATGGCTAAACCCATTTTGCCGCCAGGCACTACTATGGTGTTGATCCTCGACATAAACGACCCTTCAATCATTTGTAACAGATAGGGGTAATCAACGTTTTTCATTTCACGGCGAAAACGTACCACAACAAAACTTTCATCTTGGCTGGGAATTTCTCTGGCACTAAAAGGGTTGGAGGTATCAACTGTAGGCACTCGCTGAAAATTAACATGTGTGCGAGAAAACTGTGGTGTAATGTAGTGAAAATAGTCGTCAAGACTACGCACTATACTACTCATTACTGCTTCTCGAGAATGGCCTCTGTCTGTGGTGTCTCGTACAATTTTTTGAATCCATTCTAAGTTTACAATTGGTACTGTACCCACTAATAAATCTACGTGTTTAGCTACATCCACTTCATCATTTTTTACACCGCCATGGAGACCTTCGTAGAATAAAACATCGGTTTTCTCAGGTAAGTCTTGCCAAGGTGTAAAGGTGCCGGGCATTTGATTAAAAGGCACGGCCTCGTCAAATGAGTGCAGATATTGCCTGTGTTTGCCCATGCCTGTTTCAGCGTATTCTTTAAACAGGGTTTCGAGCATTTCAAAATCGTTAGCTTTTGGACCAAAGTAACTTATGTGTCTACCTTGCTCTTGTGCTTTACGGATTTCTACTTCCATTTCTGGGCGAGTAAAACGATGAAAACTATCCCCGGCTACTACCGCCGCGTTCACCGATAAATTTCTAAAGATATGGCGAATAGCATTCGTGGTCGTAGTGGTACCGGCCCCAGAGGAACCAGTAATCGCAATAATGGGATGTTTTACAGACATTAAAAATTCTATGTGAAGAAAAGAGCATCATTTATAAGCAAGCTTGGCTACGGGGTCAAGTACAACCTAATATCCTTAAGGGTTTTTTATGTTAAATATAGGAACTAAAACGTAAGTGAAACCCTAAAGAACCCTAATTGTTTTGGATATGTAGTGAAATAAATAACATACTGCATAGGTCTTCAGTGAGCAGCAATGGTATTTATGCCATTAACATTGATTATTGTTTTGGAATAAGGTTTGTAAATACCATGAATGTAAAACGCGGAATTCTTTTCGTCCTGATATTAAGTTTAATAGGCGCTTTTTTTGTTTTTGACTTGGGACAATACCTAACTCTAGACAGTTTAAAAGCTAACCAAGAAACGTTAGCCGAATTTATTCAAGAAAATTGGCTGCAAGCTTTCGTTGCGTACCTTATTTTGTACATCATAGTGACAGCCTTGAGTTTACCTGGTGCAGCAATATTAACCTTAGGCGCTGGTGCTTTATTTGGCTTAGGCTGGGGCTTAGTACTCGCATCGTTTGCCTCAACTATTGGTGCTACTATTGCCTTTTTAGTGTCACGTTTTTTACTCCGAGACTGGGTTAAAAATAGTTTTAGTCAAAAGATTGCATCGATCGATGCTGGTATCGAAAAAGACGGGGCGTTTTACTTACTTAGCTTACGTTTAGTGCCTTTATTCCCATTCTTCATTATTAACCTAGTGATGGGGGTGACTAGTATTCGCATTATTACCTACTACTGGGTGAGTCAAGTAGGTATGTTGGCGGGGACCTTTGTGTTTGTGAATGCAGGTACTCAATTAGCAAATATTGAAACCTTATCTGGTATTGTTTCGCCTAATATTATCTTATCTTTTGTGTTGTTAGGTGTGTTCCCACTTATCGCAAAATTAATTTTAAACATCATTAAGGCACAACGTGTTTACAAAGGCTGGGAAAAGCCAAAAACTTTCGACCGAAACATGGTGGTGATTGGTGCAGGTTCAGCAGGTTTAGTTACGGCTTATATTGCAGCTGCTGTTAAAGCGTCGGTTACGCTTGTAGAAAAACACAAAATGGGCGGCGACTGTTTGAATACCGGTTGTGTGCCGTCTAAAAGTTTACTTCATGCGAGTAAGCTGGCCCATATGCACAAAGGTGCTGAAAAATCAGGTGTAAACTACCAAGCGCCAGAAGTCGACTTTAAAGCTGTAATGGGCCAAGTGCACAATGTTATAAAAGCCATTGAGCCCCACGATTCTGTAGAGCGTTATGAATCACTTGGTGTAAACGTAGTGACAGGTAGTGCAACCATAGTGTCGCCTTGGCAGGTTGATATTCAAACCGAAGATGGTGTGCAATCACTTACTACTAAAAATATCGTTATCGCCACAGGTGCCAGTGCCTTTGTGCCCCCAATTCCTGGATTGAAAGATGTCGATTATTTAACAGCTGAAAACCTCTGGAATCTAACCGAACAGCCTAAGCGTTTAGTGGTACTAGGTGGCGGCCCTATAGGTAGTGAACTTTCTCAAGCCTTTGGTCGTTTAGGTACGCAAGTTACACAAATTGAAAAACATAACCAATTGTTAAGTAAAGAAGACCCAGATGCAGCAGAGCATTTGTATAAACAGCTTATAAAAGATGGGGTTGATGTACGTCTAAATACCACAGCTAAAGCGATTGAAAAAACCGCCGAAGGACAGGTTATTGTACTTGAAAAAGACGGTGTAGAAGAGCGCGTAGCCTTTGATAAAATTTTAGTGGCTGTGGGCAGACAAGCAAACTTAAAAGGGTTTGGTTTAGAAAAACTAGGCATTGAAACGGATAGAACCATAGTCACCAACGAAATGTTACAGACTAAGTACCCTAATATTTTAGCTGCGGGTGATGTGGCTGGCCCTTATCAGTTCACTCACACCGCCAGTCATCAGGCTTGGTATGCTGCGGTTAATGCATTATTCAGAGGCTTTAAAACCTTTAAAGTAGACTACAGCGTGATCCCTTGGGCTACGTTTACTGAGCCAGAAATTGCAACGGTTGGCTTAAACGAAACCGCTGCGAAAGAGCAGGGTATAGAATACGATATAAGTCGTTACGATATTGGCGGTTTAGACAGAGCGCTTGCAGACGACCACGCTAGAGGTTTTGTAAAAGTACTCACTATGCCAGGCAAAGATAAAATCTTAGGGGCGACTATTGTTGGCGCCCATGCAGGTGAGCTATTGGCTGAATTTGTATTAGCAATGAAGCATAACTTAGGCATGAACAAGTTATTAGGTACTATTCATATTTATCCGACTATGGCTGAAGCGAATAAAAACGTGGCTGGGGTGTGGAAAAAAGCCAATGCACCAGAAGGCCTATTGAAGCTTGTAGAGCGTTTTCATAAATGGAGAAGGTCATAGTGTCTGACGTATACACAATTACTAAGCGAGCCACCAAAAATTCGCTACTAATTGCAGGGTTAATAATGTTATCAAATACAGTGCAGGCCTTTGAACATCAACACACTGAGTTTACAAAAGTACTAAAAAATGTCGTGGTGTCTGATGATGAAAAGCAAACACGAGTTGATTACGCCAAGCTGAGTGCTAATCCATCTTCGCTTAATGCTTATTTGGCAAGCTTGTCTGCGGTTTCTGAGCAAGAGTATGAAACCTGGTCTGATATGCAGCAATTAAGCTTTTTGATGAATGCATATAATGGTTTCACCCTAAAGTTAATTGTTGATAACTATAAAGATTTTGCTGCTGGTGAGGCTGAATCCATAAAAGATTTAGGTAGCATATTTAAAAGTCCATGGAAGAAAGAGTTCTTTACTCTCTTAGGTAAAGAACGCCATCTCGATGGTATTGAACATGGGATGATCAGAGAGTGGTTCACGTACCCGAGAATCCATGCCGCCTTAGTGTGTGCTGCTGTGAGTTGTCCGCCATTACGTAATGAAGCATTTGTAGAAGACAAGGTCATTGCCCAACTGGATGAGCAAATGAAGTTATTCTTAAGTGACGACTCCCGTAATAAGATTAACCTTAAAGAGAAACAGCTTGTGTTATCGCCAATCTTTAATTGGTACTCGGATGATTTTGAAAAGGGCTATCAAGGTTTTAATAAAATAGAAGATTTGATACAGACTTATCAACTAGATATTGCGAACGATCCGCAAGAAGTTGAGTTTTTAAAGACTCAAAAATTTACGATTGATTACTTTGATTATGATTGGCGATTAAATGATATCTCGACGTTTTAGCACTAAGCTAATCGGTTTAATTCTACTGGTTAGTTTGAGCATATCTAATGTTATGGCTGAAGATTTAGTCGCTGAAACGTTAGATGAAACGAGTGCTAAGTGGCAGCAAACCCTTAAAGTAGCAAAAGGAAAGTCGGTATACTTTTATGCTTGGGGTGGCTCTAAAGCCGTTAACGAATATTTACGTTGGGCTAAGCGAGAAATAGCAAAGCAGTATGGCGTGAGGTTAATACACGTAAAAGTTACCGACCCGGGTGAAGCGGTGGCTCGCTTGAAAGCTGAAAACGGCCGTACCAGTGCTATTGATTTAACCTGGGTGAACGGTGAAAACTTTGCCTATTTAAAACAACATGATCATTTGCTGGGTAATTTATGGTCTAGCATTCCTAATGTCGCAAATTTAGCCATAGATACTCTGCCTATTACTGTTGATTTTGGGGAGTCTATGGATGGTTATGAGGTCCCTTGGGGCATAGGCCAGTTCAATCTAATCGCTGAAGAAGCGGTGTTTTCTAATGCTCAGTTTAGTGCAGATGACTTATTAACTATTGCTCGTAATAACCCTGAAACCGTGACGTATCCAAGACCGCCTGAGTTTCATGGTTCTACCTTTTTAAAGCAGCTTTTGGTGAATTTAACCCAAGGAGATGAGCGTTTATATATGGCAGCTACTGAGGTTGCGCAACAGGATTTATTACCAAAACTTTGGGCCTACTTAGATACGTTACATCCATATTTATGGCAGCAAGGTAAGGCGTTTCCTACATCGTCTTCAGAGCAATTTTTGTTATACCAACAAAAGAGTCTGTCTATGGCGGTGTCTTTTAACCCTAATCAATGGATAAAAGAAAAAGCCACCAAACAGATACCAGAATCAAGTGTTAGACGTTCGTTTATCGATGGTGCTATCACTAACAGCCACAACCTAGCTATTCCCAAATTTGCTCCTAATTCAGAAGCTGCAAAGGTGGTGATTAACTTTATGTTAAGTGAGCAGGCACAGCAGCTGAAATTTGCGGGTGAATGGGGAGACCCTTCAGTTCTAAAGTCGATGTTTGATAGCCGTTCATCATTACCAGCCCATGGAGAGCCTCATAGTTCGTGGCAGTTAATTCTTGAGGATGCATGGCAACAACGTTACGGCGGTTAAGTCGAGTATTAGGCTGGTGGCTCGTTATGTGTATAGCCAGTTTACCTGTGTGGGGTATTTTATTTGGACTTTGGCCTGATGAAGATACCTCAATTGCTGACCTTTCAAGGTTACTCGCTTATCAAGGGTTAGGGTTATCACTTTCGCAGAGCATGTTTAGTGCGCTGTTTAGCAGTCTTGTGTCTTTGTACCTGGCTTTTTTAATTTATAGTCAATACCAGTCTCATTCAAAAGTCGGCGGCCCTTGGCTTGAAAAATACCTCTCGCCGTTACTGTCGTTACCTCACTTAGCAATTGCGCTAGGATTAGTTTTTTTATTTAGTGAGTCGGGTGTATTTTTTGTAAATGGTGATATTGGTCTGCCTCGCAAAGGGCTCTCTACCTTTATCATGGCCATTATCATAAAAGAAGTGCCATTCTTTCTGCTTATTTTGATTGCTGTGGGGCGGCAACTTCCCTTGCATGGTTGGTTATTGCAAGGACGAGCATTAGGCTACGATATAAGTACAAGCTGGTGGTTGTTGGTTTTCCCGAATATGTTGAAACAAATGCGTTTGGCGTTACTCGCCGCCTCTGCCTATACCTTGTCTGTGGTCGATATGAACTTACTGGTTGGCCCTAATATACCTGAACTGTTTGCTGTATCTGTGTATCGTTGGCAAGGCAGTTTTAGTGAGGGTGATCAAGCCTTAGGGTTTTGGGCTAATGTACTCCTGTTAGTGCTGTTGGCAGTATCCATTATTTTTTTATACTGCCACGAAAAACTGGCGATCAAAGTATTACAGCATTGGACGGTTTTGGGACGACGCATTCGTTTAGGTTTTGTAGATACTCTAGGTCAAGTGTGGCTGCCTGCTTCAGGGCTATTAATTTTGCTTATGGTGCTGGTATTTACTCTCTGGTCTTTAGGGTTCAATTGGCGCAGCGATACCTTTAGTTTACGTAATTTGAATACTCATTTATGGCAAGACGAATGGTTGTTTGTTGCTTTACCCCTTCAAAATGCCCTGCTCATTGGAGTAAGCGCTGCAATACTTGGTATTATGTTTACTTTGTTAGCCCTTGAGTTACAGCGACAAAAGGGTCGTTATTTACCAGATTACATTTGGTTATTAGGTATTTTACTACCGCAACTGAGTATGGTGCTAGGGTGGCAGGTGTCGCATATTTGGTTAGAGGGTGGATATCATAGTGGCTGGGTTGTTTTTGCCCATTTCCCCTTTACCTTTGGTTATGCTTATTTAGTATTAAAAGGGCCGTTTCAATCAATTGACGCTAACTATGAGTTAATTGCGGCAAGCTTTGGGTATTCGCCTTGGCAACGCTGGTGGAAAATACGCTTTAGATTACTATTTCCTGCTACTTTGTCAGCGTTTGCTATTACCTTTGCGGTGAGTATTGCTCAGTACATACCTACTTTAATGATAGGGGCTGGTCGAGTCACTACTATTACCACAGAAGCTGTTGCTATTGGCACAGGTAGCCAACAAGATGTGGCTGCACTTTATATTTTGTTGCAATCTTTATTGCCTTTAGCCGCTTTTTTAATTACTGCACTTTTGTCTAGTAGGGTTGCAGGGCCAAAACATTCAACATTGGAAATTTCTAGATGTTAAGTATTAAAAATTGCCTAATTGATAGTGAAACCTGGCAAATCAGATTTCCAGATATGCAACTAGACCCAGATGATTTATTAGTGATTATTGGCCCAAGCGGTATTGGTAAGTCAACCTTGTTACATTGGTTGTTAGGCAATCAGCCTAAGCATGTAAACATAAGCGGTCAGGTTTTGATTGATGACCAAGATGTGAGTCAATTGGCTGTGGAAAACCGCCATATCGGGTTACTTATGCAAGACGTTTTTTTATTTCCTCATTTAAGTGTTGAGGATAATATTAGCTTTGCTTTACCTAAAAGCCCTGATTTAAATTCAAAAAAGCAGCGCCGTACTAAAGCTCACAGTATGCTTGAACAAATTAATTTAGAACATCTCGGTAAGCGTTACCCACAATCTTTAAGTGGAGGGGAGCGCTCCCGGGTTGGCCTAGTTAGAGCGCTAGCGAATCAACCTAAGGTTATGTTGCTTGACGAGCCTTTTGCTGCTCTTGATCCAAGTAATAGAGAAAAAATTGGAAAATGGACGTTTCAACAACTAGCACAACAAGCTATTCCTAGCATAATGGTAACCCACGATCTTAAGGATATACCTATCTTTGCTAAACAACTTAATCTGGCTGATTATTATCAGTCCAAAGAAACGCCATAGAGTGACTGATTTATGATAGACCCATTGTTAAATAAATTACTAAGGCCACCCTTAGCTTTAGTGGTTAAACCTTTAATTGCCTCGGGTATTAGTGCAAATCAGGTAACAGTAGCTGGGTTTGTTTTAGGTATGTTAGCAGTGCCAGCGGTTATTTCTGAGCACTTTACCCTAGCCCTTACTTTAATTTTAATTAATCGAATTTGTGATGGATTAGACGGAGCAATTGCTAGGCAAACCCAAACATCAGATGCTGGTGGCTTTTTAGATATCAGCTTAGACTTTATATTCTACTCTGCCGTTGTCTTTGCTTTTGTGGTGAGTCACCCGGAGAAAAATGCCATTGCGGGTAGTTTTCTAATGCTGTCTTTTACTGCCACAGGAAGCTGCTTTTTAGCGTTTGCATCCATGGCCTGTAAATACGATATGCAAAATCCTGAATACCCTAATAAAAGCCTGCATTACATGGGCGGTTTAGCAGAAGGCTTCGAAACCATAGTTGTATTGTGTTTGTTTTGTATGTTCCCGCAATACTTTGTGCCAATAGCTCTGGTCTATGCCGTCATGTGCTGGATAACTACTGGAGTCAGAATTATCACTGGGTATCAGACTCTCAAAAAAGTTAACGTCACTGAATCAAACTGAAGGTAGCGAGTACGAATAGTAAGTTAATGGCGCTTCAACTATCTAAGCTCAGCTCAACCCTCTATTATAGGTGGCTGATTATAAGTCATTTGTAAGAGAAGTAGTCTTGAATTTAAGCTTGCCCCGGTTATTCCTATTTATATGTTTGTTAACAGCTTGCGAGCGAGCACAATTTAAAGACCAAGTTACCCAAACTTACGGTCTTGCTGATAGAAGTTCAGAATATCGTGATCTAGTAAGCAAAAACCCAAAGGAGCTCAGTGGTGAGCAGCTTTACAACCGCGCGCTTACCCTTTGGGATATCCCTTATCGTGAATTAAAGCTCCCCACTTCAAACGGCAGTGCCCACGTTTTAGTTTCAGGACCTGTTGATGGAAAACCTATTGTGTTACTCCATGGAATGAGCGTAGATTCTACTATGTGGTACCCCAATATTAAGGCCCTTTCAGAGCATTATAGAGTATACGCCATTGATGATATTTGGGGCGCCGGTAAATCTACACCTAGCCATGAAGATACAGAGATAACAACTTTAGTGGCTTGGTATTTTGAAGTATTTGAACTGCTACAACTGCAACAAATAAATCTGATTGGCGCATCTCAAGGGGGGTGGATAGCCACAAACTTAGCCCTTAGCGCCCCAGAACGATTTGATACTCTAGTTTTACTAAGCCCAGCTCAAACTATCACTTGGCTTGAACCCAGTTTAGATATTCTTGCTAATATGTGGTTTAAATTAAATCCAGACCGAGATGGCCTTGAAGATAATTTAGAAACCTTGTCTAGTCGCGCAGAGAATATTGATATTCTGTATAAAGATCGTTTTTTTAGCACCATTAAAAACGAACCAAGATCGCCTATCCTCTTGGATATGCAACCTTTTAGGGATGCGCAATTATCAAGGTTATCTATGCCAGTATTACTTTTAGTAGGGGATGATGATTTAGTTAACGATTTGGACACAGTGCAACAAGCCAATAAAATATTGCCAAATGTTCAGGCTGAAATCATTCAGGAAAGTGGCCATTTTATTAACGCTGACCAAGCAGATTTAGTAAATAAAAAAATCCTTACTTTTTTACAGAAATAACGGCTTTTACACGTTTGACTATGACAATAAACTTATAAATAGGGGCTGTGGATCTTTTGAGTATGAATGCAGCCAATTGACTGCAAACATTTCCTAAATCAATTGCCCCTAATTAAAGTTAACTTTTTAGTTTTGATGCAACCCAATCTTCTACCTTGGTTTGCAATACATTGAGTGGTAATGGGCCATTCTTAAGCACTTGGTCGTGATATTCACGAATATCGAACTTATCACCCAACTCTGCTTTAGCGTCTTCACGTAATTCGAGAATTTTAAGCATTCCGATTTTATAAGCTGTGGCTTGCGAAGGCATTACAATGTGACGCTCTACCATTTTCACACCATCTGAAACCGCATTAGGCGTGTTATCAGTGTAGTAAGCGATACCTTGTTCACGAGTCCACTTCTTAGCATGTATACCTGTATCAACAACTAAACGACAAGCACGCCATAACTCCATGGCTAAACGCCCGAAATCAGAATAGGGGTCTTGATAGGCACCAAATTCTTTGGGCAGATATTCTGAGTACAGTCCCCAACCTTCGGTGTAGGCTGTATAACCACCAAATTTCCTAAATTTAGGCACATCTTTTAGCTCTTGTTGAATAGCTAGTTGCATATGATGTCCTGGAATACCTTCGTGATAAGCAAGGGCTGCCATTTGATAAGTGGGCATGGCTTTCATGTCATACAGGTTGGCGTAGTACAAACCTGGGCGAGTTCCATCTTCGGATGGTCTCTGATAAAAAGCCTTACCTGCAGATTGCTCTCTAAAGGCTTCTACTGCTTTTACATTAAGATCTGCTTTAGGTTTAGTGATAAACATATCATCTAGCTGCCCCTTCATGTCATCAATCAAAGTCGTTGCTTCGCTCAAATAGCGGGCTTTTCCTTGTTCGGTGTTTAGGTAGTAAAATTGTTCATCATTACGCATAAACTCCATGAACGCTTTTAGGTCGCCTTCAAACTTTACCTTATCTTTGATAACGCGCATTTCATCATGAATACGAGTCACCTCGCTTAGACCTATTTGATGGATTTGGTCAGAGGTGAGGTCGGTAGTGGTGGTGCGTTTTAGTGCAACGTCATAATAGGCATCGCCATCTTTCCATTTCCAAATACCATCATCAGTTGTGGCTTTGGTTTCTAATTCAATTAAATGAGCAATTAGTTTTTCATACGCTGGTTTAACTGAGTTAGTCAGGGCAAGGCTAGCCTGAGACATTAATTGCGCTTTATTAGCACTGGTTAACGGGCTATCTGTTTTTAGGCTAAGTGCATCTAACTTTTTAGTGAAATCGACCAGTAATGCACTGGGCTCGCCATCGTCAAATGGCGCACCTTTGATAATGTTTTTGCTGTCACGTATTACATGGGGGAAAACAAACTTTGGAGGAATAATATTAGCTGCAGTGCGAGCTTCTATATTGGCGATTAGTTGGTCAAACAATTTTGGTACACCATTTAAGCGAGCGATGTAATTCTCTGCGTCTTTCACATCATTTATCCTGTGTTGATTAATCAACAAAGAAACAACGCCAGAATGACGACCGAACATTTGATTAACTGGATAATTGTATAGTCGCCATTTGTCGTCTGCGATTTGGTTTTCCATTGACTGTACTAATAAATCATAACTTAGCGCAGTGGCTTGATCTAATTTGGCTCGATCAAACGTAAGCAGCTCAGCAAGCTGTTGCTTGGTTATCTCAATCGTCTTATCAGCATAAGCTGGAGATAAATCGTTCCACTCATCAGCACGCTCTTTGCGCCCTAGAGCAGTTAAATACTCAGGGGAGCGAGCAATATTTTCTTCAAAAATACGTTCAAAAAAACCATTAACCCGTTCTGACTCTGACATCTCTGGTTTAACACTTGTAGTCTGTGCAACAGCTGTTGCTTCAGCATTTGCAGGTGATGTTGTTTTTGGAGTTGATGATTGATTACAGGCTGCTAGAAAAAAAGCAGCACTTATGGTTGCGATATATGGCTTGCGCACTCGTAGTACCTTTACTTATTAAGATTACAAAAATGATAAAATTTAGGCCTAGTTGAAGCAATAGACCTAGTCGTGTATCTGAGGAGGTCTACCGCAACTCTAAGGTGACTCGACTTAAAAATGTTATAATTACTGAGGTTTCGGGATTGTGAACGCTAATAAGTGCAGTTTGGATTAATATGGGGTCAATAAGTCAAGAGTTGTAAAACTCCAATATCAGACCTGATTTTAAACTAAGTCAGTCCTATCACATTGGGTATTAATAAAAGCATAGGAGAACTACATCTTGAATGAATTAACACCAAAATCTATAGGGTGCCCATATTGCGGTGAAACCATCAAAGTTCTACTAGACGCATCTGATGTTGCCGAGCAATACATTGAAGATTGCCAAGTATGCTGCAGACCAATTAGTTTTTTGGTTTATGAAAGTATGGATGGCGAGCTTGATGTTAATGTTTACAGTGAAGATGATGTGTTTTAGCACTACACCATTAATGCATTTACAAAGCCCACCAATTGACCCGCTTCTTTAATTATAAAAACCACTGGTACCATAACGGGTTACACCAGTTATCACTTTAGGTTAGAGTCTCTTGGCTTGTTTCTATTTTTAGGCTTATTTTAGCATGTCGCACGTTTTATCTGTAAAAGCTGTCTTACCAGGGCTAACTGTTTCAATCATTGTGGGCTTCGCAGCGCTATTTTTAAGTGAGCATTATGGCGCGCCAGCCATGTTATTTGCCTTATTACTGGGCATTGCCATGTCATTTTTATATGAAGACACCCAATGTAAGCAAGGTGTTGAGTTTGCTGCAAATCATGTATTACGAATAGGTGTTGCTTTACTAGGGTTTAGGGTTGCATTTGGTGACTTGCTAACACTAGGGTGGAAAACCGCACTGTTATTAGTGTTTGCTATCCTAAGCACAATTACCATAGGCGTAGTCTTGTCCAAAGCCCTAGGTTTAAATAAACGCTTTGGGGTGTTAACTGGCGGGGCTGTAGGGATCTGCGGTGCTTCAGCAGCTATGGCCATTTCGGCAATTCTTCCTAACGACAAACATAAAGACAGAGACACCCTTTTAACTGTGATTGGGGTCACCTCTTTATCGACCATATCTATGATTTTGTACCCAGTTATTGCCGATGCTTTAGGGTTAAACCATACCGAAACTAGCATCTTTTTAGGGGGAACAATCCATGACGTTGCGCAAGTAGTAGGGGCCGGGTACTCAGTGTCTGAACAAACCGGAGATCTCGCCACCTTAACCAAGTTAGTAAGAGTCTCTTTTTTAATGCCAGTAGTACTTTGTATATTGTTGTTATTAAAACTAAATTTAGATAAAGATCTTGAAGCTAAAAGCCCCAAACTCCCTGCTTTTTTAATCGTATTTGTATGCTTAATGACATTAAACAGTATGTTAGACATTCCAGCTTTTGTTACCCAAGCAGCAACTGATTTTTCTCGCTATGCACTGGTCATTTCAATTGCCGCCATAGGTATGAAGTCAAACTTAAGACAAATTTTAACCGTCGGCCTTAAACCTATTTTCTTACTGTTATTTGAAACTATTTGGATTGCCCTAGTGATTCTATTGGCGTTACCTTATTTGTAACCTGTAGGCTTATTTTTAAAAGGCATCAACAATAAATGTACTAAGTTGCTATTCGATTTTTGTGTTGGATATTCTTTCAAACCAATATTTATACCCATGTCGCCGTTTTTCGCAGTTTGGGTATAACTAGCAAATAACCTATCCCAAATTGATAAATTAAACCCAAAGTTGCTATCTGTCTCACTCACAATTTGGCTGTGATGAATACGATGCATGGTTTGCGTCACTATGACTTTACGAAGTAGCCGCTCTATATTTTTAGGAAGCGCAATATTTGCATGGCTAAACATAGCGGTGGCGTTGAGTAGCACTTCAAAAATTAGAATCGCCATTAATGGAGCACCCAGTAGAACAACCGCCACTAACTTAATGGCAATACTCAGCCCAATTTCTATTGGGTGAAACCTAAGGCCAGTAGACACATCAATATGTGGGTCGGCGTGGTGTACTCTGTGTAGTCGCCAAAGCAAAGGTACCCGGTGAAATAACCTATGTTGCCAATAAATCAGGCAATCAAATAACACCACAGTAATAGGTATAGACCACCACAAGCTTACAGAAAATTGATTCCATAAACCTATATTGTGCTGTTGTGCCCACAGAGCTACCGCCCCTAAACCTGCAGGTATGAGCAAGCGAACCACCAAGGAGCCAAGAAAAATTAACCCAAAGTTTGAGGTCCAACGTGCCAGCTTAGATACCGGAGATTTGCGGTTAGGTGTTAATGCTTCCCAGCACATCATCAGTGCTAAAACGCCAATAAACACACCTAGCCTGATCCAAACTTCTGTGGTGCTATCAATCATCATGTTTGTTTATGCCTCAACCTTAGTTGGAACAATTCGCATTGCCGCAACCATTTATATATTATCATCTGCATATATTGCTACTTATCATGACAGGACCGAGTTTTTATGAAAGTTATTACCTTAATTGCAGGTATTTTATCTGTACTTATTTTGATGTTATCTGGCCCTTTATATCAAGCCGAAGTTTTAGAACTACGACAAGCCTTTATGGGATTTCGTGTGGCACTTATTGTGGGCGCAATTGTTTTGGTCTTAGTGTTGATTCAAGTTATTTTTATGCGTAAAAATATAGTATGGAGTACCACTATTTTTTCAGCTTTGTTAGCACTTGTGGCTGTAGGTTTCCCCTTAGGTATGATGAACAAAGGAAAATCTGTGCCCGCTATTCACGACATAAGCACTGATTTAGTTAACCCTCCTAAATTTAATGCCATTCTTGCTCTACGCGCAGACGCCCCCAACCCTGCAGCCTATCAAGGTGAAGAAATTGCCAGTCAGCAACGTAGCGCATATCCAGAGTTACAAACGCAAACTTACTCTCAGTCTAGCGTTCTAGTCTTTGATGCTGCTCTAGCTTCTGTAAAAAGTATGGGCTTAGAAGTCGTTACCGCAGACAAGGCCACAGGGCAAATAGAGGCATATGACACTACTGCTTGGTTTGGTTTTATAGATGACGTGGTAATTAGAATTCAAAGCCAAGCAGACAAAACAATATTAGATGTGCGTAGTAAGTCACGTATCGGCCGCAGTGACTTGGGTAAAAACGCTGAGCGTATTCATGATATTTTAGATGGTATCGCATTAAACTAAACATTAGCAGTGTTTCTATAGGGGGATCATAGCAACACTGTTTTATATAAGATTTGTAATAAAAAGCTATGAAAAATGGGGAATTACCTTCTTCATATAAGCGAATTTTGTTACAAGTCTTCAGTACGAATAGAAACTCTTCTCATTGACAAATCTATGTTTTAAAAGTAATTTCAATCTTTAATGACCTGATTAGTTTGATTCTCAAACGTAGTTACGGAGCAGAACAAAATGGAACTTTTTTTAAACGAAGTGTTTAGCTTCCCCACCATCATATTCACAGTTCCTTTAATTGTTTTTATGCTGTTTTGGCTTATGGCTTTTGCAGGATTAATTGATATTGAAATTCTTGATTTTGATAGCGACAGTGATGCTGACGCTACCAGTGGCACTTGGATAGAAAGCCTTGGTTTAGACGGAGTACCGCTAACCGTAGCATTAACCCTTGTTGATATTTATGCCTTTGCCTTTACCTATTTGGCCCGCAAATATTTGATGCCCTTGCTCGATGGCGTGTTAACGGCCACTGCCGTAGGTTTTATTGTGGCGATATTTGCAGTAGTGATTGCTATTCCTTTTGCTGCGGTATGTTGTAAACCTCTTCGTAAAGTATTTCATACTCATGAAGCTCTCTCGAAGAAAGACTTACATGGTGTGATATGCACGGTTACCACACAGACAGTTACCGAGTCTTTTGGTCAAGCAACGGCAGATGACGGCATGGTATATAGCATCAGAGCGAATACCCCCAACGATTTATCTAAAGGCAGCCGTATCGTGTTATTAGAGTTTTCTGAAGAAACCGATAGCTATACAGTCGCCAGCGAAGCAGAAGTAATGGCAATGTCATCTTCTAGCCTGTAACCCCTTTCCCCAATAAAAAGTAGTTAATGGAGTCAACGTATGAATACTGAAAGTGATGTAATTTTTTGGATTTCTCTTGCTGTAGGCATTTTTGTATTAATTATGGGGGTCACGCTTATGCTTGCTCGCTTATACAAAAAAGTGGAGCAAGGCCGTGCCATGATCATCAACAAAATGGGTAACGAACCTACGGTTACTTTTACCGGCGGTGTGGTGATACCGGTATTTCATAAAATGGAAATTATGGATATCTCTTTGAAAACTATTGAGGTAGACAGAAGTGGCTCTGATGGCTTGATTTGTAACGATAATATTCGTGCAGATATCAAAGTTGGCTTTTTTGTTAAGGTTAATAAAAATCGCGATGATGTAATGAAGGTGGCACAAGCTATTGGTTGTGAGCGAGCGTCTAACATTGCCACATTAGAAGACTTGTTTAGTGCCAAGTTCTCAGAAGCTCTAAAAACCGTCGGTAAATCTTTAGAATTTGAAGAGCTATACGCCAAACGTGACAAGTTCCGCGACATGATTATCGATAACATTGGCACCGACCTAAACGGTTATGTACTTGAAGATGTTGCTATTGATTACCTAGAGCAAACGCCACTTGAAAAGCTTGACCCAAATAATATCTTAGACTCCCAAGGTATTCGTAAAATCACTCAACTTACCGCAGAACAACATATTCAAACCAATGTGTTTGAGCGCGACGAAGAGATGAAAATCAAGCGTAAAGACGTTGAAACCCGCGAAGCAATTTTAGAGCTAGAACGCCAGCAAGCTGATGCTGAAGCGAAACAAAAACGTGAAGTAGAAACCGTAATCGCACGCGAGACTGCTGAAACTGAGCGAGTACAACACGAAGAAAAGCTGAAGTCTGAACAAGCTCGTGTGCAAGCCGAGCAAGAAATTGAAGTGCAAGAGCAAAACAAACAGCGTGAAGTAGAAGTGGCTGAAAACAATCGTTTACGTGCTGTTGCCATTGAAGAAGAACGTGTCGTAAAAGCCCGAGAGCTTGAGCAAATTGAACGTGAGAAAGAAGCGTCGTTACAGCGTATTGCCAACGAAAAACTCCTAGAGCATGAAAAGCGTGAAATTGCCGATGTTATTCGCAGTCGAGTAGAAGTAGATAAAACGGTTGCCGAAAAAGAAGAAGAAATTAATGACGTACGTGTGGTTTCTGAAGCTGAACGCTTGAAAAAAGCGAAAGTGATTGCCGCCGAAGCAGAAGCTGAAGAAGCCTTAGTGAAAGACATTAAAGCTGCTGAAGCTGCTGAGAAATCTGCGGAGTACATTGCCAAAGAGAAATCTGTGATTGCGATGGCTGACCTAGATGTGGCCGAGAAACTTGCTTTGTCACAACGTAAAGAAGCAGAAGGTAAAGAGGCTCTTGCGGCAGCTACCGGGTTAGCAGAAGCTAAAGTGATGGAAGCCCAAGCTATTGCCAAAGAGCAAGAGGGCATGGCTGAAGTAAGAGTACAAGAAGCCTTAGCCGATGCCGTTGAAAAAACCGGTGTGGCTGAAGCAGAAGTCATGGCGAAAAAGGCAGCTGCTGAAGCAGAAGGTATGACCAAGAAATTTGAAGCTATGGGCACTATGTCTGACAGCCAGCGTTCACACGAAGAGTTCAGAATGCGTCTAGACAAACACCACGAAGAAAACATGGAGTCAATTACTACCAACGTAGAAATTGCTAAACAACAAGCACTGGTGTTATCCGAAGCGTTAAAAGAAGCCAATATTGATATCGTAGGAGGAGACACCAGCTACCTAGATAGCTTTGTTAAATCCCTATCTGTAGGTAAAGCCATTGATGGCACAATAGGCAAGAGTGAAACACTGCAAACTGCATTTGCAGACCACTTTAACGGCGATGCCAGCTTTGTTGAAGATGCCAAAGAGCTGATTGCAGGCTTTGGTGGTGCCAGCGGTAATGCTAAAGACACGGCTATTACCGCACTCGTAGCTAAATTTTTAAAAGAAGGCGGAGACAATCCCCAAATTATGGATTTAGTTGCCAAAGCGCTAAGTAAAAAGAGCGACAGCACTTCAAGCTAATAAACAGTGTGTGGGCAGTGATTTCACTGCTCGTTTTCATTAGCTGGGAGAGGCTTTATGGCAGAACAAGCTACAAGAGATCAAAACCAAGTTGACCAAGCGGTTGCCGAGGGCGGGGCTTATGAAGTTATTCGCGCTCGCTTAACCGAGCAAGCGTCAGCTCTTAAACAAAAAGTCGATGCCCTTAATCAAGCCCGCATTGATGAGTTTGGTCAAGCGAAATTAGATGTACTTAGTCGAGTACGGGTCAGAACCGAAAATAACTGTGTTGCTAGGGATATAGTGCCAGTTGGTGAGCATATTTTATTTGGCTACAACGTATTCATTGGCCTTAAAAAAGAAACCAAAGTACAAGATGTATTTGGTTTGTTTAAGCTCAAGCAAAGTGACGCAGGATATGATCTTGAAGCCCAAGACCTAGCAGGTAGTTTTTTAGCAGATGCTAACTTTGTTAAAGAATTCAGTGAGTTATACGTTTATTACAAAGAAGCTCGCTTAATTCAGCTTAAAGTACAAAATCAAACCCTTTTTGCTGTGTTTCAAATTGGCCGAAAAATTGAAGACACACGAGTTTTTCAATGGCGAGTAAACAAAGACGGTAGTGCTACCTACATAGATAACCGCGGTGAGCGGGTAATTAAAGTAGCTCCCTCACATGATTTTGAATGGCTAAAAGCTGGGCGCGAGCAACACGAAACGGGCCAACATCCCCACGTTAATATTCTTGATTCTGTGTTTGTTGAAACCCTAAGCGGTCAGCTCACTATCAAGATCGAAAATAATACCGAAGACGGTTTGGGGATCTATAACGAACCGGTAGACGATCAAACTCAAAGCCTAGCAGATGCCGATATTCACTACGCAAAAATTGGCACTTTGATTCTGCTAAAAATCCAACCTTACCGCGAAAAGCAGTATCGTTATTTGGTCTTTAACACTCGAACAAATCAGGTTAATCGTATTGATGCCATAGGTTTAGCTTGTGTGTCGTTACCAGAAGACCACGGCATTATTTTTCCCGGTGGTTATTACCTACAAAATGGTGAAACAAAGTCTTTCCCTGACGAAATAGAAGGTTTACGTTTTAAGCGTACTATCCGCTCACCTAATGGCGAGGATGTGCTTTACGTATTTTACGAGCCAGAATCTGGATTGGTTGGCTTGTATTCTTATAACCTTATTCGTAAAGAGTTACAAAACCCTATTTATGCTCATGGCTATAGCGTATTTGAAAATGGCACTATGGTGGTGTTTGTAGCTGAAGACGAAGCGACTCGAGTACACCCTATGCAAGTATGGGAAACCCCATACTTCAGCCAAGAGCATGCTGCTAAACAACCCACAACCGATAGTTTTTTTAGCCGCATTGGCAATAAAGAATTAGTGCGGGGTATTTCAGATTTGATTGCCATTAATCGCAGTGTGGCAAACCCAAATCCCAGTCGTAATTTATACGAAGACTTAATCAAAACCTGCCGCACTATGTTCGACAGTTATTATTGGTTATCAGAGCCAGAAGTTAACGGCCTAGGTGAGGTTATACAAAGTATTACTGCTACCGCTGAGCTGGTAATTGATGAGTTTATTAAGGTTGAGCAAATACGCTTGCAGGCTGACAAGGCCCTAGTTCACGCTGAGCAAAAACAAGCTGAAGTATTAGCGTCAGTTAAAATCAATGATTGGCAATCTCCCGAACAATACGTGAACTGTTTGACTGCATTACGTCAGCAGCGGGGCCACTTAATCACCTTGAAAGATCAGCGGTATATCAATAAAACGCGCATCGCCGAATTAGATGCTCAAGTAACTGAAAAATTCGAAGAGGTGAGCAGTGCTACCGTAGCGTTTTTAGCAGCTGATAAAGCGTTGCAACCATACCATGAAAAAGTCTCCGCTTTAGAAAATAGCGTGGCTGAAGTAACACTAGTAGTAGATATTAAGCCACTGATTGATGAATTAGACAGTTTATCTGTTGGCTTAGATTTATTGACCGAAATTTTAAATGGTTTAAAAGTAGACGACGCTACAGTAAGAATAAAGATTCTTGATGATATATCTGAAATATATGCCAAATTAAATCAAGTCAAAGCCCAAGGTAAAAATCGTCGTAAAGAGCTAGGAACTGGCGAATCTTCTGCCGAGTTTGCAGCGCAATTTAGATTGTTTTCTCAAAGCATCAATAGCGCCATTGCCATGGTTGACACACCAGACAAAGCCGACGAGCAGTTATCTCGCTTGATGATCCAGCTTGAAGAGCTAGAGTCTAAATTCAGTGAGTATGATCAGTTTTTATCCGACATAATGGATAAACGAGAAGAACTTCACAGTGTATTTGAAAGCCGCAAACAAAGCCTGATTGAAGACCAGCAACGTCGCTCACAAAATTTATATACTGCTGCAGAGCGTATTTTAAAAGGTGTATCTAGGCGAGCTGCTGGCTTTAACGATGCCGATCAGCTTAATACTTACTTTGCTTCTGACCCTATGGTTATGAAGCTAGCTGACTTAGTCGCACAGCTTCGTGATTTGAACGATCCGGTTAAAGCTGATGATTTAGAGGCTCAGCTTAAAGCTGCCAAAGAACAGGGTATCCGTAGTCTGCGAGATAAACAGGATATTTTTGAAGACGGTGGCGCAGTAATTAAGTTGGGTAAACATAAGTTTAGTGTGAATTCGCAAAATCTAGATTTAACTTTGTTACCCCGTGATGACGGCTTGTATCGACACCTGGTTGGCACTGACTATTTTGAACAGCTCGACAGTCAAGAATTAAACGAACTCAAACCCTATTGGCAACAGGCCTTAGTGTCTGAAAATGACCAAGTCAGCCGTATTGAATATCTCGCCTCTTTAATTATTCGTGATGCAGAGCTGCAACAGAATGGACAGTCTATTAAGGGTTTGTACGAGTTAGCTAATGATTCAAAAGCGTTATTAGATCTAGTACGCGGCTATATCTCTGAGCGTTACCAAGAAGGCTACGAAAAAGGTGTTCACGACTCGGATACGATAAAGGTATTACAGGCTATTTTGCCTGTGCATCAAAAAGCAGATTTATTGCGTTACTCACCAAAATCCAGAGCGTTGGCCATGATGTTTTGGGGGTTTTCTAGTCGAGAAAAAAACCAAGAAAAAATCTGGCAAAGCCATGCCTTTAGCGCCCAGCTGTTGGCTAATTCTTTTAATAGCCTTGAGGGTTTTGAGCAATTACAACAAAGCTTGCAACACAAACTACAAGAGTTTTGTAAGCGATTTGCTTTAACCTTTACCCACAACGAAATTGAGCAAAGTAGTCATTATTTAAGCGCTGAACTAGCTCAACCTAAATTGGCCTTTATCAGCAGCCAGCCTGCCAAGGGGTTAGCAGCAAACTTTGCCAAGCAATTGGACACTCTAGGTCATGGTCATGAATTCCAATCTGTCATGGCTCAGTTTAATCAATTAATTGAGAGTTCTCCGTCTAATGGTGTTGTTATATATGGATTAGAGGAGCAGTGGTCGCTTACTAATGCATGGTTAGCCGCTACTTTGTCAGAAAATGATAAGGCACAATTAGCCCATTATTTACCAGAGGCTGCTGCACTTATTATTTGCCAAGATAAGCTCAATACTCGGCCTAGTAAAGTAGACTTAAATATCACCATTGATGGGTTACTTAGCGATCATAAAAATATTAAAGATAGTCAGTTACACATTGCTTTAGATGAATATAGTGAAAGGCTTAATCAGTATCATGTGCAACATGTGGCTAACTTTCATCGATATCATGAGTTACGCCAGCAACAAATGCTGCTAAGCAAACAAGAGTTACAACTGGATGCCTACAAGGCTAAGCCGTTAAGTTCCTTTGTACGTAATCGTTTAATCAACGAAGTATATTTGCCCATTATTGGCGATAATTTAGCGAAACAAATGGGTACAGTAGGTGACAATAAGCGTACCGATTTAATGGGGTTATTATTATTAATATCGCCTCCCGGTTACGGTAAAACCACCTTGATGGAATATGTAGCCGACCGCTTAGGTTTGGTGTTTATGAAAATAAACTGTCCGTCTCTTGGCCATGATGTGACCTCTATTGACCCAGAGAATGCACCTAACGCCACCGCCCGCCAAGAACTTGAAAAACTCAATTTAGGTTTAGAGATGGGTAGCAATGTGATGTTGTACTTGGATGATATCCAACATACCCATCCTGAGTTTTTACAAAAATTTATCTCGCTATGTGATGGTACTAGGCGTATCGAAGGGGTATGGAAAGGCCAAGCTAAAACTTATGACATGCGAGGTAAAAAATTCTGTGTGGTCATGGCGGGTAACCCTTACACGGAATCAGGGGATGTGTTTAAAGTGCCTGATATGTTGGCAAACCGCGCTGACATCTACAACTTAGGGGATGTGTTAGGAGGCAAAGAAGAGCAGTTTGCACTGAGCTATATCGAAAATGCCCTGACGTCTAACCCTGTTCTTGCACCTTTAGCATTAAGAGATATGCAAGACGTTTATAAATTTGTCGCTATGGCGCAAAATGGAGAAAGCACTAGTGGTGACCTAAATCATCAATATAGTGGCGCAGAAGTAAACGAAATCATCAGTGTCTTAAAGCACCTTAGCGCCATTCAAAATGTGATTTTGAAGGTGAACTTACAGTATATTCAATCAGCTGCTACCGCAGAAGACTATCGCGAAGAGCCCCCGTTTAAATTGCAGGGTAGTTATCGAAATATGAACAAAATGGCCGAAAAAGTCTCGGCTGTGATGAATCAGGATGAACTGATGCAATTGATTGGCGACCACTATACGGGTGAAGCACAAACACTCACCTCGGGTGCCGAAGAAAACCTACTTAAACTGGCAATGTTAAGGGGCGTAATGAGTGCAGAGCAAACTGCTCGTTGGGAACATATTTGTAGCGCTTTTAGTAGTAAGCAAACCTTACAAATTGAAGGTGACCCCACTACCCAAGCAGTGCAACAACTTGGTCAAATGGCGAATTCATTAGAAGCCATCAAACTAGATATGCAGCAGTCAGATACTACAGACCTCATCAAACCGATAAATCGCGTTGCCACGGCTATGCATTTGTTAAGTAAAGTGTGGTCCGGAGCATCAGAAGAAGATTTTAAAAAGAATAAATAGTTTCAAAGCTTAAACAGGTTAACCAAGGTGTGTTATCACCTAAGAATAGAGAGTCTTAAATATGAATGGTGCAGGCGGCAGTTCTGGTGGTATTGGTCAGTTTTTTATTGGCGTGATTATGATGTGTGGTGGTTTTTATATGCTACTTAATGCCATTACTGTTTCGTCAAACTTCGGTCTTAGTTCAAGGTTGTTTGGTTTTGGCAACAACTTTGGTGTTACCGGGGGCATGATCATGATCCCCTTTATTTTTGGTATAGGTTTAGTGTTTTTTAATGCTAAAAATATCTTAGGATGGTTGTTAACCCTAGGTTCAATTACTGCCTTAATCTTTGGTGTGGTCTCTTCTGTTCGTTTTAATTTAAGAACCATGACATCTTTTGAGTTGATCGTCATTTTGGTATTAGCAGTGGGTGGGTTGGGGTTGTTTTTGCGGTCGCTTAAAAAAATCGATGCAAAATATAGTTGAGTCAGTAAATATTGTGTTTAGTGATGGCTATTGTTTCAGTATTCGGTAAAAAGTGCGGGTTAAATCACTCCTCCTAATGACCATAGGCTCCAGTAATAAAATGTCCCAATGAATATTAAGGCCTTTAAGAGCAATTATAAGGTGATGGCTGAAAGTGTTATTACTCACAAAGTGGCAGTTTGGTTAATGCCCAATAAAGTAAATAAAATACCCAATATTAAGCCTGTTTTATTAGTTATGTTGCGTGATGACCGCAGTACACCATCAATTATCCACGATTAACTTGAAATTCAATATAGTTTAAAATTGGCCGATATAATACTGGGCTATGGCATAGCATTCGATTAGAACAATTATAATATTTACGACTTCTACTCGCTGTTGTTCAGCTGTAAAGTAGTCTCGGTGATTAGGTATATTGGAGCCCGAGTGAAGCCTATTAAGTCTCTAATTATCTGTACGCTCAATTTTACTGTTAGTTTAAGTGCCAGCTACGCTAGCAGTTGTTGAGTTTAAAGTTACAGTATTGAGCACCAACATAGTTTCGTTTTACAGTTTATTTTAATGGGTAATTTATAATGAATTTTTTGCTCCAATGACGATATAAAATGGATATATTGAGATGAACGAGTCCGAGTACAGGGCGTTGGTAAATGAAAATAAGAAGCTAAAAAGTCAACTTAATGAAGTTTGTTTCGAAAGGGACAAATATAAAAAGCTGTTTGACATTTCTGCTGATGCCCTCTCAATTATTGATATGAGTACAGGTACTTATGTTGAATGTAACTCGTCTGCCATTGCTATGCACGGAGTTGATAGCCAAGAGAGTTTTCTTAAGTTAACACCAGCTGACTTATCTCCAGAGCTCCAACTTTGTGGTCGAAAATCTAACTACATGGCAATGGAATACATTCAAAAGGCCCTGCAAGGTGAGCCGCAAGTTTTCCAGTGGCAGTATGTAAAGTTAGATGGTTCGACATTTCCAAGCTTAGTGTCGTTAACTGCCATACCTCTTGGAGATAGGCCCCTTGTTCTTGTTGCCGGCAGAGATGTGTCTGATTTAGTAAAAACCCAGATAAAATTGGTAGATGCTCACCTTGATGCGAAAAACTTTGAACGAGCTTACTTATTAGAAAAAGAAAAATTTAAACAGTTTGTTAATTTAGCCCCAGTTGGGGTGGCCATAAATAGAGTAGAAGATGGACAATTTGATTATGCTAACCAAGAGTTAATTCGTTTTTCTGGTTATCAGCCGGAAGAGCTTAACAGGTTATCTTATTGGCAGCTCACCCCAGAGAAATATAAAGAATTAGACGAGGAACAGCATCGTTTATTAACAGTTACTGGGCGCTACGGACCTTATATAAAAGAGTATATTCACAAATCAGGACATAGCTATCCTGTACAATTATCAGGTGTAAAAATTAAAGGAGAGGATGGGAAAGATTATACTTGGTCAGTGATTCAGGATATAAGTGAGCGGCACCAGACTGAAAGCTTGCTGCGAGAAGCGAAACAACAGGCGGAGAGCTCGAATAATGCTAAAAGTTTATTTTTATCAAATATGAGCCATGAAATACGCACCCCTTTAAATGCAATTTTAGGCATTTTGCAGTTGTTGCAACGGGATATTAATAATCCTAAAAATCAAAAATTGATCCCTCAAGCTATTTTTTCTGCTAACTCTTTATTAAGGATAATTAACGATATTCTTGATTACTCTAAGATTGAAGCAAACCAGCTGACGGTAGAGAATATTGAGTTTTCTATATTGACTATAACTGAGTCAGTTATCTCGGATATGTTACCTGTTGCTCTGGAAAAAGATTTAGGCATTAATGTCTATTTTGAGGAAGACATTCCTAGGGTTTGGATAGGTGATCCGGTAAGAATTAGGCAAGTTCTGCTTAATTTGGTTTCAAATGCTATTAAGTTTACTGAAGACGGTGGGGTAACTATTGGCCTTAGCGAGACACATAAAAATAATATACCTGGTGTGGCAATTGAATTAACAGACACGGGTATAGGCATGTCTGAAGAAGCTTTAAGTGTGTTATTTGAAAGGTTTACACAAGCAGATGTATCAATAACCAGAAAGTTCGGTGGCACTGGGCTTGGTATGTCAATTACTAAAGATTTAGTCTCTCTGATGGGGGGGGACATCAGTATTAATAGCACCGAGGGAAAAGGAACTAAGTTTACTATTTTCTTACCTCTAAAAAAATCGACTAAGGTTGAAGGGCCAAAAACTCAAGTCATTAATATTGAAACTCCTAACCTTAGCGGTAAGCGAATTCTTATTGCAGAAGATAACATAATCAATCAAGAGATTATAAAGTCGATGCTAGAAGAAACGAATGCGGAACTTTATTTTTCTGAAAATGGAGAAGAAGCCGTTAGTATGTTTGGTTTATGTCATCCTGATATCGTTCTTATGGATATTCAGATGCCAATCATGGATGGAAAGCAGGCATTTAGAGTTATTAGGCAACACAACACAAGTGTTCCAATTGTTGCACTTACGGCAAACGTTATGTCAGAAGATATTGAAGAATATAAGTCCATGGGATTCACTGGCTTTTTAGGTAAGCCTTTTGATTTGCAGAATTTATATTCTTATTTGAAAGGTAGCTTTCAGAGTAAATAGATAAATTAAAAGGGTAAATTACATTTAGCTATATAAATGCTTGTGAGCTAATGAGTAGTTTAGTCATTTGCAAAGTATATTAGGTAGTCTATATAGACTACCTCTACGTTTTTGATTATGGCTTTGAAGTTTTTTGAGTTTCTAGAGACGTCATAAAAGCAGTTATATATTTGGCGACGACTACTGGTTTTTCTTCTACTGTAAAATGCCCTGAATCTAACAAGTGTAATTCTGCATTAGGTAAATCTTTTAAATAGGCTTGTGCACCAGCTGCGATAAAAGCTGGATCTTTTTTACCCCATATAATTAAAGTTGCTGGTTGGTATTGCCTTAGATAAGCCTGCCATTTGGGGTAATCTAGTAAGTTATTGTAATAATCTTGCAGTAGTTTAACTTGAATTAGCCTGTCTTTTTGAGTCTGTAAAAAATGTAAATCGTGGGTCCAGCTATCTGGGTTCATAATACTGGTATTACCGGTTACATCTCTTAGGTATTGCTTGTAGATGATTGCTTGCTCACCGGTGAACGAATAAAGTTTATCTAGTTGTGCTTGTGATCTGTCTAGATTGGCTTGCTTGAAAAATGCTTGACGTTGTGGTGTTAATCCTTCGAGATAAGTATTGCCATTTTGCACGATTAAAGCGTCTAGTTTCTCTGGATTTTTCAGTAACATTCTAAACCCAACGGGCGCCCCAAAGTCTTGAAGGTATAGGCTATATCTCTCTACTTTGAGGTGTTGAAGTAATGCGGTTACATATTTGGCTAATACCTCAAACGTGTAATCTTGTTTTGAAGGGGCAGGTCGGTCACTGAAACCTGATCCTAAATAATCAGGCGCAATCACATGGTAACGGCCAGATAAAAGTGGGATAAGTTCACGATAGGTATGCGACGATGAAGGATAACCATGCAACAAAACTATGGTTTGCTTATGTTGTGTGCCAGCTTCTCGGTAAAATATTTTTTGTTCTTTGATTTTAGCGTAATGGTACTGGGTCTTTGTAGGCCAAGTGGCATCAACTGCCTGTACGTTAAATGCAAATAAATATAATACGATGAGCACTAAACTACTGAAGGTTGAAAGCTTGTTGAATGCGTCCGTCGGGAGCCTTATTTGGTTAACAATAAAACTAGTGTGTGTCTTCACTAAAGAGAACGGTTTGATTGCTTTAAATTGGAGCATAAATTTTTTCTAAGAAAGTATTTAATGATTAAGACCAAAGCATGGCTTGTTTTAATTCAAAAACATTCCTTTATCTTTAGATAGTATGTAAGTATTTACTTCTAACTGGTGCTAATTAAATATTGAGCCATGATTTTAGCTGTTAAGGCTGAATTTTTAATACCTCTAGTGTGTGCCATGACAATCGCCCCCTCTATGAGCAAGCTAATTTGCTCTGCTTGATTTGTCTCTGTAGCAGTTAACTGTGTTTTGATAAGGTCGACAATTGCTTGTTTATGTTGCGCAGCAAACACATGAATAGGGTCTAGGGAGGCTGCATATTCAGCACTAGCATTTATAAAGTTGCAGCCATAAAATTCATCACTATTGAACCATTCATCTAGTGCGTCAAATATTCCAAGGAGTGGATGCGAGCCTTTAAGAGCTGCCTGCTCAACCTTGCTGTTGAACATGGCTAATATTTGGTTATGGCGCTGTTCTAATACCGCTAAAATTAACTCATCTTTACTTCTAAAGTGTTTATATAGGGTTGCTTTTGACACTTTTGATTGGGCTAAAATTAAGTCGATACCAGTAGCGTGATAACCATATTGATTAAATAAGGTTAATGCGGTGTCGACTAAGTGTTGTTTTCGTGGCTGCATTTTATCTGGTCTTAGTTTTTCTACTTTTATAAATTATAAACATTTTTGCCTTGACGTAAACAAGTCTGTTCACCTATCATGGGTGTACAGATTTGTTCACCCATGCAGATAACATTAATATTAAGGTCATTCTCTATGTGCAGTTCATCTACTCTAGTTGTTGTTGATACAACTCCAATTTCCACGTTGGGCATTCATCACTTAGGCCTAAACGTGCCAGATATTAAACAAACCGCAGCGTTTTTTATTGAGCAGCTGCAGTTTGAACGGGTAGGTGAAAAGCCTGATTACCCCGCAATTTTTGTATCTGATGGCACAGTCATGCTAACCCTTTGGCAGGTTGCTGATAGGGATAATATGGTGAGCTTTAATCGCAAACAAAATATTGGTCTACATCACTTTGCACTTAAGGTGGCAAACATAGAGGCTTTAAATAGTTTGTATCAAAGATTTAAGCTGCTTGATAATGTTGAAATTGAATTTGCTCCAGAGCAATTAGGTGATTTACCCATTCAACATATGATGTGTTTTATTCCTGGTGGGATCCGCCTCGAACTCATTACGGCATAAGATTTATCATGAATAACGATGCAGGAACGGTATGGCATAAGGGCGAAGTGAGTATACAAAAATTAGCTGGCACCTATGAGCGTATGGTTGATATTGGGCCTAAGTTTATCCGTGAGTTTATGCCGCAACAGCATCGAGATTTTTTTAGCGCTTTGACCATGATTTATATCGGCTATATGGATCATCGTATGCAGACACGGGCTAGTTTGTTGTTTGGGGTACCGAATTTTATCCAATCACCGTCAGAGACTGAATTAATTATCAATACTCAAAGCTCGTTAGGAGATTTCATTAACGATGACATCAAAATAGGTGATCGAGTGGGGTTATTGGGTATTGAATTTGACACAAAAAGGCGTAATCGTGCTAATGCTGTAATTACTGATATCAATCAGAAAAACATTCGCTTATCGATATTACAAAGTTATGGCAATTGTCCTAAATATATACAGCCTAAAACTTTGGTGCATAATCAAGGTTATGGTGATTTTTCTTTAACCACAGACTCACATCTTAATCAGGTAGATAAAGACTTTATATCTAGCGCCGATGCCTTTTTTATTGCGAGTCATTTTGATGATGGTCAACAAGGGAATGATCGTGGTGCCGATATTTCTCATCGTGGTGGCAGTGCTGGTTTTGTATCTATCAATCCAAAAGGACAATTGTTGATAGATGATTACCCTGGAAATGGCTTTTTTAATACGCTAGGTAACTTAATAGAAAACCCGCTTGCAAGCTTGTTATTTTGTGATTGGTACAGTGGCAATGCATTGCATATTAGCGTGTCGAGTAAAGTCATTTGGCATGATGACGAAAACCATCGCAGCCATTTATTGACGACAACAAAAGATACTGGCAGCGAACAGATTAAACGCACTTTATGCTTTACGCCAAGTAAGGTTGAGCGTTTTGTTAATGCCTTGGCTTATCGTACTGCTAGCTATTAGACTTTATTGGCGGTGGTTCAAAAGACTCTTAAGGTCATTTTTGTTCAATACTCTTAGCTGTCATTCATCCATGATTAACACTTCATCCAACTTCAATAAGTGTTTTAAAAATGACGGTATCTCTTCTTGTTTCCATGAGCCTATTTGCGCTTGCGGCTTCACTTTCGCCCGGACCTGTAAATATCTTATCTTTGAGTGGTAGTGCTCGTTATGGGCTAAAAGTTGGCCTAGTGTTTGTAACTGGAGCGACGTTTGGATTTATTGCACTATTTTTGTTTATTGGTTTTAGCTTACATTATTTAAATCTAGTATTGCCTTGGATTACACAAGCGATTCAATGGTTAGGTATTTGCTTTTTAATTTACCTTAGTTACCAGCTTTTTATGGATAATGGTGAACTTCAAGTTAACAATAATGGCCATGCTCCCTCTTTTATAACCGGCACTGTCATGCAATGGCTGAACCCTAAAGCTTGGTTAGCTTCGATGTCTGGTATTTCGGCTTATATTCCACAAACTAAACCAAATGAAGTACTGGTATTTGCCGGTATATATTTACCTATTTGCTGGTTATCGCTCGCTATATGGGTTGGAGTAGGCATTGTAGTGGGGCAGTATTTTCAAAGTCATCAAAAAATGCGCTTTATGAATAAAACATTAGCTTTATTGCTAGCGGGTAGTTGTTTTATGCTCTTGGTTTGAGTTTTTTAACAAACCGTGTGGCGGTATTGATTTGGCGTAGCCGCAACACGTTGTTTGAATACTCGTTGAAAATGGGCTTGATCACTAAAACCTGCATCATGTGCCACTTCAACTATGGTATTGCCTGCTTTTAAGGCTTCTTGAGTCGATTGAATTCGGCAGTTCAATCGATATGCATGAGGGGTCATGTTGAATTGTTGCTTAAATGTGCGGTTCAAATACCCAGTACTTAGTCCAAACTCTGCACTAAGACGTTTAATCGGAGTGTTTTCTAGGCAATATTGATTTAGGTAATTTGCTACTTTGTAAAGGGTATTAATAGGTGGAATAGGGGGAGGATTTTCTATTGTGTTATATAAATGGGTGAATAAGCTCAGCAAATAATTTTGCAGACTTTCATGCTTCTGATTGGATGAAAAACTCGTCGACATTAAGTGTGTACATACGGTTGTGAATTCCTCATAAAAACTGGGAATATCTAAGGTGTCGAGAGGCGTATCTTGCCATTCAGCTCTAGCTGTTACTTTCGTATTTGATAATAATGAACTAAGCCACTGTTTGTCTAAATGCATCATGTAATAGGCCCAAGGGGAATCTTGTAAAGGGTTGCAAGCGTGCACGACATTTGGGTTCATCATAACTAATGTCCCAGCTTTAACCTTATGCAAACGCCCTTCACATACAAATTCACTTTTACCCGCTAAAATAGCGCCAATTGACCATTCTTTATGAAAGTGAGGGGTATAACTCACATGACGACCATCTGCTACTTGCCGTAGCTCGACAAAGGGTAATGCTGTGTCACGCCAAAAAATCGGATGTGTTGAGGGTGGCATTTTGTAAAGTATGTCTAAAGAAATATGAATAAAGTAGAGAGTTTAACATAACCAATATTCTTGTTAAAAACCTCAAAAATTAAGGATTAAAAACTTTAAGGTTATTGATACATCCATTTAATCTTAAATTCAGATACTAATATGCTCAGTAGCTATTTTTCGCTTAGAAAGACTGGCCGTTATTTAACGAACCAGCTGTACTTGTTACGGCGGATTTCCAAATGAAGTCATTATAGTTTTGCCCTGTTCCAGACAACTGCAGAGAGTATCCTAAACGAGTTGAACTAGTTTCACTGACATTAATATCTATTGAAGTTAATCCATTCGCTTCACCACTGGTGGCGGTTAAGGTACCTTCGTAACTTAAGAATTGAATCACGCTACCTTTGCCATTGATTAAAGCTAAGCCGTCTGCTGAACCATTTTGTAAGCCACTTATATTGAATGACAAAGTGCCAAATCCGTTTTGTTGATTGCTGATGGTGCCAGACAAAAGAGTGGTCTTGTAAGGCTTGCCATTGTTGCCGTTGTAGGCCACTAATATCCAGCCATCTAGGTTGCTATTGGCAGTACCTGCAATCTCAACAAATTCATTTTGGTCTGTGCCGCTATTGTCATAATGAAGTTCATTTATCCATACATTGCTTGGACTTGTTGCTGTGATATCAAGAGCCGAGTTCGTTCCAGAACAATTGTTTTCGAATACACATATGACATATTCAGGGTGGTCGATAAAGGGATTGCGATTGCCTTGATAGGAATAAACAGTATCGTTGTGGCGGCGTTCAAAGTCATCGACTGGATCGTCTTTGTGCCATTGAATTAAGGTGCTTCTTAGTCCCATGTAGGCGATGGATAGATTATCCCCAGTATTCGACTGGCCAATTAAGGTGCGGTTATCGGTTAATCTAAGATCGGGCTCGGGTTTGCCTGTTACTGAATGTGTGCCGCCCTCGTACCTGACGGCTAAGTACATAAGAGCGCGAGCGGTGTCACCTTTACGTTCGCTCCATGTTTCCCAACTTCCTGTAAAACCTGAGCCGATAGTCCAATTAGATTCACTGTCATCACCCCCTCGGTTATGGTTTGCTGTGGTGACTTTTTCAGCACACCCAGAGTCACATTCGGCATAGGGTTTATTATTACGACTAGAGTTGTAACCGCTGTCTGCCAAAAATAGGTGGTGAGCATCCGTATATGGATAATTACCAGAGCTGTTATCAGGAAATCCATAGGATTTTGGCCAAGCATGTTCGCGGTTGTAATGGCTATTGCCTCCACCGGCTTTTGGGTAGGTTCTGTTGGTATAAATACTAATGATTTGCGCCTTGTCATCAGGGTTTTCATCTGCTTGTTCGAGTATGTCCCAAGTATCAGTGGCACTAGATGTGTACGGAAACCTTTGGTGATCATTAATTATCTGATGCAAAGAGCCTCTTAAGGTTTGTGCTGATTCCGTGTTGACTGAATCATAATAACCAATAGGTATAGCGGCGAAAGATGTACTTGATACGCCTAATGCTAAGCATATTAGCATTAACGTCTGACGTGTTTTTTGGAGCATGATCCGCCTAGTGGTTAGAAAACAATAATTCTTTATAGTGATTTTGAAGTGGTAAAAACAGTATTACAAGTTTACCTATTTACTAATCAGGAAATATACGTTCTTTAATTAAAAACTCAACAAATACAGTAGGTAAAGAGTCAAATAAGGGGGTAACTATTTTATGATACAAGGTAACTTATTTAGCTAAGAATAAATGTTTTACTTGTTGGGTAGATAAACAAAAAGCGCCGAAGCGCTTTTTGTTTATAATGAATTTACTCACTGGTACTTAACTTTGCTCTCGGGCAATAGCACGGTACGCAATATCATCACGATAAAACATGCCATCCCAGCTAATGGTTTTTACTAGTTCATAAGCGTTTTGTTGCGCTTCGGTCACTGTATTCCCTAAAGCGGTAGCACAAAGTACACGGCCACCATTAGTTGTGACCTTGCCGTCAATGTTTTTAGTGCCAGCATGGAACACCTTAGCTTCGTTATTACCTAGCTCTAGGCCAGATATCACATCGCCTTTGTTGTAACTGCCTGGGTAACCACCTGCGGCAAGTACCACACCTACCGATGCTCTGGGGTCAAAAGCGGCTCGAATCTGGTCAAGTTTGCCATCAAGGGCTGCTTCAACCAATTCGACCAAATCAGATTGTAAACGCAACATGATAGGTTGAGTTTCAGGATCACCAAAGCGGCAATTGTATTCAATGACTTTAGGTGTACCGTCAGCCATAATCATCAGGCCAGCGTATAAGAAGCCAACATAGGTATTTCCCTCTGCTGCCATACCATTCACGGTAGGATAAATGACTTCTTCCATTACACGTTTATGAATCTCTGGAGTCACAACGGGTGCTGGAGAATAAGCTCCCATGCCGCCTGTGTTTGGACCAGAGTCGCCATTACCGACACGTTTGTGATCTTGGCTAGTGGCAAAAGGTAAAACGTTTTTACCGTCAACCATAACGATAAAGCTAGCTTCTTCACCATCTAAAAACTCTTCGATGACTACACGGCTACCAGCTTCACCAAATACGTTACCCGCTAACATATCGCGAATCGCATCTTCAGCTTCATCTAGTGTCATCGCGACTATTACGCCTTTACCCGCTGCTAAACCATCAGCTTTAATAACAATAGGTGCGCCTTTTTGCTGCACATAAGCAATAGCTGGGTCTATTTCAGTAAAATTTTGGTAGTCGCCAGTGGGTATCTTATGACGTTCTAAAAAGTCTTTAGTGAAGGCTTTAGAGCCTTCAAGTTGTGCAGCGGCTTGAGAAGGACCAAAGATGGCTAAACCTCCAGCCTGAAACGCATCAACCACGCCTAATACTAAAGGTACTTCTGGGCCAACTATGGTTAAGTCCATGTGGTTTTCTTGAGCAAATGCTAGCAATGCAGGCACATCTTCGGCCCCTACATCAACATTGACTAATTTATCTTCAAGGGCCGTTCCAGCATTACCTGGTGCTAAAAATACTTGAGTAACTTTGCTAGATTGCGCTACTTTCCAAGCTAGAGCATGTTCGCGACCGCCGCCGCCAATAATCAATACTTTCATCAAAATAGCCTTTAATGCTTAAAGTGACGCATACCAGTGAAGACCATAGCAATGCCATGTTCGTCTGCGGCATCAATTACTTCTTGGTCACGCATTGAGCCACCGGGTTGAATGATCGCGCTAATACCCGCTGCTGCAGCGGCATCAATACCATCTCGGAACGGGAAGAATGCATCAGATGCCATAACCGACCCTTCAACTTGTAACCCTTCGTCAGAAGCTTTGATACCGGCAATTTTGGCTGAGTAAACACGGCTCATTTGGCCTGCACCTACACCGATTGTCATGCTGTCATTGCAGTAAACTATGGCGTTAGATTTAACGTATTTGGCGACTTTCCAAGTGAACATTAGGTCTTTAAGCTGTTGCTCAGTAGGTTTTACTTTAGTGACAACTTCTAAGTCTTCTTGTTCAACCATGCCAAAGTCACGGTCTTGAACTAATAAACCACCGTTAACACGTTTAAAGTCATGGCCTTCGGTTAATTGTCCTTGCCAATCACCACATGCTAGTAGACGCACGTTTTTCTTAGCTGCGACCACTTCAACAGCTGTATCACTAACCGTTGGTGCGATAATCACTTCAACAAACTGACGGTCAACAATTGCTTGGGCGGTTGCTGCATCTAACTCGCGGTTAAAGGCAATAATGCCGCCAAAGGCTGAGGTTGGGTCTGTCTTAAAGGCTCGTTCGTAAGCGGCTAATATGTCGTCGCCTAAAGCTACACCACAAGGGTTGGCGTGTTTAACGATAACACAAGCAGGTACATCGAATTCTTTAACGCATTCTAAGGCTGCGTCGGTATCGGCGATATTGTTGAAAGATAACGCTTTACCTTGTAGCTGAGTCGCAGTCGCAACCGAGGCTTCTTGAATGTTGTTTTCAACATAGAACGCTGCTTCTTGATGGCTGTTTTCACCGTAACGCAAATCTTGCTTCTTAGTGAATTGCATATTGTAAGTACGTGGGAACTGGCTGTACTCAGGCTCGCAACAACCTGTTTCACATTCGTTTTCTTCAATCATGGTGCCAAAGTAGTTAGCTATCATGCCGTCGTATTCAGCAGTATGCTCAAAGGCAGCTATGGCTAAATCAAAACGTGTGGCTTGGGTAACGGCATTGCTGTTGGCTTGCATTTCTTTTGTTACGCGTGCGTAATCTTTAGCGTTTACAACAATCGTCACATCTTTATTATTTTTAGCTGCGGCGCGCACCATAGTCGGTCCGCCGATATCGATGTTTTCAATAGCATCTTCTAAGCTACAATCGTCGTTAGCAACCGTTGCTGCGAACGGATACAAGTTTACTACCACCAAATCGATTGGCTGAATATTGTTATCTGCCATGACCTGTTCGTCTTGACCACGACGAGCTAAAATTCCACCGTGAATCTTAGGGTGTAAGGTTTTCACGCGGCCGTCCATGATTTCAGGGTGGCCTGTATAATCAGAGGCTTCAATAACTGTTAATCCGTTGTCGCTAAGTAACTTTGCGGTACCCCCAGTAGATAGCAACTCTACCCCTTGGCTCGCTAAAAATTGGGCAAACTCTAATAAACCTGTTTTATCAGATACGCTGAGAAGTGCTCTACGGATGGGTGTTACTGGTGAATCGTTTTGCATGCTGGTTCCACTATTAATTAAAGCCAAAATACGAAGATAGGGTTTACTTGACTATTTGGTCATAGTCTTTACAAACAAAAAGAGCACCATGAGGTGCTCTTTTATATACAGACTGACTTAGTTCATGCCGTACTGTTTTAATTTCTTGCGTAGTGTACCACGGTTGATACCTAACATGATTGACGCACGGGTTTGGTTACCGCGTGTGAAGGTCATGATTTCTTCTAGCATTGGCGCTTCTACTTCAGCCATAACTAACTCGTATAAGTTTTCGATGTTAGTGTTATCAAGTTGCTTAAGATATTTGTTCACAGCTTGTTTTACAGAATCACGCAAAGGTTTTTGAGCCTGAGTTTGCGAAGGAGTCGTTACCGTAGTGGTAAAAGGAGAAGTTACATTTTGTTCGAACATATAGAAATCTTGCTCTTTAAGTTAGTCGTTATCATACAGCAGTTGAAGCAAGCGCGTCCGAGGACGTAGTTGCTTGTTCATCTGCCAATCTATCAAAGTACACCGCCAATTCATCGAGTTGCTGCCTTGCATCTTCGATAACATTAAACTTTGCACGGAACAGCCGTTGCTGATCTTTTTCTGCCAAATACCAGCCCACATGTTTGCGAGCGATTCTGCATCCCATAAAATCACCATAAAATTGATGAACATTGGCGACGTGTTCTAGCAATACGCTACTCACTTCTTCAATGCTGGGGGCAGCCAGTACTTGACCTGTTTGCAGGTAATGTAAGATTTCTCGAAAAATCCAGGGGTGACCTTGGGCGCCTCGACCAATCATTACAGCATCTGCTTCGGTGTATTCCAGAACATACTTAGCTTTAAGGGCATCTGTAATATCACCATTGGCGACAACAGGTATCGACACAGCTTGTTTAATAGCCTTAATGGTGTCGTATTCTGCATCGCCTTTGTACATACAGGCTCGGGTGCGACCATGCACCGCTAATGATTGAATGCCGTTGTCCTGTGCAATTTTAGCTATTAACAAGCCATTGCGATTTTCGACATTCCAACCTGTGCGTATTTTTAAAGTAACCGGAACATTTACTGCTGCAACCACCGCCTGAATGATTTTTTCAACCAGAGCTGGGTCTTGCAATAAAGCTGAACCGGCTAACTTTTTATTTACTTTTTTAGCGGGACATCCCATGTTGATATCAACAATTTGTGCCCCGTTTTTAACATTAAATTGTGCCGCTTGTGCCATTAGCACGGGATCAGACCCGGCAATTTGCACAGAACGTAAGCCTTCTTCACCTTCATGGTCCATACGTTGTTTGGACTTATCTGTGTTCCAAACCTTAGGATTAGAAGAAAGCATTTCTGATACCACTAGGCCCGCACCTAAACGTTTACATAATTGTCTAAACGGGCGATCAGTTACTCCAGCCATTGGCGCGAGCATTAAATTGTTTTCTAACTTATGCGGACCTATCTGCATCATATAAGGAGTTGTTTGCCTTTATTTAAATCGTGCAAAAAATGTTCGTCATGTCAAAAAGGGGCGCAAGTTTACGGTTTTTTTGTGAGCTTGAAAAGGCTCCAAATCAAAGATATTTGTACTTTTTTTAGTCAAACCATATTGACTTTAAAAAAACACAGGTTTTTTGAGGGATTATTTGGTTTTATAGAAGGGCTAACTAAAGAAATGGCTAATCTCAAAATACCTTAAAACGGAATTTTTCCAAATAATATATCTCTGAACATGACCCAATCACCTAATAGGCTGTAAAAAGGATGTTTAAACGTTGCGGGTTTGTTGTGTTCAAAAAAGAAATGTCCAGCCCAAGCAAAGCCATAACCTAAAGCGGGTAAAAACCATAACAGTGACCACTGAGCAGTTACTAAAGTGTAAGCAACTAATATTAAAATTAATGCTGAACCAACAAAGTGTAAGCGTCGACAAGTGTTGTTTTTATGCTCTGACAAGTAATAAGGATAAAACTCAGCAAAGTTTGTGAATGGGGGTTGTGTGCGTGTAGTCATAATGAACTGTCCGTAAAAATACTAACATTAAACTAACATGTCGGGTTCAGTTCGAATGTCTAATTAGCGACAATTCATATAATCATCAGGTGAAAAAAAGCCACATCAGTCAATTTGATTGATGTGGCTTTTTTAAACATGATTCACATCATGTCATGTTAACGAGTTACTTTTCTACGAAGAAACAAGGCGGCTAAGCCTAGTAATAAGAACCCTAGGCCAGTTGAACCACCTGAACCATTGTTAGATGAGGTGTCATCGTCCTCAGGTTCCTCTTCTGGCTCGTCAGCGGCAAAGCTTACAGATACGATGAAAGGGTCGTGGTCTGAGCTTCTATATGGGCCAAGGTCAGTAAAGGCATAACCATCTTCAACACTGTAGTAGCTTAGAGCTTGGTCGTATTGCAGTTGGTAAACTTCAACTGAGTTAATGTTCCAGTGTGTGGCATCAACAATGTCATCCATAAATGCACTACTAGCTAAAATGTGGTCTAAACTGCCCACTTGCATAGAATCATAATACCAATAAGAGAAGCCATCGGCGTCAAAGGTTTCAGCTACGTTTTCATAACCATAGGTTGTGGTAACGTCTACCGAAGCACCTTCATCTAACTCTGTACGAGCTGCTGTGGTGATAGTGTATCCACGCTCTGCTGGATCGTAATCAGTTAGTACGGCAAGAGGATCTTCAGCTGAGTATGCATTCAAATCACCTAAAATCATCACTCTGTCTGGTAAATCAGCGGCTTCTAGGGCATCACCTAAAGTCACGGCTGCTGATACACGTAGCGCATTACAACTACCTTGAATGCTGTCAATATCTGTTGTTTCTACAGAATCTTCATAACATCCTGACCCTTTAGACTTAAAGTGGTTAACCACTACTGCAAATGACTCACCGCTTTCGTCATGGGTGAAACTTTGTAATAAAGATACGCGCATTTGTGCATAACTAGTGTCATCAGATAACAACTGTGATGGCATATCAATTTTAATTGCTTCGCTTGATGGCGTAACAACAGATGCACGGTAAATTAAGCCTACTGCAATGGCATCTGTACCAATTAAGCTATCGTCAGCAGTGGTGATGAAGCTATAGGCATTATCATCTGACTGTTCGGCGTTAACCGCATCAACCAAGGATTGAATTGCGCTATCGTCACCAAACCCATCGTTTTCAATTTCCATTAGGCCGATAACGTCCGCATCCATTGCAACAATTGCTTCTACGATTCGTCCTTCTTGTAGCTCAAACTCTTCTTCGCTCTCGGCACCGCGGTTAGCGTCATAATCAAATGTCACACCACCGTTACCGTCGTCGTCACCATTGAAGTAATTCAGTACATTGAAAGTTGCAATTTTTACGTCACCTTCATCAATGCTAGGAGATGCTTCACGGGCGCTTAACACTGTGAAGTCTGCTGCTGTGGCATTTATACGGTATTTACTGAATGAGTAGTTTAGTGGTCCAGTTGCTGTGACAGTATCACCTACACCAATGGCATTGGTATAACTAAAGTCACTGAAAAAGCTTAATGTATCTGGGTAACTGTTGGAGTTATCATCTTCAACATAAATAATGTTGGCAGCGTTATCTATAATTTGTTGTTCGTACTCAGCCGTAAGTGGAGCATTAAGATCAGTTGGTTGGCGTTTAAGCTCATTGCTCAATCCAAGCTCACCATATTGCCATAGGGTATCAGTATCGAAAACAGTGAGGTCGCTTACACTTACCATCATGCCTTCGTAATGCTCTAAGTCGTCTGTTTCAGCCATTGGAAAGGACACATTAGCTGTGGTAATAGATGCAGTGGTTTCGCCACAATCTAATAAACTAGTAACACTTGTTACTTGGGTAAGGTCGTAATATTCGTCTACTGTTCCTAATATTCGCACAGTGTGATTAACAGTCGGTAAAGTATCAGTGTAATAAACAAAAACTCCTTCAGATGTACTGCTATCTTGGTCTTCATCTGAGACTTCTTCTTGCATGAAGAATCCATTGTCACGAAGACCTGTCACAACACCTTCTACTATAACTTCTGAGCCATCCAATGGAGAAGCCGTATCAGAACCTTGAACCGCGCTGATATACGCTAAGCCTTCAGAGTCAGTGGCAAAACATGCGCCTATTTCAATTGGCTCTTCGATTTCTTCTTCATCTTCCTCTTCTTCAGAACTTAAAGCTGAAAATAGGACATCGTCAAAAAAGATGTTTTCATTACCAGAGTTGATGTCTGCACTTACCGTTAGAGTTAAGGTCTCACCTAAGCTGTTGGTAGAGATAAGATCATCCAAATCGACGGTTAATGTTTGCCATTCAGAGGCTACACCAGCGTCTCCATTAGATAAGTTTTGTAAAACCGTTTCACTAACAGAGTAAAGCTCTATATTAGATGTGCCATCTGAGATAGATACTGTAAAAAAGTCATCGCTTTCGAAGGTGTCTTCATTTATCCAATAGTTAATTGTAAGCTGACGGTTTTCGTAACCGCTTACATCTACTTCTTCGAAAACAACATCTAAGCGGCCATCTGTGTCATTAAATTCAAAGTTATGCTCTATCCCATCTGCTATAGGCACACCTGCTGCACTTACATCGGGTGAATTAGTGGCGTTATAACTATTCACACCGATAAAATCACTACCGTCTGAACCTTCAGAGGTATCAATTGGACCATCGCCTACACTGCGGCTGTCAAACCAATAGGTTTGAAAATCTAGGTCATCACCTCCAATATTAAATGCGCCAGTGTTACTTAAAGCGGTACCATCGGTTACGGCTTCTGTGGTGTATGTGCCATCTGAAGATAGGCCATTAAAATTTTGCTCTGCAATTATATCGTCAGCGTAAGCTAAAGGCGAAATAGCCAAAGCCAAGCAAGTTGGTATAGCTTTTAACATGTTCATCTCTCTTAAATATTATGTTTATTTTTTGTGTTGTAGCTAAAATTCTTAACAACTGCGTGAGCCATTAAGCACGTGAGATTAGATAAACTGAACCGTTTGGTCAAGTATTGGATGGGCGACAAAAAGTACTCCGAGAGTAATTAATTAACTCGCCAATAAGGAGTGTCTCCATAGTACTTAGCTAGGAAATCGATAAGTCCCCTGACCCTTTGCGATAGATGCCGAGTCTTAGGATAAACTGCATAGGCATTAACAGCCTTACCTTTTAGTTGCTCACGAAATAGCGGTATTAGTTGCCCGGCGCTTATGGCTTGATAACAAATAAAGTCTGGTCCTAACAGTAAGCCTCTGCCGGCAATGGCTTCTTCACATAAGTAGCTGCCATTATTTGAGCTCACTGTAACAGGGATTTTGATTGTCACTTCTGCACCATCAACTGAAGTAAACCGCCAAGCATCGGGGATCAGGTTGTACCTTAAGCGAACATGTCCATTATTTAAATCGCTAGGGACTTTAGGTTCACCATACCTTTTTAAATAAGCGGGGCTAGCGCATAAAACAGGGGTCATAGAGGTTATCTTTCTGGCTATTAGGCTAGAGTCAGCCAAATTAGAAATTCTGATGGCCAAATCGTACCCATCCTCTATTAAATCCACTTTTCGATCGTTAAAATCCACATCAAAAAATATATTGGGGTGCGCATCGTTAAATTGGCGTAGAGCTGGGGCTAGGTGTTTAAGCCCGAAGGAAAAGGGTACTGAAAGTCTAATTTTACCTGCGAATGAACAATGCTCATCTTTTATGCTTGATTCAACTTCGGCTAAGTCTTCTATGATACGAATACATTCTTGGTAGTAACTGCGGCCTGAGTCAGTCAAGGTTTGCGAGCGAGTTGTGCGGGTTAACAAAGTAACACCTAGACGCTTTTCTAACTCGGTTAACTTGCGGCTCACCGCTGATTTCACTATATCTAGTTGCTCTGCGGCTTTGGTAATACTGCCTGCCTCGACAATACGCACAAAGGTCTGCATATCTTCAAATTGATTCATTCGCACTTTATCCTGCTTTTTTCACCTAGCTATAATAAATAGCCTAGCACTATTGTTCATAATTTAAGAACAATGATTTTGATTTTAGATTGTTTTTCTTTCTCAAATCAACAGTAATATAGCTGTCAGTTCAGAATCATTCCTTAAACTTTATTGGAGAATACAAAAATGAAAACAGTTTTATCAATTAATTCCAGCGGTCGTTACCAAGATTCTTTAACCAGACAAGTGTCTGCAAAGTTAATCACAGAACTTAAAAATCAGCATACAAATTTGCAAATAAATGAACGGGACATAGCCTCTGGTTTATCTTTTATCGATGAGCAGTGGATTGGCGCAAACTTTACTGACCCAGAGCTAAGAGAGCAGCCTCAGAAGGAAGCGTTAGCATTCTCCGATGCTCTAGTGAAAGAACTGCAAGATGCCGATGAAGTTATTATCGGGTCACCTATCTATAATTTTGGTGTACCTGCCGTGCTTAAAGCTTGGATTGACTTAATTGCCCGTGCTCGCGTCACTTTTCGTTATACCGAAAATGGTCCAGAGGGATTACTAAAAAATAAAAAAGTGTATTTGGTTATGGCTTCAGGTGGTGTACCAATTGGCAGTGCAATGGACCTAGCGACTCCTTACTTAAAGCAGGTAATGGGCTTTATCGGGATCACAGACGTTACTGTCGTAGATGCGACTAAAATAGATTTAGTCAGCGATAACATACTTACCCACTCGCAATGAACTTAATCGTCCATACTTTTTAATTTGAAAAAAGGAGCCCCTAAATGGCTAAATTTAGAAATGTTCAACAGGTGTTTAGAGGGCTCCCAGCTTCAGATGGCGCTGGGGTGCAATTGACTCGTATTATTGGTACTCCTTATATCAATATGCTTGACCCTTTTTTATTGTTAGATGCTTTTGGCTCTGATCAGCCACAAGACTATATTGCAGGGTTTCCACCGCATCCTCATCGAGGCTTTGAAACTGTAACTTACATGTTAGCTGGCAAGATGCGCCACCAAGATAGTGTTGGCAATGAAGGCATAATTGAGGCTGGTGGCGTACAGTGGATGACTGCCGGTAAAGGTATCATTCATTCGGAAATGCCTGAGCAACAAGATGATTTACTAGCCGGGTTTCAATTGTGGGTGAATCTACCCAAGTCACATAAAATGACTGAGCCGGCTTACCAAGAGAAAACACGGAATGATATCTCAGTGGAAACTCGCCAAGGATTGAGCCTTACCGTGATTGCTGGGCAAACTCAAAATGGCACAAAGGGTGTTATTGATAACCCATTTGTGGACCCCATTTATTGGGATGTGCAACAACAGCCTGATAGGCTTTTCACAGAAAATATCCCAGCAGGACACAACAGTTTTATTTATGTATACCAAGGTGAAATTCAACTTGTTGGCTCTCAAGAAACCATTCTTAAGGGCCATCTTGTGGTGTTAACCGATGGCGATACAATTGAAATTAATGCTTTAAGTGCGGCTAAGTACTTATTGATTGCAGGTAAACCTTTGAATGAACCTATTGCTAGAGGTGGCCCTTTTGTCATGAATACCCGAGAAGAGATAAACCAAGCATTTGTGGATTATCAAATGGGAAAACTTGCTTGAACTCCTAGTTATTAAACTTTAGTGTACAGGTAAGTCGTTTTTATTGCCTGCGGCTGGTTTTATTTCATCAATGAGTAATTAAATAGTTCTTATTAAGCAACCAAAAATTATTTTCAATATTTATAAGGGGTCTTTTTACTGAACCAGGGTGAGCGTTGTATAAAATTAGATTAATTAAATCAGAGCTTACCGCAGGGTTACTATGAAAGTAGTCATGGCCAATTAAACTATTAGATGTGGGCACTTTGATTAGACTTACATTTCCCGCTGCTTTAAACACTTCCCTTTCGTTGAGGTTGATATCTTGCGTGTTTAAACGTCCAAAGCTAATAGTGTTAGTTAACCATTGAGATAACCCAAGTGCGCTATCTTCTTGAGAGGTATAAATGGTTATCTTTCCAAATGCAGGCCCAAATTGCTCTGCCATGAGCCGTTGTTTGATGATACCAAAATCTAAATCTGGGGCAGCGAGTATTAAGTTTTCAATACGTAAATCTTGTCTAGGGTTTCCGCCCCCAGCTCTATTTTGGATGATAAGCTCTCTTAGTGTTGTTGTGACTACATCGGTCCCGCGGCTGTGGGCAATAATATGTATATTTTCTACTTTTGGGTTGTTGAACAATGCCCGTAAGGTTTCTTTCAAATGAAAGATAGTAAACTGACCAGATTCTTTATCCGCAAGGTAGCCAGTTACACCACCAGCCGCAGCAGGCCATGAATACACAATAGGCACCCCTTGACGCTGTAAAAAATGCCAAATTCCTGCAAGGGTGAAAACAGACTCATCAAAAGTGTTATTAAACCCATGTACAAATAGAATAACGTCTTTCTTTGTCGACCCCTCTAATTGTTCATTGACTATTTGATTAAATTTATTTTCATGGTGTTGCTTTTTTTCTTTAACAGATTTATCAATCGCTAGTCGACCATGAACCTTATGAAACTTATATGGCGACACTGGATAGCGCCCTAACTCCTTCACTTGTTCTAATACATAACTTAAATCAACAGAACGTTTTGGGGCATTGCTTTGAGCCACTAGTTCATGCCAATGTAATGAGGGCTCTTCAAAATTAACCTTAGCTAAACCGTAAGCCATTGATGGTGAACGTTTTGCGTTATAGTTTTGCCCCGCTTTCTGAGAAATTGCACGGTCAGTGACATAAATTAACTTCATACTTGTTTCACGAAGTGAAACGGGGACATCACTTTCTAAATACGGTTTATTAAGAAATACATTAGGTGTAGGCATCAAGGAAGGCTTTGAAGTACAAGCAGATAGAAGCAAGACAAGTGCAGCAAAAAATATGTAAGAAGTACATTTACAATGACCAAGCAAGTTTTGCCCCTTAGTAACTCTATATTGTTATCTAATAGTGAAATATATAGATGTGAAAGGCCAGCTAGTTATTTTCATTCAACGAATGAGTAAATTAATTTTTAATTCACCACGCTTTTTGGTTAATGTTAACATTGAATATATAACTTCTTGTTCCTTGAAATCAGCGTTTTTGACCCCATCCCCTTTTCAACTGAATATCTATGGATACCAATATGAATAGTGTAATCAACATCACCCCAGAAAACTTCCAGCAAGTTATCTTGCAAGACTCACAAACTAAAGTTGTGATGGTAGAGTTTTGGGCGGAAGGTTACGAACCCAGCCAGCAACTAGCTCCGGTATTACAAAATGTAGCGGCAAAGTTTAGTGATAGCCTCATTCATGCCCGAGTTGATTGTCAAACTCAACAAGAAATTGCTGGCCAATTTGGCATTCAAAATTTACCTACGGTAATGTTGATTAAAGAAGGCCAACCTATTGATGGGTTTGCAGGTATTCAAACCGAAGAACAAATTATCGCCAGCTTTGAAAAACACCTACCTAAACCTGAAGATGGCTTGTATCAACAAGCTGTTGACTTGGTGACCAATGGTGATTACCAGCAAGCTTATACCGTTTTAAAGCAAGCCCATGAGCTTGACGATACCCGTGCTGATATCAAGTTATTACTTGCTGATTGCCAAGTAGAACTGGGTCAAATTAAACCGGCTAAAGCTTTGTTAGAGACAATCGGTTTAGTTGATCAAGACGCCCTGTATAATAGTATTTTAGGTAAAATAGAATTAGCCGAACAAGCCGCTGAGTCTCCTGAAATTAAAGCCTTACAAGCTGAGCTTGTAGCCAATCCTGATGACTTGGAGCTTAAAGTAAAATTAGCAGTGCAATTACATCAGGCCAATCAAACCGAAGAAGCGTTAGAGCTTATTGTTTCTGTATTGCTAAAAGACTTAAATTTTGGTGAAGCTAAAAAACTGACCTTAGATATGATTAATGCATTGCCAGATGGCGACCCATTAAAATCAAAATACCGCCGTAAAATTTATAGCTTGTTGTATTAAGAAAAGTGTTAAAGATATGAATGAAACAAATAAAGTAAATACACCGCAAGAAACAAGCACAGGTTGCACCAACACAAGTTGCTGCCCTCCTAAAACACCAGGTACTCGGGATACTCCAAAAGTTGGCCGTAACGATCCTTGTATTTGCGGTAATGGCCGTAAATTTAAAAAGTGCTGTGGAAGGTAAGAGCATAGTTTAATTAAAGCTAAAGCTAAAGCTTTACAAGCTATTGTATTAGGAATTCAAATTTATAATTGGTAAGGTATATTTTTTACACCAATTATAGATTTGAAACGACACGGATTATGTTAAAAGTATCAAAGGCAGTAAAACTAAGTTTACAGTTATTTTGTCTCTCAACGGCTTTCTTACTTGTCCCGCTAACCCAAGCAGTTACCTCAAAGCCTATAAAAATCGTGGTACCTATAGGTTTTTTAAAAAGCCTAGAAGGCTTGCTGGAAGAGCACCCTTCATTTACAGATGGTCGAGATTACTTATTACCAGTCAACAAATGTATTCCTATTTCCAAGATTAAAGAGTTTAATTTTGGTCGACCTGTATTAGATTTTTTGATCCATTGTGAAGTTGTCCGTTTCAATAAACTCGGAGATACCATTCAGGTTATACAAGCGCCTAATAATATTAGAGCGATTAAAATGCTCTCAGTGGGCGTTGCCGATGCCTTTTCTATGAGTGAATTCCCGTCGGTAATTAATCAGCTTAAAGAAACCAACCTGTCGCTCTCGGATCCTGTGCTGCGACAAGGTGAATTTGAAGTGGGTTTTTTCACTGCTCCCAATAGGCCAGAAGTATTAGCTATTACAAGTGTTTATGAGCTCATGAACCTTACGAGTATCACTGCGACCCAATGGATTAGAGACGACTCCGAGTTGAGTAAGTTAACAACTAGACCTCATGTTTTAGTTTCTAATCACCGTAAAATCCCCAATATGATTGCCAAAAAAAGAGCCGACTTTACGACAAACGCGCTAAATAAAAAATATGTTTACAATCTAGATGGTGAGGTAGTGTTAACGCGAATAGATGGGTTTAAGCTTAGTTTACCTGGTACTAGGGTTTTTGTGGTCAACTCAAAAAGTAAAGACTACTTTGATGCCTTGCAGGCATATATTCGTGGTCATAGAAATCAGACTAATAGTAATGAAGATGGAATATTTAATGCCTTTAAAGACATAGGCTGGATTTCGCCTCATTATAAAGACTGGATCCTTTTAAATGATTATTTTGAGAATAAGTGACCAACAAATAATTAAAGTTTACTCTGTTCTAATGACTAACTGCCCTTTCAAATCAGTGTTTTTAAAAATATTTTTTGCAGCCAAGTACTCCCAACCCATAGAAAAAATGTGGCTGCAAAGTTATCTGTAATTTATATATCTACATAAAACTTACTTTGATAATTAGGGCGTAGCGGGGGCAGCTTTAAGTAGGGTTACTATATTTGGCGTTTTACAATGCTCAGCCCACTTAATCAAATATTCTTTTTGTAATTCGTCAAAAATTATATTAGTTAAAAGCATTTTTAGTTTGCTTTCCTCGCCTTTAGCAATAGCGACTTTGATAGCTTCTATGTTTGATTCAGAATCTAGTTTTAGCGTGTTGTTAGCCATAATTTATTCCTTATTTAGTTTTTTGAGTTTGCTTATAAAGCATATTGACCATAGCCATTATTTTATAATGGTTGGCTTTTGCTGCGTGATGGAACTCTGCATGCTGTGCATGTATTTGAGATTCCTTTCTGTGCAGTGTTTGTAGTGTTTCATCTGCAATTTGTGACGTTTGATTACTTGGGTCTTTTTCAGCATCTGCGATAGCGATTTCATGCTTATGTTCTAAATTGCTATGAGCTTTAATAACCTGAGAATGCTCAAGTAGTGCCTTTTCATGTTGTTTTAATGCGGCTTCTATCATTACTAATTTCTTTAGGGCATTGTCATGGTCTTTTTTCCAAAGTTCGATTTCATCAAGCCACAGTGCGTGCTCTGAATTCCATTGATTATGCTTTTCATGGACAGACATATGTGAGTCTGCCGTTGCTGTTTGGGCTTGTTCTTTAAGTTTTGTTGTAAATTCAATTAATTGAGCTGTGTTTGAGTTAGCAATATTCTTGAATTTGTCTGAAAAAGAGCTACTTGCGAAGGCCAAATCAAAGTTAATTTCATCTTTATAAGCTTGATTAATTTCTTCAGCTGTTTCTACCCAAATACGTAAATTGTCTTTTAGATGCTTACTTGCTTCTCTTATGGCATCTAGGCTTATTTCTTTGGCATTCTCAAGTGTTGTTTCAGCAGTATGGATAGCCTCTTGCAAGCTTTTTCCTTCCTTCACTACAAATTTTTCAACGTTATTTACCATACCTTGATAACTTTTCTGTAATTCTTTCGCCCATGTTGAGGTTTTCATTGGGAGTATCCTTTAAAAAATTTCATAGACCTTTGAATTATCATTAATTAAAGTCTTAGCGGATACTATTCGGGGTTTTACCTAATTTGTTGTGGTAATTACTTAGCTTGTAAATGGTTTGGTGGTGTCCAAAAAAGTTTTTAAAGGTGTGACAAAAATGTCATTGTTGCTAGGTACTATGAAAGGAAAGTCATACATAAATAACAGGTCCCTAAGATGATAGTAATACACCATAACCCTGAATGTGGCACCTCTAGAAACGTACTTGCTGTTATCAAAGCGGCAGGTTATGAGCCAATGGTCATTGATTATTTAAAGCATGGTTGGACTCGGCCTCAACTACTCGCTTTATTTGCCACAGCTGGCTTAACCCCTAGAGCTGCATTGAGAAAGACTAAATCTCCCGCAAAAGAATTAGGTTTATTAGATGAAAAGGTAAGCGAAGATGAAATCTTAGAGGCCATGCTAGAGCAACCTATATTAGTAAATCGGCCTATAGTTTGTAGCCCCAAAGGTATCAAACTTTGTAGGCCCAGCGAAGTGGTACTCGACTTATTAGAGCAGTGGCCACAGGGGCCTTTTGCAAAAGAAGATGGTGAGTTACTGATTGATGCGCTAGGCAGCAAACAGTAACTAAAGCCGCATATCAGAGAGTTTTGTATGTAAGTTTAATTAGCTTGCTTAATAGCAGTAAACTATAAGCTTGTTCATTATAGTGAGTTTGGTTTTTTTACTAAAAAGCTATTCTATACGCCCCCTAAGTAACATGCTAAAACTGATCCTGCAGTATCGACTCAATGTCGTGTTTACTACTGAAACGTCTCAAAAATCAAAACTTACCATTGCTTTGTTAATTGCTCAAAAGGTTTTGATTAAAAAGGGGATGATGGTAGAAGCTCATTACTCAGCTAAGCAAAGGCTAGCTAATGCAAGCATTATTGCGGCCATTCCGTTTATTTGGGGAATATTGAGCAATCAATATTTTATGGTGCTTTTAGGTATTGGAATGGGTGTCGCCTGTTACCGTAGAGAATCATGGTACAAGTTTAAATAGCCCCAAGGAACAAAGCATAAAATAAAAAATTGTAGTGCTTCATTAAGAATGCAGCACTTTTTAGCTTGGCGGGTACTTTACTGCTCATTGGTGCTAGATATTTGAAAGGAATTATTAGTCTTGAACGTTTTTTTGTTATTACTATTTAGTCTTGTATCTATGGCGGTTGCCGCTGTTGATGTAGAAGTGACTAATGGCATATTTTCGGAAGTACTAAACGAAAAAACTAAGATTACCGTAAAGCTGCCACTTTCTTACACAAATAACAAAAACAAAACTTATCCAGTGTTCTATGTATTAGATGACGGCATCAATACTGAGCTTGTAGATAGTATGAACCGACATCTTCACAGCTCTAATGGTGCTAATGAACATATAGTGATTGGCGTAAACACTACAAACCGCTTACGAGATTTTGCACCTAGGGTAAATATGGATCCTAGGGGCCCTGTCGGTGAAGGTGGTGGTGCAGATAGATTTTTAGATTATATCGAAACAGAACTCATGCCTCACATCAATAAAGCTTATCGTACTAACAATCACAATGTTGTCGCTGGACACTCTATTGCTGGTCTGTTTGTAGTACACGCATTTCATTCACGGCCAAACCTTTTTCAAGCTCACTTGGCGTTTAGTCCTGCGGTGTGGTGGGGAGCAAGAGAAGCGGCTACAGCGGCACAGCAATCTGTTATAAAAGGTGTCAGTGTTGGCAGTTTTCTTTATTTTAATATTGGAACTGAAAGTGGCGAAATGCGAGAGGTATATGACAATTTAACGCAAACAATATTACGCAACCGTTCCAGTGATTTGATTCTCTATTTAGATGTGTTTGATAATGAGAGTCATGATTTTACTATGGCTGCTGGCTTATATAATGCCTTAAAAGGCTTATATAAATATCAACAAGATAAGGGCATGTAACTCGAGTATAGTCCTGTTGGTTTTGAATAAAAATAGAGGGTAGAGATGTCAAAACAAAGTCTAGCTGCACGTATTCCGACCTACAAAAAGGCTTTTGCAAGTGGTGAGATTCAGCAAACCTATCAAAGCTTGGTTGGTATAGTTCAAGCCCTTAGAACGGAGTTTCACAAACAATACAAAGGTGAGCTGTCGGTAGCTAATGTGCTGCACGGTTACATAGACTTTACTTATTTTTACCTGCAAAACGTTTATCTAAAACAACACAAACTCAAGTTGGCAATTGTACTTAATCATCATAAGGCCCACTTTGAGCTTTGGTTGCTGGGACAAACAAAAGGCGTGCAACTAAGCTATTGGCAAAAGCTAAAAGATGTAAAGTGGGTAAACAAAGAGGTAATGCCTGAGTACTCTATTTTTGAAATTGTGATGGAGCCTGATCCAGACTTTGATAACCCCAAACAATTATCAGGCTCTATTCTCAGTTCATATGAGACGCTATCTAAAGAAATTTTAGATACATTAAAGGCTTATGAGTAATATTTTACTGCTACTCATATCTTTGGCATTCAGTACTTTTGTGCTCTCAACTCCTATGGTTTCTACCTTAAAAGCTGACGGGCCTAATCAAGGGTTAACGGCCTACGAGTTAATTCAGAATTTTGGCGGCAAACGTTCGATTGAATCACCCGATTTATACCCAGATAATCATCCTAGTGAAAAACATATTTATGAAGATACCGACCATATAGTAGGTAATCACTTTGTATTTGTATTGCACCGCGATCTAGATAAAGACAGAGATAAATATATTAAATTTAATGACAGACAGCGTAATGAGATAAAAGCTTACGGGGGGTCTAAAGCTAGTTTAAAAGGCTTTGAAGGTGAAACCATGACGTACCGCTGGAAGTTCAAGCTTGAAGCCGATATGTCGCTTTCTAAAAATTTTAGTCACTTTTTTCAATTAAAGTCGGTGGACGATGGTATTGGTATGCCTATTTTAACGATTTCAGCGAGAAGTTATCGTGGTGACAGATGGTTAGCTTTGTCCCATGCGCCAATAAAAAAAGCCGTGATATTAGATAAGACTCTTTGGCCAGAGGTTGCAGAGGTATGGTTAGAGGCTGAGTGTACAGTGACTTATGGTAATAATGGCGCATTAGATATCACAGTTAAACGCATGTCTGATAGACAAATCGTATTGACTTATCAATCGGAAAATTTAGACATGTGGCGTGGCACACAAAAAGATCATTTTGTAAGGCCTAAATGGGGTTTTTATCGCTCTCTAAAAAGCAAGCATATGTTAGTTAATGAGCAAGATTCTATTCGCTTTGCTGATTTTGAAGTGATTAAATAAATTTACTTTGTTAACTCACAATATATGCCTTGAAATCAATTCACTTCTTTTCAACAAACGGAGATTGCATATGAAGCTCATTAGGTGCCTTTTTTGTTTTTTAATATTAACTAGTTGTACATCTTCATATCACAATAACCAAGAACAAGGAGAAAATCCGTTTGGAGGAGGATTTTCTGATTTTAAAGTAGATGATGGTCTTTTCTCTATTATTTCAAAAACCAATTTTGCACCTTGGACTGACTTTCCTGCTGCTCATGCAACGTTTACTAAAAGAGCAATGGAATTATGTAAAAGTCCTAATTTCAAGTCGATGAAACTGCGTGAGACCCAATATGAGCATGGCTATACACCTGCAGCAATTAAAAACATAATCTCACAAGTCGATGGCTATGTTAATTGTAACCCTATGATTTTATTAGATTACAAAGCTAATGAAAAAATTAAAGAATACGAGTCTAAAGTCAAAGCATCATCATCGTTCATTTTGAATAATACTAAACCACAATATTAATTCGCTGATCTAAGCCATGGTCCAAAGCTGTAGTGCCATGAATATTAGAATGATGGCCATTAGACTATCAAATATTCTCCAGCGTGTAGGTGAGCTAAGTAACACTTTTAGTTTTGGGGCAAAAGCCGCAAGGCTGCCAAACCAAAAGAGAGAAGCTACGCAAGCTCCCACTGCAAATAAAGCCGGACTGGGCTGTAAAGCCCCTAGGCTTCCTAGTAATACCACAGTGTCTAAGTAAACATGTGGGTTTAATAAACATATGGCAAAAGCTGCAAGGGCAGTTAGTTGCCAGTTTTTCGCCTTACTTTTCTGAAGTTTTAAACCAGAGTTACCTCTAATTGCACGCATTGCAGAACCAAATGCTATGTATAAGAGCACCCCTACGCCAGCATAGGTTAACCAGGGTATAAGTGATGGCATCAGTAGTTTAATTTCGTTGGCCGAAAATACTCCTACTATGATAAGCAAGGCATCACAAAAAATACATACCAGAGCAATGACTAAACGGTTGGCGCCCGACATACACTGACTCAAGACCCATACATTTTGCGCCCCAATGGCGACAATCAAGCTCAAGCCAAGCATGATCCCAGAAAAAAAAGAGCCCATTTAAATCCTATATTTAATTGTGTGGTAAATAGGGCAAGGAGTTAACCCGCTGCACCCAGAAGATATCAATGACAGCAATAATATCTTCTGTATCATCAGTAGTATAATGAATATAAATCCTGCTACATGAATTAAAATTATGATTGATTATCAACTTTTACAAGCATTATCTGCTGTTATAACTGAGAAAGGCTTTGAGAAAGCCTCTAAAAAACTCTTTATCACGCAGTCCGCTGTGAGCAGAAGAATACGCCAGCTTGAGTCTATTCTAGGAGAGCCAGTTTTAGTGCGCTCGCAACCTCCTAAACTAACCCTAACTGGGCAAAGGTTGTTGAATCACTTACAGCAAGTTATGCAGCTAGAGGTGGCGTTAGGCATGACGAGTATTGCTGAAGACTCACATTACGACAAACCGCTAACAGTGCGACTTGCTGTTAATGCCGATTCTCTCGCAACTTGGTTGCCAGAGGCTTTAGCTGTGCCAGAGTCTTCTGTGGTAGGTAAGTTGAAGTTTGAGCTGGTGGTAGAAGATCAGTCTATAACCTTAAATAGAATGAAAGCAGGTGAAGTGATGATATGTATATCCTCTAACCCAGAGCCAGTGAATGGCGGCTCGGTTGATAGGTTAGGGGCGCTGCCGTATAAGGCGGTGGCAAGCCCAGATTTTGTACAAAAATACGGGGTTGATGCAGACTTATCACAACTGCCATGTCTAGTGTTTGATGAAAACGATACCTTGCAGCATGACTTTCTAGAAGACTTTAAGTACGGCGAGCCTAAATACATTCATTCGTGCCCATCTTCTGAGGGCTTTAAACAAATGATAGTGGCTGGGCTAGGGTACGGTTTATTACCAGAGTTACAAATTGGAAATTCACTAAATAACGGTGAATTAGTAGACTTAAAGCCTAATTATGTAATAGAAACCCCATTGTTTTGGCATTATTGGCACACCGAAAGCCCTCAGCTAAAAGCGCTCCGGGAACATGCTTTGCGCATTGCCAAACAAAAACTTAAACACTAAATACGCAAAATTATAGTTTGCTTAATCACTAAGGAAGATAAGTTGAATCTAAACCAAGTTACCTTACCGGTGGCAGATATGCCCAAAGCCGTTAGTTTTTATAAAACGTTAGGATTTAATCAAATAGTAGATACGCCCCATTATGCACGGTTTGAATGCCCTGAAGGTGAGGCTAGCTTTTCACTAGTATTGGATCAGAACGCTGAAAATGGCGCAGTGATCTACTTTGAGCATCAAGCTTTAGATGCATGGGTAGAGCAATTAATAGCTAAAGGAATAGAGTTTAAGCAGTTACCCACAGACCAAACCTACCTCTGGCGCGAGGCCATATTATTTGACCCGTCGGGTAATAAAATTAAGTTGTATTGGGCTGGCGAAAACAGACTCAACCCACCATGGCGGGTGAATTGATCCTTGTTTTATAGGTATGTAACTAAGAAAGCCTGAACCTAGTAATCCATACAAGGTTTATTATGGCTTTTTTAGGCATTAATTCAGCTAATAAGCAGGTTTATAGTTGAATGTTATGATTTAGCTTAAAGCTTTAATAGTTGGCCGTTTAGCGCAGTAGGTTTACTCACACGTAACACATCTAATAATAATGATGCTGTCCCAGTGGGCACTTGGGTATTTGGCCAAAGTGCATATACGGGGCGGTTGAATAGTATGTCAGACATGTACTCATATTCGCCTTTTGAGTCTTCAAGCAATTGTTGTACTTCTGTCATGGGCAGTAAACCCACACCCATTTTATCTTGCACCATGAGCCTGGCGACTGTGATGTCGTTGGTTTTTATTGTTCTTGTGAAGTCGTTATATGTATTTTGTAAGGCTTTATTGTGTTCGGGAAACTTATCATAAGGGGTAACTAACACCTCCTTTGATAAACAAGCTTTTGAGCAAACTAATGCTACAGCTATTTCTCCAACAGCCTTTTGATAATAAGCAGAATCTTTCTGTTTACCTACGCGAATAGCCATATCAAACGATGTTTGACTAAGCAGTACATTGGCGTTTGCAGGCTCTAGAGTAATATCTGTAGCGGCAAGTTCTGGTAAGGCAACAAATTGTGATAAGGCACTATAGAGTGGGCCTTGCATTAGGTTTTGCGGACAATGTAGGGTAAATCGGCTAGGTAAAGAAGTATCTTTTACAAGCAATGCATTATTTATTTCGAGTACCTCATTGGCATACTTCTCGAACATATCTTGGCCGTAACTGGTTAATGATAAGCCCCTAGAAGAGCGAATAAATAAAGGAGTGCCTAAGCGGTCTTCTAAAAAGCTAATCCGTTTTGATAAGGTCGGTGACGTTAACCTAAGTACTTTGGCTGTTTTTGAAAAACTGCCCCTTCTGGCAACTTCTACAAACAACAAAAAATCATCTAACATGTCAAATTCCTCACACTTAAGTTTCCAAAAACCTTGTTCTAGAAAATTCTAATTTCTATAACCTAGCATCTATTCTATCGCTAAATAGGTACGAGCAATGGTTCGATTTATTTTTACATTTTTGTTTTCTTTTTGTTTGTCTTTACTGATGTCTGCGTGGGTGACCTTTATCAATCTAGGCTTGGTATCAGACTTTTTGAACTACTGGATGATAGCGTTCATCAACGCTTGGCCTGCAGCATTCTTTACAGCGCTTATTTTAACCAAACCCGTATCTAAGGTTACGGCTTTTCTCACTACAAAATTGAGGTTCTCATGATTGATATTGTTGCATTTATCCAACCTAAACCAGAAAAATTTGCACATTGCCGCAGGCTAATAACAGAAATATTAGCCCCCACTCTCCTAGAGGAAGGATGTAAACGCTTTGAATTATTTACCGAAAACAATAATACCCTAGTGCTAGTTGAAACGTTTGAAAGCCAAGAGGCATTGGATTTTCATTACAACCAAGATTATGTGAAATCTGTATTTACAGAGTATGAGTTTGCTCTCGAAAAAGAACCTGAAATACATAAATTGTTGAGAGTTAATGACGATTCTAAGCATTAAGTTCATGATTATTTAATCTTGTATGGGGTTTGTTAAAGCGTAAATAAATCGTAAAGCCCCTCGTATTAATTCATCGCCTTAAGCATCATAACGCTATCAACTAGATTTTGAATCTTTTGTGGGCTTTTGGGGCTGTTATTACAGAAGTCTGCTTAAATCTTTAAAAGAGAGCATATGAATTTTATAGGAGTATTTACGCCCATTGCACTGTTAGGGTTATTGTCATGTTCCCCTGCAAAAAATACTGTTGAGTTGGGTAATGAGCGGAGTTCACATAGCCATAAAAGCTTTTCTCACTTTAAACAGGTGAACACCAGCCAAGATGATGACTACTTTATAGTTGCATCAAATGGTATTCCGGACCACCCAGTGATGGAAGGGATAACCAATTGGCAGCAGCAAGTTGTATTGCCACAAGGTTATACTGCTAATAATGCTTGGAAAATCCCGCTGCACCCAGAACTTGCCGAAACACCATTGTTGACTCAGGAGCATTTTCATCGAGGAGCCATAGCGGTTGCGGTTAATGGCGTGCCCATATTTAATGCTATGAATAACAGAGGGGAATTTGCTACCGAAATTGGTGAGCTAGATCGTTGGGGCGGACATGCCGGTAAAGCCGACGATTATCACTATCACTTAATTCCTGAACATTTAGAACAGGTGGTTGGTGAAAATAACCCAGTGGCTTTTGCTTTAGATGGCTTCCCTGTATTTGGTCAAACAGATGCACAGCTTGATGAATATCTTGGTAGGTTTACTGAAAGTGGCAGTTATCAATACCATGCTGTTGATTACGCTCCGTATTTTATAGCAGGCCTAAGGGGTAAGGTAAGCACTGACTCACCAAGAAATGCCCCTGAGGATCAAATTGTTCCTCAGCCATTTACACGGCCAGTAAGAACGGCTGATTACGGCCCATTACGCGGTGCAGAAATCACCCATTTTATAAAGCATCAAGCCCACAGTTACTCTTTAGAGTATCAGTTAAATGGCCATAGTCATCGTATAAATTACAATTGGGATCAAGAGGGTTTATATCAATTTGAATATGTTGATGCCGACGGAAATATCACAACTGAAGTATATAAAAAGTCAGACTCATCATTGCAAGGGCAAAGTAAAGAGAGCCCTAACACTAATATCCGAGACGTTGATGCAGGTAAAAAATACTGTGGTGATGGTATCTGTGATAGCACAGAAACCTCACAACAGTGTCCGGCTGATTGTTAGTTTCATCATAGGAGTACAAGATCAAATGAAAATCACTCGCCTTAGTTACGTTTTCACTTTAGGTTTTTTAGGGGGCACGACTTTCAGTGTTTTAGCTGAAAAAGTGATAGTGATTGAAGGGCCTGCAGAAGTCCTTTCTAAATCACAATTTACCTGTGAACATGGGCGTTCGCGCTTGTCTCCCATTGGTATAAAAAAAGCGGGAGAGAAAAGTTATCTAGTCCCAGCACAAACCCTATATAAAGAGGAAAATTTTGTAACCAACCTATATGACCAATGTTCTAAGGTGGAGCCAAAGTCTCTGGCTGATGTAGATGTGGCTACAGTACCTATAATCGAGGTCGACAGCGATGGTGAGGTGATCACAGGTTACATATTCGCAGATAACTACTTTGAACTCTTTATTAACGGAAAATTAATAGGGGTAGACCCAGTGCCTTTTACGCCGTTTAACTCTAACATTGTGCGCTTTAAGGTTAAAAAGCCTTACGATATTGCTATTAAGGTGGTGGACTGGGAAGAAAACTCTGGTTTAGGTAGTGAGAATAACAGAGGTAAGCAATATCACCCCGGAGACGGTGGCTTAATTGCGAGCTTTTCTGACGGTACACTCACCAGTTCAGATTGGAAGGCTCAGACTTTTTATACCGCGCCTATATACGACTTAAACTGCGTTGAAGAAACAGGCCAGCAAAGGTTAACCAGCACCTGTGACACCAAAGGTGCTTATCAATATCAAACGACTTATTCATTACATTGGGATATTCCAAGTAATTGGATCTTAGATAATAGCTATCTAGATTGGCCTAAATCTTTAGAATATTCCGAAGATGAAATCGGGGTAGATAACAAGCCTGCTTATATGAATTTTCAAGAGCAATTTACCGGCGCTGGTGCAAAATTTATATGGTCGAGCAACCTTATATTAGATAATGTGATCTTGTTCAGGTACACAGTTAAATAATTCAAATTTAAGTTAGGTAATGTCATAAAATTTGGGAGCATGTGTGAGAAAAATAGCCGTTGTTATAGTGCTAATTGGATTGTTGGTTGCTTGTTCAAATACCAACTGGCGAGAAGCCAGTCGCGAGCCAGCGGGCCTAGCGGTAGACCCAGCCATTACCAAAGATGCAGTAATTGAGTTTTACGCCGCAGATGCGTTTAGCTGGCGAGGTTGGTTTGCGGTGCATACTTGGATTGCCATTAAACCTGCTGATGCAGCTGAATATACAGTCTATGAAGTTGTAGGCTGGCGAGTGAAGCATGGTCTGCCTGCTTTAAAACAATATCAAACCGCAACGCCAGATCGCTACTGGTACGGAGCTAAGCCCGATAAGCTGTTATCTATTCAGGGTGATAAAGCAAAACGGCTAATACCCGAAGTAACCGCAGCCATAAATCGTTACCCTTGGGCGAATGAATACACCTTATTCCCCGGCCCAAATAGTAATACCTTCCCCCAATGGGTGGGGTTGCAAGTCCCTGAACTTGAATTGGAGCTACCCTTTAGAGCCATAGGTAGTGGTTATGCTGATTAGGCATTGTTGACCTTTGGTGGAACTTTTAGCATTTGCAACATTAAACACACTAAAATTAACACCATACCCAACCAGCCCCAGCTATTAAACTTCTCACCTACCACTATTACCGCCAGCAAGGTGGCTAACACTGGCTCTAATAATGTAATCAAGGTCGCTTTGCTTGCTTCAATATGTCTTAAACCATAACCAAATAACAAGTAGCCAATGAACATGGGTACTACAGCCATGTAAATAGACACTGCAGTGTTTGTAGGGGTAGCAAACAAGTTATTCCCTGTAATCAGTAACGAGGGCAGTAATAACATAGAGGCAAAGCCAAACATACTCGCCATAGAGGCGTTTGAGCTAATGCCCTGAACAATCATTTGCTTGGCAGCCCATGCATATACAGCATAACTTAGCCCAGCGATAAGCCCCAGTATCACCCCAAAGTGCATGGTACTTAACCCTAAATACTCGCTGTTGTTGACAAGTGTTGGCTGCCCGTGAACTTGCTTGCCCATAGCAATTAAGGTAACACCCACCACTCCAAATATAAAACTTATGGTCCAGCGTAATGAAATAGACTTTTTGTTGATGAGACGTTCAAACACTATGGAGAAAAAGGGGGCTGATGCTAAAGACACGACTGTGCCTATTGCTACCCCTGCGAGTTTCATTGAGCTGTAAAATGCCAAGGGGTAGATGGCGATAGATATGCCACCAAGCACTAAAAGGACGGGCACCTTACTGAGTTTAGCCCGCTCTTTAATGACTGTTTTGGAAGCGGTTATCAATAATAATAAGCCCGCGACACCCATGGCAAAAGAACCTATGGCTAATGGGCTAATGCTAGGGGCTAAATTGGCGGCTGTGCCTGTGGTTGCCCACAGTGAGCAGGCAATTATGATACAGATAACCCCACCTGTGGCGTTGTTTCCCAAGATTAACTTCCTCTATTAAACATACTACTGAGCTTTTATAGCGCTATGATTTTATGTAACTAGTTTACCTTGGATAATAACTATAAATATTGCAGATAAGACGCTTTTGTGTGCCAGCTAGACGCAATTATATGTAATTCTAAAGGAGCTGGTTAATTAGAAATTTTAGAAGGGGGCAAACCAAAGTGCTGGGTAAAGCGGCGGCTAAAGGCTGTGTAATCAGAATAACCTACTTGTTCGGCAATGATCTGAGTGGGGTAGTCGGTGTGAATAAGTAGCGCTTGGGCTTTTTCCATACGCAGTTTAATTAGGTATTGCATGGGCGTGATCCCTAACTGGGCTTTGAATAGCTTTTTAAATTGGGTGGGGCTTAAACAGGCTATTTCTGCAAGAGCTTCTATGGGCATAACCTTAGTGATGTGCGCATCTATATGCTCAATAACACTTTTTAGTCGTTTATCTATTTGTTTAATCAGTCTTTGCTCGCCTAATAAAGCAAATAGGGTGTTGAAACACATGTGTTCTAATTCTGTATTTACTTGGTGTTGTAGTTGCGCTTCTACAAAGCTTAAAAAATGTAACAAAGGCGCGTTAATAGTAAATACACTGGATTGGCTGGTGGTGATATTTTTAGGTAACTCAGTTAAATCGGCTACCACAAATCTAGCTTGGGTTTCGGCGGTGAATTGATGCAGGCTGTGGGCTGTAATAACCACACACTCCCCTGGTGCTACTTTGCCTTTGTAGTCATCAATTTCAAGATGAATTACCCCCCGTAGCGGCAATACCACCTGATGAAAATCGTGGCTATGCTTTACTTTTTGGCGGCTGTAAGAGCGTATCGATAATGTGTTCTGCATACGTATTGCTTATGTAACTAAGTGACTGCAAAAATAAACTAGCTTAAAATTAAAAGCTAGCAAAGCCATTTTAGAAAGGGCGAATTTAAGTAACGATTGGTGGTGTTTCTTCTTGGCGTAGGGTGAGTACTTCAAAGCTTGATTCGGTAACGAGAATAGTATGTTCCCACTGCGCCGATAGTTTCTTGTCTCGTGTGATAACTGTCCAGCCGTCTTTCTTTTGCTTAGTACGATACGACCCCTGATTAATCATTGGCTCTATGGTGAATATCATGCCTGCTCGTAAGGCTAAGCCGGTATGAGGTGTGCCAAAGTGCAGAATTTGCGGGTCCTCATGCATTTCTTTACCAATGCCATGGCCGCAATATTCACGTACTACGCTAAAGCCGTGCTTTTCGGCATAAACTTGAATTGCATGGCCTATATCACCTGTAGTGGCGCCTGGTTTTACACACTTAATGCCTTGCCACATGGCATCATAGGTTGCATCTACTAACTTTTGAGCCAAAGGTAAAACCTCACCTATGGTGTACATTTTGCTGCTGTCGGCGATATATCCATTCTTTTCTAGGGTAATATCGATATTAACAATATCTCGTTCTTTTAACTTTTTGGCTGGTGATGGTACGCCATGGCAAACCACTTCGTTGATAGAGGAGTTTAGAACGTATTGATAGCCGTATTGCCCTTTACTTGCCGGCCTAGAGTGCAATTTGGTGACGATATAGTCTTCAACAAAGTCGTTAATCTCCATAGTAGACATGCCAACTTTGATTACCTTATCTAACGCCGCAAAAACTTGCGCCAGTAATTTGCCTGACTCTCGCATTAGCTCTATTTCTTGCGGTGTTTTTATAAGGGCATTACTCATTAACTAGCTTCACTGTGGTGACATTTTGAGTTTTCATTTCACGGCGCAGGATTTCTTCATAGGTTAAGGTTGGGTTTTGCTCCGCTAACCTACCTATTTTAAGCCAGAATTCTGCTTGAGAGTTGATAGAGCGCTCCATCACTGTGCTGTTTTTACGTACTTCTTCGTGAAGTTCGTCTGAAATTTTTACGATGCCCATAATGCCAATATATGTTTTGTAGTGATATGTATCATATCGTATGCTTGTGGGTCTTGCTACTGCATTAATCTTGTTTAAAGCATATAGGTATTTTCGATAATTTACTTACTTTAGAAATTTGTACTTTTTTCGTGATACTTTCGGGATACTTGTTTGTAAAACTTCTCCTCGTTCTAACAACAAATCATTCTTTAGCGAGGAAACATAAATGAAAACTTTACAAAAATTCTGTGCTGCCACTGCCTTGGCTGTGACTGCCCTACCAACAATGGCAGCCGATGTCACAGTTGAAATTCAAAACATTACTCAAGGGCTTTATTTTACGCCTATCGCAGCTGTTGCACACACTCCTGACACTAGTTTATTTGAAGTAGGTGAAATGGCCAGTGCAGAGATTCAAGAAATGGCAGAAGGTGGCAGTTTAGCCGGTATTACTACAGTAGCTACAGCAATAGGTGCTGACATGTTAGCGGAGCCTACTGCTGGACCTTTAGCGCCAACTGAAAAAGTTGCTGGGACATTTATGACCACAGACGGCAACAGCGTACTATCTGTCGTTGCAATGATTTTACCTTCTAACGATGGTTTTATCGGTTTAGATAATTGGGAAATCCCAACCGAAGTAGGCACGTACACTATTTACTTAAATGCTTACGATGCGGGTACCGAAGCCAATGATGAGTTGGTCGGTAGCGGTGAACCAGGTATGCCGGGTATGCCAGCTCCACCTTTCTTAACTCTAGGTACGGGTGGTTCGGGTGTAGCGTCTACAGAAGCTAATGCTACTGTACATATTCACCCAGGTAATATAGGTGATGATTCTTTAACAGATGGTGCCAGTGATGTTACTAACTCAATTCACCGTTGGTTAAACCCTGTTGCCAAAGTAACAGTAACCGTTAACTAAGGAGACTGTTATGTTAAATCAATTTAAGAATAAACCTTTTCGCTCAGCATTACTATTAGCCTTACCCCTTGCTATTAGTGCTTGTAGCGATGATGTCAGAGAAGTCGAAGTACCGGTAGAAGTTATTGTGGAAGTACCGGCACCTGAGCCTGTCCCTGTTGATGTAAGTTATGAAATTACCGTAACTAACTTGACTAAAGGGCAGCCGGTTTCACCAATTGCGGCTGTGTTGCACACTGATGATGATTCTATTTTTACTGTGGGCGAGGTTGCATCAGTTGAGCTAGAACAGCTAGCTGAAAGCGGTATGAGTGAAGGTATGTTAAGTTTAGGAATGACTTCTGCTTCAGGTACTGGCCCCATTTTGCCTGGTGAAAATGAGACAGTTACGATAACCATTCAAGATGTAACCGATGCAAATTTGTCAATAACCGCTATGTTGGGGAATACAAATGATGCGTTTACCGGTCTTAATGCTCTAGACTTAAGTACTCTAGAAGTGGGTGATACTTGGAGCGGAGTGGGTAGAGCTTATGATGCGGGTACTGAAGTCAATTCAGAGTCTGCAGAAACTGTTCCTGGTCCTGCTGCTGGTGGTGAAGGTTATAACCCTAATCGCACAGATACAGGTTATGTAGCCATGCATCCTGGTGTTGTTTCAAGTGATGACGGTTTATCAACATCTGTATTAACTGTTGACCATAAATTTGACAACCCAACTGTGAGTATAGTTGTAACGCGCACAGAATAAGGTATTGAGCAAACTAAAAACGCTCAATATTAAAGTATTGAGCGTTTTTTAGTTTTGACTCAAATAAAAAGTAGTAGGAGTGAATAATATGTCTGACACTGTGTTGTTAGTAGAAGATGACCGTGATATTGCGGAGCTAATTAGTGTTAATTTACAAGAGTTGGGGGTCGAAGTTAGCATTCAAGAAAATGGCGCTCAAGCATTAATGCTTGCGACACAAAATGACTACTCCTTGTTGATACTTGATGTAATGTTGCCTGGGGTGAGTGGCTTAGATATTTGCCGTCAAGTGCGTGATAAAAAGCCTTCACAAGCGATTATTATGTTAACTGCCAAAAGCTCAGAAACCGACAGAGTGTTGGGCTTAGAGTTAGGGGCTGACGATTATATGACTAAACCATTCAGCGCCCGCGAATTGCAGGCAAGGGTGCGATCGCAACTACGAAAAGTACATGTGATGCAAAATGTAACTAGTCAGGCTACACCAACTAGTGATGAAAAAATATTGACTATTGGTAACTTACAAATCAATCAAAAAAACCACCAAGTGGTGCTGGCAGATAACACCTTAGAGTTGACTGCCACAGAGTTTGAATTGTTGCATCATTTAGCGAGTCATCCTAATCAAGTATTCAATCGTAGCCAACTTTTAGAAACGGTTTGGGGTTATCACCATAGCGGTTATGAGCATACTGTTAACTCTCATATCAATCGGTTGCGCGCAAAAATAGAAGCTGATGCTACCTCACCACAAATAGTTCAAACCGTATGGGGAGTGGGATATAAGTTTAATCCTGAAGGAGTGGTTGATAGTCATATTTGAAAAAGTGATGCATTGGGCTTAATACATAGAATGGGTTAACCTGTGCCCTTCATTATTTTGCTGAGCACCATTTCATGAGTTACACCTTAACCGACACCCTACTAATAGCATTGGCTGCAGTGTTAGTGATTGAGGGGTTTGGGCCTATGTTATTTACTAAAAAATGGCAGCAATATTTATTGCAGATGTCATTGCAGCCCTCAAATCATTTAAAAACTACAGGGGGAGTTTTAGTCACAATTGGCTTGGTAAGTTTGCTGTATCTCATTTAGCCCTTTTTTATCCAGTCATATTTCCGTTAAATTGATTATAAGCTGCACGATTTAGCTATTTAGCTGCTCAATGTTTTTTGGTAGAATCCTCGCCTAATTTTTCTGACCCATCCAATTCCATGGCTAAAAATGTTGTTGTACTCGGAACCCAATGGGGCGACGAGGGTAAAGGTAAGGTTGTTGATCTACTAACAGATCAGGCAACGTATGTAGTGCGTTATCAAGGAGGCCACAACGCGGGTCATACTTTGGTAATAGATGGCGAAAAAACAGTTCTACATTTAATCCCTTCTGGTATTTTGCGTGAAAACGTAACCTGCGTTATCGGAAATGGTGTAGTACTTAGCCCAGAAGCACTCCTTAAAGAAACCGCTATGCTCGAAGAGCGAGGTGTTCCCGTTAAAGAACGCTTACGTATCAGTGAAGCTTGTCCGTTAATTCTGCCGTACCATATCGAACTTGACGTTGCCCGTGAAAAAGCGCGCGGTAACAAAGCAATTGGTACAACAGGTCGCGGAATCGGTCCAGCCTACGAAGACAAAGTTTCTCGTCGTGGTTTGCGTGTGGGTGATTTGTTTAATCCAGAAGATTTCGCTGTAAAACTTAAAGAGATACTTGAGTATCATAATTTTATGCTGACTAACTATTACAAAGTAGAGCCAGTAAGTTATGAGAAAGTTCTAGCAGATGCACTTGCAGTAGCCGATATTTTAAAAGCTATGGTAGTAGACGTAACAGACGTCTTAGACAAAGCCCGCGAGCGTGGCGACTGTATTATGTTTGAAGGTGCACAAGGTACTTTGCTAGATATCGACCACGGTACGTACCCTTATGTAACCTCATCTAACACTACAGTAGGTGGTGTTGCCACTGGTGCTGGTTTTGGTCCGTTAAACCTAGATTACGTCTTGGGTATTGTTAAAGCCTATACCACTCGCGTCGGTTCTGGCCCTTTCCCAACTGAACTAGACTGTGAAGTTGGTCAACACTTAGGTGTTAAAGGTCATGAATTTGGTGCCACTACGGGTCGTAAGCGTCGTACTGGTTGGTTTGATGCCGTTGCCATGAAACGCGCCGTACAAATCAACTCAATCACAGGTTTTTGCTTAACTAAGCTAGACGTACTTGATGGCCTTGAGAGCTTAAGCATTTGTACTGGCTACAAAGACAAGCAAGGCAATATTAGTGATGTACCGCCTATGGCCGCTGACGGCTATGAGTTAATCGAACCAGTATACGAGTCTATGCCAGGCTGGAGTGAAAACTCTTTTGGTGTAACGGAATACGACGAGTTACCTCAAGCGGCTAAGAATTATATTAAGCGCCTAGAAGAACTGACAGGTGTGCCAATTGATATTATTTCTACCGGCCCTGATAGAAACGAAACTATTGTGTTGCGTCACCCGTTTGATTCATAGTTAGTTAATACTCACTATTTAAAGAAAGGCTGCAACTTGCAGCCTTTTTTGTACTTGTATATAAAACAGTTCCTAGGGTATTGTGCGCCTGTCGTTACTTTGGTATTTTTTTATACAGTATTTAGTCAAACAAGGATTGCATGTGAAATATTCACTCTTAGGTTTATTGGTTTTACCTCTCTTAAGTCAGGCAGAAAGCCCTGTAAAAGCCGAAATCTTTGATACAGTCATTGTGGCTGAGCCCATTGAACGCGTACCTCCTAAATATCCAATGAGTGCTGCAAGGTTGAAGCAAGAAGGTTGGGTGCAAGTTAGCTTTGTGATTGGTGATGATGGCAAAGTGCTAGACCCGATAGTCACAGATTCTAGTGGCATTGCTAGTTTAGAAAAGGCAGCGTTGCGTTCTGTTGAAAAGTGGCAATATAACCCAGCCACGCGAGGCGGTGAAGCCATTGAACAGTGCCAAACTCGAGTGCAACTGGACTTTAAATTAGACAATAATAAAGAATCTGGCGTTCGTCGAAAATTTCGTAACAAGTATATAAAAATATCTAATGCCATTGCCGAGCAGGACTTTGAGAGTGCAGAGTTAGGTTTACAAGAATTTAAAGAAGATAAGTTATGGAATCGAACAGAGAGTGCTTGGTATTGGTTGCTAGATGCAAATTTCGCGAATGCGACGAAAGATAGCCACCGTGAATTAGCATCTAGTTTTCGAGGAGTGCTAAGTGGAGAAGATGCCTTAGGCACACAAAACTATCAGTATCTGCAATCTCGTTTGTTTATACTGCAACTACAAGATAACCAGCTTCCTGCAGCATTAGAAACCTATAAACATTTGGTTGAATCGAAAAATGGTGCTGAGGCTGCGAAACCTTTAGAGGTGTACGTAGCTAAAATTAAAGAAGTGCTCAATAGTGACCAACCAATTGCCCGAGCAGCCAGATTGCAAGGCAGCCGTAATTGGACCCATCAGCTAACTAGAAATAGCTTTTCCATGAATAATATTAACGGCCAGTTAGATGAAATGGAGATCCGTTGCGATAACAAGCGTTCTCGTAGCACCATAGCTAATGATTTGACATGGACGATCCCGGAAAGTTGGGGGCAATGTACTGTCTTTGTCAAAGGAACTGAAAACAGTAGTTTCACTCTAGTAGAGCAAGTCAATCAAGTGTGATTGGACTAAAAATTTTTCGTGGGCTATTCGTTAAGTCGTAAATTTCATCTAGCTCACAATGTGGGTTAACATGGCCACTTAAATGTACTTGAGACACAAGTGAGCTATGTTAACCGACTCCTCTTCCGATAGATGCACCACCAATTTATCTCTTATAAGCCCTAAAATTGAGGGCTTACGTCAGACCTTTGCTGCCGGCCATACAAAAAATATTGAGTGGCGCATAGCGCAGCTGCAACGAATCAAAAAATTGGTTGCTGAAAAGCAAGAGCCAATTTTATTAGCACTACAAAAAGACTTAGGTCGCTGTGATATGGAGTCATGGACTGCGGAGCTAGGTGGTGTGATAAGTGAAGTTGAGCATACAGTAAAGCATTTAAAAAAATGGATGAAGCCTCGCAAAGTCTCTACTCCTATTGCAGCCCAGCCGGGGAAAAGTTATGTATTACCTGAACCTTTGGGCACAGTTCTCATAATTGGAGCATGGAATTACCCTTTACTCTTGGTATTAGGGCCTTTGATTGCAGCCATTTCAGCTGGTAATTGCGCACTGATAAAACCATCAGAACTCTCACCAAATATCTCTGGGTTATTAGCGGAACAAATTCCTAAGTACTTAGATCAACTAGCTGTGGAGGTGGTTGAAGGGGCGGTAGATGAAACCTCTGAGTTATTGCAAAACCAATTTGATCACATCATATACACAGGCGGTGAAGTGGTGGGTAAAATTGTGATGCGTGCTGCTGCTGAGTTTTTAACTCCAGTTACCCTTGAGTTAGGGGGTAAAAGTCCTTGTATTGTTGATAGTAATACCGACCTTGAGGTAACGGCGTCACGGATTGTGTGGAGCAAGTTTATGAACGCAGGGCAAACCTGTGTGGCTCCAGATTACGTTTTGGTAGAAAAGTCTTTTGCACCTAAGTTAATCGACGCCATAAAAGTAAAGATTGCAGAATTTTATACTGCTAAGGTTTCAGCAAGTGATGATTATGGGCGCATTGTAAATGCACGACACTTTGCGCGTATTGTTAACTATCTTGATGGACAAAATGTTGTGTATGGTGGTGAAAGTGATGAGTCGACTAAGTATATACAACCAACCATAGTGCTGGAGCCAGCAGAAGATAGCCCTCTGATGGAACAGGAAATTTTTGGTCCTGTTTTACCCATTATCACCCTTGATAATATCGAGCAGGCAGTGCCCTTTGTGAGTAAAAGAGCTAAACCTTTATCTCTATATTTATATACAAAAAATAAGACCTTTGAACAAACTGTATTACAGCAAACGAGTGCAGGTATGGTTGGTATAAATGATGGTTTTATGTTTGCGCTTAACCCTAATTTACCTTTTGGTGGCGTTGGGGCCAGTGGTATGGGGGCCTACCATGGTAAAATTGGCTTTGATAATTTTAGCCATTTAAAAACGGTAATGAAGCGCAGTTTTTGGTTTGATGTCCCCCTTAGGTACCCGCCTTTTACATCGAAAAAATTTAAAATTCTTAAAAAACTACTCTAGGTGACCTTATGTCAGTTGCTCCTTTTCACTTGGCTATTCCTGTAACAAATTTACAAGATTCAGAAGTTTTTTATGGACAGTTATTAGGCTGTTCCAAAGGCCGTAGCTCGCAGCAGTGGATTGATTGGAATCTTTTTGGACATCAACTGGTAACCCATTTGGTGGCAGAAATGCCGAGTTTACCGCAGCATAATATAGTCGATAGTCATGCCGTGCCTGTGCCACACTTTGGGGTGGTGCTTGAGTGGCAAGATTGGCAAGCTTTAAGTGAAAAATTGCAGTCGGCCCTTGTAGATTTCGTGATAGAGCCCCATATAAGATTTAAGGGGCAAGTTGGCGAGCAAGCCACCATGTTTTTTCTTGACCCTTGTGGAAATGCCCTAGAATTTAAGGCATTTCAAGATATTGAGCAATTATTTGCAAGCTGAAGATCTTGCTTAATATGGAATACTCAGAATACCTTCAGTCTTAGTTAGCTATCATTTTTTGATTATTGATAGGTTTTATAGAAGCTGAAGTTTAATTTTATTCAATGGTTAAAAGACTCCGCAAGGTCTATGCTTTTATCCAATCAAATAAGAGGACAACACAATGAGTTCAATTAACATTGGTATTAATGAGCAAGACCGTGGAGTTATCGCCCAAGGGTTAAAGTGCTTACTTGCCGATTCATATACCTTGTATCTTCAAACCCATAACTTTCATTGGAACGTAACAGGTGCACAGTTCAGAGAGCTTCACCTAATGTTTGAAGAGCATTACACCGAACTAGCCGTTGCTGTAGATGATATCGCAGAACGTATTCGTACCCTAGACGTGGCGGCACCCGGAACATATAAAGAGTTCGCTAAGTTGAGTTCAATTGCAGAAGTTGATGGTGTACCTTCTGGTACTGAAATGGTAAAAATCTTATTAGCTGGCCACGAAGCTGTAGTGAAGACGTGCCGTAAAGTGTTAGTGTCAGCTCAAGAAGCTGATGATGAGTCTTCTGCGGCGCTTGTCTCTGATAGAATGCGAATTCATGAGAAAACAGCTTGGATGCTAAGAGCGTTAAGCTAATCGACCTCACTTAACTTGCAGGATCTTGTTTATTCAAATTATAGATGATTCCTTAACCACATTAAAACGGCCAAAGCAGGTCAAGCTGCTTTGGTCGTTTTGGTTTTCAGGCTTTTTATTTCTTAGTGTGGCTAATAGTGCTGAGTTTTCTGGAAAACTCGATACGCAGATAAGGCTAGATGAACGTTCTGGTAAAGACTTGCGTTATCAATATCGTGTTCGGGCTTATCCGTCGTTGGTATTCGGTGAAAACAGCGATTGGAGTGTTAATGGCTTTGCGGTAACCGGTGATAGTTTTTCGTCTAGTCATAATACTTTCAACCATAGTGTCAGTGACAATTTGTATTTACGGCGGTTATTTTTACGCTACGCATCCAAAGATGGTAAAACTGAGCTAGGGGTTTTGCCTACCTATAAAGGTAGGGTTTCATCTACTGGGTTATCGAAAGATGGTTGGATTAAAGGCTTACGCCACGTGCAAAATGTGGCTCATGGGCAGTTTGAAATTGTGTTTGGTGAACTTAAAAATACCCAAGCTAGCTCAGCTTTACATTTAGCCAAAGACCTTAATTTTTTTGAATTAGAATACTCAGGAAATATTAACTCCCATTTTAGTTTTGAGGTAAGCGCAGAGCATCTATTGACCGATAATTTTGCGTCTGGTGAAGTGCGTTACCAAGCAGGCATAGGTGTAACCTACGCAACAGAGCTTATCCATAACGTCTCGTCTGACGGATTAAAATTGGTGCTTAGTGCAGCAACTACTGTGGAGTTGTTTTCGCAACAGCTGGAGGTGTTTGGCTACTACAGCTATGTGTCTGAAAGCTTTGGAGCTAGAGCCGAACTCACAGAAGACTTTTTAGCTACGGGCCATGGTCTAGCTATAGAGGTTGAGTCTAGCTTAAATTTTGTACCTTTAGATTGGTTCGCTAAATTTGAAGTGCATGATGACAACACGCGGGCCCAATTGGGGATAAAATACGCCTTGAATTTCTAAGCCGTTTTAACGTCTAGGTCTGTGTCGCTGTGTCGGTTATTTTAGACTCGTTTTTAGGTTCAATGTAAGCCTGATAACGTCCCGGTTTATGATTAACGGCAACGAGTAGGTTTAAGGTTATTGCTCCAACAATAGAGAGAATGACCAAGTCAAAGCTAAAAATAAAAATCGATGAAGATAAAATCAATGCATCTATCAACAACCCAAATTTACCTGCGCGAATATTGAATTTATTTTGCAGGTACAGCGCTAAAATTCCTAGACCTCCTAAGCTAGATTTGTGTCTGAACATGATTAACACACCGACACCAATTAATATCCCGCCTACTATGCTAGAAAAGAGCGGCTCAATATGAGAAATAGTGATAAAAGAGCCCATTTTCTCTGTCATAACCGATACCACAGTCACTGATATAAAGGTGTTAATGGTGAAACGTTTACTTAAACGTGTCCATGCAATGTAGTAAAAGGGAATGTTCACTAGAAAAAATAACAGACCAAAACTAAGGCTAGTTAAGTGAGTACCTATGATTGCAATACCCGCAGTACCACCGGTAAGTAAGTTGTGTTTTTCAAATAAAACAATGCCAAAAGACACTAAAACTCCAGCACAAAACAATGCGATTAGATCTTCATAAAATCTGTGGCTTGGAAAATTCATGTGGGTATCCCTTCGTCTTTTCTTGAGTGGGTAACTTTGGCGCGGATTTTACACAAAGCGTTGTGGTTGAATAGCCTACCCCTAGAGATAGGTAAAAGGATTTTTAGCGGAAGTGTATAACTTTCTTTACGAATTACTGGTTAATAGTGGCACTAGCGTGATTTTTAGTCTGAGAGCATTTAACCCTCTAAATGCTTCCTTATTGACGACTAACAAATTTAGATTTCTACAATGGTGACTTCTATTCCTAGTCGTCTCAAGCCATCTAAATAGTCTTGAGGGATATTTTGGTCTGTCACTATTCTTCTAACACCTGCGGGTTCTAAAATTTTATGTAGGCAAACTTGGCCAAACTTTGAAGAGTCAGTGACGACGATTACTTCACTAGCCACTCTGCACATAAGTTTATTAAGTAGAGCTTCCGCCTCAAAATGAGTGGTGATCCCTCGTTCCATATGGAAGCCATCTACCCCTAAAAATAGTTTATCTACATGTAGATCTCTTAAGGTGTTTTCTGCACAACTTCCAAAAAAAGACTGGCTCTTACGCCTAAGAGTGCCGCCTAATAACATGACATTAAGTTTTTCATGATGGGATAGTTCATTCAAAATGTTTAAGCCGTTAGTCACAATAGTTACATTTTCTTTATTGGCTAAGTGTGTGGCTATTTGTAGCGTAGTAGAACCAGAATCTAAAATGATAGAGTCGCCATCTTTAACTAAGTCTGCCGCTACCGTTCCTATGCATGATTTTTCTTCAGCGTGTAAAGTTTGTTTATCATTGACAGTGACTTCAGTTTCGATAATACCGTTTTCTTTAAGCATCGCGCCACCGTATGAACGAGTGGCAATGCCTTGCTGTTCCAAGAACCTTAAATCTTTTCTGATGGTGACAGTTGATACGTTATATATACTAGCTAGGGCAGGCACTTGAACACTGCCTTTATCTTTGAGCATTTTAGATATTTCTACTCGTCTTTGGCTAGTATCGCGCATTAAATTTCCTTATGGTTCTTTCGGTGTTAAGTGTTTTGGTCGATATCATACCCACAATGAAACTTTTATTCAATAAAAGGTTTCACTTCGCTTGGCTGCCTTTCAACTTTATAAGTTTGAGTTACACTTCAGAAATTAATTTTTGTAAAACAGCTTCAATAAATGGCTTATGGTTTGGTTTAAATCCCCTATGTATAAGTCTTACCTTTCCTTTGGCATCAATGAATATACCGGTAGGCATGGCATTAACGCCATAAGTTTTGTCAACTTCGGAGCCAAAGCCACTAAGATGCTCAAAAGATACTGGATATTGTTGCAAAAATGCTTCGGCGAGCTTAGGTTTTTCATCCAGGTTAATCGATACGATTTCAAACCCCTGTGCGTGGTAATTTTGATAAAGTTTAGACAGAATAGGGAAAGAGGTTCGACAAGGGCCACACCAAGAGGCCCAAAAATCCAGATACACCACTTTTCCTGCAAAATCGCTTAGTTTAACAAGATTTTCATTATGCATAGATGAAAGCGAAAAATTGGGAGCGAGATCACCAACTTGCAACGCATTCACCTGCTTGCTAAGTCCTACACTAGTAAACAGTATTAATAAGATAGCTAACTTCATGGCCTTAATTCCTAATTATCTAGTGAGTGATGGGAATGAGTTCGAGTAGCAGATAATCATTAAACGCTACTTCTAACATTGCATTGGGCCCACTGACTGTACCTAGATCTTGGTCATTGATGTAATCATAGACTTGATAGTGACCGGTTTGTAAACCGCGCAGTTCAATATCACCATTCCACTGTTTGGCATAAAATCCATAGTATAGGCGCTCACCTTTGGTGATAGCGTGAGCTTCTGGTAGGTCAAAACCAATATCGTAAAGCTCACCTAGATATTCACCTTTAGGCAGCATTTTTTCGTTGTACAAAGCAATCCATTTACCCCACTCTTGTTCTTGCTGGGTATTTAATAGAAAAGCTTCAGCTGCCTTGTTTTCTGAAGGAATGGTAAACTTTGTGCCTACTACTGCCCCTATTCCTAATGATGAAGCAAAATCACTGGCGTTATCACTTAATTCGACATGGTCACCATAATAAGGGGCTGACTCTCCCATTAATCCTTTCAATGTTTTGCCCTTGAGACGAACTTGCCATGATGTCAGTGGGTCTGAGCTAACGGCTTGGTTCATGTAAGGTAAGTTATGAAACGCGTAAGAAGTGCCACATGGACATATTTCAACTACCGCTTGCTTGTCTATTTCAAGGGCAGTGTCGTACACCATTTTCCAAAACTCGGCTAATTTTTCTACAGATTCGTTTGGTGATGCATGATTGTGTTTAGGGTTATAACAAGGGGGAACCCCATTTAGGTGTTGGCCATCAATCTTTAACCCTGAATAACCCCAAGTTCCCATCATTTTCTTAACCAGTTCTTTGGTATATTCAATGGTGCCTTCATAGGCTGGGCAGAGGTAGAAGCTATTCCACCACGTCACATCATGCACTGCACCGTTTTCGTCAAGGAGTAGCATATCTGAATGTTCATGTAATAAGTCGGTACCTGGATCCACTGCTAATGGCGCCCACCATAACTTAGCTTTTAAACCTTGGTCGTTAATTGCTTTTACAAAGGCTTGCATATCTTTGTCGCCATTCGGAAACTTCTCTGGGTGTAAATACCAGTCACCTTCTGCTGTTTGCCAACCATCATCTAATACAGCCCACTTTAACCCCATTTCTTTGGCTTTAGGCAGAGTGGCCAGCACTTCGTCAACACTAAAATCTCGTTCGTAACCCCATGCACACCATATGGATTCGTAGGCTGAATCGGGAATGTCATCCATTTTTAAGCCTTTATCAGCCATAGTGTTTCGATAATTTTTGAGAGTGGCGTAGTAGTCGCCTTTGTGCACATTGACGAAGGTTTCAATTGTTTGAGTCGATTGTCCTGGAGCCAGCCGAACGGTTTGCTCTAGCTCTATGTGTAACTGCGCAGCGTGACTATTTTCTGGGTAGCTAACGGGAATCGCTACCAGTTTAGGGTCTACTTCACTATGACCTACAGCTAGCCCTATGTCTTTTCTCCATATATCCGAAATTGCTGTACCGCTACCATAATCTGAAGCATTCATGCCCATATAATTTTGTTGCGAAAAGCCAGGTTTTAAAGGCATAACCCAATCACGTCTGTCAGAGAATGAAGCCCCTTGGTATGACCAAAATGCAGCTTGTTGTGACGTATTATCTGAATCGCTAGTCAGTGCGTAGTGATTATTGACCCACTTTATAATTTTCATCGGTTGGTCTGAGGTATTGTCATAAATCAGGCTGAAAAATAGCATCGAAGGATATGCATCGAAACGTTTTATTGAGATTGTTTTTCGTAACCCTAAAGTCGAATCTCCAAGTATAGTAACTTGCTTTCCTGGGCCTAGTTCAGTGTCAATGTCATGTTCAGAACGACTTATAAAAGCAAACTCACTGATGACCTTGCCCCCTTCCAAAATTACATATTCACTGGCTTGAAAATTGCCAATCTTCTGCATGGTGCCATCTAGGTTAGAGATGACTCGGCTGTGTAAATTTTGGTCGAACTCAATGCTAATTAATTCGTTCGTGACTGTGTAAGTAGTTTGTGGCCTAGCGTGGTTTTTCTCTACTAATGATTGGCTGGTGTGAGTGCATCCAATTATGCTTAATGTCAGCAAACTGCTGAACAACAAAATTACCACATTCTTTTGCAGTGTCATCTTCATAATAACGTCCTATTGTAAAATCGTAAGATTAGTGTTTTTCAATATTGGTTTTGTCTTCGGGTTCAATGGCGAGAATAACAGCGGCAATGATTGCCAAGGCTATACCTAGCATTTTTGCGTCTGAGGGAACTACACCCATTAATATTATGGCCAGCACAGCTGATATAAGCGGAGCACCAGCATTTGTGAGGGGAGAAACTAAAATAGCTTTGCCGTGCCTAAACGCATAGACCAAGCAAAGCGCGCCAACCGAATTCAGGACTTGGATGCCTGCAGTGGTTAATAATACCGAGCCACTGGTGTTTATCTCTTGAGTGAAGTCCGTCATGGCATATGCCACTGGGATAAGCGCTAGTGCGGTGATTGTCATGTAAAAGAAAATACTTTCAGCACTCATGCTTTCATTTGAGAATTTCATAAAGAATGCTTGTAGCCCCCAAGCAGCCATCACAAATAAAGCTAAGGCAAACCACAGCAAGCCTTGACTCTGAGACTCTGCTGGCCCAGCCGAGTATTCAAATAAAGGTAAGGCAATGAGCGCTAACACTATACCTAATGCCCCAAATTTTCCGGTGCGTTCCCTTAATAGCCCAAAAGATAAGGCAATGGTGATAATGGGAGAAAGAGAAACAATGGGAAATATTAAATAAGCAGGGCCTACATTGACGGCTTGAAATAACAACATCTGGCCACCGGAGCCAAGTAAGCCAATTGAGCATCCAAGTATCACTGAGCGTTTATCATAATCTAGTTTCCAAGCAATGAGCTTTAGAGCAATAAGGCAGGGGGGGATCATCGTTAGTGCCCATATTGAATAGACCAAAGTAGAAGGGATGGTTTCATTTGCGAACAAGCCTGTCATCGCCCCCCATAAACCCCAAGATAAGGTGGTGATCAAGGCAAATACTAGCCACTTTTTTGATTTCATTTTTTTCTCCATAACATGCTATTTATTATCCGCTAAAAAATATAAACATCGTTTTATTATAAAATTTTCACTCGCTCTCAATAAGCTGTAGTGAGCTAATAGGTCGCTTTGAAAATGTTTTTTTAAGACGGATTAAGTCGTATAAGTTGTAATGAGATGCAAGTAACGCATATATAGGTGCTAGGTATCCATGCTTATGGCCCAAGCTTAGTGCGTCTGGTGGGAGTTGCTGTAAAGCGCTTGCGTCGATGCTGTACATCCCATTAATGATACTTTTTTCACCAGATAAATATTTCATACCTAAACGCACAGGTTTCAGCAATTTTAATTCTAAAAGCCATTCAACGAATGCCATGCTCTGCAATTTTTGTTGATAGGATTGCTGTAAACGCTGCAAGGTGGTGTTTAGTGTTTCACTAGGGCGACCGGACTTATAGAGTAGCTGCCCTTGATCATTGGATAACAGTGGGCTGCTGGTATCGATATGGGGTGACCATTGGTTGTCAGATGTTTTTGCCATAGTAAAAGGCCAACATTGCATACTTTCAGAAACATAACTTGCCCGCCATTGTGTATCGCTATAGAACAGGTTTTCTTTTTCTTCTAGTCCGAATAATGCCACACTAAACAGCTTTCCCGTTGCTCTATCCTTAATGAAGTAAATTGGGTAACAGGTGCTGGCTGGAGCAAATTCATTTACATGTAATGGAGTAAACTGAATAGTCTTAGTGTAGGTAAATAGAGGGTCGACATTTAATTTTAAGTCTTTGTGGGTGCTAGGATTTAGGGCTTGTATATGAGAATTTGCCATCTTAAATTTCCATGAATCCATACTGATGAATTTTATCTATTAATTCTCTGTGTTTAGGTAGCCTAATAGATAGTTTTTGTTGTTCCTGTTGTCTCAAGTCAAAAAACTTATTCGCAAGTTCTGAATTGTCTAATGTGTGCTTGGCGGCGGCAAAGTTAGTTTTAAACCCCATACCATAGAGTACATATTGGTAACTTGGGGCTCGAAATAGGTCTAGTTGGCTAGCAAAGTCAATATCTGAGGGAGGCATATGTTTCCAGTCTTCTAGTAGCGCTTGCAATGAGGTTGGTATTGAGCTGGCTTCGCGGTTATCACGCCAATATTGCTCTGAGCGTTGGCTTAAAACGTAATGTAGTTTTAGAAAATCAATGACTCTGTGCCATCGATAGATAAAAGCATGGTTGAACCGCTTGGCACAACTCGGCATAGACTCATACGTAGCCGGAAATTGATCAGCGAGCATAGTGGCAGCGGTTTCTACAAACATTAATGCCGATGCCTCTAAAGGCTCGAGAAAGCCAGCAGATAGTCCAATGGCAACGCAATTATTTTTCCAAGATACCTCCCTGTGGCCCGCTTTAAATGAAATTTTACGAAATTCAGTGGGTACTGATTGCGTACCTATATACATCTGTAACTGCTTTTTAGCTTGTGTGTCAGAGCAGTGCTGGCTTGAATAAACATACCCCACACCTCGGCGGTGGGGTAAACCGATATCCCATATCCAGCCTGCAGGTTGGGCGCTAGAACGAGTAAAGCAAGGAATAGACTGGTCTTCACTCGCATAGGGAACATGTGCGGTTATGGCGCTGTCGTTAAAAAGGATATGCTGTTTAGAGATAAACGGCACATCAAGTGCCTTGCCTAACAAAATACTTGAAAAACCACTGCAATCTATAAATAAGTCTCCGTGCACAGTTTGATGATGCTGGGTAACTACCGCGCTAATATTTCCTGCTATACAGGTTTTTACGTCGACGACTTGGTCTTCAATATGTTTGACATTAAGCTTGGTTAAACAGTGATTTTTTAAAAGAGAGGCAAATTTCGCCGCATCTAAATGGTACCCGTAATTAGCCAAGTCTTTGTATTCTGCGGTACTAATTAACTTGGGCGCTAAACCTTGTTCACATAATGATTCTTGGCAACTTACAGCCCTAGAGAATGAAGCGTCAATCTCACTATCTTGCCCCCAGAAATTAGCTAGATTAATACGTGGATATCCCTTAGTACTATTGAATGGGTGAAAATAAACATCTGATTTATCACCCGTTACCCATCCCTCAAATTTACTGGCTTGTTTAAAGGTAGCATCGCATTGGGTGATTAAATCAGTTTCGGTAATGCCTATACGTTTTAAGGTATTGCGCATGGTGGGCCAGGTCCCCTCACCCACTCCTATAGTAGGCACACTCTTTGACTCAATTAAGGTGACTTTAGGTGCTCCTTGGATTGAGGCGAATTTTTTTGCCAAAATGGCTGCGCTAATCCAACCTGATGTTCCGCCACCTACAATGATTATGTTATTGACTGATTTATTCATGACAAAGGAGGAAACTTTTATTGATTAACTCAAATAGCAGCAAAATGGGTGAGCATTTTGCTGCCAGCTATTGTTGTTAAAAAGTATAACGAGCGCCGAATTTTAAGGTTCTACCGTAGACTTGAATATTGCCTGGCAGATCGTTGCGACCTTGGAATGTGCGGTTTGACTCGCCTAATAGATTGTTTCCTTCAACGAACAATTGGGCATTGTCATTTACGTTATAATTAAAAGAAGCACTTACCATGGACACGGCATTCGTCGTACTTTGATAGTCATCTCCAAGAGGACTGAATGAATCGGCAACTAACTCACCCGTGTAGTCCAATGCTATTTGTGTACTGATTTTGTCTTTCTCGTAAATTAGAGATAATGAATAAGAATTGTCAGCCACCCCAACTAGTGCTCCGGCATCAACGCCATCGACTACTGTGCTAGAGTCGGTATAAGCATAACTTGCAGTTACACCAAAACCATTTTCAAAAAACTTCTGAATACCTAATTCAAACCCTTTAACTTTAGCCGTATCGCCATTAATTGGCTGAGTCACTGTAAAGTTTTCACCTGCAATAACTACATTGGTGGTATTCAAGGTGATAAAGCCATCTAAATCCTTCCAAAATAGAGAGGCGCTGAGTAAGCTGTTCTCTTCAAAATACCATTCTAATGCAGCATCGATTTGATTTGAGTAAACGGGCTCAATGTCAGGGTTACCGCTAATATTCATAGTGAATAATCCTGATTGAGCATTGTCTGTTGTTAAAGGAGCCATTTGGTCAATTGTGGGGCGAGATAGTGATTTTGCAGCAGCAGCTCTAAATAATAAATCTTCTTGCAGGTAAATGCCGAAGTTGGCCGCAGGTAAGAACTTTGTATAACCTCCTTTTGCAGTTTGCGCGGAACCATCAGAATATTCTACATCCCATGAAGGATTTGACGAGTCTGGATCAACAACGTCTATCGACAGAATGTTGTTATACGAATATGCGGCAGTCACATCGGTATCTATTACCCTTGCGCCAATATTTGCGTACCAATTGTCACCTTCTAAATTGGCTTGGGCATATAAGGCTGTTGTATCTTCTGTTATGTCATAAGAATTAACTGGGTTGTAGACTGGCTCCCAAAGAGCTGATTCATTTTCGCCAAATGTACGAGTGTTGCCGTTATAGTCTGTTAGTGTCATTCCGTCAGATGCAGCAAGTCCTAAAGCATAATCAGGAATACTGAAAATAGGAAACGATCTAGGAAAGTTGCCTGATTCGCCGTCGAAAAGGTTGTCGTAAGGAAAAGGTAATACAACATCAGCGCCCACTTCACCAAAAGTAAAAGGGTATCCACAATAATTACATGCTCCTGCGCTGTAGTTATCATAGGCTGTATTTGTTTTATTTCGACTGGTATATGCAATGCCAAAGTCTACACTCACCAAATAGTCATGACTGAATTGCCAATCACCATCCAAGGTATAACCAGTGACTTCATCTTCTATATCACTGCCATCACGTGCTGCCCAATGAGGTGAAAAGTCATCATTTCCAAAGTCATCGGAGCTACGGCCTTCGGTCCAGTTAGGGATGTAATCTGGTAAGCCACCCGCATTTAGGCTATATGTACCTGAGTGCGCACCAGGCGAACCCGCTACTACAAAGGTGTTTTTTCCTCCAGAATCACGCTCAGAGCTAGACCGGTAAATATCACCTTTAATGGTTAGATCATCAGTTACCATATACTCAGCACTTAAGGCGAACATACTACTATCTACTGTGCGGTGTTCATCTAATGTTACTACTTCCATAGTCACATCTGCGATATCCATTTGAGTGACTACGTTACCATCTAATACAATGTTGGTAAGGCGGTCTTGTGCAGCACTTGCATCTACCATATAAAATGATTGAGTGTAGCCTGTAGAGTCCGCTTCTAATTGAGTTATCATCATATCTGCAGTGACTTCTAAACGGCTATTTGGGCGCCACTGTAATGAAGAGGTTAGGCCATTGCGTTTGAAGTCTGTGGCATAAGCACCTAGAGCGTATGACCCCGGGATCACCAAATTTTCTTCATCTGAGCTAATCGTGCCGTCATTGTTGACGTCATAACTCAAACCATCATTTACGCCAAACACATAGTTGTCTATCATCTCATCAGCTCTTTCAGTACCTGATGACGAACTAAGACTGACAATAAAGCCAAGAGTGTCATCCGCAAAAGTGTTACTGAATACACCATTGAATTTTTTACCTACCTCTTCAGAAAGGTCATTGTAATCGCCTGTGACAGATACAACTCCCTGCATGCCTGGATTATCAAATGCGCGGGCTGATTTGAGGTTTACCGCACCACCAATGCTGCCTTCAACATTTTTAGCTTGAACTGTTTTCCATACATCTGCACCGCTTATCATTTCTGAAGGGATAACGTCGAAAGCAAAATTACGCCCTCCATCGTCGGTCGCTAAAATTCGGTTGTTGAGGGTAACGATACTAAACTCTGGTCCTAAGCCTCGAATATTAACGTACTGAGCCTCCCCACCACGGGTCCTACTTACTGTAATACCAGAAATATGAGAAAGAGAGTCTGCGACATTGTCATCTGGAAAGCGTCCTAACTCCTCAGCTGCTATTGAGTCTACAAGAGATTTTGCTTCCTTTTTGTTAGACAAAGATTCTGCCAAGCTACTTCTCACTCCAGAGACTGAGATGACTTCTGTATCATCCTGTGCAATAGCCTGTGGAACTGACATAACGGATACAACCGCTATGGATAGTGCTGTTCTTCTAAACTTTCTTTCCAGTATTTTTATCATCTCTTCACCCTCTCATTTTTATTTCAGTTTGTAATGTTGTTCTAGTAGTCAAACAAAATTTGATAAGCTGGAATTGATAATGAAGCCAAATGAAACTCAAGTCAAGGCAATAGGAAATAAAATGAAGTTGTATAGGTTTTTCGTTTCATTGATTGTTCTTATGTTTAGCTTTATTATACTTTTACTTAAAAAAAGTAAGCATATGAAACATTGTGTGTTATATTCTATTTGTTTTTGTTTCACTTTGATTCCTTTGGTGGAGTTTAATCGTTAGATAAGAGGTAAAAGATTTGGAAGCATTATTACAAATGGTGCAAAGGCACAAAGCAGGTGAGATAACCGGTGTTTATTCGGTATGTTCTTCTCACCCTTTAGTCATTGAGGCTTCAATGCGTCATGCGTTGAAGCAAGGCGAAACCTTAGTTATTGAAGCAACTTCTAATCAAGTAAACCAAGATGGTGGTTATACGGGTATGCGCCCTAATGACTTCTGTAATCTGGTTTTTTCGATAGCAGATACAGTAGGTTTACCACGAAACCGTGTCATTATGGGAGGCGATCACCTAGGTCCAAACTGTTGGCAAGATTTAACTGCCGAAGAAGCTATGCAGAAGTCAGATATATTAATTGCAGAGTATATCAAGGCAGGCTTTAGAAAAATTCACTTAGACTGTTCAATGTCATGCAGTGATGACCCTGTGCCTTTAGGTGATGATTTGGTTGCATTAAGAGCGGCTAGGCTTTGTGCGGTTGCAGAACAAACGTGGCAACAAGTGGGTGGCGAAGCACCCGTATATATTATAGGAACTGAAGTGCCAGTTCCTGGTGGTGCTCAGGAAGGTTTAGATGATCTGACTCCCACTTCAGTAGAGGCGGCAACCGAAACCATTGCAATTCATAAACACGCTTTTTTTGATGCAGGCCTTAAATTAACATGGCCGAGGATCATTGCATTGGTTGTGCAGCCAGGTGTTGAATTCGATCATCATAAAGTGATGGCGTTTAAGCCAGAAAAAGCCCAGGCACTCAGTCAAAATATTGAAAATGATCCCCTTATGATCTACGAAGCGCACTCAACAGACTATCAAACTGCTGAGCACTTGGCTGATTTGGTTAAAGGACACTTTGCCATTCTCAAGGTTGGACCATGGTTAACCTATGCTTTACGTGAAGCATGTTGGGCGCTAGATTTAATCGAGCAAGAGTGGATTGAGCAGGCAAACCGTGCAAATTTGAAACAAACTTTACTGCAAGCCATGCAGGACAAGCCTGTCTATTGGAAGAAGTATTATTCACAAGACACCAAAGAACAGGCATTGGATTGTCAATATAGCTTGAGTGACCGTATTCGCTACTACTGGCCACAACCGGAGGTCACAGCTAGTTTGAATAAACTGATTGAAAACTTAGATAACACTCCACCACCTCTTACATTAGTGAGCCAGTACTTGCCTAATCAGTATGGCGCTATAGTGAATGGAGAGATAGGTACCAGTACTCAAGAACTGATTTTTCATAAAATATCAGAAGTGTTAGCACAATATTCAGCTGCTTGTCATAGCAATTAAGCCGAACTACGAAGGAGGTGTAAAATTATGACCTATTTAGATTACTCAGAAGCAACATTACGAAGTATGGATGCTTATTGGACTGCCAAAGAAATTGAGCAGCAACCCGCGACATGGCAAAAAACTTATCAAATGCTAGAGGCTAACAAAGGCAAAATAGAAGCGTTTTTAAGGCCAGTGTTAGACACCAAAAATATTCGCATAATTTTGACTGGTGCAGGTACTTCAGCATTTGTAGGTGCCAGTATTGCCCCTGCTATTTTAAAAAGCTTTGGTGGCCGAGTTGAAGCCATTCCAACTACAGACTTGGTGTCTAATCCCCATGAGTTCTTTCAAGAGGATGTACCCACTTTATTAGTGTCATTCGCTCGTTCAGGGAATAGCCCAGAAAGTGTTGCAGCATTTGAGTGTGCAGAAAAACTGGTAAAAAACTGCTCTCAAATTGCGATTACTTGTAATGCAGAAGGGGCCTTGTATAAACGTTGCCAAGGTGACAATAAACTTGCGTTGCTTATGCCAGAAGAGACCAATGATAAGAGCTTCGCTATGACTTCAAGTTTTAGTTGTATGTTGTTGACTGCTCTTTACGTGTTTTGCCCCTCGGATGCTTTCGAACAGCACTTAACTGCAGCGATTAATGCGACCTCAGCATTATTGAAAACCTACAATATGATGTTGAAAAGTGTGGCAATGAAAAAGTTCGAGCGTGTGGTTTATTTGGGTAGCGGTGTATCTAAAGGCTTGGCTCAAGAGGGAGCTTTGAAGTTACTTGAACTAACAGACGGGCAAGCATTGTCTACCTTTGATTCACCTCTAGGGTTTCGCCACGGGCCGAAAGCAGTGGTTAATGATAAAACCTTAGTGATTATTTTTATTTCAAACGATCCATACACTCGACAATATGACCTAGAGTTACTCGCAGAATTACAGAATGATCAAGAAGTTGGGCAGATTTTATCAATTACGGCTAAAAGTGACCCAGTGTTTAAACAAGGTGAGTGTGTGATGTTGGATAATATGTCTGAGGTTGACGATACTTATTTAATGTTCCCATTTATTGCGTCTGCTCAGGTGTATGCCTTACAACATTCTTTGGCGATAAATAATACGCCAGATAATCCAAGTTCATCGGGTACGATTAATCGTGTGGTTCAAGGAGTGCATATCCACGCCTTGTAAGTGAGATATGGTTAGAAGAGGTAAGTCTCATGTTTTTAGGTGTTGATGGCGGGGGCACAAAAACCGCGTTTGTGCTCATTGATAAAAATGGTCACATTTTAGCTGAACATTCAGAGCCAACCTGCTATCACATCCAAGTGGGACTTGATGGAGCAAGGAATGTCATTGAAAGTGGCATTTCAAAGACGCTACATTTAGCTAAAAAAAACGTTAATGACCTTACTTACGCTTTCTTTGGGTTACCCGCTTTCGGTGAAGATAGTGAAGTCGATAACCGCATCTCCGAGTTGCCCAGTAGTATATTGTCAGCAAAGCAATACCAATGTGACAATGATATGGTGAACGGCTGGGCAGCTGCATTTGGTGGGCAGGACGGCATTAATATTGTAGCTGGAACTGGATCTATTGCTTACGGCGTGCGAAAAAATCAGCGTGCTCGTTGTGGTGGTTGGGGAGAACTGTTTAGTGACGAAGGCTCAGCATATTGGGTTGCCATAAACGGGTTGCGTGCATTCTCACAAATGTCTGACGGTAGATTAAAAAAAGGGCCTTTATACGAAGTCATTAAACAAGACTTAGCTATTGGGCAAGATTTAGATATTACCGGACTCGTATTGTCTAAGTGGCAAGGCGAGCGTAGCCGGATTGCAGCGGTATCAATTTTGGTGAGCAAAGCTGCGGGTTTAGGGGATTATGAAGCTTTGAGGATCATGGAAGAAGCCGGCAAAGAGCTAGCTAAAATTGTACTCAGTACCCGTGAAGTGCTAGGTTTTACTGAAAATGAGCATGTTAACCTTTCATTTTCGGGCGGTGTGTTTCGCTCGGGCTCATTGGTTTCTAAGCCAATGAAAGACGCCCTTAATCAAACTACATTGCGTTTTTCTATTTCATCACCTTTGTATAGCCCTGTAATTGGCTCGGCTTTGTATGCTATGCATTTATCAGGTGAAACTGCCTCTAAGTCATGCTTACATAAGTTGCAAAACCTCTAAATTCAGAGTCATGCTAGCCTATCAAGTAACAGTCAGAAAAGCATAGTAAATGGTCATAGGTAATTTCTGACATCTGACTTTATCAAGATGAATCTAATTCTATTACCCCCATCCAATATGAACCACGCTTTTAGGGTGGTTTGCGTTACGCACAGATGAGCCGCTCTATCACCAGAGTATGTTTGGAAACCTCAATAAATCTGCAGTTATGATACGTTTCTTGAATGGGATTTAACCTTAACTTTAACGATATTCCCTAATTGCTGCAAAATGAAATTTACTATGTCTTTTCTATATAAAAAATCATTTTTTAATGTCACTTTTTGTTTCACTTGCGTTTTTTTTGACTATTTATGTTTCGTTTCGATAATGTTTTGAAATTTCATTTGATTTCAGTGTTTCTTTTTGATAAAAAGTTTATGACATATTGATTACACATAATAAAAAACTAAATCGAGTGGTGAAAATATGAATAATAAATTTAGGAAAACAAGACTGACTCTGGCAATAAGCCTGCTATGTAGTTCGGCATTTACTTATGCTGCTGATGAAGAAGTCATGGAGGATGAATATGAAGTCATCACAGTGACTTCTTCTCAGAAAAGTCTTATCAAGGCGTTGGATGTGAAACGTGAGAGCGATTCTATTGTCGATGGCATTACAGCAGCTGAGTTAGGTGTTTTCCCTGATGCTAACGTAGCAGATTCGTTATCACACATCACAGGTATCACCATAGATAGAACATCTGGAGGTGAAGGACAAGGCGTGAGTATTCGTGGTTTGGGGCCAGAATTTAGTATTGTTACAATCAATAATCGTATTATGGCAACAGATTCATCAAGTCGTGACTTTGCTTTTGACGTTTTACCTTCTTCGGTTATTTCTGAAGCTTGGGTGCATAAATCAGTTACCGCTTCGCAATTAGAAGGCAGTATTGGTGGCGCTATCAATCTTAAAACTGCTCGACCGTTTGACAACGCTGGTACTCATGGTGCTTTCGGAGCTGAAGGTATATATCGAGAACAGGCAGATAAATATGGTTACAAGTTAACAGGCGTAGGTAGTCATACATTTAATGATGACACTATGGGTATTTTAGTTTCTGCCCTATATAGCAGAGCGCCAACTCGAACTGATGAATTGTCAGATAATTGGTGGGAGCCTTCAACCAGTACAAATTGGTCTTGGGATCGAAATGGTGATGGCCTAACGAACGACCCAGCGGATAACGAGTTAATTTTCCCAGGTACCATTGCCTATACTGCTCGTGAAGAAAATAAAGAGCGTACAGCGATTTCTGCCGCATTCCAATACAGACCTAATAGTGATTTAGATATTGTTGTTGACGCATTATGGACTCGTTTAGACACGCCCAGTAAAGGTTATACCGAATCTTATTTTTTCCCAGACGTTATCGCAAGTGGCACAGATGCTACATATGGTGGAATAAAAACTGAGTTGAATCCGCTAGGCACATTAGTTACCGGTCTAACCGTGCAAAATCTCTTACCGCAATTGGTGACGCTTGAAGAGCATCGTGTTGTAGACACTGTCAATTTGGGGGCAAACTTTACCTATAACGTGACTGAAAACTCAGTGTTAACCGGTGATGTATATATGTCTAATGCAACTCGCGAAGCCGGTGGCAAAGATAGATTTGTTGTTTCTGTGCCTGTAGTTGCTGGTGAGACAACCGCTAGGATGGAATTAACAGATGGCGGTTTACCAAGCATTACCTTAGATTTTGCTGATAATGAGGGGGGGATCACTGAAGTCAGTGACATTGTTGGAAATGGTCAATTTGGTCCTCATTTTACTCGGTTAGAAGGCATTAATATTGACGATGAAGTGATAGGAGCTTCATTGGAACATCAGATTTTTTTGGATTTGGACGTTATAAATAGTGTTGAATACGGTGTGGTATACAACAAACGAACTAAAGAACGTGAGCAGTATGACAATAGCGCCAACATGTCATTGTATAGCGGAGCGCCATTTACATGGGACGATGTTGATGCTGATGTAGTAAAAGCTTTTCCGTTTGATAATTTTCTTGATGGCGTAAGTGGAGATTTTCCTCGCGAGTTTGCGATATTTGATGTTGCCAATGCATTTGAAGCAATCAAGTCAGCAGATGGGAATGCGAATGTTATCAACCCTCTTACGGGTGAGCCCTATGTCGATGGCTACTCGGATACATTGTTTCCCGTTTTTAACTCTAATTTGTCAGGCGCTGTTGAAGAAGAAACTGTGTCTATCTTTGTACAAGCTAACTTTAGCACCGAATTCGATTTTGTGAACATCTCCGGTAATCTAGGTGTGAGGTATGTGCAAACTGATGTGACATCCACTGGTTGGGATAGACCCATTTTAAGCGTATCAGAGGCGCCTGAAACTATTTGGGCTTCTGTAGTTGATTATGGGCCTACCGTTGCAATTTCGGTCGAAAATGATTACGACAAACTATTGCCTTCTATGAATCTTCAGTTCGAATTTTCAGAAGAGCTACTTGTACGTTTGTCGTACGCCGAAGTGATGTCAAGGCCGGGCATAGACCAGCTATCAACACAGGTAGATCATGACGCCCTTACTTATAATCAATGGTACATCACTAATATTGGTGACCCCAATTTAAGCCCTGTAACCGCTCAGCAAGCCGATATATCTATTGAATGGTACTACAAAGAGGGTTCTTCGATTAGTGCTGCTGTATTTCAAAAAGACATTAGAGGCTTTGTGCAATCAGGTATAGATCTTTATCAAGATAATCCAGAAGATAAACCTACTTATCTTGTGGAGAACCCAGTACGTTGGGCCCCATCAGGTATGTATGAAGAAGTGGCCTTTACGATTGCAGGACCAAGAAATTTAGACCAAGCAAAAATCTTAGGATATGAATTTGCCTTGCAACACTTCTTTGATTCAGGTTTTGGTATTACATCTAATTATACTTATATCGATACAGAGTCTATCGTCAGTGGATTTTCAGTCGGTGTTTTAGAAAATATACCAGACACCTCTTACTCTCTCAGCCTGCTGTATAACAACGATAAGATGAGTTTAAATTTATCGGCTTATCATTCAGAGGCTTTTGTAACCAGTCATTGGTCGCCACTCAATGTTTATGATGCAGATGGTAGTGTTACCGATACCTATAAAAGTATGGCTTCGCCAACTACATGGGCATCTGCATCGGCAACCTTCTATGTGGCTGAAGGTCTAGAAGCTTACGTGCAACTAGATAACTTATTAGATGAAGGCTGGCATGGTTTCAGTGGCACCACTAACTTACCGGGTAGTTATGCTGAGTGGGGCCGAACCGCAAAAGCAGGTGTACGTTATAAGTTTTAATCAATATACCCGATCCCTTAAAAATCATGATGGACACCCATAAAAAGTTGGCGTCTATATTAGGCGCCCATCAATAAACATATACAGCAGAGCAATTTCTTATGAAGAGTTTAAAATATATATTTGTACTGAGTTTACTGTCTATAACGTTAAGCGGTTGCTGGGAGCAAGAGCTAGAAAGTAATGTAGAGCCAGTTGATGAAGCGCTTGTCGCTGCTATTGCAGAAGCAGAAGCAGAAGCCGCTGCACAGGCGGAAGCAGAAGCCATTGCCGCAGCAGAAGCTGCAGAAGCCGCAGCCTTAGCCGCCGCAGAAGAAGCCGCAGCAAGTGCAGAAGTCGCACTACTTACCGAAACCGATGATGATATTAGCCCACTTGGAAATGATATTGACTATGTGTCTTATAAAGTTGTCGATACTGACTTAGTCATAACACAAGCCCATAAAGCTGCTAAAGACGCATGGCATACCATTCGAGTATATGTAAATACCGATGACACCGATACCACAAGTACGCCGATAGCGGGCGGGGCGGCAAGCTTAACTGGCTTAGTTGCCGAATATGGATATAACTTTGAATATACTGGAGAAGGCTGGAACGCTTCGAAAAAAGACGTAGATCAAGGTGGTTGGGTTGATGCAGATACAACTGCAACAGCGACAGGTGGTGACACTGTAATTACGACTATCACAATTCCATTAAGTGAAATTGGCGAACCAGTGGACGTCGCAGCATTCGATATTATGTTTGTAGGCACCGGAGCTGGGTGGGGAACAGATCAAGCCCCCAATGATGCAATGTTTCAATTTGATAAACCAATAACCATTGAAATTGAGGAAGCAGATGATGATATTACCCCTCTTGGTAATAACATTGAGTCAGTGACCGTTAATATAGATGACAGCGACTTAGTCATTACACAAAAGCATAAAGCTGCCAAAGATGCTTGGCATACGATCAGTGTATATTTGAACACAGATGATAGTGATACCACTACTGAACCTATGGCTGGCGGTGCGGCAAGTCTAACAGGCTTAGTTGCTGAATATGGATATAGCTTTGAATATACCGGAGAAGGCTGGAATTCTTATAAGAAAGTTGTGGATCAAAGCGTTTGGGTCGAAGCAGAAACCACAGCAGCTGCACAGGGCGGTGATTCTGTTTACACGACCATGTCTATTCCGCTAAGTGAAATTGGTAATCCTACAGATATAACGACAATCAAAATGATGTTTGTAGGAACAGGAGCTGGGTGGGGAACAGATCAAATACCTGATGCTGGTATGTATGATTATACTGCTGAAGCACCTTAAATCTGTCTATTAAGCTAGATAAAACGGTGCCTTTGTTAGGTGCCGTTTTTCTCAAAGCTTAATTATGTTAATCCTCTTCTTGCGCTCAAAATATCACTGGTGTGCAAAGAAATAGGTTTTTTATCGAAAACAAAGACACCTGTTCGTATTAGCTTCAACCTAAAGTCTTTTACTCACTGGCTATTTTCATTGGCAAAATCACCGACCTTATATCTGCACTCAGGATAAAACTGATTTAAACAGACGTACATTAGGAACTTATGATAATTCTTCAAAATATATTGATATTTAGTTTATTGATCGCTGCTTTATCTAGTTGTAGCGGCAGCACTGGTTCTGGTCAAGAAGTAGGCGGCAATGAGACGCCAACTATTCCGAGTGTTTCTGAGCCTGAAACAGCACCAGAAGCTGAATTATTAGGGGGCTTCACTGTAACGAACAAATATTATATTAAATCTGATGAAGACATTGCTAACCCTAGCAGAGGTTTCTATCAGCACACAGAAACACAAACCAGTGCGTTTATACCTTTAAATAAAGACGATTTGGTCGCCAATAGAAATGGCTATCAAGCAGCTGATGCGAGTTATAGCGTTAATGCCACCATTATTTTAAGAGCTTTTATTTTAGATAACTACGTTGACAACGCAACGTTGTCGAGCCAGACCTTAAGCCAAACTCAAACTGATTTTGATACCGCCCGAGAAGCTGGCATTAAGATGGTGGTACGTTTTTATTATCATAAAAATGCTAGTGAGCCTTATGGCGATCCTGATAAAGCCACAATTCTTGCTCATATTGAGCAACTACAACCCATTTTGACCGAAAATGCTGATGTTATATTAACCATACAACAAGGTTTCATTGGTGCGTGGGGCGAGCAATACTACACCGATAACTTTAGTCCCGCCGGAGACGTTAGTGCTAGCTATACTGACCAAAATTGGCTTGATAGAAGTGAAGTATTGGCCGCGTTGTTAACGGCAACTGCTGAGTCGACTATGGTGCAAGTAAGAACACCACAAGCGAAACAAAAGCTTATATACGGCGCTGATGCGCCAATTACTGCTGGACTTAGTGGAACAGAGGGTAGTTTAACGGCTGATGGTGCTTTTAGTGGTGGAGATATTGCCCGGATTGGTTTTCATAATGACTGCTTTTTGACAGACGATTCTGATACTGGTACCTATGCTGATTATGGTACTGCCGGAGGAGAAAAACAGGGTAATGCAGTGGGTATTCTAAAGAGTTACCACCAAAACGATAGTCAATTTGTTATTGTGGGAGGTGAGACTTGCAAGGATGAGGATTGGGCTATTCCACCAGTGTCTTATGCAAATGATTGTAGTGATGATGTGGTTAATACCATGGATGAGCTTAATTATAGTTACCTCAATACTGATTATAATAATTCCGTCAATAACGATTGGACCGAGGGTGATGATGCCTGCATGGACGAAATTAAAAATAGATTAGGTTATCGCCTAGCGATGACTAGCTCTACAGCAGTGGCTACAGCCAATGCTGGCAATTATGTACCATTTTTGCTGACTGTTGATAATGATGGTTTTACGTCTGTCATTACTGCTATGGAGTTACGACTTATATTGAAGCATCAAATCACAGGACTAGAAACGACTATTGTTCTAGAGGCTACAGGCAATGATATACGCACTTGGCAATCCGGTACCACAGAAATAGGTGAGTACATTAAACTACCTGATAATTTGGCCATAGGTAGTTACGATTTATTCTTACATATTGCAGACGTGTCGAATCATGGTGTGATAGCCACACGCCCTGAATATAGCATTCAACTCGCTAATGTTGGCTTATGGGATGAGTTAAACGGTTATAATAATCTCGAGCAAACTATGACTGTCTCGGCATATGTGGAGGGGGAGGATAAAAACACAAGGCCAACAGAACCTTTAATTGAGCTTGAATCCGAACCGTCCATTCAGCCCGTGGTTGTGAATATTTCAATTGATGGTAATGCTAATGATTGGGATAGTATTTCGCTACTCGCTAGTGCCGAAAATCAACAAGTCACATCATTAAAAGTGATTGCTGATGAAACATATTTATATATAGCGATGGAGGGTAACGAGATGGGGCCTTATTTTGACTTGTTTATCAACTCTGACGGCGACAATTCTACAGGTTTCCAATCATCTGATTGGGCGTTGTCAGGTGCTGATTATTTAATTCAACAAGGCACTGGTGACATAGTTACTTTATATAAATCAACGGGTTCAGATTGGAGCTGGGAGCCACAAAATACACATAGTATTGAAGCTAACAGTTCAACTAACTTTATTGAGCTAAGTATAGAACAGAGCGATATTGACCCGATTAACTCGAGCATTAATATCGGGGTAAATGATGTTGATGTTATGTGGCAGGTTCAATCACGGTTGCCGCTGGCCGATGAAGTCATGTCGGCCTATAGTTTGCCTCTCACCGATTGAAATCAATCAGTGAACTATCGGTACCTTCAGAGGTTTTTAAATAGGGCGTCATCTTAAATTAAAACGTATTTTTAAGGCAATTTACGCCCTTTAATCTGCTGAAAATCCAATTACTTGACCCTCAACCAGATACTCACTTTCTATCGTGAAACTGGGTTTGTCACCCCCTGATTCTATAAGAAACTCTATAGTCTGATTTGGGAGTAACCCTTTTAATGATATGTTCGATCGCACACCATTAACAGCAGGGTAGGCGTCGTAATAGAAAGGAGCTACGCCAATATTGGAAATGCTGATGCGACTTTGCTCGTTAGAAGCCTCAAAGCTATTAACATGAAACTTGTAGCCCATTGACATAGAAGCTTCTCTAATTCGCCCTGGCACTTGGTAACGAAACTGATCATTGCCAATGATGTAGCTAAGATGAAATTGTGCGACAAAAGATTCAAAGCTTCTGCCCCAAGCACCATCGGGATAGGTAAGTACGCTTTTTTGGTCATAATCAGAGTAGTAACTGAATTCACCACCCATCATATTTTTTTTGTAGCGTTCAATTCCAAAAAACTTCCAAGACGATAGGTTGTATTCATCTTCAGTAACAGAGTGGGTTTTATGCATCATTGAGTCATCAAATAAACCAAAGTTAAGGTTTGCATGTTCAGCTTTTTTGGAAAATGGACCGTATTCAGAATTCGCTGCGTCAATAGACACTGACCACTGTGTTGTATCGAACTTGTCATTCATTGTTTTAAAAAAAGTCTTCTGAAATTTCTTTGTAGGGAAGGTTTTACCGAGAACTCTCGGCCCATTATATAAGTGGTATTCTGCGTAGGACCCAAAGCCTACTTGAATCATGGCCAACCTAGGATCACCGTCGAAGCGAGCTGCAAAATTGGCGAAAAATTGAGTGGTGAACGTCTCTAGTTCTTTAAAACTCCAGTCAGGCACAAAAGTCTTTTTATTTTCGATTGTTGCTGAGGTGCGGGCGTAATCTTCATCATTAAAGATATAAGCAGGTACTGATATTTTGACTTTACCGGGGTAAGTATAGTGAAAACGTAAGATTGCTTGATGTTTACGACTGGCAATATCATTGAGTAAATTGTCGATGACTTCCCATTTGTAATGACCTTTAGTTTCAATAACATCACTATAAGTTAAGTAAGAATACTCTAACTGTACAGTGTCTCCAAGGGCTTCAAGAGCTTTGTTGTTATTTGCCCAAAAGGCTATACCCGTCATGGGTTGAACTTTGTTTATTGATGTCGACAATCGAATTGGGCTAAAGGTGTTTTCAGTACCGTATAAAAAACCTTGATAAAACAATGCGATTAAATAAATCAGCTGGATATGTTTCTTTTTCACCTTTATCACTCTCTATGTTTGAATCAGTCTCTGTAGCTGTGGTCATTGCTAGTTTCACAGATTTATCTGGTTAATTTGGTGCACTTCTCAAATTAGAAATAGCGGTCTTATATTTCACTTTGGGTGATTTTTCTTTCAAGTGTTTGACTTTTTCAACCCTAAAGAGTTTCATTTGATTGCGTTTGGTTGGTTTTTAGGATTATAATATTTAAAAAGAAATAAAAGAAACATAAAAGTTAATTGTTTTCGTGAGAGTAAATATTATGTCGTCATTTTTTAACCTGAAAAAACTATTACTTCCAATCTTCATTGCTTTAGCTGTCATTGCTACGTTGACGGCTTCTTATCAAGTGAAAGCAAAGCAAACTCCAGTTAAAAACTCAGATCAGAATCTTTATTGGTCGATTTATACAGATGGTGATGATATTGCCGAAGGATACAATAATCTGTTAAAGAATCGCCTAGTGAATGACAGTCAATTTTTGTACTTCTCTTTTGATAACAAAGATAATATTGCTAGTTGGCACCGTCATGAATTGTATTTCAGTATGGATACTAGGGGGCGCACTGCCAATCCTTTACCCGCAGGAGCTACGAGTCTTAAACAGTTAGATGCAAGTTATGGTTTTCGTTTTATAACTAACGATAGCATGCAATGGGTGGTTGAGCGTTATGAGGCTCAGTCTGGTAGCTGGTCATCTGCCCTACAAAGCAATGCATTAACTTCAAGTGTTGTGGATACTCCTAGGCAAATTAAAGGAAGAATTCCTTTGAGTGAATTGGGTTCACCCGTTAAAGGTACTGCCATTAAAGTAAAATTTGTATCTACAGGAGAAGGCTGGGCGACCGATGAAAGTCCAGATAAAGCGATGGCAACATACACCTTTCAATAAAATTAGACCAAATCACTCGAAGAAAATATCTAAAAATGAAACCGTCGAGTCCTTATTTGGGATGAGGTGACCTTTACCATGCTCTCAAATTTTATATCAGAAATAGGTATTCTATGTTTAAAAAATTTTACGGCCCAGTTATAAACGCTGCTTGCCTAATCAAATCGCTTCTAGTTTTAGGTCTGTGCTTGGTGTTGTTCAGTTGTAGCTTAAGTAGCAGTACCGGTCCTACCCATCAAGTAAAATATACTGTTTCTGACGAAGATATCATGAACCCAGGTCGTGGCTTCTATTATCCTTATGCAACGAAGGCCAGTAGTTTTGAGGCGGTCACTGAAGAGGAACTGCTTAGGCTGCGGAATACGTACTCAACGCCCGTAGGCGGAAATTATCAAATCAGACATGGACTTTTTCTTAGGCAATACATTTTAGATAGCTTTGTTAACACTAAAGAGCTGTCAGAGACCTTTCTACAGCAGTTACAAAGTGACTTTGATACAGCCAGAAAAACTGGGGTTAAATTTATTGTTAGATTCTCCTATAACAATGTTCCACCAACGGGTGATTGTGGTTCCTGGATATGCCCTCCTTATGGTGATGCCAGTAAAGATATTGTCTTGGCGCATATAGAGCAAGTCTCGGAGGTGTTGAGTAAAAACCATGATGTACTTTTGACTTGGCAGGCTGGCTTTATAGGTACATGGGGAGAGATGATGTTCACCGATCATTTTGGTGACTTTGATGCACAAGGTAGGATTTACAATGAAAATTGGGATGACCGAGTTGAAATGGTTAAAGCAATATTAGACTCTGTACCAAAAGACATAACTGTGCAAGTTAGGAAACCTCAATTAATTCAAAAGTTTATGCATGGAGCTGAGGCTCCAGTCACTGCCGCCCCATTACGCGAATTTCAGGCATTTAATGGCTCTGATGCTTCTAGGTTAGGTTTATACAATGATTGTTTTCTTGCTACATCAGATGATTGGGGAACATTTGCCGACTACGGATCATCTGCTAAAGCCCCAGTTAATAACGAGAAAGTAGTAAATGCATTAAAAACTCATCAAGCTCAGCACAGTCGTTATACTATTGTGGGCGGGGAAACCTGTGATGACGGCTACTCTCCTCAAAACAACTGTAGTCATAATGTAGTCGATATTATAGATCGATTTAATTATACCTATTTAAACTCAGCGTATAACAATCAAGTCAATAATGACTGGCAGGACGAAGGCTGTATGTCGGATATCAAACGTCGTCTTGGTTATCGTTTAGCCATGGTGAAGGGTGAGTACTCTAGTGCTGCGAATGCTGGTGGACTTATGCTTTTCTCGTTAGATATAGAAAACCTAGGTTTTACGTCTCCAATGTTCCCAATGCAGCTTAGGGTTATATTTACTCATAATACTAGCGGGCAAGAGTATGCAGTTGTGCTCGATCCTGAACGTTATGATATTCGAAGCTGGCGTCCAGAGAGTAACGTTAGAATTGAAGAGACCTTGCAACTGCCTGCCTCTATGGAGAAAGGCCAATATCATATATCGCTGCACATAGCTGACGTGAGTAATGGTGGAATAATAAGTCATCGTCCTGAGTACAGTATTCAATTTGCTAATCAAGGTACATGGCAACCTCAAAAAGGGTATAACTCGCTACTTCAAAGTATACAGGTAAAAAATTGATTTCGTTTTCTTTCGTTATCCAGTCTTGTGAAAGATAATGAAGGGTGGTAAGGTTTCTTTCATTATGTATGTAGGTAATGATTACCATATTACCTTTTTTTATTTTATGACTTAATCGGTGTTCTCCATGACAAGCACAAATAATCAACCTTCTAGTAGTTTGCTCCCTATGCTGATTATCGGCATATTATTTTTTATGTTTGGCTTTGTGACTTGGCTCAATGGCTCTTTGATCCCATTTTTAAAAGTAGCTTGTGAATTGAGCCATTTTGAAGCTTTGTTAGTGACATTTGCTTTCTATATTTCATATACAGTGATGGCATTACCCATGTCTTATATTTTACGCCATACGGGTTTTAAAGACGGTATGGTGCTGGGATTGTTCGTGATGGTAGTGGGAGCCTTAATGTTCATACCAGCCGCTTATTTTAGAATGTATAGCATTTTTTTAGTGGCGTTGTTTATGTTAGGTGCTGGTCTAACGATTCTACAAACTGCTTCTAATCCTTATATTGTACTACTGGGTCCACGAGAAACTGCTGCTGTTCGTATCAGTATTATGGGTATTTTAAATAAAGGTGCAGGTATTGTCGCCCCACTTGTATTTACTGCATTTGTGCTAACAGACATGTCTCAATTTACCGAAACTAGATTAGCCTCATTGGATATGGAACAAAGAGCAGTGGAACTTGCAGAGCTGTCATCACGTTTGATCACGCCTTATTTGATTATGGCCGGGATGTTATTCGTACTTGGCTTGTTTATTAAATCGGTTCCTTTGCCTGATATCAATTCAGATGAAGAAGCAAGTGAAGATGACGACAGCAGTATTTTGCAAAAACCACAAGTCATACTTGGAGCTATTGCTTTGTTTTTCTACGTCGGAGTAGAGGTGCTTGCTGGTGATACAATTGGTTTGTTTAGTAAAGAGCTGGGTGTCACTAATTTTGGTGAGTTAACCTCCTATACTATGGGTTTTATGGTTGTTGGCTACGTGTTAGGTATGTTGTTCATCCCTCGCATGCTCAGTCAAAGCTTTGCTTTGGCAATTTCTGCAATCGCTGGGGCGACCTTTACAGTATTACTGCTTAACGCAAGCACAGTTTCAACAGACTTATGGGACTTACTGTTCGGTTGGACAGGTGTTCCGGCTATTCCAAATGCAGTGTTATACGTTGCCTTACTTGGTTTAGCTAATGCCTTAGTCTGGCCAGCTGTATGGCCATTAGCTCTTAGCGGTTTGAATCAGAAAGATACTAGTACAGCATCTGCATTATTAATTATGGGAATTGCCGGTGGTGCAATTATTCCTTTGATTTATGGTTATCTAGCTGATGGTTCGGGTGATTTGCAAAGCCCATATTGGATCATGGTGCCTTGTTATGTGTTTATTGCTTTTTACGCAGTCAAAGGACACAAGTTAACTCACTGGCGAGCTAGTTAATTGGCTTAAACGAGTACATTTTGCGACATAGCTATGAGTCACGTGTCAACTAGATTGGCAACTACAGTTACTCATATTAGAAAAATATAGGTAAGAAGAAAAATATGCATTACGGTCTGGACGTGGGAGGCACAAAAATCGAAATAGCGATTTTTAATGCTGACTTCACACTAAGCAACTCATGGAGAGTGGCGACACCTGGGGATAATTACCAACACCTTTTAGCAACCCTAGCTGAAATGGTTGATAAAGCGGATCAAACAACTGGTTGTCAAGGGTCAGTAGGTATTGGCTTCCCGGGTATTGTAGACAGTCTAGGATGTGCTGTTTCTGCCAATATTCCAAGTATTAATGGCCAGCCTCTGGTGGCAGACACCCTTAAAGTACTGAATCGTCCAGTGGGATTTGAGAATGATGTAAAAGCCTTTGTGTTATCTGAGGCCAATGGCGGTGCAGCACAGGGGCAGAAAAATGTACTGGGTTTAGTTTTGGGTACGGGAGTCGCAGGGGGGGTGTGCATTGATGGGCAACTTTTTCGCAGTAAGCAAAATGTGGCTTGTGAATTTGGACATATACCACTTCCTGCTATTTTGCAGCAGCGTTATCAATTCCCTCTGCGCCAATGTGGTTGCGGCTTACTTAGCTGCGTTGAAGAATATCTAGCTGGCCCAGGATTACTTTGGATGTGCACACACTTTGAGGCAGGTTATACATCTGTGCCAGCACTCATAAAAGGGTTACAAGCAGGCGAAAGTAAAGCCCAAAAAACCTTTGATGCTTACATCGACTGCTTAGGTTGTTATTTAGCACAACTAACCCTGATGTATGACCCTGACATCATAGTATTAGGTGGTGGTCTATCAAATATTAATGAACTCTATCCTCCTTTATCTGCGGTAATGAAACAGTATTTGTTTAAAGGGGTTATGCCTCCTAACGTTGTCGCCCCTATATTTGGAGACTCTAGTGGTGTTAGAGGGGCTGCGTATCTCGGGAAATGTGCAGGTGAGTAAAGCGACCGCGCTACAAAGAACAACCAATACACAAAAAAGAAAAAACAAGCTATGACTTCAGCACTTATTAATACTCAAATATTTACAGGGCAATCAGTACTTCAAAACCATGCCGTTATTGTAGATAGCGACAAAGTTGTTGCGGTCATGCCCCAAAGTGAACTGCCAGCTACGATAGAAAGACGATTCGACTTGTCGGGGCGTTACCTCGTTCCTGGGTTTATTGACCTTCAGGTTAATGGCGGTGGTGGTGTGATGTTTAACAATGCCCCTACTGTTGAAGGGTTACGAACTATCGCCAGTGCCCATAGGCGTTTTGGTACTACAGGCCTGATGCCAACCCTAATCACAGACAGTTTTGACGTAATGAGACAGGCCATTTCTGCGGTAAAGCAAGCTATTGATGAAGGGGTACCTGGTATTTTGGGTATTCATCTAGAAGGACCGTTCTTAAACCCTGAACGCAAAGGGGCACATGCAGAAGAAAAATTTTGCCTAATTGATGAAGAAGGCTTAGAAGTCATTAGTTCATTAAATGTAGGCAAAACCATAATCACCATTGCACCTGAATTGACTACCACGGATATGATTAAGCGAATCTGCGATAAAGGCATCACTATTTGTGCAGGTCATACAGGAGCGGATTATGAGCAGACGTGTGATGCATTAGCTGCCGGTGTAACAGGCTTTACTCATTTATATAACGCCATGACACCTCTTCAAAGCCGTGCCCCAGGGATGGTAGGAGCCGCACTTAACGACGAAAATAGTTGGTTTGGAATTATTGCCGATGGTTTTCATATGCACCCAGCTGCGTTTCGTGTTGCTGTTGCAGCGAAGCAAACTGGCGGGGCGGTATTGGTAACTGATGCGATGTCAACCGTGGGGGCAATTGATAAGTCTTTCGTGTTAGATGGTGAAACTATTTATGCAGTTGATGGGCGCTGTACTAATGCTGCGGGATCACTAGCTGGTTCAGACTTAGATATGAATGCGGCTATTAAAAACGCGATGAAATTTGCGCGGGTAAGTTGGGTCGAGGCGGTTCGCATGGCGTCTCTCTATCCAGCTCACGCTATCGGCTTAGAGCATCAATTTGGACGCATTAAATCAGGCTATCAAGCGAACTTTGTCGAATTAGATGAGGAACAAAATGTGATCGGCACTTGGATTAGCGGCCAGAGATATCTCAGCGAATGAACATTATGCTGTCATCTTTGATTAAAGAATAACGCTGATTTACCTGTTGTTCTCTTTAGAAGATGTTCTTGTTTTTTAATCTGCGTTGGGCTTTGGTCTTGCGTATTTCTCAACGGATAAATATTGATTATGAATAGAAGAAAATTTTTAGTTAACACCGCTGCTAGTGCAGCATTAGCCCTTTCAGCTACGCCATTTTCTTATGCTACATCATCGACTGCTAGCAAATTACGTTTAGGTTTTATTGGGATTGGTGCGCGGGGAACAGGGCAGCTAGCCCTTACCTTAAAAAGAAAAGATATTGTTGTAACTGCCGTTTGTGATGTAGACAAAGAGAGACTCGAAAATTCAGCAAAAATGGTTGAGAGTGCAGGCATGGCTAAACCTGCCATGTTTGGTGCAGGCGATGAAGATTATAAGAACCTTTTACTTAGAGATGATGTTGATGCAGTGATTATTTCAACACCTTGGGTTTGGCATACGCCTATGGCGATTGATGCAATGGAAGCTAAAAAAGCAGTTGGCCTTGAAGTAGCCGGTGCCTTTGATATTGAAGAATGTTGGGCATTAGTCGATGCTTATGAACGAACTCAAACGCCTTTCATGATCTTAGAGAATGTAGCTTATCGCCGTGACGTGATGGCTGTTTTAAATATGGTAAGACAAAACCTTTTTGGTGAAATTGTTCATCTTCAGGGGGGCTACCAACATGATCTTCGTCACGTTAAATTTAATAATGGTAAGCAATTGTATGGTGGTGGCGTAGAATTTGGTCAAAAAGGCTACAGTGAGGCGCGCTGGAGAACCAACCATTCGGTGCTTCGAAACGGAGATTTATACCCTACTCATGGGTTAGGTCCAGTTGCTAATTGTATTAATAATAATAGAGGTAATCGCTTTGAATATCTAACATCGACAGCTACTAAAGCTCGAGGATTAAATGAGTACATTGATGAGCATCCAAATGGAGGTGAGTCTCATCCCAATGCTTCTGTTGATTTTAGATTGGGGGATATTGTTACCACCGTTATTAAATGTGCCCAAGGTGAAACCATAGTGTTAACCCATGATACAAACTTACCTCGACCTTATTCTTTAGGGTTTAGGGTACAAGGCACTGATGGTATTTGGATGGATTTGAATAACAGTATACATATTGAAGGTAAGAGTCCTGCACATGAGTGGGAAAACGATGCTGCGTATATGGAAAAATACGATCATCCATTATGGAAAAAATATCAAGGCGATGCGCAAGGTGCAGGTCACGGTGGTATGGATTTCTTTGTTATCCATGCTTTTGTTGAGGCATTAAAAAGGAATGAGCCTATGCCGATGGATGTGTACGATCATGCGTCTTGGGCTGCGGTCACTTGTATGTCTGAAAAGTCTATCGCTAGTGGCGGTAAGCCTATGCACTTTCCTGATTTCACCCGTGGTAAATGGTTAACTAGACAACCTATATTTGGATTAGACGACAGGTATTAAATCTAAAAAATCGTGTGCGATTAAATACACGCTATGTTCTGTTACTTATATGCTTTTGTTAACAATAATAAGGGCAATTGAAATATCGTGGTGGCCTGAAATAAAAATGAAAGTAAATTTCAGGTTTTTGTATCTAATGGATGTTAACTGAACATTCGAGCAGCTATGAGTTACGCTTTAACATAAAAACCTAAATAAAAATGACATGAGGTTTTTATGTGTAATATTTTGAGTGGACGAATCTAAACTAACAGTAAATTTTAGAATGCCATGATATGTTTCTCACCTCTGAGAGATGACTATAAGGAACAAAATGATGACACACATTTCTAACGAACAGATCCCCCAGCAAGCATTTGATTGGTACGATGATTATGCTCATGGTGATATCGACCGCCGTACTTTTATGAGTCGTTTAGCGACATTGCCTATTGCTGGCCTAACATTTGGTGCGGTAGCGGGTGCACTCACTCCTAACTATGTATTGGCTGAGCAAGTATCTTTTAATGATTCAGCTATTAAAGCAACTTATGAAACGTTTGAATCTGCGAAAGGGCACGGTACTGGTCAGGGGTATTTGGTTGTACCTACTGAGCTAAAAGCTAAGGCTCCAGCGGTTTTGGTGGTTCATGAAAATAGAGGTCTCAATCCGTATATTAAAGATGTCGCTCGCCGTTTAGCTAAACAAGGCTTTATCGCCTTTGCTCCTGATGCTTTATTTCCGCTGGGTGGATACCCAGGTAACGACGATGAAGGTCGTACTATGCAGCGTGGAATGGACCGTTCTAAAATAGAGCAAGACTTTATTGCTGCGGCTGAATTTTTGAAAATAAATGAGGCTACAACGGATAAATTAGGAGTGGTAGGTTTTTGTTTTGGTGGTTATATAAGCAATATGTTGGCAGCCGTAGCACCAGAGTTAATTGATGCCGCCGTACCTTTTTATGGCACTCCAGCTAAAGGTGAGTTAGTGAAAAATGTCAAAGCACCTATTATGATTCAGTTTGCTGAAAATGATAAAAGGGTGAATGCAAGTTGGCCTGATTATGAAGCAGCATTAAAAGCTAACAAGGTGGACTTCATTGCCCATACTTACCCAAAAACACAACACGGTTTCCATAACGACTCTACTAGCCGTTACAATCCTGAAATGGCAGAGCTAGCTTGGTCTCGTACCTTAAGTTTTTTTAAAGAACATTTAAGCTAAAAATTCAAATGAAACCCTGTTATCAGGTACTCTGTGACAGGGTTATATAAATGAACACTATTAAGAAAAGGACAAAGGAGGAATTCACTGATGAGTAAAGAAATAAAAGGTATGTGTTTATTTTTGGGTATGATTGGATTGGCTTATGTGGCGATTTTAATCTTGGTGATGGCTTTTACAGGTGTGAAAATTTTAAAAAGCATCATATTTATCAGTGCTTTTTCTTCATTTTTGGTGAGCCTTGGTTTAACACCACAGGTTAAGCAGCGCCTTATGCAGGCTGTTAAAGATAAACTCATAAAATAGTTGTATTTTAGCTAGCGTTAAAAAGTTAGTTCTCTCATCTTCTTGTGTGGTTAATATAATTACCTATTAACATTGCGTTTTAGCAAAATTTTGCCTATTTTATTTTGGGGTATATTTATTACCCTAAATTTAAAAATAATAATTATCAGGCAGAAAAAATGAAACTATCAAAACTATCTACATTAATACCACTAACACTTGTTGCTCTCTCACTCGGTACATACTCTCATGTCGCTGTTGCTGAAGGGCTCAAGCATAATAGAGTGATTATTAAGTTCATAGAGAACGAAAATGATCTTAGTACAGAAAGCCAAAGAAGAACTTCAAGAGCACTAAAGGTTTCCAATTACCTATCAAAAAAAGCTAAACATTTGAAACGCACAGCTCTTGGATCTGACGTGTTTGAAATAGAAGACATGACAGACTCAGACATGCAAGAGATGATAAACAAGTTAAGCAGTATGGCTGGCGTCTTATACGCTGAAGAAGACAAGCTTATGCAGCATCAACTGCAACCCAATGACACCTTATATAGTAATCAATGGCATTATTTTGATTCAGGTACCAGCATCAATGTTGAACCTGCTTGGGACAAGGCTACAGGCAATGGCGTAGTTGTTGCTGTGCTGGATACTGGATATCTGGCTCATGCAGATTTGGCCGCTAATGTTTTGCCAGGTTACGATATGATCAGTGATTCCTTCATTGCTAATGATGGTGATGGCAGAGACAGCAATGCCTTAGATCCAGGCGATGCAACTGCCGCTAATGAATGTGGTTTTGGGTATCCCGCGTCATCTAGTTCTTGGCATGGTACTCATGTAGCAGGAACAATTGCAGCGGTAACTGATAATAATTCAGGGGTAGCAGGGGTCGCTTTCGATGCACAAATTCTTCCGGTACGTGTATTAGGCAAATGTGGTGGTTACACCTCAGATATTACTGACGGAATAATTTGGGCTGCTGGCGGCAGTGTATCTGGTGTGCCTACTAATACTACACCTGCACAAGTTATTAATTTGAGTTTAGGGGGATCTGGTAGTTGTTCACAGTCTTACGTTGCAGCGATTAGTTCAGCTAGAGCGAATGGCGCAACGATAGTCATTGCGGCTGGAAACTCAGGAGTTAATGCATCAAATGCAGTACCTGCAAACTGTGCCGATATTATTTCAGTTGCTGCAACTGGGCCGACTGGTGCAAGTGCTTATTACACTAACTATGGTAACGTAGTTGATGTAGCGGCGCCGGGTGGTGATTTATCTTTTGGTACCTCTAGTGGTGTATATTCTACTTTAAATACCGGAACAGGAAGCCCAGTTTCCGATACCTATGCGTATTATCAAGGTACGTCAATGGCAGCACCACATGTAGCGGGCATTGCCGCACTATTATATGAGGCCGACCCTAGTGCCACGCCAGATGAGATTGAAGCTGCAATTGTAGATTCTGCTGCTGCTTTTCCTGGAACATGTAGCCAATGTGGTTCTGGTATAGCCGATGCAAGTGCTGCAATCGATGAGTTACTAGATACAAATGATGATGGAGGTGGCGATGATGGTGACTTTGAACCTGTTACTTTTTCAGTAAATATTCCTGATTTGTCACGTCGTAGTTGGGCGCATTATACCTTGGATGTTGAGCCGGGTGCGTCGACATTGAGTGTAGATATTTCTGGGGGGACTGGAGATGCTGATTTGTATATACGTTATGGTGCACAGCCCACTGTAGGAAATTGGGACTACCGTCCATACTTAAATGGTAATAACGAATCAGTAACTGTGAGTTCCCCTCAAACGGGCACATGGTATATTAGTGTTAGAGCTTATAGAGCAACGACTGGAGTTACCTTGTCAGGCTCAGTTAATTAGTCAGTTTTAAGTGTTATTCTAAAGCTCCTAAGGGAGCTTTTTTTATAATAGCGCCTAAATGATGTGCTTTAATTCTCTTACGCTAACGGGGAATTTTACTCCGCCATCATGGCATCACTCAGGCAATATAATATATATTCTGACGGGTTCAATTTTTCCTTAAAAATATGCCTTTAATCGCCAATTATTCACTGTTACGCAATGAATAAATAGCAGGCTGATTTATATACTGACGCAGTGGCCAGTAGCAGGCGAATAGGGATAACAAGCCAATAGCAAGTCCTGAATTGGGACGGTTTATTGAGGGATAAATCCTAGTTTTTATTTGGATTAGGATGTGGCGACTAGGGAGGCATATCCTCTCGAAGTGTATCTGCCAATCGTAGGGCTAACGCGGCTAATGTTAGGCTCGGGTTTGCGGCAAGTGAGTTAGGGAAAACAGACAAATCGCAACAGTACAAGTTTTCATATTGATCAAATTTGAGCTGGGTATCAACCACACCTTGAGCATTTTCGCCTAGTCGCAATGTTCCAACTTCATGAGCAACTCCTCCCAATGGCGCTAGATTTAAAAAATGATTGTCATTTTCAAGTACGGTCGCATTTAGTTTGTTAAGGACTTCATTTTTTATTTGGGTCATTTCATCGATAAGGTTATTTGCAGACTGACTAGCCTGCATCGTTATGTCTACGTCTTCGTAATCTGGTCCATTTTGCGTGACTTCATTCTCTTCTACTAAAGGGCTTTCACATAGAAACACAATTTCACAAAGCATTTCATCGTTTCGATCTTGAGTATGTTTTTCAGCAAATTCGGGGTCAATGTAACGCCCTTGATTAAAATCGGCGCCGAGCTCAATAACAATTAAAAATCTATGGGCTGTGTCGTCATCGGTTACCGTCATCCTAGCTGTGATTTTAGAAGATGCTTGTCTGTCGTATAGCGGGTGGCTAACTGGGATAGCAAAGTGGGTGAAGAATATGGGGTGGTCGGTAAAACCTTTGCCCACTTTGTTTGATTCAGTTTGTAGACCACTAAGTTGTACTATTTTAGAACTTTCAATGGACCCTGCGGCCAATATGACCTTATCGGCTTGATAAGTCCTGTTTTGCCGAGCGATTAAATCATATGCACGAACGCCAGTTATTTTATCTTCATCGACTAATAATTGGTTTACAGCATGATTTAAATTTATGGTTAAATCAGTATCGTCAGTCATGGCTGCCTCCATTAACAATGAGGCTGTATTGAATACTCCTGCGGATAAAGTCCTTGCTTCTCCATCTCCTCGCTGCACGGCCATTGGGGCAGTGGTGACATGCCAATTAGGAAACTCTTGATTGAACCAGGTTTTAGCCTTTGATTGATATGAGCTTTCCAATCTACTTAATTTCATCAAGTTTTCAGCTTTATCGAAGTATACATCTTCTAATTGATAGCGAATTTCATCTGGCCATGGTTCCAGTTCCCACCAAGCTGGTCTGGGGATCAAGGCACCCCAAAAAACTGAGCGCCCACCTAAATTAAATCCAGCGGCACCTTGGTAAACGTGAGCCTCGGGATTTTTAAAATTTTTTGTTTGAAAATCAGGCCATAGTTGCCAAAGGTGCTTGTCGAATTTTCCAGAAATATGTCGACGTGGTAAGTTTCCTACATGAGTTGGAAACAAATAGGAACCAGCCTCCAGTACCAGTACCTTTTTACCAAAATCAGCAAGTTGTTCTGCAACTATGCCTCCACCCATACCAGAGCCGATTACTATCACATCATATTGTTCAGATTCATCTAAGTTGGGTTGCAGAAAGTGCCTTTGTAAACGACTATTTTCCACAAATATTTCGGTTGTAGCCGGAAAATTCACATTGGCCTCAGTGTAATCAAACACAGCTCCGTCGAAGGGAATTATCACGTTATTGTTTGCACCCTCTTGCCAATATTGGCAATCTAATCTGAATTTAAATTCGATCTGGTTAGGATAATTATCCTTTTCAAAGGTGAATATCCAGGCACCTTCTTGATAGAGTCCTGGAACGTGAATTCCCCAGTTATTGAATGCACTGCCGGAAATTGTTATTGAGTGATTGGGGCGAAACTGCTGCGTGTAAAATCGAATTGTAAACATTAGGTTGCCACCTTCGAGTTTTTCGAGCTTAGGAGATAGAAGTCTTACTTACTTTTTCAAACTCTCAACTTGAATGCAATGTTTTTTTGGTTAAAAAACATACAATTTATGTGTTTGTTTTTTCTATTTATTCCTAATTTAGGACGACTGTCCTCAAGTTCATTTGTTTAGGGTGTAACCAATATTTTTAAAATCTTATTATTATATTAGCAAGAGAGGAGTCGATATGTTTGTTAGTCTTTTGTTTTAAAGTTGTCTTAGTAACCTCAAGTTAGTTGCAAGGCTTACCCACAGAGCTAGGCAGAGTGACTAATTCCAATAGTATTGCAACAAGTATAGCGGCCAGCGACCAGTGGTGTTTGGGCTGCGTAATTAGAGCAACCCAAACGTGTCAGTTAGTCACTTAAAAATCATATGATGCTTGTAAGTAGATACGACGGCGTTCGCCAACAATGGCACCGGATACCTCATTGAAACCTGCAAGAGCAAATTCTTTATCAAATAAATTTTTGATATTCAGTTGAAGTTTCCAATCTTGCACTGCGGTCTGCCAAGACAAATCGTAAATAGTGTAAGGCTGAATAGTGAAAGGTGCGTCATAGCTGGTAGTTCGGTCGGTTCTTTCACCTACGTATTCAGCGCCAAAAGCGATAGAAGATGAAATAGCTGGGAACTCATAACGGGTCCATACCCCTACTTGATGATAAGGGTTGTTGGCTAAAATACGATAAACAGTGTTGTCTTCAGATATATCATCTGCTTCAACATCTGTATAGGTGTAATTGATACTAGCAACCCAGCGTGGGGTAATATCCATAAGCGCATCAACTTCAAAGCCTTGACTACGTACTTTACCAATTGCAGAGGTATTACCATCTTCATCTGCGGATATGGTGTTTTTGCGATCAATATGATAAATCGCAGCGTTCAGATTCAGGATGTTGTCTAACAGATAGCTACGCACCCCTACTTCAAACTGTTGCGCTTCCTCAGGATCAAATAGCTCACCATCTAGCGAGTCTTCTTGATCAGATGCAGTTTGTGGGGTTAAACCGGTAGAGAAAGAAGTATAAGGTTTGATCTGCGCGTTTAGATCATAAGTGGCGCCTAGACGAACTGAGTAACCTAAGTCATTGTATGAGGTGTTGTCGGCATTATCTTCATTATCGATATAATCTTCAGAAAAATAATCGAGTCGTGCACCGGCCAATACATTTAGTTTAGCTGTTGCTTGCCACTGGTCTTGAATGTAAACACCTATTTGGTCTAATTCAGTTAGCCTGTCTCGGTTTAAGGTTGCATTGTAAGCACTGATATCAGAGTCGTAACTTGGGTTTGTGAGGCTTAAATTAGACACGCCGTTATTTACACCATTAGCATAATAAAAGACTTCATCTTCACTAGCGAAATGGTAATCAGCACCCGCTACTACAGTGTGTTCACCTAAATCGGCAACAAGGTAAGATGCTAGATCTATCCCTTGGTAAATACGGGTTTGATCTTGGTAGCGGCGCGTTATTTCGTCGTAGACACCGTCATCATCGTTGTCTACCAAAGCCCTTGCTTGATGAAACTTGATCACTTCTTCCGTGTCGTAATAACGCACAGTAGAGTTACTGCTTAGCCAATCATTGAAAGAGTGTTCGAGGTTAACTTGAAAAATGTCTGACTGAAAATCTTGCTCATCGTCAGGTTCGTTGCTATTCCAAGATATATCCGTTAAAAAATTACCATTTTCATCAATGGGTACGCCACGTAAGCGCTCACCTAACTGGTCAAAATGTGTGTATTGAACCGTTAATGTACTATCGTTACTAAAATCCCAAGCATAGCCTAGGTCAAGAATTAGGTTATCTTCTTCAACATTGTTACGGTAAGAGTCTTCTGTGCTCGAGTAAACACCCACGCGATAACGCTGTGAGCTGTCTTCATTTACTGGCCCAGAAGATTCTATGCTGCCACTGAAGAACCCCTTGTTACCCAGTCTTAACTCAGCAGTATTTTCTTGCTCAAAAGTCGGCTTTTTAGTGACATAGTTAATGGCTCCACCTGCTTCCCCTGCTCCGTAAGCAGCACCAGACGGTCCTTTTAAGGTTTGAACTTGTTCAATATTAAAAAGTTGAGGAATAGTAAAGGTTCTAAAAGGGTCACCTTTTATGCCGTCATAAAACACTTGGCTTTCTTGCTCGAAACCGCGCATTTTAACAATGCCGTAATTTAAATAAGACACACCTGACATTGAACGGAATAGGTCGGATATTTCATAGGCAGCTTGGTCTTCAATGAGCTCTTGGGTGATGATTTGAACCGTTTGTGGGATTTTATCAATATCTGAATTAGTGCGTGTGGCAAATACAGCGCCATTGCCTTGATACAAAGATAAAGCTCGACCTTCTACAGTAAGCACTTCTAGCTCAGCGTCTTGGCTGGCTGAAGTTCCTTGGTTAACCGACGCATCTTGCGGTGTAGCTTGGCCAAAAGCCGAATTTGATATAAATAATACGCCACAGACTTGCATGGCTATTAACGTGATTTTTGCAGACACAGCACGGATTCTCCGAATAGAATTTGAGGCGCAGGACTATAATCTAAATAGTAATGATTATCAATAACCTACTTGCGCTCATTGACAATCTAAGTTAGTAACTCATAGTTTTTTGGTGTACACAGCAGAGCTACTTGACCTTGTATCGTGATGAAAATTTATAAGAGACGGTTGAAGTTACAAAAAGATTTGGCAATTTGATAATTGTATAAACTAAAAAAGCTCCGTAAGGAACTTTTTTAGTTTTTATTTGTTATTGGATTCTTTAGACGCGTTCAAACACTGTCGCAATACCTTGTCCTAAGCCAATGCACATGGTGGCTAGGCCAATTGATTTATCGTTAGCTTCCATCAAGTTGATTAGCGTAGTAGAAATACGCGAACCAGAACAGCCTAGTGGGTGACCTAGTGCTATGGCGCCACCGTTTAGGTTAACTCTGTCATCGTAATTATCAATCCAACCTAACTGTTTGATACAAGACAACGCTTGTGCAGCGAAGGCTTCGTTAAACTCAGCTAGCTCGATATCAGCCATGGTTAAGCCTGCACGTTTTAGAGCTTTTTGTGTGGCAGGAACTGGGCCAAAGCCCATAATTGCGGCATCACAACCAGCAACCGCCATGGCGCGGATTTTAGCTCGTGGTGTTAATCCAAGGGCTTTGGCTTTGTCAGCAGACATAATTAACATAGCTGAGGCACCATCAGACAAAGCGGATGATGTACCCGCTGTTACTGTGCCGTTAACCGGGTCAAAAACGGGCCTTAAGGCCGACATAGTTTCAACAGTTGAGTCAGGACGAATGACTTCATCTACGGTAATTGACTTTAATACACCGTCTGCATCATGGCCTTGGGTGGCTACGATTTCACTTGCCCAGCGGCCTTCAATGGTGGCTTGGTTGGCACGTTGGTGTGAGCGCGCACCAAAGGCATCTTGCATCTCACGGGTAATACCATTTTGACGACCTAGTAACTCGGCTGTCATCCCCATGCTACCAGACGCTTTTGCTGCGTGTTTGGCGATTCCTGGGTGAAAGTCTAGGTTAAAATCCATAGGCACGTGGCCCATGTGTTCTACCCCACCAATCATGTACACATCACCACGGCCAGACATAATACCGCTGGTGGCATCGTGCAGAGCTTGCATTGATGAACCACATAGACGGTTTACGGTTACTGCGGCTGTTGAGCGTGGGATATCAGTAAGTAATTGCGCATTACGGGCAATATTAAAACCTTGTTCTTTGGTTTGTTGCACACATCCCCAAATGATGTCTTCTATCTCACTTGGATCAAGGTTTGGATTACGTTCTACCAATTTTGACATTAAATGTGCAGATAGCGTTTCTGCACGGACATTTCTAAAAATACCGCCTTTAGAGCGACCCATTGGTGTACGAATACAATCGACTACTACGACTTCTTTCATGATCTTCTCCTTAGGCTATTATGCAAAGTATGATTTATTAGAGGCGGCCATGTCGCGCACACCATCTGATATTTGATAAATAGGACCTAAGTCTGCGTATTTATCTGCTAACGCCACAAAGTTGGTTAAGCCCATAGTTTCTATGTAACGGAATATACCACCTTTAAACGGAGGGAAACCTAATCCATAAAGTAACGCCATATCAGCTTCGGCTGCACTGGCGACTATGCCTTCTTCAAGGCAACGAATGGCTTCGTTAGCCATAGGGATCATCACACGTGCGATGATTTCATCTTTGTCGAACTCTTTTGTGGCAGCACAATGTGGAGCGAACAATTCATAGGCTTCTGGGGCAGCTGTTTTAACAGGACGGCCGCGCTTGTCTAAGCTGAAGTTGTAAAAGCCTTTGCCGTTTTTCTGACCAAATCGTTCTGCTTTGTATAGTAAGGTGACCGGGTCATTTGCAATTTTTTGCATACGCTCAGGAATGCCGTCAGCCATTACGCCTGATGCGTGATCTGCTGTGTCCATGCCTACTACGTCTAGCAAAAATGCTGGGCCCATGGGCCAACCAAATATTTTCTCCATGACTTTATCAACGGCAACAAAGTCGGCGCCGTCCATAACCAGTTTGCTGAAACCAGCAAAGTAAGGAAATAACACACGATTCACTAAGAAGCCTGGGCAATCGTTAACTACTATGGGGGTTTTACCCATTTTTAGGGTAGCGGCAACGACGGCAGAGATAGTGTCTTCAGTGGTTTTTTCACCGCGAATAATCTCAACTAATGGCATTTTGTGCACAGGATTGAAGAAGTGCATACCGCAGAAGCGTTCAGGCTTTTGTAAACTCTCTGCTAATTGATTAATTGAAATGGTAGAGGTGTTAGAACAGATAATGGCATCGTCAGCCACATGAGTTTCGGTTTCTGCCAACACTATGCCTTTAACTTTAGGGTTTTCTACAACCGCTTCAATCACAAGATCGACATCTTTTATGGCTGAATACTCAAGAGTTGGGGTAATGTTGTTTAGTGTGGTGGCCATTTTAGTGGCATCCACTTTACCGCGCTTCATACCTTTTCCTAGTATGGTGGCGGCTTCTTTTAAACCTAAATCTAATGCAGCCTGATTGATATCTTTCATGATAACAGGTGTGCCTTTAACCGCAGATTGATATGCGATACCGCCACCCATGATACCCGCGCCTAATACAGCGGTTTGCTTCACTGCTTTAGTGGCGGCTTTAGCTTGCTTTTTACCTTTACCTTTAACTAGTTGATCCGCTAAAAAGATACCCACTTGGGCCCTAGCTTCATCTGTTTTCGCAAGAGTTGCAAACCCTTGGTTTTCTAATTTAAGGGCGCCTTCTCTGTCTAGGTTTGCTGCTTTAGCTACAGTATCCACCATCATATGTGGAGCAGGGTAATGCCTACCTGCTTGAGCGGCCACCATAGCTTTTGCGGTTGAAAAGCTCATCATAGCTTCATTTTTGTTTAGCTTAAGGGGGGCTTTTTTCTCTGCACGTCGGGCTTGCCAATCAAACTCACCCGCAATGGCATCTTTAAGCATGCTGCTTGCGGCCTCTACTAGTTTGTCTGGAGCAACCACTGCATCCACGGCACCTTCTGCTAGGGCTTTCGCTGCCTTGCGATCCCGGCCAGTTGTCATCCACTCTAGTGCGTTGTCAGAGCCAATTAATCTAGGCAAACGAACGGTACCGCCAAAGCCAGGCATAATACCTAATTTGACTTCAGGTAAACCTAGGCTAGCCGTTGTATCGGCCACACGGAAGTCACAGGCTAGAGTCATTTCACAGCCGCCGCCTAGGGCAAAGCCGTTCACTGCTGCGATAGTAGGAAAAGGTAAATCTTCAAATCTATCAAATACTTGTGAGGTTTTAGATACCCAAGTTAATACCTCTTCATCAGGCATATCGAACAAGCCTGTAAATTCAGTTATATCAGCGCCAACTATAAAAGCTGGTTTAGCTGAACGAACTACTACACCTTTTACGTCAGTGTTATCTTTTAGTGCTTGAGTGGCGGCATCTAATTCGGCAACGGTTTGTTGATCAAACTTGTTGACCGAACCTGATGCGTCAAATACTAATTCTGCAATACCGTCTTGCAGCAAATTTACCGAGAGGCTGTTACCTTCGTATATCATTATCATCTCCTGTGATGTGAGCCAGAGCGCAGATTGCAACGCGCACTCTCGTTCTTAAATTTTTTGAGGCCAGTATTGTTAAAAATAAGTTTCACTTGAATCTAATTTTAACAATATTTACCAAGAATAATTACATGTGGGCAACTATACTGATTTCAACTGGTCATTCCAGTTAAACTTGAATGTTTTTGATAAATTTTCAGCTTTCTTTAATTAGCTACAAAAAGACCTAGGTAAATTTGTTACTATCATTACTTATCCTTGTTTAGTTTTTTTGTTGACTGTGGAATCTGTGATTACTCGCTATTTAATTTGGTTAGTCGTGTTTATTGTCTTGAAACCTCAGGTAAGTTTAGCTGCGTCGAAACTTACCTTGGAGCAGCAAAGAAATTTATTCATTGAGGCCGAAGCTTTCACTGATAAGCCTAATAGCAAGGCTTATCAAAGTTACATGCAGCAGTTAGATGGGTATCCATTAAAGCCCTATCTTGAGCTCAAGACGCTTACTAAATTCCCTTTTATGGCGAATAAAGCTCAGATTGAAGCCTTTCTAATCAAATATGAATCATCCCCCCTCGATAGACCACTCCGTAAAAAGTGGCTTAGCTATTTGCAGAAGCAAAATCATGATGACTTGTTTGTTGCTTCTTATCGTGACGTAGGTGATGTAAAACTGACCTGTCATTATGCGGAACTGTTAATAAAAGATGAAGACACAAGAGCCAAAGCGTCAAAGCTGGCAGAAACACTATGGGTGGTAGGAAAGTCACAACCTAAAGCTTGTGATCCTCTTTTTACTAAGTGGCAAAAATTAGGGCAACGCACTCCAGAGTTAATATGGAAACGATTAACTAAAGTAGCTATGGGAGGCAATCAAACCCTGATCCCCTATTTAAAAACCTTATTACCCCAAGAACAAAAGTATTTGGCTGATCTTTGGTTAAAAGTGCGCTGGGCTCCAAGTCAGGTGAGTCGCCTTTCTAACTTTCCCAATAAAATCTCTATCTTAGAAACTGAAATTGCTATTTACGGTTTAAAACGTTTGGTTTGGCAAGACAGGGATTTAGCGCTGCGTAGTTGGGATGAGCTTAGTAAACGACTTGTTTTTACTAAAGAACAGCAGCAACAAATATTTCATAGATTTGCTGTTGCTTTAGCTCTTAGCAATCATGATCAAGCGGATCTCTGGCTTGAGAAGGCCATTGAGTTTGGTGTTGATTCAGAACTGTCACGCTGGCATTTAGCTCATGTGATTAGAAAAAAAGATTGGCAGCATGCTCTGGTTGTGGCTGATTATGCCATCGAGCAAGGGGGCATAGATAATGTGTTTAGATATTGGCAGGCAATTGCTTATAAAGAACTGGGAGCTGATGAGTTAGCGGAGCAAGGATTTCAACACTTAGCCAAACAACGTCACTATTATGGCTTTTTAGCTAGTGCTCAATTATCGGTAAATACCAGCTTAAACAATAAGCCAGTTCAAATTCCCCAAGCAGAGGTTGATGAGCTGATGTCAGAGCCGGCGGCTCAACGGGCTTTTGAGTTTAGAGCTCTGGAGCGCAATTTAAGCGCTAGAAGAGAGTGGTATTACTTACAAGGTAACTTGAATGAACAACAAAAAGTGGCAGCTGCGGTATTAGCTGATCAACAAGGTTGGCACGCCCAAGCTATTTTTGGCTTTGCTAGGGTGGGTTATCTTGATGATTTAGATAAACGTTTTCCCATGCCCTTTGATAATGAAGTTCAAGTTAATGCTGAAAAAAATGATGTTGACGTGGCTTGGGCTTACGCCATTGCTAGAAGAGAAAGCTCCTTTATGGTTGATGCTGCCTCTGGTGCTGGAGCATTAGGTTTGATGCAACTGATGCCGGGTACTGCTCATTATTTAGCAAAGAAAAAAGTACAAAGAAAAGTGTTATTTGATCCACAGCAAAATGTAGAGCTAGGAACTCAGTACATGCGTTATTTGTTAGATAAAATGGATAATAATCCTGTACTCGCTACCGCTTCTTACAATGCTGGATGGCGTAAAGTTAAAGAGTGGCAACCTGAGACAGGTACTATGCCTTTGGATGTGTGGATTGAAACTATTCCCTACAAAGAAACACGAAACTATGTGAAGGCCGTTTTGGCATATCAGCAAATCTATCATCAACATCTAGGAAACAAAGATAATATGTTTCAAGACTGGGTGAAAATGCAAATAGCCCCTAAGAGTTAAGCTCCAGCTTATGGGAAGTCACAACTAACCCACCTGTTTAGGTAGTTTGGACATAAAGTACAGTGTGTTAATCTAGCCTATTATTTATTTTCGAGAGTAACTTATGTCTTTATTTGCGCAGACTTACCCTAGTCACCTAGCTGAATTACAAAAGCGAACACAGGAAGCCCTACAAAGAGAAAGCATAGATGGCTTAGTTATCCATTCAGGGCAAAGTAAGCGTTTGTTTTTAGATGACAATAATTATCCTTTCAAAGTAAACCCGCAATTTAAGGCATGGTTGCCTGTAATTGATAACCCAAATTGTTGGTTGATTGTAAATGGGGTCGATAAACCTAAATTAGTGTTTTATCGCCCTAAAGATTTTTGGCATAAGGTGCCAGATGAGCCTAATGACTTTTGGGCTGAGCATTTTGATATTGTGCTACTAACTCATGCCAATGCCGTTGAGAAGCATTTACCTTTTGATAAGCAAAAATATGCCTATATTGGTGAATATATAGAAGTAGCCAAAGCACTAGGGTTCGAGTTGGTTAACCCGGATAGAGTGATGCATTATTTGCATTATAAGCGGGCTTATAAAACAGATTATGAAATGCAATGTATGCGTGAAGCAAACCGTATAGCCGTAGATGGGCACAGAGCTGCCAAGCTAGCCTTTGATCAAGGGTTAAGTGAATTTGATATTAATTTAGCTTATCTATGTGCCGTAAGGCAGGGAGATAATCAGGTGCCTTATAATAATATTGTGGCCTTAAATAAGAACGCTTCAATATTGCATTACACCGAACTTGCGACTAACCCTCCTCAGAATTTAAAGTCATTTTTGATTGATGCAGGCGCTAACTTTAATGGCTATGCAGCAGATATTACTCGCACATATTGTCAGCAAGATAATCTGTTTGCAGAGCTTATCAAAGGCATGGATAAGGTGACCTTAGCTTTAGCGGATGAGCTAAAGCCTGGTTTGCCATATACCCGTATTCATGAGAGTGCTCACCAGAAAATTGCCCAAATTTTAACGGATTTTAAGATTGTTAATTTAGATTCTGCTGGTGTTTTAGAGCAAGGTATTGTCAGTACGTTTTTCCCCCATGGAATTGGGCATTTCTTAGGTCTACAGGTACATGATGTGGCAGGCCATGTGTCTGATGACAGAGGTACCCCAAACCCTTCACCTGCTGCCCATCCTTTTTTAAGAACCACAAGGATTATTGAATCTAGGCAAGTCTTTACTATAGAACCAGGGTTATATTTTATTGACAGTTTACTGGTAGATTTAAAAGGTAGCGAAAATTCCAAGTACATTAATTGGGATGTGGTCGATAGTCTTCGCCCGTGCGGCGGGATCAGGATTGAGGACAACATAATTGTGCATAGAGATAAAAACGAAAACATGACCCGTGAGCTAGGTTTAAATTAATATCATGGTGGTTGTTAGTTTTGGCCAATACACTCAAGTAATTGGCCTTTCTTATCTTAAATCTCAGATTGAGAGTTTAACCAATTTAGACGGATCAAAGCCCTGTTTTTACTACCACTTTACCATAACTACAGCGATTAGATGAAAGGTACTTCCAAGCCTCAATGTACTCTTCCATTTGGAATACCTTATCTACTTTGGGTTTTAACTTTCCAGACTTTAAGGCTTCATATACATAAGCCTTTCCTCGTTCGCAGCTCTCGGTGTTTTCCACATAGTTAAACAAAGAGTACGCATGAAACCACAAACTGTTTTGGATCATAGGTAAAAATGGAGGGTGGGAGTAGGTACCACTTAACCCCCCATATAAAATCAACATGCCTCCTTTGGCCATCGCATTGGCGTATCTTTCCATAAAATTGCCGCCCACGGGATCAAAACTTCCATGAATACCAACCGAGTGGGTGATTTCTTTCAAATATTGCTCAATATCTCCGCCTTCATCAACAAATACATGGTCAGCCCCGGCGTCATACAGATATTGCACATTCGCTTGAGAACGCGTTGTTGTAATGACGGTTGCATCTTGCAATTTCGCGATTTGAATCGCTGCCCAACCCGCAGTGCTTGTACCGGCAGGAATGAAAATGTTTTTTTCTGGTCCGGCTTTGCAAAGCTCTACGATAGGAAAATAAGCGGTCATAAATTGCATCCATACTGAAGATGCTTCGACGGCACTTAACCCCGATGGCGCTGGAGTAATGTACGCTTGATCAATGATGAGCGTCTCGCCGGATGCGCCAGAACGATCGTAGAAATGGGGGAGTGTGCAATATCGCTCACCAGTAGTCACTCCCTTCACATTACTTCCTACTGCTTCGACTATGCCGGCAGCTTCCATTCCAACTCGGGCGGGAAGCGATGAAAAGCTAAAAGAATAGCGGTCGTTCATCAAGTCGTTGTCTCCCCAGTTTAGGGCGAAGGCTTCTATTTTTAATCGCACTTCTGTTGCCCCTGGTTGTTCAATATTACATTCTGTTAAACGCAGGCCTTCGTAACCTACATATTTATCAATAACCCATTCTCTTGGCATAATCATTCCTAAATTGTTATATGTGTTCCAGTGGTATTTATTTAAGGGAAACACCTTCAGTTTCTTCTAAAAATAGCGTGGTGATTAATGTAAGAATGAAAAACAATGAAATAAACGCAACGGTAAAAGTAAAACTACTGCTGGCTAATATTGAACCAATAACTAAGGGTGCTATAGAGTTAGCGATGCGCTGAGAGACGACCCCTACTGCTGTGCCATTGCCTCGATTTCGAGTGTCGTAAATTTCTCCTACCCATGTATTCCAAACCCCCCATGCGCCTAGGCTAAAGAATGATAATGTGAAGTTCCATACATATAGTTCATTCACAGTAGCGGCATTAGCTAGTGCAAGCCCTGCTACGGCGGACATGAATACATAGGTCATCATGATCTTTTTTCTACCAAACTTTCCTGTTAGGTAACTTGCCGATATATAACCGGGAAACATGAAAAGTGCTGAAATAGCCAGAAAGCCAAGTCCTTCTGGGGTACTTAGTCCTTTTTTACTCAACAGCAATGGCATCCAGCTGGCCATTGCCCAATATCCCCATGAAAAACAAAAGTTTATAATAAGCTGTAAAAATGTGGTTTTAGCTACCACCCCTTTAAACAAATCTAAAAATGTACCTGACGCACTAGTGTGTGCGGTTTCTAATATTACCTTTGGCTCAACAAACTGCCCGTTACACAATGTTTTTAAGGCACTCTCCGCCCCTTCTTTATCATTGTTTTCAACTAACCAATAAGGTGACTCAGGGACAAATTTCCAAATCATTAATGCCCAAAGTGAAGTTAATGTACCCATGCCAATAATAACGCGCCACCCCATTGACTCCAGACTATAACTAATGCCAATGGCAATGAGCACACCAACAGGCCAGCCTGACGACAAATACACTGTGGCTCGGCCTCGAGAGGCAACAGGTACTAGCTCTTCAAAATAAGGGAAGGTAATGACTAGGCTTCCTACTAGGATCATGCCGCACATAAAGCGTGCTGCCCATAACATTTCAAATGAACTAGCAAAGGCACTGATAAGAGGAAAAATGCCATATAAACCTATACTTAAAATAAGGGATTTTTTACGTCCAATAACCCCCATTACTTTCCCCCAAATAAGCGCACCGGGTATCATGCCAAGGAATAGGGCGGAGATTAACGAACCAATTTGAGTGGTGGTCAGATTGAATTCTTTGGCTATCTCTGCGCTGTTATAAATGAGGATCATCATTTCCCAAGATTCCATGGCAAATGTGACGAAAAGACACAGGCCTATTAATAAATGTGCCCGATTAAACAAAATTTTTGTGTACCACTCACTTATTGAATGTTGCATGGTGTTGTTGGTCTTATTATTTAACATAGTGCCTACTTATTTCTTATTGATGGAGTCAGTTAAATGAAAGCTCTCAATCTTGATAGGTGGATTGAGGATTTCTTGTTGACCCGCTTGGGTGTAAAGTTTTTCAATTACATCATACCCACTGACTATTTCTCCAAAGCATGCAAACCCTTGTTTGTCTGGATGTCGTTCACCTTGGAAATCCAAACAAGGCTCATCTCGCATACAAATAAAAAAACTTTGGTAAAGCTCGCCTGGCGCATACCTTGCGGCAGATACACTCCATTTGCGATGAGCTAACCCTGTCATCTTTGTATGTTCATGGAGAATATGAGAACGAAACTCTGACAATGCATTATGACTCCCCATCTGCAAGGCGTGAATACGCGGTTCAGATGTTTGATTTTGGGCGGTTAGCACCCTAAATATCGTACCTTCTTCCAGTTTATTATTGTGAATAATATTCTGAAAATATTCACATGTATGAGGGGCCTCTTTTGCATTCAACTGAATGCAAAAGCTGCCTATTTTCGTGGATACTTTAATGTGGTGAATTTTAACATTCATGACTTGTATCTTTTTAAACCTTATAGATTTCTTTTGCCCGCTCCGGCGTGATGTAGCCGTTTTTCAAATCATTTTGAATAGCGTCTAACGACCGATTTTCAGGTTTACCATACCCACCACCATTGGCAGTGAATACTTCAATTACATCTCCTTTATTAAGCTGTAAGGCAGTACAAATCCGATAACGTGTTTTTTTACCATCTTTTTTGACTACATTAATGTAATTGTGTGAGCCTCTTAGCCCGCCGTCTAAGCCCCATGGGCCAACACAAGAGCGCACATAGGCCATAGTTATCCACCAGTTGTCAGCTAATATACGGTAGTAAAGCTTGATCCCTTTGCCGCCTATAAACTCGCCCTCTCCACCCGGTTCATCATTTAACTCCAAACGCTCGATCATGATCCCATTGCGTTGCTCGGTTACTTCTGCGGGGACGTTAAATGTATCCCCATGGTAACCTGTATATAGTGCATTCACACCGTCTCGACTGCGGCTTGCGCCCCATCCTCCAATTTGAGGCTCTACTATGCTCAGTGGTAAGCCTGTATCTGGATGAGGACCACCCAAGAAGGTGCCACATATTGAAGCGTAATGGCCAGCCGTTAAGGATTCAGGGATGGCCGGCGCTAGCGCTTTCCAAATTAAATCAAACAGCATAATACTGGTCTCGTAATAAACGCTCATCGCTGACGGATATTTAGCAGCAAACATTGAATTATCATCTACCAACAATTTAATTGGCTTAAAAGAGCCTGCATTAGCAAATGTCTGTGGGCTAGCAATGGCTTTAAAAATCATTTGTAAATCGACCATAGTCGCGTCATAGGAAGCATTCAATGCGTTGGCCTGCTGTGGAGGATTACCCGTTAGGTCAACTATAAATTCTTCTGGGGTAATGGTGACGGTCGCTTTGATATCGAGTCCGTCATCAGTGACTTCGTTTGCCTGATAGGTGCCCGCTGGCAATTTAGCAAGTGCATTTCTAGATATTTTCTCTGCAAGTTCAATATAGTCGGCTATGGCAAAATCTAGGGCATCAACACCATACTTTTTGGCCAAGTTGAGAAAGCGCTTTTCTCCTGCTCGCATTGACGCCACGCCTGCCCAAAAGTCACCTTGCGTGGTTTCTGGCTGCCTGCTGTTAATCATCATAATATCGAGCACGGCCTGATTTAATTCTCCTTTTGCTATGACTTTTACGCAGGGTAATTGCAGCCCTTCTTGATATATCTCAGTTGCTTCTGCACTAATGCTACCTGGAAATGAGCCGCCAACATCCACCCAGTGGGCTTTGTTGGCTAGCCAACCAATTCGTTTGCTTTGATAAAATACTGGGAGTATTAACACTACATCATTTAAATGGCTGACTCCCCCTTTGTGAGGAATATTGGTAATAAAAATATCACCTGGTGCAATCATGGTTTCATCGAATTTTTCCATAACGGATTGCACGCCTGGCTCCAACATACCGATAAAGCCGGGGATTCCTGATCCGGAGCTGGCGAGCTGGCCATTTGCGTCAAACATAGCCACACCAAAGTCGAGAACTTCATAGATAACAGAACTCATAGCAGTTTTTCGCATGGTCACAAACATTTCATCGGTTATCGCTTTCATCGAGCTTTGGATGATTTCTGTAGTAATGGGGTCTATAGACTTATTCATCATTATTTGCTCCTGTCTCTATATGCAAGTTTCCATATTCATCTACACGGACCTGTTGATTTGGTAATACGACTGTGGTGCTTCCTGATTCTTCGATGATTGCAGGGCCAGAAAAAGAGGCGTCTGCAAACAATAAATCGCGATTGTAAATAGGGGTAGGTAGTTGACCCAACTCATCAAAGTCGACAACACGTGTTTCTTTTATCGCATCACTGATGTTGCCATTAGTACTAATTTTGGCGAGCTCAGGTCGTTCTACTTTGGCGTAAGCCGTGACTTTGTAGCTGACAAGTTCGATTGGATTAGCTAATTGATAGGTGAATTTCTTTTTGTAGGCCTGATTGAAATCGTCTCTTAAATGACTCAAGTCTTGTTTACTGAGTTTATTGCCTCGTACATCTACCTGTACCGTATGCTCTTGTCCGACATAGCGCATTTCAAGGAGTTGTTCGAAATAGATATCTTGGCTGTCTACCCCTTCTGATTGGTAGGCCAATTCTGCTTCTTCACGCATTCTATCCAAAGTCGTTGAGATTGTTTCAATTTGGCTTTCATCTAATGCCATAGGTTGAGTACGAATATAATCTCTGCGCAAGTCTGACATGAGCATCCCCCATGCTGAAAACACCGAAGCACTAGCTGGAATAATGACTTTGGGTATATTGAGATCATCGGCTAACATAGCTGCGTGCATTGCGCCTCCGCCACCAAAGGCTAAAAGTGCAAAGTCTCTGGGGTCATACCCTTTGTTAATAGATATGAGCTTTAGCGCATTGCCCATATTATGGTTAGCTATTTGGATAATGCCTCTGGCTGCCTCAATGGCACTCAGACCTAATTTATTGCCTAATACCTCGAATGCTTGCTGAACGGCTTTCATGTCAGCTTTGATTTCACCACCAATGAAGTAATTTGGATTGATTCGACCTAACATTAAATTTGCATCTGTAGTTGTCGGCTCTGTTCCCCCATTTCCATAGGCGACAGGGCCAGGGTATGCGCCAGCACTTTGTGGCCCCACATGCATCTTTCCATAGTCATCGACCCAACCGATAGAGCCCCCTCCATTACCGATTTCTACAATATCCACTACTGGCGTCATAAGAGGATAACCAGCAGATAAACGGTCTTTTTCAATCATATATTGATTGGTGATATTGACGCGTCCATTGTCGATTAACGAACATTTAGCTGTGGTGCCGCCAATATCAAAAGCGATGATATTTTCTTCGCCAATGAGCTTTCCTAGGGATGCTGCACCTAATACACCGCTAGCAGGGCCGGATTCCACAATAGAAATAGGGGTCTTCTTAACCGACTCTACCGTATCTATGCCACCATTTGATTGCATCACATAGAAGGACCCATCGAATTTTTGTTCTTCTAATGCTGTTTGCATTTTGTCTAGGTATTTTGCGGCAATGGGTTGCACATATGCGCATAACGCGGCGGTATTAGAACGCTCGTATTCTCGCCATTCTCGGGAGATATTATGAGATGCAACTATGGCTACATCAGGCCAAATTTGCTGAATGTATGCCGTTGCTTGTTGTTCATGTTCGGGATTAATGTAGCTATGCAAAAAACAAATGCCGATTGCTTCTACGCCTTCCTTTTTAAACTGTTCAATAATGGGCAGCAGTTGTTCAAGATTGAGGGGGGTAATCACATTCCCCTTGTAATCCATCCGCTCTTCAATTTCCTGACGCAAATATCTAGGGATGAAAGGCTCTGGTTTTTGATACTGAATATTAAAAAAATCAGGTCTGTCACCTCTTGCAATTTCGATGACGTCACGAAATCCTTGGGTAGTAATAAATCCAGTTTTGACCCCCTTTCTTTCGGTTAGCGCGTTAATGACGACTGTTGAACCATGTGCGAAGAAGGCAAGTTCTTGCATGTCAATGGATGCTTTCTCAAAGGAATTTAACACGCCTTGTTGAAACTCTGACGGCGTTGTATGGGTTTTTACTGTCTGAATATTGGTGGCTAAACCAGTTTTTTCATCAACGGTGTAGTAAACCAAATCTGTAAAAGTACCGCCAATGTCGCTGGCAGCTCGGATTGACTTCATATATTTAACCTATTAGTGGCTGTAAAGGGGCGATGAGCGATGCGTCAAGCCCCTTTCGAGTTTTGATTGGAGAGTAAATTAGTCTAGGAAGTTATATCTAAAATCTAGACGCCAAATAGCAGGAGGTGCGGCAAATGCAAAGCCGCCTGTCACGTATTCTGCGTTGTATTCTTCGTCAAGTAGATTGTTGACTGAGGCTGTTAGGGTCCAAAGTCCTTCAGCATCTTCTACACCAACACGTACATTCACTAAGTTAACCGTGTCGCGTTCAGTTAAGTTGGCTGGATCCCAGAATTGTTTACCTCTAGCCTCGTAATCTACGCGGCTGAAAAAATCCAATCCCTCTGTCATGCTTGTTCTGTATTGAATACCGGCATTAATAGTTGATGAAGGAACATAAGGAGCCTTGTTTCCAATAGCAGTGGGATCAAGCTTGTATTGTTTTACCTCACTATCAGCTAACGCGTAACCAAAATAACCTGACAGGTCATCAGTGAATGCATAGGTCGCTTCGATTTCACCACCGCTAATATCGACTTCTTCAATACCGACTAATACTTGCGCGCCTAAATCACCCACAAAGACAAAGAAAGGAGCATTTTCAACAGAGGTTTGATACAAAGATCCTGCTGTTTTTAAGTCCCCTCCTAGGAAGTCTGCTTTAAAACCAATTTCTGCTGTTTCAGTGATTTCTTGGTCTAACACATCTGGGATCCCACTTAGGCCAAGTAATTCTGCAGCTTCACCCACGCCATTTTGATTAAACTGACCACTTCTAAAACCTTCACCCCAAGAAGTATAAATAGATGCTTCATCACTGAGTAAATAACGCAGGCTGACTTTCGGTTGAAAGTGAGAAAAGGTCGCTTTGTTTATAGCGCCCGCTTCACCAATCGCAAAAGCAAAATTGCCGTCTGCGTCATAACCACCTTGTAAAGGATCTACTCTTTGTTTTCTTTCATCTTTGTCATATCGCCCAGCAAAAGAAAATTCAAGTTCCTCGGTAATATCATAGGAAAAGTTAAAATAAGCGGCATAGGCAGTATTGTCGTTATCGTCTGCGGCAAAGGTGCTGGTGGGGTTGATTGAGCCGCCAAGTTCCGGGTCAGACATAATAGAAAGAATACCGTTGCCGTAATCTAGCCCTGTGGTTGATGCAATAAAGCGATCAGTGGTTAAGTAGTATGCACCAACCATCCATTTAAAAGCTTGATCATCATTAGATACAAAACGAATATCTTGGCTTAAGGTAGTCACATCTACATACTGTGTCTGAGTGCCATCAAAGAAAGAAATCCCCGGGTTAGCTGTGGTGTTGGCTGTATAAGGAAATTGGTCACCACCGTTTATTTGATCGATAGTATCGTAGGATGATACTGCCTGTAAGACCCCTAAATCAGTCTCATAGTTTACCCGTAAAGACAGTTGGCCAATCTCACGCTGATCAAAGCCTAGGTTATTGGCCGACAACCTTCTTTGCACTACATTTGAGTCAGCAATGCCGGTAAAACCATCTACTTCGCCAGTCGTTGGATCGGTTGAAACGCCTTGATAGGTGAACTGTAGAGCATCAGCAGTGGTATCTGTATAACTGGCTCTTAAATCGATCGTCAGGTCATCACTCATGATAAAACTTAAGTGACCGCGCAGGTTGAGTTCTTCTTTATAGCCAACATTTTGGCCAGTCGTCACGTTATTAAAGATGCCGTCAGTATCGTAATAACGCCCCGATAATCTAAATAACACATTTTCGCTAATTGGACCGGTAACCGAACCCTCAATTTTATACTCGTCCCCTCGGCCAATACCCGCTTCAACATAACCTTCAAGGTAATCTGTGGGTTTTTGGGTGTTGATAATAATGGCACCTTGGGTGGCATTTCTTCCATACAAAGCGCCTTGTGGGCCGCGCAATACTTCAATGCTATTTAAATCAAATAGCCCCTGATCAAATCCTCGTGCATTGGTTTGTATTACACCATCCACTATTACTGCGACAGGTGGTTCACCATTTCGTACCTGAGATACTCCGCGAATAGTAATAAAATTTGTACCTGCATCTTGAGAGTTGGCCATGGTAATGCCTGGCGTCAAGCCGATAAAATCATCTACCGCTTTAATTCTGGCATCAGAAATGTCCGCAGCAGAAAAATACTTTTCAGATAAAGGGACCTCTATGATCGTTTCCTTTCTTCCCCTAGCTTCAACAACAATTCGTTCGACTTCTTCGGTTTGTTCAGTCTCACTTGCTTCTTGAGCGGTGACATGCGCAGAAACGGGTAAAAGTGCCGCTGCAACTGACATTTTCAAAAGTGAATTTAACCTAGTAAATTTTGTTTTTGTTAGCATGTGTTTTCTCTCTTATTTTTTGTCATTACTTTGTTCGGTGACCTTCAAAATTATTGCGTTTTGAGTATTGCAATCTTCATCATAAGGAACAACTACCCAAAAGGGGGGGCAAATAAACTCTGGGGGGTAGTAGGTTGGGAACTGCGACAAATAAATTGCCAAATTCCCCCCTTTGATGTGTAATGAGTGTTTAGAAAGTGCCTAATAATTACCTTATGGCTAAACCGCAACAAAACTCCACTACCGAAGCTTGGTTTTTCGAGACAAAGTTAACTCCCCCTAAATCTACATCGTCATTGATGGACAGACGTGAGGCGTTATCGCGGGTAGAGGAAGCTAGCCGATATAAGTTAGGTTTAATTATTGCGCCTGCTGGATTCGGTAAGTCATCGATACTGGGGCAATGGTACCAAAATCGTATTCACGCAGATGATATTGTCGCTTGGCTATCTCTTGATTATGCAGATTCTGATGTGAAACGTTTTGCAAGTTACGTGATCATTGCATTAGATAGTGCTGGCGTTGATATGGGTACATTGCGATTTGCTGCGGAGCAATCCTTAATTGAGCTATCTATTCATGCCATTTTATCGAGGATGGTGCAGGCCTTAGTTAATACTAGTAGTCACACCTTCATCGCTTTGGATGACTTCTATCAAGCTGAGTGCCCTGAAATCATTGATTTTGTTACAAAGTTACTTGAACATGCCCCTGACAATTTACATATTATAATTAGTTCCCGTTCTCAACCAGACTTGCAGATTGGTTCTAGGGTTGTGAATGGAAGCGCGTGTGTGGTGGACAAGCAATCACTTTGTTTTAGCTTGCAAGAAATAAGAGATTACCTTGGTGATGGATTTAGTGAGGCAAGCGCTAACACTTTATTAGAACAAACAGAAGGCTGGGCCGTTGCCATTCAATTGGCAACAGTGGCTAATAAGGGGGAAACAGAAATTGTTAGTTTGTTCAGTGGCAAGCAGCAATATATCGTTAATTATTTTACTGAACAAATCCTTGATCGCTCCACTGAATTAGAAAAACGTTTTTTATTACTCACGTCTGTTCTAGATAAGTTCAATGGCAGTCTAGCCAAAGCCGTTACTGGGATCGAAAACGTATCTCAACTTATTTATGAGTCTAAAAATATCCAGTCATTGATTGTTACCTTAGATAAAGAAGAAACATGGTTTAGGTATCACCATTTGTTTTCCGAATTATTATTGACTCGTCTAAAAAGAGATGATGAAGATGCAATACCGGAGTTGTATAACAAAGCGTCTCATTGGTTCGAGCAAGCTAATAATCTTAATGAAGCAATCAAGCATGCTCGATTGTCTGGAGATGTTGATAGAGCCGCAGAATTATTTTTGGGAGCGGGTGGCTGGGAGTTAGTTCTATACGGCGGCGTAAGTTTAATGCGAACCTTACTCCGTAATTTTTCGTCAAAAGACCTTGAGCGCCACCCTGAGGTTCATATGGCCTATATTTATTTCATCTTGAAAGATGGAAATATTCAGGAAGCAGATGCGCGGTTTAGTAAGAGTAGGCCGTCTAAACAGGAATTACAGCAACATCCAGAGTTGAAGCGAACATACTATTTAGTTAGTTACTTTCTAAGAATTTATAAAGATGATTTCACTGACCCGTTTGAGTTTTGTTCTTTGGAGGAGTTGATTGATAGCTGGGATAAGAATGACTTCCTTGGTATCGCAGTATTACGTGCAGAACGAACCTTAAGTGCTATTACACAGGGGGATTTTACACAAGCGCATATTGCAGCGAAAGAAGGATTACGAGATATGCGTAAGGCGGGCTCAATTCTTGGGGAAAACTATTTATATATACATCTTGGGCAGATTGAATTGCATAAAGCCTGTTTAGATTTAGCCCAAGAGTATCTTTCAGAGGCCGCAAATATGGCTAAAGAAAACTTTGGTATAGATAGTCGTTTAAAAACTAATTGTGATATCAACTTACAATCGTTAAGTTTTTGGTGTTCTCCCGAACAGTTTGATGCTGAACAGATGTTAGGGTTGTTGACCAATGCGTGTGATACAGATGGCTGGTTTGAGATATATGCAGCGGGTTTTATATCGCTTGTAGAGCATGTGCGACTTTTTCAGAAAACAGAGCTTGCCGAAGACCTTATTGACTTACTTACGTCAGCGGCAAAAAAACGACAAATAGTCCGCTTAGAGCAATTGTCTATGCCTTTTGGCCTTACCATGGCCTTGAGTTCTAACGATAAAGCTAAGGCGTTGCAAATTATCGATAACATACAAAGTGACTTATTAGTGGAGGACAAGGATAAAGCACCAATTAATTGGCTACCTTTATGCGAAACCACTTTTGCACTGGGGGTGGCGAGTTTAAAAGGCTATGAAATTTCAGAGATAATGCCAAAAATCGATAAATGTATAACATTGAGTCAGTCATTTAATGCAAATATGTATCTTATTCGATTGTTAGTGTTAAAGGCGACCTTGTTCTTTAAGTGTGATCGAATAGAACCTGCAATAGCTACGCTTTTGCAGGCTGCAAAACTCGCTACTGCACAATCGATAAAAACGCCTTTCTTTGTGTTCCCTACCTCTTTAGCGTTGATGGAGAAAACAGTGAAGCAATACGCAGATTCAACAGACAATTTTATGGAAATCAACTTCCTAAAAAAATGTATCTTGCAATGTGCGCATTTAGATTTCATGCGATCAGCAATGAGTTCTGAGGATTGGTTAAGTAAGCGAGAAATGGACGTTATACATGAGCTGGCTAAAGGCATGTCAAATAAAGAAATAGCTAGAAACTTAGAAATGACAAATAACACAGTTAAATTTCACTTAAAAAATATATTCTTAAAATTTGATGTGGATAAGCGGATCAGTGCAGTTAATCGAGCACGTAGTCTAGGTTTGATTTAGCCCACTAGAGCAGTAATCATCTATCTTGCCTAAATTGCCTTAAACTCCCGCCAAATCAGTCTATATAGGTATAACTTGTAACTGCTTTTCTATAGATGTTAACTTGTTACAACCATTTTTTATCTTTGTTTTCATCCAACCATACAAGTAAATCATCTGCCTTGATTGGTCTACAAATGTAGTAGCCTTGGGCTAGTTCGCATCCCCACTTGGCTAAAAGGTGTAAGGATTCGAGATTTTCTACGCCTTCAGCCACCACATTCATATCAAAGCTGTGTGCAAGATTAATAACTGTTTGTACAATTTTTTTATCGCCTTCTTGCTCATGTAAGTTCAATACAAAACTTTTGTCTACCTTTAAGGTAGTAACGGGTAAGTTCTGTAGATAGGCCATTGATGAATAGCCTGTGCCAAAGTCATCAATGGCAAGCTCAAATCCAGCATCTCGGTAAGCTTGCATATGCGCAATCGCCTTGGCGTGGTCTTTAACTAAGTCTCCCTCTGTTAATTCGAAAGAAACACTCGTTCTGGGTAGACCACGAGCGTCTATTAGCTCAACTATTTGTGTAAGTAAAGCTGAGTTCATAATATCTTTGGCTGACAAGTTGATAGCCACTGATTGAGGGAATCCTCCATGATAAAATTTTGCGGCATCATTTATGGCTTGTTTTATCACCCACTGGGTAACATGTTGAATAAACCCTGCTTGTTCGGCAATGGCTATAAAGTCTTCAGGGGATACAAAACCTAAGTGTTTATTGGTCCAGCGAATTAGAGCTTCAACATGGGTGACTCTTCCTGTTTTAGTGTTTAATTTGGGTTGGTAATTAAGAGTAAGTTCTTGTGTTTCATTTTTAAGGGCATTTTTTAGCTCGGTAATGATAGCTAGGCGTCTTGAGTATCTAGCCTCTAAACTAGGGTCAAATGGCAAAATAAATTGTCGTGTTATTTGGGCTTCATCTAACACTATATTCATACTTTTGAATATTTCTTCAGGGGTTTTTGCATCTTTAGGACATGTCATTAAGCCTAATGCAACTTTAAGATCTATGTTGAATTCGCCAATGTTAACTGCGGTTTCTAACTCAGATTTCATTGCTACAATAAATGCATCACTAGGAATTTCATCTGGCAACCAAAGTAGTTCACCGCCAGTTAAGCGTGCAGATATGCCACCAAAATTGCTTAGTCTTTGGGCAAGTTCAGTTAAGCATTTATCTCCATTGTGGTAGCCAAAAATATCATTAATGCCCCTAAAGCCAAAAATATTGATACCAATAACTAAGAAGGAGCTACCAGTTTTAAACTTTTCTTCTATAAGGGTCTCTACAAACTGGCGATTGTATAATGAAGTTAAATTGTCATGACGGGCTTGAAAGGTGATCTTTTCTTCCCGTAATTGAATATTACCCTGCATTGAAGTAAACGCTTCTGATAACTGGTTTACTTCTTCGGTTGAACAGTGCATATCGATTGGATTGGAGTAATTTCCTACTGAAATTTCTTTTGCCTTGGTAGCCAATAAGGATAATGGCTTTGCCATTCGATTTGAAAATAATGCCCCTAATAAACTAGCAAGTAAAATGGCTAAGGTCCCGGTTATAAATAACCTTAGTTGTAAGTCTTTAAAGTCCGAAAATAGTTTCTGTACCTCTTCTGATAAGGTTAAAACAGTTTTATGGCCTAACTCATCGGCGAGTATGAATTGTCTCGAAATATAGGGAATATCATTGGAAATAGTGATAGATAACCAAGATGGTCGGGTTTCGACTTGTGATAAGGCTTGTTCCATCTGAGGAGCACTAAGGGTACTAATCTGATAGGTTTCTTGGTTATCGTTAATTACTTGAAGGCTAGTGTTTAATTTAGTTATTGCTGTTAACTCTTGCAGAGTGGCTATATCTAGTTTAAAGCCAATTAATGCTATAGCGATTGGCCTTGGCGCATCAACTGTTAACATTATTACTTGGTATAATTGCTGGTCTAGCATCATTAATACACTAGCGCCTCCACCCTTTACAATGTCATTGAATACAGACTTATATGGAAAATTTTTGGCTGGGGTTAATATTTCTGGAGCGCTGGTTATCGTCTTACCGTTTAGAGCGACAAGGGCCATAAGGTCAGCGTTTATTCTCGAACCATGGTTTTTCAAGGCGCTGTCTATGGTACCTTTGTCCTTAGAGGCAACGGCTTGCTTAAAGCCAAAGTCAGCGGCCAGTACATGGGCAGAGGTAAAGAGCAAATCCTCTCTACTTTTTAAAACTCGTTCTAGTACGTTTTGACCAATCTCTAATCCTGTATCAAGGCGTTTTTGGGTTTGCTCTATTGTTGCCAGCCAAACATTTAAAAATAATGTAATTGAAGTGAATACAATTAGACCAACCACGAGTCGAAATATACTTTTATTGAGGGATTTTCTAGCCAACTATTTATCCTTATTTACATCGTTAGGATTGCGTTAATACCATATAAATTTTAGCTGCTTGGCTAAAATTACAATTTCGTCAGCTTCCCGCTTTGGTGCAAAACCATTAATCTCGTCCAAGTTAAATAAAACTATATCATCAAATGAATTTATTAAGCTTTGCTTTATGGCTTTGATAATAGGTTCTGGTTTTTCAAAAGTGTTACTCTCTATACTGAACTTATCTTCATATAGCTCTTCAAATTGGTAGGCCTCAGTAAAGGAATCAAACTTTAAATTTCCCTTAAAACGAATTTTTGCTATGAATTTCGGGTTTTCACCCGAAGTTACCGTCATCATTAGTTTGATATTCTTATCAAGTACGTTGATTAATATCTCTGGCTCTGAAAAAGTGGCGCTAATGCCTTTAAAAGAACGAATTACAGGGAATTGAGTTTGTAATCCTTGATTGATCTTTTTAGCGGTTACAAGCTGGTATACCGATGATGCTTGACTACTGCTTGCTACAAATAGCCCCATTATTAGCAGTGAAATAATGGGTAAGTTAGCTATTAACTTTAGGCCTTTTTTCATTTTTCTCTCTTAGTTGCCCATCTTTATACTATTAAGAATGAGTCTTATTATGGTTACCATATCACTGTCCGATTAAAATCGCTAAATTTTGAATTTACTTGGTATTTATTCTAATACTTAAAAGTTGAAAACATCTAGTCTATTGATTGAGTAAAGACTCAAAGTATTGCTTTAGTTTCAAGTTATTGGCTCTTGTATTTCAGCGTTAAACCTCATATAAACGTCATAGCTCTTTTAATGAAAGTACAACCGTAGATTTTTAAATGGCCCGGCACAGACCCTTATTCAAACATATCAGAAATCATGACACCCTCTTTGCAGAGTTAGCAATTGTGAGAAACACTTATGCTCAGAGTTTAGGGTTAACCCATTACGATTATCATAAAACCCCTAAGTTTGTGACTGAGGATGGCCGAAGGCTTACAATCGAGCCAGAGCGCAGCATTGTAGTAAATAATTATCGTGATTTGCGAGGCGTGAGGCATGTCCTAGAGCGTCAGGTTCAAGGTTTGTATATCATTAATAATAGTGACATTGGGTTTCGTTACCCTACAGCTGCCATTGCTGGATTAGATGCACCGTTTATTAAACGCTTTCGGTCAGAGTTTTTTCACAAAGTAGATGAAGATAGAAGTATTTGTAGGCCTTTAAATCTGTCGTATGGTATTAAAAGTCGCGGTAAAGCTGATAATCGTCAAGAATATGAAGTTTGGGTGGCGAATGATAATTTGCAGCAAGACCCTTCACCTTTGTTTATAGATAAATATGGTGAAGACTTACCCGATGATATTCGTTTGTTTGCAGCCGAAAAACCAATCGTACATGGATGGATGGGAGTGAAGCGAGCTGCCTTTGAAGCCATCTATCAAGATAAGAAAAATATGGGGGATATTGCCATTAATATTGGGCTATCGGTTGATGCCTATAATATTGGGTCAATGCCTGATCTTTCATATTCGCCACTGACAGAAAGTTCTATTGCTGTTGGAAATGCAGAACTGGAATGGGAGGTTATGGGGTATTACGCACCCGCGGGTGTGCGACTTGAACATGACCAAGTATGGTCTGCTATTAATTATGCTATCGAAGCCATTGGTGGGCCAATGGGTGATAACTATGCAAATGTGACTTTAGCTATTAATGAAAGTAAAACAGAACGTATTCTAAGCACCATACGTGATCAACAAGTTACTAATGAACAGATTAGAGAGTTAGATTTGAAACCTTGGGAGTTTTTACAAACAGCAAGTGACCATAGGCGTAAAGCCCATGACCCATCACGAACTGTTAACCTGTTAGGGCGGCTCAATCGACTTTTTTATCAAGAATCTCATCAATTACCTTCGCTGAATGAAATCCATGACTTAATTGCTGATCCTATAGGTCGATAATCAATATTAATTAGGTTTAGTTACCTTTAAGTTCTTTATCTAACAATCTCAAAAGTGTAATGGAAATCACTTTATTTTAGGCTCTCATTGCCGTACCACAGGGCTTTCTAAGAAATGAAATTTAAGAAGATATTATTGGTATTTGGTACCCGTCCCGAAGCCATAAAAATGGCTCCATTAGTGCTAGAGCTGCAGAAACATTCAAAGTTGGATGTTAAAGTTTGTGTTACTGCACAGCATAGAGAAATGCTTGATCAGGTACTTGGTTTATTTGCAATCAAGCCTGATTACGATCTCAATCTCATGCAACCTGAACAGGATTTGTTTGATATAACCGTAGGGGCTCTGCAAGGGTTAAAAACTGTATTTGCCGAGGCTAAACCAGATTTAGTGTTAGTTCATGGTGATACAACTACTACCTTTTCAGCTTCTCTAGCCGCATTCTATCAAAAAATTTCAGTTGGCCATGTTGAAGCTGGCTTGCGAACGGGTGATATATACAGCCCATGGCCTGAGGAAATAAATCGCAAATTAACAGGCGCTTTGACTCAGCTTCACTTTACCCCTACAGAGCAGTCAAAATTAAATTTACTTAAAGAAAACATCAATAAAGATACTATTTTTGTAACAGGTAATACTGTTATTGATGCTTTGTTACAAGTTGTCAATCTTATAAAAACTAATACTAAGCTTAATGAAAGTTTGACTAAGCAGTTCGATTTTTTGGACTCAACTAAAAAGCTGATTCTGGTAACTGGGCATAGAAGAGAGAGTTTTGGTGAAGGATTTGAAAATATTTGCCAAGCTTTAAAGGCTCTAGCTATGCGAAATGATGTGCAAATTGTTTATCCGCTGCACTTAAACCCAAATGTGAAAGAGCCTGTTGAGCGTATTCTTGGTAATGTGACTAACGTGTTTTTGGTTAAACCAATAGACTATTTGCCTTTTGTTTATTTGATGAATCTATCTTATTTAATTTTAACTGACTCTGGTGGCATCCAAGAAGAAGCCCCTTCTCTGGGTAAGCCGGTGTTGGTGATGCGTACTACCACCGAGCGCCCTGAAGCGGTTGAAGCTGATACTGTGAAGTTGGTGGGGACTCAATTAGCTTGTATAGTTGAACAGACTGTTAACTTGTTAGATAACAAAGAAGCCTACAAAAAAATGTCAGTTGCACACAACCCCTATGGTGATGGCAGGGCCTGTAAAATAATTACCGAAGTCATTGTTTCGCAATGCTAGGCCTCTAAGCAACTTTCAGCCTAAGGGTAATGGACTATATGGCAAATATCGTAGTGAAAAAGTCAGAGATTTTTGACAGTGTTTTGAGTTATCACTAGGGCCTAAGTTGGGATTTTTTTTAGCTGTAAAGGTTTCATTATTTGCAGATGTTTGCAGAAAATTTTCAGAAATAACGCCGATATTACATCCAGTTTTTGCGATTACTTGATGGGCAATCGTATCTTTTGTTAATCCATTACCTTTCTGTAGCCATAACTTAAACCCCATGTTAGTTAATTGCTTTATGTCAAAAAGAGCGGCTTTGAGTGGTGTGCTCTCAGATAGAAAATAGCTAACGGCTATATTTTCATCAATGGTCAAAATGAAGGATTGTAAAGCATAGCTCAGGTCTGTCCGACTTTGGTTAGGGGGAGATTTTAGGTATTCATGGGTAAGCTCCATTGGGAGATACCAGCCAGCAAAGCTATCCTCATTAATTAAAGATAAAACCTCTAATAAACTAACTCGCCTGCTATTTTCTAATAATACTTTTTGGAAATATTCTTTAGAATCAGGCTTATTATTGCCCATTATTTGATAGTAGTCGTCAGGTAGGTATAGCCCTAGCCAAATACGAAAATGTTTATTTTCAGCTATGGTGAGTACTTCTTTTAAGAAATTGCCTTCGGTGACAAAGTTAGTAGGACCGTATTGGGTCCACTGGATCACGATTTCTCGGTAACCTTCTTCATAAACCTTATCAAGTAATGCATTCCATTGAGGAGCTGTTATGAGCGAGTCCTGGCTTAAGGGTTGATAAAATATGGTATTAGCAAATGTCTTATGAGAATGTAAACTAAAGCAAACTAACAGCACAAATAGACATTTGTTAAAGGAAGAAAGCAAGATGAGGTTGGTGGGTTTCATCCTAGTAAAAGTAACTACCAATTACAAATATGCCATGATTGTCATTGGTCAGGTTTCCTGAAACCGTTAGCCTCCATTCTAAAGCTAAGCTGTATGAATGCACTCTATCGTAGTAAAAATCTGGTGTGGTATACAAGTTCCATTTTAATCCTAAACCTAATGAGCTTTGATTATAGCTAGATAGAGCGCGTTGTGGGCCAATTTCCAGTCTACGAAAATCATATTGAGCCAACCCATAGTAGCTTATAGTTTGCTTGGATGAAGTCTTTAGGGCTTCTGTATGGCCAATGTCAAACCTGGCCAAACCTAATAATTGTTCTGATTTCGGAAGATATAAGACATCAAAATAGAACAGTCTTTGCCACCAAGCTTCCTCAAAGCGCCAACCATTGCGCCACTCTCCTTGATCGAACAAGCTACCATTTAATCGAACTATGGCTTCCCAGTCACCAGATACAAAGCGTTGCGCCCCTAAACTTGTTTTTATATTGTGTTGATCAAATATTTTGTAACTAACACCGAGTTCTTGGCTCCAATCACTCAATGGGCGAGAGTCACTACCGTTGGCTGATAGTTGAGCATATACAGACCATTTTTTATTAGTAGTGTTAAAAAAGTATTCAGCTCTGCTGCTAATATTGTTGGTCGGAAGCGAATCTACCCCTAAGTTACTATTTTCGTAAAACACCTCCCCTAATATGGCACCACTCCCCTGAGAGAAACTTGCACTGAAATGCCAATTTTGAGATAAATCTCGATAATATTGATGCATATTCCAGTTTAGTTCTGCTGTTTTTGGTTCACTACCTTGGGTGTTAGTTTCTATTCCTTTTTTTACATAATGGATGGCGGCATCTTGTTGATTATTTTTGGCTGCGATATACCCTAATTGTTGCCATATTATGGTGTCTATTTCAGCCTCTCTCTCAGACAGGTTTTGAAGAATTTTATAGGCTTGTTGAGGTTGTGAGTCAATTAAGCTATATGCCAAAGATAGTTGATAGGTTTCTTGTTCAGGAGCGAGTTCAGTGGCATTTTGCCAAGCTCGTATTTCTTTGTTTTTTTGCCCTGTACCCTGATAAATAATGGCTTGTCTGGCCCATTGCTGTTCATTAAATTCATTTCTTTGGTTAATAAGTTGAGTCGATAAAGCTTGGGCTTTAGTGTATTGCTTTTGCTGAATTGCTAGCTCAATACCAAAATCTAACCAAGTCTCAGTATCATTCTCTGCTAAGAGCCAGAATTCCTGGGCTTTTTGATAGTTTTGTTGTTGATAATACAATTGCGCTAAATACAGAAAATCAGCCTGATTCCAGTTCAGTTCACCTAGTTTATCTAGGCTGTCTATTGCTGCTGAATGTTTGCCTAAGTTACCTTGTGCATATGCTATGGCTCGCAATGTTTCATCACTTGGTGTTAGCTCATATGATTTTTGCCAATATTGCAATGCTAGTGCTGGGTCTTCGTTAGCACTACACAGTGCTCGAGTTGTCCAACTCAGGGCTGTATTTATATTAGCTTGAGTCAAGATCTCAACTGCACTATTACAATCTTGATTAAGCCTTAACATTTCTGCGACTGTATCTTGAGAAAAACTAACTTTGGCTAAGCTATCAATGGCTACAGAGGTGAGTGTGTTTGGTAGCTGTTGGTAGAGCTGACTTATACGTTCAACTAAATTCTGGGGCATGCTTTGGGGGGCTGCAATAAGTCGTTTTTCTAGCAGCGCTAAGGTTTCTGTATGTTTATTTTGTTTGAGCAAAAGGAAGCTAGCAGTGTCTAAATATTGGTCATCCTTAGCATCACGGTATAACGCTATGAATTGTTTTGTTGCTAAATCTAGTTGCCCTAATTTTTCATAACTAAAAGCTAGAGTTTCTATGTAGCTATCAGCCAGTTTTGCTTGATTTATTTGATTGACCGCTAGTTGATATTCTTGCTGTGCTACATATCTTGAAATGAGTATTTTAGATATGGATCTAGAGTACTTGGCTCCGCTGGTGATGAGATTCTGCAATTGTTGATTACTTAACAGTGTTGCTGCATAGCTTAACCATAATTCCTGTTGCATGGTGTTTTCACAGCTGAGCAAATCCAGTTTTGCTCTACTTATCCAATTAAAAGATAGGGCAAGATCAATACGTTTTTGACAGCTTTTATGAAGATGTGACATGACTGCAAAGGCTGTGACCTTATCTTTGGAGTGTATTGCATGTTCAAGTTTTTGTTCTAATAAGCTGGAATTCAGCTGATGATATTTTTCTATCCATGCAAAGGCAGTATTTGTTTCAGGTATATTGCTAGCGGCGATGTTAGCCTGTAAATATTGATAATAAATATCAAAACTAAGCTGTGATTTTGGATCTTCTTGGGCAAAATTAAGCGCCTCTTGAGTTTTACCTATCTTGAGTAATGTCAACGCATAAAGGCGTTCAGCATCTGCAGTGCGGTTCTCCAATGGAATTTGTAAAAAGTATTTCTCGATTTCATCAAACTCCCCTAATTTGTTCGCTAATCTCATTTGTACCTCTAGTAGCTCTGGAGGTAGGTTGTCAATTTCACTTAACCATTCATATGTTAAAGAGTCTTGCCCTTTTGCAATGAGTCTAGATGCAACAACTTGATAATGGTATTGACGTTGTTGTGGTGGAGTATCTTCAATTAATTGCTTAAGTTCATCAGTTAAATCTAAGTTATTGTCAATAATTTGAGCTTCGATTAGGCGGCTTAGTAAGGTACCTCTTGAATCTTTTGGTATTGCAGAATAGACAGCAAACGCTTCGTTAGTCTGACCATTCGCTAACAGTAATTCAAACAGTAATACTTGATAGGGTTGATGCTCAGGTGCAAATTCAATGGCAGATTTTAATTCTAAAATGGCAGAAGAGTACTTACCTTCAGCTTGCAAACGATAGGCTTTTTCAAGGTAAGGGTAAGATACAAATTGCTGATAATCGGTCAGTTTTGCAAGAGTAGTAGGGACAAATAAGAGTAACAAAATAACCGTAAGAGATTGGCTCGCTCGATAACTCATTCCTTCTCTCCTTGCAGGTTTTCATAATGGGAGATAAGAGAGTCGATGTTTTGCTGCCTCGATTTTTGGAGCTCAATAATATCTTTTACAACTTGTTCACTGATTATTTGTTGTTTTACTAAATAATCACCTAATCGCAGTTGACTAGAATAATCAAACCCTAAAATAATTTGATTGAATACCGCAGGTTCTATGAAGCCAGCTTGTTGTAGGGCATCACCAAACATAATTTGAGAGTTGTAGTATTGGTCTAATATGACTTGCTGCATATCACTGGTTAAGGTTCCAGCTGCAACTTTTTGTTTGATTTTTGCTGTTGGGTTACTTTCTGCATCACCTAGGTAGTGGTATCTAATGCCTACGGTACAAGCGCCTAGTTGGCACAGCTGATATTCTATTTTTCTGTCTAATTGCCTTTCAATTGAAGCTAGAGCAACGGGAGATAACCTATTTTCCCCCGTTAATATAAGTTGGTCTTGTTCTTCCCTTAAAGGGAGTATGCGATACTTAAGTACTATGTCTTTGGGGACCAATTTGATGATGTCGTCTGCAATATCGAAAGGTGCTATTCGCTGATACTTTTTGCTAGCTTGTTCAGCTAGTGCTTCACCTAAGGTATCCATATCAATAAAGGCTAAACGGATCAGAGACTGGCCTAATTTTTCATCTGGTAAACGTTTTTCTAGTGCTAGTGTAATTTGTTGTTCAGTTACCTGGTGCTTTGATTTGAGAATACTACCTAGTGATTGCGTGTAGACCCGCTCGCTGACAGTGGGGTATTCGTGATCGGTATTATCCCAAGCAACCCTTCTTGGGTTTCCACCTTGGGCTATTACCTGTTTGATTGCCCGACAGTTTGCCAAGAAGTTTATTAAATTCCCCCAAACTAACCTAAATGGGCTAACCAATGCCTCGAGCATACCGTAGTATCTTCTGACAAAAATTATCCTTTGTATTATGCGGTTTACAAAAAAGCAGAAGTTTATTTGTATTAATAAAACAGTTAATTCATCATCCATGAAGATAGACATGAATCGGTATCCGTCTTGGGTTGTGTGCTCAAAAAGCCAGATGACTATTGCTTGCAGCGAAATTAAGGTGGCTAAAAAACTAAGAAAATGTGCGATCACTCCTTTGCGATCTCGCCACAAAAAGTAATTGAGTTTCCAATCCTTTGACCATTTATGTACTAGGGTACCTTGAAAAACAATGCCTACTATCCAACGGCTTTTCTGCCTCACTGAGGTGCTCAGTGTTTTAGGAAAATATTCTCTTACGCACACTACATTTCCGTCTCGCTTATTTCTACTTATGGACTTTTCAGCATAACGCGCATATTTTTTATCAGTGACTGAAAAACGCACAAATATTTCTTCCATGCCCCAAGCTTTCATCCTAAAGCTAATATCGTAATCTTCGGTTAAAGATTGAATATCAAATGGTAAGCCATCCCCTTCTTCGGTTAGTTTGATAATCGCACGGCGGCTAAAGCAGGTGCCGACTCCGGCGCTAGGTACTTGGCCGACAAAAGATTCACGTACAATAATATCTTTGCCGTGCATTTCTGAAAACTCATCTAAATAATGCCCTGCGGTGAAGTGAAGGGGGCCTCTGGAGAAGGGATAAACTGGTAATTGAATAAGGTCTTTATTTTCTAATAGATGGTTAAAAAGTCTTAATTCCATGGCTGATACAACATCTTCAGCGTCGTGGATGATAAAACCGTCAAACTTAACTTTGGTTTTTTCTTCAAAAGATAGGATAGAGGCTATGACATTGTTCAGGCAATCGGCTTTACTGGTTGGCCCAGGACGAGCACAAACAACTTTGTGGACATTAGGGTACTGTTTACAGACTAGATCAACATCATTTTGCGTAGCTGGGTCGTTTGGGTAAGTGCCAACAAATATTTGGTAATTTTCATAATCTAACTCGGCTGCAGTAAATTCTGCCATCCTAGCTACCACGCCGACTTCCTCCCAAGCGGGCACCATAATCGCCAAGGGCTTCTCTTTGGCTTTTAATAGGGATTTTTCATCAAATGTGGGGCGCTTTCGGTATATAAATATAGCTCGCCAAGCTTTGCGAGACCAATAATATATATCGATGATCACATCATCTACAGCGGAGATTAACAGTAATACCATCAAGACAACGGCTATATAACGCAGCGCGAACAGATAATTCGCAAATATATCTACCCAACTCATTTAGGATTCAAAGGCCTAATGCCTATTTTATATGGCCAAAAATGTACAATCCATGAACTTTAGGCAAACTAAATCTACAGTGACTACATGTCAGCTATGTCTTATTACTATATTATTCATTGAAGCTAACAGGTTCGGCAATCTACTTGTCTGAGATGTTAGATAGTTAACTAACACTAAGTATAACTGCTACCAAATACAGAGTTTTACAAATATTTAGGCAGTGCATTAGTTTGAATCTAGCAAAGAACAATGAAATCAATACAGGTGTGTACTGAGCAGCCTAAATTAGCAAAATTATAGCTAATGAATTATTCTCTTTAATTGAAAAATTATGCCAAACTATTTAATAATTCAAAAGCTATCTCTTTAATTTTATTGTGGTTTTATGAAATAAAGCTATTCCCCAGCAATTTGCATTTCGTCAATAAGCACTGAACCGGTGTGGATACTTCCGCGGGTTTCTTGTACAGAACCTATTGCGACTATATTCTTGAGCATGTCGGTTAGGTTACCGGCGATAGTGATTTCGTGAACTGGGTATTGAATGATGCCATTTTCTACCCAAAAGCCCGCGGCACCACGTGAATAGTCACCCGTTACAATATTAACTCCTTGTCCCATGAGTTCGGTAACAAGTAAGCCCGTGCCTAGTTTTTGCAGTAAAGCTTGGTCTGATTCACCTGTGTGCTTGATAAACCAGTTATGGATGCCACCAGCATGTCCTGTAGTTTGCATCTTGAGTTTGCGGGCGGAATAACTCGTTAATAGGTAATGATTGAGTATTCCTTCGCTGATTACATTCATGTCTTGGGTTTTTACACCTTCATGATCAAATGGAGAGCTGGCTAAGCCTTTTAACAAGTGAGGTCTTTCGTTAATTTCAAACCAGTCTGGTAAAATTTGCTGTCCTAATTTGTCTAGCATAAACGATGATTGCCTGTATAAGCTGCCGCCACTAATTGCACTGATTAGGTGACCGAATAATCCCGAGGCAATTTCACGATCAAATAATACTGGGACCTTACAGGTTTTTACTTTACGAGCTCCCAAGCGATCTATTGTAAATTTAGCGGCTTCCTTACCAATTTGCTCTGGGCTAGCTAACGATGATATTTCGCGGCCAACTGTATAGCTATAATCACGCTGCATATCTCCGTCTTGTTCGCCTATGACGACGCAGCTTAAGCTGTAACGACTGCTGTTATAGCCAACGTTAAGGCCGTGACTATTCCCATAAACTTTGGCGCCCAAGTTGGCATTGTAGGATGCACCATCAGAATTGCTGATGCGCTCATCAGCTGCTAAAGCACTGGCTTCAGCTGCTATTACTTGTTTAATGGCGTTTTCGGTATCTAGCTCAATGGGGTGAAATAAGTCTAAGTCGGGTGCGTCAAAGGCCATTAATGATTTATCAGCTAAGCCTGAACAAGGGTCGTCACTGGTGTGTTTAGCTATTTCTATGGCTTTTTCAACTGTAAGTTGTAAGGCTTTTGGTGACAAGTCTGCAGTAGAAGCGCTGCCTTTTTTTTGGCCTTGATAAACGGTAATACCTAAGCCGCCGTCGTTAGTAAATTCTACGGTTTCGACTTCTTTTAGGCGAGAAGAGACTGCTATACCTTCTACCTTTGACATGCTGGCTTCGGCTTGAGTTGCACCTTTCTGTTTTGCTAGCTTTAATACGTCTTCTACTATGTTTTGAATTTCTGTTAATTGTTGTTGCATGAGACCTTCGTTATTTGGCTACCGCTATTTTTCAAAACTCCGCCTCGAAACAATGGATTGGCTGAGCGTTGATTGATTTTCTGAGTAGTTTATTCTTGCATAGGGGGTTACAATCTCCCCTAGTGTATCACTAAAGATAAAGTCATGGTTGCCCCGAGAAAAAACAAAGATGTCGAAAATGAATTCGACCTTGTAGATGAAGCTGAACAACTCAGTAAAACTCAAATTAAAGCCCAAATGCTAGAAAGGCAAAAACTAGGTGAATCCCTTGTGCATCTTGGGCAGTCGTCTTTAGCAAAAATTCCTATGGAAGCTGAACTATTAGATGCCGTAATGCTTGCTCGTAAAATTTTGCGTAAAAAAGAAGGTTATCGTCGTCAACTGCAATTAATTGGTAAGATTATGCGTCATCAAGATATTGCTCCTATCGAGCAGGCGATGCTAAATATTAAATCAGCCCATAAAAAGTTAAATGACGCTTTTCATGAACTTGAGTTACTTCGCGACGCTATTTTGGCCGAAGGAGATAGTAAAATTGAAGAGGTGATTACAGATCACCCAATACTTGATAGACAAAAGTTGCGGCAGTATGTACGTCAAGCAAGTAAGCAGAAATCTGAAAATAAACCGCCTAAAGCTTCAAGAGAGCTCTTTAAGTATTTAAAGGAAGAAATAGGCGCATAAACTAGTCGTTAATGCATCTTAGTCATTTTGAATAGGCAGGTTTTTCTGTTTTTCCAAAATGACTATAGTGTATAGCTTGAACTAGATACCGTCGCTTCGATAGAGCAAACCACCAAAACTTAGGGTAAATATATTAAGCCGTTCCGCCCACGGTTAACTCGTCGAGTTTTAGAGTGGGTTGGCCTACGCCAACTGGGACACTTTGTCCATCCTTTCCACATACACCTACACCTTTATCTAGCGCTAGATCATTTCCTATCATAGATATTTTCTGCATAGCTTCTGGGCCATTACCAATAAGTGTTGCGCCTTTTATAGGTGTACTGATTTTGCCGTTTTCAATTAGGTAAGCTTCTGAAGTAGAGAATACAAATTTACCTGATGTGATATCTACTTGTCCGCCGCCAAAGTTGGGGGCGTATATGCCTTTATCGATAGAGGCAATAATTTCTTCGGGGCTATGTTCGCCGCCCAACATGTAAGTGTTCGTCATTCGGGGCATTGGCAAGTGGGCATAAGACTCACGTCTGCCATTTCCTGTTGGAGCAACACCCATTAAGCGCGCATTTTGTTTATCCTGCATGTAGCCTTTCAGTATGCCATCTTTAATTAGTACATTGTATTGAGTGGGCGTGCCTTCATCATCAACACTTAGTGAGCCACGTCTGTTTTCAAGGGTGCCGTCATCAACTACGGTACACCCTTTAGCTGCGACTTGCTCGCCAATACGGCCACTAAAAGTTGATGCGCCTTTACGGTTAAAATCACCCTCTAAACCATGACCCACTGCTTCGTGTAATAACACACCAGGCCAACCAGAGCCTAATACCACAGGCATTTGACCTGCAGGGGCGGCTATGGCTTGCATGTTGACTCTAGCCATATGAATGGCTTCATCTGCTATTTGCTGATATCTAGGTTTACCGTCTTGGTCTGCTGCAAAATAATCATAGGCGTAACGCCCGCCAGCGCCAGAGCTCCCTCGCTCTCTACGGCCGTCTTTTTCCATTAAAACAGAGCAGTTCAAGCGGATTAATGGACGTATATCGGTACAAAAAGTGCCATCTGTAGCAGCGACTAATATTTCTTCGTAAACACCGCTAATGCTAATGATCACTTGTGTTAATGATGACTCTTGTTGGCGTATATAGCTATCAACTGAGCGAAGCAGGGCTATCTTCTCTTGATCTTGCATGCCAAGTAATGGGTTTTCTGAATGATAACGCTGAATTTGTGAACTTGGTGTAAGTGATTTTACTTTATGCTTGCCACCAGAGGCTGAAATACTGCGAGCCGCTTTTGAGGCTTTTAATAATGCACTTGGAGAGATTTCATCTGAATAAGCGAAACCTGTTTTTTCACCACTTACCGCTCGAACACCAACACCGCGCTCAATGTTATAACTACCCTCTTTAATGATGCCATCTTCGAGAACCCAAGTTTCATGTTGGCTGGCTTGAAAATATAAGTCAGCAAAATCGTTGTCGTGCTTGTATATGCTATCTAGTGCTGTTTCAAGGTTGGAACGAGTTAAATCTGACGCATCCAATAAATTTGTTTCCACTAGATTAGACAAGGTGACTCCTGAATTTGTTATGTTGGTAGACTGGCATGTTATTGCGAATTTCAGTCAATAAATTATGGTCAATTGGGCTTTGTATTAACCCTGTTTCGGTGGGGAGTTCTGCGAGTTTTTCACCCCAAGGAGAGATGATACAGGAGTGCCCGTAGGTTTGTCGCTTATTCCTGTGTTCACCTGTTTGATTTGCCGCCACTAAATAGCATTGATTTTCGATAGCTCTGGCAGTTAATAGCGCTTCCCAATGTGCGCTGCCGGTCTTCTTAGTAAAAGCAGCTGGTAGGGTTAAAATATCTAACTTGTGTATTTCAGCCATGGCCTGAAACATAGCTGCAAAGCGAATATCGTAACAAATAGCTAGCCCTAAGGTACCGAAAGGGGTGTCAACCACAACTAGTTTGTTACCAGCTTGGGTGTTACGAGATTCAAAGTAACTGCCTGTATTGTCGGCAACTTGTACGTCGAATAAGTGAATTTTTTGGTACTCTTCAACCAGCTCTCCTTCACTGTTAATCAGTAAGCATGAAGCTGTATATTTTTCCTTTAAGTTACAAGTGATTGGCATGCTGCCCGCCACTAACCAAACATTATATTGTTTGGCTAAGTCCTTGAGTTTACTTTGAATGGGCCCTAGGCCAAGATCTTCAGCAATGTCGAGTAGCTGATGTTCTTTACCTCCGAAACACGCAAAACACTCGGGCAAAACCACTAAACATGGTTGCTCAGCCTGTAAAATTTGTAATTGCTGCTCCACAAATTGCAAGTTTTCTTCAACCGTATCTGAAGAGGTCATTTGAATGGCTACAAGGTTACTCACTAATCGGCTCCTCTTCTGGCATATTGATATCTGTTGGGATATCCAGTTCTTGGTCTACTGGTTGTAAAGATTCAGGCACTTTTTGAGCCGGTAGTGCGACTTCGCGACTATCGCGGCCTAATTCTGTGATGACAGGTTCGTCTATGGTGCCCGTTAGTGAAAAGTTAATGTTAGATATGACTTTTGCAGAGGTTAACATTTGGTCTATGGCTAATGCGGCAATGGCTGTAGCTGGGTTAACCATCCAAGCGACGATTACCGGCAAGCTTGAGGTAATCTTTGGTGTAAATTCGATATTATAGTTTAGTTCTCTGGCCGTTAAGTCTGTGTATCCTTTCATAATGATTTCACCCGCCCCGCCATCAACTACTGTGTCTCTGGTGTCGGCTATACCATCATGAATTTGAAAACTGCCGTTAATTTCGTCGTAGAAAAAGCCTTTTGCGAATACATCTCTAAAATCCAGCTTTAATTTGCGGACTAAAGATTCAAAACTGAGAATACTAAAGATTCTAGAGCCTTTATCTGTAATTTCAGTGATGTAACCGTCACTCAAGCTCCAATCAATTTGACCATTTAGGGTATCGAAATTAAATTCGTAAGGCGCTTTTTGCCAACTTAAATCAAAGGTAGATTGAGCTTTTGAATCTTTCACTCCTGAGTTTACTTTGAAGCCTTTTAGTAGTGCACCAAAGTCTGAACTATTGAATTCACCTTGCAGCCTAGTGCTACTTTTACCGCCTGTTATAAACCAATCCCCCGTTCCAAAAAACAGGCCGTGGTCGTTATCCACACGAATATCATCTATTTTCATTCCTGTTGCAGCACGGGATAACTTAAGGTCTATTTTCCCTAGGTTATTTTCCATAAAGCTACAACGCAGACATGAAAAATTAATAGGCGGTAAAGAGTCGATCGAGTCTTCGATTGCTACTGTGTTTGTGGGGGGGTCTTCACTAGCCGCGGCAGATTGCCAAGTATCTAGGGCTATAAAATCAGCATTAATGTCTATGCCTTGCTCTAACCAATCTTTATGTAATGCGATGTCCATTCTGGCTTGCTTGGCATTGATATCTAACAACCAGCTGTCAGTGTTGTTTTTGGCCACAACCTCAAAATCGGTCAGTTGTTGCGAGGAGAAGGTGGCGATATCAGCATTAATAAAAATTCTCTTTGGTGCTTCAAGTATAGGTTTGTGGTCACTTGTTGATTTTTCACTCAATAAGGTTTGCATGGTGTTAAGCCAAGGTGTTGCATCAAACTCGGCTACGTCTGCTGAGATGCTGAAACCCAGCCCCATGCCAACTAAGTCACTTTTACCTATAGACAGGTGTGCCCGTGAAAACTGTTTATCTTGATGGGGCAATATGCCATTAAACTCAATTTCCTCTCCAAGGGTGAGCTTTATAGTTGAGGCTTGTTGATTGCCTTCGCTTGTTATAATTAAAGGTAAGGCTTGCTCAGCCTGTTTAGCAAAAGGCTTAGGTAATGAAGACTGTACTGCCATCAAGTCACTGCTGAGTTTTGCTGTAAATTGAAAACCTTGACTAGGGATAGTTAATGCTACATTGGCTTGCCATTCTCCGGTTCCGCTAAGGTAGTTGGCAAGCTGAGGATGATACTCTTCTAGTATGGGAGTGACTTTGCAATTTCCGGTTATATCTATATTTGTATGATAGCCAGAGGTTTGTTGGTCTCCAGATAGTGTAAGAGAAATGGGCTGCTTGAATAACAGGGCATCTATTTTTTCAATATTAATTTTGTCATTTACAAAGGTTAGTTGCCCCTGACTTTCAGATAAAGACAAATTCAAATTCGGAATGGTGACATCATTACCCAATAGGTTCACTGCGCCTTTTGCGACAATATTTTTGCCTGTCAAGGGGATGTTTAAATCTAAGTCTGTAGTGACAGGGCCTTCAACAATAACTTGTTGTAGGACTTTACCTAAGGTACTTGCCAAATTACTTTGTGATATCAGCAGGCTAGCTTCTTGCCCAGTGGCTTTTGCTTTTGCTGCTATCGTTAGCGTGGCATTTTGTGTGAATGAGGGAATAGATGCGCTTAAATCTACTAAAGCCGCATCCATTAAATTAGCCTGCTTGCTTTTAATTGTTAGGCTCTCGTTAGTAAATAGCAGGTTAGCGGATATATTGCTTAATGCTGGCCATTGCGGAGCAAATTTAAATTGTCCATCGGTAACATCAAACTGCGCTTGAAATACCCCCTGATTGTCTGTAAATGGAAAATCTGTCAATACGCCGTGCCACAATAATTGGGCATTGTTAATTTTTCCATCTTGTATGGCATTGACTAAGTAGGCTCTGGTTTTTTTGCCCATTTTCTCTGTCGGGTAGAGTTGTGTCAGAGCCTCAACATGCATAGTGTCAATGGTGGATTTGAATGCCAAATAACCATCCATAGTATTAAATGAAAAGTCTGGATTTAAGGTGATGAGCTCACTTTTAAATACTGCATTATCAGTGTCAAACTGTATCCCTTCAGAGGATTTTTGAATGTGTAAGTCAGCATGAAATCTTTGATAGTCTATGTTTTCAGGTAATAAGTTATCTATAAAGAGAGTGCCACTTTTACTTTTTATTGATACCTTGCCGCTGTCATTATTCCAATTAAAGTCTGCGTCTAAGCCACTCACCCCTGGTAGATAATTATTTTGCTGCCAAGATATATCGCTAATAGCGGCATGAATGGTTAAATTACCATTAAGCGTACGCTGGATAGAAAGATTATTTAAGGTCGCGTCTGGCTGGATTTTCTCGAGTCGCAGCATATCTTGGTGTTTGAGACTCAACGCTAACATAGGTAACAGAGTGTCAAGTTTAAGGGGCGTAAGGTGCTGTATCGACGCGGTACCTTGGGCGTCTATTTTTCCTTTCCAATTTGATACTGATACTTGATCGTTTACTTGCAAGGTTAGATTGTCAAAATTGAACACCCAATCATCATTAATAGGGCTACCATTGATTTGACCTTGTAATACGTTGGCTTCTAAAGTTTTAGATGGTTGGCTACCTTGGGGTGTTTGCCATGCAAAACGACTATTAGATAGATCCAGTTGCACAGATTGAATGGCTTTATTTTGTATGTCGGCCCACATCACAAAACTGCCTCTACTTTCAACTAATTCGTGTTTACTGGTTACCCATTGTTGAACCCATGGGGAAAGATCTACTTCTTCACCTTCAGCAAAAAAAGTCCCGTATATTTCGCTGCTTTTACCGTATAAGTCCAATACAAATGAAGCTGAATTTTTGGCTATTTCTTCAATTTGTAATTGACCTCTACCTTGGTGATGTTCCTCTCTATTTAACCAAGATACTTGGTCAATTAAGACAACCTGTTGTCCTTTTAGAGTATTGAGAATTATTTTACTGTCACTCACTGAAAACGATTGAAGTTGCTGTAAAAACAATTCTTCTAAAGCTTCTACTATAGGGTAATCGGATTTACCTGTTTTTAAGGTAGTTAGGTCTAAGGAGAGCTGCATATTACGCAAATCAAATTCATTTGATTTAATTTGCATAGCAAGTATAGATTGCCAAAAATCAACTTCAATGGCGGTTTCATCAATTAACAGGCTTACCGGAGATTGTTGATTTTGGGTTAACTCTATATTTCGCAATACTATTGCGGGCCCTAAACCTCTCCACTGAGCACTGATTTCAGCTATGGTAAGTTCAGCGCCTACCCTTTCAGACAACCAGTCTTCAAGGTGATGCTTTTGCTCATTCATGTAAGGCAAGGAATAACGCAACAAAGTAAGACAAACTGCAACCAACACAAGGCATAGAGCGGCTAAGCCCCAGAGCTTTTTCAATATGTATGCGACGTAAAATGACGCAGATTTTTGGTTAGTTTTCACTTTTTTTGATAGCGTTTTGGGTATTTGGTTTAATTACATCATCACCACGTCAAACTTGTCTTGGCTATACAAGGATTCTGTGTGGACTTTTATTTGTTTACTTACAAACAGTTCTAATTCAGCCAGCATATGTGACTCTTCACCTAGTAAAGCTTCTGTTACATTAGGTGCGGCGTATACAACAAACATATCAGCATCATAAGCACGATTGACTCTAACTATTTCTCGCATAATCTCGAAACAAACTGTTTCAATAGTTTTTACTGTGCCCCGACCTTTACAGACTGGGCACTCTCCACATAGTACATGCTCTAAGCTCTCTCGAGTACGCTTTCGAGTCATTTCGATTAGACCAAGGGAAGTAAAACCGTGAATATTAATCTTAGCCCTATCGTTAACAGTAGCAACTTCTAAGCTATGCATTACTCGTCTTTTGTGATCTTCGACTGTCATGTCGATAAAATCGATTAATATCATGCCTCCTAAGTTTCGGAGTCTTAATTGTCTTGCAATGGCCTGTGTTGCTTCAATATTGGTATTAAAAATGGTTTCTTCTAAGTTACGATGCCCCACAAATGCGCCGGTATTGATATCAATAGTCGTCATGGCTTCAGTTTGATCGATAATCAAATAACCTCCAGATTTTAGGTCGACTCTTCGCTCGAGTGAGCGTTGTCCTTCATTCTCAACATCGTATAAGTCAAATATAGGGCGGTCGCCAGGATAGTATTCAAGTAATTTATTAAGTTCAGGTACATAGTCCTTAGTAAACTGTTGTAACTCTTGAAAGCTTAGTTTGGAGTCTACCCTTATACGGTCAAGTTCTGTGCCTACAAAATCCCGTAAAACCCGCCTTGCCAAAGGAAGATCTTCATAGAGCATGTGTGTTTTATTTTTTAGTCGAGAGCCTATCTTTTCCCATAAGCGTCGTAAAAATTTGGCGTCTTGTATTAATTCTTGCTCTTTCACACCTTCGGCAGCTGTGCGTAAAATGAAGCCGCCATCTTCACTGCAAAAGTCTTGGACGATTTTTTTTAATCTTTCTCTCTCTTCTTCTTCTTCGATACGCTGTGAAATACCTACATGCTCAACACTGGGCATAAATACTAAATATCGTGAAGGAATTGTAATGTCTGTGGTGAGTCTTGCTCCTTTAGTACCAATCTGATCTTTTACCACCTGTACAACTATATTTTGACCATCTCGGACTAGTTCGCGTATATCAGGCTTTTCAATATCATTAGGTGAAACCGCTTCTTCTACTTCGTTGTGGAAGGCGATATCTGAGGCATGTAAAAACGCGGCTTTGTCGAGGCCTATATCCACAAACGCTGCTTGCATACCAGGCAGTACCCGACTTACCTTGCCACGATAAATGTTTCCTACTAAACCACGTTTAGTATGTCGCTCAATATGAATCTCTTGCAGAATTCCGTTTTCTATTAATGCCACCCTTGATTCAGAGGGCGTGACGTTGATTAATAATTCAGCACTCATGGGTGATCCCTAGCTCAGCTAATAAGGTTTTAGTTTGATACAAGGGTAACCCTACTACTGCGCTATAACTACCTTGAATATGTTTCACAAATTGTCCTCCCAACCCTTGGATAGCATAACTTCCTGCCTTATCTTTAGGCTCACCCGTTTGCCAATATTGCTTAATTTGTTTTTGACTCAAAGGGCCAAAGGTCACTTGCGTCGGTACCACTATATGTTTGTGTTGTGTCGCGGTGACAATGGCTACTGCCGTTAATACTTGGTGGGTATTATCCGACAATATACTTAGCATACGCATTGAGTCGGCTTGGTCTTTTGGTTTTCCAAAAATCTCACCTTCTATGGCAATTGCTGTATCTGACCCTAACACTACATCTTTACTTTCACCTATGTGTAAAGATGCTTTGGCCTTTTCTAAGGCCATCCTTAGCACATAAAGTTCAGGTTTTTCGTCTCCAATCGGTTTTTCGTCTATAGCGACAGCTCTTTGTATAAAAGGGATTTTAATCTGTTTTAGTAGCTCTACTCGCCGAGGGGACTGTGACGCGAGTATTAATGAAGGTTGATTTAGCATAGTTACTTTAATCTTAATTGACGGCGTATTTTACGTAATAGCCAGAATAGCCAAGGCCAAATGATCATTGAGCTCGCTACGGGCCATAAGTATTCGAACAAAAAGTAAATATCGGTAAGTAAGTGTTGAAACCAAAAAACCACTAGATTATACAAAGCAGACATGATGCCAATAATCATAGATTGCTGCCAAACTGAGTAGTTTCGTAGGCGCTGATAATTGGCAGCCAATATGTAAATACACAAGCACATAGCAAAACTGTGGATACCCATACTTGTACCAAGCAATATATCTAATATTAGCCCAGTGATAAATGCGACTCCGACACTGACTCTATTTGGGAGTGCTAAAGCCCAGTAACTTAACACTAACAAAACCCAATCTGGACGATATAGATCTACCACTGATGGCATGGGTGTTATTTGTAATACAAGAGCAATGATTATACTCAGTGGAATAGTATAGGTGCGTAAACTCACGGGTTAACGTCCTTTGTTGATTCGTCGCTGTCGGTTTCACTCCATAACAGTAAAAGGTATTTAAGTCTGTCTAATTGGGCTATTGGTTTAGCTTTTACTTGTAAAAAAGGGCGACCTTCATCACTGACGATAGAGGTGATTTCGGCTACGGGGTAGCCCTCAGGGAAAACTCTACCTAAGCCTGAAGATAATAATAAGTCACCTTCATTTAGGTCAGTACTGTGGGGCACATGTTGAATAATTAACTCATTTAAGCTACCTGTTCCAGATACAATCAGGCGCACATTATTTCTTGCAACTCTTACGGGGAGAGCGTGAGTGACGTCGGTAATGAGTAATACTCGGCTATTGGTAGACCCCACCTGCATAATTTGCCCAACTATACCTTTATCATCGAGGACAGGTTGGCTTTCATATACGTCATTTAATGTGCCTTTGTTTATAATTATTTGTAGGCTATAGGGGTTATTATCAACTGCCATTAGCTCTGCAACTTCTCTGTGGGTATTATTTTTTACAGGAGAATTTAATAAGCTTCGAAGTCGATCATTTTCAGCTTCCAAGAATCTAAATTTTTGTAATTGTTCACTCATTAAAAGTGCTTCGCGAGTTAACTGGGCATTTTCTTTGAATAATTGCTCATGGGAGACTAAACGACTAGCACTGACACTTAATAATTCGCCTGGAAGGTTAGCTAAATATTGTAATGGACTGACAAAAGAGTTGAGGTATACGCGAGTGGTCGCAAACCCATTTAATTTATGATCAAACAAGATAAGAAAAACGGAAAGCAACAAACCTAATACTAGACGATTAGGTAGTGAAGGTCCTTTGGAAAACATCAAGTTCATTTATGGGCCTTGATTAAGTACTTGTAAACTATCGCAGGTGATCACTGACTATAATGTAAAGTGATATTAGGTGGTATTACACCACCTAATTGTTTAAGACATGTTTAAAGCTACTCTTCGTAACTAAAGAGGTCGCCTCCGTGAATATCTATCATTTCGAAAGCTTTACCGCCGCCTCTGGCTACACAGGTTAAAGGATCATCAGCTATAACTACTGGTATACCTGTTTCTTCCATTAATAAGCGATCTAAATCTTTTAATAAGGCCCCACCGCCGGTTAGTACCATGCCTCGCTCTGAAATATCTGAGGCTAATTCTGGGGGAGACTGTTCTAAAGCAACCATTACTGCAGATACAATCCCTGTTAACGGTTCTTGTAAAGCTTCTAAAATTTCGTTGCTATTAAGGGTGAAACTTCGGGGTACCCCTTCTGCTAAATTACGACCTCGGACTTCAATTTCTTTAACTTCTTCGCCTGGGTATGCAGCGCCAATTTCATGTTTAATACGTTCGGCAGTTGCTTCACCAATCAAAGAGCCAAAGTTACGACGTATGTAGGAAATAATGGCTTCGTCAAACTTATCCCCACCGATACGAACTGATGAAGAATACACAATACCATTCAAGGAAATAATCGCGACTTCGGTAGTACCACCACCGATATCAACTACCATGGAGCCAGTGGCTTCAGAAACTGGTAACCCTGAACCAATTGCCGCAGCCATAGGTTCGTCTATTAGATAAACTTCACGAGCTCCAGCACCTAGGGCTGATTCTCTAATGGCTCTGCGTTCAACCTGAGTTGAACCACAAGGCACACATACTAGAACTCTAGGACTAGGGCGCAAAAAGTTATTATCGTGGACTTGTTTTATAAAATGCTGAAGCATTTTTTCGGTTACATAAAAGTCAGCAATTACACCGTCTTTCATTGGTCTTATGGCTTTAATGTTGCCTGGCGTTCGGCCTAACATTTGTTTTGCTTCAACACCTACAGCTGCAACACTTTTAGGACCGCCAGTACGCTCTTGACGAATGGCAACAACAGAAGGCTCATTTAGAACTATACCCTGATCTTTAATATAGATTAGGGTATTTGCTGTACCGAGGTCGATTGACAAATCGTTGGAAAACATTCCCCGAAGCTTTTTAAACATGAAAAAACCGCACTTTTATTGATAAGTTAAATATTGCGCTAACTGTACCAATGCACTGTGGTTTGGGCAAGTAGAGTAGATCAACCTCGCAATAAAAAAGAGGGTTTAGGGGGTAATTTAGATAATTGACTACAAAATCAACAATATTTCAGGGGTTTAGGGGCGTTAAATACTAAAATTAGTAATTAATTCAAAGTGTTTCTAAGTTTAGTCTTTAAGTGTGACTCGCAATACCACTTTAAATTAATGCATATTTAACAACTACCAGTAACGACTGTTACTATTGGCGGTGTGTATTCATTTGCAGCTTCTGTGTATAAAGCATGGCAGCTAAGGCCTGACTCACCTGTTGCTGTAAAATCTACATGAGCATTGCCTGTGGGGAAAAAGGCGACAGTACCGCTGGCTGGCGTCTCTTTTTGGGGATTTGATAAAGTTCCAGCTATGAGAGTCAATTGAGTCGAGTGAATATTTCCCCAAGACTTAACTGAGGTAAATGTAGCCGCTTCGGCATCAGGGTAGCCAAAATCTGTTTCGATAGGGTTTTTACCTAATGTTATTTGAGAGGAGGAATTGAAAGTTGATGGATTCTTTTGTTCTCCAGCGACTACTGACTTAGCATAAACTAGTTGAGAACCGACTTTCAGTGCAGCTTGCACGCCTTTTAGGGTTGCTGCATGTACATCACTCTTTGTATCAATAAATTTAGGTGTAGCTGATACCGCAGCAACCCCTAAAATAGTCATCACTATTATGAATTCAATAAATGTAAAGCCATCTTGTTGTTTCATTTTTATCTCAAAGGTAAGGTTTAGATTAAAACTAATCTTAGGTTGGTTGTTATTTTAACCTCGGGCAGGTTTGTAACAAGTTAGGTTATCTATACCTCTGTATATTCAAGTCTAATTAGCGGCACTTACTTTTGTTGGGTGAAATTTGAGTTGCCCTTAAATGGTGTTTTTTAAAATTTTAGCTTATACAGCTGTGTTGGAGCCTAAAAGTCATATCTGGCAAAAACAGAGAAAAGTTCCCATTTATGCCCTGTGACTTTAAAGCCTTTATGACTTCAATGCTTAAGACTTAACTTGCGATACTAGCCCTGAGTGCGGTTTGTATTCAAAATATGGACCGGTTGAAAGCCTAAACCTACAGGTCGAATCTAACGGGTTATTTGTCAGTTTCAATCCATCATAATATTCTGCAATTACTTTAAAACCTTCAATTTTCATAGGAGCATTGAGTACCATATCCCAAATTTTTGCACAGCCTTTTGACGTTGAGGCCGCTTTAGGCCAACCATCGTGAGTCATAAATATTGGTTTTCGAGAAGTCTCGGTTACCGTTTCTTTTTCACCTATTTGACTCGTATAAGACACTAACATTAATATTTCAGGCTTGCCTTCACCTTGCCATTGCCAATGAGCATTTTGGATATTTGTAGCAAATTGCTCGGCTAAGTTTTCTAATGCGATACGTTTTATGTTTGTTGAGCCCGAATACAAATAAACTATAATGCCCAGCATTATGCTACTAAAAACGACTATTGCGGAAATGCTTACAAACACACTTTGAGTATTTTTGTCAGGCTCTTGACCTTTCTTCATAATTTCGCTCGGGAATTAATGTAGCTCTATATCTTAAACAGAGGTAAATATACCCCAAGTTGAGGACAACACCAAAAAGGGTTACCGGGTAACTCGACCATTAGAAGAGCACCTTATGCCAATCTGTATGAGGATTTATCAAAAAATTACAACAGTAGGCATCCCAATCTGCACTTACGCTATTTTATGAGAATGAGAAAATTTAAAAGGTACATTTGAAAAACTGTTGGTTCGATCATAATTTTATTTTTTTTTTGGGGGGGGGGGGGATAAAGCGCAGCATTAAGAATTATTACTTAATAATAGGGGTAAGGGCAGATTTTTATGAAAGATAAATCTAGCCCTTAAGAAATATTACTTGGTAACCAATCCTGATTTCAAACAACCATCTTTGAGCTCTTCAAACATCTCGATGTTTGCTCGAAGTCGTTTAGCATGTTTAGGTGTAGAAGAACCTACTTTTTCACGGGCTTCCATTGAATCGAGTTTTTCTTCAACAATTTTGCAGTTATGTGCAGAAACAGGAAGTTGTGTTTTAGCGAAAGCACCTGTTGAGAAAATAGCTATACTGATTAAACCTACATTTATTAATTTCATATTTTGGCTCCTTGGGTTGAGAAGTAAATACTAGGCTAAATTTTCAGAAATGGTTATCAATTAATCCATACACGGTTACCCAAAACGATACCTTTAAATAAGTAGTAAATTGCTCTTGGTGTAAACATTGACTAATCAGCAATAATCTAAGTTATCCATCTCTAAAAAAGCCTCATTTAACTTAACAGCTAAAAGGGGCTTTAATTAAACTAGCAACAACTTAACATTTTGTCTTAGGTCAAAACGGAATGTCGTCATCAAAGTCAAAATCAGGCTCAGGTGCAGGATTCGGTTTGCCTTGAGCCGGAGCTTGATTAAACCCTTGGTTTTGAGCTGGTGCTTGATTGAAGCCTTGATTTTGAGCTGGCGGCTGTTGATATTGAGGCTGCTGTTGATAACCTTGGTTTTGCTGAGGTGCTGCTTGTGGTGCAGACCGCTGCTGTCCTTGGAAACCGCCTTCAGATTGTGATTGTCCGCCACTTTTGCCGCCCAACATTTGCATTACGCCATTAAAGGGGTCGAGAACAATCTCTGTGGTGTAACGGTCTTGACCTTGTTGATCTTGCCATTTACGGGTTTGTAATTTGCCTTCAACATATATTTGGCTGCCTTTACGTAAATATTCGCCAGCTATTTCAGCTAACTTGCCAAACATTGAAACTCGGTGCCATTCAGTTTTTTCTTGAATCTGACCACTTTGGTCTTTCCAGCTCTCTGAGGTGGCTAAAGTTAAATTAGCGACCGCTTTGCCATTAGGGGTATATCTGACCTCAGGATCTTTACCTAAGTTACCTACTAAAATTACTTTATTTACGCCTTTACTCGCCATTATGACTCCTAATTATTCTGGTATGTTCAACAAGTCTCTAGCTTGCTGAATATCGAAATGTTTACCATCTGCTTTTAAGTAAACAACTTGCTCACTAGGGACTAGGGTGATATCCATTACACCTTCTAATTTGGCAAGTTGTTGAAACGCTAGATCAGTGGTTTGATTTTGTGTTTTAAGTGTATATCTTTTTAAGCGATTAGTCGCCTGTAAACCGCGTATTAAAAATAGCCAAAGAACACATACAAGGCTGGCAATTACAAATACCCACTGCAGACCAAAATACTCGCTTATGCTACCGGATGTTACTCCACCTATGAATGCACCAAAAAATTGAAAGCTAGCATAAATGCCCATTGCAGAGCCTTTCTTTCCGGCAGGAGCAATATTAGACACCATAGCTGGAAAGTTGGCTTCAAGATAATTGAAACAGGTAAAAAACAAGCTTATTAATATTATTAAATAGACCAAAGAATGATGGCCAAAAATCATACATATGAATACTAGGGCGAGACCTAATACACTAATTTGTAATATGCCACTTGGGTGTTTAGCCGCTACCTTCATTAAACCTAATAATCCAATTATGGAGGCAACTAAGACCATTAAATAAACCTGCCAATGGCTAGCTAGGGGCCAGCTTAAGTCCACTAACAATATAGGAATTTGCACAAATACTAAGGTGATCATCATGTGTAGCAATAATACACTAATATTTAGACGTAGCAGTTGTGGGTGGATAAATAGGTTTTTAATATCATCAATAACTGGCAGTGTGTCTCCCTTAGGGGCTATATTAACCGCATTGGGTACCGCAAACATAACTAATAAAATACATCCTAAAGCCAAAAAGCCGGTGGCCATAAATATACCACTTAAGCCGAATTTACCCGCAATGATAGGGCCTAATAACAAGGCTAGATAAAATGAAAAACCAATTGAAATACCTATTACAGCCATTACTTTAGGGCGCTGGGGTTCGCGGCTTAAGTCACCTGCTAGGGCCATGATTGCTCCGGCAATTGCACCAGCACCTTGTAAAAATCTACCTATTACTATCCAAGTCAAACTTTCAGATAAACCAGCTAATACACTGCCTATGGAGAATAATATTAAGCCTCCTACAATTACAGGTTTACGACCTATTTTGTCTGAAAGTACCCCCATAGGAATTTGTAATATTGCTTGGGTTAGGCCATATCCACCAATAGCTAAGCCTACTAAAAATGCTGAGTAATCAGGGTAACTTGTGGCGCTTATCGCTAATACAGGCATCACCATAAACAAACCAAGCATGCGTAAAACATATACAAATGCTAAGGAAAATGCGGTGCGAAGTTCTATGGAGTTCAATGTAGAGAGTATCTGTGTTAGTTAATTTATAAGTGTGTTTAAACACGGGAAAAACTGGCCGAATAGTCTAACATAAGTTTTTGCATGACTCACCCAATTAGCGCTGTGCTAATTGGGTTGCAGTTTAGTCAATTTTAATAAAAAACATATCTAAGTACTCGTGGTTTTCAGGCTCTTCTACTTTAAAGGGCGCCAAAGTGAATGAGGTTACAACACTGTTTATGTCAGTATTAAAGTGGATAAATGCATTGCTAGCGGCATTTTGATTGTCCCAAACTATTTTAAAGCTATGTTCATTAAATGGTTTTAGTGTTCCTGTAAGACTCAGCATTCGGTCTGAATAAATACGTAATTTACCTTTAGTGTTTTCTATAATTATCTTTCCAAACCACTTGTCTTCAAAAGTACCCAGATAGTTTGATGGAGCTAACAAAACAGTGTTAGTGCCCTTGGGCTCTTGCCAATTCGCTAAGTACTCTTGCTTGCGAACTTCACGATACTCAAATTCATCTTGTACCCAATCATAGCCATCATTTGGACTTACAAATGCCTTTAATATGGTTTGCATAATCGATGCCCTAGCGCCTGAATTTGAGCCATTACTAAGCAAAACAATGCCTAACTCTAATTTTGGCACTAAAGTAACAAAGGCCTGAAAGCCTGATATGGTACCGGTATGTGAGACTAACTGTAGGCCGTCAGCATCAAATAATCGCCAACCTAAACCGTAGGTTTTAATGTGGGTTTGATTGTTCTCTCGCTCTCTTTTCGCTAAAGGTAATATGGTGGTTGGAGACCACATTTCTTTGAGTCTCTGGGGGCTAAATACTTGAGTTTCAAATACTTCATCTTCTGAATTAAGCTGTTCGTTTAGTGTTAATAAGTAATTTACCCATTTCAACATGTCTTGTGCATTACATACTATGCCGCCAGCAGCAGCTGACATTAATGTTTTGCCATTGATGCCATTACGGGGTATCTCATAAAAATCAATTGACGAGTTAACGTCATAGCCTTTGGCGACATTTTTAAGTGCTTGTGCAGCCATGTCTCCGGCATAACAATTCATATTCAGTGGCGCAAATATACGGGTATCTACGAAACGCTCCCAAGGCATTTGGGTTATCTTTGCAACGATTTCAGCAGCGGTTATATACATTACATTGCTGTAAGCATATTGGGATCTGAAGCTATATCTTGGTGTTAGGTAGCGTAGCTTAGAGATAACTTCTTGACGAGAAAAGCCTGAAGGCTCTGGCCAAATCATGCTGTCACCGGCACCACTCACTAAACCACTTTTATGAGTGAGTAAATCTCGAATGGTAAACTCAGCTGTTACCCAAGGGTCCATCATTTTAAACTCGGGCAGATGATCTGTGACCTTGTCTTCCCAGCTCAGTTTACCTTCATCTACCAATATCCCTAAGCTTGCCACGGTAAACGCTTTACTAGTGGAGCCAATACGAAATTGAGTGGTGGCAGTGACTGCTAAGTCATTTTTGATATCCCGTTTACCGTAACCTTCAAGATGAATTATTCTTCCCTTGTAGGCCACTCCTACTGCCATACCGGGGGTAGCAAACTTATCTAAGGCCTGAGCAACTTGTGCTGGCAAAGACGTTAAATCAACTGGTTCCGATAACTGCTCGTGAGCGTGAGTTTTTAATAGTCCAAGTGTGCTGATAATCAAAAAGAAGGTAATAGGTTTAAAGGTTTGGGTCATTGAAAATCCAGCTTGTTTATCATGAATAACGTAGGAGTCTGCGCTCAATATAGAGACGAATAATGAACTATTCATAGAGTAGAGTCTAACGTGAATTGTTCGATAGCAAATTTTTATTGCCACGGCTATTAAATTTGGTAAACACAGAATCACCCTCACTTTAGACATAGGGAATAAAAATACGCCTTGCACCTAAATTATTACTTTGTTTTAATATTCACTCTTGTCGGAGTGCGAGTATTTTTACTTAGGTAATGATGCAAGCTGAGACCGTTAATTCGGGATCCGTTGAACCTGATCGAGTTAGAACTCGCGAAGGAAACAAGCATAATCTTGTTGGATAAGGCTATTTTAGAATTAGCCTATCCAACAAGGTTACCGCCTACCAAAGTGTATTTTTATCCACAGTAGTCTCGTGGATATTACTCTTTGTTGGCGCTTATCAACATATAACCTCTCCAGACAAGCAACTTCATTTTTTAACACTATGAGAGATTGCTAATGTCAAACCGTCGTCAAACTCGTGCTAACGCACAACAATTTATTGATAATCTAAAACCACTGTTACATCCCAATTCTAACAAGGTACATCTGCCGGGGGCCTTGTATGACATCCAAGTAGGTATGCGGGCTATAACCCAAACCGATACTGTTTTGGGCGGGAGTGAGGATGCCCCCGTTACTGAACGAAATCCAGATATTATGGTATACGACTGTGCCGGGCCATATTCTGATCCTAATGCCAATATCAATGTGCGTCAGGGCTTGGTGAAATTGCGCCGTGACTGGATCATGCAACGTAATGATGTTGAGCAATTGAGTCACGCTAGTTCATGCTTTACTCAAGAACGAATGGCTGACGATGGCCTAGACCATTTACGTTTTGATTCTCTAGACAAACCCCTAAAAGCGAAAGCTGGCAAATGTGTCACTCAAATGCATTACGCCAAGGCAGGTATTATTACCCCCGAAATGGAATACATAGCCATTCGTGAAAACATGGCCCGCGAACAAATAACAGATGAAGTATTAACTCAAAAAGCCCCGGGTAATGCCTTTGGTGCTTTGGTTGGGCAAACAATCACGGCAGAATTTGTGCGTGAAGAAGTAGCCCGAGGCCGCGCTATTATTCCCGTAAATATTAATCACCCAGAAGCTGAGCCTATGATTATTGGCCGTAACTTTTTGGTGAAAGTTAACGCTAATATTGGTAACTCGGCGGTAACCTCTTCAATTGAAGAGGAAGTTGAAAAGCTTGTTTGGTCCACCCGTTGGGGCGCAGACACAGTAATGGATTTGTCCACAGGTCGCTATATTCACGAAACCCGAGAATGGATAGTACGTAATTCACCTGTACCTATTGGCACAGTGCCTATTTATCAAGCTTTAGAAAAAGTAAATGGTGTGGCAGAAGATCTTACATGGGAAGTATTTCGAGACACCTTAATTGAGCAAGCTGAACAAGGCGTTGACTACTTTACTATTCATGCTGGTGTGCTGTTACGTTACGTACCTATGACAGCTAAACGCTTGACAGGCATAGTGTCTCGAGGTGGTTCTATCATGGCTAAGTGGTGTCTGTTTCACCATAAAGAAAGTTTTTTATATGAACACTTTAAAGATATTTGTGAGCTATGTGCCGCTTATGATGTGTCGCTTTCGTTAGGTGACGGTATGCGCCCCGGTTGTATTGCCGATGCCAATGATGAGGCCCAATTTGCTGAGCTAGAAACTCTAGGTGAGTTAGTGAAAATTGCATGGGAGTACGATGTACAAACCATTATAGAAGGGCCTGGCCATATCCCTATGCAGTTAATTAAAGAGAACATAGATAAGCAATTAGACATATGCGGTGAAGCGCCATTTTATACATTGGGCCCGCAAACCACTGATATAGCTCCCGGTTATGATCATTTTACCTCAGGAATTGGCGCTGCCATGATTGGTTGGTATGGAGTCGCAATGCTTTGTTATGTGACGCCTAAAGAGCATTTAGGTTTGCCAAACAAAGATGATGTAAAGCAAGGTTTAATCGCTTACAAGATTGCCGCCCATGCTGCGGATGTAGCTAAAGGTCACCCCGGTGCGCAAATTCGTGACAATGCTTTATCTAAAGCCCGCTTTGAGTTTAGATGGGAAGACCAATATAACTTAGGGCTAGATCCCGATACCGCTAGGGCTTACCACGATGAAAGCCTGCCCCAAGAGTCTGCCAAAGTGGCACACTTTTGTTCTATGTGTGGACCAAAATTTTGCTCCATGAAAATAACCCAAGAAGTCCGTGAATACGCAGCCAAACAACAAATACAAGTTGAACAAGATGCTTCTCGTTTAGCAGTCAGTCGAGCTAGTTTGAGTTCGGTCGACATACAATCTGCCATGGCTGAAAAATCAGCAGAGTTTAAAGCCCAAGGTGCGCAAATTTATACTCCTGTTAGCAGTGAATTTACTACTGAATCCGAATAAAAAATGAACAATATAAGTAATGATAAGGGGCCAGTAAACACTGGTCCTAGTCGGCCCGTTGTTTGGAGTATAGCTGCGTCAGACAGTGGCGGTGGGGCAGGTATTCAGGCTGATAGTTTAACTATTCAAGATTTGGGTGGGCATGCTTGCAATATAGTCACAGCTGTAACAGCACAAAACTCTCAAAGAGTAGTCGAGGTAGATGCTGTTTCCACAAACATGCTGACCCAACAGTTAAATTGTTTACTTGAGGATATGCCGCCAAGAGCCATCAAAATTGGGGTGTTAGCTAATGTAGAACAAGTTAAATTAGTGCGGGATTGGTTAGCTGAAAACTTAGCGAGCTACAAGAAAAACCATGGTGTTGAGATCCCCATTATTTGGGATCCAGTCATGATGGCAAGTAGTGGCCAAGAATTATTGAGTGAAAACCAGAGAATACCAGCAGATCTATATTTAAGCTTGGCGAAGCAAGTCACTTTGCTAACGCCAAACCTACAGGAGTTGCAGGCCCTAACTAGTGATAATCATAACCAAGGTAATGGTGACCACGGAACTTTGGTTAATTTGAGCCAGTTAATAAACATCAACATCTTACTGACTGGGGGCGATAATCAAAGCTCATTGTCTGTGGATTGGCTTGCGGCTCATAATATTGCTCATACATCTTTGTACCACCAAGAGCAATTGCTTGGCTTTAAAGGCAGCAGAGTGGATACCTTTCATAACCATGGTACGGGGTGCACCTTGTCTTCAGCGATAGCCACGGCTATGGCATTAGGTCATCCGCTATTAGATGCCATTGTGATAGCTAAAGCTTATGTACATCAGGGGCTTGAGTATAGTTATGGTCTTGGCAAAGGCCCTGGTGTATTAGCCCGCAATGGCTGGCCCAATGATATGCGCTACTTTCCCGAAGTCATCATGCCTGCTTACCCTAAATTAGCAGTAAATAGTCAACTAGCGTATGCCAAGGTGCGTCAACCTTTGCAGGTGTATACAGTAACCCAATCGTTAGATGTATTAGAGCAGGTGTTAAAAGCAGGCGCCCGCACGGCTCAACTGCGCATAAAAGCGCCTTGTGATGAAAATCAGTTAGAGCAAGATATCCAACAAGCTGTGGTCTTAGGTAAAAAATATCAGGCTCAGGTGTTTATTAATGATCATTGGCAACTTGCGATTAAACACGCTGCGTTTGGTGTGCATTTAGGCCAAGAAGACATATTGCAAGCAGACCTAACCCAAATTGCTGCCGCAGGTTTAGCGTTAGGATTGTCCTCCCATGGTTATTTTGAAATGCTACTAGTCCAGCAATTATCGCCAAGCTATTTAGCAATTGGTCATATCTTTGCCACGCCCACCAAAAAAATGCCATCGCAGCCACAGGGCTTACTTAAATTGACTCGTTACTCTCAGTTACTGAAAGGCCGTTTACCCCTGGTGGCGATTGGGGGAATAAACCAAAATAACCTTGTTCAATTAAAAGCGACTCAAGTGGATGACGTCGCTATTGTCAGAGGGATTGAGCTAGCAGCAGACCCAGGTAAAAGCTGGCAAACATTACAACAAACATGGCAGGTAGCCCCATGACGATTGCTGCAACAGATATATTAACCAAGCAACAATTTATTCAGTACTACAGGCAAATACTCTTGCCAGAGGTTGCAGAGCAAGGCCAGAAAACCCTACTGAGCCAACATATTATGATAGTAGGTGTAGGAGGGCTGGGTACCCATGTGGCGCAGCAACTTGCGGCGGCTGGCATTGGTAATTTGTATTTGGTTGATGACGACAAGGTAGAAAATTCTAACTTACCTAGGCAAATCTTATTTAACCCAGAGTCTATCGGACAATACAAAGTGAGCTGCGCTGCTGCAGAACTTATTAAGTTAAACCCAGATGTAAAGGTTAATACTTACGCGGAACGTTTCAGCAAGGACTTTTCTGAAAGCTTATTTGCAGGTAACTCTGCCCTGAAACAAGCCAATGAAGATGAAAGATTTATATTACTTGATTGCTCAGACAATATGCCCACTAGGCAGTTGCTTAATCATTGGTGTGCCCGCCATTTTATTCCACTAGTAAGTGCGTCAGTTAGCGCTTTTTCTGGGCAACTTATGCTGATTGATGGCAAAAATACGCCTGAAGCAGGTTGTTACCACTGCGTGTTTTCAAGTTTAGACATACAACAAAACTGTCAGAGTATGGGCGTGCTTGGCACTGCAGTATCTTTGGTGGCCAGTATGCAAGCACTTACTGCGATGAAGCTAGTCTTAAATATAGGATCCTTAGATAAGTATTTACATATTTTTGATGGTGTAGCTATGTCGTGGCATAAGGTTATGAGACACAGGGATTTAAAGTGCCCAGTTTGCAGACACTGGCCCGAATCAAATAATACTGAGTCTGTGCACAGCTTGGCACTACCATCTGGGGAGACAAAATTATGATAAATGTTGTTGTAAATAGTCAAGTTCACCGAGTACTTGAAAACAGTAATTTGTTAATGACTTTACAGTTAATAGCAGAGTCTCAATCATTAGACCTGAGTAATATAGCAGTAGCACTCAATCAACATGTTGTGCCCAAAAGCCAATGGGCGGAGACGTTCTGTCAGCAAGGTGATCAGATTGATTTGTTTAATGCTGTGGCAGGAGGGTAGAAGATGTTAACCATTGCTAATCATCAATTTTCATCTCGTTTATTTAGCGGCACAGGGAAGTTCTCTAACAGTGTTACCATGCTAGATGCGTTACGAGCTTCTGGCACAGAGCTAGTAACTTTAGCCGTTAAACGTGTGGATTTAAAGCAGCGTACCGACAATTTGATGAAACCCTTAGACGACTTGGGCGTAAAGTTACTGCCCAATACCTCTGGCGCTCGTAATGGCAAAGAAGCGATATTTGCAGCCCAGTTAGCTCAAGAAATGTTTGCGACAAACTGGGTTAAATTAGAAATACACCCCGACCCTAAATATTTAATGCCTGATCCAGTCGAGACCCTAATCGCCGCGGAAGCCCTAGTTAAGTTAGGGTTTGTGGTATTGCCATATGTTCATGCGGATCCCGTTTTGTGTCACCGTTTAGAAGAAGTAGGCTGCGCAGCGGTTATGCCTTTAGCTAGCCCGATTGGCAGTAATCAGGGGTTACTCACAAAAGAATTCTTGAGAATTATTATTGAACAATCAAGGGTGCCGGTAGTGATTGATGCTGGAATCGGTTGCCCATCTGATGCAAGCGCCGCCATGGAAATGGGCGCAGATGCTGTGTTAGTTAATACAGCTATTGCTTCTAGCCCACAACCTGTGCCTATGGCTAAATGTTTTCAACAAGCAGTCATTACAGGTAGAGCAGCTTATCAAGCAGGTTTTGGGCAAGTGTCTTGTCAGGCCAATCATACTAGCCCACTCACGGGGTTTTTAAATGGCCTTAGTTAATAACTTTTCTGAAGTGTTCGCAGCATTAGACCGTGAGCATTTACGCTTGTCTATGTACAGCTGTACCGCTGCAGATGTAGAGCGAGCATTGTTGCATCCAACCGCTAATGTTGAGGCATTAATGGCGTTGTTATCGCCAGCCGCTGAGCATTATTTAGAACAAATGGCACAGCTTTCAATGCAAACCACTCAAAAGCGTTTTGGTCACAATATTAGTCTATTTGTTCCCATGTATTTATCGAACTTGTGTGCCAATGAGTGTGATTATTGTGGTTTTACTATGAGCAACAAAATCAAACGTAAAATTCTCAATTCACAAGAAATAGCGAATGAAATGGCAATTTTAAAAAGCCGAGGTTTTGATTCAATTCTGCTAGTGTCTGGTGAGCATGAAACCAAAGTAGGGGTAGATTATTTTGCTAAAGCTTTACCACAAATAAATAAGCATTTTAGTTATTTGGCGCTAGAAGTACAGCCACTAGAAACCTATGAATATGCAGAGCTAGCAGGTTTGGGGTTAGATGCAGTGATGTTGTATCAAGAAACCTATGCCCCTATAACGTATGCAAAGCACCATACTCGCGGTAAAAAACAAGACTTTCAATATAGGTTAAATAGCCCTGACCGAATAGGCCAAGCTGGAATTGATAAAACGGGCTTGGGGGTGCTACTAGGTTTAGATGACTGGCGCTTAGATGCTTTGTTGATGGGGCATCATTTAAACTACCTAGAGAATCGCTATTGGCGCAGTAAATATAGTATTTCGTTACCAAGGTTGCGACCTTGTACTGGCGGAATAGAGCCAAAGTCGCCGATTTCAGACAAAGGGTTAGTGCAAGTCATCTGCGCATTTAGATTGTTTAGTGAGCAATTGGAGATTAGCTTATCTACCCGAGAGCGCAGTGATTTCCGTGATAATCTGTTGCCCCTTGGAATTACCCATATGAGTGCAAGCAGCTCTACCCAACCGGGCGGGTATGCCAACCCGGATAGTCAATTAGACCAATTTGAAATCAGCGATGAACGTTCGGTATTACAAGTGGCAGCGGCGATAGAAAATAGGGGGTATACCTCTGTTTTTAAGGATTGGGAGACAAATTGGTAGTATATCTTTGTTACGTTGCAATAATTAACTTGCTTCATTAGCTTAATGTCCATAGAGCTAGTTTACAGATTGTGTAATACTTCTTCTTTTGCGGCGCATCTGGTAACCAATGGATAGAATAGAAGTACGTGGGGCTCGAACTCACAATCTGAAGAACATTAATTTAGATATTCCCAGAGACAAGCTGACAGTTATCACTGGTTTGTCTGGCTCAGGTAAGTCTTCTTTGGCTTTTGATACCTTGTATGCAGAAGGGCAAAGGCGTTATGTAGAATCTTTATCGGCCTATGCTCGTCAGTTTTTATCCATGATGGAAAAACCCGATGTTGATCACATCGAAGGGTTGTCACCCGCTATTTCTATTGAGCAAAAATCCACATCTCATAACCCACGTTCAACCGTAGGTACCATTACCGAAATATATGATTATCTAAGATTGTTATATGCCCGTGTAGGTGAGCCTAGGTGTCCGGAACATCATGTTCCTTTAGATGCACAAACGGTAAGCCAAATGGTCGACCGTGTACTAGACATGCCTGCAGATACTAAATTAATGCTACTAGGTCCAGTAGTGCAAGACAGAAAAGGCGAGCATGTAAAAACCTTAGAAAACCTAGCCGCACAAGGTTTTATTCGCGCCAGAATCGATGGCAATGTGTGTGACTTGTCTGATCCCCCTGAACTCGATTTACATAAAAAACACACTATAGAAGTGGTGGTTGACCGCTTTAAAGTGCGTGAAGACTTAAAGCTTCGTCTTGCTGAGTCATTTGAAACTGCATTAGGTTTATCTGGTGGTACCGCAAAAGTGGCTTACATGGATGAGCCTGAAAAAGATGAACTGGTATTTTCTTCAAACTTTGCTTGTCCGCACTGTGGTTATAGTATGGCGGAACTTGAGCCTAGATTATTTTCGTTTAATAACCCTGCTGGAGCTTGTCAAAGTTGCGATGGTTTGGGAACCAGACAATTTTTTGACCCACATCGTATTATTGCTAATGATGAAATTAGTCTATCAGGTGGTGCTATTCGTGGGTGGGATAAGCGCAGCTACTATTATTTTCAAATGCTGCAAGCTGTCGCGGACCATTATGATTTTGATTTGACTGTCCCTTTTGGTGAGTTAGATGAAGCTGCCCGAGAAATTGTTTTACATGGTAGTAAGGGCACATCTCTTAAGTTTAAATATATTAATGACCGTGGCGACATTATGGAGCGCAAACATCCTTTTGAAGGGATTATTCCGAATATGGAAAGGCGCTACAAAGAAACTGAATCTAATGCAGTCCGTGAAGAGTTATCAAAATACTTAAGCCAGCAACCTTGTTCTAGCTGTTCAGGCTCTCGTTTAAGATTAGAAGCGCGGAATGTTTTTATTGCTGATACCCCTTTGAACCTGGTGTCTGACTTATCGATTGCAGAAGCTTTAGACTTTTTCTCTAATTTAACCTTAACGGGGCAGCGAGAGAAAATAGCTGAAAAAATATTTAAAGAAATCAACGACAGATTGAGCTTTTTAGTGAATGTTGGTTTGAATTATTTATCCTTGTCTCGCAGTGCCGATACTCTATCTGGCGGCGAAGCTCAGCGGATTCGTTTAGCGAGTCAAATCGGAGCTGGGCTAGTAGGCGTGATGTATGTGCTTGATGAACCATCAATAGGCTTACATCAAAGAGATAACGAACGCTTACTTAAAACCCTTATTCACCTTCGTGATTTAGGTAATACAGTGCTGGTGGTAGAGCATGATGAAGATGCTATTCGAGCTGCTGACTTTGTTCTTGATATTGGCCCAGGTGCTGGTGTTCATGGGGGAGAAATTGTTGCCCAAGGAACAATAGATGACATAAAAAACAGTGAGCATTCACTGACGGGTAAATACCTTTCTGGCCGAGAAAAAATTGAAGTCCCAATAAAGCGAGGTTCGGTTGCTGACGACAAATGGTTAGAGTTAAAAGGTGCGTCGGGTAATAATCTACAAGATGTGACTTTTAGAGCGCCAATAGGTTTAATGACCTGTGTTACTGGGGTCTCTGGCTCAGGGAAGTCGACGCTAATAAATGATACCTTCTATAAAATTGCCCATCGTGACTTAAATGGCGCTACAACAGGTGAACCGTCTCCTTATACCTCAATTACGGGTATGGAGATGCTAGATAAAGTTGTGGATATAGATCAAAGCCCAATTGGCCGTACACCACGCTCTAATCCAGCTACTTATGCAGGTATTTTCACTCCAGTACGAGAATTATTTGCTGGTACCCAAGAAGCGAGGTCTCGGGGTTATAAAGCGGGTCGTTTTAGCTTCAATGTTAAAGGCGGTCGCTGTGAAGCTTGCCAAGGTGATGGCGTAATCAAGGTCGAAATGCACTTTTTGCCAGATGTTTATGTACCTTGCGATATTTGTAAAGGCAAGAGATACAACCGCGAGACTTTAGAAATTCAATACAAAGGCTTGAATATTCATCAAGTCTTAGAAATGACCATAGAAGAAGCCCGTCCTTTCTTCGATGTAATCCCTGCAATTGCAAGAAAACTTCAAACCTTAATGGATGTGGGCTTGTCATATGTGCGTTTGGGCCAGGCTGCTACTACTTTGTCGGGTGGTGAAGCTCAGCGGGTTAAATTGGCGAAAGAGTTGTCGAAGCGGGATACCGGACAAACCTTATATATTTTGGATGAGCCAACTACTGGTTTGCATTTTCACGATATTAAACAGCTTTTAGAGGTGCTACATAGGTTGAGAGATCATGGTAATACGGTTGTGGTTATTGAACATAACTTAGATGTGGTAAAAACTGCTGACTGGGTGGTTGATTTAGGCCCTGAAGGTGGTTCGGGTGGTGGGCAAATAATTGCGCAAGGAACGCCTGAGCAAGTAGCTGAAGTTGAAGGCTCTCATACAGCAAGATTCCTAAAACCTTTACTAAATAATTAGAGTGTAAGGGGCGAGTATGTATTCAGAGGAGTTTAATGTTCGATTTTACGAAACTGATGCATTAGCTCATGTTAGTAATACAGTCCTCGCTGGTTGGTTTGAAGCCGCACGAGAACCTATTTTTAGATTGTTTACTCCAGAACTAGACTTAAGAAATTGGCCGCTGATTTTAGCTAGCTATAAGATGGACTTTTTACAGCAAATTTTTTACGGCCATAAAGTTGAAGTTAGAACCACCATTTGTAGGATAGGGAGTAGTGCATTTGATGTTCACCAAGAACTATGGCAAAACCAAAATAAATGTGCAGTAGGGGTCACCACTTTAGTTCATTTTGATTTTAAGACAAATAAGTCAAAACCTATTTCAATAGACATAGTTGAAGCGTTGCAAAAACATATTAAAGAAACCTAAGCTTCTTAGCATTAGAAGGTGTCGATGAGTTCACATTGGTGGCAGGAAGATTCGTAACTTTATAAGACCCTTATCAGAAAACTTGATTGCTTTTTGATAAGGGCTAGCCCGATCCCGATATTTATACTTTAAATTGTGTGGCTATGCCTTCTAAGTGCTTCGCCAGTTGAGCTAGTTCGCCACTTGCCGAGCCAATCTCTTTAGAGCTAGTCGCAATTTCTTCGGTCTTCTGATGAATTTCATCTACATTTGAACTGATGGTTTGTGCCACTGCCTGTTGGTCCCCTGTAGAGAGAGCTATTTGATCATTCATATTAGTAATACGGCTAATAGTATCAGTAATAACCGTTAAGCTAGCGCCCGCTGTATTTGCTGTTTCAACACTAGTAGTGGCTCGCTCGGTTCCTTTTGCCATAGCACTCACCGCTGAACGAGCGGCATCTTGTAACTGCTCAATAGTGCTTTGAATTTGTTCAGTCGATTGTTGGGTTCTAGAAGCTAGGGTTCTTACTTCATCTGCGACAACTGCAAATCCTCGTCCTTGTTCGCCGGCTCTAGCGGCTTCAATTGCGGCGTTTAATGCAAGTAGGTTAGTTTGTTCTGCAATACCTTTTATCACATCAAGCACCACACCCACTTGATTAGAGTCAGCTTCAAGCTTGCTAATTACTTCTGCTGTTTCTTCAACATTAGTTGCTAATTCTTGAATACTCATAACAGTGTTATTGACAACGTCTTGACCGTCGTTAGCTGCAGTTGATGCATCTCCTGCTGCCGTAGCGGCTTCCGCTGCGCTCGATGCCACCGCACTAACACTATTTGTCATATCATCTACAGCTTCTTTAGCTTGTGAAGCGGAGCGTTGTTGTACAAAAATGGTTTGATTAGTGTCTTCTGTTAGTTTATTTAGATTTTGGGCTAATTGTGACAAAGGTAAGGTAGAGTCAACTATGTCTTTCACTACCCCCTGCAGCTTTACCATAAATTGGTTAAACCAGTTAACTAAATCGCCTATTTCGTCTTTATTTTTCGAGTTGAGTCTAACTGTTAAGTCGCCATCACCTTGGGCAATATCTTTTAATGAACTAACCACTTCTACTATGCTGCCCTTTATACCGTTTACAATTGGAATTGCCGTTGCAAATAGTAACACTATAGTAAATAGGGCTAAAATGAAGCCAATTAAAATCATGGATTCACCGTTTGAGCTAGCTTCTTGTATGTCAGTTTGAAATGAGTTGACTCTGGCATCTTTGAACGCTGTTAAGCCTTTGAATGCACTATCATAACTGTTGTTCATCTTAGTCGACATTTCGCCTAATTTAGAGTAATCAGCCGTGCCATCAATCATAGACTTTGATACTGTGAACGCTACCTCATAGTATTCATTAAATGAGTTGAGTATTTTGCTGATTTCAGAACTGAGAATAGGGTCAATTGATTTAATATCTTGCAATAATTTTTTTGTTTCAGAAGCGAAAGTCTGAGCATTACTTAAGGTATCTTCATCAGCGGTAGTAACCGCACTTGTTAATGCTTCTTTGACTTTTTCCATTTTAACCAAGGCAGTTTTGGATAAGTCAACTGAAGGATATTCAACTTCAATCACGTTCTCTAAAATTTTAACGTTGTTTAAAGCATTGGCTGTTGTAATGCCCAAGTATAAAATAAAAGCTACGGTTCCTATAATAGGAATAAGAAATAACTTTTGTGCAATAGACATGTTTTTTAAAAAGCTCATATTTTACCCTTGTAAGTCTTCGCACCTGATTTTTAGCCGTGCGCTTGCTCATTATTAACTAATATTGATGCTATTTAATATAGTAACCAATAAACTTAAGTGCTAATCATTAATTAGATTTTTTTCATAAATATTAATCATATACGTCAATATTTAGACCTTGTAACGTATATCCAACAGTGGCTAAATCACCCTGCCAAGTACTGGTTGATAAGGTTCCTGTTATCCATACCGCATCATATAAGTTGTTTATCGACACATCTTTAGAAAACTTCACATATACAATTTGATTAGGTGGCGGGGGGGGGACATGTACGCAGGCACCAAAGTAGGGTACTAACAAAAATTCTGTTATTTTTTCATTATCTCCTTCTAGTGGCACCACGAACCCAGGTATTTTAACAAGCTTTCCGTTTAGCTCTGGCACTATGGGCGCGTCAAGGTTTTGCTGTTGCATACTATTACTGTGAGCAAGTGGAATATCAGACGCAACATAGTCTTTAGGGATCATATCTTCCCAATACAATTCTAATGGCTCACCAAAACTCAATTGAGTTATTAACAGTAATGTTGAAGTAAATAATTTATACATTTTATCGTGTGTACTTATTCTGTTTTGTTGTTTGCCTATGATAAAGGGTTTTTAACAAGCTTGTTACTTATGATGCTTGGTATATCTGGGGTGTGAATTAACAATCATAGTGAATATACTGCAAACTTAGCCGAATATAAAATATCATGCTATGAGACTCTAGTGATATTAACCTTTAGTAGAGTAGCTTAATGAGAAGCCTGCTAATTACATACAATTGTAAGCGTGTTGAATAAAATTTATGTAATTGACTCTTGGTACTATTTGATATTGTCTATTAATCCTACTTTGCTGCTTATAGTCAGTACGCACTTTAAATACCTTCTAGCGATGCTGTCTTAAAAGCTATATTCTCAGATTTAAAAGAACAGAATAAAAATATGACAGGAAAACCTAATGATGACTAGATTAAAATTTATTCCCTTAAGTATACTAACTATCGCAATATCTGCGTGTTCTCCGCAGCCAAGTGAGCAAACAGAGAAACCAATTGTGCAAGCCGAGCAAAATGTCTTACAGACTGAATCTGAAAAGTTAGCCCAATACTTTGCGGATATGTTTGAACAAGATTTAAAACGTTCACCCATAACGCAGAGCTATTTAGGTTATAAATGGGATTACGATAAATGGAATGATATATCCGATGCCCATCAAGATGAGACGGTTGCTATTCAAAAGGCACGTCTAGATGATTTACAAAAATTTGATCTAAGTCAATTGACTGAGCAAGAGAAGTTAAGCATTGATGTCGCTATAACTGATATTCAGCGCCGTTTAGCGAATGATAAATTTCGTGACCACACATACATAATGCATCAGTTCAGAGCCTATCACACTATTGTACCTAGCTTTTTAATTAATATTCACAGAATCAAAAGCATAGACGACGCTGAGGCCTATGTGGCCAGGTTGAATAATGTAAAACCTCTATTTACTCAAGTGATTCAGCAACTGAAAAAACGTCAAGAGTTAGGGGTGTTTCCGCCTAAGTGGGCTTACGATCAGATGATCCAAGCGTCTCATAATGTGATTAGCGGTAATCCATTCGAAGAGTCACCAGAAAACTCAACTATTTGGGATGATTTCACCACTAAAGTGGATGCATTAGGGCTAACTAATATGGAGACCGTTGGTTTAATAGCCGAGGCTAGAGCGGCTATTGAAGAGTCTGTTTTACCAGCGTACAGAGAGCTCATTGATGAGTTAAAAATTCAACAAAGACTAACTCCTGAAGGAGATGGAGTATGGCGATTACCAGATGGAGAGACGTGGTATAAAAACCGTTTAGAGTGGTTTACGACGACAGATTTAAATGCCGATCAAGTTCATCAAATTGGTTTAGAAAATGTTGAACGAATTCACAACGCAATGAAAGCCATTAAGCAAGAAGTGGGCTTTGAAGGAGACTTAGCTGCATTTTTTGAGTTTATGCGTACCGATGAGCAGTTTTATTATCCTGCGACTGATGAAGGTCGTGCTCGTTATATGGAAGAGGCTAAAACCTTAATTGATACCATGGAAGAAAAAGTGCCTGAATACTTCGGGTTAACGCCAAAAGCGCGAATGCAGGTAAAACGAGTTGAAGCATTCAGAGAAAAGTCAGCAGGTAAGGCTTTTTATCAAAGTCCTTCTAAAGATGGTTCACGACCGGGTACTTATTATGCAAACCTTTACAACATGAAGGATATGCCCACTTATCAAATGGAAGCCTTGGCTTATCATGAAGGTATTCCTGGCCATCATATGCAGCGCTCAATTGCTCAAGAGCTAGAGGGAATTCCAGAATTTCAAAAGTATGTGAGCTTTACTGCGTATACAGAGGGGTGGGGCTTATATACTGAAGAATTAGCCAAAGATATGGGCTTTTATGAAAATCCTTACTCAGACTTTGGGCGTTTGGCCATGGAATTATGGCGAGCCTGTCGTTTAGTGGTAGATACAGGAATTCATGCTAAAAAATGGAGTCGCGACCAAGCCATTGATTATTTGATTAAAAATACCCCTAATCCTGAAAATGACTCTGTTAAAGCCATTGAGCGTTATATCGCCATGCCCGGGCAAGCAACGGCTTATATGATTGGTAAGTTGAAGATTATGGAATTGCGAACAAAGGCAAAAGAAAGTCTAGGAGATAAATTTGATATTCGTGGTTTCCATGATGAAGTGTTAAAAGATGGGCCGGTACCTCTGAATATTTTAGAAAGCAAAATCAATAATTGGATCGAGCAACAGAAGAACTTAATTTAATAGTAACCTTAGTTTTAGTCGTAACCTAACTAATGCCGTTTACTGTGAGTGAGCGGCATTTTTTGTTAAAGATATCTTATTGGGAAATTCGCTTATATTGTCTTGTAGGGTTTATTCCCAAGTACTGCGTGTAATACCGACCTTAGTCTTATTGACCAACTTGAAGAGTTAGCCAATGCTTTAAGGAAATATTTTCTCGGAAAATTCGTATGAAACGCCTACTACTGCTTTTTTGTTTTTTTCCTTATCATTGCGCTTCTGCTAGTCCTCAAGGAGCAGATATAGGCTACGGGATCTCCAGTATTATTTTGGCGTTTATATTTGGATTATTACTTGCCTTTATGAGTTTTTTAGCGATTAAATTTATTTCGAAAAAGCAGCACTTACCCGAGATAGATAAGGATGCAATAAGCGAAATAAGTGAGTTACACTCTCGGGCTGCTTTGGTCGGCTCGACTGTCGGAAAAATAGCTATCGGTGGAGCCAATGTCTCACATTTTATTGATAAACTTTCTATATTATTTGGTGAACAAGTTACTCAAACGGAACAAGCTCTTAAAGATATCCAAAGCCTAGAAAGTGCAAATGATTCATTAATAATACAAGCTGATTTAGCTATGGCGAAGATTGGTGTTTCAGATGATATGGCCTCAAATAGTAATGCCATGCTAAGAGATTTAATACCTAAACAGTCATCTTTGAACGAGCAAATTTCTTTATCAAAAACCTTACTTAATGGCTTACTAGCTCAAGCTGCATCAATTGGAAATATCATTACAACCGTAAACCAATTAGCTGATCAAACTAATTTGTTGGCTCTAAATGCAGCTATAGAAGCCGCCAGAGCTGGGGAGCAAGGACGAGGCTTTGCAGTAGTGGCTGATGAGGTTAGAGTGCTAGCTAAGCGAACCTCAGAAGCAATAAGTGGCATTGAAAATGTATTGTCTGAAATAACCTCAGGCACCTCTGAATCCGCCAAAACTATTGATTTGGTTTATAGTGAAGGCCAGAGTATGTCAAAGGTGATAGAGGATGTTTCTGAGTCGATTGAGGCAAGCACTTTGTCAACCAGTGAAGCGAGCGATGCTATGAAAACTGTAAAAATCACAGTGGATGGGCAAAAACAAACAAATCAGGGAATAACCGATACCATGAAGCAACTGCTTCAAACTTCTCAAGCGTTTCAGCAAGATTTTTCAGATGTTTCTAATAAGGTATTAGGTTTAAGCCATCATACTGAAAATATTTTTAGAGTACTTAGCGTATTTGATTTTGAGAACAGGAACACTTATGTACAAGAAATTGCAGAGCAAACTGCGTTAAAAATTGGGCGAGTGTTTGAACAAGCAATTGCTAATAATGAGATTACCGAATCCGCACTTTTTGATTTATCTTATTCAGAAATACCTGATACAAATCCAACTAAATTTACCACCAAATTCGATACCTTCACGGATAAGTGTCTGCCAGACATTCAGGAACCCATTTTAGTTAAAGATGATTTTATAGTGTTTGCTGGTGCTGTAGATAAAAATGGTTATTTTCCAACCCACAATAAAAAGTTTAGCCAACCTTTAACTGGAAATTATGAGAAAGATTTAGTTTCTAATCGTACTAAACGAATATTTGACGATTATACAGGTAGTCGTTGTGGTTCAAATACTCAAAGCTTTTTACTGCAGACCTACAAGCGAGATACTGGCGAAGTGGTGCATGACCTGTCGGCTCCAATATATGTAAAAGGCCGACATTGGGGAGGGTTTAGAATAGGCTATATGGCCGAAGTATCATCATAGCTTTGCCTAAAAATAAGAAACGAGTAAAGGTGAGCGACTGCTCACCTTTTTTGAATAAGTAGAGTTTACTATTTATTAACGTAAGTTAAACAAGTCTCTACTTCTTCTTTAGAGCCAATTAAAACTGGTACACGTTGATGGATTTCTGTTGGCATGACTTCCATTATACGGCCAGCTCCTGTATCTGCTAAGCCCCCAGCTTGTTCTACCAAAAATGCCATTGGGTTTGCTTCATATAATAAACGTAATTTTCCAGGCTTACTTGGGTCACGTTTGTCGTAGGGATACATGAAAATTCCCCCACGAGATAATACTCTATGAATATCACCTACCATTGCCGCTACCCAACGCATATTGAAGTCTTTTTTGCGAGGGCCTTCGGTTCCTGCAATTAGATCGCTTACATATTCTTGTATTGGAGCTTCCCAGTGACGCTGATTAGATGCATTGATTGAATATTCAGAGGTCTCTTCTGAAATTTGTATATTGGGAGTCGTCAGTAGGAAACCACCATGGGTCTTATCTAGTGTATACAAATGTGTGCCCTTACCTGTAGTAAGTGCAAGCATGGCTGATGGGCCATATAAAACGTAACCTGCAGCAACACTTTGTGTACCTGGTTGTAAAAATGCAGATGGATCATCGGCATCCATCCATTGTGGAGCGTGAGTGATAGAGAAAATTGTCCCTATCAAGCTATTAATGTCTGTATTTGAAGAGCCATCAAGAGGGTCAAAGCTAACTAAGTATTTACCATCTGGGTTACAAGCTACAACGTCATCTTCTTCTTCTGAGGAAATTGCTTTTACATAGCCTGATTCACTTAGGATGTCTTTCAATATTTGGTTTGAAATTACATCTAACTTTTTCTGCGTTTCACCTTGTACGTTTTCACTTAAGGTAGAACCTAACACACCTGCTAATGCTCCCTGACTGACCCTAAAGGATATTTCTTTACATCCCGCTAAAATAGTTCTCAATAGCAGGATTAGCTCCATTGGAGCACCGTCTTCTTGTAGTTGCGAGTTAAGTCTTTTCATGCTTTTTTACGCCTTGTGTTGTAGGAACAGAGTTGGTGACAAGTTTATTTTTTATTATTTTTGCCACCAGTTTCACAGATTGTACCTTCAAAAAGCAAGAAACTCAGCAACCGAAACGTATTCTTTATAACCGAATGTTAAGTCAGCTGAAAATGGCACATATTTTTACATTCAAGATTGGGTTCACCTTTACTGTTCTGGTAACCTAAGAATATTGATTATATTGAACGACGAACTATGCATATACACATTCTTGGCATTTGCGGTACTTTTATGGGAGGCATCGCTGCATTAGCGAAGTCAATGGGACATAAAGTGACAGGTGCAGATGCAAATGTTTACCCTCCTATGAGCACGCAACTAGAGTCTCTTGGTATTGAGTTATTTGAAGGCTGGGATCCAAGCCAATTTAAAGTTGCATTAGATTCAAGTGACGGTTCAGAGACTCAATACGGTGAGCCAGACTTTGTCATTATTGGTAATGCTCTGTCCCGTGGTAACAAAGCCGTAGAATACGTATTAGACAGAAACTTGCCTTATATAAGCGGCCCTCAATGGCTATTAGAAAATGTTTTAAAAGATCGCTGGGTACTGGCTGTATCTGGGACCCACGGAAAAACGACTACCTCAAGTATTTTGGCGTGGATATTAGAATATGCGGGGTTAGCACCGGGATTTTTAATTGGCGGTATACCACAAAATTTTGATGTGTCAGCGCGATTAGGTAAACACCCGTTTTTTGTTATTGAAGCCGACGAATATGATAGTGCCTTTTTTGATAAGCGCTCTAAGTTCGTCCATTATCGTCCTCGTACTTTGATCATGAATAACCTTGAGTTTGACCATGCAGATATTTTTGAGGATTTAGGCGCTATTCAAAAGCAGTTTCATCATTTACTTCGTATGGTGCCTAATAATGGACTCGTGCTATCGCCTAAGTCAGATAAAGATCTTTTGAGAGTATTAGATATGGGCTGCTGGACACCGGTTCAATTTACAGGGACAGATTGGCAAGCTAATAACTTGATTGCTGATGGTAGTAAATTTGAGGTCATGTTCAAAGGGGAGAAGCAAGGAATCGTAACATGGGATCTGGTGGGGGAACATAATGTTAATAATGCACTTATGGCGATCGCTGCTGCTCATCATGTTGGAGTGCAGTGCTCTATAGCTATTGAGTCGCTTGCCGAGTTTGTAAATGTTAAGCGACGCATGGAAGTAAAAGGTGTAGTAAATGAGGTTACTCTGTATGACGACTTTGCTCACCATCCTAGCGCTATTGCTACAACCATTAATGGATTAAGGGCAAAAGTAGGAAAGGCTCGTATTTTAGCTGTGCTGGAGCCTAGATCTAACACAATGAAAATGGGGGTGCATAAAGATACCTTGGCGAAGTCATGGAGTAATGCGGACCATGTTTTTATTTTTGAACCTTCCAATTTAACTTGGTCAATGGACGACTTATTAGCCGAGAGTGATGTCACAGCCATGTTGTATAAAGATATGGATGTATTGATTAAATCAATTTTATCTTACGTACAAGCAGGTGACCATATTGTGGTGATGAGTAATGGTGATTTCGGTGGGATCCATAAGGTGTTGCTAGAACAGCTTGCATTAATTAAAAACGATTAACTGAAGAAATAAATATGAAATTGAAACCAATAATTTTAGGTGTAATGGTTGCTGCAATGAGTTTTCAGGCATTGTCTTGGGGGCAAATAGGACACAGGGTAACGGGCGCTATTGCTGAAAATTACTTAACTGCCGAAGCAAAATTAGCTATAGCAAAAATATTACCAAATGAAACCTTAGCTGAAGCCTCTACTTGGCCCGATGAAATGCGTTCTAACCCTAGCGAGTTTTGGAAAAAAATAGCAGGTCCCTACCATTATGTAACTATCCCAGATGGCAAAGCCTATGGCGATGTAGGCGCGCCGGAACAAGGTGACGGTTTTAGTGCTTTGCAAGCTTTTACAATGCAGCTTAAAAACGACAAAACCAACATCGAGCAAAAGCAATTAGCATTACGTTTTATTATCCATATTATTGGTGATTTACATCAACCATTTCATGCTGGAAATGGCACCGACAGAGGCGGTAACGACGTAAAGCTTAAGTTTTTTTGGCAGGACTCAAACCTACATAGAGTATGGGACTCAGGGCTAATTGATAGTCAACAACTTTCATACACAGAATGGAGTGCGATATTACTTGCTAAGATCAGCAAGCAACAAGCACAGCAGTGGATGGGTGTAGATCCACATATTTGGATTGCTGAAAGTGCTAAGCTACGGGCTAAACTTTACCCTGATTCAGATGAAATCTCATGGGACTACCAATATCAGAACTTACCTATTGTTAAAAAACGTTTGCAAATGGGCGGCGTGAGAATAGCGGCTTATTTAAATGAGTTGTTTAAGTAGGATTGGGGTGCAGCTTAGTTGAGTCAGTCTACTTTTCAGCCTTTACCGGAAGTTTTAGCCGGGCCTATTGTTAGGCAGGTACATACAAAGCAAGTTAACTTTTGGTTAATGACCTCCAAACCTTATGAGTTTGAGGTGCTGTTACATAATCTAATTAATCAAGAAGTGCTGTTTGATGGGGCTGCTAGTACACCTGAATTATTCTCACAGGTACAGGTAGGAGAACATGCTTTTGTAAACTTATTGACAATACCTGTAAATGTTGACGTGAAGTGCGGTACCAGAATTTACTATGATATTAAATTATGCAATGAGAATGAGCTGCCGTTAACAATATCAGAGCTATTACCAGATTTACTTTATCAAGGGCAAACCCTGCCCAGTTTTGTGTTTAAACAAGCTGTCCGCCAGATTTTACATGGTTCTTGCCGCAAGCCTCACCATGACAGTGGTGATGGTTTGTTGGTAGTTGATTCACAGCTAGAAGCGGCGCTTGAAGATGCTCAGTGTAGCCCTGACTTATTAATGTTATCGGGAGATCAAGTATATACAGATGATGTAGCTGGCCCCATGTTAGTGGCTATTAAGCAAACCATTGGTCATCTTGGTTTGTTTAATGAAGCCCTGTCAGGTGCGGTAATCGAAAACAGCCTAGATGTCTTTGAGCACCCAGATTGCTACTACCAAAGACCTAAATTATTACCCGATGATCCAATTGCAGAGAACACTCAAAAAAAGTTTTTTGGCGCTAAAAAGAAACCTATATTCACTTCTGTTAATGCTAACAATCATCTTATTTCGTTTGCTGAAGTCATGGCTATGTACATTTTGACTTGGTCACCTGAGATGTGGCGCTTGGTTAATATTGATGACAAAGATATACCTATTCCTTTTCGCGCAACCTTTGCCAAAGAGAAGGTTGCAATCGACCAGTTTTCGAGAGGCTTATCAAGAGTTAGGCGAGCACTGGCTCATGTTCCTGTTTATATGGTGTTTGATGATCATGATATTACCGATGATTGGAATTTAACCCGAGGCTGGGAAGAGGCGGTTTACGGTAATCAGTTTGCAAAACGGATAGTAGGTAATGCATTAATAGGTTATTGGCTATGCCAAGGATGGGGGAATAATCCTCAAGGTTTAGCTGGGTTATATCAGAACTGTAGAGAGCATTTTAGTAAGACGGGGATAGTTGAACACGATAAATTAGTAGACCAAGTTTTAGGTTGGGAGCATTGGCATTATCATTTGGATACCTCTCCAAAAATTTTGGTGCTGGATACCCGAACCCAGCGTTGGCGTTCTGAGTCAAATAAGAATAAGCCATCTGGTTTGATGGACTGGGAAGCTTTAAGTGAATTACAGCAAGAGTTAATAGGTCAAGAAGCCGTTATTATGATTTCTGCGGCTCCTGTTTTTGGTGTAAAGTTAATTGAAACAATTCAAAAAGTGTTTACGTTTTTTGGAAAAGCACTGACCGTTGATGCTGAGAATTGGATGGCTCATAAGGGCACGGCTAGTGTCATCCTGAATATCTTTAGGAATCGAAAAACACCCCCTAACTTTGTGATTTTGTCTGGGGATGTTCATTATTCTTTTGTATATGACATAACTCTAAGGTTTAGGCACAATTCTCCCAACATCACTCAAATAACCAGTAGTGGCATTAAAAACCAGTTTCCAAATAGCTTATTGCAATGGTTCGACCGTTTAAATAGGGTGTTGTACAGTAAATATTCACCGTTAAACTGGTTTACCCAAAGGCGAAATATGTTGGTTAAACACCGCAGGCCAGATAACCATCAAATGCGAACCTTGTTAAACGGTTCAGGTATTGGCTTGTTAAAAGTGGATGGGGATTGTTCAAAGGTTGAGGCGCAACAATTGTGCGCCTCGGGTAAGGTAGTGACTTTTAAGAAAGGAGACTAATTACTGATGGTAAGGTTTACTGTATTTGTGAACCGCATCAATAAATATTTTGGCATTTTCTGGTGGAACATCTAAATGAATGCCGTGGCCTAGATTAAATACATGACCATTACCTTTTCCAAAGCCTTCTAGTATTGTTTGTACTTCTGTTTCAATTCGTTCTGCTGGTGCATACAACATTGATGGGTCCATATTGCCTTGCAGGGCGACTTTATCGCCTATTCGTTTTTTAGCATCAGCCATATCAACGGTCCAGTCTAATCCAACTGCATCACAGCCTGTATCGGCAATAGACTCCAGCCACAGGCCTGCGTTTTTTGTAAATAGAGTAACAGGTACTCGTCTACCATCGTTTTCGCGAATTAACCCATCTACAATTTTATGCATATATTGCAATGAAAACTCTTTGTAATCACGCCCAGACAACACGCCACCCCATGTGTCGAATACCATAACAGATTGAGCACCAGCTTTAATTTGCGCGTTTAAATATAAAATAACCGAGTCAGCTAATTTATCTAATAATAAGTGAAGCGCTTGAGGATCACTAAATGCCATTTTTTTGACTTTAGTAAAGGCTTTGCTTGAGCCTCCTTCAATCATATAAGTAGCTAAAGTCCAAGGGCTGCCAGAAAAACCAATAAGAGGTACTTGGCCCTGAAGGTTTTTACGAATGGTGCGTACCGCATTCATAACATAACCTAATTCAACTTCTGGATCTGGGTTAGGCAGTTTTTGTATGTCGGCCATACAAGTTAATGGGCGTTCAAATTTAGGACCTTCACCGGTTTCGAAATACAAACCTAAACCCATTGCATCTGGAATGGTAAGAATATCTGAGAATAAAATCGCAGCATCTAACTCAAATCGGCGTAACGGCTGTAATGTAACTTCACATGCAAGCTCTGCATTTTTACACAAGGACATAAAATCGCCAGCTTGTGCTCTAGTCGCTTTATATTCAGGTAAATATCGACCAGCCTGGCGCATCATCCATACGGGAGTGAAATCAACAGGTTGGCGCAATAATGCACGTAAATATCGATCGTTTTGCAGTTCTTGCATAGGTTACCTCAGATAGAAATTATTGATTATAGCGGTGTGGCTTAAAAAAACGGCTGTATTGTAACGACTTTCAGAATATAAAGCTGAGTAATTTTGACAAAGTTTTTGAAATATTTACAAAGATTAACTGATTTTAAAGGGAAGTACCTGTTCAAAAACGTCATATGAAAATTGAGATATAAAAATATTTCGAGCTTTAACCAACCCACACTAGATAATTTAGGTAGGCATAGTTAATTAATTTTTCTGATTAATTTCGAGTTCAGCGTCGTGTTCAATTTCCTTTAATGTATGTTGAATAAGCTGTCCAGAAATTGAGCCTGTAGGGGGAATATTAGGTAAGGCTTTCGGATCGAACCACTCTGCCTGGAGGATTTCTTTACCGTCTACTTGTATATTGCCAGAGTCAAAATCAGCTAAAAACCCTACCATTAGTGAATGGGGAAATGGCCAAGGTTGGCTAGAAAAATAGCGTAAATTTTTAACTTTTATACCCACTTCTTCGAATACTTCTCTGTGGACTGCTTGCTCTAGTGTTTCACCACTTTCAACAAACCCAGCAAGAGTTGAGAACATCTGTCTCGCTCTTTGTGGCTTGCCTTGAGCTAATAAAATTGTATCTTCATGGCGGATAGAAACAATAATACAAGGTGAAATTCTTGGATAGCAACGGTGTTGGCACCTAGAGCATTGCAGCGCCATTTCCCAGTCAATTTGTTGCATAACACTCCCGCATTGACCACAGAACCTATGGGTTCTTATAAACAATGCAACCTGCCAAGCTCTAGATATTATGCTGAAAAAAGAGACGTCTACCTGAAATAACAAGGTACGAATGCCTACTAAGGTATAATCGTAATTCTCTATACATTCGCTACCCATATCAATTAAAAAACAGGGTAAATTTTCGTGACTGCCTACCTGAATGATTTGTTCTTGATAATGGTGAGCAAAGTGTAATGTTTCCCAAGAGCCTACGATAAGATCTGAGTTATCTGCTTTTTGGAAGATTTTGTCGCCACTAATAATTAACCAAATTGCTTTTGTATCTGGGGTAACAGATATATTTTGTTCTATCATACTGAGGTCTAAGAAAATGCTTTCCGGTTAGGTTAACATATCTATTACATTGGGTGTTTATTGGTTAATAGATATCGTGGTTAATATTTACCTTTCAGTTGTTATTTATTTGCACATTTAAACTGGCTATAAGTGGGAATCGGAAATTAAAAAGTGATAGTATTTAGTCGTTCATTTTGAAGGAAGTATTGTGGCTATCACTGATCAAGAATGTATAACTAACCAAGTATATAAGGCGCGGCAATTTTGTGAAGATAAAGGCGCAAGATTTACCCTGCTAAGAGAAAAAGTATATGGCCTGCTATTAGAGCAAGGCGGGGCTGTTGGGGCGTATGAATTATTAGATACGCTAAAATTAACGGAATCAAATGCAAAGCCTGCAACTGTGTATCGTACCTTGGACTTTTTATTAGAGTTTGGGCTGATCCATAAAATTGAATCAACTAATGCTTTTGTAGCCTGTCATCATTTTGACTGTCTTCATCCTGTACAGTTTTTAATATGTGATACATGTGGTGAAGTAACTGAAATCCAGTCTGCAGGCCTTAAAGATACATTAGATAAACAAGCATTAAGTGTAGGCTTTAATGTCGTAAAACAAACCATTGAGGCACACGGTACTTGTTCCGATTGTAGGGATTAACTTAACCTCTAATAAAAGAGCTAACTAAATGAATGCTGAATTTATTAACCCTTTTGTAGCTGCGCTACTGAATGTATTAAAGACTATGGCTCAAGTTGAGCTGGTGCCGGGCAAGCCACGTAAAAAAACTGATGAGAAAGCCGGTGGGGATGTGTCTGGCCTAATTGGTATGGTTGGAGACAATATCCAAGGCTCTTTATCTATATCATTTGAAGAAAGTTTAGTGCTTGAAATTATGGAAAAAATGTTAGGCGAGAAGCCTGAAAGCATAGACTCAGATGTAAAAGATATGGTGGGTGAAATAACGAATATGATTTGTGGCGGCGCTAAAAGTGACTTAGATCAAAAAGGATTTGATTTTGGAATGGCTACCCCTATTGTCGTTTCAGGAAAAAATCACAGTGTAGACCACCAAGTTGATGGTAAAAAAATGGTAATGCCTTTTTCCCACCCATCGGGAAAATTATATTTAGAAATGTGTTTTAACAAATAGGCTTTTATACATGTCTGTTTGGCTGCAACAAGCTATTGTGCTGAGTAAGAAATCCCGAGGGTATCACCTGATTACCAGCGAGGTCATTAAGCAGCTACCTTATATCCAGGAAATAGAGGTAGGCTTGCTACATTTATTTATTCAACATACTAGTGCGAGTATAACTATCAACGAAAATGCAGATCCAACTGTTAGAATTGATATGGAAACCCATATCAATAAAATGGTGCCTGAAAATATGGCCTACTATATGCATGACTATGAAGGTGCGGATGATATGCCTGCTCATATAAAATCCAGTTTGTTAGGGAGCAATTTAACCATCCCTATTTCTGGCGGGCACTTAGCCTTAGGCACATGGCAGGGCATTATTTTAGGTGAACATCGTAATTCAGCTGGAAACCGTCACTTAATTGCGACAATTTCAGGTAAAAAAATGTAAATATGCAATAAAGCGGTTGCTTTCATTTTAATCATATATATGATCGCGCCCATTGTTATAAATTGAGATACATAGGAATAGTAGAAATGAAAAAATTATTGATTGCCAGTGTAGTAGCTGCTGCTATGAGTACTACAGTACAAGCAGAAGAAAAAACTACAGACAAATGGGTTGCTGGATTCGCTGAGTATTATCTAACAGATGAAAGTGAATCAGGAGCTCCAAATTTTTTAGATAATGGTACTGGGATCGGTGCTGAGTTTGGTTATAGATTTGCGCCAGAATGGGCTACTAGACTTGAAATTTCTCATTTAAACATTGATGCTTCGCCTGCTGATGAATCAGGTAACCGTGTTGGTATTGATGCATTGTATTTTTTACCAGAAGATCTTTTATATGTTTTTGGTGGTTTAAAATACACTAAAATCGTAGATGGTGGTTCTATGGTAAACCTTGGTCTTGGTAAGCATTGGTCAATAAACGATAGCGTTGCTGTTATTACCGAAGTGGCTGCTTACCAAGGTTTAGATGATAGTAATGAAACTCATGTTGGTTTTAAACTTGGCTTAGCATATACCTTTGGTGGCTCTGCGACTTCTAGTGCAAGTACTGATACTGACAGTGATGGTGTTGCTGATGGTCAAGATAACTGCCCTAGTACAGCTTACGGTACCACTGTTGACGCGTATGGTTGTGCACTAGTTGCAGATGTTGCGCCTGCATCAGTAGTAGCAACTGATACAGATGGCGATGGTGTTGCTGACGATCTTGACGAATGTGCTAATACGCCAAGTACAGATGTTGTTGATGCAACGGGCTGTGGTGTATTTATCGAAGAAGAAGTTTCTTCTAATATCAAAGTATTGTTTGCAAATAACAGTTCTGTAGTAACTAACCCTAATGATTCTCAGTTCCAAGATTTCGTGGACTTTATGAATCGTTATCCTTCAGCTGATGCGCTTATTGAAGGACATTCATCTGCTCCAGGTGCAGCTGATTATAATATGTACCTTTCTCAGAAACGTGCTGATGCAATCCGTACATTGTTAGTAGAACAATACGGTGTTGATGCTGATAGATTGACGACTCAGGGTTACGGTGAAACTCAATTGTTAGATACTGCAAATACAGCAGAAGCTAACAAAAAGAACCGTCGTATCATTGCAATTGTATCTGCAAGCGAACGTGTTAAATTACAAAAGTAGTTTAAGCTTTTAAATAAAAAAGAGATGCAATTGCATCTCTTTTTTTTATCTTAAATTTAGTAGTTAGATAACCTATGACTCTATTGTAGGCTTTAATTAATACTCGTCATCTAAGGCAGGGCCTGCATAGTTATCAAATCTTGAGAACTGCCCTTGGAAAGTAAGGCGAGACGTTCCTATTGGTCCGTTACGTTGTTTTCCAATAATTATTTCTGCTATACCTTGTTCGGTACTTTGCTCGTTATAAACTTCATCCCGATAGATGAACATGATTAAATCGGCATCTTGCTCTATCGAACCTGATTCCCTCAAATCTGAGTTAATAGGACGTTTGTCACTTCTTTGCTCAAGGCTCCGGTTTAACTGAGACAATGCTACAACAGGTACTTCAAGTTCTTTTGCGAGTGATTTTAAGGAGCGAGAAATTTCAGCTATCTCTAATGTTCGGTTATCACTTAATCCGGGTACTTGCATGAGCTGCAGGTAATCGATCATGATTAAACTTATGCCACCTTTATCCCTAGCTAGTTTTCTTGCTCTCGTTCGAACTTCCATTGGAGTCAGGCCAGAGGAGTCGTCGATAAATAGGTTATCTTTGTCTTTTAACATTGCCATGGTGTTAGACATGCGAGCCCAGTCTTCGTCATCTAATTGTGCAGTACGGACTTTGGTTTGATCTACACGGCTTAGTGACGCTAACATCCGCATCATGATTTGTTCAGAAGGCATCTCAAGACTAAATACTAAAACGGGCTTTTCTTCCAATAACATGGCATTTTCACACAGGTTCATGGCGAATGTTGTTTTGCCCATTGAAGGCCTAGCTGCCACAATAATTAAATCAGATGGCTGTAAACCACTGGTTTTTTTATCTAAATCTGTATATCCAGTGGAGACACCCGTTACTTCTTTGTTGCTTTTAACTAGTACTTCTAATCGGTCAATGGTTTTGGTTAGTACTGCTTCTACATTTTTTGGGCCTTCGTCTTTACCTGTTCTTTTTTCTGCAATTTCAAATACTTTGCTTTCAGCCATATCCAGGATTTCGCCTGAGTTTCGGCCTTCTGGGTTATAACCGGTGTCGGCAATTTCATGTGCTACGCCTATTAATTCTCGAGTAACAGCCCTCTCTTTAATTATACTGGCGTAGGCTGAAACGTTGGCGGAGCTAGGCGTATTTTTTGCTAATTCACCTAAGTAGGCAAAACCGCCTGCATCTTCCAGCTCGTCTAATTCTTCAAGGTTTTCAGAAACAGTAATAAGATCTATTGGCTGATTTTTTGTAAGCAGACGTATGATGGCAGCATAAATGATCTGATGAGAGCGGTTGTAAAAATCTTCAACTACTACGGACTCGGCAACTTTATCCCAAGAGTCAGGGGCAATAAGCATACTTCCCAAAACCGACTGCTCTGCTTCGATTGAGTGAGGAGGGACTTTTAATTTTTCGACTTTATCGTCCGAATTTTTCTTAGGAACTGCTTTTACAGGCATTGTTTTTTCAGTTGAACTACGGGCGAATAGTATGCGTTAAAAGCAGCTCAAAAGTAAACCTTGAGAGGCGAAAGTATGTAGACCATTTACTTATTAAGATGTGCCGAAATAGTAGAAATGAATCGCTCACCATAACGGCTTAGCTTTGTTTGCCCTACGCCATGGATATCTAAAAACTCGACTTCAGACTCAGGGCATTTATTAGCCATGTCGGCTAAGCTTGCATCACTGAATACCACAAAGGGTGGCACGTCGTCTTGCTCTGCGATTTTCTTACGTAAATGTTTAAGCTTGGCGAATAAGGCTCTATCGTAGTCGGGAGTTTGCCAAGATTTTTGGTTGCCAAAGTTCATATCAAGCCTAGGCACTGCTAATTGTACATCCTGAGATTTTTGAAGGATGGGTCTGGCTTCTTCGGTTAATTTCAGCACCGCATTCTGTGTTATGTCGACCCTAATAAATCCCCTATGTATCAATTGGTTTATAATATTATGCCAGTAGGCATCAGATTTATCCTTACCTATAGCAAAAGTACTCAGTTCATTATGTTGTTGTTCAATTATTTTTTTTAATTGTTTGCCCCGCAAAACATCAATTAAATATTGGCTAGCAACGCTTTGTTTTAGTCTGAGGATACACGATAGGACCTTTTGTGCTTCAACTGTACCCTCAAACGCCTTAGGGGGGTCTAAGCAAATATCGCAGTTACCACAATGCCCCGCTGAATATTCTGCAAAGTAGTTGAGCAATACTTGTCTACGACAAGTTTGTGCTTCTCCAAAGGCTTCCATTGCTGCAAATTTCTGTAATTCGATAGCATTACGTTCTGGGTTTTCACCACTGGATATCCATTGTTTAATTCGACTTGTGTCTTTTTCATCAAATAATAATAGAGCTTCAGCAGGCATTCCATCTCGGCCAGCTCTGCCAATTTCTTGGTAGTAAGATTCAATGCTTCTTGGTAAATCAAAATGCAATACAAACCGCACATTAGATTTATCTATACCCATTCCAAATGCAACAGTAGCTACTATGATATCGATTTTATCTTGAATAAAATCTCTTTGAATAATATCTCGAATATTGGGTTCTAAACCCGCATGATAACCCGCGCTGTTAATACCCTTACGTGCAAGAGCCATAGCCAAGTCGTCTACTTTGCTGCGACTATTACAATAAATTATTCCGCTGCCTTCTTGCTGCTTTACAAAGCTAATTACTTGATCAGTTGCTTTATATTTTGTGACTTGGTTATAGCGAATATTAGGGCGGTCGAAACTGCCTTTAAAAATAAATGGGGAATTTAAGTTAAGTTGCAAACTTATATCAGCACGTGTTGCAAGGTCTGCTGTTGCTGTTAGACCCATAACCGGTACGTCAGGAAAGTGGTTTTTAAGTTGCCCTAGTAGCCGGTAGTCTTTTCTAAAATCATGGCCCCAATGGGATACGCAGTGGGCTTCGTCTACCGCAATTAAACTGATGCATAAGCCTTTTAAGCGTGTAATAAACTCCAGTTGCATTAATCTTTCTGGTGCTACATAAATTAACGTGTATTGGTTGTCCTGCATCCCTTTATATATCTTGAAAATGTCCTCGTATGATAGATTAGAGTTAATGTATGCGGCATTGACTCCATAGGTTAATAGTCCGTCAACTTGGTCTTTCATTAATGAGATAAGGGGGGATACTACTATGGTTAGTCCCGGCAGTAGTAAAGCAGGTATTTGATAGCAAAGAGATTTGCCACCGCCAGTAGGCATTAAAACTAAGCAGTCTTGTTTATCTAGCACCCTAGAGATGACTTCAGATTGACCGTCTCTAAATTGGTCATATCCAAAAGTATTTTTTAAAATCTCTCTCGCTTTGTCTAAGGGATTAATTGATGATGGAGAGTGATTAGGTGCTTGCTCAGACAAAGATTTCTCAATGGGAATAATTTATCTAGCAAGTTTACGTGTTTTTAACTGAGTGTTCACTTGCTATCACTTAAAAAAGCACTTTGAGTTTATGAGCGCGGGATGAAGAACATGACAACAGAAGAATTGCGAGCCTCAGTTATCAGTTTCTTCAATACTAAAATGCCGTTCAATCATGAGGATTTGAGGTTGAGTATGTTGAATGAGATAAAGTAAAAATTATCCTTCAATGAGGTGATAGATCAATGGGTAATCCTGTTCATAAAATCTTACATGGTGGTGTAACCGCAGCTGTTTTAGATACGCTAGGTAATTTAGCAGTGTTAATATTTGGGGTAGATGATTTACAAACTAAAGTCGAGAGCACACAGTATTATTAACAGTTAGCTAATGGTGGCACTTTGGATATGAGGGCAGATTACTTGCGCCCAAGTAAAGGAGGTAAGTCTATTGCATCAGCTGAAGTAATACGTAAAGGAAATAAAGTCGCTGTCTGCAAAATGAACTTACATAATCAATCAGGTATGCATATAGCAACTGGTACAGCTGCCTATGTTATCTAAGGCTTTGAAAAATAGCGTAATAATATATTTATGCTAGAAAGTTATCAGACGGGCAGGCGGTTGAATGAAAACCTCGTCTCTTTTTTAAAAAGAAAACACTTTATTGTTGCTGAATATTTAGACAATATGCAGGTGAGCATTTAGTTAATCTATTATCAGTCAATCGTGATCGGTAGCTTGTAGATTAAATTTCAGGGAAGTTATGACGGTTTTTCAACAAAATCTTACATTGCTGATTATTGATGATGATGTTGTGAATATTTCAACACTTACGTCCCTGTTCGCTCAATTGTTTAATATTGAGGTTGCTCATGATGGAAAAGCTGGGCTACAAAGTATCTTATTAAAAGATATAGATTTAGTGTTGAGCAAAGTGCACGCGCCAATGATTAGCGGTCAAGAGTTATGTACATTCGTAAAAGACAATCGTTTAACATCTCATATCCCAATAGTTTTACTTACTCCAAATGCAACGGCTGATGAAGAGGAAGCGTGTTTAAGTATAGGTGCAATTGACTATATAGACCTAAATGCCCGTCCAAAAACGATACTATTTAGGATTAAAAACCATATGAATATGGTGGCTCAGCAGAAAAGATTAGCTCAAGTATCCTGCACGGATGGCTTAACAGGGTTAGCCAATAGAATGCAATTAGACACTATGCTAAATAAAGAATGGTATGCCGCTGTTCGTGGTAACCATTCAATCGCTATCTTGCTGATTGATATTGATAACTTTAAATTATTTAATGACGAGTTTGGCCATTTAGAAGGTGACAAATGTTTAAAAACTGTGGCATCGATTATTGCTAAAAGTAAAAGACGAGAAAGAGATTTTGCAGCAAGGTACGGGGGCGAGGAGTTTGTATTATTGTTACCATTTACAGATTTAGAAGGTGCAATTCAAGTCGCTGATAGTTTAATTTCTAAAATTAGAAATAGAAATATCAAAGCTGCTAAAGATGCTCATTTTCCCATGGTGACAATAAGTGTTGGCATTACGGCTTATGTGCCTAAACATAATAAAGGAATAATCAAGAACCCAATAGACCTTCTTAATTGTGCAGACAAACATTTATTTAAAGCTAAACAAAATGGCAGAAATTGTTATTCAGCGTCAGAAGAATACTAGACGTTAGTTAAGTTTGCCCCTAGTGTTCAAAGAATAATAAATATTCATCCACCCTTGATTGCAATTCCTTTTGGCATAACTCACACTGCGCCACTAAATTATCCTGTTTTTTATTCGGTAAGTATTTTTGAACCAAAAATCTGTTAAATCTGGTGTGCTATTCGCTATTGCAGCTTATGTGATGTGGGGCTTGGCCCCCATGTATTTTAAAGCATTGAATGAAATGGCAGCCCCAGAGATTATGATGCATAGGGTGTTTTGGTCTGTGCCTGTATTGTTTATTCTGTTATTGGCTAGAAGAAAACTTGGTCAAGTTATTGTCGCTATCCTAGCCCCTAAAATTTTAAAAACGCTGCTAGTTAGCGGGTTCTTGTTGGCTGTTAACTGGTTGGTGTTTATTTGGGCTATCAATAATGACCGTTTGTTAGAATCTAGTCTTGGTTATTTCATTAATCCACTCATAAATGTGGCACTAGCTAGGGCCTTTTTAGGAGAAAAACTGACCCGATTACAAGGAGTGGCTGTTGCAGTTGTGTTTATTGGAGTGGTGAACGTTTTGGTCGCTTATGGCGAACTTCCTTGGGTGTCTTTGGTTTTAGCTGGAACCTTTAGCTGTTATGGCTTATTGCGCAAGAAAGTTGCTGTTGAATCAATGCCTGGTTTATTTATTGAAAGTCTTTTTATGTTTCCGTTTGCTATCGCCTATTGGATAGTAGTTCAACCGGAACACAGTAACTTATTAACCAATGATATTGAGTTAAACAGCCTTATTGTTTTGGCAGGAGTGATCACTACCGTACCACTTTTATGTTTTACAGCCGCCGCCAGACGTATTCGTTATACCACTTTAGGTTTCTTTCAATACATAGGTCCAAGTATCATGTTTGTTTTGGCTGTTGGGGTCTATAAAGAACCAATTGATAGTACCAAGATTTTTACTTTTATTTGTGTTTGGGCCGCTTTGATTATTTATGTGTATGATCTACTTAGAGTATATAAACAAGCTCCCAAAATTTAATCTGATACTACTTTATTGCGCCCACTGTTTTTGGCTGTATATAAGAGTTCATCAGCTTTACGTATCATTCCTTTTATACCAGCACTATTACTGTGGGTAAGACCAATACTCACGGTACAAGACAAAGTTTGTTTTTCAAACGTTAACTTTTTATTGCTCATAGCAAGACGAAATTTTTCAATTGTTTCTGCTACTTCATCTTTAGGGATATTGGTAAAATATACACAAAACTCTTCTCCACCAAACCTTGCTGCAGTGTAGTCAGAAAAGTAGTCCGCCACTAATTTGGCTATTTCTTTGAGGGTGTAATCACCACAATCGTGGCCGTAGGTATCGTTTATATTTTTGAAATGATCCACATCGACAATCGCTAAACTTTCTAATTTAGGATTGATTTTTTGTAAGGCTTCAACTCGTGTAAAAAAATACCGGCGGTTAGGTAGTCCAGTTAAATAATCTGAATTGGCTACTCGTCTAATGGTTTCAATGTTTTCTAATCTTTCTATATTCTGCATCACCCTACAAAAAAATTCTTCGTGTGAGTATGATTTATGTAAGTAATCTGTGGCACCACTTTTTATAAATCGTGCCGACAGACCGCTAGTTGTATCAGCAGTAATGCCAATTATCCCTAAGTCTTCTTTAGAATGGGTGAGACGTAACTCTGAAATGAGCTGTATTGCAGAGGTGCTAGACAAATTTTCGTCAATAATCACTAGGCGAATATTCGAATTGTGGCGCAAAGCCTGAATACTCTGTTCTGAGTTTACGGCTTCAAATGTAATGAAGTTATGACGTTTAAGTAGGGCTGTCATAGCATTTCTGCTATTTCTAGATTGATTTGCGACTAATACTGCTATTTTTTTATTCTTGTCTAAGCGACTTAACAAGCGAGTTAAGTATTCGTAAACTTGGGCATTTTCTTTTGGGATATAATCCACGATATTCTTTTCAAGAATAATACTTCTTGTGGTTTCATCTAGGTTTTCAGTGACAACAATCGTGGGTAAAAAAGAATCAATTGTAAAATCGATTGCTTCTCCGTTAGGGGCATCTGCTAGGTTAAAGTCGACTACAGCGCATAAATATTCTTCAGGTGTTGAAGTAGAGAAAACATGCTTTGCCTCAACTAAGCTGGTGGTGCAAACGGGTTGTAAATTTGCATCAGAAATAAGACGTTGCATTACAGCCATACTTGCTCGGTTGTTTTCGACTATTAGAACTTTATGTTGCATTGATTACTTTACACCTTAGTCAATTTAGCGAAAGACATCACAAGCCATTTACTACCAAAGTCATCAAAGTTGACTTGAATACGAGCATGCTCTCCAGAGCCTTCGTAATTGAGCACGGTGCCTTCCGCAAACTTGGGGTGGCAAACTCTTTCTCCTAATTGAAAGGCAGATGAGTCAAATGTAGTATGCCCTGTTGCTGAGGTAAATCGATTATGTACAGGACGAGAGATAGTCGTGCGTAGTCTTACTTCTTCTATGTGTTCTGATGGTATTTCTTTAATAAACCGTGATGGTGTGTGGTATTTGTCTTGCCCGTATACTCGCCTGTTTTCAGCGTAGGTGATATAAAGCTTTTGCATAGCCCTAGTCATGCCCACGTAACAAAGCCTGCGTTCTTCTTCTATCTTGCCTGGCTCTTCATTACTCATTTGGCTTGGAAACATGCCTTCTTCTACGCCAACCATAAACACTAAAGGAAACTCTAAACCTTTAGCCGTATGGATTGTCATCATTTGTACTGCGTCTTGGTGGCTATCGGCTTGGGTATCGCCAGCTTCTAAAGAAGCATGTGCCAAGAAGGCTGAAAGTGGGGTCATATTGTCAGCTTCTTCTGGTACAACAAATTGTTTACATGCTGTGACCAGTTCTTCTAAGTTTTCGATTCTTGCTTGGGCTTTTTCGCCTTTCTCTGCTTTATACATGGCGTACAGGCCAGAGTGTTTTATCACATAGTCGGCTTGTTGCTCTAAAGGCAATTCAATAATATCTTGTCTTAATTGCTTAATGAGTTTCATAAAGGCGTCGAGAGCATTTGAGGCCCGGCCATTAAGCCTTTTTTCAGCTAACATTTTGGCACTGGCATCCCACATAGATAATTCAGAATCTCGTGCTAGCTCTCTTACTTGGGATAAGGTTTTATCTCCTAAACCTCGGGTAGGTGTGTTTACAATTCTTTCGTAGGCCGCATCATCAATAGATTGATTGATAATACGAAGATAGCTCAGTGCATCACGAATTTCTTGCCGTTCAAAGAATCGTAATCCCCCGTAAATTCTATACGGAATTGATTCTTGAAGTAGAGCTTCTTCCAAAACCCGAGATTGTGCGTTACTTCGATAAAGAATAGCACAATCAGTTAAGGCGTTACCGTTGTCACTCCATTCTTTTATTCGTGAAACGTTAAAACGCGCTTCATCAAGTTCATTGAATCCCGCATACAAGGATATTAATTCTCCTTGACTATCTTCGGTCCATAACTCTTTACCAAGGCGGCCGCTGTTATTATCAATCACTGCATTTGCAGCTTTTAATATATTGCCTGTAGAGCGATAGTTTTGCTCTAGGCGAATAGTACTTGCGCCCTTAAAGTCTCTTAAAAAGTGTTGAATGTTCTCAACGTTAGCACCGCGCCAGCCATATATAGATTGGTCATCATCTCCCACAATAATCATATTGTTAGTGGGTGCTGCTAGTAATCGTAACCATGCATATTGAATATTGTTGGTGTCTTGAAACTCGTCTACCAGTATCGCTCTAAAGCGTTTTTGATAATGTTGTAAAATGTGGGGGTTGTTTAACCATAACTCGTGAGCTCTAAGTAATAATTCAGCAAAGTCTACTAAACCTGCCCGGTCACATGTTTGCTGATAGGTTTGGTAAATTTCACGCATTTTCTGCTGAGTAGCATCACCATTTGTCTCAATATGTTGTGGGCGTAAACCTTCATCTTTATTGCCATTGATATACCACTGCACATGCTTAGGTGCCCAGTGCTTTTCATCAAGATTTAAACTTTTAAGTACTCGTCTTACTAATCGATATTGATCATCTGAGTCTAGAATAGTGAAGTTTTCGGGTAAATTTACATCGGCATAATGGGTGCGAAGTAATCTGTGGGCTATACCATGAAAGGTTCCAATCCACATTGAGTTGAGAGCAGACCCTTGCAGCTGCTCTACCCTGCCACGCATTTCTTTGGCGGCTTTATTGGTAAAGGTTACTGCTAAAATCCCATAAGGTGCAATATTTTCAACTTCCATTAACCAGGCAATACGGTGCACTAAAACACGGGTTTTACCACTACCGGCACCTGCTAAAATTAGCATGTCAGATGCGGGAGCTGCCACAGCATCCCTTTGTTTATCGTTTAATTGGTCTAGAAGTCGAGATACGTCCATTACACTACATGTCGTCAAAAAAATTATGTGACTAGTATATCAGTAATACTGTATTTAATTACACTAGACTATAAAATTGTAAATTTGTCCCAATTGTATTGAGTAGTGTCTTACAAATCACGTTTATCGTTATTTTAGTGTTAAGTTGGTAATATGAAAATTACTGAAATTATTGATTGTATAAATGGTTCTAGTGAGTATTAGCAAATCCCGAGCCGAGGAATAGCAAATGACGATAGAGTTTTGGCAGCGTTTAAAATCTGAAGCACAAACTTTGGTGACCAAAGAGCCGCTATTAGCAAGTTATGTGCACAAATGTATTTTAGCCCACCATAATTTCGAAACCGCATTGAGCTTTATTTTATCCACTAAGCTAGCGGATGACGTAATGGGATCTTTATCACTAAGAGAAATGTTTGAACAGAGTTATCTATTGCACCCTGAGATAGTTGAGGCAGTTGTTGGTGATGTTGAAGCTGTGTATAACCGTGACCCAGCAGTACATTCTTATTTAACTGTATTGTTGAATTTTAAGGGATTTCACGCTATTCAAGTGCACAGATTAGCCCATCAATTATGGTTAGCTGGTAGGCATGACTTAGCGCTGTTTATACAGAGTCGTAATTCTGAAGTGTTCTCGGTAGACATTCACCCCGCAGCACGTATTGGACAAGGTGTCATGTTTGATCATGCCACCGGGATTGTTGTGGGAGAAACAGCGGTAATTGAAAATAATGTATCTGTAATGCAATCGGTTACTCTAGGGGGCACAGGTAATGAAGCGGGAGACCGCCACCCTAAAATTAAAGAAGGGGTAATGATTGGTGCCGGTGCAAAAATTTTGGGTAACATTACTATTGGTAAAGGTGCTAAAGTTGGAGCGGGTAGTGTGGTATTAAATGATGTGCCAGCACATGTTACTGTTGCAGGCATTCCTGCTAAAATAGTAGGTAAACCAACCTGTCAAAGCCCCTGCGAAACCATGAATCAAAATATACTTGAAGACTAAATGTTTTATAGATTGAAATCAGTGTTAAATATCCTATTTATATAAGTAAAAGTAGCTCTTCAAGCTTATCAAGTTGTATGTGAGGTATAGTCGTTGCGTGTTCGTTCACTAACGCCATTGATCTATTTTCTGCATACCAAGCGGTTTGATAGCCAGATTTTAATGCGCCCCATACGTCTTTATGTAAGTCATCTCCCACATGCAAGATATTACTCTCTGGCAGCTTTAAAAATTGCTTTGAGGCTTCGAACATAGCGCTATTAGGCTTCATGGGTAAGGTTAATGACGCTTTAAGAGTTTTTGAAAAATAAGGCGCTATGCCAATTTGTTCGAGATCAACATTACCATTAGTAATAGCTACAAGAGGAAGCTTTGCAGACAGAGCTTCTAATAAAGAATGAATGTTTTTGGGTAATGAAAAGTTACTCCTCTGAGAATAAAAATAATCAAAACTATGCTGAGCAGCTTCTTTAGCCTCCTTTGGTAATAGTCCTAAGTGTATAAAACCAGAATGCATCGTTGAGTAGCGCAATTGTCCTATGTCATGTTTTAACATTGGCTTGCTTCTTAGGACATTTAATTGATGGGTTTTCCAAAAATATTCATCTATGTTTTTAGTTTCAGGATAGTTTTTTTCTAGCCATGCAAAGAGAGCGTGATTTGCTCTCACGATAATAGGGTAGTTGTTGTACAAGGTGTCATCTAAGTCAAAGGTAATAGCCTTAACTTTTTTTAGTTTTTTATAAAAAATCATTCGGGATTAAAGGTTCTTCTATACGTGTATGACGGCGCATTATTTATTCTTTTTAGCTCTAGGGTGGGCATTGTCATAGACAGTTGCTAAGTGCTGAAAATTTAAATGAGTATAAACTTGAGTCGTTGCAAGGTTAGCATGGCCTAAAAGCTCTTGAACACCTCTTAGATCAGAGCTTGATTCTAATATATGAGTTGCAAAACTATGCCTTAATTTATGGGGATTGACAGATTGTTTTAAATCTTGATTTGCTGCCCATAGTTTCATTCGCTTAGCAACTTGGCGGGTGCTGATCCTATTTTTTCGTTTACTTAGAAATAATGCAGGTTCAGCCTCATCGGCAAATTCTGGTCGTAATTTCAACCATTGTGATATTGCTAACATTGCCACTTTACCTATTGGGAGTAAGCGCTCTTTGCTACCTTTGCCTAATACCCGAAGTTGGCAGCCTGCTTCTATACTTTGCAAGTTGAGAGATGCTAATTCTGCCAATCGTAAACCACAACTGTACATGAGCTCCATTATAGCTTTATCTCTGATTGCCAGTATGTCGTCATTTTTGATATCGAGTAGTTGATGCATTTCATCAACGTTTAGTTGCTTAGGTAAGGGTTTACCTTGCTTAGGAGCGCTAATCGACGTGGCAGGATTTTGAGTTAGGACATTTTGTTGAATCAAAAAAGCACAAAAACCTCTGATTGCTGATAACCGTAATGCGATTGAACGGGGGTTAAGGTCTTTTCTTCTGGCTTGATTTAAAATATGCCGCACATTATGAGTGTCAAATAATGCCCAGCTTTCAATATTTAAGTTCTCGAAAGCAGCATTAAGCTGCCTTTGGTAGCTATCAATAGACTTACCTGCAAGGTGCTTTTCATACTTTAGGTATAACAGATATTTGTCTAACCAAGATTGCAAACTTGGCGCTAACATAATGATGCGCGCTGTTAGTAGGTAAGCATTTTAGGTAATAACACACCTAAAAACTGTTGTAACTGAGTGATTAGCAAAGTGTCCATATCAGGATTAAAATGACTAGCATCTCTGCTACCAATTGCTAATATTCCTAGCTCTCCGGTTTCACCAATAAGCAATAATGCCACTGAGTTGGCTTCTTGATCGCTGAACAACAATTTACGTTCGTGCTCACTTAAGCGGCCAAAGAAAAACTGGTTACGTTGAAAACGCTTTTCAATAAATAATCTACGTTGAATTTCAGGAAGTGCGTGGGGGCCTTTGAATGGCTTAATAGTTACAGCTGATAATTCGAGGTTTTCTTGGATAACTTCTTCTAGGGTAAATTTTATTTCATCTAAATCTTTGCATTTTAAGATACGTAGATTTAAGTCAGCATAGACTCGATATATGGCTTCATTCTGTTTGGCGATAGAAATCAATTGGTTTAGTTTATGATTTAATGTCCTGACTTTTTTACGCAACTGCTCACTTTGCAACTCAACTAGAGAAACACTTCCTTTAAGGGAGTGCGGAATATTTATTTTTTCAATTAAATGAGGATACAGTGCAAAAAAATCTGGGTTTTCAAGTAAGTAAGTGGCTACTGACTCATGGGATAAAGTGGCTGGTTCCTCAAAATTAGAGTTTATGTCTGTATTGTTCTTATATTGTTCCAAACTCTCACTCATATGTTTATATGTCCATCAAATACATGTTCAGCTGTTCCCGTCATTTTCAAGACATTATCTTTGCCTTGCCAACGTATTTTTAAACTTCCACCAGGTAAATCTACTCTAACATCTTTACTTAATTTGTTGTGTATTTGTCCAATAGCTACTGCGGCGCACGCACCACTTCCGCACGCTAGAGTTTCACCTGCTCCACGCTCATAAACCCTTAGCTTCACATGGTTTGGGTTGATGATTTGCATAAAACCGACATTTGCGCCTTCAGTAAACCTTTCATGTTTTTCGAGTAAAGGCCCCATGCCTTCAACATCTGCTTTTTGAACGTCGTCTACTAGTAATACACAATGAGGGTTGCCCATAGAGACGGCACCACAAAAAAATGTTTGCCCTTCTGCCCGCAGTACATAAATTTTTTCCTGCTTTTTAGCTTTAATGGGCACTATTTGTGGGTCGAATTTTGGTACGCCCATATTGACGGTGACTTGGCCATCTTTTTCAAGATATAAAACCATACGCCCCGCTTTGGTACTCACTACGATTTTATTACGATTGATCAAACCTTTCATTTTGACAAATCGTGCGAAACATCGAGCGCCATTACCACATTGTGATACTTCGGACCCGTCAGCGTTGAATATTCTATAATGAAAATCTTGCTCAGGGTCATAGGGAGGCTCGACCAACAAGAGTTGATCGAATCCTACTCCAAAATTTCTATCTGAGAGCTGTTGTATTTTCTCTTTTGAAAAGAAAACATTCTGGGTGACGTTGTCAATGACCATAAAATCATTGCCCAGACCATGCATCTTTGAAAACTGGATTTGCATTGTAATTACTTAGCTAAAATTGTTATCTAACCGCTTTAAGCAGGTCGTTAGATTCGTTGCTCACAGTTATATCATTTCATATAAAGACTGACCATGTCTTTAGCTAACATCAGCAAAAATAATCTAAATAACTTTCTGTTTTAACATCATTTTGTAGTAAACAAGTTTACCAATAAATTAGGTTGGTATGTGTTCACTCTCAAATAAGCTCTCGATAGTTTCTCTTTCTCTGATTAAGTGAGCCTCTGCATCATCAATTAGAATTTCGGCTGCACGACCACGGCTGTTATAGTTTGAAGCCATCACAAATCCGTAAGCGCCAGCGCTTCTTACTGCAAGGTAGTCATTGGGTGCAATTGCAAGCTCTCGCTCTTTTCCTAAAAAGTCACCTGTTTCACAAATGGGCCCTACTACATCATAGGTGGCCACTGCTCGGCTTAAATCTGTTTTAAGAGGAATAATATTTTGCCAAGCTGAATATAATGAAGGACGGATTAAGTCGTTCATAGCTGCATCTACAATTGCAAAGTTTTTCTCATCACCTTCTTTTAAAAACTCAACTTTTGTCAATAACACGCCGGCGTTTGCCATGATGGCGCGGCCAGGTTCAAAAATAAGTAATAAGTCTTCACGTCCTTGCATACGTTCTGCAATGGCTTGGGTGTACTCATCAGGGTGAGGCGCTTTTTCGTTATTGTAAGTGACCCCTAATCCACCACCTACATCTAAATGGTTCAGATGAATGCCGTTTTCTGCTAATTCGTCAATTAAGGCTAATAATATATCTAATGCATCAACAAAAGGTGATAGCTCAGTTAACTGTGAGCCAATATGGCAGTCGATACCAATTACATTTAAAAAGGGCAAACTTTTAGCGTACTTATAAATTTCCACTGCGTTTTGGCGGGCCACGCCAAACTTGTTGGCTTTTAGACCTGTAGAAATATAGGGGTGGGTGTTTGCGTCAACGTCTGGATTAACTCTGATTGAAATAGGAGCTTGTTTACCAAGCTGCTCAGCTACTTTGTTTATTCTTGCTAACTCACTGTGTGATTCGACGTTAAAGCATTTAATATCATGTTGTAATCCTAAAGCTATTTCTTGTTCTGTTTTACCTACACCAGAAAACACAACTTTGCCGGGATCGCCACCTGCCTTAAGTACTCGTAATAATTCACCCCCTGACACTATGTCGAAACCTGAGCCTAATTTCGCCATTACATTTAATACAGCTAGATTAGAGTTGGCTTTAACCGCATAACAAATAAGATGGGGCTGTTCACCAGCAGCTTTATTGAAAGCATGCCAATGACGCTCTATTGTCGCCTTTGAATAGACATAACATGGTGTTTTAAATTTTTCAGCTACGGCAGTCAAGGAGACATTTTCAGCGTAGAGTTCTTGGTTTTTATATGCAAAGTAATCCATATCAATTGGTTCCTATAGCAGGGGATTCGGTGGCTTCTGTAGTTGTTGTTTCTGCTTTATTGCTTTTAGGTTCTTCAGGAAGATAAAGCGCTCGCTTTTGACCACAAGCCGACATACCTAGTAGGCATGAAAGTAGTATGAGTTGTGATGCAATTTTTAGATTTTTTAGCATAACTACCACCGCAAAATAAATAGCTGGCAATAATGTCATTACCTAGCCAAAAAACAAGAGGTAGAGTGAGATGATTTGGCATTTTATGCAATAAGAAATAACTAAGTCTAAAATTTAATGGGGAATTTGACGTAGTTGATTTAGTACTGATTCGGGAAACTTCACTTGACGCCACAAGGCCGAACATAAACTTTCGGTATCTGACCATTGCTTATTTAGAATCCAGTCTATTAGTGTATCTGGGTTGGCTGAAAACCGAATCGTGTCCGGTGTATCACTTTGCAACCATTGCTCAATAGCATCTAAATCTAAAGCGCGCATAAATTGGCAAAGCCCTAATTCAGATAAGGTATGTGCGTTAGAAACCTGTTCGAACTGACCATTGAGAGGTTTTAATAACATGCGCTTCTTAAATTGTAAGCATTCACTAGCTAATTCAAATCCAGCATTGGCGATTACGCCATTACATTTGCTAAGCACCCTATGAAAAGGTGCTATGGCTGTAGGGTGCCAACATATGTTCTCATGTTTGTGGGCATATTTGATAGATGGATGAAAACTAATAAAGTCATGCTCAGCAAACGGACTAAGTGTTTCTTGTATTGTTGAAACATCTTCAAAAGGAAGATATACAAGTATGCTTTTATCTTGCCCTTCACTATGAAATTCTGGATCAATAAAGGGAGGAAGAATAGGGTAACCATAATGGTACCAATGTACTCCTAGCTGTATGTCGGCGGGAGCAAAATAACGAGTAATTAAGTTGTCAACAATATCGGCTTCTTGTTTGGGAATTGGGTGAGCGAAAGCTGCCTGGTGACTGATGGAAATTGAAGGCACCTTTTGTTTTTTAGCAGCCCAAGCTGTTACGGGCTCAAAGTCATTTAAAACAAGATCATAGTTTGTCACATCAAAATGTTTAATGTCATGAAAAAATTGTCTAATTTTCGCCGATTTAATGGTGTTCCAATGATTCACAGCGCCATTGTGGGTTGCGAAAGATAAACCTCGTAAGCTTTGGTATTGCCCAAAAACTTCCATATCAAAGTATTTATCTGGATCTCTACCAGAGAATACAAAATCTACATTCACATCAGCTCTTTTTGCAAATGCCTTCGCCATTATTCTTGCGCGGCTGATATGACCATTTCCCGTACCTTGCACACCAAAAAGAATTTTCATAACACCCTACCTTAGAAAAGCGACAAACTAAGTACTGATATACCTATTCCAAGAGCAGCTCCCGCTAAAATATCTCCAGGGTAATGCACACCTAATAAAACCCTAGAGCAGCCGATGCAGCAGGCCCATGTATAAACTGGAATAGCGATAATTGGATAAAAGCTGGTTAGCAGAGAAGCCATAAGAAAGGCTGCAGCTGTATGCCCTGAAGGTAAACTAAATTTATCAGAAGGGACGATATGTGCTGCAATATCGGTTTGTTGATTACATGGTCGTTGGCGACGTAAACTTTTTTTTAATAAAATATATAATGGCACTTCAAAAGCATAGGCAAGTAGAGCGGTATATAAAAAAAGATCCCCATGTTCAGGCTCTAAGTACCATAATAACAAGCCTATAATTAAATAGAGTTGTCCATCTCCGGTTTTAGAAAGCCACTTGATCCAGCGACAATCCCGATTGGCCGTTAAGTTAAACAACCAATGAAACAAGGCCTTGTCACTTTGTAGTAAAGATTTCATAGGGCTAGCTCGCACTCTTACATAACTGAGCTTATCTTATAAATCACCTATGAATCGTATATTACAGTTTTGCTAAAGCTTTATTACAGTGCATTTAAGTATTCCTAGAATATTGATGTAAATACACTAGATTTGAATTTCTCTAGCAGTATACTCGGGGTAAACCTAGCAGACTTGGAATTAACATGGACTACAACACATCTACTTTATGCGATATTTTTGCGGACAGCGTTGACGTGGTTGAACCCATGTTTATATCTTTTGGTGGTAGACCTTCGTATGGTGGTGAAATAACTACAATTAAATGTTTCGAAGATAAAGGTTTGATTGATAAAACCTTAGAAATGCCTGGTATAGGAAAGGTTTTGTTAATTGATGGTGGGGGCTCTATGCGCCGTGCCTTAATTGATGCTACTTCAGCTCAACTCGCATTTGATAATGGTTGGGAAGGTATAGTGTGTTACGGCAGTGTCCGTGAAGTCGATGAATTGGAAGATATAAATATTGGCATTCACGCAATTGCTTCAATTCCTGTTGGTGCTGACGATCAAGAGTTAGGTGAGGTTGATGTTGCAGTTAATTTTGGGGGGGTCACCTTTTTGCCAGAAGATCATCTTTATGCCGACCAAACAGGAGTGATACTGTCTCCTGACTCTCTTGACCTTGAATAACGTTTGAAGTGTTTAGCTGAACGCTTACTTTATTTAGGATAATAAAAAAGCCGTGCTTCACTGAAACACGGCTCTTTCAATTATGACAATGGTAAAGCTTTAACTTACTTGCCAACCAATACAGAAACGTTTGCGATACCAGCTTTCTTAACTTCGTTAATTACTTCAGTTACGTCACCGTGTTTTGCTTTAGGGTGAGCTTGAACAGCTGCAGCATCTTGATTGTTTTCAGCCAAGAAGCTTTGAATGTTTGCTTCTACGCGGCGAATATCAACCTGACGACCATTCACAACTATTGTTCCATCTTCTTCTACACGAATAGATAAAGATTTTACGTTAGTAGGAGGTGGTGGTGTATTAGAGTCTTTAGGGCGACTAACTTCTAAGCCTTTTTCTTTTACGAAAGAGGTGGTCACAATAAAGAAGATAAGCATGATGAACACTATGTCCAACATGGGAGTCATATCAATTGCAGCTTCGTCGTCTGCGCTGCCGTGCTTTTTTCTTTTCATCGGTATAAATCGCCAATTGGGTTAATACGAATACTGACTTAATAAAGACAGTTCATCTTCAGAGATCCTAAGTATTGTTAAACAATAATCAGAATGCTCTGTGGGTTAGTGTTTTTCACTTCCCTATAGCGTGCCCCAAATGACGAAAATAATCCAGTAGGTTTTTTGAAATTGTTGCTCTATGTTCATCTACCGGATAAATCCCCAACTTGGCCTCAGGGCTTTGTTTGGTTCCTTGTACTAGAAACGCATTTTTTCTGTAGTGATCTTGAATACAGGCCTCAAAGGCACGAGCACTAAGCTCTTGGGGCTGTGCGTAGTAATACATTTTGAGTGTTTTATCGGCAAATGCACTGCGGTTTACGTAGTCATTTGGTTGGGTTTTAGAGGGGGTTAAAAAAATTGCTTCAAAAACCCGGCTGAGTTTTATATTTAGACCGTGGGGCTTTTGTTGATGATCTTTTAACCAGCACTGCGATGCAAATTGATGGCTTTTAGTGTCTATAAATAATTTATTGCAAATGTAATGGTCAAACCCATGGAACCACTCGTGGGCTAAAGCGCCTCCACCGGCGTTTTTAGCTAAAGCCAATACTTTACGCTGCGAGTCGTAGTGGGCACTGCTGTGTTTTCTGCCGCCACTTCCAAATGCTAGCGACAAGCTGCTATTTAACGAGATGACTGTTTCTGACACCTCTAGGATTTCCATTAAGTCGCATAAGGCATCAAAAAATAAGTTGGCGGCTAGTTGTTGCTCTTCTTTGGTCACCCATTTACCTATGGTGACAGTACGAAACCCAAATATTTTAACTATGTCTTGAAAGCTAACATCAGCGCCGTCTCTGTGGGACGGACCATTTCTATAATAGGGTTGGTGAATACGTGATGGCTGACTTGGCACTTTTTACATGCCAGCTAGTTCATCTAGAATTTGCTTGCTCCATTGTTCAATGCGCTTATCTGTTAAGTCATATTGATTTTCATCGTCTAGGCTTAAGCCAACAAAAAAGCTGTTTTCTGCAATTAACGCTTTTGAATGGTTGAAGTAATACCCTTCGTTAGGCCAATAGCCTATAAATTCACAGTGCAGCACTGCAAGTTCATCGTGCAGCATACCCAGTGCATCTTGAAACCAATCTGCGTAGCCTAGTTGATCACCTAAACCATATAAGGCAACGGTTTTGCCTGCTAAATCTAAGGACTTAATATCTTGCCAGTTCGACTCCCAGTCTTCTTGCAACTCACCAAAATCCCAGGTTGAAATACCGAATATTAATACGTCATATTCTTCTGCTTTTTTTAAGTGGGTGTCTTTAATATCAAACAGCTCAAGGGTAGCGCTTTCAGACAAGTCTTGTATTTGTGTTTGAATTTTTTCAGCTGCCATTTCGGTATAGCAAGTTGTGGAGCCATAAAATAAGCCAATCTTTAGTTCTTTTGTGGACATGTGGGCCTTAATGAAAAATGTAGTCAGACAATATGTAAGTAACTTAAAAACTATCCACTGATATTATACATAACTCTTTGGGGTTTTTACTTACCAAGTGCGTCAACAAAGTGTATTAGAAAAAAATAAAGGGATATTATTTGGTTTTATTTTACATTGCTTTAGGTAATATTCGAATGCTTGGAAGCATGAGATTAGTTTTTCATTGCACCTTTTATCTAATTTCAACCTTATCTAGTTCGGAACATTTATGAAACTAATCTCGGCATTGGTCTTATCCAGTTGTTTTTTAATTTTTGGGTGCAGCACACCTTCGTCTACTGAAAGTACAGATGTATACGGCCATTGGGTAATAGAGAGCGACGGTAGCGTTATGCTTGACCCTCAGCCTTCAGGACTAAAAGCTTGGCAAGGCGGGTTATTAATGGTTAGCGACCGCAGTGCAGTGCCATCGCAACGCTTACGCCTTAGAAAAATATCGATTGATAATGCCCAGCTAAGGGGGCCTAACCTTTTAATGTCTCTATCGACTAAGCTTACTCAAAGCTGCTTTGCTGATTATATCAGTGGTAACCCTGATTTAGAGGCATTGGCAATTGATCCTAATGATGACAAGGTATTTTATCTGGTTACCGAAGACGCCAGCGGCGCGGATCCTATGCCAGCAATGTGCCAGCAGAAGTATGCTAATACTGGTTCTACTCATTATCCTAGGTTGTTAATTCGTTTAGAGTTACAAAATGAAAACTCTGTGTTGATGACCCATGTTCGCCCTATTAAATTTTCTGCAGACATGGAAGTAGGGAATTTCCCCAATGATGGTATCGAAGCTATGACCTTCGGTAAAAACCGCACTTTGTATTTGGGCATTGAGAAAGACAAGCACACCCAAGCTCGTATATTTTCTTTAAAAATGGATGACGATTTTTGGGAGTCAGAAGATTTTGCCCAAGTGTCGAACCTGTCTTTAAAATTACCCCATTATTCGGATGGTAGGCACCCAATTAATGGTATGGATTATTACCAAACTCCAACAGGTGGAGAGTTTCTTATCGCAGCGGCTAGAAATGACGAGAACCTATGGGTAATTGATATCTCTGGAAAAAAAGAAACTCGCGTATTGCCACTTACATTTTATGCAGAGCTAAAAAGTGAAAGCGAAAATTGTGTGGGGTATGAAAAGATGGACAATGCTTCAATTGAGGGCGTTGCAGTATTTAATGACACCCTTTGGTTGATAAATGATCCGTGGAAAAAAATGTATCCTAACAATATTCAATGTAATCAAAATAAAGAAAATTATGAAAATTTTTCACCTTTGTTATTCAGCCTAGATATTCAACAAGCTTGGTTTCAATAAGGGCTATTTGAGTTGTGCACCTAACACTAGGTGCACAAGATAAATCTTGCTATTTTAGCTTACTGGCAAATGTCTTTTTGAATTTTGCAAGCTTAGGTGCAACCACCATATTGCAATATTGGTTTTGCGGATTATTAGAAAAGTAATCTTGGTGATAGTCTTCGGCCTGATAATAATTATTGATTGAGGTTAGCTCGGTAACTATTGGGTCTGGCCAAATTTTTTCTTCTGCAATTTCGTTTAAAATCTCACTGGCTAATATTTTTTGCGACTCATCGTGGTAATAAATTGCACTACGATACTGAGTGCCCACATCATTACCTTGGCGATTTAATTGCGTTGGGTTATGTAGAGCAAAGAATATTTCTAGAATGTCACGGTAGCTAATTAAATCTGCGTCAAAATTAACCTGCACTACCTCTGCATGGCCTGTATTACCACTACAAACTTGCTCATAGGTTGGGTTATCAAGCTGCCCACCTGCGTATCCTGCATAGGCTGATACCACACCATTAACGCTGCTAAAAGCTGATTCGATACACCAAAAACAGCCACCACCAAGGGTTGCAGTTTGAATTGTTGCCATTTTTTACTCCAACATAATATGTTTATAGCCATAATGTGGTTGTTACAGATACAAAATTCAAGTTATAAAAAATACCAAAGAATTTTAAATGTGTGTCGGAATAGTCTTATCTTATTCGTCATTAGATTGAGAGGTTTATAAACAAACCTTTTTTAAACCATTTTATAGGGGAAAATTATGCAATATTTAGCTTTAATTTATGCCGGTGAAGGCGAAGACGATGTAGACATGGAAACCTTAATTGGCCAATACCGTGCCTTTGAGGAGCAAGCCGCGAAGGTTATATTAGGAGGCAATGCCTTAGAGGCAGTGAGTACAGCAACCTCTGTGAGAGTTAGAAAGGGAAAGTCTGAATTGATTGACGGGCCTTTTGCCGAAACCAAAGAGCAGCTTGGTGGCTATTATTTAATGGAGTGTAAAGATCTGGATGAAGCTTTACTGTGGGCAGCTAAAATTCCCAGTGCCCGTTATGGCACCATTGAAGTGAGACCAATTATGATGATTGAATAAGTTATTCATGAGTCATAGGGGTGTTTTAAGCCTTGGATGAGTTAACTAGGATTTTTCGTGCTGAATCGGGGAAACTTGTCGCGTCTTTGATGTGTTTTTCTCAAGATATGCAGTTAGCAGAGGATGCCTTACAAGATGCTTGCGAGCAGGCCAGTACCCATTGGCCTGTTCAAGGTATACCTGTTAATTGTGGTGCTTGGTTACACCTAGTTGCCAAACGCAAACTTATCGATAAATTACGCCAAGTAAATGGGCGTAATGAACAGCAGAAAATTGCCTTGATTGAGCAAGCCATGTATTGCCAACCGGAGCAGGTGTCTGAGCTTGACTATGATGTTCCCGATGAAAGGTTAAGACTGATCTTTACATGCTGTCACCCAGCATTAAATGAGGATGCTCAGGTAGCACTTACTCTTAAAACCTTATGTGGCTTAACGGTCAAAGAAATCGCTCGGGCGTATTTGACCTCTGAAGTGGCAATGGGTCAACGGGTCACTAGAGCAAAGAGAAAAATTAAAACAGCTGGTATCTCTTATGAAGTGCCTAGCCATGCACAGATAAGCGCTCGTTTAGCCAGTGTGCTTAAAGTTATTTACCTTATATATAACGAGTCTTACAGTGCATATGAAGGCCAAGCACTGACTCGGCAAGATTTAGCTCAAGAAGCGATAAGGCTAAGCCGCTTGATGGTCGAGTTAATTCCTAAGGCTGAAGTACTTGGAAATGCCGCATTAATACTATTTCATGATGCTAGGCGAAAATCTCGGACCACTAGTGTTGCGACTTATATCCCTCTAGAACTGCAAGATAGGAATTTGTGGGATATGGTTAAAATTCAAGAAGCGTCCATATTACTGAATAAAGCAATGAGTTTACGGCAGCCGGGTCCTTATCAATTACAGGCTGCTATTAGTGCTTTGCACAGCACTGCGGCAACTTGGGAAGAAACGGATTGGTATCAAATTCAGTTATTATATTTGCGATTACTAGACTTTAATGATTCAGCGGTTGTGGTGTTAAATTTATTGGTTGCTATGTCTTATTGTGGCGAACTAGAAAAAGCTTACCAGGAATTATTATTGCTGGAGCCTAAGTTAAATGACTATCAACCTTATTATGCGGCTAGAAGTGATATAGAAAGTCGCATGCAGCTAACCGCTGCTGCAATTCTATCGTTAGAAAAGGCAATTAAATTAAGTAAGAACGGTAGCGAGCGAGATTTTTTAATAAGAAAACGCGCAGTTAATCTTAAAAGTTGAACCTAGAGGTTAGTTGGTTCGTAACGAATGTATAAGCTAACCTAACCGGCGTGTTTTATTGATGACTCACGAACTCACTATATTTTATGATGGCTATTGCCCTTTATGTCTTGCTGAAATGCGCAAGCTAAAAGCGTTAGATACATCACAGGCTATTGCTTTTGTTGATATACAAGAAGATAGCTTTAATCAAAATTACCCTCACTTAAATTGGCAGGCTTTGAATGCTCGCATTCATGGTTATTTAAACGATGGCCGTTTGATAAGTGGATTAGATGTCACTCACTTAGCTTGGAAATTAGTTGGTAAAGGTTGGGTATATGCACCACTTCGCTGGCCTGTTATTAGGTGGTTCGCAGATTTGGCTTACAATGTTTTTGCAAAACATCGTTATACCATTTCATTCTTGTTAACCGGTAAAAAGCGTTGTTTGCCTTGTGAAACTGCTAAAAAGGGATCTAATGTTTAAAGGTAATGCTTTGGTAATCGGAGCTTCCGGTGGTATCGGCTCCGAATTAGTTAGTCAACTAATACAATCAAATTTATATCATCAAGTCCATGCCGTTTCTCGTACACTTCCTTCTGAGCCATTAAGGGAGGTTTGTTATCATAAGGTGGACTCTGAGGATGAAGGTAATATTGCTAGTTTATGCCAATCCCTTAGAGCTCAAAATATTCAGTTCACACTAGCGATATCTTGCATAGGGGCTTTACATGGGGTTAATGACGAACACCCAGTTACGCCAGAAAAACGCCTTGAAGATATTAACAGTCGTAATCTTGATTTCTATTTTGCAACAAACGCCATCATTCCCGCTATTTGGCTCAAAAATGTAGAAAGGCTGTTGAAAGGCAAACAAGCCGCAAAGTTGGTGTTTTTAAGCGCTAGAGTGGGCAGTATTAATGATAATGAGTTAGGCGGTTGGTATGGTTACCGCGCAAGTAAGGCAGCCTTAAATATGTTGATAAAAACGGCACAAGTTGAGTTGAAAAGGCGTGCTAAAAATGTCACATTAGTTAGTTACCATCCTGGCACTGTAGATACTAATTTATCTAAGCCTTTCCAGAGCAATGTTCCCCAAGGTAAATTATTCACTGCTGATTTCACTGTGTCACAATTGTTAAATATGCTCCTAGACTTAACAACAGAAGATGCCCCCCATTACTTAGATTGGCAGGGGAAAACGATTTCTTGGTAACCTTTTTTCGTATCGATACCTGTGATGATTTTTATGCTTAAGCCTACCGGTTGCCTAACAACAAAGACATTCTGAAATTCTGCTGGTAATATCTGCCCCCAATTATAAAAATAAAATAGGACTTGTTATGAGCGCACCTCGTGAACAATTTGGCTCTCGTTTAGGTTTTATATTGGCTGCAGCGGGTTCAGCAGTCGGTATAGGTAATTTAGTTGGGTTTCCGGTTGGCGCGGCTAAAAATGGTGGTGGAGCATTTTTATTGATGTACGCCATATTTGTTGTGGCAATTTGTGTTCCTGTGATGATTGCTGAAATGACGATAGGCAGAGCTAGCCAGAAAGATCCTTTAGGGGCACTAACATCTCTGTCCGATGGTCATAAAGGGTGGCGTTTTGCTGGTTGGTTATCCATAGTCACGCCTTTTATGATTGCGGTATTTTACTTAGTTATTACTATATGGATTTTTGGTTATTTATTTGAATCTAGTATAGGAAATCTAGACTTACTGGCAGATCCTGCAACTTTTGGAAGTTTTATTTCTGGTAATAGCATTTTTATCTATATGGCAGGTGTACTAGCGATTGTATATTTGATTTTACAAGGTGGTGTAAAACAAGGTATCGAAAAAGCAGCTAAAATATTGATGCCAGCCTTGTTTATCATGCTACTTGGCATGGTTGTGTTTGTGTTGACTCGAGACAATGCTATGGCAGGTGTTTCGTTTTATTTGGTCCCTGATTTTGACAAAATTAATGCTAGTGTCATTAATGGCGCGCTTTCACAAGCATTTTTCTCTTTGTCTTTGGGAATGGGGATAATGATTACCTATGGTAGTTATATTGATAAGCGCTCTAATTTACCTTCTTCTGCAAAGCTGGTGGCATTGACCGATACGGCTGTGGCTTTTACTGCTGGTTTAATGATTTTACCGGCAATTTTCTCCTTTAATCCTTCTGTCAATCCTAGTGAGCTAAGTGAGTCTTCGGTATCTATGATCTTTTCATTTTTACCGCAAATATTTCTAGCCCTGCAAGATACTCTAGGCTATACAGGGGCAAGCGTGGTTGCTAGTACCTTCTTTTTGCTGGTCTTTTTTGCAGCAATCACTTCACTTGTGTCAATCTTCGAGGTTCCAGTTGCCGCATTAATGAGCGAAAAGGGCATAGCGCGTAAACATTCATTATTGATTTGTGGGTGCCTTTTGATTGTATTTGCACTTATGTGTGCATTCTCATTTGGCTTTTTTGATTTCTTTACCTCATTTATGAGTTACGGAGGTTCAGATACTCCCAAGTCTTTCTTTGATTTAGTGTACGACGTTTTTTACGACACTATTTTACCTTTAAATGGTTTGCTAATTTGTTTGTTTGTTAGCTACAAATGGAAGACACAAGCATTTAATGATGAACTAGATCAAGGTGCGCCAGAGTTCAAGAGTAGTTTTCTTGAACGCTATGTGAATTTTGCTCTAGGTACCTTTATCCCACTGATTTTGTTAATTATATTCGCAAATACTGTGGCTCTAAAATTCTTCGGTAGTGCCCTAATAGGCTAAGTGTAAAGAGAGCATTTGATATGATTGGCTGGGATAACTAACGGGGCTGTTTAGCCGCCAGTATTGCTATCCAATCATATCATATGGGCTAGGGTACTTGAGTGTTAAGCCCAGCTCTTTCAGGCTTTGGTTTGCGTTTATCTCTTTTCCGGCTGGTGGTGTATCGCAATCGATAAAGCTAGGCTCTGGTAGGCCTAATTGTGCCGCTGACCAAGTATAATAGTCTTTTCTGGTGGGGTGCATTAATGCACTTAGGTGAAATGTTTGCCCCCAAAGCGCTTTTTCTATCACAAGCTCGATTGCTTTAATTACATCCTCTTGGTGTATCAAGTTAACCTTGGCATTTGGGCTCTGTAAATCTACTTTTCCGGCCAAATACTTCGCTGGATGTCTGTCACTATTGACTAAACCAGATAGGCGCATGACTGCGCTATTACTCGGAAACTGTTTGGTGATTAATGCTTCGATGGCAAGATTAATTTTGCCAGATAGCGTCTCTGGCTCTGTGAGGCTTTGCTCTGTTACGACTTTATCTTCGCTACCATAGACAGAGGTTGTGCTAACAAATACAACTTTGTTTATCTTTGCTTTATTAGCCCGTTCTAAAAAAGACTGTATGCCTAGGGTAAAGCTATCATGGGTTACGGATTTTCGCCCTACAGGTATGTTTAGTATGAGTATTTGGCTGTTAAAAATAGGGCTCAGGGTTGCAGCATCTAAGTTATCGCCCAGCTCAAATTTAATGGCTTCTAAACCCATCTTGCTTAGGGCTTGACACTTTTGCTCTGAACGGCTGGTGGCCACAATATTGTGACCACATTCTTTTAATCTTAAGGCTAATGGCTGCCCTAACCAACCACAGCCTACTATGGATATTTTCACAAAGTAAATCCAAATATCGAAATGTCGTAATACTAGGTTATCACATCAAGTTAGCCTTGTTACTTATGTGCAATACATCTAAATTACGGAGCTGGCGAATACTTTTCTGTAGTTTATTTTCTGCGATATCAACCTTAGTTAATGTTTGGCATAGGGCGTTCGCGTTTGCTTCTAAGGTTGCAGCTTGGGTTTCAAATTTATGCTCTATACGTTGTCCAAAATGTTCCATTTTGTGTTCAAATTCGTCTAAATCGCCCCCACCGAAAATAATTTGAGTGCCTAGTGCTACCATTATGTGACCTATAGACTCAGCAACCAGCTCTTCTATTGTCTCTTCAAACTCTTGCTCCCATTGTGTACCCAAAAACTCGCCATCTTCAAAGGTATTTGAGTTGATGTGTATGTTGCCGTTATCTCCATAGAAGTTGTAGTGAACCTGTTGTTCTAAGTCGTACAATTTATCGGATAGGTCTTGTATTACAGAGCTATCAGCGCCTAGTAGTTCGCCAAAGACTTCATTCATTGCGCTACTGGCTAATGCTATGGCATCGGTAGCTATATTCGCTGCTTGCGGTACAGCTTGGTTGATACCATTGTAATAATCATCAACCCATTCTTGTTGTTCACTAGTTAAGCTAATGGCTTGATTGTTGATGTAAAGGGTTTTGTCTGCTGTGATGGTTAGCTCGTTGCGTCTATCAACTTGGACTTGCAACACTTTATCTTCAAGTTGTAACTCTCCATCCAACTGAATATCGCACTGATTTGCAAAAGCTGATAGTGAAATAAAAGTGAGAGTGGTAGCTAAAATAATTGAACGCATCTTGGTCTCCAAATGTATTATTTTTGATATTTTCTGTACCAGAGCAAAGCCTACGCCATAAATATAAAGTCTATAAAAAACAAGTAGATATCCTGATTATGAAGAGGGTAAGCAAGAATGAAAATTAAAAGGTTAGTGACTGTGACTAATATTTCGTAATTTAGACCATCTAATTTTTGTATTTATGCTTTTCGTCTACGAGTTTTTTGGTGCATAATATATGGAGAAAGTAATAACTAGGAATTAGCTAATGAGTAACTGGTACGAACCCATTTTATTTGGATTCACATTAATCGCGTTTGTTTTGGGTATGACTAGCCTTATTATGAGCTTTTTACCTATTAAAGAAGGCGACGACCCTATGCAATCTAGAGTCGAATATGGCTTCTTTGGTGTGACAGGCTTAGTGCTTTTTGTCGTATTTATCTATGCTTTAGCCGTAGCCTAAAGTATATCAGGGCCTGTCACTAATACGTTGATAGGCTCTTAGCTTGAAGGTTGGTAAAATTGCCAACAAGTGATCAAAAATATCGCTTTGTACTCCCTCGTAGTTTTGCCATTTTTTATCCGCACAGAAACAATAAACCTCAATAGGTACACCTAATTCGGTCGCTGGCATTTGCCTGACTATTAGGGTCATTTCTTTGTTAATCATGGGATGGTTTTCTAGGTATGCTGCCATGTAAGCACGCAGTGTCCCGATGTTTGTAAGCCTGCGGCTGTTAACGAGATCTTCAGTATCAATATTTTGTTCTTTATGAAAATTTTGCAACTCTTCAAGTTTGTGCTGAATGTATTCTTTAATGTAACGTATTTTTGAAAAGTCATTTAACATCTGCTGATCGCAAAATTGAATGCTTTGTATATCAATATAGACTGAACGCTTAATACGCCTTCCACCAGACTCTGACATTCCTCGCCAGTTTTTTACAGAATCAGTGATAAGCGCATATGTTGGAATAGTAGAAATAGTTTTATCCCAATTCTGAACTTTTACAGTGGTTAAGCCTACTTGCAGAACATCACCATCTGCTCCGTACTTTGGCATTTCTATCCAATCGCCAGTATTTACCATACGGTTTGCGGCAATTTGAATACCCGCTACAAAGCCAAGTATGGTGTCTCTAAACAACAATAATAAAATAGCGGTTACTGCGCCTAAACCAGAAATCAGTAACAGAGGTGATTTATCTAATAAGTTAGAAATAATCAGTAGTGCGGCAACGACAATTATGAACAGTTTACCAACCTGTATGAAGCCAGTAATGGGGGCTTTCTTAGCTAAGTTCGAAGCATTGTAAGTATCTTCAACTGTATTGAGTATGGCACTTGCGGCTAGTACGGAGGCAACCAATACATAGACAACGGCTGATTTTTGTAAAAATGTTAGTAGTAGTGCGTTATCTATCAACAAAGAGCTTAATAAATATAGCAAGATAGCAGGAACAATATGGCCTACTCTTCTAAAAAAGTTATGTCTGTGTAACTCGTCATCAAAGGTATTTTTACTTTTACTTATTATTCGGCGAATACGGCTATGTAGTATACTTTTTGTGAGCCAATTGCTGGCCCATGCTAATAGTAAAATACCTGTTAGAGCAGTAGCTTGGAAAATCCAGCTTTGCTCAGATACATGAAAACCAAAATATTCTATCAGTGATAACAATTTTTGACTGAGGTACTCACTCTTTTCCATTTTAATCTCGATTTAGGTTTAATCGTTAGTCGCGGTTGATTAATCTGTGCCTTTGGTATCTGACATTGAATGTAAGCGCTGGTCTTTTTGTAACCAAAGATTTGTTAACCAGCGCTGAAATTTAACCCTCTGCTCTGGGTTATTAAAATAATCTGGTCCGTAGATATCATTTTTCAAAATGTCTTCAATTGCGTGAATTTGAATATCAACTTTGACATGGCTTACTTTACCGCATACAAAATCCCAGAAACTAGGGGTGCCTTCTGGATAGTGTATGGTAACGTCTAACAATTTATGGAGTTGCTCGCCCATAGCACCTAACACAAATGCCATACCGCCAGCCTTAGGTTTGAGTAAGTGTTGAAACTGACCTGAAAGCCTTTGTTGTTTTTCTTCTGTTAGGCGAGTCCCCTCAACAAAATTCATAATACTGACGGGTTTATATTTAAATTTTTCACAGGCTTTACGGGTATTTTCTAAGTCTTTACCTTTTAAGTGTGGTTTTTTAGCGATGAGTTTTTTGCTGTACCTGTGCATGAAAGGGAAATCTAGTGCCCACCAAGCAATCCCTAAAAAAGGCACCCAAATTAATTCTTTTTTTAAGAAAAACTTCAAGAAAGGAATTTTGCGGTTAAATACCCTTTGTAACACTAAAATATCTACCCAAGACCTATGATTAGATATGACTAAATACCAGTCTTTTTGACTTAAGCCTTCTAACCCAGTGACCTCAATTTTGGTTCTGCTAAATAGAAATTGATTAAAGCTGTTAACACTTATCCATAGTGTGGCACATCCATCTAACAGGTAGGACATAAAAGTTCGCCATATCTCAATGGGAATAAGTTTGAGAAATGAAAAAATCAAGATAGGAACTAACCAAAAAATGGTATTAAAGAAATAAATGATAACGGACAGTGCGCCCAACAATGAAAAAAACATGGTATTCAACATAACTACTACTCCAAAACTTGCACAAGTTTAAACTAAATTCCTTCCAAATATGTAGTAGTTCTTTATTAGGGATTTAAGAGTTATAAATGTTTTGTAACACTTTTGGGGGGGAACTATTAAGTAATAGCCAAGCCTGATGGGTATAAAGTCTTTTAAAGTGTGAGTTTGTATATCATTATTCCATTTGAAATTTTATTAGAAGGATATTTTTCGTAGTGAAAAAACATATTTTATTAACTGCTGGTATCGCAGCTATTTTGAGTTTAAACGCGTGCAGTGTGAAAGAGTCACATCTTGATTCTTCATCTACAAGCAATGACATTGTGGTTCCGGCTGGTTTTAAAAAAATTACTTCTGTGGTGAAAAACTCAGAAGAACTGATTATTCCTTTTAATAAATATGAGTTAGACAATGGTTTAACTGTGGTGTTACACCCAGATAAATCAGATCCCTTGGTGCATGTTGATGTGACTTACCATGTTGGCTCTGGCAGAGAAGAAGCAGGTAAGTCTGGTTTTGCCCACTTTTTTGAGCATATGATGTTTCAAGGTTCTGAAAATGTAGCAGACGAACAGCACTTTGCTTTAATTACCGAGTCTGGAGGTACGTTAAACGGGTCAACCAACACGGACCGCACTAATTACTACGAGACGGTACCAGCTAATCAACTGGAGCGTATGCTTTGGTTAGAGTCCGACCGCATGGGTTTTTTCCTTGATGCGGTAACCACTGAAAAATTTGAAAATCAAAGAGAAACCGTTAAAAACGAGCGGGGACAAAATTACGATAACCGTCCTTATGGTTTGTTAAGAGAGCGTATAAATGAGGCAATGTATCCAGAAGGGCACCCCTATTCATGGTTAACAATAGGTTATATTGAAGACTTAAACCGAGCTGATTTAAATGACCTTAAAAAATTTTTCTTACGTTGGTATGGTCCAAATAACGCTACGTTAACCATAGGCGGGGATATGGATGAAGCCCAAACTTTAGCTTGGGTAAAAAAATATTTTGGAGGTATTCCTAGAGGTCCCGAGGTGATTGATCCTACTTATACGCAAGTTACCTTGCCTGAAGACCGTTATATTTCAATGGAAGATAATGTTTCTTTACCTTTGATGTATATGGCATTTCCTACTGTCCATCTGAATCACCCTGATGAAGCGCCCTTAGACGTTTTAATGTCAATTTTAGGCTCTGGTAAAACTTCTCTTTTATATAAAAATATGGTTAAAAATGGCAAGGCAGTTCAGGCCCAAGCAGGCCATGCTTGTCAAGAATTAAGTTGCCAATTTAGTTTATACGCCTTGCCTACTCCTGGAACATCACTAGCTGAATTAGAAACCATTGCCCGAGCGTCGTTAGAAGAATTTGAGAGCAGGGGGGCTGAAGATGATGATCTTGAACGTGTCAAGGCTGGCATAGTATCAGGAATGGTATATGGCCTTGAAAGTGTTAGTGGTAAGGTCAGTCAGCTTGCTGCCTATCAAACATTTCGTAATAATCCAAATGGTATTGGTGATGATGTAGCTCGTTATGAGAATGTCACCAAAGACGATGTGATGAGAGTTTATAAAAAATACATCAAAAGCCAACATGCCGTTATCATGAGCATCGTACCTAAGGGGCAAGGGGATAGTATCGTAAAGCCTGATACGTGGCAGCGTTACGAACGTACAATTCCTAAAAGTGGTGCAGAAACTGAGTTAGCATTGCGTCCAGGAAGTTCTGATTTTGACCGTTCAGTTGTACCTGCTTCAGGTAAGAATCCAAGTATTAGTGTCCCCGAGATTTATCGGACACAAACTAAAAATGGTATTCATGTTTTAGGCGCAATTAATAATGAAGTGCCAACCACTGCAATTCGATTACTTATTCCTGCCGGGCAAACCAGAGAGACTGTTGAAAAGTTAGGGTTAGCTTCGTTAACTGCAGCCATGATGGGAGAGGCTACCTTGCAATCTAGTGCTGAGGATTTATCGAATCAATTGCAAAAGCTTGGCTCACAGGTAACTTTTAGTGCAGGAGACCAGTTTACAACCGTCAATATCAGAACATTAACTAAAAATTTAGAAGCGACAGTTGCACTCGCAATTGAAAAACTTACCCAACCAAAATTTGCTCAAGACGATTTCTTACGTTTGCAAAAACAGCAGATTGAAGGCTTAAAAAATGCCAAGAAAAACGCCAGTACCACTGCAACTAATACCTTTAACAAGCTAGTGTTTGGTGCAAATAATAGTTTTGCTTACGATGGAAACGGTATAATTGATACCGTTGAAAAGCTTACCTTAGATGATGTTAAGAGCTTTTACGATCGGCACTACGGCCCTGCAAAATCAGAGTTAATAGTAGTAAGTAATCTTGATGAACAAGGTGTTAAGTTTGCGATATCTCCTTTAGAGTTATGGCAAGGTAAGACGAGCGACAACCCTGAAATTAAGGCATTCCCAACCTTAGCCGCTGGAACTTTGTATTTTGTTGATAAACCCGATGCTGCACAGTCAGAAATACGTATTGGTAAGCGAGCTCTTAAGTATGACGCTACTGGAGAGTATTACCGAGCAGATTTAATGAATTACAATTTAGGTGGTGCCTTTAATAGTCGTATTAACTTAAACCTGCGAGAAGACAAAGGTTATACATACGGGGCCCGCTCGTTTTTTAGTGGTAATGACATACGTGGCTATTACAGAGCTCAAGCTGGCGTGCGTGCCGACACAACAGCGGATTCTATTGTGCAATTTAGAAATGAAATTGAAACATTTGCTGAGAAAGGTATGACTGCTCAGGAGCTACAATTTGTCAAAAATGCTATTGGTCAAAGAGATGCGCGTAGCTTCGAAACACCTAGACAAAAGTTAGGTTTTTTATCGACCATAATGAATTATGATCTAGATACTTCTTTTAAAGATGAGCAAAACGCTATTCTTGCTAATATCACTAAAGATGAACTCAACGAGTTAGCGGCAAAACACCTTGACGTAAACAACATGATAACTGTTGTTGTGGGTGATAAAGAGACAGTCTTTGAGACCTTACAACCTTTGTTTGATAAAATTATAGAATTGGATGCTGAAGGTAATCCTATATGATTAGTCGCTAGTCAATCGATACCTAGCCACCATTTTTCATCCATGGTGGCTATTTTGTTTGAAGTTCAGTCCTATATGCGACCCTTACGCCATAGAGATTAAAGATAAGCAAGGAAGAACTGCAATGATGAATCAAGCAAACACTATTCTAAACAACGTATTCGGCTTTGAGCAGTTTCGAGAGTCCCAAGAAGCGATTATCAGCAACGTGTTACACAAGCAGAATACCTTGGCAATTATGCCAACAGGTGGCGGTAAATCTTTGTGTTACCAAATCCCAGGTACAGTGTTTGATGGTTTGACCATTGTTATTTCACCCCTTATCTCTTTGATGCAAGACCAAGTTAGGCAGCTTAACGAACTCGCCATTCCATCTTGCGTGCTGAATAGTTCTCTTTCAGACATCGATTATCAAAACAATTTAGATGGCATCAAACAACAACAGATTAAGTTGTTGTTTCTAGCTCCAGAAACCGCGTTACAAACTAATATTTTAGACCTACTCAGCAATTGCGATGTGGCTTGTATTGCCATTGATGAAGCCCACTGTATTTCAGAGTGGGGCCACGACTTTCGCCCTGAATACCGTCAGCTAAATCGTCTTATTGAATGTTTTCCTACGGCCGTGTGTATCGCCTTAACTGCGACTGCTACGCCTAGAGTGCGAGAAGATATTAAGCGCCAGCTGAATATAGTCGACACTAGCGAGTTTATTTCAAGTTTTGACCGCCCCAATTTGTTTATTGGTGTTATTCCTAAAGATAATCCTTATCTACAGTGTAAAAAGTTTGTTGAGCAGCACCCAGAGCAGTCAGGAATTATTTATTGCCAATCGCGCAAAGGCGTTGATGAACTTACCTCCAAATTAAAGCTGGATGGTTTTTCAGTGTTGCCTTATCACGCAGGACTAAGCAGTATTAAGCGTAGTGAATACCAAGAACGTTTTATTCGAGATGACGTAAACATCATAGTGGCAACTATTGCCTTTGGTATGGGTATCAATAAACCCGATGTGCGTTACGTATTACATTACGATTTGCCAAAAAATATTGAAGGGTATTATCAACAAATTGGTCGCGCAGGTCGTGATGGTTTAGCCGCCGATTGTTTATTGTTATTTGGTTACGGTGATACAGGTAAAATTCGTTTTTTTATCGAACAGATGAGCAACGAGCAAGAAAAACGTTTGGCCAACGTACACCTCAATCAAATGTTGGCGCTGGCAGAAGCGGAAGATTGCAGACGCACACCTTTGCTGGCTTATTTTGGTGAAAGGTCAGTTAAAGAAAATTGCGCTAACTGTGATAACTGCACTGGTGAAAGCAAAGAGAAATCAGATTTAACCGTACCCGCCCAGAAGTTTTTATCCTGCGTGCATCGTACTGGTCAACGATTTGGTGCTAGCCATATTATTGATGTGTTGCGAGGTTCTAGTGCCGAGAAGGTATTACAAAACCAGCATAACTTGCTTTCAACCTACAACATCGGCAATGAGTTTAATAAAAAGCAATGGATGGCTTTGGCGCGGCAACTCATCCAAAAAGGTTTACTCAACCAAGAAGAGCAATTTGGCGGTTTAAAGCTCACTCAAAAAGCCGCAGACGTTTTAAAAGGTAAGGTGCCATTTTTTGCATTATTACAACAACCAGTCGCTGCAAGCTGTCATGCTTCAAAAATTCAATCTAATCCTGGTGATCAAAAATTAGTTGCGATATTAAAAGTCGATCGTAAACGTTTAGCCGATGAAGCTAATCTACCTCCTTATGCTATTTTCTCTGATCGCACACTTAACGAAATGGCTTATTACTTTCCCCATTCTCAAGAGAATTTGTTACGTATTCATGGAGTAGGGCAAGCTAAGTTAGATAAATACGGAGAGCATTTTCTCGCTCTTATTAGCGATTATTGCCAGCAAAATAATATTGATGAAGTTGCCAATACTCAAACGGCTAGTAAAGCTACGGTAAGTAAAAGTAAAAGTAAAAGTAGCAGTAGCAGTAGCAACGCCAGTAGCCGCAGTGCCGAAATTGTTAGTGCTTATCAGGCGGGGCAGTCTATTGGGTCTTTAGCCGAACAGTTTAAGGTAAAAAGTGGCACCATCCTTAATCATCTATATCGGTATGCGCAAGATGGGCATAAGTTTGCACAACCTACATTGCTGTTGGAGCAATCGGGTTTGAGTCAAGGTCAAATCGATTTAGCTTTAGCTGCATTTGCAGAGCATTCCCACGAGCGTTTAAAACCTGTTTATGATGCTCTGAATGAAAAAGTGAGTTATGACCAGTTACATTTACTGAGGATTTATTTTGTCAATCAGTTGGCTGAATAACGAGTTTTCTGACTGCCTCAGCAGCGCTATCGAGCTCTAACACCCCGAACGTTCAAGCCTTACTCAAATTCATACTTTTTGCGTAAGCGCATACGCTCGCTGTCAATTTTACTCAGCAGTGCCTGAATAACCGGTTTATCACTTATATCATTAAACTCATAGCGCACCTCTTCTAGGCCCCACAAACCAATGCCAGAACCTTCTGGCAGTTGTGGCAATAAGCTTTGCGCTTGTTCGAATTGACCTGCATATAGCGACAATATAAATTCATACGCTGGCATGTTTAGATAAAAATTATAAGATGCACGGTGGTCTAATTTATATTGTTCCAACAGCTGTAACATTTGCCCTGCTAATTTTTTTGCTTGATTTGTGTCACCCAGTTTGCGTAATACGCTAATGTACGAAGCCGTGGCATTTAATTGCTCTATTGAGGGGTTAGGCGGGTTCAATTGCTTGACGCGTTTTCTTAACTCGCCAAGCTGTTCACTCTTTCGCGCAATATCGATTAATACCATGGCGTCTTCTGAAAAAATATTGAAATATTGATTGGGTACCAGTGCATTCCATAACTCATCAAATGATTTGTTGGGCAAAGGGTAACCATTAAAATAAGCCGCGGTATAACTATAGGTCGCCCAGTATCCGTTACTGGTCATATCGATATTGTCTAGCAGCGTTTGGGCGCTCTGGTCTAGGCCTAGTGTGTTTAAGTAATAAAAATAATTATGAGTGTTGCGTTGGTTGGGGTTGTCCTGATAATGGCGTTGCGCGGTTAATAAGCCTAGCTCAGGGTTTATGTATGAGACATAACGAGATACGTCTTCTGTTGTGGCATTTTGTTTGAAATCTTGCGCGTCTGCAGGTGACAAACAAGCTAGCACAAAATATTGCAGGCGGTTTTTGTAGACTAACTCTAGCGCTGCAGGGGCAATATTATCGACAAACTTTTCAATATCCTCGCAGGGTGCAAAACGACTTGCAAGAGTATTAAAATAATGAAACTGAAAATCATAATCAAAGGGATAAGCCCGAATCGCCTTTTGGTAAAGTTGCACGGCTTTATCGGTTAGTTGGGCATAATCGTCGTAGCTTACGGCCAAGGATAAAATTGCATCGCGGTTTAAAGGGTCCAGCGCTAAAGCTTGCTCAGCAAAGCCAATAATCTGTACATCAGTCACATCATCATTTTCCGTATTCGACACATCAACAGCCCCCACATAGGCGGCTAGGCCCAAAATGGCTGATGTATCAGGGTATTGTTCAAGCAATGTATTTAAGATCAGTTTGGCCTGATTAATATCCGCGGTTGTTTGACGGTTTGCTAGAGCACGGGCGATAACCAACTGTTCAACGGCTTTATAATCTAGTTTATCTAGGGCCGCTGCATAGCGGTCATCCTGATGGATAAGTTTGAGTTTGAGTGCCGACGCCACTTGATTACTGACTTCTTCTTGTAATACAAATACATCTTCGAGTTTACGATCAAAGGTATCCGAGAAAAGGTGGGCACCCGATTTAGCATCAATTAGTTGTACTGTAATGCGCAGATTGTTGTGACTTTTGCGCACGCTGCCTTCAATTAAATAATCGGCTTTGAGCTCAGCAGCAATCAGAGTTAAATCTTTTTGCACATTTTTATAGGAAAAACTGGTGGTACGCCCCAGTACTTTTAAATCACGAATTCGTACCAGTGTATTGAGCAGCTCTTCGGTCAGGCCATCAACAAAGATGTCTTGCTCGGGCTCATTACTCAGGTTTAAAAACGGTAATACCGCTAGTACTTTGGTTTGGTTTTGGGTAATAACTAATTCTGCTTCCTGCACTGCTGGTGTAGGTGGAGAAGATAACCACAATTTATCGACCGCAAGATAAACAAGTAATACCACCACCACACTCACCAAAGGTTGATTTTTCGCCCGGTTTGGTTGGTGATGGAAGTGCCTTGTTCGACATCGTTGGTGGGGCGAATACCCTCAGGGGTCAATTCAAAGGCCCAAGCAAAAATACAAGCAATTGGAAAGCCTATCATAAACACCACAGTAACAATGGTGCCAAACATGGTGGGTAATTTTAGAAAAGGGGAAATTACGGAAATGATTTGCATCACTAACCAGGCGGTAACCAGATACACACTGGCGACTTTTACTACATTGCGGCGTTTAAGTTCCTTGAAAAATGACATGTTGTTCCGTGCTTAATTTTATCGTAAATTCATTTCACATTGCTCGCAACCGCAACCGCAACCGCAACCGCAACTGCATGGCCGACTCTTAAAGTGTTAGTGTTTGTTATATCACCAGTTATCTTTAAAGTGAATGCTTGATTAAGTGAAAAAAACGATTACCAGTGATGTGGGCCTAAAGTATTTTTACAATAGTTTCAATAAACAAGCGAACGACTAATAATGACTTTTACTTAGAATTTATTTGTTCAACAGTTGGTTAAATAACCCCCACTAGTGCTGGCTAACGAAATCAGCTAAAATGCGCGCCCTAAATTTCCACATTGGCAAATTAATGATGAATCAACCAATAAATCGCACTATCTCTATCGCGCCAATGTTGGATTGGACAGATAAACACTGTCGGTATTTCCTTAGACAAATTTCACAACATGCGCTTTTGTACACCGAAATGGTTACCACTGGGGCGATCATTTTTGGCAAAGGCGATTATCTGGCATATAGCCAAGAAGAGCACCCTGTAGCATTGCAATTGGGAGGTTCTTATCCTCTTGACATGGCGCGTTGTGCGGCTGAAGCGCAAAAGTACGGTTATGATGAAGTGAATATCAATGTAGGTTGCCCCTCTGACCGAGTACAAAATGGCAGATTTGGTGCGTGTTTAATGGCTGAGCCTGAAACCGTGGCTGATTGTATTAAAAGCATGCAGGCAGAGGTTGATATCCCCGTTACAGTAAAGTCCCGAATTGGCATTGACGAGATGGATGAGTACGAAGACTTAACCCGTTTTATTGATGTGGTTGCTGCGTCAGGCTGCGATACTTTTATTGTGCATGCCCGCAAAGCTTGGTTAAAAGGCTTAAGTCCAAAGCAAAATCGTGATATTCCGCCTTTAATGTACGATCGTGTTTATCAATTAAAACAAGAGTTTCCAGGTTTGCATATTAGCTTAAATGGTGGTGTGAAAACCTTAGATGAAGTAAGCGCTCATTTAGCTCATCTTGACGGCGTGATGATAGGTCGAGAGGTGTATAGTAACCCTTATATTTTGGCTGAAGTTGATAAACGTTTTTATCAAGATGCTTCTCCCATTAAAACTCGCTTTGAAGTGGTTCAGGATATGCTGCCTTATGTTGAACAACAAATGGCTGATGGTGCTAGGGTGTGGCATATCGCCAGACATATGCTAGGGTTATTTCAGGGCCAACCTGGGGGGCGTATTTGGCGCAGGTATTTGAGTCAAAATGGCACTAAAGCGGGTGCCGGTATTGAGCTGCTTACTGATGCGGTACATGTCTTACTAGAAGCTCAAACGAAGGCAAAATCATTTCAGTCTGAAATGCTCGATTAAATTAACCACTCGATTGGTCAAAATTACTACTTTTTAGCTATTTAAGAAATGGCCAGAGAGACTATGTTATCTAGAGTTAAATAAAAATATTAATTAAATCAAATAGATAAAAATAATGTTCTGATTGGCACAACTATCGCAAAGGATATTGCGACTTAACTATTAACTGGTACTAAATCAGTTAATCATTCAATTAACTAAAAGGAAATTATTATGTTTACTAAATCTAAAATCGCTGTTGTTGCTTTAATCTCTAGTTTTGCAGTTATATCTACAGTTAACGCTGAAGAAATGTCATTAGAAAGTTACGTAAGTGGCATGGTTAATCAAGCTATGGTGGTTGCTCAGCAAGAAATTAAAAATACTGTACAAGAAAATATATTAAATGTTGCCTATAACGTTAGCTTAGACGAAAGCCAATCTTATAACACTAAAGTGACCATCAAAGATATAAAAGTAAAAAGTGATGAGGCAAGTGTTAATAAAGCTAAATAAGGGGTGGTTATGTTTTATCAACTATCTTTATTTATTATGTTGTTAACACCGGTTATCGCTTATGTAGCAGGCGCTTTAATTTTTAGCTTTGTTTCACAACTGCGAAAAGGTTTTGTGCTAACAACACTTAATAGCAGCATCTTCCAATGCAGAAACGGTCACTAACAGATGTATTGACCGTTTCCCCTATCCATTTTACCCTTGAATTTAATCCTTATATCCTCATTTTTTTTCGCAAGTCTGTTTAGGGAATATACTGGCTTTGAGATGTTTTCTAATTGACATATCTAAGGCTCCAGAGTTAATAAATATAGCTATTTGTTCATTTATTTTAGCTTTTTCTAAACGTAAATCCTTACCCATTACAAACCCCAGGTTAACAAAAATTATGGCTTTGGGAGACTGGTAAAATGTAAATTCGCAAAACTCTGGGCCAGACATTATTGCCCAAGCATTCTCCTGACTCATATAAGCAAAGTCGCAGCGTCCTTTTTATAGCTATCAAATACAAAAGGTTCTTTAAACTTAGACTTGGAATACAAGAAACTAGTGTGAGGCATAAGGGGATCTGAATATATAAAGTGATTAGGATTTGATACCCAAACCGAACTCCCAAAAAAAGATCTGCTTGCTCTGTATAAACGAAGTGCTCATTACGAGACCGGCTAGAGTCAATATAGTCCACATTAAATTTGTCTGCTTCGTGAAAGCTATTAAAAAAATCAACAACTACACCTCGGTATCGAGCGTGCTCTATGTCGTAATAAATATAAGGTGATGACCCAGGCGAATTAATTACAAATCTTAAACTTTCTGTGCAGCAAAACTAAGTGTATGACTAAGTATTGCTAGTGTTACACACAACATTAAAGCGTAATTTCTAATCGCAGCTTTGTGTAATTCCATTTACCTTGGATATCCATGTCCGGCTTTATTATAAAATTATTTTACAGGTTTTCATTAATAAAAGAATTGCTCAATTAGACATCTTATAATTTATTAAATCGTAAAATATTTAATTTGTATTTTTCACCAATTACTTGGTGTATTTGACCATTTTATTGTTTTCTTTGAATTTATTAAAAACACTATTACCTGTTTATATTGAATAAAATCTAATATAAACAATTGGTTAGCTAACGGTGTTAAATTGGCACACCACTTGTAATAGTTATAGTACTAGCGCTGAAATCATTCAGCACAAGATACTTTAAATCTAACAGGAGAATTATTATGGGTATGTTTTCAAGAATGTCAGACATAGTTCAGGCCAACATTAATGCCATTTTAGATAAGGCTGAAGACCCAGCTAAAGTGGTGAAATTGTTGATTCAAGAAATGGAAGAGACTTTAGTGGAATTGCGTTCTGTTGCTGCCACAAACTTAGCTGAGAAAAAACAAGTTCAACGTCAGATTGCAAAACTAGAGCAGCAAGTGACAAGTTGGCAAGCTAAAGCAGAGTTGGCTCTAGAGAAAGGTCGTGAGGACTTAGCAAGAGCGGCACTTACTGAAAAGAATATAACGCAACAAAGCTTTGCTGCTTTATCAGCTGAAATGGAAACCATCGAAGAGTCGCTAACTAAGCTACAAGCGGATATGGGGAAATTACAAGATAAGCTGGTGGAAGCCAGGGCTAAACAAAAATCTATGATACTAAGAGAGCGCTCTGTATCTGTGCGTATGCAAGTTAAGAGTAAAGCTCAGTCAGTGAAGATTGATGACGCCATCATTCGTTTTGAGCAATATGAGCGTCGTATTGATGATTTAGAGTCGCAAGTTGATGCTTATGATTTGGTTGATGAAGCAAAAGGCTTAGACGCTGAGTTTAAAAAGCTTGAAGCTGAAAACAAAATTGAAGAAGAGTTAGCAGAGTTACGTAAAAAAGTTGCCTAATAAGCAGGATACCCACTAAGTGGCAATTTAATTTGCCACTGGTTCAGAATTTAACAGGAGAAGATTATGAGACAGTATATTGATGTAAATAGGTTATATAAGGATTCAGTGCATGGCAAAATATCTGGTGTTTGTGCTGGCTTAGCAAAGCATTGGAATGTATCACGGTTATTGGTTCGCTGTGTTGCTGTAGTGTGTTTGATAATGTTGCCAGTAGTAACGGCAGTAGCCTATGTAACAGCCACTGTTTTAATCCCTAACAGGTAATTATCATGTTAAAAAATCTCTTTTTAGCGGTATTGATTGCTGGGGTTTTAACATATTGTTTTGGTCATGTAGTGACGGAATGGTTCGATTTACATCTAGTTTTATCTGATTATGAAGTTGAGCCATTTACGTCAATTATTGCTGCCACTGCTATCGTTGCATTATTGGTATTTATTGGGTTCATTGTCGCTTTTAGTGTTATCGCTGCAATGGTACTTATTTTTGTAGCATGCGCTATTGGATTGTTTGTAGCAGGCTTGGGTATGTTTTGGCCGGTTATTTTAATCTCGATTGTGATTTATCTACTGGTAAGAGAAAAGCCTTCGGCAGCTTACTAATTTTGTTTAGAAAGTTGGAGGCTCAGGCACAAATATATAAACAAGTCTTGGCATGTCATGGTGATTGCTGAATAATCTAAGTCTGTTTGTAAATTAAGTATGGAATATCGATGCTTCGAGTCTTCACAGTTTTATTAGGAATTAGCTGTTTTTGGTGTCAGGCAGAATTAGTAGTGTCAGATGCAACAGTTAGGTTGTTGCCCCCTGGTGTACCTAATACTTCGGCATACCTTTCAATTGAAAACCTTTCAAATAAAGCAGAAATAATAGTTGCAGCCTCTTCGAATATCGCTAATAAAGCAGAACTTCATAATCATGTTTTAGTGAATGATATGATGAGTATGCAACAACAAGATTCAATAATAATAGAGCCTGGTCAGACAGTTTATTTCAAACCAGGCGGTTTACATATTATGTTGTTTGGCTTAAAGCAAACGCTAGTAGAAAACCAAGAGGTTAGCTTAAAATTAATTACTCAAGATGGAGACGCAATAGACTTTAAAGCGACTGTAGCTCGTCCATCTCATGCAACGCATCACTAAGGATATTGACATGCAAAAATATATCACTCCCAAACGATTACTAAGTGTAATCGCGATCCTTATTTTCTTATTGTGGATAGTGTCGATTTTCTGGAGCGTTGAGCCAGACCGTTTTGAACCTAGAGAGTTAGCTCAGCAGCAAGCTCTTGAAAAAAATGAAAAGGTAGTAGCAGGTTACACTATGACTACTAGCTTGATTGCCGTTGCTGAAGCCTTACTTAATAAGTCTGGTGGGTACTTATCAAATGATGTTATTCCGCCAAGTGTCATGATGGATAACATGCCCAGCTGGGAATTTGGCGCTTTAGAAATGACTCGTGATTTAGCACTAGCCATGCGTAAAGATTTTAGTCGTTCACAAAGTCAGTCAGTAGAAAACGCTTATCTAACTAAGGCGCAACCGCAATTTAATAACGATAGTTTAAGTTGGATTTTGCCTTCTGCTGAATCAAAATATCAAGAAGGCATAGACAATCTTTATCTCTATCGCGCTAGCCTCGCTGATGTGACATTACAGCAAGGTCAGTTTTACGCTCGAGCAGACAATTTAAGAGATTGGTTAAAACAAATGGAAAAACGTTTAGGTAGTCTATCTCAACGTTTAAGTGCCAGTGTCGGACAAGACCGCATTGACACAAATTTAGCGGGTGATGCAGAGGCTAGTCAATCAACTCCAACAGCCCATAAATTAGTTGATAAAACTAGCTGGTGGCGCCTAGATAATAATTTTTATGAAGCCCGTGGTGCTAGCTGGGCTTTATTACACTTCTTGAAAGCAGTAGAAGTAGACTTCTCGGATGTGTTAGAAAAGAAAAATGCAAAAGTCAGTCTACAGCAAATTATACGTGAGCTTGAAGCGACTCAAGAGTCCATCTGGAGCCCTGTAATTTTGAACGGTAGTGGCTTTGGTATGTTAGCTAATCACTCATTAGTTATGGCGAACTATATTTCTCGTGCAAATGCTGCTTTAATCGAGCTAAGCGAACTACTTAATCAAGGATAAACCATGAAAAAAACGGCAATTACATTAGGGCTTATTACATTATGCTCCAGCTTCTCTAGCCAAGCAGACACCTTATTGGGTTTATATGCAGGGGCTCAGGGGTGGAATATGGAAACGTCAGGTGGCTTCTCGGACGATGGGGATAATAGAGATTTTAATTTTGATACTCAGACCAATACTAATATTTACGTGGCCTTTGAACACCCAATCCCTCTGATCCCAAATATCAAATTACAAAGAACTGACATGAGCACGCAAGGTGATGTTAATTTTGATAGTAATTTTGAATTTAATGGTCAGTTGTTTTCTGTCGATTCGGATGCTAATACCGAAGTTGATTTAACCGCCACAGATATCATTTTGTATTATGAATTTTTTGATAATGACCTGATTAGTTTTGATTTTGGTATTAATGCTAAATATCTTGAAGGCGAATTTACAGTTACTGAAAAAGAAGCTCCAAACCGCACAGAAACATTAGATTTCTCAGTACCTGTTCCTATGTTGTATTCTAGATTGGCTCTTGGTATTCCATTTACTGGTTTTGGTGCTTATGTAGAAGGTAATTATTTAAGTATTGATGACAATACCTTGTCAGATTACCAAGCGGTTATTACCTATAGTTTAATAGAAAACCTAGCTATAGATGTAACTTTTCAAGTGGGCTATAGAGCTGTGACCTTAGAGCTAGATTACAGTGATGATAATAATAGAATTTATTCAGATCTAGAATTTAAAGGGCCTTTTGCAGGGATAGAAGTACACTTTTAACATTTTGTAATAATTTCATCTGATTTGGTTATAACGAATCAGCTTTTATTCTTTCCTGTTGTTTAGATAGATCGCTAACCTACCCTTGTATTAATAACGGTTAGCGATCTTATGACTTCACCTATAAATCAACCCTCAGGGTTTGCTGCTGGTTTAAATGAAAACCAGTGGGCTCAAATTAGTCAGGCTTCGGCCACTCTCAATCCACAACAGCTTACATGGCTAAGTGGATACTTTGCAGGTTTGGCACAAAATGGCCAGGCTAGCACTATACCAAGCGTGACGGCTGGTCCATCTCAATCTATGACTATCTTATATGGTTCACAAACTGGCAATGCCAAAGGTGTAGCCGAGGAATATAAAGCGAAATTAGACGCGCTAAACCTTCCTTCTAAGTTAGTTAGTATGGCTGATTATAAGCACAAACAACTTAAAACAGAAAGCCATGTGGCTATTGTTGTAAGTACTCATGGTGAAGGTGAAGCGCCTGATGATGCCGTAGAGTTACATAGCTTTTTAGGTGGTAAAAAAGCCCCTAAGTTAGACGGGCTAAAGTTTGCTGTTTTAGGACTAGGTGACACTAGTTATGAGTTTTTCTGCCAAACAGCCAAAGATTTTGACAATCGCTTACAAAGCCTAGGCGCTAAGCGAATTATTGATCGCGTTGATTGTGATGTGGACTATGATGAGGCTGCTACAGCTTGGTTTGAAAGTTTAAATCATGAAATTAAAGATGAGTTATTAGCCCCTAGCGCTGGTGCCGATCCGTCTTTAAATTTAGACGCGCAGTCTGTTGCTGCTACTCAGTACACTAAAAAAGCTCCCTTTGCGGCATCTTTACTAGAAAGTCAAAAAATTACTGGCCGAGATTCTGTAAAAGATATTCGCCATATTGAAATTTCGTTAGAAGAGTCTGGTATTCAATATCGTCCGGGTGATGCTCTAGGTGTTTGGTTCGAAAACGATGAGCAATTAGTAGCTGCTTTATTGGCTACCTTAGAATTAAATCCCGAAGAAAGTATTACATTTTCTGGTGAAGACTATTCTCTTAAACAAGTTTTGGTTAGTAAACTTGAGTTAACTCAAAGCTACCCTAGTTTTGTACAAGCCTACGCTGGTTTTGCTAATAATGTTGAATTAAACGCTTTGATAGAAGATAAAGCGGTACTTCGAGAGTATTTGGCAGAACGTCAAATTATCGATATTGTACGTCAATATCCAGCTAAACTATCAGCACAAGAATTAGTTGACGCTCTACGTGGTATGACACCTCGTTTGTATTCTATTGCATCAAGCCAAGCAGAAGTGGAAGACGAAGTTCACTTAACAGTAGCTTTAGTTGAATTTGACGCCCATGGTTCTGTACACCAAGGTGGGGCTTCTAGTTTCTTATCAAAACGTTTAAATGAAGGTGGTGAAGTGAAGGTGTTTGTTGAAACAAACGATAACTTCAGGCTACCTGACGACGGCAATACCCCTGTGATTATGGTTGGTCCAGGCACAGGTATCGCACCATTTAGAGCTTTCATGCAACAGCGTGAAGCTGAAGAAGCTAGCGGTGAAAACTGGCTGTTCTTTGGAAATCCAAACTATACCCAAGACTTTTTGTATCAGACAGAATGGCAACGTTTTGTTAAAGAAGGGGTAGTAAATAAAGTAACTTTAGCTTTTTCTCGTGACCAAGAAGAAAAAATATACGTGCAGCATCGTATGCTAGAGCAAGGCGCTGAATTGTATAACTGGTTAGAAAAAGGCGCACACTTTTATGTGTGTGGCGATGCTAATCACATGGCTAAAGATGTACAAGATGCATTGGTTAAAATTGTGATTGAGCACGGTGGTAAAACCGAAGAAGAAGCAGAGCAATACCTTTCAGACTTGCGCCGCGCTAAACGCTATCAGAAGGATGTATATTAATGAGCACTGATAATAAAAATTTCGTCGTTGAAGGCAAATTGGCAGACAACGAACGTTTGAAAACCGAAAGTAACTATTTACGTGGGACCATTGCAGAAAATCTTACTGATGACCTAACTGGCGCATTTGTTGGAGATAATTTCCAACTTATTCGTTTTCACGGAATGTATCAACAAGATGACCGTGATATTCGTGCTGAACGAGCTAAACAAAAATTAGAACCTCTACAGAACGTGATGTTACGCGCCCGTTTACCTGGTGGTATTATTTCTACTGAACAATGGCTAGCTATTGATAAATTTGCAGAAGAAAAAAGTATTTACGGCAGTATTCGTTTAACTACTCGCCAAACGTTCCAGTTTCATGGTGTGTTAAAACCTAACGTTAAACCAATGCATCAAATGTTGAATCAAGTAGGTATTGATTCCATTGCCACTGCAGGTGACGTAAACCGAAATGTGTTGTGTACCTCGAACCCTGTTGAGTCAGAGTTACATCAAGAAGCTTACGACTGGGCCACTAAAATTAGTGAACATTTACTACCTAAAACTCGTGCTTATGCAGAGATTTGGTTAGATGGTGAAAAAGTTGAAACCACTGATCATGAACCTATTTTAGGAAGTACTTATTTACCACGTAAATTTAAAACCACAGTTGTGATCCCTCCACAAAATGATGTGGATGTACATGCTAACGACCTTAACTTTGTGGCTATTGCTGAGAATGGTAAATTAGTTGGCTTTAACGTGTTAGTGGGTGGTGGTTTAGCAATGACCCATGGTGATACTTCTACTTTCCCCCGTAAAGCAGATGATTTTGGTTTTATTTCTCTGGAGCATACATTAGCGGTTGCAGAAGCAGTTGTCACTACCCAGCGAGATTGGGGTAATCGTGTAAACCGTAAGAATGCTAAAACCAAATATACCCTTGAGCGTGTTGGTGTAGAAAATTTCAAAGTGGAAGTTGAAAAACGTTCAGGAGCTATCTTTGCTGCAAGTAAGCCATATGAATTTACGTCACGTGGTGATCGAATTGGTTGGGTTGAAGGCGCAGATGGTAAGCATCACTTAACAGTATTTATCGAAAATGGTCGAATTCTTGATTACCCAGGTAAAACCTTAAAAACAGGTTGTGCTGAAATTGCAAAAATTCACCCAGGAGATTTTAGACTTACCGCTAATCAAAACTTGATTGTGGCTGGTGTACCTGCTGAGTTGAAAGATAAAATTGAAAAAATAGCCCGCGATAATGGCTTGATTGAAGATTCTGTTAGTAACCAACGTAAAGATTCAATGGCTTGTGTTTCACTTCCTACGTGCCCATTGGCAATGGCTGAAGCTGAGCGTTACTTACCTGATGCGGTTACTAAAATTGAAGGTTTTTTGGCAAAACATGGTTTGCCAGAAGAAAGCATCATTTATCGTATCACTGGCTGTCCTAACGGGTGTGGTCGCGCGATGTTGGCTGAAGTAGGCCTAGTGGGTAAAGGCCCTGGTAAGTACAATTTCCACTTAGGTGGCGATCGTCAAGGTACACGTATACCTAGAATGTACCGTGAAAACATTGATGAAAAAGAAATTATGGAAGAGTTGGATGGTTTAATTGGTCGTTGGGCCAAAGAACGCCAAGCCAATGAAGCATTTGGTGACTTCTTGATTAGAGTTGAAGTAGTTAAGCCAGTTATTAATTCTGCTAAGGATTTTCACGATGTCCCTAACTACGCAATCTGAGTTAGGTGTGAGTACTGTTAGACGTTTTTCTAGTGAAGAGTTAGCAGAAGTTAACTTGTCATTAGAAAAGCAGTCAGCAGAACAGCGTGTTACTTGGGCCCTAGAGAACTTACCTCAACAGTTCATGTTATCTTCCAGTTTTGGGGCGCAAGCTGCAGTAATGTTGCATATGGTGACTCAGCAATGTCCAGATATTCCAGTTGTGTTGACGGATACTGGGTATTTGTTTCCTGAAACTTACCAGTTCATTGAGCAGATGAAAGAGCAACTTAACCTAAATTTAAAGGTCTATCGTTCAGAGCTATCCGCAGGTTGGCAGGAAGCCAAGTATGGAAAAATGTGGGAACAAGGCATAGAAGGTATCGAGAAATACAACACACTCAATAAAGTAGAGCCTATGCAAAAAGCACTACAAGATTTGAATGTGAAAAGTTGGTTTGCCGGGTTACGTCGAAGCCAGTCTGATATGCGTGAAAAGTTGTCTGTTTTACAGCAGTTGAAAGATCAAACTAAGATTTACCCTATAATAGATTGGTCAAATCGTACTGTACATATGTACTTAAAGGAGCATGGTTTGCCATACCATCCGTTGTGGGAAAAAGGTTATGTTTCAATTGGTGACTGGCATAGTACTCGCTCACTGGAAGAAAGTTTGAATGAACAAGACACACGCTTCTTTGGATTAAAGCGAGAGTGTGGTTTGCATGAGTTTGGAGACGGTATCTAAAGCCTTGCCCTTTTCATTGGTCAGCCCCTTTTATATTCAACTGGGGTTAATCAATGTTAAATGCTCTTCCTAAAGTTGATAATATTGCATCTGTGTAAGCATCAAGTTTCTGTTTATTTACCAATTTGCATAATTCTGCACCTGTAGGTGTGAATTTATAATACAACAAAGTTGTACCTTCCTTTTTAGCGGCTAGTATTAGTTTGGAACCGGCACAGCGCCATTCTGTTTGCGTACTGGTATTTAGCTCTCCTGACTCAATCTCGCTATGATGAATCAAACCTAAATCCATCAAAGACAATAGGTCTGGGTAACTCAGACCATATTCGGCTAAGTTAAGTTGTTTATTCTTGAAGGTGTTAAAAAACGACCAAATATTGGATTTTTGATAGTAACCGATTAGAAGCCTAGGTGTAGATTCACCTTTTTTATAACTTGTTAGGTTAACGGCTTGTCGAAAGATATGTGCATCTTTTTGTGTAAGCTGTTTTAGAAGAGTGAGCGTTTTCAGAGAAAAACTTCCAGGTTTGGCAGTTTCTACTGCAAATATTTTCCCCCATAGTTCCTGCATAGCTGGTGAAAAAATTTCTTCTGCCATATTTACAAAACTGAAAAACCAATCAGGGTCAATGGATTCCTCTTTGCCGTCTTCTAAACAAAAATCTAACGCTCTACCGAGTATGTTTTCTAAATTGCTGACTTTACGACGAGCCAATATTTGAGCTTTGAGACGTACTTTATCATCTATACTTTGAGTCTTGGTATTATTGTAGCTACCTTGGATACCCACTTGTGAGAACCATTTAGTTATTTTTTTTTGATTGTGTTGTTTATTTACCTTATTCTCTGCGGATGATTTAGAAGTTACAGCTGTATTTTTCGAACCAGATTTCGCCCCCGCAACTTGAATAGGTTTAGGTGAATGATTTAATTCAATTTTCATAAAAATGTACGCTAAACTCTAAAAATATGGTCAAGGCCAGTATATTGCGTTAATTCATGTTACATGAGCAATGAAAAATGTTAAGTTTGGTTCACTTCGCTCAGAATTCCTTATTTACTCGGTGATAAGAGTTAGCATAGTTTAGTGTTTGGTGGAGAGTCGATGAGTTTAAACAAATATGAGAATGACGAATTAATCTTTCTATCAGAAGATAGTCCTTCTGCTGTGCAAAACCCTACTGGAATGTGGAACATTCTAGTAGTCGACGACGACAAAGAAATCCACTCAGTTACACGGTTAGCATTATCAGATCTTATCGTTAATGATAAATCATTAAACTTTATCCATGCCTATTCAGGCGCCCAAGCGCTAGAAATTATTGAGGAAATGGGCACTTCCATTGCGATAATATTACTTGATGTTGTGATGGAGTCTGATGATGCCGGTTTAACAGTCGCACGTAAAATGCGCGAAGAGCTACATATTATTGAACCTCGTATTATTTTAAGAACTGGGCAACCTGGATACGCCCCAGAAGAAAAAATCATTAAAGATTATGATATTAATGATTATAAAACTAAAACTGAATTAACTCGCAGTAAATTAGTTACCACTATTATTGCGTCTTTACGTTCTTATCAACAGATATTGTCAATAAACCAAAGCCGTCAAGGTTTACAAAAAATTATCAGCGCTTCTGCTAATTTAATGGAAGAGCATTCAATAAAAAGTTTTTGTAGTGATGTATTGGTACAAATTAACGCCTTAATTGGCGAAAACGCCAGCGGTTTCATATGTGCAGAGGCTGGAGTAGCCTTAGATAAGGAAGATGAAAATCTTTACGTACTAGAAGCAACTGGTGAGTTTTTATCCTGTATTAATGAAAAATTGGATAGTTTGGCAGATACAGATATTGTTAACTCTGTGCATTGTTGCTTAGAGGCTAAAGAGCATATATTTGAAAAATTTTTTACTGTTTTTTATTTGCACAGCGCTAATTATGAAGCGGCCATTTATTTACAAATTGGTAGTAAAATCAATATCATTGATAGGCAATTGTTGGAAGTTTTTCTATCCAGTGTATCTATTGGATATGAAAATGTTAATTTATTTCATCAATTACGAACCGCAGCATTTAAAGATTGGTTAACCAAGCTCCCCAATCGTAGTGAGTTCATTAATATGCTTGATGATTGTTGTTCTGGAAAACTAAGAGGGACTGATTTCATCGTTGCCCTAGTTGACCTTAATCATTTTGCAGACATAAATGACGGTTTAGGCCAAGATGCTGGTAATAGTACCTTGATGGCTGTAACTAAACGTCTAGAAGATAAATTTATTGAGAATGTACAGATAGCAAGAATCGGCTCGGATGTCTTTGGTTTGATCGGGTCTGAGTCATTTGTAAACCCTGAATCTTTGAATAAACTGTTTCTTTTACCCTTTAAAGCAGGTGAGCATTCATTATCTTTATCGGCTTCTTTCGGCTTTTGCCGTCTGGATGGAAGAGCTCAATCCGGGATTAATATTTTAAAGCAAAGTAATATTGCCTTAAATAAAGCGAAGAAAAACTTAAAGATAAACTATGAGTTTTATTGCCCAGAGATGGAGCAAGAAACTACTTGGCGTCTAGAAATGATTAGGCAGCTTACCCTGGATTTTGAGGCTAAAAAGTTACAACTCTGGTATCAGCCTCAGGTCGATCTTGTGACAGAAAAAATCGTGGGGATGGAAGCGCTATTGCGTTGGCCAAGTGCAGAGGGAAGGTTTGTTTCTCCAGCTATATTTGTACCTTTGGCAGAGTACTCTGGGTTAATAGTAGATATTGGTATCTGGGTGCTAGAAGAATCTTGTAAGCATCTTAACAAATTGAAAAGTAGAGGGTTTGACTCTTTACGCATGGCTGTAAATATATCAATGCCACAATTTAGAGACCCCAAGTTTGTAGAAACCGTTAAAACCATTATTAGTGAATACGGTATATCTCCTGAAAAAATTGAATTGGAGATAACTGAAAGTGTAGTAATGGATGAGCCGCATATAGTGATTGAAGCACTTCAAGAGTTAAAGAAGTTTGGTGTTAAAGTTGCGATTGATGATTTTGGTACCGGTTTTTCATCAATGAATTATCTACAAAAACTACCTTTAGACAGACTTAAAGTCGATCGCTCTTTCGTAAATGAAATAACTCCAGGAAAAACAGCTTTCATTGCTGAAACAATAGTTACCCTTGGTACAAAGTTGGGGCTGGCGACCATTGCTGAAGGTGTTGAAAAGCGAGAGCAAGCTAGCTATATGCTTAAGTTAGGGTGTGATGAGGCTCAGGGATATCTATTCGCCAAACCTATGCCTTATAATGAACTGCTCGAATTCTTAGACAATGATGGTGTTTAAGGTTGGCAAGTGGCTTGTTATAGATGGCTTGCAAGCACCTGCTGCATTTGTGGCAGTACTGTTTTTTCAAACCAAGCATTTTTTTTAAGCCAAATATTGTTTCTTGGTGATGGGTGAGGAAATACCATATATTTAGGTTGATAGTCTCCCCAGTTCTGTAACCTTTCCGTTAGTTTTCTGTTGTCAGTTAAGTAATAATCTTGCGCGTGTTTACCGATCAATATGACAAGTTTTGGCTTACTGGTTTTCAGTAACTCTCCATGCCATTTAGGTGCACATTCAGGCCTAGGAGGTAAGTCACCGCTTTTGGCCTTACCGGGGTAACAAAATCCCATTGGAACTATGGATAATATGCTTGGGGTATAAAACTGTGTTTCGTCTAGTTTTAACCATTCCCTTAAACGCTTACCTGAAGCATCGTTCCATGCTTTTTGGCTTTCATGTGCCTTAATTCCGGGGGCCTGACCTATGATGAGTACCTTTGCTAGAGGTGAAAATTGTAAAATTGGACGAGGTGGCAAAGGTAAGTGGTCTGCACATATTGAGCATCGGTCAATTGCCTTAATTATATCCATTTTCCTATCCAATAAAAAAGGCTTCAAATGAAGCCTTGATTGTCACTATTATTACCCAAATTAATCTGCACAACCTGGCATAAAATCAAACTGATTTAGTTGTAACCATTTTTCTTTTTGTATGGCTAATTTTTGTTTCAATTCTTTATATCTATAATGTACTTCTAAATTTTTGTAGCTGCGCTGCAAAGACAGTTTCTTGATTTCCATTAATTGCTTTTTCGCTGCGTAATATTCTGTCATTCGTTGTGCCAATAATTCATATTCTTTTTGAACTCGAATTAAAATCTCTTCTGCATTTTGTAACTTAGATACTTTTTCTTTGGCTAACTTTAATTGCATTGCTACTTTAGCTTTTTCGATACGCTCTTCAGGGCATCGACGCAAATTTTTTGCTAAACCTAAATATGCTAAACTCCTAATCAACCACTTTGTGGGATCAAATTGCCACCATTTTATGCCATTTCTATAATCATATTCAAAGATATGATGGTAGTTGTGGTATCCCTCACCAAATGTAAAGAAGGCCAACACGTCGTTGTCTCGAGCGCTATTTGCATCCGTATAGGGCTGTCTTCCCCAAATGTGGGCTAATGAATTTATAAAAAACGTGACGTGATGCACCACTACCAATCTAAATACCCCAGCTAGTAGTAACATGCCCCAGATATCTCCATTTAGCCAACCAAGTAGCATAGGTATACCAAAGTTAGCGGTAAGCATAATGGCTAAATAATTATTGTGTTGCCACATTACAACCTTATCTTTTTGTAAGTCTCGACAGTTATTGTAGTCAGCATATCTATGCCTTTGATATTCTCTCAACATCCATCCCATATGAGAGAACCAAAAGCCTTTCTTTGCTGAGTAAGGATCACGTTCGTTATCATCAACATTTTTGTGATGAACTCTATGATCAGAGCTCCAATGTAAGATACTGTTTTGAAGTGCCATTGCTCCGCCAATAGCCAAAACAGATTTAACTATGCTGTTAGCCTCAAATGCTTTATGAGACCAAAGCCTGTGATAACCGGCAGTAATCGACATTCCAGAGAAATAGATAAGAATAATGCAAGCTGCAATCTCAAACCCATCAAACCCATTTAGAATCGCCTCAATAGGGACCAGTATAAGTGCAATAAGTCCGGTTATTATAAATACCAATATGTTGGTAAGGATTAGACGTGGCTTTTTCATTTAATGTCAATTTCAGCTTACAAGTGTACGCTATTTTACTTTGCTCCCGCACTTAAGCAAGTTAATTGTGGTATTTCTAGGCTTTTATAGTGTCTATTTCTTATCTTTTCGCGTTAGAATCAGCGCTATGAAAGCTATTAAAGAATCTCCATTAAGTCGCCAAGACCAAAAATTACGAACCCGCAGAACTATAATTGACGCTGCGTTTTCCTTATTAGATGAGGAGCGTAGCTTATCGAGTGTAAGCCTTCGAGAGGTTGCACGAGCTGCAGGTATTGCCCCTACTTCTTTTTATAGGCATTTTAAAGACATAGACGAATTAGGTCTTACATTGGTGGATGAGGCTGGATTAGCACTGCGCCAGTTAATGCGTCAAGCAAGATTAAGAATTGCATCAGGTGGAGGTGTTATAAATACTTCTGTAGATACCTTTATGGAATTTATTACTGCAAATAATAATGTGTTTCGTCTGTTATTGAGAGAGCACACTGGCACATCTATGGCTTTTAGGGCTGCTGTACTAAGAGAAATAAAGCACTTTACAGTTGAGTTGACAGATTACACTATTGCCACTACTGGGCTCCCTTATAACATAGCTAATTTGCAAGCAGAGGCCATGGTTAAGCTGGTTTTTAGTGCAGGAGCTGAAGCCCTCGATGCAACCAAAGAGCAAAAAGAAAGTGTTGGACGTCGCGTTAAATTACAGCTCAGATTTGTTGCAAACGGAGCGTTACAAGCGTTGTCTGAGCAGTCATCTAGGCAGATAAAATAATTTATAGCTTTTGTAGGTATACTCCACATTCCGCATGGTGAGTATAAGGAAATTGATCAAATAACGCGAAACGAATAACTTTATGGGTTTCTAATAGTGTATCTAGATTGTGTTTTAACGTTTCTGGATTACAAGAAATATACACAATGTTCTTATAGTGTTTGATCATATCTAGGGTCGCATTGTCTAAACCTGATCTCGGCGGATCAACCAATACCGTTTTACATGCGTAGTCATCTAATTTGATACCATCTAGTCTGCGGTACTCTCTAACACCTTGTTGTGCTTGAACAAACTCTTCACTTGACATCCTAATGATTTTTAAGTTATTGACCTTGTTATCTTTTATATTTTGTTGTGCTGCTGCCACCGATGTCTTGGATATTTCTGTTGCTAGTACCTTACTAAAGTTTTGCGCTAAGGGGATTGAAAAATTGCCAGCGCCGCAGTAAAGCTCAAGTAAGTCATCTTCACTCCCCTTAGTGACATCTAAGGCCCATTCGATCATCTTAATGTTTACTTTGGCATTAGGTTGAGTAAAGCTATTTTCGATCTGTTTAAATGTGAAGGTTTGCTTGTTTATGAGTAAAGTTTCTGTCGCATAATCTTTATCAAGTACAATCTTTTGTTTTCTAGCGCGGCCAATTATATCTAGTTTGTAACTTTGCCTTAGTTTTTTAAGTATTGTTTGTATCTCGGTGACCCAGTCATCATCCAAAGTTTTGTGGTACAGCAAAGAGGCTACAATTTCACCACTTAATGTGGCTAAGTAATCTATTTGGAATAGTTTTCTGCGAGCGGCTTCGCTTACTTTCAGCTCTGCTATTAAATCTGTCATTAGGTCATTGATTAATTGACAGGCTGGAGGAAAGTTATGTACTTGATATTTCTCTTTAGTAGTTTGATCAAACATTACATGATGAAGTTCATCGCCGTCATGCCAAAGCCTAAATTCAGCACGATACCTGTAATGTGAAGCGTCTGATTCAAATGTTTCCAGTTCGGGCATTGAAAACTGTGCAAATGCTTGTTCAACAAAATGATATTTTTGCTGTAACTGTTCGACATATAAGTTTGGATTAATTTCTGTCGGTCGCATAGATTGCCCTACATATTGATATAAAAGCGGCAAGGTAATGGGTTTTGAGTGAGACTTCAACACATTATAAAACGCTACAAAACTAAGTTGGTGATATTTTATGCAAATACAGCTAAATGTTGCACACTAGCTGCCGATATTATTAGTTAAGGATAGTGAGGTATCTGAAATGAATATTAGTCAATTAAAAGCCTTTTTAGGTGATAAGCCCCAACATTTGGGCAGCGAGAATAGCCTTCAAAATCAGCTGAGAGATTCTGGTTTAGAGCAGGCCGCCCGTAATCAAAGTAATTTACAAAAGTTACAAAGTGATACTTTCAGTTCTAGTAGTAGCTTTGGTGTACGAATTTATTCAAACTCTATGAGTAGTTCTTTAGAAGTTAATAGGCAAAAGCCAAATTTTTCAGTACCTGAAAAAGATAAGGCTGAGGAGTCTTTATTTAATTTTGAGGAAGTCACAAAAAATGTACTTAACTTTGTAACTGGTGCAATTACAAATGCTCAAAATAAGGGAGCTAGTGAAGAGGCATTAAACTCCTTGTTTGATCAGGCATTGTCCGGAGTACTAAAAGGTGTTGACTTAGCTGAGCAAGATCTAGCTGGTTTTATGAATGAAGATATTGCGGAAGGGATAAGTCAGAGCAAAAGTTTAATTCAACAAGGCATTGAGCAACTTAGAAACAAAGTATTTGGTAATGAAACAGAATCGAGTAGTAGCGAAGAGTCGGATGTTTTAGTTTCTACTGATATTTCTAACTTTAAGTTACAGCAGGGGGAACTATATATCCGTACTAAAGATGGTGACCAAGTTCTGCTTACGTTTGACGACATAGAGCAGCTTGATATTAGTCAAAAAGAAATACTTGAAAAGGTTAAAGATGACAGTGCAGAAATAACTCCAATTATGCCACAACCTACCACAGAGCTTGAGAGTGAGACGACTGAAGATAATCTTGATAGTTTGGTTACAGAGGACACTGTAGTTGCTAACGTTAATGAGTCAGAAGAGTCTATAGTCCTTCAACAAAACTCAGTATATTTTCAAGAAAGCTCTCTCTCTTTTTCAGTTAAAGGTGAACTAGATGAAGCTGAGCTTGAAGCCATAGCAGATTTGGTTGCCAATACCTATGAATTGGCCGAAGAGTTTTTTAATGGTGATATTGAAACTGCTTTCAATCAAGCGCTAGAGTTAGGGTTTGATGAACAAGAGCTTACAGGTTTTGCTTTACAACTAACAAAGGTTGAAAACACTCAAGTGATTAAAACCTATGAGACTGTATCTCGCTATGATAACGAAAACACAGAAAACGAACCCGCCAAAGCGGTATCACCTGTTGCAGATTATCTCGATAAATTACTAAATGTCTTAGATGGTTCTAGATCGCAATTTGATAGGAGTGAATCCTATGAAAATGTAGTGAACGAGCTAATTAACCGATTAGGAAGTGAAGTCGCTACACCTGACTTGATTTCAGCAATTAACCGTTTTAATGAGTTTAATCAAAGGCTAATTAATAACTTGCCAGTTGGTTTTCAACCAGAGAGCTAATTAGTATTTTTAAAGTAAAAGCCCCCAATATTTGTGCTTTTCGCATATTGAGGGCTTTTTTGTATTACTGCGGTTAGAAATAGTGTCTGACTTAGTCCTCTACTTTATCTTTAGCAAGTCTAACTTTTAAGGTTCTTTCTTGGAAACTAGAGTCATTTAAATGCTTTATAGCTTTATTTGCTCCCTTAGCATCCATTTCCACAAATCCATAGCCTTTCCTTTTGCCTGTTCTTCTGTCTTTCATTAGACGAACCGAAACAACCTTTCCTTGCTGCTCAAAATACTCCTGCACGGCTTGCTCGTTCGCACGATAAGGAAGGTTGCCTACATATAAGGTAGCAATTTCATCCACAGTATCGCTTTCTTCATTTGATGTGTTAACTAGATTAGATAATAGAGGGGTTAGGATACCACCAATTAATACGCCTACAGACGCCGCCAAAGAGCTGGAAATATCAGCAGTGACAATTGGTAAAAGGAAATACATGATTACGGCAATGATAATAGTGATAACAATATTAAAAATAAAAGAGGGATTCATATGCTCTACCTAAAAAGTGTTTATGGTTAATTAAGATTAAATAGCGTCCACATGTTACTGATTTAATTAGCTTTCGCAAACAATTAGCGACAAGACTTGCCTATATATTTACCTTTACCATTCAAAAATGCTGTTTTTTTAAGTGCTTTGTCCGAAAAATAAGCAGTTGAAATAAAAAATGAAATAAAGTGTTGCATAGGAATGTGTTCTCTCTATA